>DASWRW010000036.1:0-238596 GCA_036402975.1 Candidatus Elarobacter sp. | reverse complement strand
GCGCCTTGGCCAGCGTCGTCTTGCCGACGCCGGGCACGTCCTCGATGAGCAGGTGGCCCTCGGCCAGCAACACCACCAGAGCCAGCCGGACGACGTCGGGCTTGCCCACGACGACCCGGCTCATCGCCGCGGCGATGCGGTCGCCCTCGGCGGCCACGTCGAGTGAGCCGGGGTCGAGCCCGGTCACGCCCGGTGGGGACTGCAGCTCTGCGGTGCCCTCGGTCACCCATCCCACGGTACGTGGGAAAGACGAGCAGGTGGGGGGCTCGTGGGACGGGCTCCGTGGGGTCGTCCGGCAGGGGTGCGGCGCGGCTCCGCGGGGGGCCGGTGGGGCCCGGTGGGGGAGAGGGGCCGACACGGGTCAGAGTGGTGCTCAGTGGGGCGCAGTGGGTTAATGTGTCGCGCAATGGGGAGGCAGGGCCCGCTCGGACGGCCTGGTGCGACCACAGGAGGACAGATGCAGGGGGTGATCCGGTGTTCGTCGGCAGCTACGCGTTGCGGCTCGACGAGAAAGGCCGGCTCGCCCTCCCCGTCCGCTACCGCGAGCTCGTGGCCGACGGCATGGTGATCAAGAAGGGCCAGGAGCGCTGCATCTACGGCCTGACCATGGCCCGCGTCGCCGAGCAGAGCGCCGCCCTCAAGGCCATGGCCCCGGCCGACACCAACGCCGCCCGCATGCACGCCCGGATGAGCTTCGGGTCGATGGTGGAGATCGAGGCCGACAAGACCGGCCGCATCACCATCCCCGCCGGCCTGCGCGAGTACGCCGGCCTGGACCGCGACGTGGTCGTGGTCGGCGTCGACACCCGCTTCGAGATCTGGGACGCCCCGAGCTGGGACGCCTACGTCGCCGAGCAGGAGGCCGTGTTCGCGGCCATGGAGAGCGAGGGGATGCCGACCCTGTCCTGAGCCGCCCGTCCCCACCACCTCCGACAGCCCCACCCCGCCCGACCCCGACCGAGCCGACTTCCCCGCGGCTCGACCGGACCCCGGGACATGCGAACCGGCTTCCCTCCGGCTCGACGCCCCACCCAGCCCCACCACGCGAAGGCTCCACCCGCCCCACCACGCGATGGCTCCACCCGCCCCACCACCCCAGCGGGGCTCCTCCTGGTACCGCTTCCCCGGCGCCAGGCGGGCCCCGCGGGGGCGGGACGCGCGGACCAGCCCCACCCCACTCCACCCGCCCCACTGGTCCCCACCCGCCCGAAGGAGACGTCGATGAGCCCCGAGCCCACCGGGCCCGCGGTGCACGTCCCCGTCCTCCTCGACCGGGTCACCGAGCTGCTCGCCCCCGCCCTGCAGGCCGACGGCGCCGTCCTCGTCGACGCGACCCTCGGGCTCGCCGGCCACTCCCTGGCCCTGCTCACCGCCCACCCCGGCCTCCGCCTGATCGGCCTGGACCGCGATCCCGACGCCCGCGCGGAGGCCGCCGCCCGGATCGAGGCCGCCGGCTGCACCGACCGGGTCACCCTCGTCCCCGCCGTCTTCGACGAGCTGCCCGACGTGCTGGCCGAACAGGGGGTGGCCGAGGTGCAGGGCATCCTGTTCGACCTGGGTGTCTCCTCCCTCCAGCTGGACCGGCCCTCCCGCGGGTTCAGCTACTCCACCGACGCCCCGCTGGACATGCGCATGGACCCCGGCAGCCCGCGCACCGCGGCCGACGTGGTCAACACCTACTCCCGCGGCCAGCTCACCCGGGTGCTCAAGGTCTACGGCGAGGAGCGCTTCGCCGGCCGGATCGCCGCCGCCATCGAGCGAGAGCGCGCCCGCGAGCCCTTCACCGGCACCGCCCGGCTGGCCGAGCTGGTCCGCGACTCCATCCCCGCCGCCACCCGGCGCACCGGCGGCCACCCCGCCAAGCGCGCGTTCCAGGCGCTGCGCATCGAGGTCAACGACGAACTCGGCGTGCTCACCCGCGCCCTCCCGTCCGCCATCGACGCACTCGCCGTGGGCGGCCGGGTCGTGGTGATCACCTTCCACTCGCTCGAGGACCGCATCGTGAAGCAGACGTTCAAGGAAGACCAGCGCGCGCGCGCCGTCACGCGCAAGCCGATCGTCGCCGGCGACGACGAGATCGCGGCCAACCCGCGCGCGCGCAGCGCCAAGCTGCGCGCCGCCGAGCGGGTCGAGGTGGCGGCGTGATCGCTCCGCAGCGCGTGGACGACGAGTACGATCTCCCCGCGCGCGCGCCGAAGCCGCGGCATTCGCCGGACGAGCTGCGCCGCGCCGACCGCGCCCGCCACGCGACGAAGCGCCGCGCGCGCCACAAGCGCCGCCGCCTGCACCGCCCCGTCTTCGCCGTCGTCACGCTGGCGTTCGCGATCCTGTTGCCGCTGCTGGCCTACGTCACGCTGACCGCGAACCTGACCTCGCTGAGCTTCGCCTTGGCCGGCGCCGAGCGCGACCGCACCGCGCTGGTCACCGAGACGCAGCGCCTCGACGACAAGATCGCGGGCCTGCAGTCGCCGGAGCGCCTGGCCGCGCTGGCCGGGAAGCTCAAGCTGCACGACCCGCACGTCTACGCCGTCGTGCGCGTCCCCGAGCCGAAGGCGGCGCAGCCGCGGCCGAGCGGGCTCGCGTTCCTCGGAACCTGGCTGGGCAGGACGAGCCGCTAGCGTCATGGCCGCACGTGCGTTCGCGCGCGTCGCTCCGGTCCGGGCGAAGGTCTCGCTCGTGCTGCTGGTGCTGCTCGCGCTCGCGCTCGCGCTGCGCCTCGGCGAGCTGCAGGTGCGCGAAGGGCCGAAGCTGGCGCGCGCCGCGCTGCAGCAGCACGACCAGACCGTCGAGTCGTTCGCGAAGCGCGGCGCCATCCTCGACCGCACCGGCGGCGTCCTCGTGCGCTCGCTGCCCTCGGAGTCGATCTACGCCGCGCCGCCCGAGGTCACCGATCCGCACGCGGTCGCGCTGAAGCTCGCGCCGCTGCTGCGCAAGCCGGCGACCGATCTCGAGCCGGCGCTGCGCGACAAGGCCGAGTTCCGCTGGCTGGCGCGCAAGGTGCCGCACGAGGTCGCGCAGCGCGTCGACGCCCTCGCCATCCCCGGCATCGGCACCAAAGGCGAGGAGACCGGCCACCGCTTCGTCACGTCGGGCCGCTTGGCGTCGACGGTCGTCGGCTTCACCGGCACCGAAGAGAACGGCCTCGACGGCCTGGAGTACTCGCTGGACGCGCTGCTGCGCGGAAAGCCGGGCCGTATGCGCATCGAAGCGGACCAGTTCGGGCGCAGCATCCCGTTCGGCGAGACGCACGTCGTCGAGCGCGCCGTCGCCGGCAAGACGATCGTCACCACGCTCGACCCGTACCTGCAGTTCGAGTCGGAGCGCCTGCTGCGCGACGCGGTGAGGAAATGGCACGCGCTGAGCGGCACGGCGATCGTGATCGACCCGTGGTCCGGCGAGCTGCTCGCGGTCGCGAACGTCCCCGACTTCGATCCCGCGCACTTCAGCAAATTTTCGTCCGACGCGTGGAGGAACCGCGCGATCAGCGACGCCTACGAGCCGGGCTCGACGTTCAAGCTGATCACCGTCGCGGCGGCGCTGGAGAGCGGAAAGTTTCGCGACGGCGCGCGCTTCCCGGCGCGCGACGCGCTCGAGGTCGGCGGCCGGGTGATCCACAACGCCGAGGACGGAATGATGGCGGCGCACCTCGGCACCGAGTCGATGGAAGAGATCATCGCGTTCTCGCACAACGTCGGCGCGGCCGAGGTGGGCCTCGCGACCGGACCGGCGGCGATGTTCGCGACGATCCGCAAGTTCGGCTTCGGCGACCCGACGCAGGTCGAGCTGCCGGGCGAGAACCCCGGCATCGTCACCGATCCCAAGGACTGGAGCGGCTCGTCGCTCGCGACGATCTCGTTCGGCCACGGCATCTCGACCACGCCGCTCGCGCTGGTGCGCGCGTACGCCGCGATCGCGAACGGCGGCCTGCTGATGCGCCCGCGGATCGTCGGCTCGATCCAGGACGCGAACGGGAAGCAGGTCTACCGCTACGGCGCCGAGGTCGAGCGCCGCGTGATGTCGCGCCGAACGGCCGAGACGCTCCGCCGCTACCTGCGGTCGGTGGTGCTGCGCGGGACCGGCAACCCGACCGCGAAGGTGGCCGGCTACACGACCGCCGGCAAGACCGGCACCGCGCAGGTCGTCGAGAACGGCCGCTATCTGGCCGGCGCGTACATCGCGTCGTTCGTCGGGATGATCCCGGCCGAGCGCCCGCGCTACGTCATCCTGGTCAAGGTCGAGCGCCCGCGCGGCTCGATCTACGGCTCGCAGGTCGCGGCCCCGGTCTTCGCCGGCCTCGCTCGGGCCGCGATGTTCCACGCGGGGATCATGCCGGCCGCCGGCCCGCCCCCCCGCTTGGTGCCGCCGAACCATGCCGCGAAGAGCAAGCGCTGATGCGAGAGACAGCCCGGCTCGTCGCGACCCTCGCGGACGCGCGCATCGCCGGCTCGCTTCCCCCGTCCGTCGACGCCGTGGCGACCGACTCGCGCGCCGTGCGGGCGGGCACCCTCTTCATCGCCCTGCGCGGCGAGCGCACCGACGGCCACGCGCACCTGGACGACGCGATCGCTCGCGGCGCCTCGGTCGTCGTCGTCGAGCGCGGCGCCCCGGCGCGCGGCGTCGCGACCGTCACCGTCCCCGACACGCGCCTGGCCGCTTCCGCGCTGGCCGACGCGTTCCACGACCACCCGTCGCGCGATCTGATCGTCGTGGGCATCACCGGCACGAACGGCAAGACGACCACGGCGCACCTCGTGCGCGACGTGCTGGAGGCGGCCGGGATCGCGTGCGGCGTGATCGGCACGCTCGGCGGCGAGCTGCGCGAGCGCCGCTGGCCGCTGACCAACACCACGCCGCTGGCGCTCGAGCTCCATGCGCTGCTCGCGGCCCAGCGCGACGCCGGCGCGCAGGCGGTCGCGATGGAGGTCTCGTCGCACGCGCTGGCGCTGGGCCGCGTCGACCACGTCCGCTTCCGGGCCGCCGCGCTGACCAACATCACGCGCGACCACCTCGACTTCCACGGCACGCTGGAGCGCTACGTCGCGGCGAAGCGGCGCCTGTTCGATCTCGCGCCGCGCGCCGTCCTGAACGTCGACGACCCGGCCGGCGCGCGCTTCGCCGACGAGCTCGCTGCCTCGGGCGCCGCGGCGCCGATCACCTACGCGATCGACAGCGCGGCGACGCTGCGCGCGACGCGCGTCGTCCTCGAGGGCGACGGCTCGAGCTTCCGCGCCGGCGACGCCGAGGTGCGGATCGCGCTGCCGGGCCGCTTCAACGTGCGCAACGCGCTGGCCGCGTTCGGGCTCGGCCGGGCGCTCGGGATCGACGACGCCGCCATCGTGCGCGGGCTGGGGGCGACGCGCGCGGTGCCGGGCCGGATGGAGCGCTTCGGCGCGTTCGGGATCCACGCGATCGTCGACTACGCGCACACGCCCGACGCGCTCGAGAACGTGCTGCGCGCCGCACGCGAGACGACGAAGGGCGACCTGATCGTCGTGTTCGGCTGCGGCGGCGACCGCGACGCGGGGAAGCGCACGCAGATGGGCGAGATCGCCGCGCGCCTGGCCGACCGGGTGATCGTGACGTCGGACAACCCGCGCAGCGAAGACCCGCTCGCGATCGCGCGCGAGATCGCGGACGGTTACCAGCGCACCGACATCGAGCTGGACCGCCGGCGCGCGATCCGCCGCGCGATCGACGAGGCGCAGGCCGGCGACACCGTCGTCGTCGCCGGCAAAGGGCACGAGACGTACCAGATCGTCGGCGACCAGACGCGCCCCTTCGACGACCGCGACGAGGTGCGCAGCGCCTTCTCCAAACGCGCCGAGACCGTCAAACGATGACCCGCCGCAACGTCGTCCCGAGCCGGTCGAAGGATGTGCCGGTCGCGTGAGACTTCCAACGACGGAAGCGATCGCCGCCACCGGCGCGCAGGTGATCGGCGACAACGGCCTCCCGGAGTCGCTGCTGGTCCAGACCGACACGCGCGCGATCGAGCGCGGGGCGGCGTTCCTGGCCCTGCGCGGCGAGCGCTTCGACGGCCACGCGTACGTCGAGGAGGCGTTCGCGCGCGGCGCGGTCTGCGCGATCGTCGACGACGCGTCGGCCGTCCCCGCCGGCCGCGCGGCGCTGGTCGTCGGCAGCACGCCGCAGGCCTACCTGGATCTCGGCGGCCTGGCGCGCGCGCGCGTTCGCGGCACCGTCGTCGCGGTGACCGGCAGCACCGGCAAGACGACGACGAAGCAGTTTCTGCTCGCGCTGCTGCGCGGCGCCGGGTTCCCGGCGACCGCGACGCCGGAGAACGAGAACAACGAGATCGGCGTCGCCAAGTTCCTGTGCGGCCTGCACGAGAACGACCAGCGTCTGGCGATCGTCGAGATGGGCGCGCGCAAGTTCCGCGACCTCGACCCGCTGGTCGCGGCGGCGCGTCCCGACGTCGGCTTGCTGACGAACGTCGGCGAAGCGCACCTCGAGATCATGGGCTCGCGCGAGCGCATCGCCGAGACGAAGTGGGCCGTGCCGTCGCGCGCGCGCCGCGCGGTGCTGAACCTGGACGACGCCGTCTCGCGCTACCGCGCGCGCACGCTCGCGCAGACGCCGGTCTGGTACGGGATCGACGACGAGCGCCCGCCGCGCGGCGAGTACGCCGCGATCGTCGAGCCCGACGCCGTATGGGTGATCGCCGAGGACGGCGCAACCGAGACGCACCGCATCACGATTGCGTTTCCCGGCGACCACAACCGCCGCAACCTCGCCGCCGCGTTCGCCGCCGCGCTGCTCTGCGGCGCTTCGCCGGCGGCGCTGGCCGAAGCGGTCGGCACGGTGACGCTGCCGCACGGCCGCTACGAGATCGTCGAGCTGCCGGACGACGTGCGCCTGGTCTTCGACGCGTACAACGCGTCGCTGTCGGGGACGCTCGCGACGCTGGCGACGTTCGGCCGCGAGGAGGCGGAGCGGCGCATCGCGGTGCTCGGCAGCATGGCGGAGCTCGGCAGCGACGCGCCGCAGATGCACGAGAAGATCGGCGAGATCGCCGCGACGCGCGCCGACGTCGTCCTGGCCGGCGGCTCGTTCGCGTCCGACACGGCGCGCGGCGTGCGCGCGAAAGGCGGCAGCGTGGTCGTGTACGCCGCCAACGACGACGCGATCGCGTGGCTGCGCGAGAACGTGCGCCGCGGCGACGCGATCCTGCTCAAGGGCTCTCGCGTCTACAAGATGGAGCAGATCGCCGAGGCGCTGGGCGCCGAGGTGTTCGCGTGAGCGCGCGCGACGAGGCGGCAGCGTGATCCCGGTCGCGATCCGCGATGCCGCGCTCCCCGAGGGCGTGGTCGCGATCCCGGTCCGCACCCGCCTGATCGCGCCCGGCGACGATCTGACGCAGCTCGTGCGCGACGCGACGGCCGGGATCGCGCGGCCCGGCGACGTGGTCGCGCTCGCCGAGACGGGCGTCGCGATCGCGCAGTCGCGCTTCATCGCGGCCGAGATGATCCGCCCGTCGGCGCTCGCGATGCTGCTCTCGCGCCACGCCGGCGAGATGTCGACGGTCAGCCAGCCCGAGTCGCTGCAGCTCGTGATCGACCAGGTCGGGTCGCGCAAGGTCGTGTGGGCGGCGGTCGCGCAGGTGCTGGGCCGGCTGCGCGGCAAGCGCGGCTCGTTCTACGAGATCCTGGGCGAAGCGATCGCGACGATCGACGGCTACACCGGGACGCTGGCGCCCTACGAGCGCGCGATCGTCCTCGGCCCGGCGGAGCCGGACCGCGTCGCGACCGAGATCGCCGCGGCGCTGGGGCTGCACGTCGCGATCGTCGACGCGAACGACATCAACCCCGCCAAAGCGCTCGGCGCCTCGCCGCACGCCGACCGGGCCGCGGTCGAGCGCGCGCTCTCGTGCAACCCGCACGGCAACGGCGACGAGCAGACGCCGATCGTCGTGCTGGCCTGGCGCGGCGCCGGGCCGAATCCGCTGGTCACGCCGTGAGCGATATCGACTTCCGTCTGCCGTGGTACGCGCTGCCGCTGATCGTCGTGCTGCAGTGGCCGTTCGGGCTCGGCTGGCTCGCGCTGGGCCTGATCGTCGCCGGGATCCCCGCGTTCGTGCTCGGCGCGCTGCTCGGCAAGCCGCTGATCGACGCGCTGCGCCGTGGCGCGGCGCGGCAGATCGCGTACGAGGACGCGCCACGAACGCACCAGACGAAGACCGGGACGCCCACGATGGGCGGCCTGCTGTTCGGCCTCGCGCCGCTGGTCGCGCTGCTGCTGTTCCGCGACCGCGAGACGCTCGCGCTCGCCGTGCTGGTCTACGCCTGCATGCTGATCGGCGCGTGCGACGATCTCATGTCGATTCGCAGCCGCACGAACCGCGGCTTGCGCGCGCTGCCGAAGTTCGCGCTGACGGGACTCGCCGCGGTCGCGTTCCTGATCGTCGCGGGCCCGCAGTCGCCGGTACTCTTCGGCGTCGGATTCGTGCCGCTGTGGCTGTGGTACGGGCTCTCGGTGATCGTGGTGATGTCGACGACGCACGCGGTGAACCTGACCGACGGCCTCGACGGCCTGGCGAGCGGCACGATCGTTCCGCCGCTGCTCGTGCTCGCGTGCGCGTCCGGGATGGCGCTCTCGCCGTTCGGCGTGGCGGCGTTCACGGCGGCGACGATCGGCGCGGTGCTCGGTTTCTTGCTCTACAACCGGCATCCCGCACGCGTGTTCATGGGCGACACCGGTTCGCTGGCGCTCGGCGGCGCGCTCGCCGGAATCGCGATCCTGACGCGTACGCAACTGCTCCTTTTGCTCATCGGCGGCGTCTTTGCGGCCGAAACCTTGAGCGTCATCATTCAAGTCGCATCGTACAAGACCACGCGCCGCCGGGTCTTTCGGATGAGCCCGCTCCACCATCACTTCGAGCTGAGCGGGTGGCCGGAGACCGCGGTGACGTCGCGGTTCTGGCTCGCGTCGCTCGCGCTCTCGCTGCTGGGCTTCGCCCTGATCGCGCGCACCGCATCATGATCGAATCGACGAGCGGCCGCTTCGACCGCACCGACCACGCACTCGTCATCGGCCTCGGCCGCAGCGGACGCGCGAGCGTCGAGGTGCTGCGCGCGCGGCTCGGCTCGGTCGTCGCGACCGACGAAGCGCCGCCCGAGAAGCTCGCCGAAGCGCTCGACGAGCTGCGCGCCGCCGGCGTGCGCTTCGTTCCGCCCGACGACCTCGAGGCCGCGCTGCAGCACGTCACCGTCGCGGTGCTCTCGCCGGGGATCCCGCTGAACAACCCGCTGGTGCGGCGCGTGCAGAGCGCGGGGATCCCGGTGTTCAGCGAGGTCGAGGTCGCGTACCGCCTGTGCAAGGCGCCGATCGTCGCGGTGACCGGAACGAAGGGCAAGACGACGACGACCGCGCTGGTCGGCGCGCTGTTCGCCGCGGCCGGCGAGACGGTGCACGTCGGCGGCAACATCGGCAACGCGCTGATCCGCGAGACGACGAACGCGGCGGCGGGCGACTGGGTCGTCGCCGAGGTGTCGTCGTTCCAGCTCGAGTCGATTCGCTCGTTCAAGCCGAAGATCTCGCTGATCCTCAACGTCACGCCCGACCATCTCGACCGCTACCACTCGATGGAGGAGTACGCCGAGGCGAAGTTCCGGATCTTCACCAACCAGGGTCCGGGCGACACGTTCGTCGGCAACCTCGACGACCCGATCGTCGCGCAGGCGCCCGGTGAGGACGGCAACCGCATCAAGGCGCGCGCGTTCTGGTTCTCCGGCGAGCCGCACCGCCAGTCGACGCTCTACCTGCGCAACGGCGAGACGATCGTCTACGCGCCGCCGACCGGCGACCCGCGCCCGGTCGACATCCTGCGCGTCGAGGAGATCCCGCTGCTCGGCGGCCACAACGTCGAGAACGTGATGGGCGCGGTGCTGGTCGGGCTCGCCGCGGGGCTTCCGCTCGACGCGATCCGCGCGGGCGTGCGCACGTTCCGCCCGCTCGGCCACCGGCTGGAGCCGGTGGCGGAGATCGGCGGCGTCCGCTTCGTCGACGACTCGAAGGCGACGAACCCCGGCGCGGTGATCGCGGCGATGCGCGCGTTCGACCGCCCGATCGTGCTGATCGCGGGCGGCAAGGCGAAGGGCACCGACTTCGCCGAGATGGGCAAAGTCGTCAGCTCGCGCGCGAAAGCCGTGGTGCTGATCGGCGAGGCGGCCGACGAGATCGCGAGCGTCGTGCGCCGCGCGAAGATCGAGCGCGCCGGGTCGATGGAAGAAGCGGTCGAGCGCGCGCGCGAGCTGGCCGATCCGGGCGACGTGGTGCTGCTCTCGCCGGGCTGCGCGTCGTTCGACATGTTCCGCTCCGCCGAGCACCGGGGCGAGCTCTTCGCCGACGCGGTCCGCGCGCTGCCGCACCCCGTCGCCGGAGCGCGTTGACGTTGCACGCGCGCCCCACCGTCATCCCGAGCGTGTCGAAGGGTGAGCCGAGGGCGCACGCGCGCCCGAAGACCGCGCTGAAACCGCCCGACGCGCTGCTGCTCGGCTCCGTCGCGTTCCTGGTCGCGCTCGGTCTGGTGATGGTGTTCAGCTCGTCGAGCGCGATCGCGTACTCGTACCACCACGACACGGCGTTCTATTTGAAGCGCCAGCTGATGTATCTCGCGGTTGGGCTGGTGCTGGCGTACGCGGCGTACCGCATCGACTACCGCAAGCTGCGCACGATCGCGCCCTGGCTGGTGCTGATCACGTTCGTGCTGCTGGTGCTGACGCTGATCCCGCACGTCGGCTACGCGACCGGCGGCGCACGCCGCTGGCTCGGGTTCCGCGCGCTCTCGTTCCAGCCGTCGGAGCTCGGCAAGCTGGCGCTGGTGATGTTCCTGGCCGCGAAGCTCTCGCAGCTCGGCGAAGGGATTCGCTCGCTCTCGCGCGGCGTGGCGCCGGCGCTGTTCGTGACGCTGCTGCTGGCCGCGCCGGTCTTCGTCGAGCCCGACATGGGAACCGCCTCGCTCTACCTCTTCACGGCGTTCGCGCTGCTGTTCACCGCCGGCGCGCGGATCGAGCACCTGATCATGTGCACGCTGGTGATGCTGCCCGCGGCGGCGGTCGCGGTCGGCTCGTCCGCGTACAAGCGCGCGCGCATCCTGGCGTTCTTGAATCCCTGGAAGGACGCGCAGAACACCGGCTACCACACCGTGCAGTCGCTGCTCGCGCTCGGCAGCGGCGGGATCTTCGGGCTGGGCCTCGGCGCCTCGCGCCAGAAGTATTTTTATCTGCCCGAGGCCTACACCGACTACATCTTCGCCGTGCTCGGCGAGGAGCTGGGCCTGCTGGGCTGCATCGCGGTGATCGCGCTGTTCGTGCTGTTCGCGATTCGCGCCGTGACGCTGGCGCTGAAGGCGCCCGACCGCTTCGGGATGCTGCTCGCGATGGGCTGCACGTTCATGATCGCGATCCAGGCCTTCGTGAACATCGGCGTCGTGACGTCGTCCTGGCCGGTCACCGGCGTCCCGCTGCCGTTCATCTCGTTCGGCGGCACGTCGCTGATCGTCTCGCTGATCGCGGTCGCATTGATCGCCAACGTCGGCCGCCACCGTACGACATGAGCTGCCGCCGGTGAACCCATGATCGTCGGAGCTCGGCGCTATACCGTTGCCGGCTCGTTCATCGCGGCGGGCTTCGCTGTCGTGCTGAGCCTGTCGAAGGGCGCGCCACCCGCCGCGCTCGCGCAAGCGCAGCAATCCCCGGGAAGCGTCGAGGCGGAGCTCGGCGCCCGCGTCGCGTCGACGTTTCTGACCGTCCCGTACTCGCTCGAGTACGGTGCGCTCCCGCGCGGCTTCCGGTATCCCGTTCCCGCGCCGAAGCTGGCGGTGCTCGGTGCGGCCTACCGGCGCACCGCGGGCGCTCCGGGCAACGTGCGGGTCTACTACCGCCCGTCGCCGCAGACGAACGCCGAGATCGAGACGCTCCGCAGATACCTGCGGCGCAACGGTTGGGAACCGTCGCCCGAGAGCATGATGCCGAATCTGTTCGTCGGCGAGTACGGTCAGACCGAGCGCTGGTGCCCGGCGGACCTGAGCGCCGCCGAGGTCGACATCGGCGAGATCAGCGTCGACCGCGTCGCGGCGCTGGACCTGCATTTCGTCGCGCCGTCGACCGGCACGCTGTGCAGATATCGCCGTGGAACCGTCGGCCCGAGCGTTGCGGTCCCTCAGCTCGGGAGCATTCCGGGGCTGAAGATCGAGCCTGGGATTCGATCGTTCGCCGGGCCGAACGAAGCGGTGTTGTCCGGCGGCACGATTCGCGGGACGCTCGATGCGCCCGAGATCGCGGCGAGGATCGCCGACCGCTTTACCGCGCTTCGCTGGACCGCGCACCCGCCGGTCCTGAGTGAGACCACGCTCGTTCAGCGCTTCGCGCACGACGACGCGAGCGGCCACCGCACCGCGATCTTGCTCATCGACCGCCGAGCCGACGGCGTCTACGACGCGTTCATCGAGGTGTCGGGTGAACGGTAGGACGGTCTCGGCGATCGCCGCCTGCCTCGGTGTCGCCGTGATGCTGTGGCACGGTGGACCGATCGCCGCGAACGCGCAATCGAGCTCGCCGCCCACGCCGCCGCCGTCGCTGCTGGTCGCGACGCCGACGTTCTTGATGTACGTGGAAGGCGATCGGCGGCAGCCGGCACTGGCCGGTTCACGGGCCGGCTCGTACCGCGTGGTCGGCTTCGCGCCGGACGGCAGCGCGTACGTCAGCTTCGACGACGGCGCGTTCACCAACGTCGAGACCGTCTCGCCGGCGCTGACCACGCGCACGATCAAGACGTTCCCGCGCGGCACGTCGATCTTCCGCGCCGGCGACGGGTTTCTCGCGCTCGAAGGGTCGTCGCAGCTCGTGCGCCGCTACGACGCGCGGGGCTCGCTGGTCGGCCGGCCGGTCATCGCGCTCGGCATGAGCGAAGCGCTCGGCGTCGCCGACGTCATCGTGACGCTCGGCGCCGGGCGCCTGCGCGTGTTCGAGCAAAGCGGCCGCGAGCGGCGCGAGATCAACCTCGACGGCAACGCGCTCACGCCGCTGCCGGGCGGAACGTTCGCGGTGAACGACATGCGTGACGGCGAGGTGCGCGCGTACACGACGAACCTCGATCAGACCGCGACGCTGCGCTACGTCGGCCTCCCGGTGCGCGCGCTCGCCTCGTCGCCGGACGGCGCGCTGGCCGTGCTGGCCGGCACGCCCGCCTGCGTCACGTCGAACGCGGAGATCGACGTCTTCACCGACCTGCACGCGCAGCCGGCCGCGCGCATCCACGGCGGCGTGACGTCCACCACCGCGATCGCGATCTCGGAGGACGCCATCTACGCGCTGAACGCGCCGTGCCGCACCGACGAGGACGCCGCGATCAACGTCTACGCGCGCGACGGCACGGGCCGCGGCACGTTGCGCGGCATGGCGGTCCCGACCAGCATCCTCCCCTTCCGCCGCGCGTCGCCGTAGCTCGCGCGCAGGTTCCGAGCGCGCGACGGGGCAAGTCGTTCGGGTTGGATCGGGAAGACGGTCGGGCGCGCGGTATCGCGGCCTCGTTGGGCGCCGCGTTCTTTCTGATCCCGCTCTATCCGGCGTTCATCGCGCTGACGCCGGCGCACGTTCCGGGCGTCTCGCTCGTCCCGCAGCCGATCGCCGTCGCGCTGCTCGTGCTCGCGCTCGCGCTGGCCGTGTTTTGGACGTTTTGTGTGCTCAGCGCGCCGCCCCGACGGCTGCCGACGGTTCTGCCCGTCGCGGCGTTTCCGGCGGCGGGCGCCGTCGCGGCGGTGTTCGGCTTCGATCCGGCCGCGGGCGCGCTGTTCGTCGCGATTCTCCTCGGGGGCGTCGTGTGGCACGCGGCGATCGTGCGCTTCGCGAGCGCCCCGCACGTGCTGGAGACGATCTTCCGCGCGTACCTGCTGTCCGGGGCGCTCGCCTCGCTGGCCGCGATCGTCATGGTGCTCGCCAAGACGCCGTCCGCGCTGTACACGATCGGTCACGGACGCGCGATCGGAACGTTCGTCGTCCCGGGCGAGCTCGCGGGCTATCTGATCGTCTTCGTCCCGGTCGCTTTCGCGCTTGCGCGCCGCCGGCTGCGCCCCGCGCCGCTCGCACCGGCCGCGCTCGCCGTCGCGGCGGTCGCGTTCGTGCTGACGTTCTCCCGGGCGGGTTGGATCGGCATGGCGGCCGCGGTCGCGGCGCTCGTGCTGATGCACCGGCGGGACCGCGGGACGCGGTACGCGATCGCGATCATGGGGCTTGCCGTCGTCGCCGTGGCGCTCGTGTTCAACGCGCACCACGACCCGTCCGAGAACTTCACCCGCATCTCGATCTGGGAAGCGGCGCTGCACGTGATCGGACGCTTCCCGCTCTTCGGCGCCGGACCGTTCGAGTTCGCGCGCCTGTACCCGATGGTACGGCTCCCCGGCGGCGAGCCGGTCGCGTACCACGCGCACAGCGTCGTCCTGAGCATCGCGGCGGAAACGGGCCTGGTCGGGCTCGTTGCGCTGGCGCTCGGCTGGTGGCGGTTCGTCGCCGAGTTGCGCGCGCGGCTGCGCACCGGGTCGCCGTACCGTGACGTCGCGATCGCGGTCGCCGCCGGCTTGCTCGGCACCTGGGTGCAGGGCTCGATCGATACGAGCACGCTGGTGATCTTCGGACTCTGGCTGCCGTTCATGGCGCTCGCGATCGCGTGCGCGCAGCTCGAGCGGCGCGACAGCACGCGAGCGGCCGGACTCGAGCGGGCGGCGCCGCGCGCGCCCCGCGCGCCCCGCGCGCGAGCCGCGGTCGCCGTGACGGCGCTGCTGCTCCTGGCGGTCTGCGGCTTCGTGCAGGTCGCGTCGAGCTCGGTCTACGGCTACGGAGCAGCGCCGGGCTCGCTGCCGCGGCATCTGCCGGCGCTGCTCGGAACCGGCATGTACGCAGCGATCGAACGCATCGCGCCCGTCCCGTTCGTCGAAACCGTCTTGACCGACGACGCGCTCCGCCGCACCGACCTGCGCGCCGCCGCGGAACACGCGGCGCGGCTGCCGGCCGGCGCGGTGCGCGCCGACTTCGCCGCGCGCATAGCGGCCGCCGAGAACCGTACGGCGGACGCGATCGACGCGTTCCTCGACGCCGGCGACGACGAAGCGCTCCTGCCGTTCGTCGGCGCGCTCGAGCGGGCCGGCCGCGTTCGCGACGCGCACGACCTCGAGCGCCGCATCGGAGACCGTCTCGCCGCGATGGGGATGCGCCCCAACGCGCTCGCCGGCAGTTGGTGGCGGCTCGGACGGCTCGCGCTGCGCTTGCACGACGACGGCGAGGCGGTGTCGGACTTCGAGCGCGCGAGCGCGCTCGCGCCGCTCAACACGAAGTACTTGCTCGCGCTCGGGCTCGCCGCGCTCGCGCGCGACGAGCCGGCGCGCGCGGGCGCGTACTTCACGCGCGTGAGCGAGATCGATCCGGCCGACGCCGACGCGATCGCCGGGCTCGGCCTGGCCGCGCTCCGCCGCGAAGCGGGCGCGGAAGCGAAGCGCCGTTCCGCCCAAGCCGACGCGATCAACCCGAGCGCCACGCTCGCGCGCCGCCTGCGCGGAGCGCTGGCACGAGCGCGGCCAGGCGTTGTCCTAACAAAATAGTTGACAGCCCGCGGCCGCGCCCCTATGATCCGCGCATGAAAGAGCCGCGGTGCACGGCCGCATCCTGAGCGAGACGCTCTGCGGGACGGTCGTCGTCTCGGAGATCGCCTACGCGGACGACGCGCGGTTGCGCGAGCACCGTCACGACCGCGCCTACGTCTCCGTGCTGCTGGACGGCGCCTACACCGAGCTCGAAGCCGATCTGCCGCGCGCGTGCACGCCGGGCACCGCGATCGCGCACGCGGCGCACGAAGTGCACGCCGACTACTTCGCCGCGCGCGGGCGCTGCGTGAACCTCAAATCCACCCAGCCGGGTCCACTGGACCGCGCTGCGATGCTGCGCGCGGTGCGCGCGACGTTTCCTCTGCTCGAACGCTCGGTCGCGGCGCTGCTGCGGGAAGCGCACGACGGCGCGCCCGAGCCCGAGCCCGAGCCCGACTGGCTGCGCGGCGTGCTGCGCGAGTTCGGGTGGGTGGAGCCGGTGCGGCTCGACGGTGCGGCGCGGCTGGCCGGAATGCACCCGGCGCACTTCGCGCGCGCGTTCCGGCGGCACATCGGGATGACGCCCAGCCGCTATCGCCGGCGCGAGCGCGTCCGCGTCGCGTCGCGCCTCTTGCTCGGTTCAGGGCGTTCGCTGGCCGACGTGGCGCACGAGTGCGGCTTCACGGACCAGAGCCATCTGACGAACGTCTTTCGCGAGACCGCCGGCGTCACGCCGAAACGCTATCGCGCCGCGTTCGCGCGGTAAACTTTTCCAAGACGCCGAGCCGCGCGGCGCGCTAGGCTGCCGGCATGCTGACCGCCCTCGCCGCCGCCTGGGTGCTCGCCGCCGCAGCACCGCCGCAGGCGGCGTGCGACGCGGCGGCGCTGTTCGCAGCCGTTCGCGCGCGAACCGGCGGCGCGCGGTGGAACCGCGCCGCCGAGCTCGTCGCGGAAGGGACGATCTGGACGTCGGGTCTGCTCGGCCCGAGCCGTTCGGCGACCGACCTGCGCAGCGGCGCGACCGCGTCCGAGGACGGCGACCGCGCGGTCCGAACGCGCCTCGTGTCGTCGGCTTCGGTGACGTGGAAGCGCGACGCGACGCGGGGCGTGCACCCGCTGGACTCGCCGGACCAGCGCGCCGCCGCACGAACCCGAGCGTACCTCGCGCGGAACGGCTGGTTTGCGCCGGCAACCGATCCGGCATCGTTCGCGTGCCTGCCGAACGACACGGAGAACGGCGCGCCGCTGCGGCGCGTGCGGATCGTGCCGCGCGGCGGACGCCCGGTGACGGTGTGGATCGATCCCGCCGCGATGGTCGTCGTGCGCACGCAGCAGCAAGCGCCGACGCAGCTCGACACGACGAGCTACGGCGCGTACCGCCGCACCGCGGGGCTGCTGCTGCCGCACGAGATCGTGGCAACGGACGACCGCCCCGAAGACACCGAGGTGCGATCGGTGCGCGCGTACCGTGTGCTCGACCGCGTGCGGCAAGCGGATTTCGCGCGCCCTCACGAGCCGTCGAACCAGCGCATCGCCGGCGGCGCTACCTCGACGGAGGTGCCGCTCGAGCACGCGAACGGCTCGCCGGTCGTGAACGCCTACGTGAACGGGCGCGGTCCGCTGCCGTTCATCCTCGACACCGGCGGCCACGCGATCCTCACCGCCGAGGCGGCGCGCGACCTCGGGCTGAGCCTGCGCGGCAACAGCGTCTCCGGCGGCGCCGGGGAAGGGACGATCTCGGTGCGGTATGCGCCGGTGCGCAGCCTGCGCCTCGGCCATGCGGAGCTTTCCGACATCCCGATGATCGTGATCCCGTACGGCAAGGACTTCTCCGACCGCGGCGCCGGAAAGCCGCCGCTCGCCGGCATTCTGGGCGCGGAGATCTTCGAGCGCTACGCGGTGACGCTGGACTACGCGCGCGGCGCGCTCCGTTTGCAAGCGCCCAGAACGTTCACCCCGCACGCGGGCGACGTCGCGGTGCCGATCGTGTTCCAAGAAGACATGCCGCTCGCGTACGCGAGCGCGGACGGCGTGCGCGGCCTGTTCGGGATCGACACCGGCAACAGCGGCCGCGTGGTCCTGTTCGGCGACTTCCTGCGGCAGCACCGCTTCGCCGCGCGGTATCCGGCCGGGATCGCGCAACAGGGCACGGGCACGGGCGGCGTCGTCCGAACGAGCGCGATCCGCTTGCGCGCGTTCTCGTTCGGCGGGCTGACGATGCACGACTTCGTCACCGGCCTGGCGGATCAGCGCAAAGGCGCGTTCTCCTCACGCACCGAGGCCGGCAATCTCGGTTACGACGTGCTCTCGCACTTCACCGTGACGTTCGACTACGGCCGCGGCCGGATGTACCTGCGACCCGAGCCGAACGCGCCGGTGCAGCGCTTCAACCGCACCGGTCTGACCGGCATCACGCGCGATGCGCAAGGGCGCATCGTCATGCAAGCGGTCTTCCCGAACTCGCCGGCGGCCGATGCCGGCCTCGCGCCGGGCGACGTGCTGCTCGAGATCGGCGGTACGCCGACCGAGCACGTCACGTCAGCAGACCTCTACCGGCTGAACCGCGGCGCGCCCGGCACGGCGATGCGGCTGCGGGTCAGCTCGCGCGGCGCCGAGCGCGACGTGACGCTGATCCTGCGCGAGCTGCTGTGCAATTCCGGCTCGCCGTGCACGCCGTCGGTCACCCGGAACCCGCCGAGTCGCGGATCGGCGCGCATGAGCGCGGTGAACCCGAGCGCGTCGGCGCGGCGCAGCCAGGCGCGCGCGGGACCGCGCCGCCCGAGCGCGAGGTAGGCTGCCGCGACGTTGACGGCTTCGCCCGCGTCCGACGTCGTGCGCAAGCGGAACGTTCGCAAGAGCGCCTCGCCCGCTCGCACCTCTCCGGCGCGCACGCGCGCGTACGCGATCGACGCGTCGGCCAAGCGGCAGCCGCAGATTCGGCGCAGCGCGCGCAGATCGTGCATCGCGTGCGCGCCGCGCCCGTCCGCGATGTCGACCAGCGCTTCGAGATACAGCAGATCGCCGTGCGCCGGAGCGAGATCGCGCAAGCGGCCGGCGTAGTCGCGCGCGGCCGCGTCGTCGCGGTTCACGTACGCGAGCGCGAGCAGCCACGACAGCGTCGAGACCGAGATCGGGTCGAGCGCGAGCGCCGTCCGCAGCTCGCCGGCGCCCGCCTGGAGCTCGCCGCCTTGGACGAGAAACGTTCCGTACCAGTGGTGCGCGAACGGATCGCGCGGCGCGGCCGCGACCGCCGCGCGCAGCTCCGGACCGGCTTTCGCGCGCGAGCCCATCCGCGCGCCGTCGACCAGCCCTGATGCGAGCAGTGCGTCGGCCGAGCGCGGCTCCAAGCGCCGGGCGGCGCCGGCCTCGCCCCGCGCGCGGCGCAGCGCCGCCGTCGCGTTCGCGGCGTATCCGTATTGCGCCAGGAGAACGTCGGAGATCGCCATCCCGGCCGGTCCCGCGGCGGAGTGCGGATCCGAGCGCGCCACGCGCGCGAAGTAGCGCGCGCTCTTCGCGAGCGAGTCGCGCGAGCGCAGCGCCAGATAGTACCGCGCCGAGCGCACGTCGGCGGCGCCGCTCGGCGACAGGGTCCTGACCGCCGGCGGCCGCGGCGGAAGCACGACCAGCGCGAGCGCGGCCGCGAGCGCCGCGCACGCCGTCATCACGCGAGCGCCGCCCGCGCGGACCGCCTCGTTCGCGGCCGTCTCGCTCGGCACGCGCGGGACCGGCCCGGCATAGCGGTATCCGCGCCGCGCGAGCGTTTCGATGAGCGGCTCGCCGAGCACCGGACCGAGCACTTTGCGCAGCAGGTAGACGCTCTGCGTGAGGTTCCCGTCCTCGACGGCTTCGCCCGGCCACACGGCGTCGAGCAGCTCCTCGCGCGACACGACCTCGTGCGGCCGCGCGCACAGCGCGAGCAGGACGCCGACGGCGCGCGGCCCGAGCGGCAGCGTCTCGCCGCCGTGCGTCACGAGGCGGTTCGCGAGGTCGACGCGCAGCGCTCCGACGGTGAGAACTTCTTGAGGACGTCGCTGGTCGCCGGGCGGCACGCTGGAGTGGCCGATCTTTCTTCAGGAGGCCGATGGTGTTCGGACTAGTTGTACCGGTCGCGCTCGCCGCGCCTGCCCCGTCGCCGCGTCCGGTCGCGGTGATCCCGTTCGTTCGCAACGAGAAGCTGATGATGGTCGAGGTCCGCGCCGGGGGCTCGGGGCCGCTGCCGTTCACGCTCGACTCCGGCGCGCGCCATACCGTGCTCGACCCGGTCACCGCGCGGGCGCTGCGCCTGCGCTTGGGCCGCACGGGCAGCACGACCGGAACCGGACAGGGCCCCGTCCCGCTGATCCATGCCGCGCCGTTGACGCTGGCCGTCGGCGGCGTGACGCTCCGCGTCGCCGACCCGCTCGTGATCGACCTGAGCCGCGTGCCGCTGCCGAAGCGCAGCGCCGGGCTGCTCGGCGCGGAGCTGTTCGAGCAGTACATCGTCCAGATCGACTACGCGGCGGGCGTGGTCCGGCTCTACGACCGCGGCGCCCGATTCGGCGACCGCGCCGGCGCGAGCGTGCCGCTGCGCGTGCGCAACCACGCGTTCTTCGTGCCCGTGACGGTGCGCGCCGGCGGGGCGGCGCACGCGCTCGACGCGCGGATCGATCTGGGCTCCGGCGACGCGCTCGCCTCACCGCTGGTGAAGCTCGCGAAGGAGCGGCGCACGACGACGCTCGGCAACGGACTCGGCCGGAACTTCCGCGGCACCTCAGGCGTGTACGACGCGCTCGCGCTGGGACCGTACCGCATGACGCACGTGTGGAGCCCGTGGAGCGCGACGCCGCTGATCGGAATGGAAGTGTTCCGGCGTTTCGTCACGACGTTCGACGTCGCGCGCGGCCGGTTGTATCTGCGGCCGTCGGGCGCATTCGATGAGCCGTTCCCGGCGCCGGGCTCGTCGTGACGTGCGCGGAAAGACTCGCTCCGGCGGGCGCGTAAGAGCGCGCCATGGCACAGCCTCGGACCGCGCGCACGCAGGTCGGGATCGTCGGCGCCGGTCCGGCCGGGCTGGTGCTCGCGCTGCTGCTGCGGCGGCGCGGCATCGAGTCGGTCGTGCTGGAAGCGCGCAGCCGCGCGTACTGCGAGCAGCGCATCCGCGCCGGCGTGCTCGAGCACGGCACCGTCGAGCTGCTCGCGGCGAACGGCGCCGGCGAGCGCATGCGACGCGAGGGTCTGGTGCACGGCGGGATCTACCTGCGCTTCGGCGGACGCAGCCGCCACGTCGACTTTCCCGCGCTGACCGGCAAGACGATCACCGTCTACGGCCAGCACGAGGTCGTCAAAGACCTGATCGCCGCCCACCTCGCGGCGAATGCGGCGCTGCACTTCGAGGTCGCCGGCGTCGCGCTCGACGGGCTGGAAACGGACCGCCCGGTGCTGCGCTACCGTGACGCCGCCGGCGACGCGCACCAGCTCGCGTGCGACGCGGTCGCGGGCTGCGACGGGTTCCACGGCATCGCGCGCGACGCGATCCCGGCCGGTTTGCTGACGGCGTACGAGCGCGTCTACCCGTTCGCGTGGCTCGGCATCCTCTCCGAGTCGCCGCCGGTCGCGCACGAGCTGATCTACACGCATCACGCGCGCGGCTTCGCGCTCTTCAGCCAGCGCTCGCCGAAGATCCAGCGCATGTACCTGCAGTGCGCGCCGGACGAAGATCTCGCCGCGTGGCCGGACGCGCGCATCTGGGACGAGCTGCACCGCCGCCTCGCGGGCGACGACGCGCCGAACCTCGTGGAAGGTCCGCTGCTGCAGAAGGGCGTGACGGCGATGCGCAGCTTCGTGGTCGAGCCGATGCAGTACCGGCGCTTGTTCCTGGCCGGCGACGCCGCGCACATCGTCCCGCCGACCGGCGCGAAGGGGATGAACCTCGCGATCGCCGACGTCGCGGTGCTAGCCGAGGCGCTGGCCGCGTTCTACCGCGGGGAAGGGACGAGCGCGCTCGACGGCTACAGCGCGCGCTGTCTGCAGCGGGTCTGGCGCGCGGAGCGGTTCTCGTGGTGGATGACGCAGATGCTCCACCGCTCCCCGAACGACGACGCCTTCGGCGAACGGCTCCAGCTCGCCGAGCTCGACTACGTCACCAGCTCGCACGCCGCATCCCAGTCGCTGGCCGAGAACTACGTCGGCTTGCCGCTCGACGTGTGACCCGGAAGGCCGCTCGTTTCGAAGGGAGTTTGCCGGCTATCGCGTCGTCCCTGAGCTCGTCGAAGGGCGAGCCAAGGCGACCCCGCAATCCAGCCGCGTGAAGCTGCGGATCGCGTTTACCGGCGGGGGGACCGGAGGGCACGTCTACCCGGCGCTCGCGATCCACGAAGCGGTCCGCGCGCAGTACCGCCCCGACGCCTACGAAGCGCGCTTTTTCGGCAACCGCGACGGGCTGGAGGCGAAGCTCGTCACGACGATGCCGCTGACGTTCGTTCCGAGCGCCCCGCTGCGGCGCGGCGTCGCGCTTTCCACGCTGCGCACGGTGTTCGCGAACGCTGCCGGCGTCGTGCGCGCGCTCTCGGCGCTCGCGCGGTTCAAGCCGCTCTGGGTGGTCGCGACGGGCGGGTACGTCGGCTTCCCGGTCGTCGTCGCGGCGCGCATCTTGCGGCTGCTGCGCGTGATTCGCCCGCGCATCGCGCTGCTCGAGATCAACGTCACGCCGGGTCTGACGAACCGTCTGCTGACGCCGCTGGTCGACGAGGTCTGGACGACGTACGCGGCCTCGCAGAAGTCGTTCGGCCGCAAGACGGTCCTCACCGGCGCACCGGTCCGGTCTTCGCTGTACATCGCGAAGGACGCGGCCAGCGCCCGCGACCGGCTCGGGCTGGACCCGAACCGCCGCACCATCGTCGTGATGGGCGGCAGCCAAGGCGCGCGCTCGATCAACGAGGCGGTCGCGGCGCTGGTGACGCGGCGCACGCTCGGCGACGACCGGCAGGTGCTGCACGTCTCCGGCGAACGCGACTTCGCGTACATGCAAGCCGAAGAGCGCGACCTGGCCGCCGGAAACCGCGTCCGGCTGGTGCCGTATCTCGACGATCCCTCCGACGCCTACGCCGCGGCCGACGTCGTGATCGCGCGCGCGGGCGCCTCCACGCTGGCGGAGCTGGCCGTGACCGGGACGCCGTCGATCCTGATCCCGTATCCGTACGCCGCCGATCTCCATCAAGCGCACAACGCCGCGCTGTTCGAGGCGGCCGGAGCGGCCATCGTGCTGCAGGACGCCGAGGTCGACGGCGACCGCCTGTGGTGGACGCTGCGCGAGATCCTCGACACCGATCGCGTGGTGGCGATGCGGCGGGCCGCACGCTCGCTCGCGCCGCGCAACGCCGGAACGGCGGTCGTCGAGCGGATCGAGCGCGGTCTGCGGGCGCGGGTCGCGGACGGTACGGAAGCGAACACGTCGACCCCGTGACCAACACGGCGTTCCATCTCGTCGGCGTCGGCGGGATCGGCATGAGCGCGATCGCGCGGCTGCTGCTCGCGCGCGGCGCGCGCGTCAGCGGCTCCGACGTTTCTCGCACTCCGCTGGTCGCCGAGCTCGAGTCGGAAGGCGTGCGCGTCGCGATCGGCCACCGCGCCGAGAACGTCGACCGCGCGCAGCGCGTCGTGGTGTCGTCGGCTATCGCGCACGAGAACCCCGAGTTCGTCGCCGCGATCGAACGCAAGCTGGACATCATCACGCGCGGCGCCATGTTGGCCGAGCTGGCGCGCGGCCAGAAGCTGGTCGCGGTCTCCGGCACGCACGGCAAGACCACGACCACCGCGATGCTGGCGACGATCTTCGAGACGGCCGGGCTCGACCCGACCGTCGCGGTCGGCGGCATCCGCGTCGACACCGGCTCGAACGCGCGCGCCGGCAAGGGCGCGTGGTTCGTCACCGAAGCCGATGAGTCCGACGGCTCGTTCCTCGCGCTCGACCCGATGATCGCGGTGGTGACGAACGTCGAGAACGACCACATCGCGTCGGACGACGACTTGCTGCGCATGCTCGAGCAGTTCGTCGTGTTCGCGAACAAGATTCCGCCGAACGGCGCGCTCGTCGCCGGGTCCGACAACCGCGGCAGCAAGGTCGTCGCGCGCCAGGCGACGGGCGTGCTGACCACGTTCGCCACGCGCGACCGCGACGCCGACCTGACCGCGATCGACATCGCCTACGCCGAGCTCGGCGCGCGCTTCACCGTCTGCGACCGCGGCGCGGCGCTGGGCGAGATCGCGCTCAACGTTCCGGGCGAGATCAACGTGCAGAACGCGCTCGCCGCGATCGGCGCCGCGCGCGCCGCCGGAATCCGCTTCGACGACGTCGCGCGCGGGCTGGCGGCGTTCCAGGGCGTGCAGCGCCGGTTCGAGATCGTCGGCCGCGGCGCGCTCACGATCGTCGACGACTACGCGCACCACCCGACCGCGATCGCGCAGACGATCGCGGCGGCCCGCACCTTCGCCGAAGGCAGGCCGTTGATCGTCGCCTTCCAACCGCACCGCTACACGCGCACGCAGTACTTGAAAGACGAGTTCGCTCGCGCGCTCCGCGGCGCCGACCGCGTGTTCCTCACGCCGATCTACGCGGCCTCGGAAACGCCGATCGCCGGCGTCACCGAGCGCAGCATCGGCGACCCGCTCGCCGCCTCCGGTACGCCGGTGTCGTACGTCGACGACGTCGACGCGCTGGTCGAGACGATCCCGCGCGAAGCTCCGGACGGCGCGCTCATTCTGATGCTCGGCGCCGGCTCGATCACCGCAGTCGCCCGCCGGCTCGGTGAAAAGATCGGGAGCGCGCCGGCTCCCGTGTCGCCATAGCGTTGCCGCCGCGCCGAGCGTCACCCTGAGCTCGTCGAAGGGCGAGCGACCATGAAGAGCGTCAGCGTCCTCAACGCCGACGATAGCGCCGCGCTGCGCGAGCGCTTCGCCGAGCGCGCCCGCTTCGACGAACCGCTCGCGCCGCACACCTGGTGGAAGATCGGCGGTCCCGCCGACGCGCTGCTCGACGTCCGCACCACCGACGAGCTGGGCTTCGTGCTGCGCCGTGTGTTCAAGCGCCGATTGCCGATGTTCGTGCTCGGTTCGGGCTCGAATCTGCTGGTCGGCGACGGCGGCATCCGCGGCGTCGTGCTGCGCCTCGAAGGCGACTTCGCCGCGCTCGACGTGCGCGCCGAGCAGGGTGAGGTGGTGGTGGAGGCCGGCGGCAGCGCCTCGCTGCCGGTGCTGTGCACGAAGGTGGCGAGCCTGGGCGGCGTCGGGGTCGACGGCCTGGCCGGGATTCCGGCGACGGTGGGCGGGTCGATCCGCATGAACGCCGGCACGGACCGCGAGATCGGCGAGTTCGCCCGGGACGTGATCGTGCAGACGCCCGCGAAGCCCGACCCGCACGCGATCGACGTGGGCTGGTCCTACCGCCAGACGACGATCCCGCGCGACGCGATCGTCGCGCGCACGACGCTGCGCTTCGAGCGGGGCGACCCGAAGGCGGTCCGCGAGCGGCTCCAGTCCCGGCTGGTTCGCCGGAAGGCGACGCAGCCCGTCGCGGTCCCGAACTCCGGCTCGTGCTTTCGGAACCCGGAGGGCGACCATGCGGGGCGGCTGATCGAGGCCCTCGGGGCCAAAGGCTGGCGCGAAGGGGCGGCGGAAGTGTCGGACCTGCACGCCAACTTCATCGTCAACACCGGCGGCGCGTCCGCGCGCGACGTGGCCACCCTCCTCGCGCGGGTTCGCCGAGCGGTGGCGGAGCGGTTCGGCGTCGAGCTGCACCTCGAAGTCCACCTGGTCGGAGAATTCGTAGACACCGAATGCCCAGTCTGAAAGTCGCCGTGGTCATGGGCGGTCCCAGCGCGGAACGCGAGGTCTCGATCGAGAGCGGGACCTGCGTGATGCGCGCGCTCGCGGCGCTGGGCCACGAGGCGCGCTCGCTGGACTTCGACGCGCGCTTCGTCGACGCGCTCCGCGAGATCAAGCCCGACGTAGTGTTCAACGCGCTGCACGGCCGCGGCGGCGAGGACGGCACGATCCAAGGCGTCCTCGAGTGGCTCGGCATCCCCTACACCGGCAGCGGTGTTGCCGCATGCGCCCTCGCGATGGACAAGCACCTCACGAAGAAGCTGCTCGCCGCCGAGGGTCTCCCGACGCCGGCCTGGGACGTGTTCGATCTGACCGGCGGCACGTTGCCGCTGCTGCCGGGGTCGTTGAATCTGCCGCTGGTCGCGAAGCCCCGGTCGAGCGGGTCGAGCGCCGGCGTGAGCATCGTGAAGACGCATGAAGCGTGGACGAAAGCGATGATCGAAGCGGCAGAGCACACGCCGGAGATCCTGGCGGAGGAGTTCGTGCCTGGGCGCGAGTTCTCGTGCGGGGTGCTGGGTGAAGAAGCGCTGCCGGTGGTGGAGATCGTCAGCTCGGACGAGTTCTACAGCTACGACGCGAAGTACAAGCCGGGCGGATCACGGCATCTGATTCCGGCGCCGATCGATCACGATCTCACCGCGCGGCTGCAGACGCTGGCGCTTTCCGTGCACCGGCTGATCGGCTTACGCGACTATTCGCGAACGGATTTCATCGTGACGGACCACGGAAGGCCGACGATTCTCGAGGTCAACGCGCTCCCCGGAATGACACCGCAGAGTTTGCTTCCCGATGAGGCGCAGCACGCGGGAATCTCCTATGATGCCCTGGTCGACCGGCTCGTTCACTATTCGCTCGCGCGGGGCAACCAGATTTCGGTCGGTTAGACGCACCGTCGAAGGCTACATGAAAAGCCGATATGAGACGTTGAATCGATTCGCGACGAGTTGCGCGATGCTACGGCTTATCCTTCGCTTCCCCGACAGTATTTCCGACGCGATTCCCTTCGAGCCGACCAATTCCGCCAAGTCTTTTTGCTCGAAGCCATTCGACTGCATCAGTTCGCGAAGGACGTCTGCCGGCGACGCCTCGTTCAGTGCGTAGCGCTCTTCTTCGAATCGCTCGATGAGTGTGGTAAGGACCTCCGCGAGTGCCTCTTGCTCCGGGGACAGCTCAGCCTGCTCATAAAGACGTTCCAGCGCCGCAATCGCACGTTCGTTATCATCTTGGCTGTGGATTGCTCGCGGCTTGTATTCGCTCAGGATCTTTGCGTACTTGGATTCGTCGAGCTCTGCGGTCATTTCCACTTGTCCTTGTCGTAATCGGCGTGCGTGAGGACATGCTTGATACGGATGGTGCGTTGTCGGTATTCGATTCGGACGATCAGGCGATACGTATTCGCCTTCACGTTGAAGACGGTATACGGGGCGACGTAGTCTGCATGCGGGAACGTCTTCCGGACATCATCGAGCGAGCTCCAGTCCGCGGCTCTGGCGACCCGAAACCAAGCATCGAGAGGTCCTTCAGCGGCGGAGTGGCTCGACGCGAAGTCCAAGCCCGGCTCGCCACCCGGCCCGGCGAGGAGAAGCGAATTGCTTTTGGGCAACACTGGCCCGGTGCTCATCCACGTCATCGACGGCACGTACGAGCTTTTCCGTCACTACTACGCGTTGCCGTCGGTGCGCGACGAGACCGGCCGCGAGATCGCCGCGGTCCAAGGCGTCCTGTCCTCGATCCGCGGCTTGGTGCAAGCCGGTGCGACGCATATCGGCGTCGCTACGGATCATGTGATCGAGTCGTTCCGGAACGATCTGTGGGCGGGATACAAGACGGGCGTGGGCATCGATCCGGAGCTGTGGGCGCAATTTCCGCTGCTCGAAGAAGCACTCGTCGCCGCCGGCATCGTGGTGTGGCCGATGGTCGAATTCGAAGCGGACGATGCGCTCGCGGCGGCGGCGGCGACCGCGGCGGCCGATCCTCGCGTGGAGCGCGTGATCATCTGTACGCCGGACAAAGACCTTGCCCAGTGTGTACGGGGCACCCGGGTCGTGCAGCTCAACCGGCGGACGCGCACGTACTTCGACGAAGCCGGAATCATCGCGAAGTTCGGTGTCCCGCCGGCGAGCATCCCCGACTACTTGGCGCTGGTCGGCGATGCGGCGGACGGTTTTCCGGGGCTGCCCGGCTGGGGCGCGAAATCCGCGGCCGCCGTACTTGCGCGATACGGGCACCTCGAGACGATCCCGGCGGATCCACGCGATTGGAACGTTGCCGTCGCCAGTGCCGGCAGGCTAGCGCAAACATTGCAGCGTGAAGGTGAGCTCGTGAGACTATTCCGCGATCTCGCGACGCTCCGTACCGACATTCATCTGTTCGACGATGTCGAATCGCTCCGGTGTGATCCTCGGATCGCCGTCAAGGCGGAGAGCTAGCCGAAGTAGTCACGGATGAACGCCGGATACGGCGAGTCGGCGACGTCGAAACCGGCGTCGGCGAGCGCCTTCATCGCGCCTTCGGCGCCGGTGCCTTCACGCTGAGCGGTGACCATGGCAGCCGCGACCGCGGCGCGCGTACCGCCCGCTCAATGGATCAGGACGCCGTCGCCGCTCTGCTCGACCAGCTCGCGGATGCGGTCGATGTCGTCCTTGGTCACCGTGTCACTGGTGTACGGCACCGACGCGTAGCCGACTTGGCTGCCGGCGAGCGCGGCTGCCGAGATGTTCCCTGCCTCGGAATCGTGCCGGATGTTGATCACGCTCGTGAACCGGCCCGACTGCAACTCCTCGCGTGACGGTTGCCCGCCCACGGTGATACCGCCGATCACCACTTCGTTCTTCATCACCGCCTGCAAAACGGCGGCGCCGGCCCGGGTTTCCGCGCCATCGTCGACCGACGACCGCGGCCGAGGCGAGGCGGCGGCATTCGGTACAGCCGCAACGAAGGGGCGACCGGTTCATGGAGCTGGAGGGAACATGCGCGTACGACTCGGTACGGTCGGTCATTTCGGCGTCGCGGTGGAGAACGTGGGCTCCTCGGCGCGCTGGTGGACGTCGAACTTCGACCTCGACGAGATCTTTCGCTTCGAAGGCGGCGTGGGCCTGAGCAACGACGCCATCACGATCGTCCTTCACGAAGGCATGCCGAATCCCGAAGTCCTCGACCATATGTCGTTCCACGTCGCCGACATGAAGACGCTGCGCGCCGCGCTGGACACGTTGCTCGCGAACGGCGTCGATCTGGAAGACCCGGGCGACGAGATCGGTCCCGAAGCCCCCGGCTCGCCGCATCTCGCGCTGTGGTTTCGCGACCCCGACGGCTACCGCTGGGAACTGTCCGTGCAGAACGGCGCCCGCGAAGAAAGCTCCGGCTAAACGCAACGGCGCCCCGGTCCGCAGACCGAGGCGCCGATGTCGTCAACACCCGTTCGTCGCGTGTGCTCTAGATGCAGCGGCCGCCGTCGACTTCGAGCGCGACCCCGGTGATGAACGCCGCTTCGTCCGAGGCGAGGAAGGCGACGGCGTTCGCGATGTCGCGCGGCTGCGAGAGCCGGCCGAGCGGGACCGTCGCCGCGAACTTCGCGCGCAGCTCCGCGGTGTCGCCGCCCATGAACTCGGCGAGCAGCGGCGTCTCGCCGGCGACGGGGTTGATCGCGTTCACCCGAATGTTGTCGCCGGCGAACTCGATCGCCATCGACTTGGTCATCCCGATCGCGGCGGCTTTCGACGCGTTGTAGACCACCAGTCCGGGCCGCGGCCGGACGCCCGCCGTCGAGGCGATGTTGATGATCGCGCCGCCGCCTTGCGCGCGGAACACCGGCACCAGCTCCAGCGCCGAGAGATAGATCGCTTTCACGTTCACGGCGAAGATGCGGTCGAACCAGTCTTCGCCGACGTCGAGCATCGGCTGGTTGCGGTGGGTGATCCCCGCGTTGTTCACGTACGCATCGATCCGCCCGTGCTCAGCGCTGACCGCGCGCACCGCCGCCGCCACGTCCTCGCGGCGGCTCACGTCGCACCGCACGAACCGCGCGCAACCTGCCCGCGCAGCGTTGATCTCGTCCGCCACGCGCTCGCCGCCGCGCTCGTCGATGTCGAGCACCGCGACCGCTGCAGCGCCTTCCTCGGCGAACTTCGTGCAGATGTCCGCGCCGAACCCCGAGCCGCCGCCGGTCACGACGAGCACCTTCCCGCGCAGACGGCCGGACTGCGTGGCGTGGCCCGTGCTCACGCGAAGTTCTGCACGATCGTCTGCAGGGTGCTGAACTCGTGCAGCGCGGCGACGCCTTTGCCGCGGCCGTGGCCGCTCTTCTTGAACCCGCCGAACGGCAGCTCGACGCCGCCGCCCGCACCGTAGCAGTTCACGAACACCTGGCCTACGCGCAACGCGCGTGCCACGCGCGTTTGCCGGCCGCCGTTCTCCGTCCACACGCTCGCGACCAGTCCGTAGTCGGTCGCGTTCGCCAGCCGGATCGCGTCGCTCTCGTCCTCGAACGGAATCGCGGAGAGCACCGGACCGAACACCTCGTCGCAGGCGAGCTCGTGCCGCTCGTGCACCGGGCCGAACACCGTCGGCGCGACGTAGAACCCGTCCGCCGGCAAGTCGCCCGGCAGCGTCCCCGCGCCCAGCAGACCGACGTTATCGCGCCGCGCACGTTCGACGAAACCGCGGACGCGCGTGAGCTGTGCGCGGTTGATGAGCGGCCCGACATCCGGGTCGTCAGCGGGTAGGCCGACGCGCAGCCGCGCGAACGCGTCCGCGACGCGCGCGCCGACCCGCTCGAACGCCGACGCCTCGATCAGCACGCGGCTTCCCGCCGAGCAGGTCTGGCCGGCGTTCTGCACGATCGCTTTCACGATCACCGGCACCGCGGCGTCGAGATCCGCGTCGGCGAACACCACCTGCGCCGACTTTCCGCCCAGCTCGAGGATGCAGCGCGCGTGATGCCGCGCCGCGGCCGTCTGCACCAGCGTCCCGACCTCCGGCGAGCCGATGAAGTCGATCACGTCGATCCCCGGATGCGCCGCGAGTGCCGCGCCCGCCGTCTCGCCGAGTCCGGTCACGACGTTGATCGCGCCCGCCGGGAAGCCGACCTCGGCGGAAAGCTTCGCCAGCTCGATGACCGACTGGCACGCGTCCTCCGAGGGCTTGATCACCGTCGCGTTTCCGACCGCGAGCGACGGCGCCAGCGAGCGCGCGAACATCTGCGCCGGATAGTTCCACGGGATGATGTGCCCGCTCACGCCGGCCGGCACGCGCAGCACCTGCACCGCGTAGCCGGGCAGATACGGGATCGTCTCGCCGTGCACTTTGTCGGCGCCGCCGGCGTAGAACTCGAAGTAGCGCACCGCCGCCGCGATGTCGGCACGCGCCTGCGAGATCGTCTTGCCCGTGTCTGCGCATTCGATGCGGGCCAAGCGCTCGGCGTTCGCACCGATCGCGTCGCTCATCCGGCGCAGCAGCCGCCCGCGGTCCGCCGCCGGCAGCCGGCCCCATGCGCCTTCGAACGCGGCGACCGCGCTGCGCACGGCGCGGTCGACGTCGCGCGCGTCCCCGGCCGAGATCGCGCCGGTCGTCGCACCGGTCGCGGGATCGACCACGGGCAGCGTCTCGCCGCTGTCCGCGGCGCCGAACGTGCCGCCGGCGAAGATCGTGCTCGCAGCTCTCGAAGCGATCAAACGCGTGTCCTCCGGCGGCCACCGTTCAGCGCCGGTCCGGCGAACCCATCGCGGCGCGCGATCTACTGCAAGGTCAGCAGGAGCGCCCGCAACTGGTCCTCGGGCGCCGCCAGCGTCGTGAACAGGCCGCCGGTTCGTAGCGCCTGGCCGACGCGGCCGAACGGATCGGAGATGATCTGCGAGACCTGCGGCGCGGCGAGCTGTGCGATCGAGTCGAACGCCTCGCGATCGAACGCCGAGCCGAACGGGGAGGCGGTTCCGGGCTGGCTGGAGCGCAGCACGTAGTCGTTGATGAAGCTGATCAGGTACGTGCACGCTTCGCTGGTCGCCGGCGTGCCGAGCTCGGATATTCGCTGGATGTACCGCAGTGCGGCGTCCGCGTCGTACTGGCCCTGCAGCCGCAGCAGCTGCAGGCAGAACACCGCTGCGTCGGACGTCTCGGCGACCACCAGCGCGAGCCGTTCGTACCACGCGTGCACTCCGACCGCATGCTCGGTGCGCAAGAGGACCATGGCACCGACGGTCGCGGCGAGCGGCGAGATGTCCTTGTTCCAGAACATCATCAGCGCTTCGTCGAGCGTGTTCGCGCCGACCGACGCAGCGCGCACCATCTCTTTCGCGCCCCCGATCGCGCTGCTCGCGCGGTAGGCGTCCCACACGCTCGCCGCCGCGAGCAGCGCGTCGGTGTTGCGGGCGCTGAGCCGGCACGTCACGTCGGAGATCGCGTCGGTCGGCTTGCCGCTCGCGTCGAGCTGCATGGTGAACTCGAGCGCGAAGACGGGCCGGTCGATCCGGGAGCCCGGGTGCAGCAACCCGTACGACGCCGGTGACGCCGGCGCATGCAGCCAGTACCAGCTGTCCGTATCGGTGAACTCGTAGTGCACGACGGTGCGCGCCGTGTCGGGCGTCTGCTCGACGCCGAGGATCTGCAGCACCGGCTCGTCGGCCGCGACCGGCGACCAGCCGCCGCCGGTTCTCCACCGCAGCAGCTCCGCGCGATGGAAGAAGTCCACCAAAGACCGGTGGTTCAGCGCGTCGCACAGCTCGTCGACGCTGAGCCGGTCGACCGCCGCGGAGGCCGGTTTCAGCTCTTCCGCTTCGGCGGACGGAATCGCGGACGGCGACGGCGCGGTGCGAACCGCGTAGTGGAACGACTCGGGAACCAAACCGCCCATGAACCCGACGATTCCTTCGACCGCCTTCTCGGAGGCCGCGAGCAGCGATTTCGGTTGCGGCGGCGTCCACTGGCTCACCAGGCTGTCGCGCACGATGCCACCCGAGGCGATCGGGCGCGTGCGGTTGATGTTCTTGCTCTTCAGCAGTGCGGTCAGCGTCTTCATGACGTAGTTGAACAGCGGAAAGAACGTGATGCTGCACGGCGTCGTCGTGCAGTCCGGGCGGAAGGCGGAATCGCGCACCAGCAGTGCGTCGAGCAGCACCCGGCCGAAGAAGCTGACGTCGTCGGCGCCGGCCGGCTGCGTCGGCTGCCACGCGGTTCCGCCGGGCGCGCTCGCGTACAGGATCGGCGCATCTCGATCGCATTGCGCGTGCGTCACGTCGAGCACTTCCTGGCCCATCAGCCCCGACAAGTTGTAGAGCGACGGAACGTCGTTGCGGCACGCGTCGATGAAGAAGAACTGCTCGGGGACCGGGACCGAGCCGAGTCCGTGGTGGAGGTTCCGCGTGCTGATCGCGTTGTTGAAGACGTGCGCCGGGCCGGGATAGTCGGCCGGAAGCAGCAGCTGGCGGTCGGGATCCATCTCGAGTCCGTGGCCGCTGAAGAAGAAGAACAGACGGCTGGCTTGTTTCGCGGCGAGCGGCAACGCATCGAGACGCGCGTACCAGCTCTGGATCGACGTGCGAAGCGCCTCGAGCGTCGGCTTGGGCGCGGTCGCCGCAGTGATCGGAAAGTCCGGATCGGCATCGAAGATCGTTTGCTCTCGCGGCGTCGGGCTCAGCATGAGCGTCGCCTCGACGACCGGTCCGCCCGCGAACTCGTACGACGCCGAGAGATAGCGGAAGAACGCGTACGCCGTCAGCGCCGAGACGTACAGCGAGTCGAGCCCGAGCATCCCGGGCGAACCGTCGAGCCGGTCGTATGCGCTCACGCCCGCGATGAACGCGTACGTTCCGGATCCGCCCGCCGGAGCGTCGGGAGCGCGCCATACTCCGGGCTGACCGGCGACCGGCTGCAGTGCGGCCGCCATCTCAGACCACGCCCGACCGCTTCAGCTCGTCCGCGAACATCTGATAGAAGCGCGGCAGCACGAGGTACGCGCCGTGCGCCTGCAGCGGCGACGCGTCGCTCATGAAGCGCGCCTCCTGCACGCCGTCGAAGATCGGCGCGGCCGTGTAGCTGATGAAGTCGTTCGGATCGTAGACGTTCCACCAGTGCTTGAGGCGGCTCGCCGGCGGAAGCGGCGTCTTGTTGTGCTTCGCGGCCGAATACGCATCCGAGCTGGCCTTGAACAGCTTCATCTCCTCGAACAGCCCGACCTGACTCGCCGCCGCGGCCCAGAAGTCGATCACGAGCTCTTTGAGCGGCGACTCGGCCCGGTCGAGATAGTGCGTCACGGCGTCGTACATCAGCTGCCCGCCCATGCTATGGGTCAGCACGATGATCGGCTCGCCGTCGCGCGCCTGCTTCGCGTCGACCGCCTTCCGCAACGCCGCCATGACGCGGCCGACGATCGTGGGCTGCGCCTGCTCGTCGCGCTTGTGCAGATAGGCGAACACGTCGCCGGCGAACAGCGTCACGAACGTGTTCAGCGGCCGGCGTATGCCGATCAGCGCGCGCGCGGCCGCCTCGCCGAGCGCGTCCTGCGCCGACTGCACGGCGTCGGAGACGCGCCGCCCCGTGTCATTGATCAGCTGCCCGATGTCGTCGAGCACGCCTTGCGCGGCGACGCCTTCGAGCATCGGCGTCTTCTCGACCGTGGCGGCATTGCGCGCGCGCTTCAGGATCGAAGCGATGGTCACGTCGTCGAGCGTCACCCCGCCGCGAACCGCGTGCTCGCGCACCGCCCGATCCAGCGCGACGGCCGCCGAGGCGAACTGCGGCGACGCGATCGCCTGTTGCACCACGGCGTGGGCCTCGGAGGTTCCGGCGTTCACGTTGGCGAGCGCGCCGGCGAACAGATCCGCTGCGGCGTCGACATCGAGCGTCGGCGCCGCCCCGTTCCCGCCTCCGCCCATCTCCGCGACGCCCATCGGCGCCACGCCGGCGGGTGCCGCGCCGGCGGGTGCCGCGCCGGCCGAGCGCCTCGGCGCCGCGAGCGGTACGGCGTCCTGGGTGGCCAGCGCCGTGGCCGATTGCGCGACGACGTCCGAGACGCCCATCCCGGCGACGGCCGGCGTGCCGTCCGGCAGCGACGCGTGGTCCCAGGCGAACGTCGCCGCCAGATCGCCCCAGAACGCGCTGAACACCGGGACGTTCACGGGGTCGTTGCTGAACACCGGCGCGACGTACTCGTGCAGCAGCCGCACGATGCCCGCTACGGCGCTTTCGTCGCGCACCGCGACGCCATGGATGAACACGATCGGCATGAGCTCGGCCCCCGGGCGGCGCGGCCTGACGTACGCGCTGCTCTTGCTTAGCCGGGCGACCGATGGAACCCTAGGACATTCGCGCCGGTCCGGCCGAACCCGGCGCATGGCGACGACGATCTTTCGCGCGCGGCGCATCGTCACGATGACCGGCGACGAGGCCGAGGCGCTCGCCGTCAGCGGCGAGACGGTCGCTGCGACCGGGACGCTGTCGGCGCTGCGCGAGCGCTTCGCGGACGCCGAGGTCGTCGACGCGGGCGACGGTGTGATCGTCCCGGGCTTCAACGACGCGCACGCGCACCTCGCGGTCGCCGCCGAGGACATGCTCCACCTCGATCTCTCCATCGATGCGGTCTCTTCGCTGGCGGAGATCGCGGCGAAGCTGCGCGAGCAGCTCGTCCACACGCCGCCGGGCGGCTGGATCCGCGGCAGCCGGTACGACGACGCGAAGATGGCCGAAGGCCGCGTGCTGACGCGCGGCGATCTCGACGCGATCAGCCGCGAGCACCCGATCATGGTGCTGCACGTCGCCGGCCACTGGGGCGTCGTCAACTCGAAGGCGCTCGAGCTCGGCGGGATCGGCGAAGCGTCGGAAGAGCCGCCCGGCGGCAAGTTCGGCCGCGACGGCAGCGGCCGTCTCAACGGCATCCTGTTCGAGACGGCGATCTTCGACTTCGCCTACCCGCAGGCGACGCGCCGCGCGAGCACCGTGGCACCGGCCGCGACGCCCGAAGACCGCCGGCGCGGGCTGCGGCTGGCGATGCGCACGTTCCACGCGGCGGGGATCACCTCGCTGACCGACGCCATGATCGGCCCGGCCGACATCGAGCTGCTCGAGGAGTCGCGCCGCCGCGGCGAGCTGACGATGCGCGTCAACATGCTGCTGCACTTCGAGCACTACGATCTGCTCGCGAAGCGCGGCGTCCGAACCGGCGACGGCGACACGCGGCTGCGCTTCGGCGGCGTGAAGACGTTCGTCGACGGCGCGATCGGCGGCCGCACCTGCTTGATGGAGCAGCCGTTCGAGGGCACGACCGACGACTTCGGGATGCAGACGCAGTCGGACGACGTGCTGCGCGACGTCGTGCGCCGGGGGCAGCTCGACGGCAACCGCATCTGCGTGCACGCCAACGGCGACCGCGCGATCCGCAAGTTGCTGGACTTCTTCGAGGCCGCGCACGACGAGCGCCCCGACGACGCGCTGCGCCACCGCATCGAGCACTGCACGATCGTCAGCGACGAGATCCTGACGCGCATGCAGCGCCTGGGCGCGATCGCGGCGCCGTTCGGCAGCTACGTCCACTACCACGGCGGCAAGCTGCTGGACTGGTACGGCCCGGAACGCATCGAGCGCATGTTCGCGCACCGCTCGTTCCTCGACCGCGGCATCGCCGTCGCCGGATCGTCGGACTACCCGTGCGGCCCGTACCAGCCGCTGCTCGCGCTGCAGTCGTGCGTCACGCGCACCGGCTACGACGGCGCGCCGCTCGGGCTCTCGCAGCGCATCGCGCCGCGCGAAGCCCTCGCGCTGTACACGGTCAACTCCGCATTCGCGGCGGGCGAGGACGCGGTGAAGGGCCGGCTCGCGCCGGGCTTCCTCGCGGACTTCGTCGTGCTCGGCGACGACCCGCTGCGCGCCGATCCGCGGACGCTGTCGTCGATTCCGGTGCGCGCGACGTACGTCGGCGGCGAAAAGGTCTGGGACGCCGCCGCCTGATGTCGGGACTGGTCGAGATCCAGCTCCTCAACGCGATCGTCCAGGACCTCGCGCCGTCGTTCTCGCTGGGAGCGCTGGTCGGGCCCTTGCCTGCCGCGAGCCGGACGGCATAGCTCGACGCGGCAGGGCCGGGTGCCCGCTCGGCGATTGACACGACTCCGGGCGCATGGTGAAATGGAACGTCGCTTTCCCCGACGAGGAGTTTTTCTTTTGAAGCGCCTGGGTGTTGCCGTTCTGAGCGGCGTTCTTCTGCTGCCGAACGCCGCCACCGCGGAAGTGGCGACCGCTCCCACGGCGCCGCTCGCGTCGCCGGCGCCCGCATCGCCGGCCGCCCCGCCGTCTGCCGTCGTGCGCGACACGCTGGCGAACGGCATGCAGGTGATCGTGCTGCCGAACAAGCTGGCGCCGGTCGCGACGACGCTGGTCGAGTACGGCGTCGGTTCCGCGGACGACACGCAGCCGGGGATCGCGCACGCGACCGAGCACATGCTCTTCCGCGGCACCGAGACGCTCTCGGGCGGGCAGCTCGCCGACATCGCGGCGCGCATGGGCGCGGAGTACAACGCGTACACGAGCGATCTGCACACGCTCTACTATTACAAGCTCCCGTCGTCGTACGTCGCGCTCGCGCTGCGCATCGAGGCCGACCGCATGGCGCACGCGGCGATTCGCGCCGCCGACTGGGCGACCGAGCGCGGCGCGATCGAGCAGGAGATTCGCGCCGCCGAGAGCCGTCCGATGCACAAGATCGGGACGAAGCTGCGCGAGACGTTCTTCGCCGGGATGCCGTTCGCGACGTCGTCGGGCGGTACGGTGCCGAGCTTCGAGAAGATGTCCGCCGACGACATCCGCGCGTTCTACCGCGCCTGGTACAAACCGGGCAACGCGACGGTGATCGTCGCCGGCGACGTCGATCCGCAGCGCACGCTGGCCGAGATCCACCGCCGCTTCGACGCGATCCCCGACGCGCCGGTTCCGGCGCGCAAGCCGGTCGCAGTGCAGCCGCTGGTCTCGTCGAGCCTCGAGGCGCCGGTCGACTTTCCGATCGGTTTCGGCGCGCTGGCGTACCGCGCGCCCGGCTCGAACGCACCGGACTACGCGGCCTCGCAAGTGCTCAGGCAGGTGCTCGCGAGCGGCCGCACCGCCTTCGCCGACCTGATGGCCGAAGGCAAGGTGCTCGCGTTCCTCGACGTCGGGAACGCCTATCCGGACGTCGGCGCGAACTTCTTGCTCGCGATTCCGGCGCAGGGCCAGAACGCGCGGAACGCGCAGGCGCTGATGGCGGGCGTGCTCGAGCGGTATCGCAAGGACGGGATCCCGGTCGAGCTCGTCGAGGCCGCCAAGACGCGGCTGCTCGGCGAGCAGGCGTACGCGCAGTCCTCGATCAGCGGGCTCGCGCTGGCGTGGGCGGAAGCGAACGGCGAGCACCGCACGCCCGACGCGATCTACGCCGCGATCGAGAAGGTCACGCCGGACGACGTCAACGCGGTGCTGCGCACCTATTTCACGCCGGAGCACCAGCTCGCGATCGCGATCGCGCCGAAGCCGAGCAGCACGATGCCGAAGGTCGACCCGAACGCCGGCGTCGAGCGCATCGGCTTCACGCCGGCCGTGCACGAGCCGCTCCCCGATTGGGCGAAGTCGGCGCTGAACGTGCCGTTGCGCGCGCCGGCCGACGTGCGCGGAACGGTGACGCACCGGTTGCCGAACGGGCTGCGCTACGTGACGCGCCGCGAGACCGCGGCCCCGACCGTCGTGCTGAGCGGGATCATCCGCAACAACCCGGAGCTGTACGTGCCGAAAGGCAAGGACGGGCTTTCGCTGCTGGTCAACGAGCTGCTCGCCTGGGGCACCACGACCTACGACCGCAAGGCGTACGAAGCGCAGCTCGACACGATCGCGGCGACCGCGAAGCTCGGCACCGCGTTCAGCTTGAAAGTGCAGGCGAAGGACTTCGAGCGCGGGATGGAGCTGCTGGCGGACGGCCTGCTGCACCCGGCGTTCCCCGCCCCGCAGTTCGAGATCATCAAGTCCAAGCTGATGCAGAGCGTCGCGGTCGACAACAAGCTGCCCAAGACGAAGGCCGAGCTCGCGCAACGGCTGGCGCTGTACCCGCCGGGCGACCCGCGCCGCCGCGACGTGACCGAACGCACGGTGGCGGCGACGACGCTGGCCGACGCGAAGCGCTACTACGCGTTCACCTACCGTCCCGACGAGACGGCGATCGCGGTCGTCGGCGACGTCGAGCCGGCCCGCGTGCAGAACGCGATGCGCACGTACTTCGGCGGCTGGAAGGCGACCGGTGCGCCGCCGTCGTTCCGCTACCCGGCGCTGAAGCGCACCGGCGCGCGAGCCCAGTCGGTGACCGTCAAATCGGCGGTCAGCGCGCAGTCCGAGGTCACGCTCAAGCAGGTGTTCCCGATGCGCCGGGGCGACCCGGACTACGTTCCGCTGCTCCTGGCGAACACGATCCTGTCGGGCGAAGGCACCGGCTCGCTGCTCTTCGAGGAGCTGCGCACGCGCCGCGGGTTCGTCTACACCGCCGCGTCGGCGTTCGACGTCGACGCGACGGGCGCCGAGTTCAGCGTCTCGTTCGCGAGCGACCCGAAGAACGTCGGCCGGGCGAACGCGGCGGTCGTCGCGATCATCAAGCGGTTGCAGAACCGGCCGCTCTCGCCGGTCGAGCTGCAGCGCGCGAAGGCGCTCTTGCTGGCGCAGCGCGTCCTCCCGCTGGACAGCTACACGGGGCTCGCGGCCGATATGATCGCGGGCGCGAAGGACGGTTACGAGAACAGCAGCGAGCGCTGGTTCTGGGACGCGCTGCTGCGCACGACGCCCGCGCAGATGCAGCACGCGCTGCGCCGGATCGATGCCGACCGGTTCGTGAGGGTGATCGTCGAGCCGGGGAGCTAGCTGGGCCGCGAGGTTCGGGGCGTCACGGTTCCGAAGTACCTCGATAAGCCTTAAGACCGAGGAGCCATGGCCGCGCACAAGCGACCAAGCGTGATCCGGATCACGTGGTATAGATATCGGCACCAGACGGGCCGATAACCGAGTAAGATGGGAAGGGGAAGGCTGGGCAGCCAGTCAACACTGTCGCTCCCAAGAACGTACCGCTAGCACACCCGAGGAGGCCACGATGGAAGGCGGAACCAAGCACTAGCGTCTCCCGCAGCCTTTCGAGGGTGCAGGTGCACGACGGAGGAGTTTACTCCCCCGTCGTTTTGCTTTTCTAAAATGGCGCGGGTAAAATTGTATTGGTCACCGAATCGACCGCACCATGGCCTCAAGGGTGATTGGACGACCTTACCGGCGCGGGACGAGATGATAGCGCCGCCTCCAACAAGCCGGCCAGTTGACGAACGCTCTCAATGGCGGGGCCGCGGTCTTGGACTGTACTTGATTCTCGTGCTGGCGTTGGTTGCCATGACCATTGCCTATGCTGCGGCTCGGCTCTTGATAGACCGAAGCTTAGGTCAAGTTTTTGCCACACTAGGTCTGATTGGCTTGATTTGCCTTTGGATCGTCGCGCTCTACTTTGCGGAAGGGTGCGAGATCGCGGTATTCACTGTATTGGATCGGGATGAAGACGAGCAAGAACTCGGCGGCACTGCCTCGCTTCTCGCTGACTTGCGTGAACACATCGACGAGTTCTTAAGTGGCCGCCAACTTGTGGTGCTCATTCTTGTGATCGTCTTCGCCGCAATGTGTGAGGCTTTTGCGCACGATGCCTCGCAGGCCGCGGCCAAACTTGGCCCTGCCACGCCGCTCGCGTATCCATATATCTCTTGGGCTTTTAATCCGTTATTGGTTAACGCGTATTCATACGTTTTCCCTATCTTGACTGCGTTGTGGCTGTCGCAACTATTCTCGAAGTTCATAGCACAGCATCGCCCAGCGACATTTTTCCGCGCACCGCTTGCACAATTCGCTGTCCGATTGAGCATCGCTCTCGGGAAGAATCTCCGAGTCGGAGATGTCAGCGTGCTGCTATCTGAGCGGATTCTCAAGAAGAGAAAAGAGGAGCCCCGCATCGCGAGCCGGAGCCGCCTATATAGTACCCTTGCAGCGTTGAAGGACGGGTTTGGCTTCGAACGGGTCATTGCAAATGTAACAATCGATCCGGACGATGGAAGTTGTGAAGTAAAACTGCATTTTGTCGTACGATCATACGCAGCTCGAGGAAGAGTGATTCATCAAGACGATAAATGGGGCGGACCTATTCGAAATCAGAGCCTCCGTGTAGACGCGCCTCGGAACGTTTCACTCTCGGGCCCATCTTTTAACGATGACAAGACGCAGGTCAGATGGGAGTTCGCGCTGGACAATCCCATGGAAGTCGGACAGCAGTTTACTTTCTCCGTACAGTATTCGGTCGGTCCGGGCGGAGTAAAATCCGGAGAGGGGAGTAGGGATGAGTTTTTCTATGAACAAAAGAAGTATCCGGTAAAGCACTTATCTGTTTCATTGCGGCTCAAGGATACATCAGTCTTTATGCTGGCCGAAGGACGTATTGAAGCGGAAGTTTCTGACGACCGAAGTATCAATGAGCGGGAGTCAAACCGCTTCCTGGACTGTGTGAACGCTGTGGATAGCGGCCTCGATTATGAAGTTCATTATCCCCTTATGGGTGGTACCTCTCATTGTCGTTGGACGATTGTGAAGAAGCTCCCAGACGCATCGCGATTCAACGAATGGCTGGCAGATGTAAGCAAGCCAGAATTGACGACGGCGCCGCGAGCCTTGCCACGGTGAGCGGCTAGGCGGGCGACTCGTCGTCCTTGCATTCCGTAACGCGTGTGCTACGATGACCGGACCTCGTTTGCGTTACCGTACGCGAGGGCGGCAACTCCGAGTTACACGCTCGGGGTGCTGCGGCACTTCCGCGGGGAGGGGTTCCCAGTGAGCCCGTTGTTTTCCGTTGATCTCGAGTCGAAAGCGGCGTACGTCAGTTACGGTCCGTCGGAGGGCATCGCGCGCCAAGTGCGCGTCGTGCGCGGCCGCACCGGCCGGCTCGGTGCGATCCCGTTCGGGCCCGCGCTCGACGGCACGCCGCACGTGATCGCCGAGTTCGACGTCTCGGGGAACGTCGTCGGCGTGCAGATCGAGGCCGTCTCCGCCGAGACGCTCGGCCTCGCCAACGAGTTTCTCAACCTGTGCGATCTCACGTTGCCTAACTCACTGGAGCAGTCACTATTGACCTGAGGCGAAGGAGAGGCGGCACGTCCTGCGCGCATAGGCGCGTATGACCGGTCTTTCGCGCGGGCTCACCGACTACGGCGACCGCGAGTTCTCGCTGTACCTGCGGCGCGCGTTCGCGAAGTCGATGGGCTTCTCGGACGCGATGCTGGAGCGGCCGATCGTCGGCATCGCGACGGCCGGCGGCGGTTTCAACAACTGCCACCGCACGACGCCGGAGCTGCTCGCCGCGGTGTCGCGCGGCGTGCTGGCCGCGGGCGGGTTGCCGCTGGACTTTCCGACGATCTCGCTCGGCGAGCCGTTCCTGTCGCCGACCAGCCTCGTGTTCCGCAACCTGATGGCGATGGACGTCGAGGAGATGATCCGCGCGCAGCCGATGGACGCGGTGGTGCTCATCGGCGGCTGCGACAAGACGCTGCCGGCACAGCTCATGGGCGCGATCTCGGCCAACAAGCCGGCGATCGCGCTGGTCGTCGGCCCGATGATGACCGGCAGCTTCGAGGGAATGCGGCTGGGCGCGTGCACCGACTGCCGGTCGTGGTGGGCGCGCCACCGTGCGGGCGAGCTCGACGACGCACGCATCCGCGAGCTCGAGTCCAACCTCGCGACGACCGCCGGCACCTGCGCGGTGATGGGCACGGCGAGCACGATGGCCTGCGTCACCGAGGCGCTCGGCATGAGCCTGCCCGGCTCGGCGACGCCGCCCGCGGTGCACGCCGAACGGCTGCGCGTGGCGGAAGCGACCGGTGCGCGCGCCGTCGCGCTCGCGCGCGAGAATCTGACCCCGGACCGTATCGTGACGCCCGAGAGCGTCGAGAACGCGCTGCGCGTGCTGTTCGCGCTCGGCGGCTCCACCAACGGCGTCATCCACCTGACCGCCATCGCGGGCCGGCGCGGAATTCCGCTGACGCTGCAGCATTTCAACGAGATCAGCGCGGATACGCCGGTGCTGGTGAACCTGAAGCCGGTCGGCGAGCACTACATGGAGCACTTCGATGCGGCCGGCGGCGTGGGCGCGCTGTTGCGCGAGCTGGCGCCGCTGCTGCACCGCGACACGGTCTCCGCCGCGGGCGAGTCGCTTGGCGATCGGCTTGCGCGCGTTCCGGCGTACGTCGACCGCGCCGTGATCCGCAGCGCCGATACGCCGCTGTACTCGCGCGACGCGCTGGTCGCGCTGTTCGGGAACCTCGCGCCGAACGGCGCGATCCTCAAAGCCGCCGCGGCGGACGCGCGGCTGATGGAGCACGAAGGGCGTGCGGTCGTGTTTCGCGATCTCGCCGACATGGCCGCGCGCGTCGACGCGCCGGATCTCGACGTCGAGCCGGACGACGTGCTCGTGCTGCAGAACGCCGGCCCGATCGGCGCCGGCATGCCGGAAGCCGGGTATCTGCCGATTCCAAAGAAGCTGCTCGCGCGCGGCGTGCGCGACATGCTCCGCATCAGCGACGCGCGCATGAGCGGTACGGCGTACGGCGCCGTCGTGCTCCACATCTCCCCGGAGTCCGCAGTCGGCGGTCCGCTCGCGGCGGTACGCGACGGCGACCGCATTCGCGTGAGCCTACGCGACAAACGCCTCGACGTGCTGCTGTCCAAGGACGAGGTCGCGCGGCGCCTCGCGACGTTCACGCGGCCGAGCGCGCCGCGTCGCGGGTACGCGAAACTGTACGCCGAGCACATCCTCGGTCCCGAGCAGGGCTGCGACTTCGACTTTTTGACTTGACGCAGCCCCGTCAGCGCTCCTTCAAGCGGCAATCCTGTCGGCCGTGATTGCGTCATGGCACGATTGTGGCGACCAGTGTAGCGCTGGTGTTGTCGCCCCCGGTGATCGTGACGGTGCATGTCCCTGCTGCCTTCGCGGTCAGGATGAACTTGCCGTCCTTCGACTTGCCTGTGTCCAAAGTAGCCGCGTCTGAGGGCGAGCACTGCACTCCAGCAGCGTAGTCGCCACTGAATCCTCCCTGCGTTGCCTGAAGTTTTGCAGTATTCGTGGCAGGATCAGAGATCTTCAACGTGATGGGATTCGCGGCGCTGGTCGCTGGATTGCTTCCCAGGCCAGACATGACGGCAAGCGTGGAAGAAGGTTTCGCGCTCGGCGCGGGAGCCGGGCTGCCTTTAAAGGCGCCGATGATCGCCGCGAGCCCGGTACCGCCTCCGACGGCAGCGATAACGAGCGCTGTCCCCGCTGATGCGGCGGTAATTCCCTGAACTACCGCCGGCGGGGTGGCTGTCGGCACCGCGGTCGGGGTCGGCGATGCGGTCGGCGTCGGTGAAGGACTCGGCGTCATTACAGTGACCGCTACAGTCGCTGTGGAGCCGCCACTGCTCGAGACTGACATCTGCGCCGATCCCGCGCCGACCGAGGTAACGGTAAAGGTAGCAGGTGCGGTCGTCGCGGTATCCGGTGTCACCGACGCGACCTGTCGGTTACTGGATACAGCGGTGTACGGCGGCGTTCCGCCGTTAACGATGAACGAGCCGGACTGGCCGGCGTCGTTGAACGTCAGGGTGGTCGGTGTAACGGTGATCGCCGTGTCCAATCTCTTGCGGCTGTTTGGCGTTGAGGTCGGTATTGGCGTCGGCGTTGCGTGCGGTATAACGGTTGGAATAGGCGTAGCGGTCGGCCGAGCTGGCAGCGCGACAGCAGGCGTCGGAGACCCGAGCGGGACGGGCCGAGTGGGCGGCTGCATCGGCGCCGGCGCAACACCGAGAACGATGGACAGCATGATGACCGAAAGACCGCTGGCACCGAGTTGCTGGATCATCGAGGTGTCCCCGCTCGAAGGAGTGTTGACCGGCCGTTGAAGAGGACGGACGTTTACCTTATTAGCTAAGGCCTACAAGTCCTCGTCCAGAAGGCTAGGTTTTAGACAGTGCACTAAGCTACCCAGTACGGCGTAGGAAGCCGGAAGGCGGCACCTGTCGCATAAGCAAACAGATCCTCCCGTACCTTGGTTGAAAGGACGCCCATGAGCCATCCTGACCGACGCCGTTTTCTAGAGCTGTCCGCCGCGGGGATCGGTGGCGCTGCGCTCGCGGGCGGGTTGCCCGTCCTCGCGTCCGCGGCCGACGCATCGCCGTTCAAGCCCGAAAAGGGCGCGTCGCTGCAGCTCTTGCGCTGGAAAGGCTTCGTCAAGCGCGACGACGAGATCTGGGCCGAGAACACGGCCAAGTTCGAGAAGGCGACCGGGATCAAGGTGACGATCGACGCGCTGAGCTGGCCCGATGTGACGCCCAAGGCCGCGCTGGCCGCGCAGGTCGGTTCCGGCCCCGACATCATCATGGGCTGGAACGACGACCCGTTCGTCTATCCGGACAAACTGGTCGACATGACCGATCTCGCCGAGCACGTCGGCAAAGCGCACGGCGGATACTTCGATACCGCGCGCACGTACTGTTTCGACCCCGAAGTGAAACGCTGGGTCTCGCAGCCGATCGGCGTCACGGGCAACGCGCTCGTGTACCGCAAGAGCTGGGCGAAAGAAGCCGGGTTCGCGGAGTTTCCCAAGGATTTCGACGGCTTTCTGAAGCTCGCTCGCGGGCTCAAGAAGGCGGGTCATCCGTGCGGGTTCTCGCTGGGGCACGCCGTCGGCGACGCCAACGGCTGGACGCACTGGCTGTTGTGGGGCTTCGGCGGGAAGCAGGCGAATCCGGACAACTCGATCGCGATCAACTCCGCGGAAACCGTCCACGCGCTCGAGTACGCGAAGCAGTTGTACGAAACCATGATCGCCGGCGTCGCGGGCTGGCTCGATCCCAACAACAACCAGGCGTTCCTCGCCGGACAGTGCGGGCTGACGATGAACGGCATCAGCATCTGGGCCTCGGCCAAAGAGCATCCGGAGCTGTACGCCGACACCGCGAACGTGGTGCCGCCGATCGGTCCGAGCAAACAGCACACGATCTTCAACAACTTCACATCGGCGTTCATCTTCAAATACAGCAAGTACCCGAACGCCGCCAAGGAGTACCTCCGCTACATGCTCGACACGGCGCAGGCCGATCCGTGGGTGACGGGGATGGTCGGCTACGTGACGCCCGCGCTCAAGGGCTACGCCGAGCTGCCGGTCTGGACGTCGAGCCCGAACATCACGCCGTACCGCGACGCGATGGCGGGCGCGAAGTTCGACGGGTTCAACGGCAAGCCGGGGAAGGCGGCGGCGCAAGCGCTCGACGAGTTCGTGATCGTCGACATGTTCGCCGACCACTGCGTGAACAACATGGCGGTCAAGGACGCGATCGCGAAGGCCGAAAAGCGGCTGACGACCATCTACAAGCGTTGATCGGACGCCCGCACATCCTCGCGCGGCTCGATTCGCCGCGGGTGCTGGGCTACGTGCTCATCACACCCGCGGCGGTTCTCTTGCTGGGACTGCTCGCGTATCCGCTCGTGCTGGGCGTCTGGCTCAGCATGACGAGCGCGAGCCTCGGAAATCCGGGCGAGTTCGTCGGCCTTCGCAACTATGTAACGATTCTCGACGACCCGATCTTTCGCGGCGCGGCAGCGTACTCGGTGCTCTACACCGTCTGCGCCGAGATCGGCAAGCTCACGCTGGGTCTCGCACTCGCGCTGATCCTCAACCAGCGTTTTCGCGGCTATCGTGCGGCACGGTCCCTGATGCTGCTGCCGTGGGTCGCGCCGACGGTGCTGTCCGCGCTCGCGTGGCTGTGGCTGCTCGACCCGCAGTTCAGCGCGCTGAGCTGGCTGCTGATCAAGCTGCACCTCATCGACAGCAACCTAGACTTCCTCGGCCATGCGTGGAGCGCGCGCTTCTCGCTGATCGTGGTCAACATCTGGCGCGGGCTGCCCTACTTTGCAATCGGCTACCTCGCCGGGCTCCAAGGGATCTCGAAAGATCTGTACGAGGCTGCGGCGATCGACGGCGCGACCGGCTGGCAGGCGTTCCGGCGGATCACGTGGCCGCTACTCGCGCCGATCACCACGATCCTGGTCGCGTTCTCCTCGATCTTCACGCTGACCGACTTCCAGCTCATCTGGACGATGACGCGCGGCGGCCCGACGGATTCGACGCAGGTCTTCACCACGCTGGCGTATCAGCGTGCGATCACCGGCGGCCAGCTCGGGGAAGGCGCCGCGATCGCGGTCGCGCCGATCGTGTTCATGGTGGTGCTGGCCGTCATCGTCGTGCGCTCGGTGCGGGAGCGCTGACATGCTCTTGCGCCGGCTGAGGCTCTACGGCCCGCTCGCACTCTACGGCATCTTTTTGCTGCTGCCGTTCTACTGGATGATCCTGACGACGTTCAAGCCGGACGCGGAGCTCCTCAACACGCCGAATCCGTTTCTGATCTTCCACGTCACCCTGGAGCACATCACCGGCCTGCTGACCCAGACGCAGTTCCTGCATTGGTTCGCCAACACGCTCTTCGTCTCGGTCGCGTCGACCGTCGTGAGCGTCTTCATCTCGTACATCACGGCGTACGCGATCATTCGGCTGCGCTTCCCCGGCTCCGAGGTCGTCAGCACGGCGATCTTTCTCGCCTACATCGTTCCGCCCGCGATCTTGTTCATTCCGCTCGCGACGATCATCATCCAGCTCCACTGGTTCGACAAGCTGTGGGCGCTCGTGCCGATCTACGCGACGTTCCTAGTGCCGTTCTGTACCTGGCTGCTGATCGGGTTTCTCAAAAACATCCCGCGCGAGCTCGAGGAGGCGGCGCGCGTCGACGGCGCGAGCAACTTCGCGATCATCTGGCGCATCATCTTCCCGATCGCGACGCCCGGCCTGATCTCGGCGGCGATATTCTCGTTCACCTTGTCGTGGAACGAATATCTGTACGCGCTGGTCTACATGTCGTCGTCGGCGAACAAGACGGTCTCGGTCGGCATGATCACCGAGCTGATCCGCGGCGACCGTTTCCAGTGGGGACAGCTCATGGCCGGCGCGCTCATCGGCATCCTGCCCGCAGTCCTCGTCTATTTCTTCTTCGTCGAGTACTACGTCGCCGGCGTCTCCGGTTCGGTCAAAGAGTAGCGGTCAGGTCTTGCGCTGGTGCAGGGCGAACTTGTTGCCGTCGGGGTCGGTGACGAAGCAGGTCCAGCACACCGGCGACTCGTTGATGTCTCCGGCGTCGACGCCGGCTGCTTTGAGCTTCTCCTGCATCGCTGCGACGTCGTCGACCTCGAATGCGACGCTGAAGCTCTTACCGGGCTCGATGCCGAGCGTCGCGCCGTCGCCGACGCCGAACGTCGTCGCGCCGACGTTGAACTCGATCCACTGATCGCCCCACGAGTCGCCGGGCGTCAGCCCGATCGTGTCGCGGTAGAATGCGACCGCGCGCGGCACGTCACTGACGGAGTATGCGACGAATGCGACGTCTTTGACCATGTGATGAGCTCCTTGATCGTTCAGAAGTATGCGGCGCCGGACTCGGCGTCGAAGAGGTGGACACGGTTGGCGTTGATGCCCAGCGCGATCGCGTCGCCGCTCGCCACCGTCACGTCGGCCGGAGCACGCGCGGTGAGCTGGATGCTGCCGACGTTCAGAAAGAGGATCTGCTCGGGTCCGAGCGGCTCGACGACGTCGACGACCGCAGAGATCGTCCCCGCGCCGTTCGCCTGCAGCAGCACGTCCTCGGGACGCACGCCGAGCAGCAGGCCGTCGCGTTTGACGTTGGGCATCGCAGCGCGCCGCTCGTCGGGAACCCGTACCGAGAAGCCTTCACCGCGCACGAACAGCGCGTCGCCGTCCGCTTCGATGCGGGACGGAAGGAAGCTCATCGTCGGCGAGCCGATGAAGCCCGCGACGAACTGGTTGACAGGCTTATCGTAGATCTCTTTCGGCGTTGCAACCTGCTGCACGACGCCGTCCTTCATGACGACGATGCGGTGTCCCATCGTCATCGCCTCGATCTGGTCGTGGGTGACGTAGATCATCGTCGTGGCGACGCGCTGGTGCAGCTTCACGATCTCGGTCCGCGTCTGCACGCGCAGCTTGGCGTCGAGGTTCGAGAGCGGCTCGTCCATCAGGAAGACCGCCGGGTGCCGCACGATCGCGCGCCCCAGCGCGGCGCGCTGGCGCTGCCCGCCCGACATCTCCTTGGGCTTGCGCTTCAGCAGCGGTCCCAGCCCGAGGATCTCGGCGGCCTCCTTCACGCGCTGGTCGATCTCGGCGCGCGGCATGCTGCGCATGCGGAGCCCGAACGCCATGTTGTCGTAGACGTTCATGTGCGGGTACAGCGCGTAGTTCTGGAACACCATCGCGATGTCGCGGTCCTTCGGTCCCAGGTCGTTGACGCGCCGGTCGCCGATGAAGATGTCGCCGCCGCTGGTCGTCTCGAGCCCGGCGATCATGCGCAGCGTGGTGGACTTCCCGCACCCCGACGGCCCGACCAGCACGAGAAACTCGCGGTCGGCGATGTCGAGCGTGACCTCGTCGACCACCACCGTTTCGCCGAACTTCTTCGTCACCGACTGAAGGCGCACGCCGGCCATGCGCCTCTCTTGACGGTCCGCCGTGCGGGACCCTGTGCGCCACGGCCGGACGTACGCGCGCGGACGGGAGCCGGGCGGACTGCTCGACCGTGTACTCAGTGCATCTCGCGCGCGACGGTCGCGCCGCTCTTGCCGACGAGGAAATCGAAGTCCGCGCCGTGCTCCGCGCCCAACACGTGCTCGGTGTACAGCTTCGCGTAGCCGCGCTCGAACATCGCCGGCGCGGGACGCCACGCGGCTCGGCGGCGCTCGAGCTCCGCTTCGCTCACGATGAGATCGAGACGGCGGTTCGGCACGTCGAGCTCGACGAGATCCCCGTTCTCGACGAGCGCCAGCGGACCGCCGACGGCCGCTTCCGGCGACGTGTGCAGCACGACCGTGCCGTACGCCGTGCCGCTCATGCGCGCGTCGGAGATCCGCACCATGTCGGTCACGCCCTGGGCGAGGATCTTCGGCGGCAACGGCAAGTTGCCGACCTCCGGCATCCCGGGATACCCGCGCGGCCCGGCGCCCTTGAGCACCAGCACGCAGGTTTCGTCGACGTCGAGGTCCGGGTCGTCGATGCGCGCCTTGTAGTCTTCGATGTCCTCGAAGACGACCGCGCGCCCACGGTGCGTCAGCAGCGACGCCGTCGCCGCGGACGGCTTGATCACCGCGCCGTTCGGCGCGAGGTTGCCGCGCAAGATCGCGATTCCGGCGTGCGGCTTCACCGGCGCGTCCAGCGCGTAGATCACCTCGCGGTTCCAGCACGGTGCGTCGGCCGTCGCCTCGCCGATCGTCTTGCCGGTGACCGTGAGCGCATCGCGGTGGATCAAATCGCCGAGCTCGCGCACGACGCGCGGCACGCCGCCGGCGTAGTAGAAGTCTTCCATCAGGAAACGCCCCGACGGCTGCAGATCGACCAGCAGCGGCAGATCGTGCCCGAGCCGGTCGAAGTCGGCCAGCTCGAGCGGCACGCCCATGCGCCCGGCGATGGCGAGCAGATGCACCACCGCGTTCGTCGAGCCGCCGATCGCCGCGTTGACGCGGATCGCGTTCTCGAACGCCTCGCGCGTCAGAATCTGCGACATGCGCACGTCCTCGCGCACCAGCTCGACGATGCGCCGTCCGGCGAGCTGCGCCAGCGCGTAGCGGCGCGAGTCGACCGCCGGGATGGCGGCGTTGCCGGTCGGCGCTATGCCGAGCGCTTCCGCCATGCTCGCCATCGTCGAGGCGGTTCCCATCGTCATGCAGTGGCCGTTGCTGCGCGACTGGCATTCCTCGGCCTCGAAGAAATCCGGCCACGTCATCCGCCCGCCGCGCACCTCTTCGGAGAACTGCCAGACCATCGTCCCCGAGCCGATGTCCTGGCCGCGGTACTTGCCGTTCAGCATCGGCCCGCCGGTCACCATGATCGCCGGCAGATCGACGCTCGCCGCACCCATCAACTGCGCGGGCGTCGTCTTGTCGCAGCCGCTCAGCAGCACGACGCCGTCGATCGGGTTGGCGCGGATGCACTCCTCGACGTCCATGCTCATCAAGTTCCGGAACAGCATCGTCGTCGGCCGCATGTAGGTCTCGCCGAGCGAGATCGTGGGGAACTCCAGCGGCCAGCCGCCGGCCTCCCACACGCCGCGCTTCACCGACTCCGCGACGCGCCGCAGGTGCACGTTGCACGACGTCAGCTCGGACCACGAGTTGCAGATGCCGATCACCGGCCGCCCGTCGAAGACGTCGGGCGCGAACCCTTCGGCGCGCATCCAGCTCCGGTGGATGAACCCGTCGCGGTCGCGCTTCCCCCACCACTCCGCGCTGCGCAGGTGAGTCTTGCCGTTCATCATACGCTCCGATCCATGAACCAGCTCGATGTGCGCGACCGCGTCGCCGTGATCACCGGCGGCGCGTCCGGAATCGGCTTCGCAATCGCACGCCGCCTCTTTGCCTCCGGGGCGCGGCTAAGCCTGTGGGACCAACGCGCCGCAGCGCCGGCCGCGCTGACCGCCCACACGGCCGTCGTCGACGTCCGCGACTACGCCGCCGTCGAACGCGCGCGCGATGCGACCCTCGCGGCGCTCGGCCGCATCGACATCCTCGTCACGAGCGCCGGCATCACCGGCCCGAACACGACCACCTGGGAATACCCGCTCGAAGCCTGGCGCGACGTGCTCGACGTGAACCTGACCGGCACGTTTCACTGCGCGCGCGCCGTCGCGGAACCGATGCGCGCGGCGAACTACGGCCGCATCGTGATGATCGCCTCGGTCGCCGGGAAGGAAGGCAACCCGAACGCAGCCGCGTACAGCGCCTCGAAAGCGGGCGTGATCGCGCTGACGAAGTCACTCGGCAAGGAGCTGGCGACGACGGGGATTCGCGTGAACTGCGTCACTCCGGCCGCGGTCGAGTCGCCGATGTTCGCGCAGATGACGCAGGCGCACATCGACTACATGCTCTCAAAGATCCCGATGAACCGCTTCGGCACCGTCGACGAGATCGCGTCGCTCGTCACCTGGCTGTGCACCGAGGAGTGCTCGTTCTCGACCGGTGCCGTCTTCGATCTCTCCGGCGGCCGTTCGACCTACTGAGCTGCCATGCACCTGCGGTTCAACGAGCACACGCCGATCGAGAGGTACCGCGTAGACGGCTACCCAGTCTTCGTGAAGCGCGACGACCTTTTCGCCGAGCCTCCGCTGCCGCCGCTGGGGAAGCTGCGCGGCTTGCACGTCGTCTTGGAGGATCTAGTACGGACCGGCGTCCGGTGCGTCGGCTCTTGGGACACGCGCATCTCGAAGCTCTCGCAGGGTGTCGCGATCCTCGCTGCGCGCTACGGATCGCTGCGCACGATAGTCTCGTATCCGGCGCGCAACGGTGAGCCCCTTCCCGAGCCCATCCGCGTAGCGGCGGAGTACGGCGCGGAGCTGTTCCCCGTTCGCGGAAATTTTCCGCGCATCGCTTGGTCGCAAGCAAAACGGTACGTTGAATCGCACGGCGGCGTGATGCTGCCGTTCGGCTTGGAATGCGCCGAGGCGGTTGCTGCAGTCGCACGCGAGGCGTCGACGGTTCCGGAGCGGTGCTACGCCGGGGGAACGGTCGTCTTGTGCGGCGGGTCCGGAGTGACCGCGACGGGATTGCTCCGAGGCCTGCGGACAGCTCCGTCGCGAGTCCTGGTCCTTTCCTCCGGGCGTTCGCCCGAGCAAATCAGGCGAACGATCGCGCGTTATCTTCCGGTCCCGAAGTACGTCGAGATCGTGACCCCGATCATGCCGTACGAGCGGCCAGCGCGGATACGGTGTCCATTCCCGGCCCATCCCAATTACGATTTGAAGGCTTGGGCATGCACCATCGACCGCATCGACGGCCTCCGGGCTCCGGTCCTATTTTGGAACGTCGGCGCGTGACCGCGACCCGCGGCAATGTCGCCGGCTACGGATAGTCGGTCTTGGACTCGCGCGCCAAACTGATCTCTCGCTGCACTCTCTTGTCGCTGACGTCACGATACCGCTGTGCGACCGCCAGCGCGCGGTCGAACCACAGCACCGCATCGGCGAAGTTGCCCTGTAGGCGGTAGGTTCGGCCGATCTCATACAGAGCGAAGCCATATTCCGGCCGAAGTTTTTTAACAACGTGCTGGAGCCACCGGCGAGCCTCATCGAATTCGTGCTCGTTGCCGGTGACGATCCCGAAGCGCATGTGCACCGAGCCCAGGTCGCAGGTGTTCGCCCAATCATTCGGAGACGCGCGGTCGGCGGCTTCGAGATGCTTGAGAGCCGCCTTAAGCCGCTGCAGCGCGCCTGTGCGATCATGGTCCACTCGGTACATCTCGGACATCCCGAGCGCGTTATCAAGCATCGCGCCGAGTTGCGCCCGCAGCTGTGGTTGAAGCGCGTTCGCTTGCGGACCCGAGAGCAGATCTCGCGCGGTATTGGCGGCTTCCTTGGACTTCGTCGCCATCGAAACGACCTCTTCGAGCGGAGCGGGAGCCAGGGTTAGAGGCATCCAGGCGTGGGTGGCCGTAGCCTCAGCCGACTGTAGCGAAGGCCGTGAGACCTCCTGCATCGCGTGCACCTGCGCGAGGAGAGCATGCGTGGACGTCTTCAGAATGTAATCAGGCGCTTGTGTCAGCAGCTCGGACAAGATCTGCGCCGCTTTCGCGAGGTTCGCCGCGTGATACTGATGATACTCGGCGAGCGCCAATGCGTATCGGATATAGTTTAGAAACTTTTCGTCGAGTGGCTGAGTGAGGAGCGGAGCAAGGACGTCCGCGCCGTCTGCCGCACGCCCGGCGAGATCGTCGGCGATGCCTGCATAGTATCGTGCAGCCGTGTAACCGGGATCCATCGTGACGGCCTGATCCAGGTCGGAAGCGGCCTTAGTCACGGCGGACCAGTCCTTGGACTCTTTGTAGGCCTCAAGGTGTTTCAAGCCCGAGCTGACGCGCTCGAACGCCTGGCGATTTTCGGTGCTGAGGAGTAACTGCGGGTGCTGCATGGATTCAACTCTACTTGCGGAGCCCGATCGCGCGAAGCGCGACGAATCCGAGGTCCTTGGTTGCGTCAATGAGGCTGGCTTCCGCACGGCGGTCGCCGCCGGCCCAATAGTGGCTTCCGTATCGATCCACGCGTACCGCGACGTCGGCGTCGGTCGCCGCGCGCAGCGCGCTTCCCGAGATCCGGAACTCGGGGCGCGTGATCATATGGATCAGCGCGCTGACGATATTCCCCTTATCGATGGCAGAGAGGACGTTGGTGATCGCTGGGATGTCGCCCAGTTCGGGATAGATCAAGACCGGTCCCTTCGCGGTCCCAAGATAGCCGGATGACCGCGCTAACGTGTCACTGATTGCGGCTTGGCTGGCGATGAGTTCGACCAGTCCGGCGAAGATCGACACCGCGTGCTCGGGAAACCCTTCGAAGCCGGGTGCCGAAAACGGCACCACCTGCAACCGAGCACGCCGGTAAAGTCGGCGCAGCAGCGACCGGAGCGCCCAAACGAGCAACCAGAGCACGACGAAGTAGAGCGCGAACGGCCATAGCCGCTCAAACAGTGCGCGCAACTGCGACACGATCGCGTCGAGCGCGGCGCGCAGCCAGCGTAGGGATGAATTGTCATCGCTCGGCACCGGATTGACAACGTGCTGCGTGACCAAGACGAGCCGGTGCGGCCCGAACCATTCGACGTATGCGCCGAGCGCTTCCGCCACGGAGCGGATCGGTACCATGACACGGCCTCGGAAGATCGTCGGAACGGTGTCCAATGTCCGCCGAGTCCCGTCGATCTCAAGGACCGGGCTTCCGAGCCGCATCGTTATAATCGACCGTCCTCTAGCGACGATCACCGTGCCCGAGGCAGGCTCGAACGATGCCTTCGCGCCGAACCGCGGCAGCACGGACGCGAGCGAGCGCCCGCGTTGCGGGCTTGAGAACAGCGAGACAAGCGCGCGGTCTCGAGCAACGAAGCTCGGCGATATCGTGATGACGCGGCCGTCGATGACGATCGTAGCCTCGTTCGCGGCAGTGCCGGCGCGCGACCCAAGATCGCGCGCCGGCGCCGCGAGCGGCAGCGTCGCGAGCAACGCTCCGAGAATCGACCCGGCGCCAATACGACGTCCGAACGGGGCTGCTTCGGTTGGTCTCACCGTAGTAGAGAGGATAACACAAGGGGGTAATCCGAACAACCGCTTGCCTTGGCAAGCGCACAACACCACGGTTCTATAAGCACCGTCGCCGCGACCATCTTACGATCCGGGCCGCTTGCGCCCCAGCTTTCGTTAGATTCGCTAGGCACAGGCGTTGGCGTGGTAGAGGCTTGGTTCGGCCGTTCGCTGTTGCGCCTCCAAAGCGATCGCTTTCACTATCGCGTTCAAGGTGCGTTGCAATATTGGCGAGCAAAAGGCTTTCCGCACTCACGGCTGACGGAGCACGAGATCGACGACGAGATCGCGCGGCTGCAGCGGTCCGACCGCGGCGGGCGCGTGAGGAGCAAACTGAATAGCCTCTCCACAGTCGGCCTTCGCGTCGCGAACGCGTTTCATCCGCAGATGTGGTACGTACCCTCGCATCGCCACCTGCGATCGCCGATCGACTACTATGACGACGACGAGCATCTGACCAAGATCCTGCAGCGTGCCCCGCGGCTATGGCCAAACCGGCGCTGTTGGAACGCCCAGTGCGTACGAAGCTCATTTCGCATCGCCGCGGCCGGGCGCGTCGCGAACTTCCGGCCGGTTATCGCGCGCCGGCTCGTCCAGTCGCTCTGTCGCGAGCACGGAACCGTGCTCGACTTCTCTGCGGGGTATGGCGGGCGACTCTTTGGCGCGCTTTCGCTGCCGGTTCACTATATCGGGATCGACGCCCACCCAATGCAGATTCTCGGTTTGACGCGAATGCTCGAGATCCTGAGCCCGCGGATGCCCGGCAGCGGCGAAGTCATACACGGCGGCGCGGAGGACATTATGCGGCGCATGGGGCGAGGCTCGATCGACATGGTTCTCTCGAGTCCTCCGTACTTCAACCTCGAGCGGTACGCCGACGACCGGATGCAAAGCGCGGTACGCTACCGTGCGTACGAGGAGTGGCTCAACAGCTTTCTCGATTGCCTGCTTCGCGAGAGCTACCGCGTGTTGCGCCGAGGCGGCGTCCTCGCGCTGAACGTCGCGAATGTGCCCGGCTACCCGATCGCCGACCACGCTGAGGCAGTCCTACGAGCGCGCTTTCGGCGAGTCGACATCATTCGGATGCCAATGCGACGCGTGCCATCGCACCGCCAGTACGCCGGGCGGCGCTTCGAGCCCGTCTTCGTCTGCGTAAAATAGCACGCGGCGTCGGGAGTCCGAACACCGCTTGACCATGAAGGGACGACCAGACCGAGCGGGCATTGGTCGGCATGGAGACGCAAGAGCCGCTCACCTATTCCCTGGACTTCGCGACGGGCACGGTGGAGCTCGCGCTGACGAGCGGGCGCTTCACGGTCACGACGCAGGGCAAAGGCTTGATCGATAAGCCGCGCACGATCGATATCGCGCTGTCGGACTTGGAGAAGTTCTGCGTGATCCCCACGATTCGCGCGCAGAACATCGTCGGCCAGGACGCCGGGACGAGCATGATCTACGACGACACCTACGATGCGGAGCTCATGTTCTCGTATCGCGACGGCGGGACGCTGAAGAAGAAGCGGCTCTTCGTGAACAGCCACGACCCGGCGTTCGAAGCCATCATGGCTCGGTTGAAAGCCGACCGTCCGACGGCGAGCCTGCTCGATCTCGACCCCGCCGAAGCACAGAAACAGATCGGCGCGATGCCGACGAGCAAAGCGCTCTTCATCGTGATCGGCGTGATCGTCGGCATGCCGCTGGTGATCGGGCTGATCGTCCTGCTCACCAGGACGCACGCCTGACTCACACGTCCGCGGCGTTTCGCCGGTAGAACGCGATCGTCTTGCGGACGCCCTCCGCGAGCGGCGTGCGGTGGACGCCTTGGAACACCGCGTGAAGGGGTTCTTCGTCCAGCTCGGCGGCGAACATGAGCTGCGGCCCTTCCGCGCCGACGTCGGCCTCCGGCACCTCGGTCTTGATCGCGGCGAGCACCTCGTCGACGCGCGCGAGCTGGCCTTGCAGGCTGAAGGCGTGCGCGCCGTCCGGCGTCTCGGTCGCCGCGCGCGCGAAGATGGCGGCGACGTCCTCGACGTAATCCATCCCGGTGGCGCCGGTGAAGCGAATCGTGTACGGCCGCCCTTCCGCGGCCGCGCGCATCGCCAGCGTCGGATCGGCCGTCACGCCGATCTCGCGGCCCGGGCCGTACGCGGTCGACGGACGCAAGCCGACGCTGCGGATCCCCGCATCGTCCCAGTACGCCCGCGCGTTCCCTTCGTTGCAGAGCTTGTACGCGCCGTAGTGCGTGCGCGGCTCGGGATGCACGCCGTCGTGCGCGCCGAACACCGCCGCGCTCGACGCGTACGCGATCCCGCGCACGCCCGTGCGCTTCGCCGCCTCGAACACGTGCAGCGTGCCGAGCACGTTGATGCGCGCCCCCAGCAACGGGTCCGTGCGCGCGGTCGGAATCAGCACCGCCGCCAGATGGACCACCGCCTCGCAGCCGTCGACCGCGGCGTCGACCGCCCGCGCGTCGGTGATGTCGCCGCCGCGGTGCTCGACGGCGCCGCCGCGCTCCGTTCCGACGATCGCGTCGAACAGCGCGCGATCGTCGCTCAGATCGAACACGCGCACCGCATGACCTTGTTCGAGCAGCCTGCGCGCGGTCCACGCGCCGATGAAGCCGCGGCCGCCGGTGATGAGCACGCGCATCAGGCGAGCACTCCGCCCGGGTACGGCGCCAGCTCGTCGCCGCGCAGCTCCAGCGCGTCCGTCGCCTCGCCGGTGTCGTACCGCCCGCCGCTGTGCATCTCGGCCAGCGCCGCTTCGGAGGCGGCGAACGTCTCGATGTGCAGCGTGTCCCGCACGCGCGCGATCCGCGCGTGCGCCGCGTCTTCGACGCCGGCGGCGTTGAGCGCGTGCCGGATCGCGTCGCGGTCGTTGTCGCAGACGATCGGCAGCCGCGCGCCCGCGGGATGCGCCGCCGTCAGGGCGTTCAGGTACGTCGCCTTCCAGTCGACCGCGTCCGCGAGACGGCGCGTGCAGAAGTCCGCCAGCCCGATGCCGGTCGCGTTTCCGTCCGACTCCGCCGAGAGCTCGCGCACGTAGAGCTGGTCGACCACGGGCTGCGGAACTTTCTGCGTGCGCCCGTCGACCGCGCGGCCGGTGACGTTCGTATCCATCCCGCTGCCCGAGAAGTTCTTCCCCATGCGGTCGACGATCAGCAAGTCGAGCTCCGCGAACGGCAGCTTCGGCATCAGCTCGCGCGCGGTGCGCAGCAGGCGCTCCTCGCCGGCCACCAGCTCGCCGGGCGCGAACGCTTCGAGCGCGTGCGTGCCGCCGCGGTTGTCTTCGACGATGGCGAGCCCCGCGACGACCGGCAGCCGCTGCAGCATCAGCGCGGTCACCTCGCGGATGATCGTCTCGTAGCCGAACCGCGCGAACGCGGCGTGATACCGGGCCGCGCCCGCCGCCTTGCCGAGCCCGATCGCGAGCATCTTGAGCAGCCCGCTCTCGATCGCCCCGGTGAAGTCCGTATGCGGTTTCACCCGGCCGACCACGACGATCGCATCGGCCGCGGCGGCGCGCGCGTCGCAGGCGACCGCGATCGCGTGCTCTGCCGTCGTGCCGACCTCGACCACGTCCATCGCGCTCTCGATCGGCGCGCCGGCGCTCGCTTCGGTGACGCCGAGATGCGCCAGCATCGCGCGCTGGCCGTCGGCGGTTCCGCCGCCGTGCGATCCCATCGCGGCGACCAGGAACGGCGTCGCGCCCGCCGCGCGCACGGCGTCGCACGCGCCGGCCAGGATCGCGTCGATGCGCGCGATCCCACGGCTTCCCGCGGTGACCGCGACCCGCGCGCCGGGCCGCAGCGCCGCGCCGGCGAGGACGCGCGCGAGCGTCTCGCGCGCCGCGGCGCGCACGTCCGCGATCGCCGGAACGCTGAGCGTGTCGCGGACCAGCCGCGCGCCGTTCGTCGTCATGTGGCCTCCGTGATCGAGATGATGTCGCGTTGAGTCTGCGCCAGGTGCGCGCGCATCGCGTCGCGCGCGGCGGCCGGGTCGCGGCGCAGCACCGCGTCCGCGATCGCTTCGTGGTCGGCGAGCGCGCGCGTCAGGACGCCGGGGATCGCGTCGGTCAGCGCCTGCGCGTACGAGAGCAGCTCGTGCATCGGCTGGGTCATGCGCTCGAGCACGCGGTTGCGCGCGGCGCGCAGCAGCGCCAGATGGAACGCCGAGTCGCCGGTGACGAACCGCGGCGGGTCGTCGAGCGCGCCGCGCATCGTGTCGAGCGCCGCCTCGAGCGCCTCGCGCTCCGGCGCTTCCGCGCGCTCCGCGGCGAGCGCCGCGACCTCGCACTCGACGATCGTCCGAGCCTCGAGCAGGTCGTGCAGCACCGCCGCGCTCGGGCCGCGCCCGCGCAGCGCGCCCAGGATCTGCGGGTCGAGCGGGTCCCAGCGGTCGGGCGCCGTCACGCGCGTCCCCGAGCCGTGCCGAACGTCGATCAGGCCCTTGGTCGCCAGCACCCGCAGCGCTTCCCGGACCACCGACCGCGAGACGCCGAAGCGGGCGCTCATCGCCGGCTCGGTCGGCAACAGGCTGCCGGGGGCCAGCTCGCCGCTCGCGATCCGCGGCACGAGCGCCTCGACGACGTGTGCATGGAGCCGCCGCGGGACCCCGATCGCGTCCATTGCGGCCGGTCGTTGTCCGGTCACCCGGCGGGTCCCTCGCAGGAGTTGTCCGATGACCCGACGATTCCAATCGCCCACATGCCGCTTTCCGACGACGGGGCCGCGCTGCGTCTGAAGGACGACGACGATGTCGCGGTCGCACTGCGCCCGCTCGCGCCCGGCCAGGCGGTCCGCTTCGCCGGCGTGCCGGTCGCGGTGGCGGCGGAGATTCCGACCGGGCACAAGTTCGCGGTTCGGCCGATCGGCGCGGGCGCGCTGATCCGCAAGTACGGGCAGGTCATCGGCCGCGCGACCGGCGCGATCCCGGCCGGCCAGCACGTGCACGTGCACAACGTCGAAGGCACGCGCGGCCGCGGAGATCTCGCATGACGACCTTCATGGGCTACAAGCGCGCCAACGGGACGATCGGCGTGCGCAACCACGTCCTCGTGCTGCCGTCCGTGATGTGTGCGAACCACGTGGTCGAGCTGATCGGGCGCAAGGTTCCCGATGTCGTCACCATCACGCACCCGACCGGGTGCTCGCAGGTCGGCGCCGACTTCGAGCAGACGAAGCGCACGATGGCGGGCTTCGCGGCGAACCCGAACGTCGCCGCGGTGCTGGTCGTTGGGCTCGGCTGCGAGACGAACGAGTCGAAGGCGCTGGCCGAGGAGATCGCCGCGCGCGGGCAGCGCGTCGAAGTGATCGGGATTCAAGAGTCCGGCGGCACGACCGAGACGATCGCGCGCGGCGTGGCGATCGCGAAGACGCTGCTCGACGAAGCGGCCGCGCACGAGCGCGTCGAGTGCCCGGTCAGCGCGCTGATCGTCGGCACGGAGTGCGGCGGCAGCGACGGCTTCTCGGGGATCACCGCGAACCCGGCGCTCGGCCACGCCAGCGACCGCGTCGTCTCGGAAGGCGGCACGGTGATCCTGGCCGAGGTGCCGGAGCTGGTCGGCGCGGAGCATCTGCTCGCGGAACGCGCCAGCGAACCCGTCGCGGCGAAACTGTACGAGCTGATCGAGCGCGTGGAGGCGCGAGCGCGCGCGATGCACGTCGACATGCGCTACGGCAACCCCACGCAGGGCAACATCGCGGGCGGGCTGACCACGATCGAGGAGAAGTCGCTCGGCGCCGCCTACAAAGGCGGCTCGACCGCGCTGCGCGAGGTGGTCGAGTACGCCGAGCAGCCGCGCGAGCACGGACTGGTGGTGATGGACACGCCGGGCCAGGACATCGAGCAGCTCACCGGGATGATCGCCGGCGGCGCGCAGGTCGTCGTGTTCACGACCGGGCGCGGCACGCCGACCGGCTGTCCGATCGCGCCGGTGATCAAGGTCGCGACGAACACCACGATGTTCGAGCGGATGCGCGAGAACATGGACATCAACGCGGGCGCGATCGTCGACGGGACGCGCACGCTCGAAGAAGTGGGTCAGGAGATCTTCGACTGGATCGTCGGCGCGGCGAACGGCCGCGAGCCCGCGGCGGAAGCGCTCGGCTTCCGCGATTTCGCGATCAACCGCATCGGACCGTCGTTCTAAGCGGCGCGGTCCACTTCAAGAGGAGCGTTCGTTGGTGAGAATCGACCGGAAGAACTTTCTTGTGACCAGCGGCGCCGCCGCCGCGACCGCCGCGATCGGCTTCCCCGCGATCGTCGGCGCGGCGCCCGAACCGATCCGGCTCGGCACGATCCCGTGCCTGACCGGTTCCAACGCGCTGCTCGGCCAGCAAGAGCACGAAGGGATCGCGCTCGCCGTCGAAGAGATCAACGCGCGCAAGGACAAGGTGTACGGCGGCCGCCCGTTCGAGATCGTCGAGGAAGACGCGACCAACGACAACCAGTCGGCGGTCTCGGCGCTGAACAAGCTGCTCGGTGAGAACGTCGTCGCCATCGTGTGCCCGGTGCTTTCGACGCAGGTGCAGGCGATGGCGCCCGTCATGAAGACGAAAGAGATCCCCTGGATGACGGGCGGCACCGCGGTCAAGAACACGCAGCTCGGCGTCGGCGGGATGTTCCGCCTGCGCGGCTCCGACGGCATCACGGCCGCCGGCATGACGAACTTCGCGGTCAAGGACAAGAAGGGCAAGAAGGTCGCGATCATCCACGCGAGCGATGCGTTCGGCACCGGCGGCGCCGACCAGATCGTGATGAACCTCAAGAACATGGGGATGACGCCGGTCGCGAACGAGCAGTACCCGAAGGACGCGAAAGACTTCACCGCCGAGATTCTCAAGGTGAAGCAGGCCGGCGCCGACGTGCTGCTGCTCTACATCCAGAACCCGAGCGACACCGCGGTCATCTTGAAGCAGATTCGCTCGCTGGGCCTCACGATCCCCATCATCGGGTCGCCCTCGCTCGGGAACCAGACCGCGATGGAGACGGCCGGCAAGGACGCGTACGGGACGTACGCCGCGGTGGACTTCATCCTCGGCTTCAACTCGAACGTCGCGACGCACTTCCTCACGGCGTTCTACAACAAGTACCACCACCTGCCCGACGTCGGGACCGGTTCGGGCTGGGTGTACGACGCCGTCTTCATGCTGGCGGACACGTACAAGAAGCAGAAGTCGACCGACCCCAAGCAGACGATCGCGTCGCTCAAGGCGCTCAAGAAGTGGGACGGCGTCCTCGGAACGTTCAGCGCCGATCCCGAGGGCAACATGATCCACTCGGTGTCGATCGGGCAGAACGACAGCGGCAAGCTGCGCCTCGTGAAAAAGGTCAGCGGCTGATGCACCTCGACCCGGTCGCCAACATGCAGCTGCTGGTCAGCGGTCTGGCGATCGGGTCGATCTACGCCCTCGTCGCGCTCGGCTTCGTGCTGATCTACAACGCGGTCGGCGTGGTGAACTTCGCGCAGGGCGAGTTCGTGATGTTCCCGGCGTACATCGCCGCGACGTTCCTGCTCCCCGCGGTCGCGGTGTTCGGGACCGTCGTGCACTGGCAACTGCCGGTGATCGTGGTCTATCTCCTGGTGATCGTGCTGATGGTCGCGTTCGGCTTGCTGTTCAACCGGATCGCGTACTACCCGCTGCGCGACCGCGGCTGGCTGCCGGTCGTGATCTCGACGATCGGCGTCTCCATCTTCCTGCGCAACGCGGCGCAGCTCACCTGGGGCAGCCAGCCGCTCGTGATCCGGAGCATCTTCCCGGTCGATACGGTCGCGGTCGGGCCGCTCCACATCCGGCCGCAGGATCTGCTCATCATCGGCGTCACCGCGCTGCTGATCGCGTTCCAGTACCTGCTCTTCGAGCGCACGACGCTGGGCAAGCAGATGCGCGCGACGGCGCAGGACCGCGGTACGGCGCGGCTGATCGGGATCCGGGTCGGCCGCATCGTCGCGATCACGTTCGTGTACAGCGCGCTGCTCGGCACGATCTCCGGGCTGCTCGTCGCGCCGCTGTTCACCGTGACGAAGGAGATGGGCGGGCTGATCGCGCTCAAGGCGTTCGCGGCCAGCATCGTCGGCGGCTTCGGCAGCATCACGGGCGCGATCGTCGGCGGCCTGGCGATCGGCGTCATCGAGACGTTCGGCGGGTTCTACATCTCCTCGTCCTACGTCGACGCGATCGCCTTCGTGATCCTGATCGCGGTGCTGCTGGTGAAGCCGTCCGGCCTCTTCGGCGAGCGCGTCGCCGAGAAAGCCTGATGAGCGCGACGAAGCGTGCGCCACGGTGGTGGCCGATCGCGGCGCTCGTTCTTGCGCTGGCGTTCGTGCCGGTCTTCGTGCACTCGGACTACATCCTCACGCTGCTCGACCTGGCCGGAATCTACGCGATCGCCGTCATGGGCCTCGGCATCCTGCTGGGTTTCACCGGTCAGATGTCGCTCGCGCAAGCGGCGTTCCTCGGCATCGGTGCGTACACGTCGGGCTGGCTGACGACGCACCTGGGCTGGTCCGTGTGGGGCGCCATGCCGTGCGCCGTGCTGCTGAGCGCGCTGGTCGGGCTCGCGGTCGGCTACCCGTGCCTGCGTCTCTCGGGGCACTACCTCGCGCTCGCGACCATCGGCTTCGGGATCATCGCGCAGCTCGTGCTGATCAACTGGAAGGACGTCACCAACGGCAGCGACGGGATGACGGGGATTCCGCCGCCGCAGATCGGCCCGTGGCTGCTCGACACGTACGGCCGGTACTACTACCTCGTGCTGGTCATGGTGCTGCTGTGCGCGTACGTGGCGTGGCGCATCAAGTCGACGCGCGTCGGCCGTGCGCTCCACGCGATCCGCGAGAACGAGATCGCCGCGCGCGCGACGGGGATCGACGCGACGCGCTACAAGATCATCGCGTTCGTGCTCGCCGGCGCGTACGCGGGCCTCGCCGGCAGCCTCCTGGCGCACGACATCAAGTTCGTCAGCCCGGACTCGTACTCGTTCGACCAGTCCGTCGTGTTCCTGGTCATGCTGATCTTGGGCGGTTCCTCGTCGATCAGCGGCGCCATCATCGGCGCGGTGATCCTGACCATGCTGCCGGAGGTGCTGCGCCCGCTGAAGAGCTCGTACATCATGGTGTACGGCGCGGCGGTCATCGCGATGATCGTCTTCATGCCGCAGGGGCTGGTCGGGCTGTTCGCGGCGTTGCGCGCGCGGTTCGGACACCGCCCGCCGCCCGCCGACGTCGCGCCGGCCGGTCTGGTCGGCCCGGTCGAGGCGGAACCCGCGTGACGGCGCCCGATGCGGTCGCCGCGGCGGAGAGCGGCCTGCTCGAGGTGCGCGGCCTGATCAAGCGCTTCGGCGGCGTCGTCGCGGTGAACGCGCTCGACATGACGGTTCGCGCCGGCGACGTGCACGCGCTGATCGGTCCGAACGGCTCGGGCAAAACCACGACCCTGAACGTCGTCTCGGGCCTCTACCGCGCCGACGGCGGCTCGATCCGGTTCGACGGCGGCGAGCTCGCCGGCCGTCCCGCGCACGCGATCGCGCGCGGCGGGATCGCGCGCACGTTCCAGAACATCCGGCTGTTCGGCGAGCTGAGCGTCGTCGAGAACGTCATGATCGGACGACACGTGCGAACGCGAACGGGCTTCATCGGTGCGCTGCTCCCGGGTGGCGCGACGGCGCGCGAAGAGCGCGAGACGCGCGAGCGCGCGCGCGATCTGCTGCGTTTCGTCGGGCTCGAGCAGGTCGCGGATGCCTCGGCGCGCAGCCTGCCGTACGGCGACCAGCGGCGCGTCGAGATCGCGCGCGCGCTGGCGAGCGAGCCGCGTTTGCTTCTGCTCGACGAGCCCGCCGCGGGGATGAACCCCGCCGAAACGGACACGCTGGTCGCGCTGCTGCGCCGCATCCGCGAGGGCGGGACGACGCTGCTGCTGATCGAGCACGACATGAACCTCGTGATGTCGGTCAGCGACACGATCACGGTGCTCAACTTCGGCCAGCACATCGCCGAGGGACCGCCGAGCGAGACCGCGCGCAATCCGGACGTCATCACCGCGTATCTCGGCGGAACGCTCGATGCTGCTTGAGCTCGAAGCCGTCGTCGCGCGCTACGGCGCCGTCGAGGCGCTGCACGGCATCACGCTCGCCGTCGCGGAAGGCGAGATCGTCTCCCTGCTCGGCGCGAACGGAGCCGGCAAGAGCACGACGCTCAAGACGATCTCGCGCGTCATCGCGCCCGCCTCCGGCGAGATCCGCTTCGCGGGCCGTTCGCTGGACGGGCTCGATCCGGAAGACGTGGTCGCGCTCGGCATCGCGCACGTCCCCGAGGGCCGCCGCATCTTTCCGGGCCTCAGCGTGATCGACAACTTGCGCCTCGGCGCGACGGCCCGCCGCGCGGGCCGCGCCGAGACCGAGCGCGACGTCGACGAGGTGATGACGATCTTCCCGAAGCTGCGCGGCCTCGCCGGCAAGCTGGGCTGGACGCTCTCCGGCGGCGAGCAGCAGATGCTGGCGATCGCGCGCGGCCTGATGGCGCGGCCGAAGCTGCTGCTGCTCGACGAACCGTCGCTCGGCCTGGCGCCGCTGGTCGTGAAGGACGTGATGCAGACGATCGCGCGCATCGCCCGTGACGGCACGACGGTGCTGCTGGTGGAGCAGAACGCGCACCTCGCGCTGCAGATCGCCGCCCGCGCGTACGTCCTCGAAACCGGGCGCGTCGCGCTCAGCGGCGAGGCGAAGGCGCTGCTCGCGAGCGAGGAGATGCGCCGCGCCTACCTCGGCAGCGCGGTGCGCGTCTCGGAAGCGGCCCCCGCGAGCTGACCGGAGGGGTCCGCGGGCCGGAAGGCAATACGCGGGACGTCTGACGGCACGTAGCGGGTGCGTCAGCCTTCGGAGCTCCTCACGGAGGCTCTCGTTTTCCGCATGAAGCGCTACGACGTCTTTCTGAGCGACGGGCATCGCGTCACGACGAACGAGGACGGCTACCGCGCGATCGTCGGCGGGCTCGCCGCGGCGCTCGGCGCGCGGCTGGTTCGGATCAACACCGTGCGCGGCGAGCGGGTCTCGCACGCGATCGAGCTCAACGTCGATCACGTGGTCACGATCAGCGCCGTCGACGACAGCTTCTAGCCGGAACGCTGCGTCAGCGGGTCGGCGCGCCGCGAAGCGAACGTCAATTCAGCGACGCCGGATTTGTCGAGCTCGCCGAGCCCCAGTTCGACCATGGTGTCGAACTGTTTCGCGGTCGCCTCCGCGAGCGGCAGCGATAGGCCCGCGCGCTGCGCGAGCGCGGTCGCGATGTGCGAGTCCTTCGCCGCGTGGGCGGCGGAGAAGAAGACGTCGTGGTCGCGGTTCGCCATGTCCGGGCCGTCGGTCTCGAGCACGCGCGAGTTCGCGCCGGTCTCCGCGAAGACTTCGCGCAGCATCGTGAGGTCGAGTCCGAGCGCGTCGCCGAGACCGAGCCCTTCGGCCAGCCCGGCGGTGTTGATGTTCATCACCATGTTGACCAGCGCTTTGACCTGCGCGGCGCGGCCGGCCTCGCCGATGTAGCGCAGCTTCTTGCTCATCTGCCGCAGCATCGGCTCGACGCGCTCGAACGTCTCGCGCCGTCCCGCGACCATCATGTACAGCGTGCCGTCGCGCGCCTGCGGAATCGAGCTCGCCAGCGACGCCTCGAGGCTCGATGCGCCGGCCGCTTCGGCCAGCGCTTGCACCTCGACGTGCACGCCGGGCGTGATCGTCGCCGAGTTCACGAAGATCTTGCCGCGTGCGCCGGCGAGCAGCGAGTCGCCTTCGGCCGCGAAGATCGCGCGCATCGCGGCGTCGTCCGTCACGACGGTCACGATCACGTCCGACAGCTCCGTCACGCGCGCGAGCTTCGGCGCTGCCTCGGCGCCCAGCTCCGCGGCGAGGGCGCGTGCGGCTTCGGGACGGACGTCGTACACCGCGACGACCGGATAGCCCACGTCCTTCAGGCGCCGGGCCATGTTGGCACCCATTCGTCCGACGCCGACGAACCCGACGCGCTGCTGCTCGCTCATGACAGCGGTCGAGTCCGGCGCACTCCGGCCGGTCTCCTGTCGTTGTCCGGGTACGATGCGGCGCACCTCGAAGATGGTCGCGTGCTGGCGCTGATGCTCGCTGCCGTCCTGGCCGTCGCCGGGGCGGCCGTGGTGGTCGTCGACGAGAGCGGCGCGCCGATCGCAGGCGCGGCGGTGATCTTCTCGCTGGGAGGCGGCCCGCCCGATCTCGAGGTCACCGACCGCGACGGTGGAGCCTCACCGCGCGTCCGCTTCCGCGTCACCCAGGCGAACGTCAGCGCGCCAGGCTACGAGCCGGTCACGCTGCAGCTCGGCACGTGGCCGAGCCGCGTCGTGCTGCGCCGCACCGCAGCCGTGATCGGCTCGGTCCGCGTCGCGACGGGCTCGCAGCAGAGCTTGCACCGGCTCCCGGTCCCCGCTTCGGTGCTCGACGCCACGGCGATCCAAAGCTCATCCGCCGCGACGTCCGACGCGCTGCTGCGCGCGCTGCCCGGCTTCGACCGCAGCCGCAGCAACAGCGCGTTCACCAACTACGGCCAGTTGCGCGTCTCGTTCGGCGGCGCCGGAAACGACCGCGGCGTCGTGCTCGCCGACGGGCTGCCGGCGCAGGACGCGTTCGGCGGCCACATCCACTGGAGCGCCTACCCCGCCGGAAACCTGGCGCGCGCCGAGCTGCTGCGCGGCGCCGGCTCCGCGCTGTACGGCTCGGGCGCCGTCGGCGGCGTGCTGGCGCTCGACACGCGCGCGCCCGCCGCGCAGCCGAACGCGCCGCCCGACGGCCGCATCGTGCTCGGCGGAGGCGGCTTGAGCGGCAGCGACGCGGCGCTGTTCTATCGCGCACCGCTCGGCCCGCGGCTCGCGGCATCGCTGTGGACGTCGACGCGCCAAGCGGCGTACTTCGATTTCCCGGACACCTTCCGCAGCAGCGTGGACCAAATCGCGCGGAGCCAGAGCGACGCGACCCAGCTCCGCGTGCGAACCGTCGGCGGACCTTCGACGTTGGAGGCATCGCTGCTGTACTCCACCGACGCGCAGGCGCAAGGCCGGCCGAACTACGATTTCGGCCGCACGCTCCAGCAGGCCGCGCTGTCGTATGCGTACGCGGGTGGGCGCGCAACGACGACCGTGCAGGCGTACGCGCGCACGACGACGGTGATCAACGTCGCCGACCAGTATCCGGCGGCGCCCGGCGCGCTGCGCTACATCCAGCACGTGCCGAGCTGGGAGAACGGCGTCTTCGCCGCATGGCTCTCGTCCGGCGAGCGCCTGGATCTCGAAGCGCGGGCCGACATCCGCGCGGTGCACGGGATCAGCGACCAGCGCGGCGGGGACGGGACGTTGCAAAGCCTCGGCAGCGGATCACAGTCGCTCTCCGGCGTGGCGCTGCAGGGGCGGCTGCACGGAGCGCGCTACGACGCGCTGCTCGGCGCGCGCTACGACAGCGTCGGCTTCGCGCACGGCGTGCTGGTGAACGTGACGCGCGGCGTGTCGAGCGCGACCCAAGCACCCGCCCGGACCGACGCGGCGGTCTCCCCGCGCGTCGCGCTGCGCTACGATCTCTCGCCGAACGTGGCGCTCCGAACGTCGAGCGGGGCGGGCTTCCGCGCACCGTTCCTCAACGAGCTGGTCCGCGGCTTCCAGATCGGCAGCGTCGTCATGGCGCCGAACCCGCTCCTGATCCCCGAACGCAGCCGCGGCGACGCGGCCGGCATCGACGTGGTGAGCCGTCGCTCGCGGCTGGCGTTCGACCTGACCGAAACCCGCGTGAACGACGCGATCGCGTTCGTCACGCTCTCACCGGCGCTTCAGCAGCGCCGGAACGTCGCGCACACGCGCACCGACGGCGCCGCAGCGACCTACACGACGCTGCTCGCACCGTGCACGCGGCTGCGCGCCGGCGCCCAGACGCAGTACGCCCGCGTCACCGACGGACCCCCGGCGATCGTCGGCAAGCGCCTCGCCTTCGTCCCCGATCGCGAAGCGACGCTCGGACTCGACGCGCAGCGCGGCGCGACGACGTACGGTCTCGACGTGCAGTTCGCCGGACTCGCGTACGCCGACGATCTCAATACGCAGCCGCTCCGGAGCGCGCTCTTGATCGGTGCACGCGTCACCGCGCCGCTCGCGAACGGCGCGAGCATCACGCTCGCCGCCGAGAACCTGACGAACCGGCAGTACCTCTCCAGCGTCGACCGCCTCGGCCCGCCCTCGTCGATCAGTCTACGGCTCACCGTCCCGCTCGGCGCGCGCGCGCAGGCACCGGCGCACTGCGGCGGATTCTGAACGCCACCGTACGAGCCGCGCTCCCTGCGTACGAGATGCCGGCTCACCCTTCGACAAGCTCAGGGCGACAGATTGCTCAGGCCGTTGCGAGCGCGGGCTCGACGTCGACCGTGGTGACACGGCGCAGGTCGCGGCGTTCGTTCGTCTCGTCGAACGGTAGACCGCGGTGTATCGTGCAGCGGTTGTCCCAGATGACGAAGTCGCCGACGCGCCACTGGTGGCGGTAGACGAACTGCGGCAGCGTGGCGAGCGTCATGAGCTCGCGCAGCAACAAGCGCCCGTCGGGGACCGGCCAGCCGATGATGCGCTCCGCGTGCGACGCGACGTACACGCTCTTCCGACCTGAAGCGGGATGCGTTCGCACCAGCGGGTGCTCCGCGCCGGGAAACTGGGCGCGCTCCGCGTCGCTGAACTCCGTGAAGCCGATCGTCGAGCGCGAGTAGATGATCGAGTGGAACGCGCGCAGGTCCGCGATCTGCGCCTTCAGCTCGTCCGGCAGCGCGTCGTACGCGGCGCGCATGTCGGCGTACTCCGTCTCGCCGCCTTTGCTCGGCACTTCTTTCGCGGAGAGCATCGAGTAGCGCGCGATCGGGTTCTGGAACGACGAGTCGGTGTGCCAGAGCCGGTTGCCGAGCGAGTACATCCGGCGGCGGTCGGCGCGGTCGATGATCTGCTGCTTCTCGTTCAGGTTGGAGATGTCGGTCAGCCCGGGCTCGCTCAGCCGCGGCGCATGGTCCACGATGCTGCGCCCGATCTTGGTGACGATCTCACCACCGCCGAGCCGCCGCGCGAACGCGACCTGCTCGTGGTCCGCGAACGCCTGCTCGCGCACGACCAGCACCGCGTAGCGGTCCATCAGCGCGCGAATCTCGTCGATCCCGGAATCGTCGAGCGAGCGAACGTCGACGCCGCGAAGCTCGCCCACGAACATCGGATGGAGCTGCGTCACTTCGGCGGTAGCGGTCACGCATTTGACGACCGCCGGCACGCGGCGCGGAGTTGCGCTACGCGCGATCTGGGCCGATACCTGCCGACCGCACGCCCGCCACGACGCGACGCATCACGGGTCGCGGCTTCCCACGTATCGCAGAAGGCCGCTCAACGAGGCCGCCGTCAGGCCCAGAAAGAGGACACCCAGAAGACGGAGGAAGCCGGCGAAATAATAATTTGTGAGCGGCGTGTGCGGGATCGGACACGCGACCGGTTCCCATCGCGTTTCAGGCGGCAGCTCGATCGGGGATGCCGTCTTGACCGCGAGCCAAAACGCCGTGTCCAGCGGAGGCCGCTCCGGGTGAGCGCAATACTCGGCTTGGGTCTTCGGCACGTCGATCTTCGCGGTCGGGGTCCGCATCTGTTGGGCTGCTCGTGCGACGAGCGTTTCGACCTCCGGCGGCTTCGGCCGCGCGGTGCCGGGAAGTTCGAATCCCGCAGTTCCGAACGCGAGCACGATCGCGGCGCTGCACGCGATGTTCCACGTACCGACGCCATACCCGGTGGTCAGGCGTACGAACTGGTCGCCTAGATGGGCGGGCGAGAACATGGGGAGGCGCTTCGATTCTGCACTGCGCCGCGCATGGTAGACCGTATTCGCGAGCGCATCTTCGCCGGTACGCCGAAGGACGTTCTCCAAGTAGCGATAGGTTCGCCGGTCGAACTGCGCTGAGGATTGGAGAAGCGGCCCGATGTACGCAGAGATCGAGTCGTACTGCATGCTCCGGAGGTCGACCGTCTTCAGCGTCGTGCTCGGCACCTTTCCGCGCTCAGGCTTCCAGGTGAGGATGTGGAGCTCGTCCCCATACCCTTGCGATGCAGTCGGGTCCTGCGCGTCCATGACGAGCGTGCCGGTTCGCGAAAGCCGCAAATCGAGGTTGCGCGCGAACGTACATCCTTCGAACACCACGAGGTCGCCCAAATCCGCCTGCAAGAAGCGCGCATCGCCGTCGAAGCGGGCGTACCAGAATGTCGCGCTGCCCGCAATCTTCGACCGTTCGAAGTTCGCCTCGGAGTGGAACTGGACATCGCGAAAAAACGCGCTGTTCGCGACGCGGATCATGAAAAAGTTCGCCAGGCTCTGAAAGGTGGCGGCCGGCGTGCTGATCGTACCGTCGTCGCCGCGAACACTTTGGAAGAACAGACTACCGCGGACACTTAGACGCGCGAACCGGGCGCGGCCACCGAAGGTCGTTCCCGAGAAGTATGCGCTGCCGCCGACCTCTGCTCCGATGAACAGCGTCCGGCCCGCAAACGATGCGCCTTCCGCGAGGAGATCGCGGCCGACGCGAATCTGCTCGAAATTCGCCTGAGCGTTGAAACGCGCCCCGCGCAGGATCAGATCGTCGGCAACCGCCGTACCCCAAAAATCGAGATCGCCTTCGAACGTCGCCGGCCTGCTCGTTTCGACGCCTCGTTCGGCCGAAAAGAGGCACTGAGAACCGACGCGGAACAGATGAAACCTTGCGAACTCGGCGAAGCGCGCGCCGTGAAAGATGGCCTGTCCTTCAACGGTCGTCGCGAGGACTGATACGCGGCTCGCGAAGACGACCTCCCGCGCGCTCAGATTGCCACCGATGGTCACGCGATCGAACGTCAGGCCGCCGCTCACGTGCGCGTGCTGAAGGACGAACCGTGCCTGGCACGAGCTCTCCACGCACAGGATCCCGCCGTTCAGCCGGGCACCGCGAAAAATGATCGCGCCGCCGACGGTCGCGCCATAGATGTGAGCCAGCTGCGAGAACGTAGCACCTGAGAAATCGAGCGAGTCCTCGACGCGAATGACGGTGACTTGAACGGCGCCGCTGAACGTCGCGTTCACGAACCGAACGCCTTTCTGCAGCGTCGCCTTCACGATGGAGAGACCGGCGTCGAACGTCGCCGATTCCGCGACGAGGTCGCCAGTCAGCGTGACCGACGACAAATTCGCCGGACCGAGAACGTGTGCACGTTCCAGGTTCACATCCCGGACGAAGGTCGTGCCGATCGCTTGGAACTCCGCGATGGAGCTTCCACTCAGGCAGCAGGTCTTCTGAAAGGTCGAGTAGCTGATGTCGAGCGCTTCGCACTCACAGTCACGCAGAGCGAACGCTTCGTGGACCGTACCGTCCCCGAGCTGCAGTGCGCCGAGGACGACCGCGTTCGAAATGTCGACGGGCCGACCGTTCCGTACGGCGTCCTGAATCCACATCGCGAGCACGTGTCGCGCTTCACGCGGCTCGTTCGGCGAGAATACCACCGGTGCGCCGCATTCTAGCGCGCTGCGGATCCGATCTGAGCTCGGCGAACCCGGGTCGGGCCATTCCGGCTTGGCCATCCCGCCCGCTTCCAGAGCTTTCGGTCGGTTACCTCGTTAGCATAGGCATGCTGATGCGGGCGCTCAGCGTACCGCCACGTCGAGTCCCATCAGCGTCCGGATGCGATCGCGGTCCGCCGCGAGCTCGGCGGCCGAGCCGGCGTGGACGACGCGACCGCTGTCGAGGACGTACGCGCGGTCGGCGATGCGCAGCGCGAGCAGGGCGTTCTGCTCGACCAGCAAGATCGCGTGGCCGGTGCGCTTCAGCTCGGCGAGGATCCGGTAGACCTCCTCGACGACCAGCGGCGCGAGGCCCTGTGAGGGCTCGTCGACCAGCAGCAGCCGCGGGTTCGCGACCAGCGCGCGGCCGATCGAGAGCATCTCCTGCTCGCCGCCCGAGAGCCGGCCCGACTTGCGCGCGCGCAGCTCGGACAGCTTCGGCAGATGCTCGAAGACGCGCGCGATCGTCCACTCGCCGCCGCGGCCGTTCTCCGCGAGCTGCAAGTTCTCGAGCGTGCTCAAGTCCTTGAACATCCGCCGGCCTTCGGGGACGTAACCGACGCCGAGCCGCGCCACCTTGTACGCCGGCCAGCCGGTGATGTCGTGCCCCGCGTAGTGGATCGTTCCGGAGCGCGGCGGCGTCAGGCCGAGGATGCTGCGCATCGTCGTCGTCTTCCCGGCGCCGTTGAGGCCGAGCAGCGCGACGACCTCGCCTTCATGGACCGTCATCGTCACGTCGCGCAAAATGCGGATCTTGCCGTAGTTGGTGCAGACGTCGCGCAGCGCCAGCAGCGGCTCAGACATGATCGAGCACTCCTTCGCCCAGGTACGCGCTGCGCACCGCGGCGTTCGCGGCGATCTCGGCCGGCGTTCCCTCCGCGAGCAGCCGCCCGCGGTCGAGCACCGTGATCCGGTCGGCGAGGCTGAGCACCACGCGCATGTTGTGCTCGACGAACAGCACCGTCAGGCCGAGCCGCGTGCGGAGGTCGCGGATCACGCCCATGATGCGGTCGGTCTCGGATTCGGCGAGCCCGGCCATCGGCTCGTCGAGCAGCACCATGGTCGGGTCGGTCGAGAGGCTCATCGCGATCTCGCACAGCCGCTGCGAGCCGTGCGCGAGCTCGGCGATCGGGCGGTCGCGGTGGCCGGTGAGGTTCACGAAGCCGAGCAGCTCGTCGACGCGCTTGTCGAGCGCGTCCTTCGCCGCGCCGCGCGGCGCGCTCAGACGAAACGCCTGCTTCGCGTGCGCGACCACGCCGAGCCGCACGTTCTCGTCGACGGTCAGCTCCTGGAAGATGCTCGGCGTCTGGAACGTCCGGCCCATCCCCATCGCGACGCGGCGCCAGTTCTGCATGCGCGTCACGTCGGTCCCGAGAAACCGAACGCTGCCGCGCTCGGGGAACGCGAAGCCGGAGATGGCGTTGAAGAACGTCGTCTTGCCGGCCCCGTTCGGCCCGATCAGCGCGTGGATCGTCCCTTCGCGCACCCGCAGCGAGACGTCGTCGACCGCGCGCAGCCCGCCGAAGATCTTCGAGATCCCCGTCGCTTCGAGCAAGATCCGCTCAGACGCCACGGCCGACCTCCACCGGAGCGTTCGGATCGAACGCCGCGTTCACGTCGTCGTCGCCGAAGTGCTGCTGCGGCGCGCGGCGCGTCAGCCCGCGGAGCGACCCGACGAGGCCGCGCGGGAAGAACAGCACGCACGCCACGAACAGCGCGCCCAGAAAGATCTGCCACAGCGGCGTGATCGTCGAGATGATGTCCTTGCCGATCACGTAGATGAACGCCCCGACCAGCGAGCCCCACACCGTCCCCGCGCCGCCCAGGATCATCGAGAGCACGAAGTAGCCCGACTGGTGCCAGTCGAGCTCGAGCGGGTACGCGAAGTCGATCAGCAGCCCGAACAGCGCGCCGCTCAGCCCCGCCATCGTCGCCGAGATCAGCAGCGCGACGAAGATGAAGCGGTCGGTGTTGAGCCCGAGATAGCGCACGCGCGGCTCGTTCTGCCGGATCGCGATCAGCGTGCGCCCGAACGGCGACCGCACCACGGTGCGAAACACGATCAGCGCGAGCACGAACACGACGAGCGCCGTGTAGTAGAACCCGAGCTCGTTCACCGCGACGTGCGCCGGCGGAACCCCCGCGTACGGCCGGGTGATGTTCATCCCGTCCTCGCCGCCGGTCACGTCGGTGTACCGGTAGGCGATGAAGTAGAAGACTTGCCCGAAGGCGATCGAGAGGAGCCCGAAGTAGATGCCGCGCCGCCGCAGCAGGAACGGCGCGAGCAGCAGACCGCCGAGCAGCGCGGCGACCATACCGATCAGCACCGCCTCGATGAAGTGCACTTGCAGGTACTTCACCGAGAGCGCCGCGCCGTACGCGCCCAGGCCGAAGTACGCGGCGTTGCCGAACGCGGGCAGCCCGGTGTAGCCGAGCAGCAGGTTCACGCTCATCACCGCGATCGCCGTGACCAGCACCTCGCTCACGATCGACACGTCGAGATGGACCAGCGGCGAGAGCCACGGGCCGAACGCGAACAGCACGACGACGGCGGCCGACGCCAACAGCTCCCGGCGGGCGCTCACCCGAAGATGCCCTCCTCGCCGAAGAGCCCGCGCGGCCGCACCAGCAGCACGATCGCCATCAGCACATACATCGCGACCTCGCTCGCGGCCGGGATGAACAGCGTCGTCATCGAGATCGCCACGCCGACCAGCACGCCGCCGACGATGCTGCCGAACAAGCTCCCCATCCCGCCGATGATCACGGTCACGAAGGCCGGCATGAGCAGCGCGTTGCCGCTGGTCGGCGAGAGCCCGAGCATCCCGGCCGCGAGCACGCCCGCGATCCCGGCCAGAAAGATGCCGAGGCTGAAGTTCACCGCGTACAGGAGTTGCGTGTTCGTCCCCAGCGCGGCGATCATCTCACTGTCCTGAACGGCGGCGCGCAGCCGCAGCCCGAAGCGGGTGCGCGTCAGGAACAGCGCGAGCGCGACGATCGCCACGATCAGCACCAGCACGATGAAGATGCGGAACGTCGGGAACTGCATGAAGCCCAGGCTCACCGCGCCGCCGAGCGCGCCGGGTGGTGAGAACGGCACGCCGTTCGGCCCCCAGACGAGGCGGAACACCTCCTCCGCGATCAGCGAGAGCCCGAACGTCATCAGCAGGCTGTAGAACGGCTCGCGCTTGTAGAGCGGACGCACCAGCGTCCGCTCCACCACGATCCCGATCGCCACCGCGACCAGCGGCGCCGCGATGAGCGCCCAGCCGAACGGCAGATGGCGCAGCACCATCGTGTACGCCAGATAGCCGGCCAGCGTCATGAAGCTCCCGTGCGCCATGTTGATGGTGCCGGTGAGGTTCATGATCAGGGAGAGACCGAGCGCGACGATCGCGTAGAACGCCCCCAGCACCAGGCCGTTGAAGAGCTGCTGCCCGATCTGCGCCCAGTCGTGCACCGGCCGAACCTACGCGGGGTAGCCCAGCTTGCAGACCGCCGCCTTCTGCGTGATCGTCTGCTCGACGGCTTCCGCCGCGTTGATGTCCGTCACGTCGAACAGATCGTACTTGTCGCCGGGCGTTCCGTTCGGGCGGATCTTCGCCACCCACATCGGCCACATGAGCTGATGGTCTTCCTTGCGGTAGTACGAGTTGCCGGCGAAGATCGAGTTGAAGTGCACGCCCTCGATCGCGCGCGCGACCTTCACCGGATCGGTGCTCTTGGCGTCGTTCATCGCCTGCGCGAGCCGGTCGAGCGTGATGTAGCCGAACGCGTTGCGCGCCGTCGGCGGCTTGCCGCCGGTGCGCTTGATCGTGTCGGCCACGAACTGGTGCGCGAGCTTGTTGTTCTTGCCGAGCGTCTTGTCGCTCTTGTAGTACCATTCGATGCCCCAGTAGCCTTCGCGCGCCTCGGGCGGCAAGCCGTACAGCGGCTCGAGCTCGACCTGCGGCCCGCCGACCGGGTACTTCTTGAGCAGCCCGAACTGGTTCATCTGCTTGAGGCAGTTGGTGTAGTCGTCGCCCTGCACGAAGACCAGCACGACGTCCGGCTTCGCGGCGTCGATCTTGGTGAGGTACGAGCTGAAGTCGGTCGTGCCGAGCGGGGTGAGCTCGTTGCCGACGACGCTGCCGCCGATGTGCGCGAGCACGTCTTTGAAGCCGGTCTCGAGCGAGTGCCCGTACGCGTAGTCGGGCGTGATGAAGAACCAGCGCTTCCCGAAGCGCTTCTGCAGCGCGTAGCCGGTCGCGTGCGTCTCCATCCAGGTGCTGTGGCACGTGCGGAAGACGTTCCAGTGACAGCTCTTGCCGGTGACGTCGTCGCTGTGGCCGCCCGAGTCCATGAACAGCGTGTTGAGCGAGTTCGACACGCCGGCGACGGAGAGCGAGACGCCGCTCGAGACGGTGCCGCACAGCGCCGCGACCTTGTCCTGATTGACGAGCTTGCGCGCCTTTTGCGCCGCGACGCCGGGGTCGTTCTGCTCGTCTTCCTTGACCAGCTCGATCCGGCGGCCCATGATCCCGCCGCGCTTGTTCCAGGCGTCGGCGGCCATCTCGAAGCCGTGCGTCTCGTTCTCGGCCGGCCCGGCGTAGACGCCGGTGTACGGCTCGAGCAGACCGATCTTGATCGCGTCGGCGGCTTCACCGATCTTCGGAAGGTAGGCGGGGATGCCGAACGCCGCCGCGCTTCCGGCGCCGGCGAGCGTCACGAACGAGCGACGACTGAGGGCGGGACGGATCATGGGTCGGACCTCCATCTCGAAAGCGCGGGCGCCGCGAACCGGGCACCGGGTGGACAGGGTAGGTAAGACCTAAGTCGCCGCTTGCCCTTTCGTCCGCCGACGAAAGCCGGGATGGGAGAGATGCGGCTGAGCGAGAATTGCTGGCCGTTATGGCGTCCACGGTCGTGAATCCCGGGCTCGAAGGCATCGTCGTCGGCGAGACCGTGCTCAGCAACGTCGAAGGCGAGGTCGGGCGGCTCACCTACCGCGGCTACGACATCAACGAGCTGGCCGAGAGCGCGTGCTACGAAGAGGTCGTGCACCTGCTGCTGTTCGGGAATCTGCCGTCGCACCAGGAGCTCACCGCCCTCAAGCAGCGGCTCGCGGCGCGGCGCACGCTCCCGTCCGGCGTGCTCGCGATCATGCACGCGATCCCGCGCGACGCCTGGCCGATGGACGTGCTGCGCACCGGGGTCTCGGCGATCGCGCACTTCGTGCCGCACCGCCCCGACGGCTCGCACGAGACCAGCGTCGACACCGCGATCGACCTGATCGCGAAGTTCCCGACGATCGTCGCCGCCTGGGACCGCATGCGCCGGCGGCTCGACCCGATCGCGCCCGACCCCAAGCTCGACACCGCCGCCAACTTCCTCTACATGCGCAGCGGCGAGCTCCCGATCCCGGAAGCCGAGAACGCGCTCGACACCTATCTGGTGCTCCTTGCCGACCACTCGTACAACGCCTCGACGTTCTCGTCGCGCGTGACGGCCTCGACCGGTGCCGACATTTACTGCGCGATCACCGCGGCCGTCGCGACGCTGGCCGGCGACCTGCACGGCGGCGCGCCGAGCAAGGTCATGACGATGCTCGAGGAGATCGGTCTGCCGGAGAAGGCCGAGCCGTACGTGCGCGACCTCCTCGGCCGCGGTCAGAAGATCATGGGGATGGGCCACCGCGAGTACAAGATCCGCGACCCGCGCGCCGCGCATCTCGAGCGGATGGCGAAGAACCTCACCGAGAAGTCGCACACCAAGTGGTACCTGATCGCGCGCGCGCTCGAGGACGCGTCGAACAAGGTGCTGCAAGAGGTGAAGCCCGGCAAGCGCATCTACGCGAACGTCGAGTTCTACACCGCGCCGACGCTCTCGTCGCTGGAGATTCCGTCCGACGAGTTCACCTGCATGTTCGCGTGCGGCCGCATCGCGGGCTGGACCGCGCACGTGCTCGAGCAGTTCTCGCACAACCGTCTCATCCGCCCGCAGGCGACGTACGTCGGCCCCGAAGTGCACCCGTACGAGCCGATCGACGTGCGCCGCGCACCGGCTGCGACGAACGGGCAAAGCGGCTCCCCGAATGCGCAGAACGCATCCGCGAACGGCGCGAGTCAGTCCTGAACGACGATGCCGGAACGTCCGCCGGAGAACGGGTCACCCTGAGCTCGCCGAAGGGTGAGCCGGCGCCGCGCACGGCGGAGGTGCGCCGCGCGACCAACGAGACGCGGATCGTCGTGCGGCTCGCGCTCGACGGCGGGCCGGTCTCGGTGGAGACCGACGTCGACTTTTTCGACCACATGCTGACCGCGCTCGGCACGCACGCCGGCGTCGGGCTCGAGATCGTCGCGCACGGCGATGGGATGGATCACCACCACCTGGTCGAGGACGTCGGCATCGCGCTCGGCCGCGCGATCGGCGAAGCGCTCGGTGACAAGCGCGGGATCGCGCGCTTCGGCTCGATCGCGGTGCCGCTCGACGACGCGCTGGTGCAATGCGCCGTCGACCTGAGCGGCCGCCCCTGGCTGAACTACGACGTTCCGTTCTCGGTGCCGTCGCTCGGCGCGCTGCCGACCGAGCTGGTGCCGCACTTCTTTCGCAGCGTGGTCGACCACGGCAAGTTCAACCTGCACCTGCTGCGCTGGGCGGGAACGAACAACCACCACCTGTGCGAGGCGGCGTTCAAGGCGTTCGCCCGCGCGTTCGCGCAAGCCAAGGCGCTCACCGCGTCAGCGGAGATTCCCTCGACGAAGGGCGCGCTCACCGAGTCCTAGGGCGCCGACGGGCTCCTAGACGCTGAACATCACGGCGGCGACGACGCAGATCACGGCGACGCCCAGTCCCGTCACCGAGAAGTCGTGCTCGCGCGGCAATGCCGGCCCGTTTCGGCGATCCTTCGCTCTCAAGCGCCACCCGGCGTTCGTCAACCCCTTGCCCTCCTGGCCTCGGTCCTTGCGAGCCTATTCCGTCAAGCGCGTGGTCCGAAACGGTTTTCGGTCCACAACTTTCCCGGCAGCCGCAATCGTCGGGTTTGTGACGTTCGGCGTTATTCGGCTCCGGTCGAGGGGAACGTGCAAGCTCTGTGGACGAGTCCCGGTACTGGTCGTACGTCGGGGACCGCGCTGACGAGGTCGTGCGGGTTCGGCGCGACGTACGACGTTTTCTCGAATCCGACGCCGATCGCGAGCGCTCCGATCTGGACGCCGCGGAGCTCGTCGTCGGCGAGCTGATCGCCAACGCCGTGCGGCACGGCGCGCCTCCGTTCGGCATCTGCATCGACTGGCACGACGACGAGCCGGTCTTGTGCGTGGTCGACCGCGGCCGCGGGATGAGGCCGGTCTACCCCGTCCCGGACCCGCAGTCGGAACGCGGCCGTGGGCTGCTGCTCGTGCGCGCGCTGGCCGGCGACCTGCTGGTCGACGCCGCCGCGGAAGACCGGAACGGGACGCGGGTCGTCGTGGTGCTACCCGTCCGCCGGCGCGAGGGACCGCGCGCGGCCTGACCCGTCCGCCCGGGTGATTTCACCCGGCTGGTATACAGGTTGGTCTACCGGCGGCGCCGGAGACCCGGCGGTCATGTCCGTTCACCGCGAGCCCGGCATCCCGCTCGGCGACCACATCGCGCTGGTCGCCGCCGACCTGTTCTACCGCGAGGGGATCCACCTCGTCGGCGTCGACCGCGTCGCGGCCGAGGCCGAGGTCACGAAACGCACCCTGTACCGCTACTTCCGCTCGAAGGACGAGCTGGTCGCGGCGTCGATCCGCCGCGCGCCGAAGATGCGCTTCCCGCGCGAAGGGACGCCGGCCGAGCAGATCGCCGGCGCGTTCCGCACGATGATCGCGTTCTGCGAGGAGAGCGCGTACCGCGGCTGCCCGTACATCATCGCCGCCGCCGAGCTGACCGATCCGCGCCATCCCGCGCGCACCGTGATCCGCGAGCTGGTCGCGAAGCGGCGCGCGTGGTTCCGCGACCGGGCGGCCGCGGCCGGCGCGCGCGATCCCGAGCTGCTCGCCGAGCAGCTCGACGTGCTCTTCGACGGCGGGCTCGCGAGCGCGACGAAGCGCGGCGAGACCGCACCCGCTGAAGCGGCCCTCGCCGCCGCGCAGGCGCTGATCGCGTTCGCCTGCGAACGCGTCGCGGTCGCGGTGTAGCCGGCGATGCGAACGTTGCCGTTCCTCGAGATCCCGATCGTGCAGGCGCCGATGTCGGGCGCGACCACGCCGCAGCTCGTCGCGGCGGTCTCCAACGCGGGCGGGCTGGGCTCGCTCCCCGGCGGTTACGACACGCCGGACGTCATTCGCGACAACGTCGCGCGCGTGCGGGCGCTGACCGGGCGACCGTTCGCGCTCAACCTGTTCGTCGGCGAGCCGCCGCCCGTCGACGACGCGCTGCTGCGCCGCGCGCACGAGCGGCTGCGCCGCTACCGCGAAGAGCTCGGCATCCCGCACCCGCCCGAGCCGCCGCGCGGCGGCGTGGCGTTCCGCGAGCAGGTCGCGGTCGTGCTGGAGACACGTCCGGCGGTGTTCAGCTTCACCTTCGGCATCCCGGACGCATCGGTGATGAGCGCGTGCCGGGAGGCGGGGATCTTCACGCTCGGCACCGCGAAGTCGGTCGGCGACGCGCTCGCGCTGGAACGTGCCGGCGCCGACGCCGTTTGCGTGCAGGGCTACGAGGCGGGCGGGCATCACGGCAGCATCACGGCGCGGCTCGACGACTCGCTGATCGGGACGATGGCGCTGGTCTCGCAGGCCGTCGACGCGATCTCGGTTCCGGTGCTCGCGGCGGGCGGGATCGGTGACGGGCGCGCGGTCGCCGCGGTGCTCGCCCTCGGCGCGACCGCGGCGCAGGTCGGCTCGGCGTTCCTGCGCAGCGACGAGGCGGCCACCGCGTACAAAGATCTGCTCGCGACCGAGGCGGTGCAGCGCACGACGCTGACCCACGTCTTCTCGGGCAAGCACGCGCGCGGGGTGCGCAACCGCTTCATCGACGAGATGACCGGCTCGGACGACATCGCGCCGTACCCGCACCAGCACTGGCTCACGCGCGACATCCGCGCGGCGGCCGCGGCGCAGGGCAAGCCGGAGTACCTGTCGCTGTGGACCGGCCAGGCCGTCGCGCTGGCGAAGCCGCTGCCCGCCGCGACGATCGTGGCGAACCTGATGGACGAGGCGCGCGCCGCGGCCGCGCTCGCCGCCAGCGCGCTGGCGCGCTGAGCGGCCCGAGCGGTTCGGGACTCTATACGCCGGGACGGCGGGCGAGTATCGTTGGGAGCGATGGAACCCGCGGTCATCACGTTCGGCGGCGACCTCGACGTCTCGCGCTATCCCGAGGTCCACACGGTGCTCGAAGCCGCGAAAGTGTCGAAGGGCCGGCCGATGGTGCTCGACCTGTCCGGTGCGGGCGCGATCGACCCGATGATCGCGGGCGAGATCGTGCTCTTCGTGCGCCGCTCGCTGCGCTACGGCGCGACGGTCGCCATCGTGCCGCCGCCGCAGGCGAACGAGTGGCTGACGCACGCGGGCTCGATCCGCGACGCGCACTTCCGCGAGACGCGCGAGGACGCGCTGGCGCTGGTCGGCTCCGGCGGGCCCGGCTGACCGCGCGCTAGCGCGCGGGACGAATCCGGTAGATCGCGCCGGCGCCGTCGTCGGCGACGAAGAGCGAGCCGTCGTTGCCGACCGCGACGCCGGTCGGGCGGCAGGCGCGCACCCCGTCGGCGCCCTGGCAACCGCCGCCGAACTCCGCCCACTGCGCGTCCGGGTTCGACCAGTCGACCGGCTTCGCGGGCTCGCCGTTCTTGAATGCGACGAACGCGACGCGCGGCGCGACGGGCGGCTGGTGCCACGAGCCGTGCAGCGTGACGAACGCGCCGCCGCGGTAGCTCGCCGGGAACGCGTGCGCACCTTTCTGGTCGGCGGGGTAGAACGCGGCGCCGATCGGCGTGTCGTACGCGGGGAAGACCACTTTCGGCAGGGTCACGGCGGCGCAGCTCGCGCCGCCGATCGGCTTGCGGTCGTCGTAGCACTTCGTCCAGCCGTAGTCGGGCGTCCCGGCGTGCGCGGTGATCGCGTCGAAGATCTCGTACGGGTGCCCGCGCTCGAGATCGTCGCGACCCGCCACGCCGGCCCACACGGCGCCGTTCTCGGGCTGCACGGCGAGCGCGATCGCGTTGCGGATGTCGACCGCGCGCGCGTGCATGCCCTTGCCGTCCGGCGTCATCGTCTGCACCGTCGCGCGCGTCGGATCGGACTCCGCGCAGGCGTTGCACGACGACCCGACGCTCGCGTACAGCTCGCCCTTCGAGAGCGCGACGGTGGTCGTGCTGTGCCCGCTGCCTCCGCCGCCGCGCACGCCGGCGATCTTCTGCGCGCTCGCGCGCGCCTCGCGGTCGCCCGCGCGGTACGGGATGCGCCACACGCCGAATTGCCCGCCCGCGTAGAGCCAGTCGCCGGCGAGGAACACGCCGGCCACCGGCGCGTCGTCGATCGCGGCGAAGCGGCGCGGCTCGCCGGGACTCTTCTCGGCGTCGGGGACGACGTAGATCGCGCTGGCGGTCGTTCCGACGAAGAGATCGCCGTTCGGCGCGACGGCCAGCTCGCGCGCGCGGGGGACGCTCGCGATTCGCTCGATCGTGAAGCCGTGCGGAACCGTCAGCGGCACGGTGCCCGCGGCCCGGGCCTGCGGCGCGGTCCAGGCGGAGCCCGCGAGCGCGCACAGCGAAGCGAGGACGAAGAACCGGCGCGAAGGCATGCCCGCTCAACATTCCCCGGTGACGGCGCGATGCATCACCGCCGAGAGCGGCCCGGCGCTTGCGCTAGCGGCGAACCGACGACGTGGCCGACGCCGCGGGCCGGATGCGGTAGATCGCGTTGGCGGCGTCGTCGGCGACGAACAGGCTGCCTTGCGCGCCGACCGCGACGCCGGTCGGCCGTCCGATGCGCGCGCCCGACGCGCTCTGAAAGCCGGTGAAGAAGTCGCTCCACTGCGCGGTCGCATCGTTCCAGTTCACCGCGCTCGCCGGCGCGTTGCCGGAGAACGGCACGAACGCGACGTGCGGCGGATCGACCGGAACGTTGCCGCTCGTCACGTGCCACGAGCCGTGGAGACCGACGAACAGCCCGCCGCGCCAGGCCGGCGGGAACGCGTACGCACCCGCTTGCGCGGACGGCGAGAACGCCGCGCCGATGATGGTCGAGTACGCCGGAAACTCGAGCATCGGAACGACGGCGTTCGTGCAGTTCGCGCCGGCCTTGTAGGCGACGTGGTTCTCCTCGCAGTCGGGCCAGCCGTAGTCGGCGGGTGCGGCGCGCGCCGAGACGGCGTCGAGGAACTCGTACGGATGCGCTTGCGCGAGGCTGTCCTGTCCGGCGCCGCCCGCCCACACCGTGCCGCTCGCCGGGTCGGTCGCGAGCGCGATCGCGTTGCGCCAGCGCCGCGCCTGCGTCGTCATGCCGCTGCCGCTGATGTCCATCCGCTGCACGGTCGCGCGCGTGGGATCGGTTTCGACGCAGGCGTTGCACGACGAGCCGACGCCGACGTACAGCGTCGTGCCGCTGACCGCGACCGAGCTCGACGTGTGCACGTCGCCGTCGCTGTTCGGGGCGACCGGACCGGTGCGCACCGAGGCGATCTTCTGCGGCGTGCCGCTCTGCGCGCCGCTCGCGTACGGAATGCGGTACACGCCGTGCTGCGTCGCGACGACGACGAAGCCGCCGCCGTACGCGACGCCCTGCGCCGGCGCGTCGGGGATCGACGCGAACGTCGCCGGCGCGCCGGCCGCGCCGGCGCTTTCGGCGTTCGGCACGATCATGATGCTCGTGCCGCTCGTTCCGACGATCAAGTCGCCGTTCGGCAGCGCCGCCAGCTCGCGCGCGCTGCCGACCGACGCGATCTTGCTGACGAGGAAGCCGGCCGGCACGTGGAGGTTCGGATCGGCCGCGGGCGCGGGGACGGGCGTCGCGGTCGGGACCGGAGTGCTGGTCGGGGGCGGAATCGGCGCCGCCTGCGTCGTCGTCGTGCCCGTCGAGCCGCCGCCCGCGCAGCCGGCGAGCATCGCGGCAAGCAACGCGGCGCCGGCGAGCGAACGCAGGAGCTGATGGCTCCACGGATCGCGGTGATCGACTACGGCGGAGGAAACGTCGGCTCGCTCATCGCGGCGCTGGAGCGGCGCGGCGCGCCGTTTGCCTTGACCGAGGACCCGCGCGACGTCGAGCGCGCCGGCGCGGCGATCCTGCCGGGCGACGGCGCTTTCGGCGCGACCATGGACGCCCTGCGCGAGCGCGGGTTCGACGGGGCGATTCGCCGGACGATCGCCGAAGGGCGGCCGTTTCTCGGCATCTGCGTCGGTATGCAAGTGCTGTTCGCCTCCAGCGACGAGTACGGCGGCGCCGCGGGTCTCGGTATTCTACCCGGCGAGGTGCGCCGATTCACTCACGCGCCCCGTGTTCCGCACATGGGCTGGAACGATCTGGTGATCGAGCGCACGCATCCGTTCGTCGACGGCGTCGCGAGCGGCGCCTGGGCCTACTTCCTGCACTCGCACCGCGTCGAGCATGCCGAGGACGCACTCGTCGCATCGTGCGAGTACGGCGAGCGGTTCGCCGCGGTCGTCGCGCGCGACAACGTGATGGCGACGCAGTTCCATCCCGAGAAGAGCCGCACGACCGGCGCCCGCCTCCTCGACAACTTCCTGCGCATCGCGACGGCGTGAAGCGAGCGCTGACGCTCTACCCGGCGATCGACTTGCGCGGCGGATTCGCCGTGCGGCTGGAGCGCGGCGACCCGTCGCGCGAGACGCGCTACGACGCCGATCCGGTCGCGCGCGCGCGCGCGTTCGTGGCGGACGGCGCGCAGGCGCTGCACGTCGTGGACCTCGACGGCGCGTTCGGCACCGGCGAGAACCAAGCGGCGTTGCGCGCGATCTGCGCCGCGGCGGACGTCCCCGTGCAAACGGGCGGCGGCATTCGCTCGGTCGGCGACGTCGCGGCGCGCTTCGAGGCGGGCGCGCACGCGGTCGTGATCGGCACGCTGCTGATCGAGCGGCCCGACGAAGCGCGCGCCATCGCCGAGCGCTGGGGCGAGCGCGTCGTCGCGGGAGTGGACGCGCGCGGCGAGCGCGTCGCGACGCGCGGCTGGGTGGCGGAGACGTCGATCCCGCGCGACGACCTCGTGCGGCTGGTGCACGCATGGGGCATCGGACGCGTCGTCTGCACCGAGATCGCGCGCGACGGAACGGGCGCGGGCTACGACGTCGCCGCGCTGGCGCACGTCGCCTCGCTCGTGCCGCTGCGCGTCACCGCCAGCGGCGGCGCGCGAACGCTCGGCGACCTGCTCGCGCTGCGCGACGGCACGCCCGAGAACGTCGACGCGGCGATCGTCGGCCGCGCGCTCTACGACGGAACGATCGTCCTCGCGGAGGCGCTCGCGGCGCTGCGGTAGCTTACTGCGGCTGCGGTTGCGGCTGCGCCGATGGCTTCGGCGACGGCGACAGCTTGATGATCGGCCGCCGCGTTCGCTGCGGCGCGGGCGTCGGCGTCGGAGCCGGCGCGGCCGTCGCGGCCGGCGCCGGCGCCTTCGTGGCGGACGGCGCGGGCGTTCGAAGCTGCACCGGGATACGCACCGGTCCGCGTGAGGGAAGCACGACCGGCGTGCGCGTCGCGACCGGCAGCGGAGTCGGCGTCGGTGTCGCGGCGGGAGCCGGCGTGGCAGGGCGCGGCGTCGGTTCGGTGACCGGCCGGCGGTGCGGCGGCGTCGGTGTCGGCGACGGAACGTCGGCGGAGCGCCGCGTGGGAACCGGGACGGGCGTCGGCGCCGGTGTCGGTGCGGGCGGCACGTTCTTGACCGGCGCGGTGACGAGGTTGATGCGCTGCGGCAGCACGATGAACTCGCGCTCGCCGTTCGGCAGCGTCAGCCGCGCGGCGATGCGTGCGAACGGCTGGTTCACGCCGTTCGGCACGAACACGTGCGCGACGTATGTGGTCGCACCGTACACCTGCAGCGGGAAGAAGCCGCCGACGCCGTCGACGCCGACGATGCCGGTGATCCCCGGCGCGCCTTCGACGAAGACGTCGAACGCGTTCGTGCCCGGCGAGATCCAGCGGTCGATCCAGATCGCGCTGATCGGAAACGGCGTCGGCGCCGGCATCGCGACGAACGTGAACGAGTCGTTGAACGCCCACTGCTGCACCAGCGGCGTCCCGTTCGCGTCGCGCGCGACGACCGAGACCGCATGCGAGCCGGGCGCGAGCGCGCTGCGCGGGGTGAGGAGCACCTGGTCGCCGATCACGGCGGCTTGCGAGGTGACGTCGCGCCCGTCGAGGACGACGTGCAGCGAGCGCGGATCGATCGAGATCGCGCCCGCGAAGCGCGCCGAGATCGCCGGATACGGCTCGTGCACGTCGGCCCCGGCTTCCGGCCGCACGATGACGGTGAACGACGGCGAGTACGTCGCGCCGGGATTCGGCGGTCCGTTCGGCGCCGGCACCTGCGCCCGCGTGGGCGGCGGCGCGCCGGTACGATCGCCGAGCGCGACGGTGCGCGTGCGCGCGTCGTACGCCACCGCGAGCCCGAACGCGCTCGCCACCGCGCGCAGCGGCGCGTAGGCGCGAGCTTGCACGATGCGCACCGCGCCGCGCGACGGGATCGTCGCCACGCGCGCGCCGCGCTGCACGCTGATCGCGTGCGCGCGCCCGTCGTAGCGGACGTCGGCCCCGAGCGCCTCGCCGAGCGCCCGCACCGGCAGCAGCACGTGGCCCGCGCTCACCGCCGCGCGGGCGCGCGGGATCACCGGCCGCCCGTCGAGGGTCACCGTGAAGGCCGCGAACGTCAGCGCCTGGATCACGCTTCGGTAACGCCGTAGCGGCGCGGAACGTCGGCGGGGATGCGCGCGACGATCTCGTAGCCGATCGTCCCGCACGCGGCGCCGAGATCCTCGGCGGTGATCCGCTCCTCGCCGTCGGCGCCGACGAGCGTCACCGCGTCGCCCGGCTCGGCGCCGGCGACGCCGGTCACGTCGAGGAACGCCATGTCCATGCAGACGCGCCCGATCAGCGGGACGCGCGCGCCGCGCACGAGCGCGTGCGCCGTGTTGCCGGCGGCCCGCGGCAGCCCTTCGGCATAGCCGATCGGGATCGTCGCGATGCGCGAGCGGCGCGCGGCGCGCCAGGTGCGGCCGTAGCCGACCGTCGTATCGGCGTCGATCTCGTGCAGCGCGACGATGCGCGTGCGCCAGCTCAGCGCCGGCTCGAGCGCGAGGCCGCGCGCGCGCATCAGCGCTTCGGACTCCGCGCTCGGCCAGATGCCGTAGATGCCGACCCCGCAGCGCACGGCGCCGAGCCGCGTCTCGGGCCACAGGATCGCCGCCGCGGTCGCCGCGGCGTGCCGTTCGACGTCGTCGCCCAGCTCGCGCGTCGCGCGCCGAAAGCGCGCGAGCTGGTCGAGCGTGAACGTCGAGTCGATCTCTTCCGCCGCCGCGAGGTGCGTGAACGCGCCGGCGAGCTCGTACTCCGGCGTCGACGCGTAGCGCCGCAGCACATCGGGTGCCTCGTCGACGGTGAGGCCGAGCCGCACGACGCCGGTGTCGATCTTCGCGTGCACCGCGAACGTCCGCCGCCGCCGCCGCGCGACGCTCGCGACCTGCCGCGCATACAGATCGCCGTCCCACAGCGTGATCGCGGCGTTGGTCGCGTGCGCGACGTCGAGGTCCGACGGCGGAATCGGCCCCAGCACGTGCAGCGGCGCCTCGATGCCCGCGTCGCGCAGCGCGACCGCCTCTTCGAGCGCGTACACGCACAGCCGCGCCGCGTGCGGAGCGACGGCGCGCGCGACCGGGACCAGCCCGTGACCGTACGCGTTCGCTTTGACGACCGCCGCGAGCTTGGCCGGCGCGACGAGGCGCGCGAGCGCCTGCGCGTTACGTGCGACCGCGCCCAGATCGACGTCGACGACCGCGATCAAGCCGTCGCCGCGCCCGAGCCGGACCGGAGCATGCGCGACACGACCAGCGCGACGGGCATCCCGTAGAAGACGATGTGTGCGACCAGCCCGGTCTCGAGCTGCGCCGGCGACGACGGCCGGTGATACTGTCCGGCGCCCAGGATCACGATCTGCATGAAGACGTAGACGACGATGCCGAAGCCGGCGCCCGAGATCCACGGCTGGCGCACGAGCTGCGGCTGCGAGCGCGCGAGGTGCACGTAGCCGAGCGCCCACCCGACGGCGACGCAGAAGTGCAAGAAGACGCCGAACGGCACCAAGTCCAGGTTGTTCGCCGCGTTCGTGCCGAGCAGCGCCACGCTGGTCGCGGCGAAGGTGCCGAGGAGCGCGCGCAGCGGGTCGCCGCTCGGGATCGCGACGACGAACAGAAAGAGCTTCATGATCGCACCGGCTGCCAGCCCCGCCACGAGTCCGGCCGTGATCTCTGCCTGAAGGTTCGCCGTCCTCCGCACGGCGTCGGCCCTTCGCGGCACCGGTCGGACGGTCCCGGACGCTGTCGTGCGCAGCGCACCGCGGTAGGTCCGTGGACCAGCACCGGCGGAAGTGCGGCGCATGGACGCCCTGCCGGTCCACCTGCGCCTGGTGCTCTCGGGCGTCGCCTACGTGCTCGCCTACGGCGCCGGGATCGGACTGTTCGCCTGGGTCGCGCGGCGCCGCGGCTTCGCGACCTCCGACGTCCGCGCCGTCGCGGTGGCGGGGCTGTTCGGCGGCCTGTTCGGAGCGAGCGCGCTGCAACTGCTGGCGAGCGGCGAGCCCGGGAAGACGGTGATCGGCGGCATCGCGGGCGGCTGGCTCGCGGTGATCCTGGCGAAGCGCAGCCTCGGCGTGCGGCGCCCGCTCGGCGACGCGTTCGCGTTCGCGCTCGCGGGCGGGGAGGCGCTCGGGCGGTTCGGCTGCTTCTTCGCGGGCTGCTGCTACGGCAAGGTCGCGAGCGTCCCATGGGCGGTGCACGACCACGGCCAGCTGCGCCACCCGACGCAGCTCTACAGCGCGCTCGCCGCGTTCGCGACGCTCGCCGTGATCGCCGCGCTCGAGCGCCGCCGCGCGCTGCCGGAGAACGGCATCTTCTTCGTGCAGGGCGCGCTGTTCTGCGCGCTGCGCTTCGTCGTCGAGTTCTACCGCGACGTGCCGGCGTACGGCGGCTTCAGCCTCGCGCAGTACGCGTGCCTCGCCGGCTTCGCGTTCTTCGCCTGGAAGCTGCGCGCACTGCTGCGCGTCCCCGCCGGTGCCACCCTGAGCTCCAGTGTCACCCTGAGCTGGTCGAAGGGTGAGCGCGCATCGTGAGATCCGAGACCGCTCCGGTGCTGCACGACTACTTGCTGCTGAAGAGCGTCCGCGCCGTGTGTCCGCGCTGCTTCGCCGAGAACCCGGAGTTCGATCCCGAGTGGCCGACCGACGTCCTGGACGGCCATCTCGTCGAGCGGGACGGCGCGGTGTACCTGCGGCGCTGGTGCCGCCGCGGCCACGGTGAGGTGTGGTCGCTCTACGAAGAGGACGCCGAGCTGTGGCGCTACCTGCAGCAGTGGCGCGTGCCGACGCGCCGGATCAACCCCGACACGACCGAGATCTTCCCGCTCCCGCTGGGCTACGAGTACGGGCTGGGCCCGGCGCACCAGCAGCACTCGTGCGTCTTTCTGCTCGACGTGACGACGCAGTGCAACCTGTCCTGCCCGGCCTGCTTCACCTCGTCGAGCCCGGCGGCGTCGCACTACCTCCCGCTGCGTGAGATCGTGCACGCGGTGCAGACCGCGGTCGCGCGCGAGGACGGCCGCGTCGACGTCGTGATGATCAGCGGCGGCGAGCCGACCGTCCACCCGGAGATCGTCGCCATCCTCGGCGCGCTCGCGCCGCTGCCGGTGACGCGCATCCTGCTCAACACGAACGGCGTGCGGCTCGCGAACGATGACGCGTTTCTCGCGGCGCTGGCGCGGCTGCGCGACCGCGTCGAAGTGTACTTGCAGTACGACGGCGAGCGCGAGGAGACGCACCGCGCGCTGCGCGCGGCCGACCTCCGCGCGATCAAGCGCCGCGCGATCGAACGGCTCTCGGCCGCGCGCGTCTTCACCACCCTCGTCATGACGGTGGCCGACGTGAACGCGGAGGAGATCGGCACGGTGCTCGGCACCGCGTTCGCGACGCCGTACGTCGGCGGCGTGATGTTCCAGCCCGTCTTCGCCTCGGGCCGCGCGCCGGAAATCGATCCGCTGCGCCGGGTCACGACCACCGGCGTGCTGCGCCGCATCGAGGAGCAGACCGCGGGCCGGGTGACGCCGCACGATCTGATCGCGCTGCCGTGCAGCCATCCCGACTGCTGCTCGATCGGCTATTTCATCGGCGACGGACACGGCGGGTTCCGCTCGCTGGCCGCGATCGTCGGCGAGGACGATCTCAAGCGCAGCCTCAGCGCGGTCGGCAACTCGATCGCGTTCTCGGACACGCTGGCGCAGGTGCGCGCCGCGCTCGGCGGTGTGATGTCGGAGTCGATGACGCTCTCGCGCCCGGAGCTGGTCGGACACCTCAAGACGCTCTGCAGCGCGTGCGACGCCGGCGGTTTCGGCGAGCTCCTGAAGCTCGCGTTCGTCCCGGGCGCGACGGCGCGCTTCGTCGGCGAGCGCGTGAAGCGCGTGACGATCAAGCACTTCATGGACGCCAACACGCTGATCACCGAGCGGCTCGAGCAGTGCTGCGTCCACGTCGCCGGCGCGGGCAACGACGTCGTGCGGATGCCGTTCTGCGCGGCGCGGCTGTTCCCGAAAGTGCGCGCTCGGACGCTCGGCGGCGCCGTCGCGCGCGGAGCGCTGACGTGAACGGCGACGAAGCGCGCCTCGAGCGCGGCAAGGAGCTCGAAGGCTATGCGTTCACGTTCTGCAAGGCGGCGTTCCTCGCGCTGCTGCTCCGGCGCTACACGCTGCTGGTCTGCTCGCTCGCCGCGTCGGGGCTGTACGTCGCCGCGGCGCGCCACGGCGTGCGCGAGTGGCGGTGCTTCGTGAAGCCGCCCTGGGTCGTGGCGGCCTTCGGCGTCATCGCGGCCGGCGAGGCGTGGCGGCTATGGCGGAAGTGACGCCCCCTGGGCCGGCCGGGTCTCCGAAGGAGGACACCCCGGGGACCATCCTCGGCGTCCTCGCCGGCGTCTTCGGAAGCTTCGGCGGTATCCTGATCTTCGTGTTCTTTTCGCTCGGGCACCCCAGCAGCGGCTGCCAGCGGAACGTTCTCGCCGGCGTCACCGAGCTCGCCGTTGTCGGGGGCCTCGCCGTCCTCGCTTGGCACCTCGGCTTCCGCGTCCGGGGAGGGTCGTTCGGGCTGAGCTTCCTGCGCGGGCTGACGATGAGCGCGACGATCATGGCCCTGATCCCATGGCCGTGCAGCTTGGGCTGGTGGGTAGTCCGGAACCTCACCTGCTTGGGAGCGTAGCGCCGCCCGCTCTCAGGCGGCTTTGCCCCATTAGCGGTCACCTGCCTCAGAATCACCGTCGCTGCCTCTAAAGGGAAGGGCGGGCTGGGCTTCCTCGGCGGCGGCTCGGACCGGCTTGCGGCCGACCTTCCGGGCACCCGTCCACGGGGCGCGCTCGGGGAGGTTCTGAGTCCACGTCGGCACGTACGGCTGTGCCAGCGCGGCGGCCCCGTGCTCCCAAAAGCGCGGCTCCACGCCTAGCTCGAAAAACGCCTGGACGAGGCAGCAGAGGTTGTGCGCCAGCACCTTGCAGAGGACTTCGTTGCGCTGCGCGACCGGCGTCTTTGACCGCACGAACGAGCCGAACTTCGCCTTGACCATTGAGAACGTAGTCTCGACGTTCGACCGCTTGTGGTAGGCCGTGAGGAACGTCTCAGGGTCCGAGCGGAAGGTATCGAGCGAGTCGCGCCATGCGCTGGGACCGCCGCGCTTCGCGTTGCGTTTGAAGGCGACGTACGGCGTAGCTCCGGCGGCCTTGATCGTCTCGACGTTGCTCCGGCCGCTGTAGCCTTTGTCCGCACTGACGCGCTCGACGTTGAAGCGGCGTGCCGTGGACGAGAGCAGTTCCGGCAGAATCGGATAGTCGTTGATATGGCCCGGCGTGACCTCGACGCTCGTCACGATATTCCATCGTCGCGGCGTTGCAAAAGCGGTACTACCCGAGCGTCGGGCCGCTCTAGTGGAGAAGTTCCACGAACGGCTACGGCGGCTCCGCGACGAGCACGGGTTCACCGTCGCGGCGCTCGCCGACGCGGCAGGCTGCTCGGAGGGCGCGATCCGCCAGCTAGAATCCGGCAGGATCAAGTCGCCGAGCTTGGTGCTCGGAATCCGGCTCGCCGACGTGCTGCGCGTGGACCCGCGCTACCTCGGAACCGGCGAGGCGCTTTCCACGGCCGAGCAGTCCGCAGCCATCACCGCGCGCCTAGAGCAGGTCGAGCGGCAGATCGCACACCTTCAGCGCGGTCGCTAGCGGAGGACCCGGGCACCTCCGCGCTCGCCTACACCTTGGGGCCGGTCGGCTATTTCTTCTTGCGCCCTAGCGGAATCTTTGAAGCACCCTTCTTCGGCGCGGCCCTGGTTGGCCGGTGCTTCTTCGGGTCATACTGCTGGTCGTCCAAGACGACCGCCGCCATGCGCTGAACCGTTCGGTTCGATGCGTCCTGCGGTCGTCTTAGCGCCGCTGCTGCCTTCTTAACCAAGTCGGGCGGCGGCTTCTGGACTCGTCTACTCACGGTTAAGCGGAGACGACCGTCATGCGAGGCCGCGCCTGTCCCGCCTCGACTTGCCGGATTTCTCGCGCCGGGAACGTTGGCGGCTCCATGCGCACTTTGATGCTTGCGCCGAGTGTCGAGAGGATTTCATGAACGCGCTTCACCGTAATCCCGTGGTACTCGTTGCGTTCATCGCGAGACACCTGACTCTCGTCAATGCCCATTCTCGCCGCGAACTCGCGCTGTGTTAGCCCGAGGCCAATGCGGAGCGCGATCAGCATCTTGCCAACGTCTTGTAGCGTTTCAATGCAATAAGGTTCTCCTCGGCGCACGCTGTCGTACCAGTCAACCTCGTCTTGTAGTTGCTGGTGGAAGCAAAGATGGGGCTCAAGCGCGATCTGCACTTGTTCCTCCGTCAACCCTCGTTCGCGGAACGCGCGTCTCTCTGCATCGAGCACCTCACGATCCTTCATGAGGCGGTCGATCGCGTTGGCGTACTCCGCCTGGGTCTTAATCATGCGGTCCTTTCTATTATCTTAAGGATGCCCTTCTGCTTGCGCGTTCCGCGCTGCTGCCGAAAGGCGCTGGGAAACGGCATTGGTTGTCCGTACTCGTCCATGATCCCAGAGTGATTGAATTCGTAGTGGGGGTAGAACTCGACGCGATACGTATGCCACATGGGCAATTGCGCTTTTGTTGACGTGCCGTGCGGGGAACGCGCGTGGTTCTCCCACGTCCAGGTCGTGTTCGGGTCTGCCGCGTTGAGCCGGCGGTGAAGATCGCGATTCACGTAGTCCATGAGCGTGCAGTGGAAGTATCCGTCGATGTCGCCGGGGTGCGGCTTGTCCTCCACGAAGGAGCCGTCCACGTAGATTTCCGTGACGCCCGCTTGCCTTAGTACGTTGACGCAGGTGCGGAGGTTGGCGACAAGCTTCGCTCGCCACTTTGCGTCCCACGGGTCACGTCCCGCGCCGTGGACGAGGTGGCTCGCCTCTAGCTCTTCTAGCGTGACCTCGTACTCGCCGACGGGCAGGAGCCCGTGGACGGTAAAAGGCGGGATTGGGTCGGTAGCCGACTGCTTGCTCGGTTTGGACTTCGCTGACACTCTCACCTCCGGCCTTGACATTTATGTCAAGGCGTGGAAGAGCATACGTCATTTGGTCACGAATGGCAACCCATAGCGACGCGGTTTTGAGGCAGCCGCCCCGCTTGTGAGGCAGACCGGGGCTATGGGGCAAAGCCGCTCTCAGCCCTTGCACTCTCGCCCCGAGTTTGCTAACCTTTGACTCTGGGCTGGCACTCTCGTGCTAGTAGTGCCAAAGGCCCATCCTCTCTCTGTACCGTCAGCCTACCGCTAGCGGAGGAATGGTTTTCGTGAATCTCAAGCCACTGGGCGATCGCGTGGTCGTCGAGCACGTGGAACAGGCCGAGAAGAGCGCCGGGGGCGTCTTCCTTCCTGACACGGCCAAAGAAAAGCCGCAGGAAGGCCGCGTTCTCGCCGTCGGCACCGGCCGCACGCTCGACAATGGCACCAAGCTGCCGATGGACGTGAAGGTCGGCGACCGCATCATCTACTCGAAGTACTCGGGCTCCGAAGTCAAGCTCGAAGGCAGCGAGTACCTCATCATTTCAGAAAAGGACGTTCTCGCGGTGTTCACCGACGAGAAGGTCCCGGCCGGAGTTTAGACAGCAGACATGGCAGCGAAGCAACTCGTATTCGACGAGAACGCACGGCGCGCGCTCGAGCGCGGCGCCAACATCCTGGCCGACGCGGTGAAGGTCACCCTCGGGCCCAAGGGCCGTAACGTCGTTCTCGACAAGAAGTTCGGCAGCCCGACGATCACCAACGACGGCGTGACCATCGCCAAGGAGATCGAGCTCCCCGACACGTTCGAGAACATGGGCGCGCAACTGGTCAAGGAAGTCGCGTCCAAGACGAACGACATCGCCGGCGACGGCACCACGACCGCGACCGTTCTGGCGCAGGCCATCATCCGTGAAGGCCTCCGGAACGTGACCGCGGGCAGCAACCCGCTCCTGATCAAGCGCGGCATCGAAGCGGCGGTCGAGAAGGCCGTCGGCGAGATGCAGAGCCTGGTCGTCACGGTCGACACCGCCGAGAAGATCGCGCAGGTCGCGTCGATCTCGGCGAACGACAAGACGATCGGCTCGCTGATCTCGGAAGCGATGCAGGCCGTCGGTAAGGACGGCGTGATCACGGTCGAGGAATCGAAGTCGATGAAGACCGACGTCGAGACCAAGGACGGGATGCTCTTCGACAAGGGCTACATCTCGCCGTACATGGTCACCGACTCGGAGCGCATGATCGCCGAGCTGAACGACCCGTTCATCCTCGTGACGGAGCGCAAGATCTCGGCGATCGCCGACATCCTGCCGCTGCTCGAGAAGATCGTCCAGGTCCAGAAGCCGCTGCTGATCATCGCCGAAGACGTCGAAGGTGAAGCGCTGGCGACGCTGGTCGTCAACAAGCTGCGCGGCACGTTCACGACCGTCGCGGTGAAGGCGCCGGGCTTCGGCGACCGCCGCAAGGAGATGCTCAAGGACATCGCAACGCTGACCGGCGCGACGGTGATCTCGGAAGAGCTCGGCCTCAAGCTCGACAAGGTGACGCCGGATCTGCTCGGCGCCGCGAAGACGGTCAAGGTCACGAAGGAAGAGACCACGATCGTCGACGGCAAGGGCAAGCCCGAAGCGATCAAGGGCCGCATCGAGATGATCAAGCGTCAGATCGATGAGACCGACAGCGACTTCGACCGCGAGAAGCTCCAGGAGCGCCTGGCGAAGCTGTCCGGCGGCGTCGCGGTGATCCAGGTCGGCGCGGCCACCGAGACCGAGCTCAAGGAGAAGAAGCACCGCATCGAGGACGCGCTGAGCGCGACCCGCGCGGCGGTGCAGGAAGGCATGATCCCGGGCGGCGGCAGCTCGCTGGTGCACGCGGTCAAGGCCCTCCAGCAGCTCCAGGGCACGACCGAGAACGCGGACGAGAAGATCGGCGTGGGGATCATCCTGCGCGCGCTCGAGGAGCCGCTCCGCCAGATCGCGGAGAACGCCGGCTTCGAGGGCAGCGTCGAGGTGAACCGCGTGAAGAACGCGCCGCCCGGCCAGGGCTTCGATGCGATGAGCGGTGAGCTGGTCGACATGGTCCAGGCCGGCATCGTCGAGCCGTTCAAGGTGACGCGTTCGGCGCTGCAAAACGCCGCGTCGATCGGCGCGCTCGTCCTGACGACCGAGACGCTGATCGCCGACAAGCCCGAGCCAAAGAAGGACTCCGGCGCCGGCGGTGGCGGCGGCGGCATGGGCGGCTACGACATGATGTAGTCTTCGCCCCAAGCGAAGAAGACGTACGAAAACGGCCCTCGGGAGCGATCCCGGGGGCCGTTTTTGCTACCGCGTCCCGTTCGGCCAGAACAGCGTGTTCCGGTCGCGAGCCGAAGGTCGCGAATGTGGTGTCGTGACAGTTCGTTCTCAGGCGAAAGCGCGCGGTCGCGCCGCTGTTCCGGCGCGCCGGCAGGTCCTGGGCTGACGACAGCCGCGTACGAAGGCCGTCACGGCCCGCGCGCGATCATCGGGCGGTGCATCATCGTGGCGAGCCGCTGCTCGAGGGCGGGAGCGGTCCGATCGTCGGCGGCGCGCGGGACGAGGATGAATGCGTACCAGTGCCGGCCGTAGCGAACGTAGGTCGCGTCCGTGCCCGCGATCGCCTCGTCGCCGATGCCCGGCAGCGGTGTGCCGGCGACGGCGAGCGTGGGGCGGTCCGACGCGTGACGGGCGATGACGAAGAGGCTGTGCGCACCCGTGCTGCTCGTCGGAACGTAGCGGCACACGGTTCCCGTCGACGACGCGGGCATCAAGCGCATCGGCGTGCCGAGGACCTCGCCGATCTGTTCTTCGGAGAGCACGGAGCATGGCAGCCCGCTCACGACTTTCGTCGGGTCGTGCGGTGCTACGAATGCTAGTGCACCGAACAGAATGAGCATCAGCACGACCGCGACTGCCGCGCGCTTGCGCTCGGTCGGCGACGTCGCAGTGGAAATGTTGTACGGAGAATCAGAAGCCATCGTTCGCTGATTGAACCATGGCGCTGACGGCGTGAGATCGTGCGATCGTTCAGCGTTCGTCGCGCGCGGTCATCACAATCGACAACGTCTGTGTCTATCGCGCATTGCGGGTGTGACTCGGCGGAAGAAATTTCGATTTCCGCAGCGTTGCGACGTTTCTCGCGATGAAGGCCGTCGTCATGGCGCCCACATGCTCGGCGTATTCGGCTCGCGGAAATTGTTTGCGGACCGGCGAAGGCTACGGCATGAAAGTGACGGCATTCGTCGACGTTCTGTCGCATTGGTGTCTTGCCGCGCAGCCGGCGCTCGATGCGCTGCACGCTACGCTCGCCCGCGACGTGGAGCTGGAGATCCTCATCGCGCCGCTCGGTGACGGCGCGCCGGTCGGCTTCAGCAACGCGCTGGAGTCGTGGTTCTACGAGCGCGGGACGCTCGCATACGGGCGTGCGCTCAACGCGGCTTGGTGCGAAGGCCCGGAGACCAGCACCTGGCACGCGAACGCGGCGGTCGCGGCGGCGGTCTCGCTGGGCGCCGGCCTGATCGATGTTGCGCCTCGCGTTTCGCGCGCCGCGATGGTGGACGGCCGGCTTCTCGGGCGCGAGGACGAGGCGGTGCGCGTCGTCTGCGCGATCGGCGGTATCGACGAACCGGCGCTGCGCCGTGCGATGCACGAGCAGCGCCTCGTCGACGCCCTGCATGCGGCGAACCGACGTCTCGCAGCGATCGGCTGCACCGAGCGGCCGAGCTGGGAGCTGGTCAACGCGAACGGCGATCGCGCGGTGCTGCAGGGCGTGTGGCAGGCCGAGGCGATTCTGCCGCTGGCGCGAGCGCTGCTCGAGGACGAACGCGCGTACCGCCGTGCCGGTGGGCCACCCGCGTGAGCGCCGTCAACCGCTGCGCCTGGGCCGGCGACGATCCTGCGATGATCGCGTATCACGACGATGAGTGGGGGACGCCGGTGCACGACGACCGGGCGCTGTTCGAGTTCCTCATCCTCGAAGGGGCGCAGGCCGGGCTGTCATGGTCGACCATCCTGCATCGCCGCGACGGCTACCGGCGCGCGTACCGCGCGTTCGATCCGGTCAAGGTCGCGCGCTTCGGCGAGCGCGACGTCGCCCGGTTGCTCGCCGACGAACGCATCATCCGCAACCGCGCCAAGATCGCGTGGTCGATCCGCAACGCCCAGGCGTTTCTCGCGGTCCAGCGCGAGCACGGCTCGTTCGCCGAGTACCTCTGGTCGTTCGCCGGCGGCAAGCCGGTCGTGAACCGGCCGCGGTCCAGCGCCGACGTCCCCGCTAGCACGGAGCTTTCCGACGCGCTCAGCAAGGATCTGCGCCAGCGCGGATTCGGTTTCGTCGGGTCGACGATCTGCTACGCGTTCCTGCAGGCGACCGGCGTCGTCAACGACCATGCCGCGTCGTGCTTTCGCGCCCCGCGCGCACCGGGGAAGCGTTCGGCGCGCGGCGTAAGGTCGCAGGGATGAGACGCCTCCGGTATGACGCCTGCGCCGTGAGCTCCTCGGCCGGCTGATGCTGCTGCAAGGTGACGCGATCGTTCTGGCCGGCGCGACGGGGCGCGTCGGCGGTGCGACGCTCGCGACGCTGGTGCACGAAGGTGCGCGCGTCATCGTGATCTCGCGGTCGCTGGAGCGCGCGCGCGAGGCGATCGGCGGCATACTGGACGACGCCGAGCGCAGCGCGGCGATCCCGTTCGCATGCGATCTCGCCGATCCGGTGCAAGCGGCCGCGGCGGTCGACGCGTGCGTCGAGCGGTTCGGCCGCGTCGACGCCGTGGTGAGCCTCGCCGGCGAGGGCCGCGTCGTGCGCCTCGTCGACTCCACGCTTGCGGATCTGCGCACGAACCTCGCGGCGTTCACCGAGACCGCGTACAACCTCGCGCTGCCCGCGCTGCGCGCGATGCTGGCGCAGCCGTACCGCGACGGGGCGCGCTCGCGCGGGCGCATCGTGGTGGTGACGGCCGGCTCGTCCGTGCAGCCGGCGCCCGGGCGCGGGCTCTTCGGCGTCGCGAAAGCCGGCGTGAACGTGCTGATGCAGGCGATCGCGCGCGAACACAAAGCGGACGGTATCGTGGCCAACGCGCTCGTGCTCGGCGGGGTTGCCACGGATGCGGCCCGCGGCTACCTGGATGCCGAAGATTTCGCCGCCGCCGCGACGCCGCAAGAAGTCGCCGACGTGCTGGCGTTTCTCGCCGGCGACCGCGGCAGCGGCGTGAACGGTGCGCTGGTCGACCTCAACGCGCGCGAGGTCGACTGACGCCCGCCGAGACCGGGCGGTTCGCGGACGCGGGTGGATTCGGCGCGGACGCGGTGTCGCGACGTTCAGCGCGCGCGCGGTAGACGCACGTGGCCGCGTCGTGCCAGATACGAGCGGTAGAACGGGAGCGCCCCGAGCGTGCGATAGACGGGTTCGTCGCGCGGCGCGGCGCCCGTAACGGTATCGCCGCCCGGGACCGCGGGGCGCTGCGTATCCGACTGCGTCAGGAACGAGCCGTCGTCGCCGAAGTATTTCGTCCGGGTCCAGATCCCGCCCGAACGCATGACGTATTCCGTGCGCATGCGCTGAAGGCGTCCCTGCCGGTAGCAGTCGCGCGTCACGACCTCGCCGCGCGTCTGCGTCTCGGTCGTGTAGAGGTAGACCGCGGCGATCGTACCGCCCCGTTCGAGAACGTGCGCATACGTGCCGGTGGCGTCGTCACCGGGATACAGGTGCTCGCCGATCGGAAAGATGAGGCGTGAGGCTTCGGCCAGACGGTCGAGCGGGTTGCAGCGCGCATCGATCTCATGGCGCAACGGCGCCGAGACGGACGCCCCGATCTGCGCGCTCGCCGCGGCCGCAACGACCGCCACGGCAGCCGCGACGAGCGCGACGACCACGCGACAGGGATGACGATGCAGGGTCACCAGCGCCTCCGGTTCAGAGCGAGTCCGTCGTTCGAGCGGCCGGGCGCGTTTCCTCGACGTCGAGGAGACGCCCGACGTGCGGCGTAGCGTCACGGCATGCTGCTGGTGCTCGGGGCGTCCACCGTGCTCTACGCGGTGCCCGCCTGGGCGCTGCTGCTGGTCGCGATCACCGCGGCGGCGGCCGCCGCGGCCGTCGCGCACGTTGCGATCCGGCGCCGCTTCGCGCGGGTCAACTTCCGGGACTACAACGACGTCGGCGGCATCGTGCTGGGCGTGGTCGGCGGCTTGTTCGGCGTGACGCTGGCGTTCATCATCGCGATCGTGTGGCAAGAGTTCGACGGCACCGCGCAACGTGTCGCGGTGGAAGCCGCTGCGGCCACCGACCTGTGGCACGTCGCGCGCGGGCTCCCCGCGCCGCTGGGACCGGAGGTCCGCGCGAACCTCGTCGGCTACGCCGAGCTGATGGTCCATGACGAATGGCCGGCGATGCGCAGCGGCCGCAGCAGCGCGCGCGCGGAGTCGCTGCTGACGCGCACGTTCGAGGATGTCGCGCAATTCCGGCCGCACGACGCCGGCGCCGCCAACGCGCAGTCGGCCGCGCTGACGTACGTCGGACTGCTGCACGACTCGCGCCACCGGCGGATCGACGACAACAACAGCGGCGTCTCGCCGTTCGAGTGGACGATCTTGCTGATCGGCGCGCTGGTGATGGTCTCGCTCTGCTTCTTGGTCGGGTTGCCGAACCTGCGCGCGCAGTTGCTCATGACCGGCGCGGTCGCCGCGATGATCGCGACGATGTTCGTGCTGATCTTCGAGCTGGACTATCCGTTCCGCGGCGACCTGTCGGTGGCGCCGTCCGGCTGGGAGGAGTTCATCGTCACGAACCGGTCCGCACTGTGAACGCCGGCGCCGCGCCGCCCGCCGGAATCAGGCATTCGTGCACCGCGCGCGCCGCGGCGATCCGCGCTTCTTTGGCGACCTCGAGCTGACTCAGCGGTAGCTCGGCGAGGATGTTCGCGTTCACCGCGACGCTGATCTGCTTCGAGACCGCTTCGGCGTCGCCGCACGTCCGCGCGAGACGGAACCGTCCGCGATTTCGTGTCGTCGCCGCGGAAGAGGCAGGCTTCGGCGGAGCGGCGCCGGCCGGCGGCGCGTCGGTGCGCGCGATGTACTCGAGCGGCACGTGCGCGAGCGCGTGGTTCGCCGGCTCCGCGATGACGCGCTTGCTGCCCGCGTTCAGGCCGTCCCAGCCTTCGGTGATGATTCCGAGCAGCCGGCCGCGGTCGTCGAAGACGCCGCCGCCCGAGTCGCCGACGTCGCACGTCTCGCACGCCAGCGCGAAGCGCCCGTTCGTCTCGAAGCCCGGAATCTTCGGCCGCAGATCGGCGATGGTGCCGGCCGAGAGCACGTAGCGTTTTCCTTGCGGGTTGCCCCAGACGTGGATCGCCTCGCCGACGGTGATCGCGTCGGCCGTCTCGGCGGCTTCGCACCCCGTGCACGCGCCGGTGGCGACGATCAGCGCCAGATCGCGGTCGGCGACCTCGTACTCGGCGACGATGCGCAACTGCTCGCCCGAGTACGTGCGCAGCGCGAGGTTCTTGCGCGCGGCCAGATGCCGCGCCGTCAGCACGATCACGTTCGGCGAGACCGCGATGATCACGCCCGCCCCGACGGCTTCGCTGCGGTCGCTCACGCGCGCCGAGACGAACGCGGTGCTGCGCCGCGTGTGCTGCGCGACCGTCGAGGCGTCGCCGCTCGCGAAGGCGAGCGCCGGCTGCATCGCGCAGGCGAGGACGAGCGCGGCGGCGCCCCTTCGGGACAGAACTCTCACGCGACCTCGCTTCGTCGACGGCGGTGAGCCCACCATAACGAAGCTGCCGCCGCTTGTCAACTATACATTCAAGAGCAGGGGCAGCGTTTCGTCACACCGTCGCGCCGACGAGCTCGGCCAGCGCTTCGGACGGCTCGCACTGCAGCTCGTTCTCGAGCACGTCGCGATACTGGCGGAAGTGCCGCAGCGCCGCGGCGCGGTCGCCGCTGGCCAGATACGCGCGGATCGCGATCTCGCGCGCCGGCTCGTCGCACGGGTCGTACGCGATCATCTCGTGGCAGAGCCCGAGCGCGTCTCCGGTGCGCCCCTCGTCGAGCGCGTGCTTCGCCATCGCCTGCGCCACCTCGCAGCGCAGCTCGCGCAGATGCCGCTCGACCGGCTCGAACCACTCCCAGGCCTCGAACTTCGGCGGGCGCGACGCGCGCAGCCGGTCGTACAGTTCGCGGAAACCCGCCGCGCGGCGCGAGGGCGGCGCGTCGCTGGTGCGCAGCGCGCCCAGCGCGCGGTCGATCTCCCACAGGTCGACGCGCACCTCGCTGCCGAGCCGGTAGCCTTCGCGCGTGCGCACGACGACGTTGTCGTCGTCGAGCCGTGACTTCACGCGGTGCAGGCAGACGTGGAACGCGTTGCGCGCCGCGTTCTCGGCGAGGTCGGGCCACAGCATGTCGGTCAGCCGCTCGCGCGAGAGCGCCTCGGCGCGCATCGCGATCGCGGTCAGCAGCGCGTGCTCGCGCTCGGCCAGCGTGACCGGCTCGCCCTCGCGCAGCACGCGTCCCGTCACGAGCTCGATCACGAGCCCGCCGCGCGCCGGTTCGCTGTCGACGCCGCGGCGATAGCGCCGCACGAACGCGTCGAGGAAGCCCGCGTGCTCGCCGCGCCCGATCGCCTCGATCGCTTCGTGCAGCTCCGTCGCGTCGATGCAGCGCGCGATCGAGGCCGCTTCGGCGCGCAGCGCGCGGCGGCGCGACGTGCTCAGCTCGGCGACCGCGAGCGCGGCCAGCACTTGGTAGAACGGCGAACGGCTGCTGGCCGCGGCTTCGCGCGCCATGTCGGCGTAGCGCAGCGCCGTCCCTTCGTCGTCCGCGTTCCCCGCGGCGATCAGGTAGCCCGCCGCCACCCACTTGGCGTGATCGGCGTGCTGCGGCTCCACGATCTGCCCGCGCGCGCACGCCGAGAAGAACGCGAAGCCGCGAATCCCCTCGCGCGAGACCTCCGCTTCGAGCGCGAACGCGTGCTGCAGAAAATCGGCGTCGTCGCCGGCGATCCACGCGCCGAACGTCGCCTCCGTCTCGTAGAACGCGATGAAGTTGCTGAACCCCGTCTTGCGCGCGATCTCGAGCGCGCGGTCGAGCCGCTCGCGCTCGCTCCCGCGGTCGCCGCGCACGCGCGCGACGTCGGCAGCCAGCGTCACCAGCGTCCCGCCCGCCATGAAGCTCGTCTCGTTCACGAACGGCCACGCCGCCTCGAGATCGCGTTCCGCTTCCTTCGTGCGCCCGAGCCGCGCCGTCATCAGCGAGCGCAGGAACAGGAGCTGCGCGTGCACGCGCGTCAGCGGGATCTCCGGCGCCGCGATCTGCGCGCGGAAGTCGTCGACCAGCTTGAGCGCGCTCTCGTACTCGCCGACGTAGCTCAGCATCAGCACGCGGAAGACGTAGAGATAGATCCGGAGCTGCGCCGGTGCGTCGGCCGGCAGCTTGGCCCAGATCGACTCGACCTCGTCCAGCAGCAGCCGCGAGTCGACCGAGAACGTGCGCAGCAGCGCGGTCACCGACCACAGCCGCGGGCAGCGCAGGACCACCGCGCGGTCGAGCGAGGCCAGCACGCGCGAGTACGAGATCGGCGGCGGCAGCTCGCCTTCGAGGATCTCGATGCGCTCGAGGACGTCGGCGGCGGCCTGCTGGTCCCCGCGCGCGAGGTGGATCTCCGCGGCGCGCTGGAACTCGTCGCCCTTCTCGTACGCGGCCGCGGCCGGCGCGAGCAGCGCGTCGACGCGGCCCGGATGCCGTTCGAGCAGCGTGCTCGCGACCAGCGGGTGCACCGCGTACGTGTCGTCGTCGCGCGTGACGAAGGGCGAGATCTTCGTGAACGCGTTGAACGTCTCGAACGCCTCGGGGTCGGCGAGCGCGAGCCGCACGTCGCGCTCGGTCGGCTGCGGGATGGCGGCGCAGGCCAGGATCCCGTCGGCGACGGCGGGCGGCATGTCGCCCAGCACCTGGTCGGCGAGGTACTCGTGCAGCTCCTCGTACGCGACGTCGTCGAGCTTGTCGAGCAGCGCGTCGAGGCGGCCTTCGTGCGCGAAGCGTGCCATCAGCAGCACCGCGATCGGCCAGCCGGCCGACACGCTCGCGACGCGCTGCACCGAGCCGGCGCCGGCGCCCGTCCCCGCGAAGATCGCACCGATCTCGTCCGCGCCGAAGGCGAGGTCGGCGGCGCGCAGCGTCATGATGCGGTGCGGCGGGGCGAAGCGCGAGAGGTGCATGCGCAGCGACTCGCGCGAGCAGATCACGATCGTGCGCGGATCGGGCCGGTTCGCCAGCAGCTTGGCCAGGAAGTCGCGCGCGCCGGGGTCGGCGAGCGCGTCCTCGGCGTTCTCGAACACGAACGCGGAGGGCTGCGCCCGCACCCGCCAGGCCGACATCGCGACGCCGAGCCGGTCGGCGGCCGAGGCGTGCCCGTCGCCCAGCATGGTCTCGCTCTGCGAGAGGCTGGCGCTGCGCTCGGGGCTCTCGTCGGCCAGCGCCGGGACGATCCGCCGGGCCAGGTCGACGTCGGAGGAGACGCCGCGGCAGTCGCAGACCGCGCAGGCGCCCGTGCCGTCCAGGAGCTGCCGGACGAAGGTCGACTTGCCGAACCCCGCCGGCGCGACCAGCGAGATGATGGCGGGGCGTGCGGAACGGACGCGCTCGATCAGCGCGCGGCGGAAGAGATCGGTCCCGGCCTCGGCCGGCTGCGAAGGCGTTGGTTCCATGGTGTCAGCGCGCGGCGGCGGCGATTGGTCCGACTTTCGTCGTTCGCGGCCGGTCTCCGTCCGCACGCCGCCACCTGTGCGCTTGCTTCCATGAAGCGCGGATTACTTTGCACACGCGCTTGTGGACGCTGTGGATTCAGGGGCGAGACGGCCCGCGGCGGGAACGAGGTCTGCGGAGAGACGGGTCTGGGACCGAGGCAACTCCGCCCGCTGGCAGAGTGTTGAAACGAGTGCTAACCCGAACGGAAAGGATCCCTCGCGCGTGCGGAATCACGACGAGATACTGGAGTTCGAGCGGCTGTTCGCACCCCGCGGTGCGCACGGGCGCTTCGAGCCGAACACCGATGTCCACCTCGACGAGGCCGACGGCGCGATCATCGTGCACGTCGAGCTCGCCGGCGCCGATGCCGAGACGCTCCACGTCTCGATCGGCGACGCGTACCTGACGATCGCGGGGTCGCGCAAGCAGCGCGACCTCTCGCGCGACGCCTCGCTGCTCCGCAAGGAGATCCAGTACGGCGAGTTCCTCAAGCACATCGGCCTGCCGCTGCCGGTTCGCGAGGACGGCGCGTCGGCGCTCTACCGCGACGGCATCCTCACGATCCGTCTTCCGCTCGCGCAAAGCAAACAGTTCCCGATCGTGCGGACCGAGATCCGCATGACGGTCAGAAGGATCTCCTCGTAAATGCCCAAGCCCGACAAAGCGCCCGAAATCCTCGGCATCCTTCCGTTGCAGGACGCGGTGCTGTTCCCCAACACCGTGATCCCGCTCGCCGTCGTGAAGCGGCCCGGTATCCAACTGGTCGAAGAGGCGCTGCGCGAAGGCAAGCAGATCGGTCTCGTCGCGCTCAAGGACAAGGACACCGAGGACCCCGGCCCGGACGACCTGCGCCGCGTCGGCACGATCGGCACGATCCAGAAGATGCTCAAGGTTCCCGACGGCACGCTGCGCTGCATCGTCGCCGGCGGACCCGTCTTCCGCGTCGACCAGTTCGTCGCGACCGAACCGTATCTCGCCGCGACGTTCACCGAGCTGCCGGACGTGACGAAGGACGGCGACCAGCTCGTCGCGATGCAGCGCAACCTCGGCTCGCTGTTCCAGAAGCTGCTCGGCTATCTGCCGCAGGCGCCGCGCGAGATGGAGATGGAGGTCAACAACATCTCCGATCCCAACCTGCTCTCGTACTTCGTCGCCTCGACGATGCGGCTGGAGACGTCGGACCGCCAGGAGATCCTCGAAGAGCGCGACACCGCGAAGCGGCTGCGCAAGCTCACGATGCTGATCACCAAGGAGCTGGAGGTCGTCGAGCTCGGCCACAAGATCCAGTCCGACATCCAGCGCGAGATGGAGAAGAACCAGCGCGAGTTCTACCTGCGCCAGCAGATGCGCGCGATCCAGGAAGAGCTCGGCGAGGGCGATCCGCAGGTCGCGGAAGCGAACGAGCTGCGCAAGAAGATCGACGACGCCAAGATGCCCGAGGACGTGAAGAAGGCGGCGGACCGCGAGCTCGACCGGCTCTCGAAAGTCCCGACAGCGTCGCCCGAGTACAGCGTGATCCGCACGTACCTCGACTGGCTGGCGCAGCTCCCGTGGAGCGTCTCGACGTCGGATCAGATCGACATCACCCGCGCGCGCCAGATCCTCGACGAGGACCACTACGACCTCGAGAAGATCAAGGACCGCATCGTCGAGTACCTCGCCGTCGGCAAGCTCAAGAACAAGCTGACCGGGCCGATCCTGTGCTTCGTCGGGCCCCCGGGCGTCGGCAAGACGTCGCTCGGGCAGTCGATCGCGAAGGCGATGGGCCGCAAGTTCGTGCGCCTCTCGGTCGGCGGCGTGCGCGACGAAGCCGAGATTCGCGGCCACCGCCGCACCTACATCGGCGCGATGCCGGGGACGATCGTGCGCGCGCTGCGCGACGCCGGGACGAACAACCCGGTGATGATGATCGACGAGATCGACAAGGTCGGCGGCGACTTCCGCGGCGACCCGCAGAGCGCGCTGCTCGAGGTGCTCGACCCGGAGCAGAACAACACGTTCCGCGACCACTATCTCGACCTGCCGTTCGACCTGTCGCGCGTGCTGTTCATCTGCACCGCGAACACGCTCGACTCGGTCAGCGGGCCGCTGCGCGACCGCATGGAGATCATCCAGCTCGCCGGCTACACCGAGCTCGAGAAGCTGCAGATCGCGAAGCGCTACCTGGTGCCGAAGCAGAAGAAGGCCAACGGGCTCAAGGAGAACCAGGTCGCGATCAGCGACACGGCGCTCAAGCAGATCATCGTCGACTACACGCGCGAAGCGGGCGTTCGCAACTTCGAGCGCGAGATCGGGACGACGTTCAGGAAAGTCGCGCGCAAGGTCGCCGAGGACGCGAAGTACAAGCTGCGGATCAAGCCCGAGAACCTGGTCGACTTCCTCTCGAAGCCGCGCTTCTACAACGAGGTCAAGCGGCGCACGGCCTCGGTCGGCGTCGCGACGGGGCTGGCGTACACGCCGGTCGGCGGCGACATCCTCTTCATCGAGACGTCGGCCATGCCGGGCAAGGGCAACTTCACCCTCACCGGCCAGCTCGGCGACGTGATGAAAGAGTCGGCGACCGCCGCGATCTCGTTCCTGCGCTCGCGCTCGGCGGAGCTCGGTCTGGCGGACGACTGGTTCGCAAAGCACGACCTGCACATCCACATCCCGGCCGGCGCGATCCCCAAGGACGGCCCGTCGGCGGGGATCGCGATGGCGACCTCGATCGCGTCGCTCCTGACCAACCACAAGGTCGACTCGGAGATCGCGATGACCGGCGAGATCACGCTGACCGGGCAAGTGCTGCCGATCGGCGGCGTCAAGGAGAAGGTCCTCGGCGCCAAGCGGGCCGGCATCAAGAAGGTGCTGCTCCCGCGCCGCAACGAGATCGACCTCGAGGACGTGCCGAAGGAAGTCCGCGACACGATGGACTTCGTGTTCGTCGACGAGCTCAGCGACGTGTTCGCGAACGCCCTCGGCAAGCGCATGATCACGCCGGTGCTGCTCGGCGCCGGCGAGACGAACGGCAAGCGCGCCAACAACGTCGTCGCGCTGCGCCCGCACGCCAAGCGCGGCAACGCGCAGCGCGCGCCGCGCAGCGCGCGCAACGGCGCCTCGACCACGACGCCGAAGCGCGGCCGCTGACCGCGGTCGCGCCGCGGGCGCGCGCGATCCGCTACGGCAGGCGGAAGATCGCGCCCGCGGCGTCCTCGTGCGTGAGGCGCAGCTGCGGATCGGTGCGGAACGCGGCGGCGACGAGGTCGAACTCGTCGCCGTGCCGCGGGATGTAGACGTAGCGCGGCACGCCGGGCGCGAGGTCGCGCGCGTAGACGATCACGCACGACGGGCCGCGGCGCACGCACAACTCCTGGAAGCCGAAGAACGCCGACGCCCGGAACTGGAAGGCCGCCCCGTCGACCCATTCACGGCCTTGATACGTAATCGGGCTGACCCGCCGCGCGTAGACCGGCATCCATTCGAAGCTCTGATCGAGCGCCGGTTCCGCGAGCGACCGCGGCGAGAGCGTGAACACGGCGGCGTCGCGCTCGAGATGCGCGTCCATCCAGCGCCACAGCGCGACGTCCGAAGGCTGGACGCGCACGTAGCGGTTCGCCTCCGGCACGAGGTCGAACGCGGTGACGGCGAGCGCGGCCAGCGCCACCGCGAGCGCGGCGTCCCGGTCGCGGCGGCGCGGGAGCGCGTCGCGCAGCAGACCGAACGCGGTGCCGGCGGCGAGCGCCGCCGGCAGGTGCGCGACTTGGATGCCGGCGCGCGAGTCGAGCGCGATCACCGCGACCGCCCACACGGCGAAGACGACCTGCTTGCGCGCGGCGAGCAGCGCCATCGCCGCGATCCCGGCCAGCGCGATCCAGTCGGCCGGCGCGCCGATCCCGACGTAGCGCAGGTGGCTCATGAACGGAACGGACGTCTTCGCGAAATGACGCGTCCCGAGCGCGTTGCGCAGCGCGGCCAGGTCGTGGTGCGAGAGCAGAATCCACGGTACCGCGAGCAGCGCCGCGCCGGCCCCGATCGCGGCCAAGCGCGGAATGCGGCGGTGAAAGGCGAGCGCGAAGGCCGCCAGCGTGACCGCGTAGAGGAAGAAGAACTCCATGTGGAACCACGCGATCGCGCCGCCGAGCGCCGCAGCCGCGACGACGCGCCCGCGCCCGCCGTCGCGCAGCGCCGCCCACGCGGCGCCGCACGCGAGGATGTAGCACACGAAGCCCGGTGCGCGGGTCGTGCCGCCGCCCATTCCGAGCCACGCCGAGTTCACCGGCAGCACGACCAGAAACGCGGCCGCGACGAGCGCTTCGGCGCTGTCCCGAAGCACCTGGCGGGCGGCGTAGTACGCCGCCGGCGCGAACGCGAACGTCCACGCCATCACCCACCACTGCATCGCGCGCGGGATCTCGACGTGCAGCAGCGCCGCCAGCGCGGCGACCGCATAGAACGCGAGCGGCGAGTACGAGAACGGGATCGCCAACCCGTTGTACGCGATGACGCGCGGAAACGCGAAGCCGCCGTCCGCGATCTGCGCGCAGATCTGCGCGAACAAGCCGCCGTCGCCCGGCGGGAAGTCCGCGCCGGCGCTGCCGCCCAAGATCACGACGGAGATCGCGCCCAGCGCGGCGATCGCCGCGCCCGGCCACCAGTCGCGCGCGGCGACGCGCCTCGCGGCGGCCGTCGCCGTCACGTCGCGCTCATCGTCCTGATCACCGAGTCGGCCAGCGCCACCGCATAGTTCTGCCCGCGGTCGTGCGGATACACCTGGTAGATGTTCGCCAGGAAGAGCCCCGGCACGGGCGTGCGGTGCGGCGGAATGCGCGCGCGATAGCCCGCGGTCACGATCGGCTGCGCGTCGCCCGCGACGAACTGCCAGGCGCCGGAGACCCATGCCGTGCTGAAGCGGGGATTGATGCGGCGCAGGTACGGCGCGAACGACTCGACCAGCTCGGCGACCGCGCACGCCGGAAACGACGGTCCGTAGTTGCCGAGATACACGAGGTGCTTTCCGCCGTAGCGCTGCGGCCCGACCAGCGCGGTATGCTCGACGACGACCGTGAACGGCGCGCCGGCATCGCACATGTTGATCCAGTACGTCCCGGTCAGCGGGCGGTCCAGCGCGAGGACGACGCAGCGCGCGGCGAGTCCGGGTCCGGTCGAGAAGCGCGTGCGGAACCCGTCGCCGATCGCCGGCGCCAAGCCGGCCAGCGCGGGGAGCGGCAAGGTGCTCACGACGCGATCGAAGCGCTCGCCGGCGGGCGCGGCGGCGGAGCGCACGCTGACGCCGTCGCCGTCGCGCTCGACGGCCGCGACCGGCGTGCCGGTCCGGATGCGTCCGCCGTGCGCGACGATGCGTTCGGCGAGGCGCTCGTAGACGGTCGCGAAGCCGCCGACCGGATATCCGAGCGCGGCGGTGCGGTCGTGGATGCGCGCCCAGAACCACGACAGCGCGATGTCGTCCGCGTGCGCGCCGAACTTCGAGCGGAACAGCGGGTCGAACACGACGGAATAGGCGCCGCTGCCGGCGACGCGGCGCAGCCAGCGCGCGCCTCCCCGGCCCTCGAACGGCGTCGCGCTCGGCGATGCCTTCAAGATCCCCAGCGCGACCGCGAGGCGCAGCCGCTGCACCGGCGCCAGCGGCGCGAAGCGCATCAGCGAGCGCGCGCCGTCGAGCGCGTGCAGCGCGCCGTCGATGAAGCAGACCGCTCCGGGCTTCCGCCATACGAGACGATCGCCCAGCCCGAGCTCGTTCGTCAGCCGAACGAAGCGCCGATCGCTCTTGAAGACGTGATGGTAGAAGCGCTCGAGCTTGTCGCCGCCGGGCACGGGCTGAAAGCTCGCGGCGAGCCCGCCCAGCACGGTGTCGCGCTCGAACACGACTACGTCGTCACCGCGCTTCGTCAAGCGGTGCGCCGTGGCGAGACCAACCATCCCGGCGCCGATGACGGCCGTTCGCATCAGCGCGCCTGCCACGCCGCAAGAAACCACATGGGCAGCATGACGAATGCCGAAACCTCCGAAGCGATAACGATCTTTTGCCCGCCCCGATGAGGCTCTGAAACAACCCGACGCGTCTTTGCGCGCCCCGCGCAAGCCTCGTGCGCTTCGACCAGATCGACAGCGCGATCGTGGAACGAAACGGCTCGATCTCGATCGTTCCGAAAAAGGACGCCTAGCCGATCGCCGCGTTACGCCGCGGTGCGGCAGCCGAGCTCCCACCATGCCGGTCCGTTCGCCGGCAACGCGAACGCCTCGCCGCGCGCGAGCGCCGTGAGCGCGTCGGCGACCAGCGTCCGGCGCGGCGTCTCGTTCGGTCCGGCGCAGGTGTAGATGCCGTCCTCGAAGATGCGATTCTCCGCGCACAGCAGCGAGCACCAATCGACCAGCCCGAACGCCGCCCAGGCGCCGAACGCGACGACCGGAACGCCGTCGGCGCAGGCCCGCAGCGCGTCGGCATGGCGCTCGAGCAGCCAGCGCGCGCGCTCGTACTCGGTCCCGAAGGTGTGCACCTCGGAGAGCGCCGGCGGAACGCCGAGGCGGTCATACGCCGCTCGGAGCAGCCGCCCCAGTTCCAGCCGCTCGGGCGCGAACTCCACCACCGGCAGGTTGTGGTAGCCGTGCGCTCCGCCGGTCGAGACGTGACGTTCCGAATACGGGTAGTAGTTCCAGCCCATGACGTCCGGCGCCGTGGCGCGCCGCGCGAGCTCGTTCAGCTCGGAATCGGCGATGCCGCAACGCCGGCGCAGGTACCGGTACATCGGGTGGCCGTCGGCGATGCGCCCCTGCAGCAGCTCGCACGACAGGTACGCGCGCTCTTGGCAGTGCTCGACGTATCTCCGCGCGCCGTCGTCGCCCGCCGTGTAGCTCTGCAGGTCTTCGGTCAGGATGAACGCCGCGTCGGGAACGACGTCGCGGATGCGCTCGGCGGCGAGCGCGAACCCGAGCATCTCGTTGACGATCGCGCGCCCGAAGGCCGCGTGGTTCAGGACGCCGTTCGGATACCAGTGGCCGTACAGCGTCGAGAACCGTGCCGTCGTTAGCGGCTCGTTGATCGGCGTCCAGCGCTTCACCCACGGGAACCGGCGCGCCGTCGCTGCCGCGTACTCCGCGAACAGCCGCGGAAACGCGGGATCCACCAAGCTCGTGTAGCGCGGACCGCTTCCGTGGTGCAGCAGCGTCACGATCGGTTCGACGCCGCGCTCGGCCAGCGCGCGCAGCCGGCGCTCGGCCCACGCGTAGTCGCGGGTCTCGGGGTCGTGCGGGGCGACCTTCTCCCACAGGACGGGGTACCGCGTCGCGGTCACGCCGAGATCGGCGAGCAGATCGACGTCGCCGTCGCGCTCCTCGTGTCCCGTGTCGCGCAGTTGATCGCGCGTGCGCCGTTCGTCGATGCGGGCGACGGTCGGATCGGGCGAAGCCCAGAGTTCAAACGACACGCCGCTGAATTTCCCGCGCGCCGCCGCGCTGAATCGCGAATTGAACGCTCGTCGCGCGTGCGTCCGCAACCGTACGCGCGGCGGGGTACGTCGTGCGAAACGTGACGAGCGGAACGATCGAACGGACCGTGGAGGCATGTCCGCCGGGCGTCGGCATCGGACCGGACGGCGGGGGCACCGTGTCGCGGTTCGACGTCCGCTTGCTCGTGGCGGTGGCGGCCGTGTGGCTGCTGTGGGGCTCGACGTTCGCGGCGATGCGGTACACCGTCGCGACGATCCCGCCGTTCGTGATGGCGTCGTGGCGGTTTCTGATCGCCGGCGCGATTCTGTTGCTGATCTCGCTGGCCCGCGGCAAGGCGAGGCCGACGCGCGACGACCTGATCGGCGCGCTGGTCACGGGCAGCGTGCTGCTGCTGCTCGGCAACGGCGTCACGGCGTGGACGGTGCAGTTCTTGCCGACCGGGATCAACTCGCTGCTGCTCTCGCTCTCGCCGATGTGGATGGCGCTGATCGCGTTCGCGTGGGGCGGCGAGCGCCCCACGCGTCTGGCGTTGGCCGGGATGCTGCTCGGCTTCGCCGGACTCGGGCTCCTGTTGCAGCCGAAGGCGTCGAGCGCGCTTCCGCTGTGGCCGGTCGTCCTCGCGCTGCTGTCGAGCGTCGCGTGGTCGTTCGGCTCGATCTACCAGCGGCGGTCGGGACGCCCCCGCAGCCTGGTCCTCGCGACCGCGCTGCAGATGCTGGCCGGCGGCGTCTTGCTCGCGCTGGAAGCGGCGGTGTTCGGGCAGTGGCGCGCGCTCGACGTGCACGCCGTCTCCGGCGCGTCGCTCGGCGGTCTGGCGTGGCTGGTCATCTGCGGCAGCTTGTTCGCGTACAGCGCGTATCTCTACACGATGCAGGCGGCCAGCACCGCGCTCGCATCGACCTACGCCTACGTCAACCCGATCGTCGCGGTGATCCTCGGCATGCTGCTCTTCCACGAGCGCTTCACGCCGCTCGAAGCCCTGGCCGGCGCGGTGATCGTCGCCGGCGTCGCGCTGATGATGGTTCCGCGCCGCGCTCAGCGCATCGTCGGCTCGCGCACCGGGTAGAGCGTGCCGCGGTGGTCGCGGCGGACGCCCTCGTGCAGCGTCCGCGCGGCGTGCCGCTCGACGCCCGTGATGACGCGCCGCTCCTCGGCGTCGTCGTAGGCGCGGTCCTTCAGGCCTTGCAGGCGCGCGAAACGCCGGTCGCCGAGCGCGTGCTCCAGCTCGTGCAGAAGGCCGAGCGCCGGCGACTGCCGGCCGTTGCCGACGCGCATCGCGCTGTGCGGGTCCCAGCGAATCGTGTGCGTGCTCGGGACGTAGGCGTCGCGGCCGTGATGGTCGATCGCGATGCGGTGCGGCGTGCGGCAGCGCTCGGCGCGCTCGACCGCGTGCCGCGCGGCCGGGTCGCGCATGAGATAGCCGAGCGCGGCGGCGACGTGGCGCTGCGCGCAGAGCGGCACGACGAGCGAGCCGTAGCGAACCGTGCTGACGTTCATGGCGTGCATCCCTTCACGCCGCGAACGGTCACGGCAAGGGCGTCAGCCGGTTTGGCCGTGCGCGGCGACGATCTGGTCGTGAACGGCGGCGTCGGCCGCGACGTGCACGTCGAACGCGTCGACTTGCGCGCTGACCGGGATGTGGAAGGGTCCGACGCGCACCGAGCCCGACGCGCGCAGCACGACCTGGAACACGAACAGCGCGGGGTTGCCGCCTTCGTTGCGGCAGTTGTCGATCGTCCCGGTCACCGAGATGCCGGGCGACGCCTGCACCGTCGTGCTCTGGCCGTTGGCGACGCTCGAGATCGTGCCGCTCTGCCCGAGCGGCGGCGAGATCACGACGCTGAGCGACTGCGGCACCGGCTGACCGTCCGCGCGGAAGACCTCGGTGGTGGCGCCGATGTGGATGCCGAGCACCGTGAGACCCGACACGTGCGGGCCGAAAACGCGAGTTGCCAAGTGAAGCTCCAGCCGCTCTCGCGACGACGACAAGGGGTCCGCTGCGTTCGCGCTCGTACCGGCGTCGGCCTCGTCAGCCCGGCCGAGCGGCAGACGTTCCGGCGAAGCGTCCCGGTGCGAAGAGATCGAGCGCGAACGGCGGCGGCTCGTTCGCGAGCAGCGCGGCGACGATCTCGCCGACGACCGGCGCGAACTTGTAGCCGTGCCCGGAGAACCCGCCCGCCACGACGACGCGCGGCGCGCGCGGGTGCGCGCCGATCGCGAAGTGCTCGTCGGGCGTGAGCGTGTACATGCACGGCGCCGCGCGCAGAAACGGCCCCGCCGCCGCGGGCACGAACGACGCCAGCGCCGCGCGCGCGGCGCCGATCTCGTCGTCGCCGGCGCTGCGGTCGAGCGCGTCCGGGTCGGCTTCGGCGCCGCTGCCGTGGTGCGCGACCTTCGCGCCGCCGCCGAAGTCCGGGAAGCCGTAGAACATCCGGTCGCCGTCGCGCTCGACCGCGTAGATCGGCAAACGCTCCGGCGACACCGCGTCGCGGTCCAGCGGCTGGAACCAGAACTGCACGTTGCGCTCGACGCGCAGCGGCAGCCCGAGATCCGGCGCGATGCGCGCGAACCACGGACCGGCGCACAGCGCGAGCCGCTCGGCGTCGGCGTGCGTGCCGTCGTCGAGCGCGACGCGCACGCCGCCGTCGCCGGCGTCCCAGCCGCTCGCGCGCACGCCGAACCGCAGCTCCGCCCCCGCGCCGGCCGCGTCGTCGAGATGCGCGCGCACGCCGGCTTCCGGAAACAGCGCGCCCCCGACCGCTTCGTACACCGCGATCTCGTCGTCGCGCGGCGTCAGCATCGGAAAGCGCCGCCGCAGCTCGCGCGCGTCGTACACCTCGTGCGCGAGCTGCCACTGCCGTGCGCTGGCGAGCGTTCCCGCCACCACCGGCGTCTCGGGCCGGCCGGCGAACAGCCCGCCGGTGCGCGCGCGCAGCACGCTGCCGGTGCGCGCCGCGAGCGCGTCCCACAGCTCGTACGCGCGGCGCAGCAGCGGCACGTAGTCCGGCGACTCGAAGTACGCCTGGCGGATGATGCGCGTCTCGCCGTGCGACGAGCCGAAGTCGTGCGCGGGCGTGAAGCGCTCGAGGCCGAGCACGCGCATCCCGCGCGCCGCGGCGTGCGCGGCGACCGCGCTGCCCATCCCGCCGAGACCGAGCACGATCGCGTCGTAGCGCACGCCGACGCGTTCGGAGTGCGCGCCGCCGGCTACTTCAACCGGGTGCGGCGCAGTACACAGGGCGGTCTACCGGCGCCCAGGTACGGCGGCGCATGGCCAACCTTCGTTCCATCGCCGGCGTCGTGGCGGGCGGCGCGCTCGTGATCTCGGTCGGGCTCGGCATCCGGCAGACGTTCGGGCTCTACATCGGACCGATCGCCGGCGAGCATCTCGTCACCGTCGGCTTGCTCTCGCTCGCGATCGCGCTGCAGAATCTGGTCTGGGGTCTCGCGCAGCCGTTCGCGGGTGCGCTGACCGACCGGTTCGGGCCCGCACCGGTCGTCGCGGGCGGCGCGGTGCTGTACGCGCTCGGCATCCTCTCCGTGGCGCTGCGCCCGGACGCGCTCGCGATCGTCGCAGGCTTCGGGATCCTGGTCGGTCTCGGACAAGCCGCGATGACGTTCGCGGTGGTGATCTCGTCGGTGAGCCGCGCCGCCGACACGACGCAGCGCGCGACCGCGGTCGCGCTCGCGGCCGCGGGCGGTTCGCTCGGCCAAGTCGCGCTCGTTCCGATCGCGCAAGGCGCGATCGATCACGCCGGCTTTCGCACCGCGCTGCTCGTCATGGCGGCCGTCGCGCTCGCCGCCGCGCCGGTCGGGCTCGCCCTGCGGCGACCCCGTCCGCGAGCGAACGCGTCGGCCCCGGGCGCGCCCACGATCGGTACGACGGGCTCGCCGCCGACCGGTCCCGCCGCGTCGACGGGCGCCGCGATTCGGACCGCGCTGCGCGATCCGAACTTCCTGTTGCTGACGGCGGGTTTCTTCGCGTGCGGCTACCAGCTCGCGTTCATGGGCGTGCACTTGCCCGGCTATCTGGTCGCGTGCCACATCGGCGCCAACGTCGCCGCCGCCTCGCTCGCGACGATCGGCTTCTTCAACGTGATCGGGAGCTTCGCGTTCGGGCGCGCCGCCGACCGCGTGCCGCCGCAGAAGCTGCTCGCCGGTCTGTACGCCGTGCGCGCGAGCGCGACGGTGGTCTATCTCGTCGTGCCGGTGTCGACGCTCTCGACGCTGGTGTTCGCGGTCGTGATGGGGCTGACGTGGCTGGGCACCGTGCCGCTCACCAACGCGGTCATCGCGCGGCTGCACGGGCTGCCGAACCTCGGCGCGCTGTTCGGCGTGTGCTTCGTCGGTCATCAACTCGGCGGTTTTCTCGGCGCGCTCAGCGGCGGGCTTTCGCTGCAGCTCACCGGCTCGTACTGGCCGGTCTGGATCGCGACGGTCGTCGTGGGCTACGCCGCGGCGCTGCTCAACGTGCCGATCCGCTTCGCGGCGCGAACCGCGCCGGCGGCAGCGTGATGGTTGCCGACCGTCGGCGCGGCGGTGCGCGCCGGGCGGTCCTGCGCGTGCTCGCCGGCGCGCTCGGCCTGACCGCGCTCGCCGGCGTGTCCTGGCTGGGCGCGCGCAGCGGCGCGGACGGCTTTCGCTTCGCCGCGGTGCACCGCGCGTCGGAGACTCCGCTGGTGCGCGCGAGCGATGGCGCTCCGGTCTCGCTCGCGCGCGGGCCGCGTCTCGTCGTGTTCGGCTACGTCGGTTGCGCCGAGCGCTGTCCGCTGACGCTGCGCACGCTCACTGACGCCGTCGCGCCCGGCGCCGGCGTGAACGAACCGGGTCGAAACGCCGCGGCGACATCCGTCCGCGTTACGTTCGTCGACGTCGATCCGTGGCACGACGGACGCGGCGTGGTCGCGCGCTATGCGGCCCGGTTCGGCGGCGTCGAAGCGGCCACCGGCGCGATCGGCGTGCTGGTGGCCAACGAAACCGCGCTCGGCATGCGCCCGATCGCGCGGCCGGAAGACGTCGCGGCGCACGAGACCCGGGTCTTCGTGCTCGACGCCGACGGCGTGCTCGTCGGCAGCTTGGACGCGGACATGCGCGCGGACGACGTGCGGCGCTACCTCCGCCGCGAGCTCGCGCTCGCGCCGCTTGCGGGCGAGCGCTAGCGAACGATCACCGTTCCGGGCGGCCCGTCGAGCACTTCGCCGATGACCGCCGCCGTGCCGAGATCGGCGAGCTCGTCGAGGACGCGCTGCGCGCCGTCGCGCGGGATCGCGATCAGCAATCCGCCCGACGTCTGCGCGTCGGAGAGCGCGATGCGCAGCGCTTCGCCGACGTCGTCCGCGTACGTGGTGAACGCCGCGTGCTCGGCGAGGTTGTCGCGCGTCCCGCCCGGGACGGCGTCGCGCGCGATCAGCGCCAGCACGCCCTCGAACAGCGGGACGCGGCGCGCGTCGATCGCCAGCGCGACGCGGGACGCGCGCGCCATCTCGCCGGCGTGACCGATCAAGCCGTAGCCCGTGACGTCGGTCGCGCCGTGCGCGCCGTGCGCGAGCATCGCGCGCGCGGCGCGGTCGTTCAGCCGCACCATCTGATCGATCGCCGGCTGAAGCGCGGCGTCGTCGATGAGATCGCGCTTGCGCGCGGTGGTCAGGACACCCGTCCCGACGGGTTTTGAGAGAAGCAGCAGATCGCCGGGACGGGCTCCGCCGTTTCTAACGACCCGACTCGGCGCAATGGTTCCAGTGATGGCCAACCCGTACTTGGGCTCGTCGTCCTTGATCGTGTGCCCCCCGACGATGACGACCCCCGCCTCGGCCGCCACGGCCGCCCCGCCTTCGAGGATGCGGGCCAGCACCTCGGTCCCCAGCGTCTCGACCGGAAACGCCGCGATGTTCAGGGCGGTCAGCGGCTTCCCGCCCATCGCGTAGACGTCGCTGAGCGCGTTCGCGGCGGCGATGCGACCGAAGTCGTACGGGTCGTCGACGACGGGCGTGAAGAAGTCGACGGTCTGGACCAGCGCCAGATCGTCGGAGAGCTGGTAGACGCCGGCGTCGTCGTTCGTCGCGTGTCCGACGAGGACGTTCGCGTCCGTCACGGGCGGCAAGCGGCGCAGGACCTGCGCCAGGTCGGCGGCGCCGACTTTACTCGCTCAACCCGCGCAGGACGAATACGCCGTGAGCCGGATGCGGCGACCGGGGGACTCCATCGAGTCTGCGAATACACCGCGCAGCGCCGAACGCCCGCCGGAGCAGCCGTGTCGAAGAGTTTGTTGTTCATCCCCGGTCCCGTGACCGTCGCCGAATCGGTGCTCGCCGCGACGGCGCAGCCGATGATCGACCACCGCGGGCCCGAGTTCAAGGCGCTCCTCGCGCGGATCGCCGAACGGCTGCGCCCGGTCTTCGGCACCGAGTCGGCCGACGTGCTGATCCTCGGCGCGTCCGGCACCGGCGGCCTCGAAGCGGCCGTCGCCAACCTGTTCGGGCCCGGCGACCGCGTCCTGGCGTGCCCGATCGGCGTCTTCGGGCAGCGGCTGATCGGGATCGCGCGCACGTTCGGCTGCGAGGTCGAGATCCTCGACGCGCCGTGGGGCGCCGCGACCGATCCGGAGGCGCTGCGCGAGCGGCTGCGCGCGCGCGACGGCAAGCGCTTCGACGGCGTGCTGCTGACCCACAACGAGACCTCGACCGGCGCGCAGAACGACCTGGCCGCGCTGGCCGGCGCGATCCGCGGCTCCGGGGCGTACACCGTCGTCGACTCGGTCAGCGGCCTCGCCGCGAGCCCGTTCGCGATGGACGAATGGGGCTTCGACATCGTCGTGACGGCCTCGCAGAAAGCGCTCGCGGTGCCGCCCGGGCTCGCGATGGTCGCGGTCGCGGCGCGCGCCTGGGAGCGCATCGAGGCGAACCTGCGCGCGCCGCGCTTCTACTTCGACCTGCGCCAGGCGCGCGCGTTCGACGCGCTCGGGCAGACGCCGTGGACGCCGCCGGTCTCGATCGTCTTCGGCCTCGACGCCGGGCTCGAGGAGTTCGAGCGCACCGGCGCGGCCGCCGTGCACGAGCGGCACGCGCGCTACGCGCGCGCGATCCGCGCCGCGGCCGAAGCGCTGGGCCTCGAGCTGTTCTCGCGCGCGGACGCGCACTCGCCGACGGTCGTCGCGGTCCGCGTGCCGGACGGGATCGACGGCGACGCGATCCGCACCAGCCTGCGCGAGTCGCGCGGCGTCGTGATCGGCGGCGGCCAGAAAGAGCTCAAGGGCAAAATCATTCGCATCGGCACGATGGGCGATCTCACGCAGACCGACATCCTGGGCGCGCTCGGCGCGCTCGAGATCGCGCTGCTCCAATCGGGCGCGCACATCCACGTCGGGCTCGGCGTGCAAGCCGCGCTGAAAGTCTTCCTGGAGGCCGGCCAGCCCGCGGCGGTGTAGCAACGGCAAGTTTTCTGCGGCATGCGGGCGCCGTCGCGGAGGAACGCTTCAGTCCGACGAAGCACTTTTCCCAATCCCTCGTAGGTCCCCCGAACTGACGCTCGTGTTCCGGCACGTCCCAGGAGGTCGACCGCTCTGCACGACTTGGCACAACAAATCGTCAGCGGTCTCGCCACCGGCTCGATCTACGCGAGCGTGGCGCTGGCGCTGGTCCTCATCTACCGGGCGATGGGCATCATCAACTTCGCGCAGGGCGAGATGGCGATGTTCAGCACCTACGTCGCGTGGCAGCTCGTCCAGTTCGGGCTGCCGGTCTGGCTCGCGTTCGGCGCGACGCTGGTGATCGCGTTCGCGGGCGGGGTGCTGATCGAGCGGGTGGTCATCCGGCCGGTCGAGCGCGCCAACCAGCTCACGCTGGTGATCGTCTCGCTGGGGCTGTTCATCGCGCTGAACGGGCTGGCCGGCTGGATCTGGGGCTACATCGTGAAGTCGCCGCCGCCGCCGTTCCCGCCGACGCCGATCAACATCCTCGGCGTCAACTTCTCGGCGCAGGACGTCGGGATCATCGCCGTCTCGCTCGTCACGCTGGGGCTGATCTCGCTCTTCTTCCAGAAGACGAAGCTCGGCTTGGCGATGCGCGCGGCGGCGCTCTATCCCGAGCAGAGCCGCGTGCTGGGGATCCGCGTCGGCTGGATGCTCGCGCTCGGCTGGGGGCTGGCGGCGGTCGTCGGCGCGATCGCCGGGATCATGATCGCGCCGGTCGTGTTCCTCGACCCGAACATGATGCAGAGCATCATCGTCTACGCGTTCGCCGCCGCGGTGCTGGGCGGGATCGAGAGCCCGATCGGCGCGGTCGTCGGCGGGCTGGTCCTCGGCGTGGCGATCAACCTGCTCGGCACGTACGTCGAAGTGATCGGCAACGAGCTGCGGCTCGCGGCGGCGCTGGCGATCATCGTGCTCGTCCTGGTCGTGCGGCCGTCGGGTCTGTTCGGCCGACCCTCGGTGCAGCGCGTTTGACCGGGCTCAGCCGCGCGGCGATGATCCGCGTCTCGATTGCCGTCGCGGTGATCGCGGTGCTGCCGTGGATCGTGCCGTCGTTCGTCGTCTTCGACCTGATCTTCGTCGCCGCGTACACGATCGCGATCCTGGGGCTGATCATCCTGACCGGGATGAACGGCCAGATCTCGCTCGGGCACGGCGCGTTCATGGCGCTCGGCGGCTACGTCGTCGCGGTGCTCGCGCACGCGGCGGGATGGCCGTACTGGGCCGGCGTGCTGCTGGCGGCCGTCGCGTGCGGCGCGTTCGGCCTGTTGATCGGGCTGGTCGCGCTGCGGCTCGCCGGCGTCTACCTCGCGCTGGCGACGTTCTCGCTCGCCGTCGCGACGCCGTCGTTCCTCAAGCACTACAAGTCGATCACCGGCGGGTTCGGCGGGATGTCGCTGCAGCCGGTCACGGTGCCGGCCGGCATCCCGCTCGATCCTCAGCGCTGGCTGTACTACGTCACCTGGGCCGTCGCCGGGCTGGCCTTCCTCGTCTCGGCGCTGATCGTGCGCGGGAAGTTCGGGCGCGCGCTGCGCGCGCTGCGCGACAACCCGGTCGCGGCCGTCTCCTTCGGCGTCAACCCGTACGTCTACAAGACGCTCGCGTTCGGCTGGAGCGCGGTGCTGGCCGGCGTGGCGGGCGGGTTCTACGCGATCCCGACCGCGTTCGTCAGCCCCGACAGCTTCAGCTTCGCGCTCTCGATCACGCTGCTGATCGGCGCGGTGCTGGGCGGTATCTGGACCTTCTGGGGCGCGCTGATCGGCGGCCTCGTGGTCGAGTTCCTGCCCTTGGTGGCGCAACAGATCAATGCCGGCGCGCCGAGCGTGGTGTACGGAGTCGCGCTGATTCTCGTTATGATGTTCGTCCCGGACGGGATCGCCGGCGGGCTGGTGCAGCTCGCGCGCCGGTTCGCTTCCCGTCCCGCGCCGCCGTCGGCGCCCGAAGCGTCCCCCATCGCCACGTCCGCGCCGCTCGGCGCAATCGGAGGTATCAGTGATCCCAAGCGTTAGAAAGGCTGCGGCCGGCATCTGCGCGGTGGCGTTCTCGCTCACCGTCACGGCGAGCGCGACCGCGCCCGTCGAAGCGGCCGACCCCGGCGTCAGCGCGACCGAGATCGTTCTCGGCGGCACGCATCCGTACAGCGGTCCCGCGTCGGCGTACGGCAACATCGGCAAAGGCATCGGCGCGTACTTCGACTACGTGAACGATCACGGCGGCGTGAACGGCCGCAAGATCAAGTGGATCGACAAGGACGACGGGTACAGCCCGCCGCAGGCGGTCCAGCTCGTCCACCAGCTCGTCGAGCAAGAGAAGGTCTTCGCGATCTTCGACACGCTCGGCACCGCGGTCAACACCGCGATCCGCCCGTATCTGAACCAGAACGGCGTGCCGCACATGTTCGTCGCGACCGGCGCGACCACGTGGGGGAAGGACGCCAAGCAGTTCCCGTGGACGATCGGCTGGCAGCCCGACTACCAGTCCGAAGGGATCCTGTACGCGCAAGACATCCTGCGCGAGCACCCCAAGGCCAAGATCGGAGTCATCTACCAGAACGACGACTACGGCGAGGACATGAACAACGGGCTCAAGCGCGGCCTCGGCGCGAAGAACCAGAACATGATCGTCAAGATGGCGTCGTACGAGACGAGCGATCCGAACGTGAGCTCGCAGATCGCGACGCTCAAGGCGTCGGGCGCCGACACCCTGATGATCTTCGCGACGCCGAAGTTCGCGATCCAGTCGATGGTCGCCACCGCCCAGCAATCGTGGCACCCGACCATCTACCTGAACAACGTCGCGAATGCGATCCCGTACATGCGCGCCGCCGCGAAAGCGGGCGGGCCGTCGTTCCTCAACGGCATCGTCACGACGATCTATCTCAAGGACCCGGCGAACCACTCGCGCTACGCCGGCGACAAAGGGATGAAGCTGTACGAGGAGATCATGACCAAGTATCTCCCGTCCGCCGACAAGGAAGACGGCAACTACCTGTACGGCGTCTCGATCGCCTACACGATGGTCGACGTGCTCAAGCGCGCCGGAAAAGACCTCACCCGCAAGAAGGTCATGGACATCGCCGCGAACCTGGTCGAGAAGGACAACCCGCTGGTCTATCCGGGTGTGGTGATCCGCACCTCGCCGAACAACCGCTTCCCGATCACGCAGATGATCGCGGCGAAGTGGCTCGGCACGGACTGGTCGCCGACCGGGATCCTCACCGACACGCGGCCGATGACGATGGCGGCGAAGTAGCCTCCAGCATGGCGGTGCCGCTGCTGTCCGTTCGGAACCTCACGATCCGGTTCGGCGGGATCACGGCCCTCAGCGACGTCTCCTTCGACGTCGCCGAGGGCCACATCACCGGCCTGATCGGTCCGAACGGCGCCGGCAAGACGACCTGTTTCAACTGCATCACGCGGCTCTACCAGCCGACCTCCGGCGAGATCGTGTTCAAGGGCGAGGATCTGCTGCGGTTGCAGCCGCAGCAGATCGCCCGTCAGCGGATCGCGCGGACGTTCCAGAACGTCGCCTTGTTCGACCACATGACGACGCTCGAGAACGTGATGGTCGGCGGGCACGCGCGCTTCCCCGGGCTGAGCGCGTACGCCGCCGAGACGACGGCGGCGCGCGAGGCGGTCGAGATCCTCGAGCGGCTCGGTCTCGGGGAGACCGCGCGCCGGCCGGTGAGCGGGCTGCCGTTCGGGACGCGCAAGAACGTCGAGCTGGCGCGCGCGCTGATGGCGAAACCGGAGCTCTTGCTGCTGGACGAGCCGGCCGCCGGGCTCAGCCACGAAGAGGTCGCGACGCTCGGGTCGACGATCAGGCGCATCGCGACCGAGTTCTCGACCACGATCCTGATGGTCGAGCACCACATGCAGTTGGTGATGAACGTGTGCGACCACATCGTCGTGCTGGCGTCGGGCAAGACGCTCGCCGACGGCAACCCCGAGACGGTGCGCGCGAACCCCGCGGTGATCGAGGCCTATCTTGGCACCGTCTGACGTCGCCACGCAGACGATCCTCGAAGCGCGCGACCTGCGCGCGCGCTACGGCGAGATCGAGGCGCTGCACGGGGTCGACATCGCCGTCCCGCGCGGCGGCATCGTCGCTTTGCTCGGCGCCAACGGCGCCGGCAAGACCAGCACGCTGCGCGCGATGACCGGCGCGATCAGAGCGTCGGGTACCGTCATGTTCGACGGCAAGCCGCTGACCGGCGCGCCGGAGGACGCGGCACGGCTCGGAATCGCGCACGTCCCCGAAGGCCGCGGCACGCTCAGCGCCTTGACGGTCTGGGAGAACCTCGCGCTCGGAGCGTACGCGGTGAGCGGCCGCGCGCGGGTGCGCGAGCGCTACGCGAAGGCGATCGAGTACTTTCCGTGGATCGAGGACCGCAAGCACCAGCAGGCCGGAACGCTGAGCGGCGGCGAGCAGCAGATGCTCGCGATCGCGCGCGCGCTGATGCTGGGGCCGCAACTGCTGCTGCTCGACGAGCCGTCGCTCGGGCTCGGCCCGAAGATCGTCCAGGACATCTTCGCGCTGCTGCGCACGATCAACGAGCGCGACGGGATCAGCATCCTGGTCGCCGAGCAGAACGCCACCGTCGCGCTGGCCGTCGCGCACCACGCGTACGTGCTCGAGACCGGCCGCGTCGCCGTCTCCGGCGCGAGCGACGAGCTGGCCAAGAACGACCGCGTCCGCCGCTCGTACCTCGGCTACTGAAGCAGCAGCTTCGCGCTGAGTTGAAAACGCCCGGGAGCGCGAGCTCCCGGGCGTTCGTTTCTGCCGTTGCTGCGGACTAGTGGAACCAGGTGTTCGTGTCGAGGTGGAACGTGCCGATCAGATCCCACGAGCCGACGTGGATGACGTTCGGCGGCGCGAACGGCGCACCCGAGCCGGTCGCTTCGTGGAAGTCCGAGTGGCGCATCGCGAGCGTGAAGCCCGGGCTGAAGCGCTTGTTGAGCTGGTACGTCAGCGCGCTGGCCCAGCGCCACGGGTAGGGGGTGTTCTCGTAGAAGTTCAGGTAGCCCCAGCGCTCGTTCAGCGTGAACGTCGTGCCGTGGCGCGGGTCCACGGGCAGGATCCACGTGACGCCCTGGGTCGTCTCGTAGAACTTGTCGGTCCCGGGGCGTTCGTCGAGGTAGCCGACCTGGTTGACGAGGCGGCCGCCGCACTGGTTGAGGTTGCCGGCGATCATCGCCGCAGTGCAGAGGATCGCGACGTGATGGTCGACGTTCTGCACGTCACCCGACTCGCTGAAGACGAACTGGCTGTTCCAGAAGTTCTTCCACGGCTTCGTCGTGTAGCTGACGGTCAGGTACGAGAAGTGGTGCTCGGTCGAGCTCAGCGTGTACGGGAACGGCTGCGCGCTGATGTTCGTCAAGAGCGCGAAGTTCGTCCCCGAACCGCTCGAGAACACGCGGTGGCGGAACGAGTTGCCGACGTCCATCGTGACGAAGCGGTCGAACGCGTACGTCGCGTGGTACTGCAGGATGATGTCGCGCGTGTCCTTCGGCAGCGTGAACGCGCACGGCAGGGTGATGCAGGTGCCGTTGTTGTTCGCCGTCGCGAAGACCGCCGAGCGCTCCAGCGGCTGGTTGATCGTGCCTTCCGTGATCCGGTCGAACAGCAGGTTGAGCTTGCGCGTGATCGGGATGCGGACGGTGCCGCCGAGGTCGATCGGGTCGTAGGCCGGCAGCTGCGTCATGTTCGTGTAGTACGCCGGCTGCGTGAACGTGACGACGAAGTCGATGATCGGCCAGTGGCCGAGCGGGCGCGCCGGCGCGGGCGTGGCGCGCGTGGCGGACGGGCCGCCGGACGGGCTCTGCGCGCTGCCGGGCTGCGGCGCGTTGGGCGCGCCGGAACGCGGGTTCGATTGGCCCGCGGGCGAGGCCGCGGGGTTCGGCGACGCCTGGTCGAGCGGCGCCTGGCCGGCCGGCGCCAGAATCGGCGCCGAGGCGGTGGTCGTCGTCTCGTCGGCGGGCGCGGTCTGCGCCTGACCGATCGAGGTCATGGAAAACGTCAGCGCGGCGACGGCCAGCGCTGCGGCGCCGCTACGGCCGATCGCCGTACGGATCGACGCCAGGGAATGGATCGGGACACGCACCGTTTATGGCCTCCACGGTTTCGAGGGCTGAAATGGTTGACTCCGCGCGAAACACCGGACGCTGCATCGTGTCGCATCTCGTCCAGGTCGCGCGCGGGCGATATTTCTTTCCCCTCCGAATGGGTTATGCAAGCATTAGCATTCGGAACGGCTCCTTGTCAAATGAAAATGGGCATCCGGGCCGTATCCGGCGCGATTCTTGGCCGTCCGTCCCAAGCATCCGATAAGCAGTCTTTCCCGATCCCAGGGCGCGCTCGCGAGTCGCGCGAAGGGCAGCCGCCGGAGGAACGGAGCGAGATGACCCTTACAGTTGAAGGCGGCGTGGCGATCGTCCGGATCGACAGCCCGCCGGTGAACGCGCTGGGCCCGCAGTCGGTCGGTCCGGTGCTGGCGGCGCTCGAAGCGGCGCAGGCCGACCCCGCCGTGAGCGCGATCGTGCTCGCCGGGGCGAACGGCACCTTCAGCGGCGGGGCCGACATGAAGGGCTTCGGCGTCAGCCCGCCCCCGCGGCCGAACGCGCGCGACCTGATCGACGCGCTGGACGCCTCGGCGAAGCCGGTCGTCGCGGCGATCGAAGGCGTCGCGATGGGCGGCGGCCTGGAGGTCGCGCTCGCCTGCGACTACCGCGTCGCCGCGCCGCCGGCGCGGCTGGCCGTCCCCGAGATCAAACGAGGACTGCTCCCCGGCGCGGGCGGGACGCAGCGCCTGCCGCGGCTGATCGGCGCCGGCGCGGCGCTGGAGATGATCGCCGGCGGCGAGCCCGTCGACGCCGGACGGGCGAAGGCGAGCGGGCTCGTCGACGCGGTCGAGGAGGACGCGATCCCCGCGGCCGCCGCGCTGGCGCGCACGCTGGCCGGGAAACCGCGCCGCAAGGTGAGCGCGCTGAGCGCGAGCCGCGACGACGCCGCGCTCGCCGCGGCGCGGGGCCGCGCGCAGCCCGAGGCGCGCGGCGGCCTCGCCGAGCAGCGTGCGATCGCGTGCGTCGAAGACGCGCTCGGCCTGCCGTTCGAGCAAGGTCTGGCGCGCGAGCGCGAGCGCTTCGTGGAGCTGCTCGGCTCGGAGCAGGCGAAGGCGCGCATCCATCTGTTCTTCGCCGAGCGCGAGGCGGCGAAGCTCGCCGACGGCTCGGTCCCGCCTCCGTTCGCGGTCTCGACCGCCGCCGTCATCGGCGGCGGCACGATGGGGACCGGGATCGCGATGGCCTGCGCGAACGCGGGCGTTCAGGTGACGCTGGTCGACCTGCAGCCGGAGCTGCTCGAGCGCGCGCGCGGGATCATCGCCGGCAACTACGCCGCCACGGTGCGCAAGGGGAAGCTGGCGCAGGCGGAGATGGACGCGCGCGTCGCGCGCATCACGTTCGCGACGACGCTCGACGCGGCCGCGAACGTCGACCTCGTGATCGAGGCGGTGTTCGAGGAGATGGGCGTCAAGCAAGAGGTCTTCCGGGCGCTCGACGGCATCGCGCGGCCCGGCGCGATCCTGGCGACGAACACCTCGACGCTCGACGTCGACGCGATCGCCGGCGTCACGAGCCGTCCCGAGGACGTCGTCGGAATGCACTTCTTCAGCCCGGCCAACGTGATGAAGCTGCTCGAGATCGTGCGCGGCGCGCGCAGCGCGCCGGCGACGGTCGCGCACGCGCTCGGCATCGCCAAGCAGCTCGCGAAGGTCGGCGTCGTCGCCGGCAACTGCGACGGCTTCATCGGGAACCGCATGCTGCACGGCTACCTGCGCGAAGCGCAGTTCCTGCTCGAGGAGGGCGCCTCGCCGGAGCAGGTGGACCGCGTGATCCGCGACTTCGGCTTGCCGATGGGACCGTTCCAGATGGGCGATCTGGCCGGGCTCGACGTCGGCTGGCGCATCCGCAAGGGGAAGCACGCGATCGCGCCGCCGGTCGGGCGCTACTCGAAAGTCTCGGACGAGCTGTGCGAGCTGGGGCGGTACGGGCAGAAGACCGGTGCGGGCTACTATCGCTACGAGAGCGGTAACCGCACGCCGGTCCCCGACCCGTTCGTCGACGAGCTGATCGCGCGCGTCGCGCGCGAAGCGGGGATCGAACGCCGCACGATCGGCGACGACGAGATCCTCGAGCGCTGCATGTTCCCGCTGGTCAACGAGGCGGCGAAGATCCTCGACGAGGGGATCGCCGCGCGCCCGGGCGACGTCGACGTCGTGTGGGTCTACGGCTACGGATTTCCGGCGTGGCGCGGCGGGCCGCTGCGCTGGGCGGACTCGGTCGGGCTCCCGGCGATCCTCGAGAAGCTGCGCGCGTACGAGCGCGCGCACGGCGAGAGCTGGGCGCCGGCGCCGCTGCTGCGCGAGCTCGCGGAGAGCGGTGGAACCTTCGGTACCTGGAAGCGCGCGGCGGCGGCCGCGCCGGAGCAGCGAAAGGATGTGGCCCATGCGTGAAGCGGTGATCGTCTCGACCGCGCGCACCCCGATCGGCAGAGCGTTCCGCGGCGCGTTCAACGACACGCACGGCGCGACGATGGCCGGGCACGTGATCGACCACGCGGTACGGCGCAGCGGTCTCGATCCGGCCGAGATCGAGGACGTCATCCTCGGCTGCGCCGATCCCGAAGGCGCGACCGGCAACAACATCGCGCGCATCGCGGCGATTCGCGCCGGGTTGCCGGTCACGACGGCGGGGACGACCATCAACCGGTTCTGCAGCAGCGGCTTGCAGGCGATCGCGTTCGCGGCGCAGCGCGTGATCGTCGACGGCGTTCCGGCGCTGGTCGCGGGCGGCGTCGAGTCGATCAGCCTGGTGCAGCCGACGATGAACAAGTTCCGCCTGCGCGAGGACTATCTCGCCGAGCACAAGCCCGAGCTGTGGATGCCGATGATCGAGACGGCCGACATCGTCGCGCAGCGCTACGGCGTCAGCCGCGAGCGTCAGGACGAGTACTCGCTGATGAGCCAGCAGCGGACCGCCGCGGCGCAGCAGGCCGGCCGCTTCGACGCCGAGATCGTTCCGCTGCCGGCGCGCAAGCGGGTTCCCGTCGACGCGCTGGTCACGGCAGGCGCGAAGAACGGCGCGTCGGCAAACGGCGGCTCCGGCGGGACCAACGGCGAGCCCGAGTGGACATACGAAGACGTCCTGCTCACGAAGGACGAGGGCAACCGTCCCGACACGACGCTCGAAGGTCTCGCGAAGCTCAAGCCGGTGCGCGGGCCGGAGCAGTTCATCACCGCCGGGAACGCGAGCCAGCTCTCCGACGGCGCGTCGGCTTGCGTCGTGATGGACGCGAAGCTGGCGGAGCAGCGCAACATCGAGCCGCTCGGGTACTTCCGCGGGCTGGCGGTCAGCGGTCTCGAGCCCGACGAGATGGGGATCGGGCCGGTGTTCGCGATCCCGCGCCTGCTGGAGCGTCAGGGCTTGACGATCGACGACATCGATCTGTGGGAGTTGAACGAAGCGTTCGCCGTGCAGGCGCTGTACTGCCGCGAGCGGCTCGGGATCCCGCTCGAGCGCTACAACGTCGACGGCGGCGCGATCTCGATCGGCCACCCGTACGGGATGAGCGGCGCGCGCATGACCGGCCACGCGCTGATCGAAGGCAAGCGCCGCGGCGCGAAGCGCGTCGTCGTGACGATGTGCATCGGCGGCGGCCAGGGCGCCGCGGCGCTGTTCGAGATCGCCTGACCGCTACCGCACGACGATCGCGGGATAGCGCGGCTCGGCGTAGAGCCGCGCGACGTCCGCGGGGCGGTTCTGCAGCACGCGGCGCTGGTTGACCGAGCCCTTGTCGGTGATCTCGCCGCGCGCGCCCTTCGGCGGGCGCGGCGGCACGTGGGATCGCAAGATGCGCGCGAACGTCTCCGTGTGGGGCGCGGTCACCGCGGTGCCGAGCTCGGCGGGCTCACCGCGGCGCCATGCGCAGCGCGCCGTCGAGCCGAATCGTCTCACCGTTGAGGTACGCGTTCTCGCAGCAGTGCACGACGAGCTGCGCGTACTCCTCGGCGGTGCCGAGGCGTTTCGGGAACGGGATCGACGCGCCGAGCGAGGCTTGCGCCTCGGGCCGCAGCTCGCCGAGCAGCGGCGTTTGAAACAGCCCCGGGGCGATGGTCAGCACGCGCACGCCGAACTGCGCCAGCTCGCGCGCGAGCGGCAGGGTGAGCGCGGCGATGCCGCCTTTCGACGCGGCGTACGCCGACTGGCCGATCTGGCCTTCGAACGCCGCGACCGATGCGGTCATCACGACGACGCCGCGCTCGCCGCTCTCGAGCGGCTCGAGCGCCGTCAGCGGCGCGGCGGCGAGCCGCGTCACGTTGAACGTGCCGATCAGGTTCACGCGGATGACGCGCTCGAACTCGTCGAGCGGCATCGGTCCGTCGCGGCCGATCATGCGGCGCGCCGTCCCGATCCCGGCGCAGTTGACGACCATACGCGCGTCGCCGTGCGCCGCGCGCAGGCGCTCGAGCGCGGCGGCGACGCCGTCTGGATCGCTCACGTCGCACGCCGCGGCGGTGCCGCCGATCTCCGCCGCGACGGCTTCCGCGCGCGCCGCGTCACGGTCGAGCACGCCGACCTTCGCACCGAGCGCGGCGAGCCGGCGCGCGGTCGCGGCGCCGAGTCCCGACGCGCCGCCGGTGACGAGCGCCGCGTGCCCCGCGACGTTCACGTGCGGCTCACCTTCGCGGCGCGCTTGTCGAGAAACGCTTGCATGCGGCGTTTCGCCTCGTCGCCGGTCGAGGCGGCGGCGGCGGCGAGCGCTTCGGTGAGATAGCCGATCGACGTCGGCGCGTCGGCGATGCGCGGCAGCGCCTGGAGGATCGCGAAGTTCGATATCGGCGCGTTCGTCGCGATGCGGTGCGGGCGCAAAGTGGCCTAGGCTTTACTCGCTGCCGCCGATGGTCATGCCGCCGTCGACGGTGAGAACGTGGCCGGTGACGAACGAGCCGGCCTTCGAGGCCAGGAAGATCGCCGGGCCCGCCACTTCATCGGGCTCGCCGATGCGGCGCAGCGGGTAGCCTTTCACCGCGCTCGCGTAGATCTGCGGGTCTTCCCACAGCTTGCGCGCGAAGTCCGTGCGGATGATCGCCGGTGCGATCGCGTTCACGCGCACGTTCCGCGGACCCCATTCGACCGCGAGGTTGCGCACGAGCTGCAGATCGGCTGCCTTCGAGATGCCGTACGCACCCAGATGCGTGTTGCCTTTCAGACCGGCGATGCTGGAGACGACGATCACCGAGCCGTCGCGGCGCTCCGCCATCTGCGGGATCACCATCTGGCACAGCCACAGGTTGCTGCGGACGTTGCTCGCCATGATCTTGTCGAAGGCGTCGTCGGTGATGCTCAGCAGCGGGCCGAAGTACGGGTTCACCGCCGCGTTGCAGACGAGCACGTCGATGCGGCCCCACTCGGCCAGCGTCCGGTCGACGAGCGCCTGCAGTGCCGCCTTGTCGGAGATGCTCGCGGCCTGGGCGATCGCGCTGCCGCCGCGCTCACGGATCCCGGCGGCGACCTCCTCGCAGGGGTCCGCCTTCCGGCTGGAGATGACGACCTTGGCGCCGGCTTCCGCCATCCGCTCCGCGATCGCCCGGCCGATCCCGCGCGACGACCCGGTGATGAGGGCGACCCGCCCGGCCATGTCGAATAACACGTTTGTCTCTTTCCCTTCCACGACGAGGACCAGGAACCGATGGACTTGGCGTTCAGCCCCGAAGAGCGCGCGTTCCGCGAGGAGGTGCGCGCGTTCATCGCGGAGCGCCTCCCCGGCGACATCCGCCGCAAGGTGCAGGCGGGCGACCCGATGGTGAAGGACGACTTCGCTCGCTGGCACCGGATTCTGTCCGAGCGCGGGTGGGTTGCGCCGAACTGGCCGAAGCAGTACGGCGGCACCGGCTGGACGCCGGTCCAGAAGCACATCTTCGAAGAAGAGGTCAGCTTCGGCTGGGCGCCGCGCCTGCTCCCGTTCGGGTTGTCGATGGTCGCGCCGGTCATCATCGAGTTCGGCAACGACGAGCAGCGCGCGCGCTACCTGCCGAAGATCCACACCGGCGAAGAGTTCTGGTGCCAAGGGTATTCCGAACCGGGCTCGGGCTCCGATCTCGCCTCGCTGCAGACCCGCGCCGAGCGCAAAGGCGACACCTACGTCATCAACGGCACCAAGACGTGGATCACTGCCGCGCAGTGGGCCGACTGGATCTTCGTGCTCGCGCGAACGTCGCAAGAAGCGAAGAAGCAGGACGGGATCTCGTTCATCCTGGTCGACATGACGACGCCCGGCGTGACGGTGCGCCCGATCGAGACGATCGACGGCGGGCGCGAGATCAACGAGGTCCATCTCGAGAACGTCGAGGTGCCGGTGACGAACCGCGTGGGCGGTGAGGGCGAAGGCTGGAACATCGCGAAGTTTCTGCTCGAGCACGAGCGCACCGGCACCGCCGGAATCCCGGGTTGCCGTCAGCAGCTCGAAGCGCTCTACGAGACGCTCGCCCACGAAGGGATCGAGGACCGCCGGCTGCACGAGCGCGTCGCGCAGGTCGAGATCGAGCTCGAAGCGCTCGCGTTCACCGAGCTGCGCACGCTCGCGGCGGAGTCGGCCGGCAAACGCCCCGGTCCCGAGTCGTCGATCCTGAAGATCAAAGGGACGGAGATCCAGCAGGCGATCAGCGAGCTGGCGCTGGACGCGCTGGGACCGTACGCCGAGCGGCACGTCGCGCCGAAGTACTTCAACTACCGCAAGACGTCGATCTACGCCGGCTCCAACGAGATTCAGAAGAACATCATCGCCAAGCGCATCCTCAAACTGTAGGGAACGATGGATTTCACGCTTTCACCCGAGCAACTGCTGATCAAAGACAGCGTCGCGCGCTTCGCCGCGGGCGACCACGCCGGCCGCGAGCACTGGCCGACGTTCGCCGAGCTGGGCTGGCTCGCGGTCGGCGCGCCCGAGGATGTCGGCGGCTTCGGCGGCCCGCTCGAGACGCTGCTGCTGATGGAGCAGTTCGGGCGCGGCTTGGTGGTCGCGCCGTACGTCTCCCAGGTCGTGCTCGCCGGAACGATCTTGCGCGCGGCTGACCGCACCGAGCTGCTGCAGCGGCTGGTCGAAGGCGACGAGCGCTTCGCGGTCGCGTACGAGGAGCCGCACGCGCGCTACGATCCGGCACAGGTCGCGACCAGCGCGGTGCGCGACGGCGACGACTACGTCCTCACCGGGACGAAGGTGCGCGTGCTCGACGCCTCGACCGCGAACACGCTGATCGTCTCGGCGCGCACCGGCGACGAGATCACCCTCTTTGCAGTCGCTGCCGACGCGCCGAACGTCACGCGCGAGCCGTTCGCGGCCGAGGACGGCCACGACGTCGCGAACGTGCGGTTCGACGGCGTGCGCACCGGCCCGGCGACGATCGTCGGGCAGGTCGGCGGCGGGCTCGCGCTGCTCGAGCGCGGGCTCGATCACGCGACCGGCGCGCTGTGCGCGGAGGCGCTCGGCCTGATGAGCACCATGCTCGAGGCGACGGTCGAGTACACCAAGCAGCGCGTGCAGTTCGGTGTCCCGATCGGCTCGTTCCAGGCGCTGCAGCACCGCATGGCCGAGATGTTCATCGAGCTCGAGCTGGCGCGCTCGATGGCGTACCTGGCCGCGATGACGCTGAGCGAGGACGGCGACCCGGTCGCGCGGCGCCGCGGCATCTCCGCCGCGAAGGCGCAGGTCGCGAAGTCGGGCCGGTTCGTCGGCCAGAACGCGATCCAGCTCCACGGCGGGATCGGGATGAGCGAGGAGTACAAGGTCGGCCACTACTTCAAGCGCATGACGATCGTCGAGCGCCTGCTGGGCGACGCCGACTACCACCTCGCGCGCTTCATCGCGGCGCGCGGCGCGAAGTCCGAGGCGGGGACGCCGGCGACGGTCGCGTAGGGCGTCCGTCGCGGCGCGCGGCCTATGCCGAGACGCGCTCCACGTCCAAGCGCAGCGTGCGGACCCACAGCGTCGTGATCGTGTCGATCATCTTCTCGACCGCCGGCCGCCGCGGCGCGAGCACCCACTCGAGCAGCAGGTCGTGCGCGGCGCCGGCGATCGCGGCGCTGAGCAGCCGGCTGTCGACCGACTCCGTCTCGACGCGCTGCGCCGCCTTGGTCATCTTCTTGACGAAGGCCTCGCGCTTCGCCCGGCGGTGCGTCTCCAGCCCGGCGTGCATCCCGACGGCCTCGATCGTGTAGATCTGCGCCAGGCGCGGGTCGCTGGTGAGGTACCGGAAGTACGCGGCGCTGCTCTCACGGATGCGCTCGCCCGGGCTCAGCGCGGTGTCGCGCAGAGCGTCGACGGTGCGCTCGAACACGGTCTCGGCGATCTGGTCGTAGAGGGTGCGCAGCAGCATCTCGCGCGACTCGAACTCCTCGTAGAAGTGGCGCGCCGTCACGCCCGACGCGCTGCACAGCATCGGGATCGTCGTCTTCTGGAAGCCGGCCGTCCCGAAGAGCTGCAGCCCGGCCTCGAGCAGCCGTTCGCGCCGCTCGGCGCGCCGCTCGGGCGCCGACAAGCCGGCGTAGACGCGGCCCTTCGCGGCGACCCTCGTCCCCTTCACGCGCACGCCGTTCGATTCGGCCTTCCCCGTTGCCATGATCCGGGTACTTCTTTGTCGCCGAGCAAGCGTCCCCGCCCCCGACGGCTCCTTAGCCCGGGATCGTCACCCCGGCCCGGCGAACGTACCGCCCATGAAGTCGCGCCGTTTCCACGCCGCGCGGTATTTGGCATCCGCGCTTGCCGTCGTGGCCGTCCTTGCCGGAACCGGTTCCGTGCGCGCCGACGAGGGCGAGCGCAAGATCGGCGAGCGGTTCTACAATTCGCTCGAGAAGTCGAAGAAGATCGTGCACGACGACCGGTACGCGAAGCTGATCGAGCCGATCGGCGCGCGGCTCGGGAACGCGGCCGGCGGGCTGTACGACGAGCCGTTCCGGTTCTACGTCGTGAAGGACAAGTCGCTCAACGCGTTCGCGGTTCCCGGCGGCTACATGTTCGTGCACACCGGGCTGATCGACTCGGTGCGGACCAAGGACGAGCTGGCCGGCGTGATGTGCCACGAGATGAACCACGTCATCCACCACGACGGCATCAACGAGTCGCGCAACGCGCGCAACTGGAGCCTCGCACTGACCGCCGCGTCGCTGCTCGTGCACGCGCCGCTGGCGACGGCGGCCGTCAACGCGGGCGACTACTACGCGCGCTTCTCGCTGGCGCACTTCTCGCGCAAAGCCGAGACCTCCGCGGACCTGGGCGGCGCGGACCTGTGCGCGAAGGCGGGCTACAACCCGTACGGCCTGGTGTGGATGATGGAGAAGTTCCAGGCGCAGGCGGGACACAAAGGGTCGCTGGAGATGCTCTCCGACCACCCGCGCGACGATCATCGCATCAGCGACCTCGTCGACCACTTCGCCGGGAACCCGGCGCTGTTCGCGGCGTACGCCGACGACGCCAGCCGCGCGATGCCGATCGCCGCGACGCGCGACGCCGGCGCGCTCGCGTACGCGCAGCAGCCCTGTCCGCGCACCGAGACCGGCCCGATCACCGCCGACGACGCGTCGAGCTGGATCCGCGACACGACGATCTCCTGGCTGCCCGCGGCGGCCGCGGCGAAGGCGCCGCCGAGCGGCCTCGAGCGCGTCGGGACCGACACGCTCGCGCTCGGACCGGCGACCCCGAAAGCGACCTGGTTCGCGCGCAAGGACGACCTGATGGCCGGTTTCGCGGCGGCGTACGATCCGAAGACGAAGACCGCGCTGACCTGCGAGTACACGCCGACGGGGATTCACGTCGCGGTGGTCGGCAACGCTTCGGCGCCGCCGTTCCGGGTCGCCGAAGCGGATCTGCGGGAGTCGAAGACGACGACCGGTTTCGGGATCGGCACGCCCGCCGGCGCGTTGAGCAGCATCTACGGCGAGGCGCCGCCGGTGCGCGGCACCGACGGCAGCCTGCTCTACCGCTACGTCGTCGCGAACAACGCGGAAACCGCGTCGCTGTGGTTCCGCGTGATCGACGGCGTCATCGTCGCGTTCGGCCGCGACACGACGTTCTAGCGCTTCGCGCGCGCCTTCTTCGCCGAGCCTTCCTTCGAGGACGTCTTCCCGGCCGCCGATTTCCCGCCGCGCGTCTTCGATCCCGAGGTTTTGCTTGCCGTCGTCTTGCGTCCGGACGACTTCCCGCCGGAGGTCTTTCGGCCGGATCCGTTCGTTGCGGCCATGCTCTTCGCGGAGGGTGTCCCCGCGGCGGCCGCTTTCTTCGCGCTCGCGCCGCCGCCGCGCCCGGCACGCATCGCCTGCTCCTTGAAGTGCTGCATCTGCGCGCCGAGCGCTTCGAGCTTGTCCTTGCCGAGCGCGCGCCGCGCCTCGTCGAAGATCTCGCCTTCCTCTTCCTGGACGTGGTGGTGCACGAGCTCTTTGAGCACGGTGACCTTCGCGTTGATCGTCTCATCGCGTCCCGTGCTCGCCTCGATCTTCGCGATCAGGTCTTTGACGACGGCGTGCTCCTCGGCCGCCTCCAGCACGCTGTCGCGCTCGTCCTTGCCGCCCGCTTTGCGGAGCGCGGGGTAGAACAGCGCCTCCTCCATCTCGGCGTGCGCGGTCAGCGCCTGCACGATCTTCGCGATCGCGGAGCGCCGCTGCGCCGCCGGCGTCTCCTCGCCGAGCGCCGTCGCGAACAGCGCGTCGACCTCACGATGGTCCGATTTGATCAGCTCCAGCGCGTCGGGCGCCGGCGCCGGTGCGGTGTTGTCGCCGCCGTCGTCCGCGCCACGTCCTTTGCGAAACACCCGCGTGACCGTCTCTTTGATGTTCATGCTGCTCCTCGCTCGGCCGCTTTCGGAGCCAGGAATACCCGCCCGACGCCGCAGTTCAAACGTCCGCTACACGCGGTGGTGGGCGAAGAGCGGTTCGATGAAGGGGCGGGCGAACCACGGCATCGTGCTTTTCACCATCGCGTCGATCTGCGGGTTCTCCGCGGTGACGAGCTGGACGGCTTGTGACTTGTGGAGGTCGCCGCGCAAGTCCGAGGACAGCGGAAAGAACAGGGCGACGTACAGCACCGCCCAGGTGCCGATCAGCGCCTTGAGGACGCCGATCGCGGCGCCGCCGGCGGCGTTGCCGAGGCCGATGATCGGCAGCTTCGCGATGCGCGAGAGCACCGCCGAGATCACCAGCAGCACGACGTAGATCAGCACCGCGAACGCGACCATCCCCGCGACGTGCGCGCTCCCTGCGTTGATGTGAAAGTCGTCGCGCATGATCCGGTCGAGCGTCCCGGGATAGTGCAGCGCCGCCCAGATCGAGACGGCGAGCGCGATGAAGCCCCCGATCTCGCCGACGAAGCCGCGCTTCCAGCCCTTCAAGCCGAAGAGCAGCGCGATCACGCCGATCACGAGATCCGGCCAGGTCACGTGCGCAGGACCGCGCCGAACCCCTCGCGCAGGCGCTCGACGATGCGCTGCATCGCCGCCTCCGCCTGCTCGTCGGTCAGCGTCGCTTCGTCGGACTGCAGGACGATCCGCAGGGCGAGCGACTTCTTCCCTTCGCCGGCCTGCGGTCCGCGATACTCGTCGAAGACCGTCGCGCTGCGCAGCAGCGGCTCTTCGCGCGCGGCGTCGGTGAGCTCGCCGGCGAGCACGCCGAGCGGCACGACGACCGCGAGATCGCGCTCGAGCGGCGGGAACTTCGACGGCGCGACGTACTTCGGTGCGGTGCGCGGCGGCAGCGCTTCGACGAACACCGTCGCGAGCGCGGTCGTGTCGGCGACCTCGTACGCGCGCGCGAGGCGCGGGTCGACGACGCCGACGTAGCCGACCAGCGTCTCGCCGATGTGCAGCGCCGCGGTTTTGCCGGGATGCAGCGACGGGAACACACCGGGCTCGACGCGCGCATTGGTGCCCGTGACGCGGCGCAGCGTCGCGAGCACGTCCGACTTCAACTGTCCGAAGAGGCTGTCAGCCACCGGTTGCGACCCGGGCGGCGGTCCCGCGCGCAGGGCGGTCAGGTGGACGGTCTCGTGCGGCTCGACGCCGCCGCTCGAGCCGGACGCGGCATTCACGAAGACGTGCCCGAGCTCAAACCGGCGGTACGGTCTGTTCAAGACGTCGGAGCCGGCCCGAGCACCGCGGTCGCGCGCGGCGAACTCGAGGAGCGCGGGCGTCAGCGAGAAGCGCAGCCAGCGCTGGTCCTCGCTCAGCGGGTTGGCGATCTCGACCGGCTCGTCGGGCGCGATGCCGTTCGCGCGCCAGCTTTCCGCGACCGTCCCGGGCTGCAGCGAGAGCGAGAGCACTTCAGTGTACCCGAGGCCGGCGAGCAGCGTCGCAAGCTCCATCTCGCGGTCGAACTCCGCCGAGCCGACGTCGTGCGGCGCGACCGCCGGGACGTCGGCCCGCACGCGGTCGTAGCCGACGACGCGCGCGATCTCTTCGACGAGATCCGCGCTGATCTGCACGTCGCCGCGCCAGTACGGCGGCCGCACCTCGAGCATCGTGCCGCGCGGCTCGGAGATGCGGCCGGCGGCCATCTCTTGCACGATACGGCCGACGTGATGCACGTCGCGTGCGACGTCGAAGCCCAGCGAGCGGAGCGCGCGCTCGATCTCGTCCAGCGGGAGCGTGAAGCCGAGGAGCCGTTCGACCTCGCCCGAGGGCAGCATCACCGCTGAAGCCGGCGTTACCGGCCGGCCGGCGGCGGACGGTGCCTTCACGGTGGCGCCCTCCTCGTGGAGGAGCAGCGCGGCGCGCGCCGCGCCGAGGTCGGGGAGCGCGAGCGGCAACGACTTCTCGAACCGGCTCGACGCCTCGGTGCGCAGCTTCAGCATCGTGGATGCACGGCGGATGCGCGGGCCGGTCCAGCTCGCCGCTTCGACCAGCACTTCGGTGGTGGTCTCCTCGACCTCGCTGCGCCGACCGCCCATGATCCCGGCGATCGACGTCGGCCCCTCCTCGTCGGCGATCACGATGGCGCGCGCGTCGAGCGTGCGCTCTTGGCCGTCCAGCGTGGTGAAGCGCTCGCCGTCGCTTGCGTCGCGCACGATCAGGTGCTTTCCGGCGACGCGGTCCCAGTCGAAGAAGTGCAGCGGCTGGCCGACCTCGAGCATCACGAAGTTCGAGATGTCGACGACGTTGTTCAGCGGGCGCTGACCGGCCAGCGCGAGCCGGATGCGCATCCACGCCTGCGCCGGCCGCACGCGCACGCCGCTCACCCGCTGGTAGACGAAGCGCTTGCAGTCGAGCGTCTCGATGGTCACCCGCGCGTCGCCGCTGTCGCCGTCGTGGTGCACGGCCGTCGCCGGCTCGCGCAGCGGGACGCCGAACGACGCGGCCAGCTCGCGCGCGAGGCCGACGATCGAGAGCGCGTCGGGCCGGTTCGGCGTCACGTCGACCTCGAGCACCGGCTCGCTCAAGCGGAAGTGCGCGACGACGTCCGTCCCGAGCGGAATCGAGGCGTCGAGCTGCATGATGCCGTCCTCGAACCACTCGGCCGGCAGCCCGATCTCTTCGGCGGAGATCAGCATCCCCTCCGAATCGACGCCGCGCATCTTGCGCGGCGCGATCTTCAGCCCGCCCGCCAGCTCCGCGCCGATGCGCGCGACCGGCACGGTTTGGCCTTCGGCGACGTTGGTGGCGGCGGTCGCGATGAGCAGCGTCGCGCCGGCGCCGGCGTCGATCGTGCAGAGCTGCAAGCGGTCGGCGTTCGGATGCCGCTCCACCTTCACGATGCGGCCCGCGACGACGTGCGTCAGACGCGGCCGTTCCTCGACGTCGTCGACCGGGAAGCCGAGCGCGGCAAGGCGCGCCACGATCGCGCTCGCGTCCGCGGGAAGATCGGCGTAGTCGCGCAGCCAGGCTAACGGAACGCGCACGTTACGCCAGCGCCTCCGCGAAGCCCGGCGCGTTCTCGACGAACGCGCGGATGTCGTTGATGTCGTGCCGCTTCATCGCGATGCGTTCCAAACCGCAGCCGAACGCCCAGCCGGTCACCTCGTCGGGATCGTAGCCGACGCCGCGCAGCACGTTCGGATGCACCATCCCGCTTCCGCCCAGCTCGATCCAGCCGCTCCCGCCGCAGGTGCGGCACTGACCGCCCGCGCCGCCGCACGCCGGGCACTTGACGTCGATCTCGGCCGACGGCTCGGTGAAGGGGAAGAACGACGGCCGGAACCGCACGTCGGCCGACGGGCCGAACAGCGCGCGGCACATCCCGACTAGCATCCCTTTGAGATGACCGAAGTGGACGCCGCGCCCGACCATCAAGCCCTCGACTTGGTGGAACATGTACAAGTGCCGCGCGTCGATCTGGTCGCGCCGGTACGCCTTGCCCGGGACGATGATCGCGATCGGCGGGCCGTGCTTGCGCATCGCGCGCACCTGCATCGGCGAGGTGTGCGTGCGCAGCACGAGATCCGGCCGCAGGTAGAACGAGTCCAGCCCTTCGCGCGCCGGGTGATCGGGCGGGATGTTGAGCGCGTCGAAGTTGTTCGCGTCGGTCTCGACCTCGGGCCCGAGCACGACCGCGAAGCCGTGCCGCGTGAAGTAGCGCGCGACGTCGAGCGCGACTTGCCGCACCGGATGGATCGCGCCGATGTTCGCCGTCGGCCCGGGCAGCGTCACGTCGATGCTGTCTTCGAGCGAGCGCTCGAGCGCCGCGCGCTCGACGCGCGCGAGCGCCTCGGTCAGCTCGTGCTCGAGCGCCTGCACCGCCTCGTTGATCACTTTGCCGGCGCCGGGCCGCTCCGCGGGCGGCAGCTTGCCGATGCCTTTGCGGACCTCGGTGATCGCGCCGCTGCGCCCGAGAAACGCGATGCGCGCCTCGTCCAGGGCGTGGGCGTCCGGCGCGTTCGCCACCGCGTCGCGGAAGCGCGCGGTCAGCGATGCGAGGTTCGCTTCGAGTTCAGTCATGCCGGTCGTCGTCATATGCAAACGCGAACGCCCAGTCCTGGAGGACCGGGCGTTCTGCAAACTTTCTTTTGAATCGCGCCCTCGTTCGAGGGCCGCCCGCGTCAGTTCGCGGGCGTGGGATGCAAGTGCCGGTACATCAGGTACGCGCTGATCGAGCCCGTGGTGCTAAACAATTTCCAGAATACGTCGGAGGTGCGCATGTGCGTCGGCGGTTCCCTCTCCTGTCTTCGGTGCGCGCGTGGTTTGGCGTCGGCAGGGGTGAGTATAGCACCACCCCATTTGGCCGCCAAGTCTTGACAGATCAGCGATTTTCGGCGACTTGACAAGGGTCTTGACAGCGCGAGGCTTCGTACAAGACGATGCTCCCCGCCACCGCCGCGTTCAAACTCTCCGCCGCGCGCTGCGGAATCCGGACCGCCCGGTCCCAGCCCGGCAGCCAGTCGCGCACCCCGCGCCGCTCGTTCCCGACGGCGAGTACCGCATCGGGCGGAATCCCTACGACGCGCAGATCCTCGCCTTCGAGGTCGGTCGCGACCACGGGCCGGCCCGCCGCGGCGGCCGCGGCCAGCAGCTCGTCCGCCGCGACGGACGCGACCGGCAGGCGGAAGACCGAACCCATCGCGGCACGGATCACCTTGGGTGAGAACGGGTCGGCACCGCCGCGCCCGAACAGCACCCCGCGCGCGCCGAACGCCTCGGCCGAGCGCACCAGGGTTCCGGCGTTCCCAGGGTCGTTCACTCCGGCGAGCAGAAGAACAAGCCCGGGCGCCCCGAGGATCGCCGCGACCGCGTGGACCGGGAGGTCGAAGACGGCCAGCACGCCGGTGGGCGTCTCGACGTCCGAGAGCCGCGCGAACGCCCGGTCCGGGACGACGTAGACCGCGACGCCGGCGGCTTCCCAACCGCTCGGCTCGAAGCGCGCCAGGCCGTCGGGGGTCGTGTAAATTTCGTGCGGGCGCAGGCCGCTGCGGGCGGCCTCGTCGAGCAGGGTCGGGCCTTCGGCGGCGAACCGGCCGGCGTCCCGGCGGCCGCGCGGGGTGCGCAGGTCGCGGACCTGCGCCAGGCGGGCGTTGTGCGGGCTGAGCTCGGTCGGCACGGGTTCGTCCTTCGACGGCCTCGAAAGGGCCCCGGCCGTGAAGGACAGCCGCATCGCCGAGATCGTCTGGATGACCGTGATCGCGATCCTGGTCGCCGCCGGCGGCAACATCGTGCTCGGGATGCTCGCGCAGCACCGGATCTTCGCGGCGGCGCTGCTCGCGGTCGTCGTGGCGGTCGCGTTCCTCGGGCTGCGCCGCGCGTTCGTCGCGAACGCCCCGACCGCGCGGCTCGACGTGACGAAGGCGGCGACGTACTTCGTCGCCGCGCTGCTCGCCTTCGTCGCGATCGGGCTGCACGTGCACTGGGCGATCGGCGCGACGATCGCCGCCGCGGAAGCGGCCCTCGTCTTCGACATCGTCACCATCGCCGCGCGGCCCAGTACCGCGCCGGGAGAAGAGATCAGATAATGCCGGTCTTCGTCACGGGCGGAACGGGTTTCATCGGCGCGAGCGTCGTGCGCGAGCTGCGCCGGCGCACGCACGCCGTGCGCGCGCTGGCGCGCAGCGACGCCGCCGCGGACACGCTGCGCGCGCTCGGCGCCGAGCCGGTGCGCGGCGAGCTGCGCGACGTCGACGTGCTGCGCGGTGAGGCGGCGCATGCGGATGCGGTCGTGCACTGCGCGTTCGACTACTCGCCGGAGAGCGTCGCGTTCGAGCGCGCGGCGCTCGAAGCGCTGATCGACGCGCTGCCGCCGGGCCGCACGCTGGTCTACACGAGCGGCGTGTGGGTCTACGGCTCGCGCGGCGACGCGGTCGTCGACGAGAGCGCGCCGCTGGCGCCGCTCGACCTCGTGGCCTGGCGCCCCGCGCACGAGCAGCTCGTGCTCGCGCAGGACGGACGGCTGCGCGCCGTCGTGATCCGGCCCGGCGTCGTCTACGGCGACGGCGGCGGTATGCCCGGCGCAATGGTCGCGGAAGCGCGCAACGGGCCGGTGCGCGTCGCCGGCGACGGTACGAACCGCTGGCCGACCGTGCGCCACGACGCGCTGGCCGAGCTCTACGGCGCCGTCGTCGACCGGCGCACGGCGCACGGCGTCTACAACGCGCAGCGCGGCGCGTCGATCCCGTACGTCGAGATCGCGCGCGCGGCGTCGCGCGCCGCCGGCGGCGACGGCACCGTGCAGCACGAGGCGCTGGAGAGCGCGCGGGCGCGGCTCGGCCCGTACGCCGACGCGCTCGCGTGCGACCTGCAGACCGACGCGAGCCGGGCCGCGCGCGACCTGGGCTGGGAGCCGCACCGCCCGACGCTGCTCGAAGAGCTCTCGAACACGGCGGTCGTGTAGCGAATGGAGCTGCTCGCGACTCGGCGCGTCCACGAGGGCAAGGTCGTGAACTTGCGCGTCGACACGCTGCGCCAAGGCGACGGGAAGCCGCACGACGTGGAGGTCGTCGAGCACGCCGAGGCGGTCGTCGTGATCGTGCGGCCGTCGCCCCGCGAGATGCTGCTCGTGCGGCAGTATCGCCATCCGCTCGCGCGCGACAACTGGGAAGTCGTGGCCGGCGGCATCGAGCCGGGCGAATCGCCCGAGGAGGCCGCGGTGCGCGAGCTGCGCGAGGAGACGGGCTACGTGGCGCATCGCGTCGTTCGGTTGTGGTCGGCGTTCTCGGCGCCGGGATTCTGCGACGAGCTGCTCCACTTCTGCGCGATCGAAGGCTACGAGATCGGCGAGCGCAGCGGCTTCGACGAAGGCGAGGCCGACATGCAGCTCGGCATCTTCTCGGTCGACGAGCTGTGGCGCAAGATCCGCGCCGACGAGCTGCCGGACTCGAAGACGCAGATCTCCGTGCTGTGGGCGCTGAGCGAGCGCAGCTAGTCGCCGCGCTGCAGGCGGCGCTGATGCGCGCGGTCGGCGAGTTCGGCGCCGATCCGGCGGTCGACCGGCACCGCGCGCGTCTTCTCGCGACGGCGGCGGCGCTCGACTACGTGCTGATGCTCGCCAGCGGCGCGACCGGCGCGCGCATCCCGGCGCGCGACGCCGAGCGCGCGATTCACGAGGGGATCGCGCGCGCCGCGGACGACCTGATCGAGACCGCGACGGCGCTTGCGCGCGGCGGCGATCCGGACGCGGTCGCGTTCGCGCGCGACGCCGCGGGCGCGCTGCGCGCGATCTTGCGCGCCGAGGCGCTCGGGACCGATGAGCGCAGCTTCGCGGTCATCGCGCTGGCCAACGCGTGAGCATCGACGCTGAAGCGATCCGCGCGTCGCTGGACGCCGGCGAAGCGCCGCTGCTCGCGGACGAGATGCGCTCCGTGGTGCTCGACCACGGCCGGCGAACCGAGCGGGTCACCGTGCTGCTGCACGGGCTGACGGCGAGCCCGCGCACGTGGCGCGCGTTCGCGTCGGTGCGCCATGCGCGCGGCGAGAACGTGCTCGTCCCGCGGCTGCCGCGTCACGGCCACGCCGACCGCATGTCGCAGACGCTCGCGGAGCTCAGCAGCGCCGAGCTGGCGGCGCAGGGCCGGCGCATCATGGACGCGGCCGCGGCGCTCGGCGACCGCGTCGTGCTGGTCGGGCACTCGCTGGGAGGTTCGCTCGCGCTGCACCTCGCGCACAACGACCCGCGCGTCTACCGCGCGATCGCCATCGCGCCGTTCCTCGGCATCAAACGGCTGCCGCACGACTGGCACACCTGGGCGCGCGCGCTGCTGGAGCGCACGCCGAACCGGTTCCTGTACTGGAACCCGATCGACCGCGGACGCGGGCTGCCGCTGCACGGTTACCACCGCTACACGACGCGGTCGCTCGCGGCCGGTCTGGCGCTGGCCGACGCGCTGCGCGAGGACGCGCGCAGCGGCCCGCCGCGCGCCGCGCACGTCGAGATCGTGCGCAACGCGGGCGAGACGTCGGTGAACAACCGCACGATCGACGACCTCGTCGCGCGCTGGCGCGCGGTGGGCGGCGCGAACGTCACCGTCCACCAACTGGTCGGTCTCGGCGCCTCGCACGACGTCGTCGAGCCGGAACGGCGCCGCGCGCCGGCCGCGCGGTTTCTGCCACGGCTCGAGGCGCTGCTCGACGCACCGCCGCCGCATGAAGGGCTGGTGATCGACGCGCGCGGCGCGCCGGACCCGTGACGACGCGTTCGCGCTAGCGGTCGACGAAGCGCGCGTCGCGCAGCCGGGAGCCGGCGATCGCGTCGCGCGTGAAAAGCCGCTCGATGCGAGCCGCCGTTTCCGCGTCGAGCACGACGTCGGCGCCGGCGGCGTTCTCCTCGACGTGCGCGACGCGCTCGGAGCCCGGCAACGGCACGATGTCGTCGCCGCGCGAGAGCAGCCAGGCCAGCGCGATCTGCGCCGGCGTGGCGCGGCGCTCGCGCGCGATCGCCGTCAGCTCGTCGACGAGGGCGAGGTTGCGCTCGAGATTGCCGGCGTCGAAGCGCGGCACGCGGCGGCGCAGGTCGCCGGGCGCCAGATCGTCGGTCGATCGCACGGCGCCGGTGAGCAGCCCGCGGCCGAGCGGCGCGTACGCGACCAGCGCGATGTTCAGCGCGCGCGCGGCGGCGAGCACGCCGTTCGTCTCGACGTCGCGGGTGAACAGCGAGTACTCGCTTTGCAGCGCCGCGATCGGCGCCGCGCGCGCCGCACGGCGCAGCGTTTCGGCGCTCAGCTCGGAGACGCCGAGGTGCGCGACCTTGCCGGCGGCGACCAGCTCCGCCATCGCGCCGAGCGTCTCTTCGATCGGAACGTTCGGGTCGGCGCGGTGCAGGTAGTAGACGTCGATGCGCTCGACTCCGAGCCGCGACAGCGACGCGTCGCATGCGGCGCGAATGTAGTGCGGGCGGCCGTCGACACCGCGGTAGGCCGGGTCGTCGCTGCGCACGATGCCGGCCTTCGTCGCGAGAACCGCCTGCTCGCGGCGGCCGCGCAGCGCGCGCCCGACGAGGCGCTCGTTCGCGCCGCGGCCGTACATGTCGGACGTGTCGATCAGAGTCATGCCCAGCTCGAGCGCGCGGTGAATCGCGCGCACCGCCTCGTCTTCCGGCACGGGATCGTAGAACTCGGACATCCCCATGCAGCCGAGCCCGATCGCTCCCACGCTGGGACCGCCGGCGCCGAGGCGGCGCGTCCTCACGGGCTGTCGTCGGTACCGGCGCGCGCGGCGCGGTCGGCGTCGAGGGCGTCCAGCGCCTGGATGTAGCCGCCGATCCCCGCGCCGGTGAAGCGGTGCGCGACGATGTCGCGGATGACCGAGATCTTGCGGAACGGCTCGGGCCGGTTGTCGAGATCGCTGAGATGCACTTCGGCGGTCGGCAGCGCGATCGCGAGCAGCGCGTCGCGAATCGCGTACGAGTAGTGCGTGAACGCGGCCGGGTTGATGATCACCGCGTCGGCCCACTTGCGGTTGCGCTGCAGCTCGTCGACGATCTCACCTTCGTGGTTCGACTGGAAGAAGCGCACGCGCATCCCCAGCTTGCTCGCGTGCGCGGCGACGGCGGCTTCCAGGTCGTCCAGCGTCTGGTGCCCGTAGATGTGCGGCTCGCGTATGCCGAGCAGGTTCAGGTTCGGGCCGTTGACGACCAGGATCTTCACGGTAGTCCGATCTGCGCGAGCGCCGCGCGGACGTCCTCGGTGCGGACGCCGTCGTCGAGGCGCGCTTTGCCGATCGCGTCGAGCAGCACGTACTGCGTCCCGCCGGCGTGGCGCTTCTTGTCGGCGCGCGTCGCCTCGACGACCGCTGCGGCGTCGAGCGCGCGCCAGTCCGGCGGCACCGGGAGCGCGGCGAGGTGTGCGTCGGCCTCGGCGCGCGTGCCCGCGTCCAGCATTCCGCGCGCCGTCGAGAGCGCCAGCGCGGCGCGCATCCCGAGGATCACCGCCTCGCCGTGGCGCAGCGCGCCGTATCCCGCGACCTTCTCGAGCGCGTGCCCGACGGTGTGCCCGAAGTTCAACACCGCGCGCGTCCCGCTGCGGTCCTCCTCGTCGCGCGCGACGATCTCCGCCTTCAGCTCGACGCAGCGCGCGATCGCGTCCAGCGTGGTGGCGGGATCGGCGAGCAGACGGTCCTCGTTCTCGCGCAGCGCGCGGTAGAGCGACGCGTCGAGCGCGAGCCCGTACTTGAGCATCTCGCCATAGCCCGAGACGACGTCGCGACGCGGCAGCGTGCGCAGCACTTGCGGCGCGATCGCGACCAGCGCGGGCTGCGTGACGGTGCCGACCAGATTCTTTCCCGCGGGCAAGTTGATCGCCGTCTTGCCGCCGATCGCCGCGTCGACCGCGGAGAGCAGCGTCGTCGGCACCGCGACGAACGGGACGCCGCGCTGGAACGTCGCCGCGGCGAACCCGACCGCGTCGCCGATCGTGCCGCCGCCGACGCCGATCACCAGCCCGCGCCGGTCGACCCGGCGCTCGACGAACGCCGCGTAGAGACTCCCGAGCGCGTCCAGCGACTTGAGCGCTTCGTCGGCGCGCACGCTCATCGCCGTCGCTTCGAGACCCGCGTGCTGATAGGTGCGCGCGATCGCCTCGCCGAGCGCCGCGACGCGCTCGTCGGCGATGACGAGGACGCGCCCGCCGTCCGCCGGCCGCGCGCGCTCGGGGAGCGTATCGAGCACGCGCGCGCCGATCACGACGTCGTACGGCTTCGCGGTCGCGACGTGTACGACGCGCTCCGCGCGCAGCGCCGCGTCGACGGCGCGCGCCGCCTCGTCCGGGCTCAGGCCGTCGACGCTGACGCGGACTTGCGCGCGCAAGTAGTTCGGCCGCCGCGCCGCGTGCAGCCGCGCCAGCGCGCCGGGATCGCGCAGCAGCGGGCGCGTTCCGGCGTGGCGCTTGGTGCGCTCCTCGCACGCCGGCAGCGAGGCGTCGAGGAAGACCGTCGTGCCGCTGGCGTCGACGGCGCGCCGGTTCGCTTCGTCCTCGAGCGCGCCGGCGCCGAGCGCGACGACCGCGCCGCCGCGCTTCGCAAGCGCGGCGATCACGGTGCGCTCGCGCGCCCGGAACGCCGGCTCGCCTTCGTCCTCGACGATGCGCGTGATGCGGCGCCCGTCTGTCGCCTCGATCGTCGCGTCGACGTCGACCGCGTCGAGGCCGCGCAGCTTCGCCAGCAGCGGCGCGATCGTCGACTTGCCCGCGCCGGGCGGACCGCACAGGTACAGGTTATCGCGCACGCACCGTGCGCTCCCACGCGCCGACGCGCTCGCGCAGCTCGTCGATCGAGTCGCCGCCGAACTTCTCGAGCACGGCCTGCGCGAGGACCAGCGCGAGCAGCGACTCGCCGATCACCGCCGCGGCCGGGACGGCGCAGGTGTCGCTGCGCTCGATGTGCGCGCGCGTCGCCTCGCCGGTGCGCAGGTCGACCGAGTCCAGCGGCTGCATCAGCGTCGCGATCGGCTTCATCGCCGCGCGCACCACGATCGGCTGCCCGGTCGTCATCCCGCCCTCGATCCCGCCGGCGCGGTTGCTGCGGTAGCGCGTGCGCGCGCCGTCGCCCGGCTCGTACTCGTCGTGCGCTTGCGAGCCGGGGATCGCGGCCGCGCCGAAGCCGAGCCCGATCTCCACGCCCTTGATGGCGTTGAGCGCCATGAACGTCTTGGCGACCTCGCCTTCGAGGCGGCGGTCCCACTGCACGTACGACCCCAGCGCGACCGGGACGTTGCGCGCGAGGACCTCGAACACGCCGCCCAGCGAGTCGCCCGCCGCTTTCGCCGCGTCGATCTCGCGCACCATCGCCTCCGCCGCGACCCGGTCGAGCGCGCGCACCGGCGACGCGTCGATCATCTCCGCCGGAACGTCGCGCCAAGGCGTCTCGTCGACCGCGCGGCCGATGCGCACGACGCGGCTGCTCAGGGTGATGCCGAGCTCGCCGAGCAGCGCGCGCGCGACGGTTCCGAGCGCGACGCGCATCGCCGTCTCGCGCGCGCTCGCGCGCTCGAGCACGTCGCGCAGATCCTCGCGCGCGTACTTGATCCCGCCGATGCGGTCGGCGTGCCCGGGCCGCGGGACGTGCACTTGGCGGCCGGCCGGCTCGTCGTTGGCGGGCGGCTCGACGCGCATGATCTCGGCCCAGCGCACGTGGTCCTTGTTCTCCAGGATCAGCGCGATCGGGCTGCCGATCGTGACGCCGCGCCGCACGCCGCCCGCGATGCGAACCTCGTCGGTCTCGATGTTCTGGCGGTTCCCGCGCCCGTAGCCCAGCTTGCGCCGCCGCGCCTGCGCGAGCAGCAATTCCGCGTCCAGCGCGAGCCCGCTCGGAATCCCCTCGATGATCCCGACCAGCGCCGGCCCGTGCGACTCACCCGCGGTGAGAAAGCGGATACCGCTCACGCGCTAGCCCCAACGTCTCGGGCGCCGACGTCACCCTGAGCCCTGATGTCATCCTGAGCTTGTCGAAGGATGAGCCACGGCCGTTCCTGTGCCGTGCCGGACAGCGGCGTGACGCCGAACCATTTCTCGAACGTGGCAACGGCCTGCGCGAGAAACATCGCTGTACCGGGCACCGTGCGCAAACCGCGCGCGCCCGCATCGATCAGGAACGGCGTCTCTTCGGGGACGTACACGAGGTCGAAGGCCGCCGCCGCGCGCGGCGCGTCGTGCGGCAGCAGCGAGTGCTGCGGCTGGCCCTGCATGCCGACGGACGTCGCGTTGACGTACAGGTCGGCGATCGGAACGTCGTCGAGCCCGCTCGCGCGCGCGCCGAAGCCGGCCGCGACGGCCTGCGCACGCGAGCGGTCACGTGCCGCGAACGTCACCTGCGCCGCGCCGCTCCGCCGAGCGGCTTCGGCCACCGCGCGCGCCGCACCGCCGGCGCCCAGAATCACCACTCTCGCGCCGCGCAGTTGGACGTCGTGCTGCGCCAGCGCCGCTTCGACGCCCGCGACATCCGTGTTGCCCGCGACCAGCGCCCCATCTTCGCGCGTGAGCACGTTTGCGGCACCGCACGCCAGCGCGGCCGGCTCGACCCGGTCGGCGAGCGCCAGCGCGCGCTCCTTGTGCGGCAGCGTCACGTTGCAGCCGACGAACTGCGGCGTGGCGCGCCAGCGCGCGAGCGTCGCTTCGAGCGCCTCGGGCAGCACGTCGACCGCGTCGTACCGCAGCGCGATCCCGGTCGCGGCGGCGAACCGCTCGAACAACGCGGGCGAACGGCTGTGCGCGACCGGATGCCCGATCACGGCCGCACGGCGCACGCCACTCACGCGACCGGCTCCGACGCGCCGCTCACGCGACGCGTTCCAGTGCGCCGGCGAAGCCCGGGAACGACACCGCGACGCAGTCCGGATCGTCGAGACGGACGGAAATCCGCGCGGCGCGCGCCGCGACGGCGAACGCCATCGCGATGCGGTGATCGCCTTTCGTCTCGACGCTTGCGCTGCGGAAGCGCGCCGGGCCGCGCACCGCGAACCCGTCGTCGAAGGTCTCGACCTCGACGCCGATCTCGCGCGCGGCGCGGGCGAACGTCTCGATGCGATCCGACTCTTTCACGCGCAGCTCCGCCGCGCCGCGCACGACCGTCGTCCCGCGCGCGAACGCAGCCAGCACGCCGGTCAGCGGCAGCTCGTCGATCAGCCCCGGCACGTCGGCCGGCTCGATGACGATCGCGCGCAGCGGCGCGCCGGTCACCGTGACGCGCCCGCGCGGCTCCGCCCCGAACCCGCTCGGCGCGACGTCGACCTGCGCGCCGAACCGTCGCAGCACGTCGAGGAACGCCGTGCGCGTCGGGTTCAGTCCGACGTCTTCGACGACGGCGCGCGCGCCCGGCACCGCGGCCGCCGCGGCGAGCAAGAACGCCGCGCTCGAGATGTCGCCGGGAACGTCGAAGTCGAGCGCGCGCGGCGTCTGCGGCCCGTCGACGACAAGCGTCTGTCCGTCGGCCTCGCACGTCATCCCGAACGCGCGGAACAGCCGCTCGGTGTGGTCGCGCGTCGCGAGCTGCCCGCTGAGCCGCGTGCGCCCGTGCGCGCCGAGCGCCGCGAACAGCACCGCCGACTTCACCTGCGCGCTCGGCACGATGATCTCGATCTCGGCGCCGCGCGCGTCGCCGTTGCCGTGCACCGCGAACGGCGCCGTCCCGGCCGGTGTCAGCGCGAACCGCGCGCCGAAGGCCGCGAGCGGCTCGGAGACGCGCCGCATCGGCCGCGCGCGCAGCGACGCATCGCCGTCGAGCCTGACCGTCAGCGCGCGCGTCGCCAGCACGCCGGCGAGCAGCCGGATCGTGGTGCCGCTGTTGCCGCAGTCGATCGCCTCGTCCGGCGCCACCAGCGCGCCCGCGCTGCCGCTCACGATCAGCGCGTCGCCGCCGCCGCTCGCGCCCGCCGCGTCGCCGTCCGCGCGGATCGTCACGCCGAGCGCGCGGAGCGCGCGCTGCGTCGAGCGCACGTCGAGACCGGCCGGGACGTTGCGCAGCCGCGAAGCGCCGCTCGCGAGCGCGGCAAGAATCAGCGCGCGGTGCGCGATCGACTTGTCGCCCGGAACGGTGAGCGCCGCCATGGCGCCTTCTCTTCGCGACGGACGAAGAAGGCGCCCTCGCGGGCGCCTTCGGCGGAGTGATGTGGTGCGTGCGCGCCGCGGCGCGCCGCGGTCAGGCGATGCCGGGTGCGGGGACCAGGACGGCGTCGTGCGCCGGGGCGGGCGCGACGGCCGCCGCGCGCGCGCCGTGCGTCAGGTAGAGCGCCGCGCCGGTGAAGACGTAGCCGCCGACGAGGTTGCCCAGCGTGACGGGAATCTGGTTCCACATCCACCACTGCGCGAACGACACCTTGGCGCCGAGCATCATCCCGGTCGGGATCGCGTACATGTTGACGACCGCGTGCTCGAAGCCGAGCGCGTAGAAGATCACGATCGGCAGCCAGCAGGCCGCGATCTTGCCGAACGTCGAGCGCGACGACGCGCCGAGGATCACGCCCAGCGCCACCAGCCAGTTGCACAGCATGGCCTTCACGAACACCGTGAGCATCCCGGCGCCGGCGGCGTGCTCGTATCCGGCGGTCTTCGCCGTCGCGACGAGCACGATCTTTTGCGCCAGACCGGTCTTGTCTTCGGCGTGGAACGACATCGTCAGCGCGAGCGCGAGCATCACGCCGAACGCGACCGAACCGAGCAAGTTTCCGAGGAAAACCCAGCCCCAGTTGGCGAGCATCGCGCCGGCCGAGACGCGGCGCGCGTGCATGCCGAGGGGGATGATGCCGAACGCGCCCGTCACCAGCTCGAGTCCGAGCAGGACGATCATCGCGAGGCCGACCGGGAAGATCAGCGCGCCGACGATGGGGAGTCCGGTCTGTACCGCCGCATACGTCGCGAACGCGCTCGATACGGCGAGCAGCGCGCCTGCCAGCGCACCGCGAATGATGAGGTCCATTGGCCGCAGCGCCGTCTTCTGCGTCGCGCTCTCAACGAGCGCACTGATCAGTTCACCCGGCTTCATCTGATCCATACAGGGACAGTATCGGCCCGGCCGGTTGGTTCTTGAGCAAAGTTTCCGCCAAGCGCGCGCGCCGACGGCTACTTCGCGCGCGTCTCGTCGATCAGCAGGATGCCGCGCCGGTTCGCCGACTGCAAGCGCTTCAGCGCCGCCATCACGGCGCCGGCCGGGCTGTGCTCGTTGAGCATCTCGCTGACGCTGTACCCGAGTTGCTTCTTGGCTTGGTCGTCGATCGGACCGCGCAAGACGCCCGGAACCGCCTGGTAGTTGTCGATGAGCGCGAGCGCCGGGCCGAGCGCGTCGTGCACCTTGCGCGGATCGGCGGCGACGAGGTACACGGAGCGGCCGCCGCCGGCCGATTCGAAGCTGATCGCGGAGAGCGTCGACCGGTCGCTGCCGATGCCGGAGCGCCCGCTGCCGTCGCTGGAAACGCGGCGCAGCCCGCGCGGGGGCGCCTTTTTCAGCGTGTCGAGCCAGACGTTCAAGTCGTGCATCGTGGCGCCGGTTTCGGCGATCACCTCGTGTCCGCGAAAGTTCTTCGGCACGCTCGAGTGCGGATCGCTCGCCTTCAGCGCCGCGAACATCGCGCTCGAATCGACCGGAACGACCGTGATCACCGTGCTGTGGGCGTACAGCGGGAAGCTGCTCGGATTCACCGGCCGCTGCGACCGCGCGACGGTCTCGCGGTGCGCGGACTCTTCGTGCTTCCCGCAGCCGCCGAGCAGCGCGCCCGCGACGGCGGCGGCAAGCACGAGCGACGATACCGAACGCCTCATCTCGGCCTTCGTTTCGCTGGAATGCGAAGAGGCGCCCCTCGCGGAGCGCCTCGTGCGCGTGTTCTCGTACGGGTCGGGCTTAGGCCGCGGTGCTCCCGGCGCCGACGGCGTCCTTCGCCAGCGACGTGAGGCGCGCGAACGCGGCCGCGTCGTGGACGGCGAGATCGGCCAGGGCCTTGCGGTTCACCGCGACGCCCGACTTCTTCAAGCCGGCCATCAGCTTCGAGTAGCTGAGCCCTTCGCGCCGGGCGGCCGCGTTGATGCGGGCGATCCAGAGCGAGCGGAAGTCGCGCTTGCGCACGCGGCGGTCGCGGAACGCATAGTCCAGCGAGTGCAGCAGCGCTTCGTTCGCGACGCGGTAGTTCCGGCGGCGCGCCGCGCGGAAGCCCTTGACGAGCTTCATCACCTTGCGGCGGTGCTTGATCTTGTGAAGACCGCGTTTGATCCGAGCCATGTGACGTTGACTTTCCTTACGAAGCGGATCGGGCGCAGCCCGAACGCGACGGATTCGGCACAGCCGAATCCACTAGAGCAAGTACGGGATCTGGGGCGCGAAACGCTTCAGATCGCCCTTGAACGTGTGCTGGTCGCGGCGGAAGTTCCGCTTGCGCTTGCGCGACTTCTTGCTGAGGATGTGTCCGCAGCCGTCGAACTGGTGGCGGTGCATGACCTTGCCGTTGCCGGTCACTTTCACGCGCTTCGCGGTGCTACGGTGCGTTTTGATCTTAGGCACTGGCTCCCCCGATGGGCTCCGCTACCGCGTCCACGCCGCTCTGTTCGTCCGAGTCGGTCTCGTGATCATCGTGATGCTCAACGGTCTCGACTTCGTGGTGCGCCGTGTCCGTCTTGAGATGGACGAACTTCGGCGGACCGAGCGGGGTGGCTCGTGGTGCGAGGATGAGAAACATGTTCTTGCCTTCGAGCTTCGCGTCGCGCTCGACCGTGGCGGTGTTCTCCAGGTCTTTCGCGATGCGGTCGAGCAGCCGTTTCCCGAACGCGGTGTACGTGATCTCGCGTCCGCGGAACATGATCGTGACCTTGACCTTGCCGCCGTCGAGAAGGAGGCGCTCCGCCATCTTCGCTTTGACTTCGTAGTCGTGGACGTCGATCTTGGGACGCAGCTTGACCTCGCGCAACTCCCAGTTGCGCTGCTTCTTCCGCGCCTCTTTGTCTTTCTTCGACTGCTCGTATTTCAGCCGGCCGTAATCGCCGATGCGGCAAACCGGAGGGACCGCGGTCGGAGAGACCTCGATGAGGTCGAGCCCCTTCGTCCTGGCCATGTTGAGAGCTTCCTCGGTCGGCAGGATGCCGAGCTGGCGGCCCTCGTCGTCGATGACGCGGACTTGGCGGATTCTGATCTGCTCGTTGACGCGAAGCGGTCGTGCTATGGCTGGCTCTCCGGTTGGAACGAAAAAAGCGAAGACGCCGAAGCGGTCCCCGCTATCGAGATGCAACCGGATCGCCCGCGGGCATCCGGTGAGGGCCTCGCGGCCCTGCTTCGGCTCGCGTACCTTATCACGCCGCCGGGCGGAGAGTCAAGGATCGCAGTGCTCGGTCGCTTTTGCCGGGGCGGCGGGGTCGGGTAACGATGCCGAGCTATGGCCGAGGACTCGCCCAAGACCGTCGTGGTCGCCGTCGGCGCGGACCTACTGGTCGCGCTCGCCAAGACGGCCGTCGCGGTCCTGGGCGGGAGCGCGGCGATGGCCGCGGAGGCGGTTCATTCCTTCGTGGACGGGATCAACCAGGCGCTCCTGATCGTGGGCCACAAGCGGTCGGCGCGGCCGGCCGACAACGCCCATCCCTTCGGCCACGGCGCGGAGGTCTATTTCTGGGCCCTCGTGGTCGCCGGCGTGATCTTCGCAGTCGGCGGCGGCGCGACGATCGTCGAAGGGGTCTATCGCTTCATGCATCCCGAGCCGCCGAAAGACGTGCTCTGGAGCTACGTCGTCCTGGCGATCGCGTTCGCCGCCGACGGCTATGCCCTGCTGGTCGCCGTGCGCGAGCTGCGCGGCACGTATCCGAAGCGCTCGATTCCCAGCGCGATTCGCGCCAGCAAGGACCCCAGCGTCTTCGTCGTCGTGCTCGAGGACAGCGCGGCCCTGCTCGGCGTGCTGCTGGCCGTCGCCGGAACCGCGATCAGCCAGGTCACCAACGACGGCCGCGCCGACGCGGCCGCGTCGATCGCGATCGGCCTGCTGCTGGGCGCGGTCGCGGTCGCGATGATGAACGAGATGTCGAGCCTGCTCACCGGCGAGAGCGATCCGGAGATCGTCGGCGAGATCGAGCGCATCGTCAAGGACGACGACGGGATCGCCGAGGTGCGCCGGGTGCGCACGATGACGCTCGGCCCGAAGCACGTGCTGGTCGCCGTCGACGTCGTGTTCCGCGGCGATCCGTCGCTCGGCGAAGCGGCGGACGTGATCGCGCGGGTCGAGGACGAGGTGCGCAAGCGGCGGCCGATCGTGAGCGAGGTGCTGATCCCGCTGACCGCGCGGCGCTAGTGGCCGACCCCGATCGCACGCTTCGCGGCGTCGAGCGTGCGGCGCGCGAGCGGCTGGATCGCGCGCGCCGACTCGCGCAGCAGCGCGCGCACGTGATCCGGGTCGGCGCGCAGCTCGGCGTAGCGGCGCTGCAGCGGCTCGAGCTCGGCGGTCAGCGCGTCGACGATCTCCCGCTTCAGCGCGCCGTAGCCCTTGCCGGCGAAGTGCGCCTCCGCGTCCTCGCGTGAGGCGCCGGTCGCGGCCATGTAGATGCTCAGCAGATTCGTCACGCCCGGCCGTTCCGGATCGATGCGGATCTCGGTGCCGGAGTCGGTTTGCGCCGACATCACCGTCTTCTTGATCAGGTCCGGGGGGTCGAGCACGCCGACCGCGTGGCCGCCGCCGGTCGCGCTCTTGCTCATCTTCTTGGTCGGGTCGTCGAGCCCCATGATGCGCGCTCCGACGGCCGGTATCCGCGGCTCCGGCAGCACGAACGTCTCGCCGTAGGTCGCGTTGAAGCGCTGCGCGAGGTCGCGCGTCAGCTCGACGTGCTGCTTCTGGTCGGAGCCGACCGGGACGTAGTTCGTCCGATACAGCAGGATGTCGGCCGCCATCAGCAGCGGATACGTGAAGAGCCCGACCGTGACGTGCTCGCGCCGGTCGCCCGACTTCTCCTTGTACTGCGTCATGCGGTTGAGCTGGCCCATCGATGCGATGCAGTTCAGCAGCCACGCGAGCTCCGCGTGCTCCGGCAGATCCGACTGCACGAAGAGCGCCGAGCGCTGCGGGTCGATCCCCGCGGCGAGCAGGATCGCGCCGGTCTCGACGATCTTCTCGCGCAGCACCGCCGGGTCTTGCGGCACGGTGATCGCGTGCAGATCGACCAGGCAGAAGATGTTGAAGAACTGGTCCTGCTCCGCCGCCCAGCGCCGCACCGCGCCGAAATAGTTGCCGATGTGGATCGTTCCGGTCGGCTGAATCCCGGAGAAGACGACGGGTTTGCTCTGCGCGGAGCTGGGGGTGGTCATGGGCTGCGGCGTCTTCCCGGTTCGGCGCGGGCTCTCCCCGCCGCGTGTCGCGCTCGCGAACACCGGCGGAAAATAGAGGAGCGCGCGACGCCGCGGCGGGAGTTCGCGCGCCCTCGATGCTGCTCACCCTCACCACCACGACGCCGCCCGCCCGCGATCTCGGCCACCTGCTGCGCAAGCACCCGGACCGGCTGCAGACCTTCGCGCTCGGTTTCGGCTCGGCGCACGTCTTCTATCCGGAAGCGACCGGCGAGCGCTGCACGGCGGCGCTGCTGCTCGACGTCGACCCGGTCGGTTTGGTGCGCGGGCGCCCGGCCTCCGAGGGCGACGGCGGGCTGGTGGAGGCCTACGTCAACGACCGGCCCTACGCCGCGTCGTCGTTCCTCAGCGTCGCGATCGCGCGCGTGCTCGGCACCGCGCTCGGCGGCCGGGCCGAAGACCCCGAGCTGCCGCTGCGCGAGCGTGCGTTCGAGGCGCGCGTGACGCCGGTCCGCGCGCGCGGCGGCGACCTGGTCGAACGGCTCTTCGCACCGCTGGGCTACGACGTGCGCGTCGAGCCGGTCGCGGTGCCCGGCGCCGCGCACGCCGGGCGGCACGTCGGCGTCGCGCTGAACGCGACGACGACGCTGCGCGCGCTGCTGTCGCACCTCTACGTGCTGATCCCGGTGCTCGACGAGGAGAAGCACTATTGGGTCGGCGAGGCCGAGGTGGAGAAGCTGTTCCGCCACGGCGGCGACTGGCTGCAGCGGCATCCCGAGCGCGAGCTGATCGCGCGCCGCTACCTGCGCCGCGCGCCGAAGCTCGCGCGCACCGCCGTCGCGCGGCTCGCCGCGCTCGACGACGCGGTGGCCTCGGAGACCGCCGGCGAGGCGGGCGAGTCGAGCGAAGCGCTCGAGACGCGCGAGGAGCAGATCGTCGAGACGCCGCTGCGCTTGCAGGACCGGCGGGTCGCGGCGGTCGTCGGCGTGCTGCACGCGGCCGGCGCGCGCAGCGTCGTCGACCTCGGCTGCGGGGGCGGCGATCTCGTTCTGGCGCTCGCGCGCGACACCGCGTTCGACGCGATCGCGGGCGTCGACGTTTCGCCGCGCGAGCTCGAGCGCGCCAAGGAGCGCCTCGACCGCACGCTGATGCCGGTGTCGCGCCGCGAGCGCATCTCGCTGTTCCAGTCCTCCGTGCTCTATCGCGACGCGCGCGTGGCCGGCTTCGACGCGGCCGCGCTGCTCGAGGTCGTCGAGCACCTCGAGCCGTCGCGGCTGCCGGCCTTCGCGCGCGCGGTGTTCGGCGCGGCGCGGCCGCGCACCGTCGTGCTGACGACGCCGAACCGCGAGTACAACGCGCGCTTTCCCGCGCTCGCGAACGGCGCGTTTCGCCACGCCGATCACCGCTTCGAGTGGTCGCGCGCGGAGTTCCGCGACTGGGCCGGCGCCACCGCGAGCGCCTACGGCTACACCGTCTCGTACCGCGCCGTCGGGGACGCCGACGAGACGCTGGGCGCGCCGACGCAGATGGCCGTGTTCGCGTGCAACTGACGATCCCCGACTTCGCGCTGGTCGTGCTGATCGGCGCGTCCGGCTCCGGCAAGTCGGCGTTCGCGGCGCGCCACTTCCGCGACACCGAGGTGCTCTCGTCCGACCGCTGCCGGGCGCTGGTCGCCGACGACGAGAACGATCAGAGCGCGAGCAAGGACGCTTTCGACGTTCTGTACGCGATCGCGGAGAAGCGGCTCGCGGCGCGCCGGCTGACGGTGATCGACGCGACGAACCTGCGCCGCGAGGACCGCGCCAAAGGGATCGCGCTCGCGCGGAAGTACCATGCGCTGCCGGTCGCGATCGCGCTCGACGTTCCGGCCGAGGTCGCGGTCGAGCGCAACCGCGGGCGGGCCGAGCGCCGCTTCGGCGCGCGCGTCGTGCACGAGCACGTCCGCATGCTGCGCTCGTCGTTGCGCAATCTGCGCGGCGAGGGCTACCGCGTCATCCACGTGCTCGACGGTCTGGACGAGATCGACGCCTTCACGCTGGTGCGCGAGCCGCTCTACAACGACAAGCGCGGCGAGCGCGGACCGTTCGACGTGATCGGCGACGTGCACGGCTGCTTCGCCGAGCTGACGGCGCTGCTCGACCGGCTCGGCTATGCGGAGGTCTCCGTCGACGGGCGCACCGTGCGGCGTCACGCCGAAGGCCGGCGCGCGGTCTTTCTGGGCGATCTGGTCGACCGCGGCCCGGGGATCGCCGAAACGCTGCGGCTCGTGATGGACATGGTCGCGGCGGGCAGCGCGCTGTGCGTGCCGGGCAACCACGAGATGAAGCTGCTGCGCAAGCTCAACGGCCGCAACGTCAACGTGTCGCACGGGCTGGCCGAGACGCTGGCGCAGATCGCGGCGATTCCGGACGCCGAGCGCGACGCGTTCGTCTGGCGGCTGCGCGGCTTTCTGGAAGGCCTCGTGAGCCACTACTGGCTCGACGGCGGAAAGCTGGTGGTCGCGCACGCGGGGCTGCGCGCGGACATGCAAGGCCGCGGCTCGGGCGCGGTGCGCGAGTTCGCGCTGTACGGTGAGACGACGGGCGAGACGGACGAGTTCGGCTTGCCGGTCCGCTTCGACTGGGCCTCGGAGTACCGCGGCAACGCGATCGTCGTCTACGGCCACACGCCGGTGCCGCGCGCCGAGTGGGTGAACAAGACGATCTGCGTCGACACCGGCTGCGTCTACGGCGGCGCGCTGACCGCGCTGCGCTATCCGGAGCTGGAGCTGGCGTCGGTGCCGGCGGAGCGCGTGTACGTCGAGCCGATTCGTCCGCTGATCCCGCCGCCGGACGAAGCGTCGCGGAACGGCACGGCGCAGCAAGCCGCGGACGACATCCTCGACATCGCCGACGTCTCCGGCAAGCGCACCATCGCGACGCGCTTCATCCCGCGCATCACGATCCCGGCGGAGAACGCGGCGGCGGCGCTCGAGGTCATGAGCCGCTGGTGCGCCGACCCGCGCTGGCTGATCTATCTCCCGCCGACGATGTCGCCGTCGGAGACCAGCAAGCGCGAGAACCTGCTGGAGCATCCCGACGAGGCGTTCGCGTACTACCGCCGCGCCGGCGTGACGCGCGTCGTGCTGGAGGAGAAGCACATGGGCAGCCGCGCCGTCGTCGTGCTCGCGCGCGACGCCGAGTGCGCACGCCGCCGGTTCGGCGTCGACACCGGCGAGCGCGGCGTGGTGCTGACGCGCACCGGCCGCCCATTCTTCGGCGACGCTGCGCTCAACGAAGCGCTGCTCGACCGGCTCAGCGCCGCGCTGGAGAAGGCGAATTTCTGGGAGCGCTTCCGGACCGACTGGCTCTGCATCGACGCTGAGCTGATGCCGTGGTCGGCCAAAGCGCAATCGCTGGTCGACGCGCAGTACGCGCCGGTCGGCGAAGCCGCCGTGGCCGGCCTGGACGCCGCGGCGGCGGAGCTGCGCACCGCGGTCGCGCGCGGCGTCGATGCGACGGCGCTGCTCGAACGCGTCGAGGCGCGCGGCGACGCGGCCCTGCGCTACGTCGACGCGTTTCGCCGTTACGTGCGCCCGGTGCACGGCGTCGAGGACCTCGTGCTCGCGCCGTTCCACCTGCTCGCGACGGAGGGCGCCGTCTACGACGACCGCGACCACATGTGGCACTTGCACGTGCTGGCCGAGATCTGCGCGGCCGACCCGAGACTGCTGCTCGCGACGGCGTACCGCGACGTCGACCTCTACGACGACCGCCGCTGCGCGAGCGCGGCGCGCTGGTGGGAAGAGCTGACCGCGAACGGCGGCGAGGGCGTCGTCGTGAAGCCCTGGACGTTCACGACGCGCGGCCCGAAAGGCGTCGTCCAGCCGGCGCTCAAGGTCCGCGGCCGCGACTACCTGCGCATCGTCTACGGCCCGGAGTACACGCTACCGGACCAGCTCGAACGCCTCCGCGAGCGCGGCCTCAACACGAAGCGCCGCCTGGCCCTGCAAGAGTACTCGCTCGGCCTCGAAGCGCTGCACCGTTTCGTCGAACACGCGCCGCTCCGCGCGGTGCACGAGTGCGTGTTCGGCGTCCTGGCCCTCGAAAGCGAACCGGTCGACCCGCGGCTGTGATCCGCTATTCGAGTTCGATCCGTCCCTGTATCTCGTGCCGTCAGCCGAGCTTGCCCATATCGAGCGTCATGATTCTGAGTCCTGAGATGCTGCTTCGCGGCGCGCGTTAGCGCGGCGCGGCGCGCCTGGGGCGCGGCGGAAACTCCGGCCGCCGAGGCGTCTTCGCCAGCTCTTCAGCCATCAGTTGCAGTGCGGTGTCGAGCTGGCGGTCTTCGCCGCGGAGCGTCTCTTGCGGGGCGACGTCGACTTCGTGTGTCGGGTCGGTGCCGTAGTTCTCGACGCCCCAGCCGGCGTCGGTGAACCAGAACGAGTACTCCGGCTGCGTCGTCTCGGTGCCGTCGACCAGACGGTGGCGCGGGTTGATGCCGATGACGCCGCCCCACGTCCGCATGCCGACCAGCGGGCCCAGGCCGTACAGCTTGAAGCAATGGCTGAAGATGTCGCCGTCGCTGCCCGCGAACTGGTTCGTCACCGCGACGATCGGGCCGCCGACCGACTCTTCGGGATACGGCGACGGCGGCGCCCAGCGCGAGACGTCGTAGCCGACGCGCTTGCGCGCGAGCTTCTCGAGCAGCAGCGCCGAGACGTGGCCGCCGCGGTTGTAGCGCACGTCGACGATCAAGCCGTCGCGCTCGAACTCGGTCAGATAGCCGCGGTGGAACTCGGCGAAGCCCCACGGCCCCATGTCCGGGATGTGCACGTAGCCGACGCGGCCGTTCGTGCGCTCGTGCACCAGCGCGCGATTCGCCTGAACCCACGCGCGGTAGCGCAGCATCCGCTCGTCTTTCAGTGTCCGCACCAGCACGCGCCGCGGGGCGCTGCCGGCGCCGCGCACCACGGAGAGCACGACGTCGCGGCCGGCCTGGTTCACCAGCAGCGCGCCGGGGCCGTTCTGCGCGCTCAGCGCGCGCCCGCCGACCGCGACCAGCAGATCGCCCTCTTTGACGTCGACGCCCGGCTCGGCGAGCGGTGAGTCGGCCTCGCGGTTCCACGGATCGCCGCGCAGGATCCGGCGCACGGCGTACGCGCTGCGCGCGTCGTCCCACGCGATGTCGGCGCCTAAGAATCCGCGTTTGTACTGCGGCGGCAGCGGTCGGTCGCCGCCGCTCTCGTACGCGTGCGACGTCCCGAGCTCGCCCTGCATCTCCCAGATGACGTCGGAGAGCTCGTTGCGCGTGCGAACCTTCGGCAGCAGCGCGTCGTAGCGCACGAGCACCGCGTCCCAGTCGATGCCGGACATCTCCGGGTCCCAGAAGTTCTCGCGCTGCAGGCGCCACGCTTCGCGCAGCATCTGGCGCCATTCGGCGCGCGGCTCGACCAGCACGCTGATGCGCGCGAGATCGAGCCAGCCGGTGCGGCGGCCGGCCTCCTGCAGCGGCTTGTCCTCGTCGCCATCCTCGGGCAGATCGCGGGTCGCGTCGATCGCGCGCAGCTTGCCGCGCGACGAGTACACCAGCGTGCGCGTGTCGGAGCCGACCACGAAGTCGTCGACCTCGAAGGCGACGGTCGCCGAGCGCTGCTCCTCGAAATCGTAGCCGATCAGCTCGCCGTCGGACTCGTCCTGGTCGCGCTCGTTGGGCCGGATGCCGCGCACCGGGAAGCGCGAGAAGAACGCGCGTCCCCTCGCCGCGGCGATGCGGTCGTACGCGCCTTCCTCCACCGGGAACGCCAGCATGCGCAGCGGCAGACCGCCGGCTTCCACGACGACCGGCGGCTTCGGCGGCTTTTCGTCCTCTTCGTCGTCATCGTCGTCGTCGCGCCGCTTGTGCAGCGGGGCCGGCTTGGCGACGAACGGGTTCGCCAGCGTCTCGCGCAGCGTCACGAGATACGGCCGCGACGCTTCCGGAAAGCTCAGCTCGAACTGCAGCGCGTCGTAGACCGGATGGAAGTCGCGCGTCGAGATGAAGTACAGGTAGTCGCCTTCCGGGTCCCAGGCCGGCGAGCGGTCCTCGCGCAGCGCGGTCGTCGCGTCGACGACGCGCCCGGTCGCGCACTCCGCGAGCCGGATGATCGTCGTGTGCGCCTTCGGCGACCACACGTACGCGAGCCATTCTCCGTCGGGCGAGAACGCCAAGTCGGAGATGCGCTCGCCGACGCTCTTGTCGAGCAGACGCGGCTCGCCCCCGAGATCGAGCAGCCACAGCTCGTGGCGGTTGTTGGCGAACGCCAGGCGGTCGCCGGACGGCGAGGCGACGAGCTCGTGCAGCACGCCGGCGTTGCCGCGCGTGACGTACCGCGGCGCGGTGCTTTGATCGGCGGGCGCGACCGCGACGCGCTCGTAGCCCGCGCTGTCGTCGACGAACGCGACGCGGCGGTCGTCGTGCAACCACGTCAGCAGGCGGCGCCGCGCGCGCTCGTAGTCGCCGGGGTCGACGTCATCGGGCGGCGTGCCGACGCCGTGCTCGGTCACCGCCTCTTCCCACAGCGGCATCGTGTACGCGCGTCCGCGCGTGACCAGCGCCAGCGCGGTGCCGTCGTTCGAGGGCTCCCACTTCTCGAGCAGATCCGACGCGTCGACGAAGCGCCGCGCCGTCTCCCACGCGTTGGACGGCATCCGCACCGGGACGCGTCGTGCGCCGCCGTCCAAGCCGTCGAGCAGCACCAGCTCGCCGCCGCACGCGTAGACGACGCGCGTACCGTCGGTCCCGGGGAAGCGCGCGTAGTGCTCGCGCTCGCCGGTGTGCCGGCGTATGTCGCCGCCGTCGGGCGTGACGGAGTACAGGTTTCCGATTCCTTCGTGATCCGAGAGGAACAGCACGCGTTCGCCGAGCCACACCGGCCAGACGAGGTTGCCGTTCACGTCGCGGCAGATGCGGCGGTAGCCGCCGTCGCCGCGCGCGTCGGCCCAGAGCTGTCCGGCGGTGCCGCCGCGATAGCGTTTCCAGCGCGCCGGGTCGATCGCGTTGCGTCCCAGCAGCGTCGCGCCGTTCGCCGCGACGTCGAGCGTCATCGCGTGACCGACGCCGAGGTCGACCGGTTCGCCGCCGTCCGCGTCGACGCGAAACGCGAGCGTCTCCTTGACGAACGGCGAGCCCGCGTCGGAGGTGAAGTACACGAATCGCCCGTCTCGCGACCAGCCGCTGCAGTACACCGCCTCGCTGCCGAGATGCGTCAGCCGGCGCGGTACGCCGCCGTCGGCGTCCATCACGTACAGCTCGGGATTGCCTTCCTCGCGGCCGACGAAGGCGAGGCGCGCGCCGTCGGGCGACAGCCGCGGCAGCGTGCACTCGCCGTCCGTCGTCGTCAGACGGCGCGCGACGCCGCCCTCGATTCCGACGGTCCAGAGATCGTCCTCGCAGGCGAAGACGATCCGATCACCCGCGATCGTGGGGGTCCGCACGTAGCCGATGGCGCTCACCCGCCACGGGTACGCGGATCGACTGAGGTATCCCCGTGCCCGGAAGGTTCTACCTTTAGAGCGTTTGGCAGTCGAACCGGCCAGGGTACGAGCGTGCGCGTGATGGAACCCGAGGACCGCACCGCCAAAGACTTGATCCAGGACGTGCGCCAGCGCGTCGAGCGCCGTACGTTCATTCAAGACGTGACGGAGCCGCTCACCGGACGGATCGACCGGCGCAAGATGGCGGCGAAGTTCAACAACCTCGAGCACGCCGTCGACGAGCTGGCCGAAGTCGTCGAACGGGTCGTGGAGGAAAAGTCGGCGTAACACGCGCCGAATGGACGCGCCCGCCCCGACGACCGGTCTCCTCGAAGCCTTTCGCGCCGGCGATCCGCGGGCGCTGGCGCGTGCGATCTCGCGCTGCGAGTCGGGGCGCGGCGCGGAGCTGATCCGCGCGCTCTATCCTTCGACCGGGCGCGCGCTCACGGTGGGCTTGACCGGGCCGCCCGGTGTCGGGAAGTCGACGCTGAGCGGCGCGCTGATCTCGCACGTGCGCAAGCTCGGCAAGACGGTCGGCGTGATCTCGGTCGATCCCAGCTCGCCGTTCTCGCACGGCGCGCTGCTCGGCGACCGTATCCGGCTCTCGGAGCACTTCACCGATCCCGACGTCTTTATCCGCTCGATGGCGTCGCGCGGTCATCTCGGCGGTCTCTCCGGCGCGACGGCCGACGCGGTGTCGCTGATGGATGCGTTCGGCAAGGACGTCGTGCTGATCGAGACGGTCGGCGTCGGCCAGTCGGAGATCGAGATCGCGGAGGTCGCCGACACGACGCTGGTCGCGCTGCAGCCGGGCAGCGGCGACTCGGTGCAAGTCCTCAAAGCCGGCGTGCTGGAGATCGCCGACGTCTTCGTGGTGAACAAGAGCGATCACCCGATGGCGCTGCAGCTCCAGCGCGAGATCCGCTCGATGATGGAGATGCTCAGCTTCAGCGGCTGGGTTCCGAAGCTGGTCGGCACGCAGGCGCTCGAGGGGAAGGGCGTCGACAAGCTGTGGGACGCGATCGTCGCGCACGACGCGTGGCTGCGCAAGAGCGGCGCGATCGCCGCGAAGCGCCGGGAAGCGTTCGCGCACCGCGTCCGCCAGCTCGCCCTCGGCACGCTGGAAAGCCGCGTCGCGTCGGTCATCGACGAGATCGGCGACGACGTCGATCCGTACGCCGCCGCGGCGATGGTGCTCGAACGGTTCGGCGTCCCCGACGGCGTCCACGCCCACGGCCATCTCCGCCCGCACGGCGACGTCCGCGCGCACGTGAAGGGCCTATGAGTAGCCCGCCGCCGAGGACGCATACGGTCCGAATCGCCCGCGAGTGCTACGGGGCGGACCCGACCGCCGATGATGTTCCGGTCGTCGCGGGCGACACGGTACGGATCGACATGTCGCATGTCGATCTGTTCCGGCCGAGCGGGCTCGCCTACGTCTTCGCGCTCGCTTTTACGGCGCAGCGCCGCGGAGCGATGGTTCGGATAATTCAGCCTGCGCCCGGCATTCGTCTTGATTACTTACGGCGGGCGAACTTTTTCAATGTGCTCGTTCAGCAAGGCCTCGATATTCCCCAGGGACGCGGGCCGCTTGATCCGGGTGACTCGCCCGGTCTCATTAAGCCCTCGATCGTGAAAACGACTGACACTACGATGGAAAACGTTCGAACGTCCGAGATTCTCTATGACCGGTTCCGGAGGGCTCTCGAGCACCTGCATCTCGAGGGCCACGATCGAGCGGCCAGTGTCTTTTCGGAACTGTCGCTCAATGCGGCCGAACATTCGAGAAGTCCCAACGGGGCGTTCGTCATGGCTCAAGCCTATCCCGACCGCCACGCGATCGAACTGGCCGTGGCCGACGTAGGCTGCGGGATTCGGTCGGCGCTCGGTGAAGATCGGTATACCAGTGATACCGAGGCGATTCTCGCTGCTCTTCAGGAGGAAGTCACTGGCCGCCGAGACGCAGGCGGACAGTTAGCCGCAGGCGGCTACGGATTACCGACCGTTGCAGAAGAAGCGGATATTCTGGAAATCCGAAGCGGTGATGCGCTTCTACAAAGCGGCAGTGATCGAAACGAGCGTGGAGAGCTGATATTGTATCCCCGAACGGTGCCGCGATTGGACGGCACCCTTGTCGTTGCGACGGTTTCGACGGACAGAATATGACTGAGATACTCGACTTCCAAGAACGCTCGCTGGCGTCTCGCATACAGGCGGCGGACGATCTTCGTCGGCTTGAAGAGCGCGTCCAGCCGGGCGGCGAAGTCCTCGTCGATCTCGGGGAAAACCTCGCGACGACGTCGTGGGTTGACGGGTTTCTCGTCCCGATCGCCCGGCGAGCAGGCGATGAACCCGGTTTGGCGATCGTCGCCGCTTCGGAAGTGACGCGCAATCATATCGCGAGAGTATTCACTTCCCGGGGTATTCACGCCCGCATCGCAAAGACGCGAGACGCGGCGTTAGACGGCGACTTCGTTCGGATACCCGCTGCCTGATGCCGATTCGCGAATCCGTGGTGCGGCTCTCGGACGGGGCGGAGACGACGGTGCAACGCTGGGGCGACCAGGGGCCGATCGTCGTGGGCGTACACGGGCTCGGTTCGTCGCGGCGCGGTTGGGGACGCATCGCCGAGCACCTCGCGGACCGGTATCGCGTCGTGGCGTACGATCAGCGCGGTCACGGCGACAGCTCGTCGCATGGGCCGATGACGTTCGAGCGCGGCGTGCAGGACCTCGCGGAGGTCGTCGCGTCGCTGGGTGAGCCGGTCCACGCGCTGGTCGGGCACTCGTGGGGCGGCGCGGTCGTCGTCGCCGGCGGGCGGCGGCTCGACGTCGCGCGCGTCGCGGCGATCGACCCGATGCTGCGCGTCGAGCGCGGCGTGTGGAGCGGCAACGTGCTGCCCGAGTACCGGAAGATGGCCGCGCAGACGTTCGAGGAGCGCGAGGCGTCGATTCGGCGTTCGTATGCCGCGCTGCCCGAGGTCGAGGTCGAGGCGAAGCTGCATTCCTCGCGCCGGCTCGCGCTCGAACCGATCGTCGCGCTCGGCACCGACAACGCGATCGACGACGGCGGCTGGGACTTCCGCGAGCTCGTCGACGACTATCCCAAGCCGCTGCTGCTCGCGGTCGCCGATCCGAAACGCACCGTCGTGCCGGAAGCCGAGCGCGTCGAGTACCGGAGCCGCGGCGGGGCGCACGTTCGCATCGAGGTCTTCACCGGCGCGAGCCACTCGCTGCAGCGCGACGCGTTCGAGCGCTTCATCCCCGTGCTCGAGGCGTTTCTGGCCGAATGAGCCGCCGCGGCCGCATGCTGCGCGGAACCGTGTCCTTCACGTAAAGACTGCGCCGCCGGGCGCTTCGCGCGCGCCTGCGCAGCGGACATCCGGCGCGCGCAGCGTACGTCAGCGCACTGTGGACGCGAAGCACGAGGACGCGCGCTTGCGCGCGTTGCGTGCATACCGGGTGCTCGACACCGAACCCGAGCCTGCGTATGACACGCTGGTCCGGCTTGCCGCGTCCCTCTGCGGGACACCGATCGCGCTCGTCTCGCTGATCGATGCGTCACGCCAGTGGTTCAAGGCCAACTACGGCCTCGACGGCGTCGTGGAGACGCCGCGCGCGCCGGCGTTCTGCGACCACACCATTCGCGGCCGCGACGTTTTCGAGGTCGCCGACGCGCGCGCCGACCGGCGCTTCGCGGACAACCCGCTCGTCACGCGCGATCCGCACGTCCGCTTTTACGCCGGCGCGCCGCTGAGCGCGTCGGGCGGCGAAGCGATCGGTACGATCTGCGTGCTCGGCCGCGAGCCCGGCGCGCTCAGCCCCGCGCAGCGCGAGCAGCTCACCCTGCTCGCGCAGCTCGCGATGGACGAGCTGGAGCGGCGGAAACACGCGCTGCGCCTGACCGACCGGCTCGCGCACGTCGCCGCGGAGAACGAACGGCGCGGCGCCGAGCTCCTGGCGGCGCGCAAGACGCAGGCCGATCTGGTCGCGCGGCTGGCGCGGGACGTGCGCGGCCCGGTGACGAGCATCGTCGGCTTCGCGCGGCTGCTCGAAGAGGACACCCGCTTCCCCACGGACGCGCGGGAGGCGCTGGCCGTCGTGCGGGCGAGCGGCGAGCGCGTCGGCGAGCTGGCCTCCGACGTCGACCTGCTCTCGCGGATCGAGCTGGCCGCGGTGCAGCCGCAATGGCGCACGGTCGACGTGATGTCGCTCGCCGCCGAAGCCGGCGCGGTCGTCGACCGGCGGGCGCGGCCGCGCATCATCGCCGACCCCGACCTGCTGTGCGCCGTGCTGGGCCGGCTGGTGGACGACGGGAGCCGCCCCTCCGCGCCGGTGCACGGCCGCGTCGAGGACCTCGGCGAAGCGGTCGTGCTGGAGCTGAGCGGGACCGGCGCCTCGCCGGCCGGCGACCCGGCGGCGCCGTCGATCGGCGGCCGGCTCGCCGAGCGCATCGCGGAGCGGCACGGCGGAACCTACCGCACCGGCGCGACCGACGGCGCCTGGTGGGTCCGGCTCACGCTGCCGGTCGACCCGCGGGCCACCGAGCAGCTCGGGGCGCTGGCCACGAGCTGAGCGCCCCGCAACGCCGGGACGTTCGGGAAAGTCGTGGGAAGAGGTCGAACCAGACGGGTCGACCTCGGAGGATAGACGTGGCCAGGATGATCGAACGCGCGTCGGGGCTGGGACCCGACGTGACCCCGGAGTACAGAGAGCTCGTCGAGCGCTGGGAGGCCAAGGCCGACCGGACGCCGCCGCGTTCCGGAAAAGGCTCCGGCGCGGTCGACCGCACGATCTCCGACGTGCCGCTCAAGACGCTCTACGGCCCGGCCGACGTCGCGCACCTCGACCTCGGGCGCGATCTGGGCGTCCCCGGCGAGTACCCCTACACGCGCGGCATCCACCCGACGATGTACCGCTCGCGGCTGTGGACGATGCGCCAGTTCGCCGGCTTCGGCAACGCCAAGCAGACCAACGAGCGCTATCACTTCCTACTCTCGCAGGGCCAGATGGGGCTCTCCGTCGCGTTCGACATGCCGACGCTGATGGGCTACGACTCCGACAGCCCGAAGGCGCTCGGCGAGGTCGGCAAGTGCGGCGTCGCGATCGACAGCGTGCGCGACATGGAGACGCTCTTCGACGGGATCGACCTCGGCGCGATCACCACGTCGATGACGATCAACGGCCCGGCGGCGATCGCGCTGGCGCAGTACATCGTGACGGCGGAGAACAAGGGGATTCCACGCGCGAAGCTGGGCGGCACGCTGCAGGCCGACATCCTCAAAGAGTACATCGCGCAGAAGGAATGGATCTTTCCGCCGCGGCCGCACGTGCGCGTCATCGTCGACATGATGGAGTTCTGCACGCGCGAGATGCCCAAGTGGAACACCATCTCCGTCTCCGGCTACCACATCCGCGAGGCGGGCTCGACCGCCGCGCAGGAGCTCGCGTTCACGCTGGCCGACGGCTTCGCGTACGTCGAGGCGGCGGTGGCGCGCGGGATGGACATCGACGAGTTCGCGCCGCGCCTGTCCTACTTCTTCAACTCCCACATCGACTTCTTTGAGGAGATCGCGAAGTTCCGCGCGGCGCGGCGCATCTACGCCCGCCACATGCGCGAGAAGTACGGCGCCAAGGACCCGCGCTCGTGGCAGCTCCGCTTCCACACGCAGACCGCCGGGTGCAGCGCGACCGCGCAGCAGCCCGAGAACAACATCGTGCGCGTCGCGTTCGAGGCGATGGCGGCCGCGCTCGGCGGAACGCAGTCGCTGCACACCAACTCGATGGACGAAGTGCTCGCGCTGCCGACCGAGAAGTCGGTCGAGATCGCGCTGCGCACGCAGCAGGTGCTCGCGTACGAGACCAACGTGACGAACGTGGTCGACCCGCTCGGCGGCGCGTACTTCGTCGAGGCGCTGACCGCCGAGATGGAGCGGCAGGTCGAAGAGTACTTCGCGAACATCGCCGAGTTCGGCGGGATGGTCGAGGCGGTCGAGGCCGGCTACCCGCAGCGCGAGATCGCCGACGCGTCGTACCGCTACCAGCGCTCGATCGAGTCGGGCGAGCGCGTGATCGTCGGCGTCAACGCGTTCGAGAAGCCGGACGAAGTGCAGTCGCCCGACCTGCTGAAGATCGGCGTGGAGATCGAGCGCGGCCAAGCGCGCTCGGTGCAGGAGGTTCGGGCCGGCCGGGACGCAGCGGCGGTGGAAGCGTCGCTGGCCGCGCTGAAGCGCGCGTGCGCGGGCGAGGCGAACGTCATGCCGTACCTGATCGATTGCGTCAAGGCTGTCGCGACCGAAGGCGAGATCGTCGACGCGATGGTCGGTGTCTACGGCCGCTACACGGAGACGACGCAGTTCTAGCATGACGGCAACCAACGCACCCGCCCGGCCGCTGCGCGTGATCGTCGCGAAGGCCGGGCTCGACGGACACGACCGCGGCGCGAAGGTCATCGCGCGCGCGCTGCGCGACGCGGGGATGGAAGTGATCTACACGGGGCTGTTCCAGACGCCCGAGCAGATCGTGCAGACCGCGATCCAGGAAGACGCCGACGGGATCGGGCTCTCGATCCTCTCCGGCGCGCACATGACGCTCTTCCCGCTGGTGGTGGAGCAGCTCAAGGCCCAGGGCGCCGACGACATCGTGTTCTTCGGCGGCGGGACGATCCCGAACGACGACGCGGAAGAGCTCAAGCGGCTCGGCGTGCGGGAGATCTTCACGCCGGGTGCTCCGCTCTCGCAGATCATCACGTTCGTCGAGCGCGAGTGCGGCAAGCGGCGCGAACTCGCCGGCTGAGTGCATTCGACCGCGTTGAATCCGTCGCGTTCGGCCCTTGGACGACAGGACCGAGCCGCCCGTGTCAGGACCCGCGTCGCGCCGTCGCCGACCGGCGATCCGCACGTCGGGACGGCGTACGTCGCGCTCGCCAACTTCGCGTTCGCGAAGCGCAACGGCGGCGACTTCATCCTGCGCATCGAAGATACCGATCAGGCGCGCTCGACGCCTGAGTCCGAGCGCGCGATCCTGGCCGCGCTGCGCTGGGCCGGGCTGGCCTGGGACGAGGGCCCGGACGTCGGCGGGCCGCACGGGCCGTACCGCCAGAGCGAACGTTCGGCGATCTACAAGCGCTACGCGGACGAGCTGCTCGCGAACGGGCACGCGTTCCGCTGTTTCTGCACGCCGGAGCGGCTCGACGCGATGCGGGCGGCGCAGCGCGCCGCGGCGACACCGCAGAAGTACGACGGGCACTGCCTCGCGGTGCCGCCGGACGCATCGGAGCGGCGCGCGGCGTCCGGCGAGCCGTTCGTCGTGCGCATGAAGGTGCCGGAGTCCGGGACGTGCATCGTCGACGACCTCGTGCGCGGCCCGATCCCGTTCGAGTACGCGACCGTCGACATGCAGGTCCTGATGAAGTCGGACGGGCTGCCCACCTATCATCTCGCCAACGTCGTCGACGATCACCTGATGGAGATCACGCACGTCATGCGCGGCGAAGAGTGGGTCTCGTCGGCGCCCAAGCACCTGCTGCTGTACGGCTACTTCGGCTGGGAGCCGCCGGTGCTGATCCACCTGCCGCTGCTGCGGAACCCCGACAAGTCGAAGCTCAGCAAGCGCAAGAACCCGACCGGAATCCTGTTCTACGAGCGGATGGGCTATCTGCCCGAAGCGCTGCTGAACTTTCTCGGCCTGTTGCTCGAAGCGGCGCCCGAAGGGCACGAGATCTTCGGGCTGGACGAGTTCGTCGCGCGGTTCGATCCGACGAAGGTCTCCGTCGGCGGGCCGGTCTTCGACGCGGTGAAGCTGGACTGGATCAACGGCCAGTACATCCGCGCGCTGCCCGTCGACGAGCTGATCCGGCGCGCGCAGGCGTGGGGCTTCGACCGTGACCGCATCGCGCGCATCGCCGAGCTGGCGCACACGCGGATCGAGCGGCTCAGCGACGTCGGCCTCGCGACCGCGTACCTGTTCGCCGGGCGCCTCCCAGTGACGAAGGAGTCGTTCGCCGGAACCAAGCTCGCCGCGGACGACACCCGCAAGGCGCTGGCGCTCGCGATGTGGCGGCTGGATGCGGAGCGCGCGTTCGATCTCGCCACGATCGAGCGCGTGCTCAAAGGCGTGGGCGAGACGCTGGGCGTGAAGTTCCGCGACCTCGTGCGGCCGTACTACGTCGCGATCAGCGGGAGCCCGACGGCGCTGCCGCTGTTCGACTCGATGGAGCTGCTCGGCCGCGACATCGTGCGGGAGCGGTTCCGCGTCGCGCTGGACGCGCTCGGCGGCGTCAGCGGCAAAGAGCAGAAGGAGTGGCAAGCGATCCGCGAAGTCACTGCGCCATGAGCGCGCGCGCGATCGTTCTCGCGGCCGGCAAAGGGACGCGCATGAAGTCGGCCCGGGCGAAGGTGCTGCACGAGCTGTGCGGGCGGCCGATGCTGTGGTGGGTGCTCGAAGCGCTGCGCGCGGCCGGCGTCGAGGACGTCACGGTGGTGACGAACCCCGAGCTCGATCCGCAGCTCGAGCCGTTCGGCGTGCGGACCGTCGTGCAGCCCGAGCAGCTCGGCACGGGGCACGCGGTGAGGATCGCGCTCGACGCTATGGCGCCGCGCGACGGCCAGGTGATCGTCGCCTACGGCGACATGCCGCTGGTCGATCGCGCGATCTTCGCGTACGTCCAGACGTCCCTCGACCCGGCGGAAGGGATCGCGCTCGCGCTCGTCACCGCCCGCATGCCGTTGCCGTCGAGCTTCGGCCGCATCATCCGGACCGGGAACACGGTCGACCGGATCGTCGAGGCCAAGGACTGCACGCCGGAGATGCTCGCCATCGACGAGATGAACGCGGGCATCTACGCCTACGAGGAGGGCGCGCTGCGCGAGACGATCGCGCGCGTCGGCAACGACAACGCGCAAGGCGAGTACTACCTCACCGACACCGTCGCGCTGCTGATCGAGTCGGGCCGTCGGGTCGCGCCGGTCGCGGTCGACGACTATCGTGTGGTGCTGGGCGTGAACGACCGGGTCGAATTGGCCGCCGCGCGCGCGCTCGTCAACCGGCGGCTGTGCGAGGAGCACATGCGCGCGGGCGTGACGATCGCCGACCCCGCGACGACGTATCTCGAGCCGGGGCTGACGATCGGCGCGGACAGCGTGATCCTGCCGAACACGATGCTGTGCGGCGCGACGCGAATCGGGGCGGCGACGAGCATCGGACCCAACACGCGGATCGTCGAGTCGGTGATCGGTGCGCGCTGCCGGATCCACGAGAGCGTGGTCACGTCCAGCGAGCTGGCCGACGACGTCCACGTCGGCCCGTTCGCGCACCTGCGCGGCGGCAGCGTGCTCGCCAGCGGCGTCCACGTCGGCAACTTCGTCGAGACGAAGAAGGCGCGCCTCGCCGAAGGCGTCAAGGCCGGCCACCTCACGTACCTCGGCGACGCGACAATCGGCGCGCGCACGAACATCGGCGCCGGCACCATCACCTGCAACTACGACGGCGTGCGCAAGAACGAGACGCGCATCGGCGAGGACGCCTTCATCGGCTCGAACTCCTCGCTGGTCGCCCCGGTCACGATCGGCGACGGCGCGGTCACCGGCGCCGGAACGGTCGTCATCCGCGACGTCGAGCCGGGCGACAAGGTCGTCGGCAACCCGGCGAAGTCGATCGCGAAGAAACCCGCCGGAGCCTGACCGATGGACGTGCACCCGCGTGACTTCGTCGGCTACGGCGCCCGGCCGCCGGACCCGAAGTGGCCGGGCGGCGCGCGGCTCGCGGTGCAGATCGTGATGAACTACGAGGAAGGCTCGGAGCACGCGATCGGTGAGGGCGACGAAACGTCGGAGATGTACCTCACCGAGGTTCCCGGCGCGACGGTCGGGCCGGGGAAGCGCGATTTGATCGTCGAGTCCGTCTACGAGTACGGCAGCCGGGCCGGGTTCTGGCGGCTGATGCGGATGTTCGGCGAGCGCGACATCCCGATCACGGTGTTCGGCGCGGCGCTCGCGCTGGAGCGGAATCCCGAGGCGGCGGCGGCGATCCGCGACGCCGGCTACGACGTGTGCTCGCACGGGTGGCGCTGGATCGGCTTTCAGAACATGCCCGAGGACGAAGAGCGCGCGCAGATGCGGCGCGCCGTCGAGTCGATCGAGCGGACGACCGGGACGCGGCCGTACGGGTGGTACTGCCGGTACGCGCCGTCGATCAACACCCGCCGGCTGGTCGTCGAAGAGGGCGGCTTTCTCTACGACTCCGACGCGTACAACGACGACCTGCCGTACTGGACGCGCGTCGGCGGAAAGCCGCACCTGGTCATTCCGTACACGCTCGACAACAACGACATGAAGTTCTCGGTCGCGCCGGGCTTCACGTCGGGCGAGGGATTCTTCCACTACTTGAAGGATGCGTTCGACGTGCTGTACCGCGAGGGAGAGACCGCGCCGAAGATGATGTCCGTCGGGCTGCACACGCGCCTGGTCGGACGTCCCGGCCGTGCCGCGGCGCTGGAACGATTCTTGGACTACCTCAAGGCGCACGAGGACGTGTGGATCTGCCGCCGCATCGACGTCGCGCGGCACTGGATCGCCGTCCACCCCGCGGAGGGCTGATGCCGCTCGACGCGCTGCGGCTGCCGAAAGCCGAGCTGCACCTGCACATCGAAGGGACGTTCGAGCCGGAGCTCGTCTTCGCGCTCGCCGAACGCAACCGCGTCACGCTGCCGTGGCGATCGGTCGAGGCACTGCGCGGCGCGTACCAGTTCACCGACCTGCAGTCGTTTTTGGACCTCTACTACGCGGCGATGAACGTGCTGCGGACGGAGGACGATTTCGCCGAGCTCGCCGGCGCGTATTTCGAGCGGGCGCGCGAGCAGGGTGTCGTGCACGCGGAGATATTCTTCGATCCGCAAGCGCACACGGCGCGTGGCGTCCCGTTCGAGACGGTGATCGACGGGCTGTGGTCGGTCGTGCGCGAGAGCGACCGCCGCTACGGCGTCACCTCCAAGCTGATCATGTGCTTTCTGCGCGATCAGAGCGCACAGTCCGCGATGGGCACGCTGGAGCAGGCGATTCCGTTCGGCGAACGGATCGTCGCGGTCGGGCTCGACTCGGCCGAGGTGGGGCATCCGCCCTCGAAGTTCCGCGACGTCTTCGAGCGCGCGCTGGCCGAAGGCTGGAAGACCGTCGCGCACGCCGGCGAGGAAGGGCCGCCGGCGTACGTGTGGGAGGCGCTCGATCTGCTGAAGGTGTCGCGCGTCGATCATGGCGTGCGCAGCCTCGAGGACGCGCAGCTCGTCACGCGCCTCCGCCGCGAGCGCATGCCGCTCACCGTCTGTCCGCTCTCGAACGTCAAGCTGCGCGTCGTCGATACGCTGCACGATCACCCGCTGCCGCGCATGCTCGCCGAAGAGCTCGTCGTGACGGTGAACTCCGACGACCCCGCGTACTTCGGCGGTTACGTCGGTGAAAACTTCGCCGCGGTCGCGCAGGCGCTCCGGCTGGGTGACGACGCGCTGGTGGCCCTTGCGCGAAACAGCTTCGAAGCGTCATTCATCGACGGCTTGCTGCGCCGGGACTATCTTGAACGACTCGATACGGCCGCCCGTGCACAAAACGTCGAGCGAGACGGTCGCGAAACGCCGCACCGCGCTGCGAGCGAGGTGTGACGCTCCACGCGCGGCTGGCCGAGCTCGCGACGCTGGGCGCCACAGCGAGCGGGATCGACCGCGGGCTGTTCACCGCCGCGGAACGCGCCGCGCGCGAGCGGTTCGTCGCCTGGGCGCGTGAAGACGGATTGCGCGTGGAGCAGGACCGCGCCGGCAACGTCTTCGCGCGGCTCGACGCGGCGAGCTCGCCGCGCGATGGCGGTGCCGCGCCCGTGCAGTGCGGTTCGCATCTCGACACCGTTCGCGACGGTGGCGCCTACGACGGCGCGTACGGTGTCATCGGCGGCCTCGAAGCGTTGCGGCAGATCGCGCAGTCCGGAAGCTCGCCGGCGCGTCCGGTCGAGGTCGTCGCGTGGGCGGGAGAAGAAGGAAGCCGCTTCCCGTTCGGCTGTCTCGGCAGCTCGGCGTACGCCGGGATCGTCCCGTACGACGACATTGCGCGGCTCGTCGCCGACGACGGCGAGACGTTCGCGGCGGCGCTGCGCGGACCGAACGGTCTGCTCGACGGCGTCTACGTGCGCGACGGCTTTCCGCCGCCCGCCGCGTACGTCGAGCTGCACATCGAGCAGGGTCCGGTCATGGAGCGTGAGGGCGCGCGACTCGGGATCGTCACTGCGATCGCCGGACAGCGGCGGTTTCGCGTCGCCGTCGACGGCGTCGCCGGGCATGCAGGGACGATTCCGATGAACGCCCGTGCCGACGCGCTGTGCGCGGCAAGCGAGATGGTGCTCGCCGTCGAGCGCGCCGCGGTCCAAGCGGGCGAGACCGTGGCGACGGTCGGACACCTCGTCGTGGAGCCGAACCAGACCAACATCGTGCCCGGCCGCGTGGTGTTCCGCATCGACCTGCGATCCGCCGATGACGGGCGCCTCGATGCGGCGGAGGCCGCGATCCGCGCGAGCGCGACGGAGATCGCGGCCAAGCGCGGCGCCGGCGTCACGATAGAGACGCTGGAGGCTCGCGTCGCCGTGCCGATGGAGACGCGCATGCGCCTGCTCGTGCGCGCGGCGTGCCTCGAGCGCGACCCGCACGCGATCGCGATCCACAGCGGCGCGGGTCACGACGCGATGTGCGTCGCGCACGTCGCGCCCACGGCGATGATCTTCGTCCCGAGCATCGGCGGCCGCAGCCACGTCGGCGACGAACGCACCGCGCCCGCCGATCTGGAGCTGGGCGTCGAGGCGCTCGCCGCGACGCTGCTTGCCGCCGCCGCGAGCCCGATAGGAGCGAGCGGAAGCCGCGGAGCATCGGAACGCTGATGCAGTTCTTCATCTGCGGCTCCGCGCTGCGCGGTCAACCCGATCACGGCAACCTCGGCGAGGCGCGCTTCGTGCGCGAAGCCCGCACCAAACCGCTGTACCGCCTGCACTCGGTCGAGGACAAGCACCCCGGGATCTACCAGGTCGCCGAAGGCGGCGTCTCGATCGCCGGCGAGGTGTACGAGCTCAGCGGTGAGCAGCACCGCGCGCTGCTCGCGAGCGAGCCGCCGAACCTCTACGAGGCGCCGGTCGAGCTCGAAGACGGCAGCAGCGTGAACGCGATGATCTACCCGCGCGACCTCATCGAAGAGCGCGGCTTTCCCGACATCTCACACCACGGCGGCTGGGCCGCGTACAAAGCTTCTCAGCGTTAAAGCGTCGTCACGCGCCGCGGATGACGGGCGGCACGTCGACGCGGAGCAGCGGGACGACCCGCCCGGTCGCGGGCGAAACCATCTCGCCGGCTCGCTGCGCGCCGCAGTGCAGGTAGAACGGCTCCGCGTTCGGGTCGCTCTCGATGAGAAAGCTGTGGTAGCGTTCGGATTGCGCGGTCGCGAGAGCGTGGTTCCACAGGATGCGGCCCAGCCCGGTACCGATCCGCGCCGGATGCACCCACATGTCTTCGAGAAAGACGTCGCCGCCGCGGTTCTTGAAACCGTAGAACGCCGCCGGCTCGCCGGCGGAACTCTCGATGATGAACACGGGATTGTTCTCGATGTCGTCCGGGCTCGGCGCGAGAGCCGGCCGCACGAGAGCCATGAAGTCCGCGTCGTATCCCCAATGCTGCTTGGACGCGATCGCAAGCGTCGTCAGCGCCGGCGCGTCGTCGCCGCGCGCGCGGCGGATCCTGAGCGGTTCAGCTTCCACGATACGTGGAATAGCCCCACGGCGAGAGCAGCAGCGGGACGTGGTATTTGCCGGCCGCATCATCGATGCGGAAGCGAATCGGGATCGCCTCGAAGAACCCCGTGACGTTCTCGCGCGCGAAGTACTCGCCGACCGCGAAGAGCAGCTCGTACGTGCCCGGTGCGAGATCCGCGGCGAGCGGCGCGTCCGTGCGGCCGTCCGCGTTCGTATGGGTCGTTGCGACGTGGCGGCGGTGGCCCTCTTCGAGCGCGAACAAGCCGACGAGGATCCCGCTCGCCGGGCGACCGCGGGCGGTGTCGAGGACATGGGTCGAGAGAACGGCTCCCATCAGATCTTCGCTCCTTCCGCGATCCAGGCGCCGAGCAGTGCGCGCTCGGCGTCCGTCATGTGCGTGACGTTCCCGAGCGGCATCGCGCGCGTGCGCACCGCCTGCTGTTCGATCCGCGCGGCGTTGGCGTGGACGTTCGCCGGCGTGTCGAGCAGCACGCCCTGCGGCGGCGCGCTGAACCCCGGCTGCGTCGGTTTCGCCGCGTGACACGCCGCGCAGCGCCGCGCGACGATCGGCCCTGCTTGCGCGTACGTCACCTCGCGCGCGTCGCCCGCCGCGACCGCGCTCGGCGCGCGCGGCGCGCTGACGATCGCCGCGGCGACCAGCAGCACGATCGCCGCCGCGGGCAGCGCGACGACGTAACGGTGCTTGTGCGAGAGCACGAAGAAACGCCGCACGGCGACGCCGGCCGCCGCGACGATCGCCAGCACGATCCAGCCGTTCGGCGAGCCGAACGTCAGCGGGTAGTGGTTGCTGATCATGATGAACAGCACCGGCAGCGTCAGGTACGTGTTGTGCACCGAGCGCATCTTGCCGAGCCGGCCCGGCCGCGGATCGGGCTCCTGACCGGCGCGAATCTGCGCGAGCATGCGCTTCTGCCCGGGGATGACGACGAAGAACACGTTCGCGACCATGATCGTTCCGACGATCGCGCCGACGTGGATGTACGCCGCGCGCCCGCCGAAGACGTGGAACAGCGCCCAGTCGGCGAGCAGCAGAAACACCGCGACCGCCGTCCACAGCACGACCGGCCGCGACTCGAACGCGCGGCACAGCAGGTCGTACACGAGCCAGCCGGCGACGAGCGACGCGACGCTGATCGCGATCGCCGCCGCCGGCGAGAGATCGAGCACGCTCTTGTCGATCAAGTACGTCGAGGCGCCGGCCCAGTAGACGAGCGCGAGCATCGCCATCCCGGTGATCCACGTCGAGTACGCCTCCCATTTGAACCAGTGGAGGTCCTCGGTGAGCGGCTCGCCGCGCGGGCCGGTGAGGTACTTCTGGTTGTGGTAGAAGCCGCCGCCGTGGACCGCCCACAGCTCGCCCGACATTCCGCGCCGCAGGTCGCCGGTCTGCTCGGGCGGCGTGAGGCTGTCGTCGAGCCAGACGAAGTAGAACGACGCGCCGATCCACGAGATCCCCGCGATCAGATGCGCCCAGCGCGCGACCAGGTTGAGCCAGTCGAGCAGATACGGTCCGTTCATACGGTCACCGCGTCTTCGAGCCGCAGCCGCGCGATCTTCGCGATCTCGGCGAGCGCCGCGGCGATCTCGTCCTGCCGGCCGTTGCCGGAACGCCGCTCCAGCGCGGCCAGGATCGAGCCCTGGTCGTGCTCGCGCGCGCAGATCACGAACGGGAACCCGAAGCGCGCGCGGTACGCGCCGTTGGCACGTTCGAAGCGCGCGAGCTCGTCCGGGCTGAGCCGGTCGAGCCCGGCCGCGGCCTGCTCGCCGCGCGAGGCGGCGGTCAGACGGCCTTCGCGCGCGACGCGCCCGGCGAGGTCTGGATGCGCCGCGATCAGCGCGATCTTGCGCGCCTCCGGCGCCTCGTCGACCGCGCGCACCATCGCCGCGTGCAGATCGTCGCGGCTCGCGAAGGGTCGCCGGTCCCACGCGACCTCCGCGATCCACGGCGAGTGCTCGAATGCGAATCCGACGGCCGCGACGAACGTGGCGCGATCCGCTGCGTTCAGCGCGGCGATGCTCGTCATCGCGGGACAGGTTCCATTCGCACGCTGCTTCTCCGTCACGCGACGCTGGTCGCCACCTTCGACGACGCCGGCCGGGAGATCGCGGACGGCGCCGTGCTGCTGCGCGGCAACGTGATCGAGGCGGTCGGACCGACGCACGAGCTGACTGCCGAAGCCGACGAGGTCGTCGATGCGCGCGGCCTGGTGCTGCTGCCGGGGCTGGTGTGCACGCACCATCATTTCTACCAGACGCTGACGCGCAATCTTCCGGTCGCGCAGGACGCCGCGCTGTTCGACTGGCTGGTCGCGCACTACCCGGTCTGGGCGCGGCTCACGCCCGAAGCGGTTCGCGCCAGCACCGCGACCGCGGTCGCCGAGCTGCTGCTCTCCGGCTGCACGACGGCCGCGGACCACGGCTACATCTGGCCGAACGGCGCGCGCGTCGACGACCAGATCGAGGTCGCTCGCGCGATGGGTCTCCGTTTCCACGCGGCGCGCGGTTCGATGTCGCGCGGCCGCTCGCAGGGCGGGCTCCCGCCGGATGAAGCCGTCGAGAACGAGGACGCGATCCTGCGCGACAGCGAGCGCGTCATCCGCGAACACCACGACCCCGCGCGCTACGCGATGACGCGCATCGTGCTCGCGCCGTGCTCGCCGTTCTCCGTCACGCCGGAGTTGATGCGCGCGAGTGCGGAGCTGGCGCGCAAGCACGAGAACGTCCACCTGCACACGCATCTCTGCGAGACGGTCGACGAAGAGCGCTACTGCCTCGAAGAATACGGCAAACGTCCGGTCGAGCTGGCGGAGTCGCTCGGGTGGACCGGCCCGGACGTCTGGTACGCCCACGCGATCTTCATGTCGCGCGAGGAGTTCGTCCGCCTCGGCGCCGAGCGAACCGGCGTCGCGCACTGCCCGACCTCGAACATGCGTCTGGGTTCGGGCATCGCGCCGGTGCTTGCGCAGCGCGACGCGGGGATGCGCGTCGGCCTGGGCGTCGACGGCTCGGCCTCGAACGACGGCTCGCACATGCTCGACGAAGCGCGCCATGCGATGCTGCTGCAGCGCGTCGCGCACGGCGCAACCGCCATGAGCGCGCGCGAAGCGCTCCGCCTCGCCACGCGCGGCGGCGCCTCGGTCCTCGGCCGCGACGACATCGGCGCGCTCGCCCCCGGCATGGCCGCCGACCTGATCGGCATCCGCGCCGACGATCTCCCGACCGCCGGCGGCGCGGTCCACGACCCGCTCGCCGCACTGATCTTCTGCCGCATCCCGAACGCCCATCTCTCGGTCGTGAACGGCGCCGTCCGCGTTCGCGACGGCCGCCTCACCGGCGTCGACCTAGCGGCGCTCGTCGACCGGCACAACCGCGCCGCCGCCGCGCTGGTCGGCTGAGTGGTCACAAGAGCTTCCGCAGCTCGTCCGGCGAGAGCCGCGCGTCTGCGAGTATTCTCGCTAGCGTCCCAGGAGGCAGAGCGCGTCCCGCGTGCACCGGAATACTATCCGACCGTCGTCGCGCCGCATGCGGACATGCGAGCCGCGCTGGCGTGTGACGCGCCAGCCGACGCGCTGAAGCACGCGAACGAGCCGGTCGCCTGAGACGACCGGAAGATGCCGAGACATAGCGGTTGCTAAGCGGCTGGTAGCGTTACGGTGACGGTTTCGAGGACCAGCGTCTCAACGTCGCTGGGCGGGACCGGTTCGCCGCGCGCGGTGCGGTCCTCGATCTCCAGCTCGATGATCTCACGCGCGTTGTCGAGCGCCTCGGCGACCGTCGCACCCCATGTATGGGCCGCCGGGAACGCAGGCACGAGCACGTTGTAGGCGGATTTATCCGGCTCGGGCTCGAGGATCACCCGGTACGCGAGATCCATGCGCACGGATTCGGTAAAGCGAAATGACTTCATGCCTGCCCTTCACGCCGAACCGGTCGCGCCGCTAGTCCCGGGCTCGCTTCGGCTGATAGGAACCTGCCGGAGCGAGGAGCACTAGCGCGGTATGGAGCGCGGAGCGGCCAGCTCGACGGCGAGCCATCCCACCGGTATCGTGACCTTCCTGTTCACCGACATCGAAGGCAGCACGCGCTTGTGGGAAAGCGATGCCGCCTCGATGCGCGTCGCGCTGTCCGGCCATGACGCGATCCTGCGGACCGCGATCGAAGCGCACGGAGGCGTCGTGTTCAAGACGGTCGGCGACGCGTTTTGCGCGGCGTTCTCTCGGCCGGACGACGCGCTGAACGCTGCCGTCGACGTGCAGCGGCGCATCGCCGCGCACCCATGGGGCGACCCGATCGGGACGCTGCGCGTACGGATGGGCATCCACACCGGCACCGCGATCGAGGCCGGCGGCGACTATTTCGGGCCGACGGTGAACCGCGTCGCGCGTCTCACGTCCATCGGGTACGGCGAGCAGATTCTCGTCTCCGGCGCGACCGCGTCGCTGCTGCGGGACGTGCTCCCGGACGGAATCACGCTCAGCGACGTCGGAACGCACCGCCTCAAGGATTTGAGCCGCCCCGAGCCGGCCTACCAAGTCGTCGCGCCCGGCCTGCGCGCCGATTTCCAAGCGCTCAAGTCGCTCGGGACGCGCCCGAACAACCTCCCGTTCGACATCTCCAGCTTCGTGGGCCGCGACAAGGAGCTCGCCGACGTCCGCGACGCGCTCGAGCAGCGCCGTCTCGTCAGCATCGTCGGCTCCGGCGGGATCGGGAAGACCCGGCTCGCGTTGCAGGCCGCCGCCGATGCGATCGATCGCTTCGCCGACGGCACGTGGATCGTCGCGTTCTCACCGCTGCGCAGCGGCGACCTGATCGCGCACGCCGTCGCCGACGTCTTGGGAATCCGCGAGAACCCGCAGGAGCGCATCGAGGAATCGGTCGCGCGCGAGCTGGCCGGCCGCGAGATGCTGCTCGTCCTGGACTCCGCGGAACACCTCCTCGCGGCCACCGCGTCGTTCGTGAAGATGATCTTGAGCCGGTGCGCGTCGGTGAAGGTGCTCGTGACGAGCCGTGAACCGCTGCACCTCACCGGTGAGTTCGTCCTGCGCGTCGGCCCGCTGCAGAACGCGGCGGAGCTGCTGATCGACCGCGCCCGGGAAGTGCTCGTCGATTTCGTCCCCGACGAAGCCGCGATGCTCGCGGTCGAGGAGATCTGCGGGCGGCTGGAGTGTATTCCGCTCGCGATCGAGCTGGCTGCGGCGCGGACGGCGACGATGCCGCTGGCGGAGCTGAACGCCCGGCTCGCGCGCAGCCTGAGCGTGCTCGTTTCGCGCGACACGACCAAGGAGGAGCGTCACCGCACCCTGCGCGCGACGATCGCTTGGAGCTACGACCTGCTCGATGCGCGCGAAGCGGATCTCCTCCGGTCGCTCGGCGTGTTCAGCGGCAGCTTCGACGTTCACGCGGTGACGACGGTCGCCGGAGACTCCGAAGACGAGAATCTCGAAACGATCGAGGCGCTGGTCGACAAGTCGCTCGTCTCGCTGGCCCCCGGGACGACGACGGCGCGGTACATTCTGCCGGACGCCGTGCGCGACTTCGCGGTCGAGCGGCTTCGCGCCGAAGGTTCGCTCGCCGCCGTGTCCGGACGTCACTTCGACCATTACGCCGCGCTGGTGTCGTCCAAGCCGCTGCGCACGGCCGGCGCCGACGTCGGTGCGCGAGCCGACGAGATCGCTGCCGAGATGACCAACGTGCGCATCGCGCTCGAGTGGGGGCTCGCACACCGGCCCGCGGCGGCAGCGGAGCTCGGGAACGGGCTGTCGGCGTACTGGAAGATGCGCGGTCACCTCTCCGAAGGCCGAACCTGGCTACGCCGGCTGCTCGAGAGCGACGCCGTTTCCGGCGCAACCCGCGCCGCACTGCTCCGGCGGGCGGCGACGCTGGCGACCGAGCAGGACGACTACGACGAAGCACGCCAGCTCACGCTCGAATCGCGCGCGCTCTACGAAGAAGCGCATGACGCCGGGGGCGTCGGCGAAGCGCTGCACAACCTCGCGGTGATCGAGCAGCGCTGCGGGCGGCTGGATGCGGCCGAGGCGCACTACGAGGCCGCGATCGCCAGATTCCGCGATGCCGCCCACCACTACGGCGAGTCCGTCGCGCTCATCAACATGGCGCTGCTCGCGTTCGACCGAAACGATCTCGACAAGGCGGAGCGGTACATCGCGGAGGCGTCGTCGGCTGCCTCGCGTAGCGGCAACGCCGACATCCGCGGGCATGTCGAGACGCTGCATGGCGACCTTGCCCGGCGCCGCGAACGCTTCGACGACGCCGTCCGGCACTATGTCGACGCGCTTGCGCTGAAGCGTGCCGTCGGCAACCGGTACGATGTGGCCGATGTTCAGGATGCGCTCGGCGTCGTCTACCTTCGGCAGGGGCGCATCGCCGAAGCGCTGGCGGTCGCGCGCGAGACGCTGCGCGCCGCCCTCGAGCTCGACGCACCCGCGTTGGCGATCTTCGGCTTCGAAGCGCTCTCGGAGATCGCCGTCTACGAACAGCGGTTCGAGGACGCGGCGCGCTGGTACTGCGTGGGCCGCGAGCTGCGCCGCGCGCGCTCCTTCGAGCCCAGCGCGAGGAACCTCGTAGCGATCGAAAGCGCGTTGCGGGCGCAGCTCGGCGAGCGACTCGAAACGGTCGCTGCCGACTGCCTCGGCGACGACTGGCAGTCAGCCGCGCGCGAAGTGATCACTGACGCGCCGCCGGCCGCCCGAACGCCGGCCTGAACGCTATCTCGGTCCGTCGTCCTCGCGTACGTCGTCCTCTTCGACGACGACTTCCACGAAGTCGGCGCGCACCCCATCGAGTCCGACCGGCGTGGTGCCCGTCCCGTGCTCTCCGGTTACGGCCGTTCTCTCCGAGCCAAGTCCGACTGGGGTCGTGTCCGTGCTGTGTGGCGGTCGTTTCACGTTGCTCTCCTGGGTGCACCCGCAACTACACCGCGCCGTTCACCACTTCCACTTCGTCGCAAGCTCATCCCGGTTTCATCGAGATGTACACGGTTTGCCCCGTGCCCGGAGCGGGGCCGTTCGCGGTGACGGCCACATTGTCGATCTTGTAGACCTGACGGTAGCCTTGCGGCACGCCTCCGGTGGTCACCGACACGCTGATCGTTCCGGCTTCGCCGCCGTCCGCGCTGGCCGTCGCACCCGTGTAGTCCAGGCCGACGGGGGTCGTCACGTCTTCGTCCTCATCGCTGCCGCTGCTCGAGTACGTGGTCGAGTCGTCCATGGGAGCTCCTCGCTTGTTCAGGGGACCGGGACGTTCGGTCTCGGCGTTTGTCTCCCTCGACGCGCAGGCGCTTACGGATGTACGCCGCGTTAGACGAGGGCTTCCGCGGCGGCGGTGGCCTGCTCACGGGCCGCGCCGATCGCCCGCAAAATGCGCTCGGGCGTCATCGGCAGGTCGTTGACCCACGCGCCCGTCGCGTCGTAGATGGCGGCGGCGACGGCCGGAGCGAACGGCACCAGCGGCATCTCGGCCATCCCGCGCGCGCCGTACGGGCCGTGCGGGTCGGCGAGCTCCAGGATGACCGGGACGATCTCCGCCGGCATGTCGAGCGCCGTCGGGAGCAAGTACGTGCTGAGGTGCGGCGTGAGGATCGTGCCGTCGCGCACCAGGAAGTTCTCGGTGAGCGCGTAGCCCAGCGCTTGCGCCAGGCAGCCTTCGATCTGGCCTTCGACCTGCTGGCGGTTGATCGCGCGGCCGACGTCGTGCACGCTGACGATGCGCAGCACGCGCGTCACGCCGGTCGCCACGTCGACCTCGACCTCGACCGCCTGCGCGGCGTAGCCGTAGCAGTAGTTCGGCGTCCCGGCGCCGGTCTCGAGGTCGAGCGGCGTCGTCGCCGGCGGGCGGTATTGCACCGTCGCCTCCGGCCGCTCGCCGCGCTCCCATGCCGCGCGCGCCGCCAGCGCGGCGTCGTGCACCGCGCGCCCGGCCATGAACGTGAGCCGCGACGCCGACGCCGAGCCGGCGTTGGGCGCGTGCGCCGAGTCGTCGCTGACGAGCGCCACCGATTCCAGCGGCAGCTCGAGCGTCTCGGCGACGATCTGCCGCAAGATCAGGTGCACGCCTTGTCCGACGTCGGCCGCGCCGATGCGAATCACGGCGCGCTCGATGCGCGACGTCGCGATCAGCTCCACCGTCGCCGTGGACTGCTCGGGGAATCCGAACGAGTAGCCGACGTTCTTGATCCCGCTCGCGATCCCGATCCCGCGCCGCAGGACGCCGTGCGCGTCGCGCTCGGCGCGCGGCGTGAAGCGGCGGCGCGCTTCGTCCGCGCACCGCTCGAGCACCGGAAGCGCGCTGACGCCGGCCGGCAGCACGTTGCCGGTCGCCTCGGTGTCACCGTCGCGGTAGAGGTTCTTGCGCCGCACGTCGACCGGATCGATCTCCAGCGCGTGCGCGATGCGGGTGATCATCGACTCGGCCGCCCAGTGCGCCTGCGGCGAGCCGAAGCCGCGGAACGCGCCGCTCGGCACGTTGTTCGTGTAGACGACGATGCCGTCCGTGGCGACGTTCGGGACGCGGTACGGGCCCTGCGCGAAGATCGTCGCGCACTTGAGCACCTCGACGCTGGTCGACGCGTACGCGCCGCCGTCGGCGACCGTGCGCGTCCGCACGGCGACGACGGTGCCGTCGCGCTTCGCCCCCCACGTCGTCTCGATGTGGAACGGATGGCGCTTGTGGTGGCCGACGATCGACTCTTCCCGGCTCCACACGATCGCGGTCGGCCGTTTCGTCTTCCACGTCGCGAGCGCGAGCAGCGCCTGCACCGAAAGGTCCTCGCGCCCGCCGAACGCGCCGCCGATCTTCGCGTAGCGGATCGCGACCGCGGTCTCCTCGAGCCGCAGCAGCGCGGCGATCTGGCGAAGGTCCTCGTGCAGCCACTGGCCGGCCGTCTCGACGACCAGCGTCTCGTCCTCGTAGTACGCGATCCCGGCGTCCGGCTGCAGGTACGCGTGCTCCTGCCACGACGTCGTGAAGGTCCCGCTCAGCACGACGTCCGCCTCCGCGAGCGCGCGGTCGGCGTCGCCCTTGCGAACCTTCTGGTGCAGCAGGACGTTCGAGCCGAGTTCGGGGTGCACGAGCGGCGCGTCGGGCTCGAGCGCGCTCAGCGCGTCGGTGACGGCGGGCAGGTCGGTGTACCGCACGGTCACGAGCTTGGCGGCGAGCGCGGCGGTGTCGGGATCGTCCGCGATCACCAGCGCGACGCGGTCGCCGGCGTAGCGCACCCGCTCCGAGCACAGCACCTCTTGATCGGCGTCGATCAAGCCGTAGCGGTTGTGCGGCACGTCGGCCGCGGTCAGCACCGCGACCACGCCCGGCTGCGCCAGCGCGCGCGCCGCGTCGATCCCGTCGATGCGCGCGTGCGGGCGCAGCGCGAAGACCGCCTTGCAGTGCAGCATCCCCTCGCGCACGAGATCGGCCGGATAGCGCGCCGCGCCGGTGACCTTCGCTCGCGCGTCGGGGCGCGCGACCGGGCTGCCGATCAGGCTCACGCGCGCAGCGCCTCCGGCAGCGGCTCGTGCGCGCGCAGCTCGCGCGCCGCCTCTTCCATCGCGTCGAGGATCTTGCGGTAGCCGGTGCAGCGGCAGAGGTTCCCGCTGATCGCCGCTTGGTGGTCGTCGAGCGAGGGGGCGCGGCGCTCGTCGAGCAGCTTCGCGCCGGCCATGATCATGCCGGGGATGCAGAACCCGCACTGCACCGCGCCGCATGCGATGTACGCCTGCTGCAGCGGGTGCAGCTCGTCGCCGCCGGCGAGACCCTCGATCGTCGTGATCGCGGCGCCGTGCGCTTGCGACGCCGGAACCAGACACGACATCACCGCCGCGCCGTCGAGCCACACCGTGCATGCGCCGCACTCGCCCTCGGCGCAGCCTTCCTTCGCGCCGGTGAGCCCGGCGTTCTCGCGCAACGCGTTCAACAGCGTCTTGCGCTCCGCGCCGGGGAGCGCGCGGCGCTCGCCGTTGATCGTCGTCTCGATCGTGCCGCGGAACGGCGGCGCGGGCGCGGCCGGCGCCGGCGTTTCGAGCAGCACGGGCGCGTCGGGGAAGCCGTCCGCTTCGCGCGCGTTCGCGATGCGTTCGAGGGCGCGCGCGACCAGTGCGGCCAGCGTCGTGCGGCGGTAGTCCGCCGAGCCGCGGACGTCGCCGATCGGCGCGGCGTCGTCGCACGCCGCGCGCCCGGCCTCGGCGCACGTCCGCGGGTCGAGGCGCCGGCCGAGCAGCAGGCGCTCCGCGGTGCGTGCGCGCACGACCGTCGGCGCGACACATCCGAGCGCGATCCGCGCATCGCTTACCGCGCCGTCCGCGCCGAGCGCGACGACGACCGCGACGTCGATCACCGAGATGGCCTGCGCGCGCCGCAGACCGAGCTTCAGGAAGATTCCGCGCCGCGCACCGCCCAGCGCGCCGAACCGAATCTCGCGCACGAGCTCGCCTGCGCGGAGCTGCGTCGCGCGAAAGCCGGTGTAGAACCGCTCGAGCGCGACGACCCGCTCGCCGCCGGTGCGCGAGGCCAGCACCAGCTCGGCGTCCAGCGCGATCAGCGGCGCGATCGTGTCGTTGGCGGGCGACGCGGTCACGACGTTCCCGGCGATCGTCCCGCGGCTGCGGATCTGCGGCGCGCCGACCTCTAGGCAGGCTTGGGCCAGCGGAAGCATCGCCGCGCGCGCGAAGGGCGCGGCCAGGACGTCGTTGTGCGTCGCGAGACCGCCCAGCGCGATGGTTCCGCCGCTGCGGCGCACGTACTTCAGCTCGCGCAGCGCCGAGACGTCGATCAGCGTGCCGGTCGGTTTGACGCCGCGCTGCAGCTCGACCAGCACGTCGGTGCCGCCCGCGACGATGCGCGCTCGCTCGCCAAGCCGCGCGAGCACATCGAGCGCTTCGGAAAGGCTCGCCGGCCGCACGACCTCAGTCCACATGGGCCGGAATTTCGCGCTCCGGCGAGAGCGCCCCCGGTCAGCCGCGCAGCGCCAGCGCGGGCGTGAAGTCCGGGACCCGCAGGGCCGGGGCGCCCGCGTCCGGAGCGTCCGGCGCGCCGCCGTCGACGACGAACCGCGCGACGAGCTGGTCGAGACGCTCGGCCTCCTCGCGCAGGGTGCGCGCCGTCGCGTCGATCTGCTGGACCCCGGTGGCCAGCTCGCCGGTCGCGAACGCTGCCTGCTGCGCGGCCGCCGACTGCTCCTCGGCCGCTTGCGCGACCGGGTTCATCGTGGTGGTGATCTCGTGCGTCGTCAGGCGCATCTGGCTGGCGGCCGCGGCGTTCTCCTCGACCCCGGCCGACGCGGTCGAGACGCTCTCGGTCACGCGCGTCGACGCTTCGCGCATCTCGCGCGCCCGGGCGGCGAGCTCTTCCGCGACGCCGGTCGTCGAGCCGACCGCCGCGCCGATCCCGTCGAGCGCGTCGGACGCCTGCTGGGCGACGGAGAGCCCGGTCGACATCGAGTCGTCCGATGAGCGCATCGCGTCGGCCGCGGTGATCGTCTCGCGCCGAATCGAGCTCAGGATGCCGGAGATCTCGCGCGTCGCGCCGGCGGACCGCTCCGCCAGCTTGCGAACCTCGTCGGCGACGACCGCGAAACCGCGTCCGTGGTCGCCGGCGCGCGCCGCTTCGATCGCGGCGTTGAGCGCGAGCAGGTTCGTCTGGTCGGCGATCTCCTCGATCGTGCGCACGATCTCTTCGACCTGCACGGAGCGCGCCTCGAGCGCCTGCATCGCCTCGGCGGCTTTCACCGAGACTTCGCGCAGGCGCTCCATCGCGCGCTGCGTCTGCAGCACCGCGTGCGTTCCGCCGACCGACTCCTGCGTCGCTTGGCTGGCCGATTGCGCGAGGTCGTTGCCGTGGTGCGAGAGCGACGCGATCCCGTCGTCGAGCAGTTGGATCGCGCCGGTGGCCTTCTGGATCGCGGTCGCCTGGTGGCCCGCGCCGTCGGCGATCATCTCGGCCGCGCGCGACAGCTCCTCGATCGCCGCGCTGGCGTGCGCGATCTTGATCGCCTGGTCTTTCGCACCGCCGGCGACGCTCTCGACCGCTTTCGCGATCTGCTCGACGGCGACCGAGGCCTGGTTCGCCGCCGACGACGTCTGATCCGACGAGATCGCGAGCGTGCGCGACGCGACGACGACGCCGCCGATGAGCTGGCGCAGCGTCGCGAGGCCGGTCGTGACCTCCGTGCCGACGGTCGTCAGACCGGCGGCGAGGTCGTTGTAGCTGTCGACCAGGTCGGCGATCTCGTCCCGGCCGTCGTCCTTGATGCGGTCGCGCTCGGAGCGGAACGCCGCGCGCAGATCGCCTTCGGCCATGCGCCCGAGCGCATCGGAGAGCTCGGCGAAATCGCCGTGCACGATCGAGGCGAGCGCGTCGGAGACGCGCGTGAGGCGCGCCGTCATGCGGCGCGCCATCGCGACGTTGATCGCGACGGTCACCGCCACCGTGATGGCGCCCGTGACGAGCAGCAGGGTTCGGATGCGCGCGATCGTCGCCTCGAAGTCGGCCGACGCCGAGCCGCTTGCGCCGCCTACCGCGTGCAAGTGCGCGAGCGAGACGATCACCGCGCCGATGACGAACACCAAGGCGGCGATCGGCACGGCGAATCCCGCCGCGAGCTGACCACCAAGTCGTAACTTCATGTGCTCCCCACACCCCCGGGACACGGTCACACGACAAAAGGCCGCCGCGTGTAAGTTCCCGCGCTGCTCTCTACCCTATCGGCAGAAGCGTTCCGGCTCTTCACCGTCCGGACGCCGTGCTCGCTGAGGGTTCCGACCCCCGTCGCGCGAAGCGTCGGGGATGCCGTTCTCCGCGCGCGTTCTCCTGGACAGCATCTCGCCCGCGGGCGTCCGGCTGACCACGATGGAGGTCCGCTACCCGCGCTTCATCCACAGCGAGCTTCTCACCCACAGAACCCTCTCGCGAAACGCCGGTTCCTCTCGCGCTCTACCGATTCGCAAGATGATCGACGCGGTGCGCGAGGAACCCGCGATGCCGCTGTGGTGGGGGAAGAATCAAAGCGGGATGCAGGCGCGCGCCGAGATCGACGCTGCGGCGCGCGAGCTTGCTGAGAGGGAGTGGCGCCGCGCGCTCGAGGATGCGCTGGCTCACGCGGAACGGCTCGCGTCGAACGACATCAACCTGCATAAGCAGCTGGTGAACCGCATCCTGGAACCGTTCGCCTGGATCACCGTGATCGTGACCGCGACGGAATGGGCGAACTTCTTCGCGCAGCGCACGCACGAGGACGCGCAGCCGGAGCTGAAGCACATCGCCGAGCTCATGCTCGCAGCGTATCGCGCCTCACGGCCCGCGCCGGTGGAGACGGGCGAATGGCATACGCCGCTCATCCAATCCGATGAGGAAGCGACGCTCCCGCTCGAGCTTCGGCTGAAGCTCAGCGTCGCGCGCTGCGCGCGCGTGTCGTATCTGTCGCACTTCGGCACGCGCGACCACGCGAAGGATCTCGAGCTGTACGAACGGCTGCTCGGCGGCGGGGCGAACGGGCACTGGTCGCCGTTCGAGCACGTCGCGACGCCGCTGCCGTCCGCCGGCGCCGCGTCCGGAAATTTCCGCGGCTGGAAGCAGTATCGCAAGCTCTTCGCTCAAGAGAACGTTCTGACGCTGCCCGACGAGGCGCCGCTCGCGGCGGGCCGCTGAGATCGTTCCGCTGACGACGCGCACGGGCTGGTGCGCGCGGCTGTTCGCCGGCGCGCTGCTGGTCCTCACGCTCGTGTTCGCCGGCCACTCCGCCGCGGAAGCCCGGACGCGGCTCGACGCGCGCGTCGACGCGCTGACGGCGCACGATCTCCTCACGCGCAGCCCCGCCGCGCTGGTCGACCCCGGCCGGCAGCGGCGCGCGCGCGCGATCGCCGACCTGCGCCACGCCGCGTCGACCGGTTGGGCGATCGTGCAGATTCTCGCGTTCTGGTGGCTGTGGCGGTCGGGAACCGCCGCGCGGCTGCGCGACGGGATGCGGCGCCGCACGCGCAACCGCACCGCGCACCGCGCGGTGTTCGGTGCGGCGATCGGCGCGCTCGCACCGGTCGCGGCGTTTCCGTTCGCGCTGGTGAGCTACCGCGTCGGGTTCAACGCCGGCGTGACGAGCGAGACGCTCGGCGGATGGCTGCTGGACTACGCGTTCCGGATCGTGCTCGACGGCTTGCTCGGCGCAGTGATCGTGGTGATCGTTCTGGCGCTGGTCGACAAGGTGCGCGTGTGGTACCTCGTGCTGATGGCGTTCTTCTACGCCGGCGCGCTGGCGGGCGTCGCGCTGTCGCCGCTGCTGCCGCTCGGCACGGCGCACAAGACGACGCCGAAGCTCGTCGCGGCGCTCGGAGAAACGGTCGCCCGCGCGCTCGGCGTCCCGGGGACGCCGGTCGTCGTGCTCGCGACGTCGCGGCACAGTAACGCCATGACGGCGCACGCGGCGGGGATCGGTCCGACGTCGCGGGCGCTCGTCGGCGACGTCACGCTGGTGCACATGACGCCGCCCGAGCTGCGCGTCGCGCTGGCGCACGCCTTCGCCCACGTCCGCTACGCCGACTTGATGCGCCAGACGCTGATGGCGGTCACGCTGTTCGTCTTCAGCGCCGCGATCGCGGTGCTGCTGAGCGACCGCGTCGGGTTTCGCCGCGACGACGACGCGCTCTCGCGTCTCGCGCTGGTCGCCACGTTCCTCGGCCTGGTCCTGGTCGTCACGTATCCCGCATACAACGCGTACGCGCGGAACTTGGAGACCCGCTCCGACCGCGTCGCGCTGGCGGTGACGGCCGACCGCGCGGCGACCGTGCGCGCGATGGTGCGCTACGCCGACGACGACTACGTTCCGCTCTGCGACCGCCGCTCGATCCGCTGGTACTTCGACGACCGCCCCGCGCTCGGCGGCCGCATCGCCGAAGCCGCCGGCACCGCCGACCCGTGCCCCGGCGGCGGCCCGGCTACGGCCGGCGCAGGACGCCGCTGATCGAGGTTACGCGCGTGTAGCCCTGCGGGACGGTGAACAGCGTGTCGGCGGGGGTGTCGCGCTGGATGTCGGTGAGGTCGAGCTTCATCGTGCCGCCGAAGGCGTTCTTGTCGGCGGGGACGCTCTGCAGCGCGATCTGCAGCGGGAACTCGTTCAAGTCGTCGGCGAGCGCGAGCTGCGCGTGGTAGTTCTCGATCGGTTTGCCGGGGAGCTGGCGCTTCATCTGGATGTCGAGCGAGGTCGCGGGATGGCCGTTCACGGTGGAGTGGCCGACGAGCTGAATGGACGCGGTCTGCACGTCGCGCAGCAGCGTTCCGACGCCGGCCAGCGCGGCGAGCGGATCGGCCGGCCCCGCCGGCGGCGCGTTCTGCGCTCCGGCGCGCGATGCGGCGGGCGCGTTGCGCGGCGCTTCGCTGTAGTAGGTCTTGTTCGTGTCCGACCACGCGCTCAGCCCGCCGCTCGTGCCGTCGTACAGCACGCTCACGCCGCCCGGACCGATCAGCGTCGCCGCCATCGCGCTGAGATCGCCGCTGAGACCGGGGAGGCCGAGCGAGAGGACGTCGAGGCGGTACAGCGAGCCCTTGTGGTACATCGCGACGCGGCCGCCCACGTTGAGCGGCTGGCCCTGCAGGTTGAGCGCAACGACCAGCGTCCCGGAGGAGCGGAAGCCCGGGATCGCCTGCATGGTCTGGGCCGGCGCGACCGCCGGCACGGACGCCAGGAGCAGCGCCGCGGAGGCGGCCAGTGCGCGGAGGTTCATCCGGTGTACACGGTACCCGCGACCTGGGTGCCGAGATGCCGTGCGGTCAGGAACTCCACGATCGCCGCGTGCGCGACCCGCCCGTCGCAGATCTGCGCCGCGCCGACGCCGCCGCGGACGCCGAGCGCCGCCGCGCGGACCGCGGCGCGCAAGTCCTCGGCCAGCGAACGGTCCTCCGCCACGTCGAGCGCCTCGGCCGGGGTGAGCTGCTCGACCAGCACCCGGGTCTTCGCGTCGATCACGCCGCCCTGGTCGTGGAAGAAGATCGCGCGCGCCGCGCCGACCGCGCTGGCGACCGCCTGCGCCACGTCGTCGGCAGCGACGGCGACGTCGGTCCCGGTGAAACCGAGCGCGAGCGGCTCGATCACCGGCACGTAGCCGGCGTCCAGCAGCGTGCGGAGCAGCTTGGTGTGGACGTTGCCGATCGTCTCGCCCGCGGCGGCCGGGATCATCCCGGCGTCGGCGCCCGACAGCCCGACCGCCGCGTCGCCGCTGCGGTTCATGGTCCGGACGACCGCGCGGGCCGCGTCCGCCGTCGGTGCGACCACGACCGGCCGCATCCCGAGGTTCCCGAGGAAGACCAAGTCGCTGAAGAACGTCGCGCCTTCCGCGCCGAGCGTCGCTTCGTCGACGCGGATCACCATCGTGCGCCCGTTGAGGTCCATGCTGCCCTCCTTGTTCCCCGTGAACGCGCTAACCGCGCGAACGGTTCAGCCAAGGCCAGGCAATCAGCCTGCCGCTGGGCTCAGTCCGAGAACTCCTCGACGTAGAAGATCTCGCCGTCGCCGGCCGACACGACCCCGACGCCGACCCGGCGGGGGTGCGAGTCCACGATGTTCGCGTAGTGGCCCGGGCTCTGCAGAAAGGCCTGGTGCGCGTGCCGCTCGTCCTGGTCGAAGGCCATGTTCTCGGCGGCGAAGCGCATGTGCAGCCCGGCCGCGCGCAGACGGTCCTGGAACGTCACACCGTTGGGGTCGGTGTGGCCGAAGTAGTGGCGAGCAGCCATTTGCTCGGCTACTTGCAGCGCGAACTGCGTGAGCTGCTCGTCGTACGCGAGCCCCGGCAGGCCGCGCTGGGCGCGCGCCGCGTTCACGTCGTTGTAGAGCGCGCGCGCTTGCGAGGTGACCACGACCGGCCGGTGAGGCCGGACGTACGCGATCTCGATACAGTCTTCTTCGGACGCCGACGCCGCCGCCATGGGAAGCAGCGAGACGAGCGCCGCAACAAACGCGACAACCCGGTGCATATCTGGAGCATCGGGGCGGCGCGTGTCAGACTTTAGCGTTCACCAGATTCATGGCCGTCGTCACACCTCCGGTTAACCAAAGCTGCACACCGGCGATCGCGCGGTCGACGATCGAAGGAAGTTCCTTCATCTCGTCGTCTGAGAAATTGCCGAGAACGCGATCGATCGCATCGGGATCGTGACCGCGTCCGATCCCGATGCGCAAACGCGGAAAGTCCTGACCGAATATCTCGATTAGGGACTTTAGTCCGTTGTGTCCGCCGCTCGATCCGTTGGCGCGCATGCGCAGCGTTCCGAACGGCAGATCGAGATCGTCGACGATCACGAGCATGCGCTGCGGTGGTACTTTGTAGAACGTCGCGATGCTCTGCACGGGACGCCCGCTAAGGTTCATGTACGACTGCGGCTCGACGAAGATGACGTTGCGCGCGCGGTCGAGCGCGTAGCGCGCGTCGCCTTTCTTCTGCCAGTCGCGCACGCTCCAGCGCGCGGCGAGCGTGTCGACGACGATGAAACCGACGTTGTGGCGCGTGCGCGCGTAGCGCGAGCCCGGATTCCCCAGCCCGACGACGAGCGAGGAACCCGGATTCCCCGACAATTAGCCGGCCGGCGCTTCGGTGGGCTGCTGCTCCGCGTCGTCGGTGCCGGCGCCGACGTTGGCGCGCGTGATCTCGACCGTGATGACGAGCGTGTCGGGCGCGGTGAGGAGCGTGAATCCCGGCGGAAGCGCCACGTCGCCCGCGGTGACGTGCTGGTGAAGCTGCAGCCCGCTGACGTCGATCGTGAGACTGTCCGGAATCGACGCGGCGGGACCTTTCACGTCCAGCGCATGCGCGACGACGTCCATCACGCCGCCTTGATCGCGCACGCCGGCCGGCGTACCCGTGGTCGTGATGTGGACGCTGGCCGTCACCTCTTCGTCGTGGCCGACGCGCTGGAAGTCGACGCTGAGCGGCTTGCGCGTCAGCGGATGCGCCTCGATCTTGCGCAGCAGCACGGAGTCGCGCGTGCCGTCGATCATCGCGTCGACGATGTGCGCTTTGTTGCCGGAGAGGATCAGCTCGGCGAGCTGTTTGACGTCGATCGAGATCGGCGTCGCGCGGCCGTGGCCGTACACGACGCCGGGGACCTTGCCGGCGCGGCGGAGCGCCTGCGCGGCGGTCGTTCCGACGCCGGTGCGCGGCTCGAGGGTGAGGACGGAGACGGAGTGCTTCGGCATGGTTTCCTGACGTTGAGCGGGGTTCAGACTGCGGCGGCGACGGGGAGCGGGCTGTCGGCGCGCGCAGGTGGAGGTTGATCGGCCGGCGGCTCCAGGTCGTCGGCGTTGAACAGCTCGGAGACCGAGCGGTTCGAGGTGATGCGCTTGATCGCATCGGCGAGGATCTGCGCGATGGTGAGGTGCTCGACTTTGGGCGAGTCGACCGTGCGCGGGATCGTGTTGGTCACGATCACCTTGCTGATGTCGGAGTTTTCGAATTGGCCGATCGCGTCGCCGGCAAAGATGCCGTGGGTCGCGAGCGTGTAGACGTCGGTCGCTCCCTTGCTGCGCAGCGCCTCGGCGGCTTTGACCAGCGTCCCGCCGGTCGAGATCATGTCGTCGACGACGACCGCGATCTTGCCCTCGACGGCGCCGACCAGGTGCGTCACCTCGGAGACGTCGGGCTGCGGGCGGCGCTTGATGATCACGGCGAGCGTCGACTTGAGCCGCTTGGCGAACATCTCGGCGCGCGGGACGCCGCCGGCGTCGGGCGAGACGACGACGATGCGGTCGCCCTGCAGGTTGAGGTTCTTGAGGTGGTTGCACAGCGTCGGCGCGGCCATCAGGTTGTCGACCGGCACGTCGAAGAAGCCCTGGATCTGCGCGGCGTGGAGGTCCAGCGTGACGATGCGCTCGGCGCCCGCCATCTGGATCATGTTGGCGACCAGCTTGGCCGAGATCGGCTCGCGGCCTTTCGTCTTCTTGTCCTGCTTCGCGTAGCCGTAGTAAGGGATCACCGCGGTGATGCGGTTCGCGGACGCCCGGCGCAGCGCGTCGATGATGAGCAGCAGCTCCATGACGGCGTCGTTCACCGTCGCGCCTTGCGGCGAGCGGCACAGCGACTGGATGACGAAGACCTCGGCGCCGCGGACGTTCTCGCGGATCTCGATCCGGCATTCGTCGTTCTTGAAACGGTCGACGAGCGCGTTCCCGACGCGCGTCTGCATCCGTTTGGCGATCTCGTCCGCCAACTGGCGGTTGGACGTTCCGCTGAAGAGCAGGGGCGGCTGGATCACGGACCGGACTCCTTCTGCCTCCGGACGGCGCCTGAGCGCCAAGGGGAAGCGGGGCTACCTGCGTCGCCGGGGGCTCAGTGTCCTGGCTTCGTAAAGGCCGTCCTCCTCAACCGGCCTGCGCCGGCGCGTGTCTTAGGAAGAGCGCATGCCCAAGTTCGAGCTCGTTTCGTCGTACCCGCTGGCCGGTGACCAGCCCAAGGCCACCCAGGCGCTCGCCGAGGGCGTGCTGCGCGGCGACCGCGCCCAGACGCTGCTCGGCGTGACCGGCTCCGGCAAGACGATGGCGATGGCGAGGATCGTGGAGATGGTCCAGAAGCCGACGCTGGTCCTCTGCCACAACAAGACGCTCGCCGCGCAGCTCTGCGCCGAGTTCCGCGAGTTCTTTCCGAACAACGCGGTCGAGTACTTCGTCTCGTACTTCGACTACTACCAGCCCGAAGCGTACATCGCGCACACCGACACCTACATCGCCAAGGACAGCTCGATCAACGACGAGATCGAGCGCCTGCGGCACTCGGCGACGCAGTCGCTGCTGACGCGCCCCGACACCTTGATCGTGGCGTCCGTCTCGTGCATCTACGGGCTCGGCTCGCCGTCGGACTACATGGAGATGGCGGCCGACATTCGGGTCGGCCAGAGCATCGACCGCGACGAGTTCCTGCGCAAGCTGATCGGCATGCAGTACCGGCGCAACGACCTGAACCTCGTGCGCGGGACGTTCCGGGTGCGCGGCGACACGCTCGAGTACGTCGGCGTCGACGAGGAGCTGGTCCACCGCATCGAGTTCTTCGGCGACGAGATCGAGGCGATCAACGTCGTCAACCAGCTCACCGGCGAGTACGTCACCTCGAAGGACGAGCTGAAGATCTTCCCGGCCAAGCACTACATCACGCCTGAGGAGAAGCTCGGCCGCGCCATCGTCGAGATCGAGAACGAGCTCGAAGAGCGGCTGGCGTTCTTCAAGAGCCAGGGAAAGCTGCTGGAAGCGCAGCGGCTGGAGCAGCGCACGCGCTACGACCTCGACATGCTGCGCGAGGTCGGCTACTGCAACGGCGTCGAGAACTACAGCGCGCCGCTGTCAGGGCGGCTGTCCGGCTCGACGCCGTGGTGCCTGCTGGACTTCTTCCCGCAGGACTGGCTGCTGATGATCGACGAGTCGCACGTCACGCTGCCGCAGGTGCACGGGATGTACGGCGGCGAGCGCGCGCGCAAGATCTCCCTGATCGAGCACGGCTTCCGGTTGCCGTCGGCGATGGACAACCGGCCGCTGAAGTACGAGGAGTTCGACGCGCACCTCAACCAGGTGATCTACGTCTCGGCGACGCCGGCGACGTACGAGATGGGCAAGTCGACGCAGGTCGTCGAGATGATCATCCGGCCGACGGGGCTGGTCGATCCCGAGGTCGAGGTGCGGCCCACGCGCCACCAGGTCGACGATCTGATGGACGAGATCCGCAAGCGCGCGGAGGTCAACGAGCGCGTGCTCGTCACGACGTTGACGAAGAAGATGGCCGAGGACCTGACCGACTACCTGCTCGAGAACGGGATTCGCGTGCGGTACCTGCACAGCGAGGTCGAGACGCTCGAGCGCATCGCGATCCTGCGCGACCTGCGCAAGGGCGAGTTCGACGTCCTGGTCGGGATCAATCTGCTGCGCGAGGGGCTCGATCTGCCGGAGGTCTCGCTGGTCGGCATCCTCGACGCCGACAAGGAAGGCTATCTGCGCTCGGGTACGTCGCTGATCCAGACGATCGGCCGCGCGGCGCGCAACGTCGAGGGCAAGGTCATCATGTACGCCGACGTCGTGACGCAGTCGATGGCGAAGGCGCTCGGCGAGACGAAACGCCGTCGCGAGCGGCAGGTCGCGTACAACCTGGAGCACGGCATCGAGCCGAAGTCGATCCGCAAGGAAGTCCACGACATCCTGAGCCTCGTCGGCGGCGCCCAAGGCGGGGCGGACGCGGCGAACGCGGTGCGCGCGGAGCACCTGCCGCGCGACGTCGCCGAGGCGATGGCGAAGGAGATCGAGCGCAAGATGCGCGAGGCCGCCGCGAACCTCGAGTTCGAGAAAGCCGCCGCGCTGCGCGACGAGCTGGTCAGCCTGCGCAAAGCGATCGGCGGCAACGAAAGCGTCCTCTTCCAAGGCAAAGCCCCGAAGATCTTCCAGCACGCCCTCAAAGAGCTCATCGGAACGTGAGGAGCGGGTAGAGTCTCGCCTGACCTAAAGTCCTCATCCGCACCCGTCGATAGTACTCCGACGCACATGTTTGCCGGCGTGTTCGTGGTCAGAGCAGTCATCGTGGTCGCCTCTTTGGTGATCTTCGCGGCCGCTCTATGGATGTCGTCGCTGAACGGCGCGGGACGGGAACGGCGCCTGTGCGACGCCGGCTCGGGCCGCATTCACCCGAACGCTGCGACGAATGCGAAGGCGTTGGAGCTCTTCCGTACGCGCGCTCGGAGCCGCCTCTCGGGAGAGATCGGCCGCTATTTCGCGGCGAGCCGGGTCGATGCTAACCGAGCGACGGTCGTGCTGACGCCGGACGGTGTAGCATACCGGCGGCGTGGAAAGGCGACGGTCGTCGGCACGCAAAACCCGCGGGTCCCGCTCGCGGACGCGGTCATGGGAGCCTGGGAGCTGGCGTACCAGGACGCCTACGGCCTAGCTCCGGAGGACGTCTGCGTCTTCTTGACGCTCGAGGGCACGTCGGGCGCCGCATTGGAAACGCGACGCCACATCATTCTCATAGGACCGTAACGAGTAGCGGTTCGAACGCGCACCATCATGGAGGATTCGTATGTCATCAGTCAGCCTCGTGCTGCGGCCGGCGGTCGACGGCACCGGCGCCGATCACGCGTTCATCTTGATTCAGCCGGACAACGGAGCGCCCTACAGCATCAGCGGCGGACTGCAGGAGGAAGGCTTCGGCGTGCTGGACCGCGCCACGCCGCTCGTCCAAGAGCCGTACAATTACGACGCTCCGTATTATAACTCGGCGCTGCAATTCGACGTGCAGCCGCCACCGGGGATGGACCACGAGACGTTCGTAAACTATCTGAATGCGGTCGCGGCCGAGTACAACAACGCCGCCGGCTATTATTTCTACACGCAGAACAGTAATTCGTACGCGTACACCGTGCTGAACGATTCAGGAGCGCGGTATCCGCGAAAAGGTGACCGACCTCCCGGCGACGGCGGCGACCCCGACAAGCGATAGCGACTGAGAGTGATTCGAGGGGCCGCGGCGCGGCCGAAAACATATTCCACATCGCAGCGGAACGTCAAGAAGGCCCACCATGAAGGAGCTTTGAATGGCATGAACTAGTAAGAAGCGAGCAAAGCTTCTCGTGCGTCAAGAAGCGGGTGTTATGAATATTTCCAGAGTAAGCGCGGCGAGCACGGCAGGTAGGTTTCTTGCTGCCTGCGCTTCCCCGCAAACCACGCAAGCACCAACCGCGTCGGTCCGCGCGAAGCAGGATCGTCAACTATCTAACGCCCGTCGTCGGCTCAGCACCGAAACGCGTGCAACGCCCTACGTTTGCAATGACGGCAGCGCCGACAGTGACGTCCCGGGTGCGTTCTATGACCTGCAAATGCCGCGTCAGTATCGGGGATAGCAGTGCTCGGCGCACCTCTCGGCACACTCGTCCTCGCCGCGCTCATAGCCACGGCGCCGACTTTCGGGCGGTCGTACGTTCCGCCCATTCCGGGACACGGTTGTCTGAACTCGGGCGTGTCGCTTCAGATGAACCTTCCGCTGAACACGGATGCGCACGAAACCGATATCGTGAACATCTTCGCCGTGGTGAATTCCGACGGGCGTTCGCTGAATTCGGCTTGGATCTACGTGAATCGAAGTGGCCGTCTGTTTCTTGAAGTGCGGAGGGGGCGGAACGCGGATGCCTCGCGGGTCTTGGCGGCCGCCGGCGCTCGACGCACCGCAAATACGGCTGGGGTAATGGGGTTCCTGGCCTTCATCGAAATTCCGCCACGCGAGGCGCGCGGTTTACTAGACCGGCTACGGCAGCGTGGAAATATCATGGACTGCTTCTCCGGGCCGTTGCACTAGAGCACCGTTGTGAGAGACTCCGGTGCCGTTGGTGCGCCGGGGTCACGCCGTCATTCGGGCCGGCGGAGCGTGCGCCGGGCCGGAATGGAAGCAGCCAGGGACCGCGGTGGAAAAACGCTTTCCGCCTTGAACAAGCCGTCGTGAGGAATTGCCGATTCGGCGCAATCACGATCGCGTGCGCGGTCGGGCTTGTTGCATGTGCTAGAACCGCGGACACAGGGCCGGCTGGCGGGCGGCATGCGTGGACCAACCCCCGGACGCTGCGGATCGCGACGAGCCAGTCGCCGAACACGTTCAACCCGATCTTGTCGACGGAGCAGGCGGAGGCGTTCATGCAGGAGTTCGTCATGGACCCGCTGATCGCGGTGGACGACAAAGGGCGCGACGTGCCGATGCTCGCTGCGGTCGTGCCGACGCTCGACAACGGCGGGATCAGCCGCGACGGGCTGACGATCACGTACAAGCTGCGGAAGAACGTGCGCTGGCAGGACGGGGCGCCGTTCACCAGCCGCGACGTCGCGTTCACGTACCACGCGATCATGAACCCCGCTACGCTCGCCGGGACGCGGCACGGCTACGACCAGATCGCACGGCTCGACACACCGGACCCGTACACCGCGGTGTTCCGGCTGAAGCGGCCGTTCGCGCCGGCGGTGCACACGTTCTTCACGCACAGCGACGCGCCGTATTTCATCCTCCCGGCACACCTCCTCGAGAAGTATCCCGACCTCAACCGCGTCCCGTTCAACCAGAAGCCCGTCGGCACAGGGCCATTCAAGCTCGTGCGCTGGCTGCGCGGCGACCGCGTCGAGTACGAGGCGAACGACGACTACTACCTCGGCAAGCCGAAGCTGCGCAAGATCGTGATTTACCTGACGCCCGACGAGAATACCATCGTCAGCCGGATGCGCGCGCACGAGGTCGACTGGTTCACCGCGGCGACGCCGCGCATGTTTCCACAGCTCCACGCATTGCCGGAGTTCGACGTGCGGCTCGTTCCCATGAACGCCAGCGACGCGATCCTGTTCAACACGAAGCGCGCGCCCTTCGACGATCCGGCGATCCGGCGCGCGATCGGGCTCGCGATCGACAAACCGCTCCTCGTGCGCGAGACGACGTACGACACGACCGTCGCGGCGACCGAAGACCTGCCCTCGTTCATGTGGGCGTACGACCCGCAGGCGGGCACCGCGAAGCGCGACCTGCGCGCGGCGAACGCGCTGCTCGATGCGGCTGGCTGGAGCCGCGCCGCCGACGGCATCCGCTTCAAGAACGCGAAGCGCTTCGTCATGGGGCTCGCGTACCGCAGCGACAGCATCACGGACCGGAACCTCGGCGTCGTCATCGCGTCGATGCTCAAGGACGCGGGGATCGAGACCGAGCTCAAGGGCTACACGACGTCGCTCCTGTTCGGCCCGGCCGGCGCCGGGATCTTGGCCGACGGCGAGTTCGACGCCGGGCTTCAGACGTGGTTCGCCGGCAGCGACCCGGACAATTCTACCCAGTTGCAGTGCGATCAAGTTGCGCCGCGAGGCTTCAACTGGTCCCGCTACTGCACCAAGGAGATGGACGACGCGCAGCGCGTCGCGTTGACGCATTACGACCGCCCTTCGCGCAAGCACGCGTACTCGAACATCGAGCGGCTCCTGGCGCGGGATGCGCCGTTCGTCTATCTGTGGTGGCCGCGCCAGATCGAAGCGGTCAGCACGGACTTGCGCAACTTCCGCCCGAACGGGTTCGTCGAGAGCTGGAACTCATGGGAGTGGTCGATATGACGGCAACAGTCGCAGGGACGCAGAAGTATCCCGTTCCAACGCCAAGTCTCGAAGATGTTCCAGCACGGGCTCAAAGAGCCTCATCGGGACGTAATCCGCTCTATCATCGATTGCGAAGCGAGTCGGAACCGGTTGGGCCTAATTGGGACGGTCGTGGTGCCGTATCTCTGCGCGTATGACCTTTGCGCCCTTTGGTTTACCCCAACTCGATCCAGGGGGCGCCAGTTTGCTTTTTTCGCTGTAGGGGTCGAGTAGTAGCTCCCGTCCCCATTCGGCTTCAGCCAATGTCAAATAAGAAACGGTGAACTCCTCGCCTTCGTCAGTTATTGCAACGACGTCCCATTGGAATGGCGGCCGCATAGACACCGAGTCAGATCCGTATCGAGACGCCTGCTGCAGTCCAACTATTCGCCGTACCGGGCTGAGCGATCGTACAAGACGTTTGCGTAAAGAGGGCGTTTGGTGAGATGAAGTTTACTTCAAAGAGCGTCGTGGCCCCGCTCCCCCCACTGGATCCAGTATACACGGGCCCGTGGCTAGTGAAGCCGCACCAGTAGTTCACGAGTGCATTTCCGAGCGGGTTGCTGAAAGCGATTCGATACGCGCCAGTCTGGAACGTTGGGTCGTACCCATAGCTGATCGCGTATCCAAAGGTGCGCGCAAAGCCGGGGCGGACGGGAGAAAATTTGCCGAATACCAGGCCGGAACAATAGACACCGTCGTACGTCCACTCACTGTTATTACTGTCGCAAACGTCGATGGCGCCTGGTTCGGCGCCGCCGGGAATCGTGACGTTTATCACCGTGCAGATATCGTACACCGGATCGCAGCACGGCTGCTGAAACATCGAAGATCGATGAAGGGCGTCGGCAGAGCGTAGCGCTCCAAGTGCTGGGGTCCGCATCCGGCCAAGGACTGCGTCGCCACCTTTCCGGGAACCTCTGGGATCGATGTCACCGTATGGTGAGGTCCGCATGCAGCCAACGAGAGGAATAGCACCGCGACCGAGAGCTTGAGCAGCTTCATGACACCCCTGACCAGAAACTGCTATAGTGCTAGTTTTTATACGTGGTTTCCTATGCGCTTGTCAAGAGGCCACGAACGACGACTACGCCGCAGGGCTCTCGAACAAACATCTCGCGGACACACGATCACGCAAGTGCAGTCGTACCGGCGCACTCGCACTGCGCGAAGCTGAACGCCGTCCTAGCCGAATCGCGCGGCGCGGATTTACGATGCTTTCGCCCGAACGGGTTCGTCGAGAGCTGGAACGCATGGGAGTGGTCGATATGACGGCAACAGCCGCAGGGGCGCAGAAATATCAGGTCTACGTCAGCTTCTCCGGTGAGACCGGCCAGAAGATCGAGAACGTCGGTGCGCTCGCCGCCGACGGGACGTACCTCGGACTCGTGCTCAGCGGAGCGAATGGCCTGCGGGAGCTGCGCGGCCTCGCGCTCGACCCGCAGGGCCGCCTCTTCGTCGCGGTCGCCTACAAGAAGGCGTCATCGGTCGAGGCGTTCTCCGCGACGATCAACGCCGACGGGTACAGCCGCGACCATCTCGGCACCGTCGTCGACGCGAAGTCCTCGAAGGCGGTGCTGCACCCGTACGGCGTCGCGTTCGACGGCGACGTGCTCTTCGTCTCGAGCCAGGACACGAACGTGGTCTCCGCTTACGCGATCTCCGGCAAGAAGACGCCGAAGGCCAAGACGATGCCGGTCGCGCCATACCTCGAGAAGCTGCACCCCAAGGGCGACTACTACGACGGCACGTTCGTCGCGTCGGCGCTGCCCGTTCCGGTGAAGAAGAACACGCCGCCCGCGGTCGACCCGAAGGACGGCGGGCTCTGGATGACCGGCTTCGATCCGGAAACCGCCGCGACGTCGGACAAGCCGGCCGAAGCGCCCGACGAAGCGGCACCGGCCGCCAAGCAGGCGCGGCATTCGGTGCGCGGGATCGCGGTCGCCGGAAAGCGGCTGTACGTCGCCGATCAGGCGAAGAACCGTGTCGGCATCTACGGCCACAAGAACGGGACGTTCCACGGCTGGATCGACGAAACCGATGATCCGGCCGACAAGCCGGATACCTTCGACATGCCCGTCGGCCTCACGGTCGGCCCCGACGGCCGCATCTACATCGGCAGCCCGAAGAACGAGGCGATCTTCGCGTACGATCCGCCGACGAAGGAGCTGAAGCTCGTCGTCAGCAGCGCGGCGAATCCCGGGATCGGCCACGCGCTCAAAGACCTCTCGGGTCTGGCGTTCACGCCGGATGGGACGCTGCTCTTCGGCAGCCGCAAGGCGCAGCAACTCTACGCCTGTGACATGGCGGCCGGGACGGTGTCACCGTTCGGGCCGGCGCTCGGCGATGCGCCGGAATGTCTCCTGGTCGTGCGCACCTAACACCGCTCGCTCGGCACCCGTATTCCGCCCGCTGGAGGCCCGTATGCACGTACGACGACTCGCCGCGTCCCTCGCCGCCGTCTTCGCGCTCGCCGCTCTGGGCGGCGGGACGCCGACCCGCGCAGCCGCGCCGCCGGAGATCGTGATCGGCTCCATCATCCCGCTGACCGGCGGCTCGGCGCAGACGGGCGCGCTGCTCCGCACGGCGCAGCAGCTCGCGCAGGACCTCGTCAACGGCCACGTCAGCTATCCGCTGCCGATGGTCGGCAAGAGCGGGCTGCCGCGGCTCGGGCACGCGCGCATCCGGCTGGTCTTCGCGGACTCGCAGGGCAAGCCCGATCAGGCGCGCGCCGCGGCCGAGCAGCTCATCACGCAAGAGCACGCGGTCGCGCTGATCGGCACGTATGCGTCCTCGACGACCGCGACGGCGTCGCAGGTCGCGGAGCGCTACGGCGTCCCGTTCCTCAACCCCGACTCGTCGGCGCCCGGCTTGACGTCGCGCGGACTGAAGTGGTTCTTCCGCACGACGCCGCACGACGGCACGTTCGCCGAGAACTTCTTCCAGTTCTTCGCCGACTTGAAGAAGAAGAACAAGAACCTCGGCGTGAAGCGCATCGCGATCGTCGGCGAGGACGGGTTGTTCGGCACCGGCGCCAGCGACGCCGAAGAAGCGCTGGTGAAGAAGAACGGCTACGAGCTCGCGACGCGCGTCGCGTACCCGGCGACCACGTCCGAGGTCAACGCGGAGATCCAGCGGCTCAAGAGCGCGTCGCCCGACGTCATCATGCAGGCGTCGTACGTGCCCGACGCGCTGCTGTTCATGCGTGGCTACAAGCAGCAGGGGATCGACGTGAAGGCGATCCTTGCGCAAGACGCGGGTTTCATCGACCCGAACTTCATCAAGACGCTCGGCGCGGACGCCGAAGGCGTGTTCACGCGCGAAGTCTTCTCGCTCGAGATCAAGCACCGCAACCAGGCGGTGCCGCTGATCGACCAGCTCTTCCGCGAGCGGTCGGGGAAACCGCTCGACGGCAACTCGGCGCGCGACTTCATGGGCGTTCTCGTGCTGGCCGACGCGCTCGACCGCGCCGGTTCGACGAAGCCGGACGCGATCCGCAGCGCGCTGCAGGCGACGAACATTCCGGGCAAGCTGACGCTCATGCCGTGGAACCGCATTCACTTCGACGCGACCGGCCAGAACGACGGCGGCGTCGGGATCATCGAGCAGGTGCAGGACGGGAAGTACCAGACGGTGTGGCCGTTCGACGTGGCGGTGCGGCCGGCGATCTGGCCGATGCCGGCGTGGAAGCGCTAGCGACCTTCGCGCAGCTCCTCGCCGCCGGACTGCTGGCGGGGCTCGTGTTCGCGCTGGTCGCGGTCGGCCTGACGCTGATCTACGGCGTGATGGACGTCGTGAACTTCGCGCACGGGGAATTTCTGATGCTCGCGATGTACGCGACGCTCGGACTCGCGCTGATCGGGCTCGGGCCGCTGGTCGGGCTACCGCTGGTGGCGATTGCGATGTTCCTGTTCGGGATCGTCGTGTACCGCGTGTTCGTGCGGCGGTTGCTGGCCGGGCCGCCCGAGGCGACGGTGTTCGGGACGTTCGGCCTGCTCGTGCTGATGCAAGGGCTCGCGCAGGCGCTCCTCACCAGCGACTTCCAGTCGGCGCCGAACCCGCCGCTGCAAGGGACGCTGCGCTTCGGGCCGATCGCGCTCGCGCAAGCGACGCTGGCCGAAGGCCTCGGCGCGCTGGTGCTCACGGCGGCATTGTTCGCGTTCGTCGAGTACACCGAGACCGGGCGCGCGATGCGCGCGGTCGCCGAGGACCGCATCGCCGCGACGCTGATGGGCATCGACGTGCAGCGCGTGAACGGGCTCGCGTTCGGGATCGGCGCGGCCTGCGTCGGCGCGGCCGGCGCGCTGCTGCTGCTGTCGTATCCGGTCTATCCGACGGCGGGAGTGCCGTTCGCGCTGACCGCGTTCGTGGTCGTCGCGCTCGGCGGGTTCGGCAGCATCCAAGGCGCGCTCGTGGGCGCGCTGCTCGTAGGCCTGCTGGAGGTGTTCGGCGGCTACTATCTCGCGCCGGAGCTGAAGATGGTGCCGGTGTTCGTCGCGTACCTCGCGATCGTGCTGCTGCGTCCGCAGGGGCTGCTGGGCCGGCGATGACCAGCGCGCGACCGCATCTGCTCGCGCTCGGCGCGATCGTCGTGCTGGGGCTGCTGGCCGCCGGCGTCGTGCGCGACGCGGTCGTGCTGGATCTCGTGTTCACGCTGCTCCTGTACGCCGTGCTCGGGCAGTCGTGGAACTGGATCAGCGGCTACGCCGGGAACATCTCGTTCGGGCACGCCATCTTCTTCGGCTGCGGCGCGTACGCATCGGCGCTCTGCGTGACGCACGGGCTGTCGCCGTGGCTCGCGATTCCGGCCGGCGCGCTGGTGGCCGCGGCACTGGCGCTGGTCACCGGCTTCCCGACGCTCGGGCTGCGCGGTCACTACTTCTCGATCGCGACCATCGCCGTCGCCGCGATCGTCGAGGCGCTCGTGCGGACGTCGCCCTGGCTCGGCCGCGCGAACGGCTTCGAACTGCCGATCGCGTCGGGCTGGGCGGCGCTGCAGTTCCCGCAGAAGGGACCGTACGTCGTCCTCGCGCTGATGCTGTTCGCGCTCGTGCAGCTCGCGACGATCGCGCTCGAGCGCTCGCGGCTAGGCTACTACCTGCGCGCGCTGCGCGCGAACCACGCCGCGGCCGCGTCGGTCGGGATCGACGAGCGGCGCTTCAAGCTGATCGCGTTCGCCTGGTCGGCGGTCATGGCGGCCGCCGCGGGCGTGCTGTACGCGCAGTACACGCTCTTCATCGACCCGCCCTCGACGATCGCGCTGGGGATCTCGATCGACATCGCGCTGATCGGCGTCGTCGGCGGCATCGGCACGCTTTGGGGGCCGGCGGCGGGCGCGCTGGTCTACGTCGTGCTCGCGAAGGCGGTCGCGCTGAAGCTCGGCGGCGCGGGGAAAGGCTACGACCTCGTGATCTACGGCGCGATCATCTGCCTCATCGCCGCGCTGCGGCCGTACGGCATCGTCGGAACGATCGTCGACACGATCCGCCGCCGCCGCGGCGCTTCGGCGGTCGCGGTATCATGAGCGCGCTGCTGGAAGTACGCGGGCTGGCGAAGCGCTTCGGCTCGCTGCGCGCGCTCGACGGCGTCGACCTCGACGTGGCGGAGGGTTCGCTGACCGGGCTGATCGGCCCCAACGGAGCCGGGAAGTCGACGGCGTTCGCGTGCATCGCGGGCGCGGAGAAGCCGACGGCGGGCAGCGTGCGGTTCCGCGGCGCTGAGATCGCCGGAACGGCGTACCACCGCGTCGCCGCGCTCGGGATCGCGCGCACGTATCAAATCGTGCAGACGTTCGCCGACATGACCGTGCTCGAGGCGACCGCGACCGGCGCCCTGCTGCGCCACTCGCGCCTGCGCGAGGCGATCGCGCACGCGGAGGAAGTCCTCACGTTCGTCGGACTGGCCGACAAGCGGTACCGGCTCGGGCGCGCGCTCACGATCGCCGACAAGAAGCGGCTCGAGGTCGCGCGCGCGCTCGCGACGGAACCCTCACTTTTGCTGCTGGACGAGGTAATGGCCGGTCTCACGCCCGCCGAGTGCCGCGACGCGGTCGAGCTGCTGCGCGGGATCCTCGCCCGCGGCGTGACCGTGCTGATGGTCGAGCACGTCATGGAAGTGCTGATGCCGATCGCCGAGCACGTCGTCGTGATCGCGGCCGGCAAGACGATCTTCACCGGAAGCGCCGCCGGCGCCGTGCGCGACCCGCACGTGGTCGAAGCATACCTCGGCTCGCCGCTGGAGCACGGCGAGATCGCGGAGCGCTCGTCGTGACGGAACGTGATCCTGCGGTGAATGCGGCGAATGCACCGTTGCTTCAGATCGACCGCCTCGCGGTGGCGTACGACGGAATGCGCGCGCTGCAGGACGTTTCGCTGCGCGCGGAGCGCGGCACGATCGTCGCGCTGATCGGCGCGAACGGCGCCGGGAAGACCTCGCTGCTGCGCGCGATCAGCGGCCTCGTGCGCACCGAGCGCGGCACGATTCGCTTCGACGGTGAGGACGTCACGCGCATGCCGGCGCACCGCATCGTCCGGCGCGGGATCGCGCACGTCCCGGAAGGCCGCCGCGTCTTCGCGAGTGCGACCGTCCGTGACAACTTGCTGCTCGGCGCCTACGTCGACCGCGATGCGCTGCGCCGGCAAGCCCGGCTCGAGGCCGCCTTCGCGGCATTCCCCATTCTGCGCGAACGGCTCGACCAGCGCGCCTCGACGCTCTCCGGCGGCGAGCAGCAGATGCTGGCGATCGCGCGCGGCACGATGAGCGGTCCGCGGCTCCTCATGCTCGACGAGCCCTCGCTCGGCATCGCGCCGAAGCTCATCCCGCAAATCTATGCCGGCGTGAAAGCGATCGCGGTCGCCGGAACGACGGTGCTCCTCGTCGAGCAGAACGTCGGCGCGGCGCTGCGCGCCGCGGACTTCGCGTACGTTCTGCAGACCGGCCGTGTCGTGCGCGAAGGCCTCGCCCGCGATCTCATCGGAGACCCGCTGGTGCAAGAAGCGTTTCTCGGGATAGGCGCAGCGTGAGCTGGCGGGTCGGGATCGACATCGGCGGGACGTTCACCGACCTGGTCGCACTGGCCGAGGACGGGCGGCTGATCCGGCACAAGGTTTCGTCGACGCCCCGCGCGCCGGAGGACGGGCTCCTCGACGCGCTGCGCGCGCTGCTCGGTGAAGTGGCGGCGAACGAGATCGCGCTGGTTGCGCACGCGAGCACGATCGCGACGAACGCGCTGCTCGGGCAGGTTCATCTGGAATTGCCGCGGGTCGCGTTCATCACGACGGAGGGGTTTCGCGACGTGCTGGAGATCGGGCGGCAGAACCGCAGCGCGATCTACGACTTGAACGTCACCCGGCCCAAGCCGCTGGCGAGGCGCGAGGACCGGCTGGTCGTGCGCGAGCGGCGCACGCACGAGGGCGGCGTCATCGTCGAGCTCGACACGGAGAGCGTCGCGCGCGCCGTCGACGCGGTACGCGAACGCGGAATCAAAGCCGTGGCCGTCGGCCTGCTGCACGCGGACGTCGACGGCGCGCACGAGCGGATCATCGCCACCGTCCTGCGCGAGGCCATCCCGGACGGCGAAGTCTCGCTATCGTCGGAGATCGACCCGCAGTACCGCGAGTACGAACGGTTCTCGACCACCGTGCTGAACGCCGCGCTCGCGCCGATCGTGCAGGCGTACCTCGACCGCGTCGCGCGCGGCGTGCGGGCCGCGGGCGTGCAGGCGCCGATCTTCGTCATGCGCTCGGACGGCGGGATGGCGGCGCTGAAGTCGGCCTCGAACCGCCCGGCGACGCTGATCGAGAGCGGTCCGGCGAGCGGCGTGATCGCCGCCGCGTACGTCGGGCGCGCGCTCGGGATCGACGACGTGCTGTCGTTCGACATGGGCGGGACGACGGCGAAAGCCGGCACGATCTTTCGCGGCGTGCCGGAGATCAGCGCGTCGTTCGAGGCGGCCGGCTCGACGCACAGCGGACGGTCCGTCAAAGGCAGCGGCTATCCGGTGCGGTTCCCGTTCGTCGATCTTGCTGAAGTCAGCGCGGGCGGCGGAACGATCGCGTGGGTCGACGCCGCCGGTGCGCTGCGCGTCGGCCCGCTGTCGGCGGGTGCCGACCCGGGTCCGGCCTGCTACGGGCACGGCGACCGGCCGACGGTCACCGACGCGAACGTCATCCTGCGCCGCTTGAACCCGCGGGCGCTGCTCGACGGTGCGTTTCCGATCGACGCGCAGCGCTCGCGCGACGCCGTCGCCTCGGTCGCGGCGCCGGTCGGCGGCGACGTCGAACGCGCCGCGGCCGGAATCGCGGCGCTGGTCGACGCCGAGATGGCGAAGGTGCTGCGGATCGTCTCGGTCGAGCGCGGCTACGACCCGCGCGACTTCACGCTGCTGGCGTTCGGCGGCGGCGGTCCGCTGCACGCCTGCGCCGTCGCGGCCGACATCGGCGTGCGCCGCGTCGTCGTGCCGCCGATGCCGGGCGTCTTCTCCGCGTACGGCTTGCTCGCGGCCGACGTGCGGGTGACGTCGGTGCGCTCGATCGTCGCGCCGGCCGGCGACGAGACGTGGTCGCGCGCGCGCAAGCTGTTCGAGGCGCTCGCGCGCGAGGGCGACGCGGCGCTCGGCGAGCAGGGCGTCGCGAAGGGCGACCGCAGCTTCGTGCGCGAGCTGGATCTGCGCTACGTCGGCCAGTCGACGGAGCTCGTCGCCAGCGCGCCGCGCTCGCTGGAAGAAGCGGTCGAGACGTTCCACCAGCGGCACGAGCAGCGCTACGGCTACGCCGCGCGGCGCGATCCGGTCGAGATCGTCACCGCGCGCGTGATCGCGGTCGGCACCACGCCGAAGCCGCGGCTCGTCGCCGCCGCCGCGCCCGCGCGCCGCGCGCCCGAACCGCGCGCGCTGCGCGAACGGCGCAGCGTCTTCGACGGCTCCGCGTTTGCCGACACGCCGGTCTACAACCGCGCACTGCTGCGTCCCGGGGATGCGTTCGAGAGCCCCGCGGTGGTGGAACAGTATGACGCGACGACGTACGTCGCGCCCGGCTGGGCCGCGCGCGTCGATCCGTTCAACAACCTTCTCCTGGAGCACGTCCTGACGCCAGGCACCACCGAATCGGAGCAGGCGCGATGACCACCGGCACGCTCGACCCGATCACCGCCGAGCTCGTCGCTTCGGCGCTGGTGTACGCCAGTGAGGAGATGGGGATCGCGGTGCGCGACGCCGCGTACTCGCCGAACATCAAGGAGCGCCTCGACCACTCCTGCGCGCTGTTCGACGCGCGCGGGCGGCTGGTCGCGCAGGCGGAGCACATCCCCGTGCACCTCGGCTCGCTGCCGTGGGGACTGCGGCGCACGCTGGCGTGGCTCGACGAGCGCGGCCGCCCGCTGGCGCGCGGCGCGATGATCGTCGTCAACGACCCGTACCTCTCCGGCACGCACCTCAACGACATCACCGTGATCCGCGCGATCAACCACGGCGGGCGGCTGGTGGGCTACGCCGCGAACAAGGCGCATCACACCGACGTCGGCGGCGCCGTTCCCGGCTCGATGCCGCCCGACGCGCGCGACCTCTTCGCCGAAGGCGCGGTGTTCGCGCCGACCGTGCTGGTGCGCGACGACCGCGTCGTCGAGGAGACCGTCGACCTGCTGCGCGCGAACTCGCGCACGCCGGAAGCGCGTGCCGGCGACCTCCGCGCGCAGATCGCGGGCAACCACGTCGGCGAGCGCCGCTTCATCGAGCTGGTCGAGCGCTACGGCATCGGCGTCGTGGAAGCGTCGCTCGACAAAGCGCTCGCGGACGGTGAACGCCGCACGCGCGCCGCGCTGCGCGCGCTCCCCGACGGCACGGTGGAGCACGAGGACGTCATGGAGGACGAGCGCGGTGAGCCGACGGTCGTGCTGCGCGTCCGCCTCGAGAAGCGCGACGACGCGCTCGCGCTCGACTACACCGGCACGACCGCCCAGCGCGCGATGCCGCTCAACGCCGTCTACGGCGTGACGCTCTCGGGCGTCTACTACGCGGTCCGCGCGGTGACCGACCCGCGCATTCCGATGAACGACGGCTCGTTCGCGCCGATCAGCGTCCACGTCCCCGAAGGAACGCTGCTGAACCCGCGCCGTCCGGCGCCGGTGAGCGCGGGGAACGTCGAGACGTCCATGCGCAACGCCGACCTGGTCCTCGGCGCGCTCGCGAAGCTCGCGCCCGGGCGCGTCCCTGCGCAGAGCGGCGGCTCGATGAACAACGTGATGATCGGCGGGCTCGACGGGGCGGGCCGCTCGTGGGCGTTCTACGAGACGAACGGCTGCGGGATGGGCGCGCGCCCGACCGCCGACGGGATCGACGGCATCCACGCGCACATGACGAATACCTTGAACACGCCGATCGAGTCGATCGAACGGCAGATGCCGATGCTGATCACCGCCTACGAGTTCGCCGAGACGAGCGCCGGCGACGGCGAGTTCCGCGGCGGCTCGGGTGTGGTGCGCGCGTTCGCGCTGCGCGACGGCACCGCGACCGCCTCGCTGCTCGCCGAGCGCCACGCGGTGCGCCCGCGCGGCACCGCCGGCGGCGCCGACGGCGCGACCGGCGCGCACGTCATGGTGAAGCGCGGCGGCATCGTGACCGATCTGCCGGCGAAGACGACGGTCGTGATGGAGCCCGGCGACGCGATCATCGTCCGCACCGCGGGCGGCGGCGGCTACGGCGATCCGGCGCGGCGCGACCCTGCGGCGCGCGAGCGCGACCGCGCCGACGGGATCGGCAGCGCCGAATGACCGCCGCCGAGGCGCGCGCCGCGATCCGCGCCGGCGCCTTTTCCGGCCCGACCGAACGGCTCGCACCGGAGCACGTCCAGGCGAACCTCGTCGTCGTGCCGCGCGCGTACGCGGACGAGCTCGGCGACCTCTGCGCGCGCAATCCCGTGCCGTGCCCGCTCGTCGAGCGCCTCGCCGCCGGCGACTACGCGCCGCAGTGCGCACCCGGCGCGGACCTGCGCACGGATCTCGGCCGCTATCGCGTCTGGCGCGACGGCGAGCTCGCCGAGCAGCCGCGCGACGTGCGCGCGCTGTGGAGCGGCGATCTGGTCGCGTTCTTGATCGGCTGCTCGTTCACGTTCGATCACGCGCTGGCCGAAGCGAACCTCGTTCCGCGCCACTACGAGCTCGGCCGCAACGTCCCGATGTACCGCACCCGCATCCCGCTCGCGCCCGCCGGGCGGCTGCGCGGAACGATGGTCGTCAGCATGCGCCCGTACGACGCCGCGCAGATCGAGCGGGTCCGCGAGACGACGCGCCCGTACCGGATCGGACACGGAGAACCGTTCGCCTGGGGCGATCCCGCCGCGCTCGGGATCGACGATCTGAGCCGCCCGGACTACGGCGACCCGCCGGTGCCGCGGCCGGGTGACGTGCCGGTGTTCTGGGGCTGCGGCGTCACGCCGCAAGCCGTGATCGTCGCGAGCAGACTGCCGCTCGCGATCACGCACGAGCCCGGCCACATGTTCGTGACCGACCTCGTCCATGCCGACCTCGCATCGCGCGAGACGTCCGGCGCGGGCGCCGGCGGCTAGTCGGGCGGGTACCCGGCCGGCGCCGCCGGCACGCCCGTCACGGCGTAGCCCGGCGCCTCGGTGCAGTTGCGGCACAGCGGGCTGGCGTTGCGGCCGGCGCGCTCGGCCTCGCGCAGCGCGCGGTACGCCGCGCCGTTCCAGATCGCGCTCAGGGGCTGCTCCCGCACGTTGCCCATCGGCATCGTGGTATCGTAGTCGTAGCAGCACGGCACGACCGTCCCGTCCCACGCGATCACCAGGCTGCTCCAGAGGTTCGCGCACGGATGCGAGCGCGTCGCCGCGTTCAAGCCGGCGCGCTGCTCGACCGGCGCGAGCGCGGTGAAATCGTGCTCGCCCTGGCTCCCCCATACGGTGTACGGCTTGAACAAGATCTCGTCGGCGCCCACGGCGCGCCAGGTGGCGGCGAAATCGTCGAGCTGCGCGCGCGTCTCTTCCATGACGATGATCTGCAGGATCGTATGCGGTCGGGAAGGCGCGCGCCGGGCGCGCAGGGCGAGAAAGCGGCGGACGTTCGCGCAGACGTCGTCGTACGAGAAGGCGGCGCTGCGGCGAATGCTCTCGTAGGTCGCGGCGTTCGTTCCGTCGATGCACAGCATCAGCGTGTCGAGCTCCGAGTCGAGGAGCTGCGCGGAGCGCGCTTCGGTCAGCAGCGTCGCGTTCGAGGAGATGCCCAGGTTGCGGACGCCGGCCGCTTTGGCGTACGCGATCTGCTCGAACAGCCGCGGGTGCATCAGCGGCTCGCCGAACCAGTGGAACCAGCACGGTTCGCTGAAGAGGTCCCAGCCGTCGACGATGTTGCGGAACACCTCGTCGTCCATGTGCCCGAGCGGGCGCTGCATCAAGTCGGGCTCGCCGCGCGGGCACATCACGCAGCGGATGTTGCAATAGTTGGTCGACTCGATGGCGCACACGTCGGGCAGGCTGCGCAGCACCGTGCGGCCGGTCTCGTACTCGTACCGGCGCCACGTGCGGTTCCGTTCGATGCGCGCCGCCGTTTCCATGAGCGCGAACGCTTGGCCGCGGCAGAGCGGCTGACCCGCACCCCTCCCACCCGTTGACGAAGTCTTAAAAAGATAGTAGGCTAGCCCCGGACTAATCTTAATTTTATAAGAGTGGGGAGAGGAACGCCGTGCATGCACTCAGCGTGAGCCGGTGCGGGCTTTGTCTTGTCGTCGCGGGAGCGTCCGCGCTCGGCCTGCTGCTGCCGCCGGCGGCGGCCTCCGCGCAAACCGCTGAGACGGTCTCCGCGCGCGATGCCGCCAAGCCGCGCACGCTCGCGATCCCGACCGTGCAAGCGCCGCCCCCGCTCGATCCCAAGGCGGACGCCGCCGCGTGGAAGGACGCCGCGGCGGTCAGGCTGCCGTGGGACGTGCAGCACGGACGGCCGGCTTCCGAGGAAACGACCGCGCGCATCGCGACCGACGGGACGAGCTTGTACGTGCGCTTCGACGCCAAGCAGCGCGAGGCGCTGATGGCCGTGCAGCACACCAACGACGTCGGCTCGGGGACCGACGACGTCGTCTACGTCGAGCTGTGGCCGAACGGCGCGAACGGGTTCACCTACCAGTTCGTCGCCAACGCGAACGGCACGCACTACCAGACCTCGACCGAGAACACCGCGTACGCGCCGACGTGGACGTCGCTCGGCGCGGCGCGCGGCAACGACTACACGATCACCATGCAGATCCCGCTCAAGGTGCTGCGCGGGAACGGCAGCTCGCGCGGCTGGATGGTGCAGTTCATCCGGATCGTGCGCTCGACCGGCGAGCGCCAAGTCTGGAGCTACGGCACTGCGCAGACCAACGTCGACGACGTCACCTACGCCGGCACGCTGACCGGAATGGCGCCCGCGGCCGCCTCGCGCCCGAAGCCGCGCTTCGCGCTCTATGGCCTGGGCGGTGTGGGGTCGAACAGCTCGGGGCTCACGACGTCGCGCATGGGCGGCGACTTCTCGATCCCGGTCACCGCGACGTCGTCGGTCTACGGCACGATCCACCCCGACTTCTCGAACGTCGAGGTCGACCAGCAGACGATCTCGCCGACGGCGTACGCCCGCTCGTTCAGCGAGGTGCGGCCGTTCTTCACGCAGGGCGCGAACTTCTACGACCAGTTCAGCTGCTCGGCGTGCCCGGGCATCGCGCAGCTCTACACGCCTGCGATTCCCACGCCGCGCGACGGCTACGCGTTCGAGGGGAAGCAGGGGCAGTTCTCGTTCGCGGGCTTCGACGCGGTCGGCACCGGCCGCAACGACGGCGCGGCGTCGGTTGGTTACCGCACGAAGGACAACCGCTGGCGCTTCAACCTGCAGACGGTCGCCGTGAACCTGCCGGGCGTGAACGACCACGTCGACACGGCCGGCGTCTCGTACAACGACAGCAAGCACATCAGCGGGTACTTCGACGTCGGCTACGACCACGGCACGAACGTCCGCGACGCGGCGCAGGCGCAGCGCTACGACCTCGGCACCTATCTCTACAGCAACACGTTCGGGTTCGCGGCCGCGGTGCGCAAGGTCGGCGCCTACTACGAGCCGGTCGACGGGTTCATCCAGCACGCCGACATCGCCGGCTATGCGCTGTACGAGAACAAGATCTGGCTGTTCGAGAAGAAGTCGTGGCTCAACAGCATCCAGTTCGGGACGTTCATCGACCGCTACCACGCGCACAGCGGCGCGCTGAACCAGACCGACCAGAACATCTGGATCGACGTCCTCACGCGGAGCCGCATCGACGTGAACGTCACCAGCGGCTCGAGCTACCTGCTGCTGGACAGCGGCGTGTTCACGCCGATCTCGCAGAACGGCGTCGGATTCACGTACCACAGCGGCACGTTCAACGACCCCGGCAGCAACCTGTACCACGGCTCGTCGTCGACCCCGACGTCGGTCTCGTACAACACCGGGCGGTTCGGGCCGGGCCGTGTCGACACGTGGTTCCGCAGCTCGACGATGCGCGCCGGTCCGCGCGCCACGCTGTCGCTCGAAGCGGACGACACGCGCGCCTATGAGGACAACGGCGTGACCAACGTGCAGTGGCTCGAGCGCGCCGCCTACAACTACGCCACCGGCAAGGACTCCTCGCTGGCGTTCGGCGTGCGGCGCGTCATCGGGACGCAGCCGGTCGTCGACGCGCGCTTCACGCCGTCGTTCGCCAGCGGCTGGAACCTCTCGTTCGCGTACCACCGCCGCACGCCGCACGACGAGCTCTACTTCGCCTACGGCGACGCCAGCCAGTTCTCGACCCTGCCGCAGCTCGTGGTGAAGCTGATCCACTACTTCGGCGCGGAGAAAGGCACCTAGCCGTGATGTCCGGGTGACTGCATCGAGTCCCTACTTCGCGAACGGGTCGCCGAAACGCGGGTCGTGCAGGAACGTCTCGTCGGTCAAGGATTCCAGAAACGCCAGCAGGTCGCGCTTCTCGCCGGCGCTCAGCGTGAAGCGGGCGAGCTGGACGTCACGCAGCGGGCTTGTCGCGCCGACGCCGGCGTTCGGACCGCTCGCGATCGTGCGGCCGCCGGCGGCGTAGTGGTCGAGCGCGCCGGCAAGCGTCGCGACGCTGCCGTCGTGCATGAACGGCCCGCTCGCCGCGACGTTGCGCAGCGACGCCGTGCGGAACTTGCCCATGTCGGCCGGGTCGCGGGTGATCTCCATGATGCCGGTGTTGTCGGGCGGGTACGCGCCCGTCCCGCCCAGGTTGAACAAGGCGGTGTTGTGGAAGGCGATCTCCGGCGCGCGCAGCTTCTCGTGCATCACGTTGTCGGTGAGGTTGATCCCGCCGTGGCAGTGCGCGCAGTCGACGCGCTCGCCGAAGAACAGCGCCTCGCCGCGCTTCGCGGAGGCCGGGATCGCGTCCGGCTGCCCGCCGTAGCGATAGCGGTCGTACGGCGAGTCGAACGAGAGCAGCGCGCGCTCGAAGCTCGCGATCGCGCGCGTGATCCCGGCCAGCGAGATCGCGTCGCGCTCGCCCGGGAACGCGGCGGCGAACAACGCCGGATAGCGCGCGTCGCCGCGCAGCGTCGCGAGGATCTCAAGCTCGCGCCCGGCGAGTCCCATCTCGACCGGGTGCTCGCCGAACATCGGCACGAGCGCCTGCTTCTCGAGGCTGCGCATCGTCGGGTTGGCCCAGGTCAGCACCGGCAGATACGCCGCGTTGACGATCCGCATCGCGTGGCGCGGGTGCTTGTCGCCGGTGACGCCGACCGGGACGACGCGCGGGTCGGAGAACGCGTGCGCCTGCTGGTGGCAGCTCGCGCACGAGATCGTGCCGTTCGCCGAAAGCCGCTTGTCGTAGAACAAAAACCGCCCGAGCTCGACCTTCGCCTCGCTCATCGGGTTCTCGGCCGGCACGACCGGGCGCGGGATGCGCGCGGGAATCGCCCAGCGATAGCCTTCGTCGGCGGCGGCGCGCGCGCAGCTCAGCACGACGACGGCGAACGCCAACGCGGCGAAGCTCCGCAGCATCATGCTACCGGACGCGGAAGACGCTTTGCGGACCGCGCGCGCCGTCGCGCAGCCCGAGCGTGCCGATCACGCCGGAGCAGTCGTCGCGCTCGCCCATCATGCACCCCATCGGCGCCTGCGGCTGGTGCGACGCGACGTCGGTCGTAGCGAGCAGCCCGTGCAGGTCGGCGACGATCACGTTCTTGCGCCAGTCGAAGCGGTCGAGCGCGATCGACGGGCGGTTCGCGCGCGCGCAGCGGGTCGCGCCGCGCTCGCTCGTGCACGCGGTGCTGCCCAGGTGCACGAGCCACGTCGTCGCGCTCGCGCCCGGCGCGGCGGCCGTGCGCAGATCGAGGCGCAGGAACTTGTAGCCGTCCTGCCAGCTCCAGAACATCCCCGTGACGTTGAGCGGCGCGTCGGCGAGCGTCGCGTCGGCGTGGTTCAGCGCGTCCGGAACGCCCAGCGTGAACCGCACGCCACGGTAGTCGCCCGGCGGCACGCTGCCGGCGATGCCGTCGTGCAGGTCGGGGCGCCCGTCGGCGCACCAGCTCAGCAGCGCGACGCCGTGGCTTTGCCAACCGCCGTCGTCGTCGAGCGCCAGCGGCGTCTCGCGTCCGTCGGCGCCGACCAGCCGGACGTCGGAGACGTAGAACCGCAGGTCTTCGAGCAGCACCGTCGAGCCGCGCGAGCCGACGCCGCGCAGCGGAGCGGCGCACGCGACCGGTGCGTCGCCCGCCATCGCGGCGAACCGCAGCGTCACGTGCTGCGGCGCAGCGGGCGCGGCACCGGCGAACGCCAGCAGCGCGAAAGCGGCCAGCGCAAACGGCGCACCGGCCGCGAACGAAGCAAGCCGAATCATCCCGAGACCTCCTGACTCCCTTCAGGATGCCTCAGCGCACCGGGCGCGTCTTGAACGCGCTTAGCGCGCCGCTACGTCGAGGCGCCCTGCGGCGCGACGCGGTAGGCGGCGAGCTTGCCGTCGGGGTCGAGCCGGATCTGCACCAGCATCGCGCCTTTGTCGAACGCCGCCTCGAAGTCGTAGCGGTTTCGGCTCGCGTCGGTGCCGGCCGGCTTCAGCCCGCGGTACGCGCCCAGCACGTGCATGCGGTCCGAGAGCTGACCGACCGACGAACGCGTCACCTGCGTCTTGAGCGCGTCGTCGAAGTGGTCGGTCGTGCGGGCGTAGTCGCCGTCGTAGACGGCGCGCGTCGTCGCGTCGGCGAGCTCTTGCGGCGTGGCGGTGTGCGCGCACCCGGACACCGCGATCGCCAAGGCGATCGCGGTGCGCGCGACGACGGTTCCCCGCACCGGCTTAGAGCGTGCCCCAGCCGTACGAGACGGAGGCGACGCGCGTCGTGGGCTGGTCGGCGGGCGCGGTCACCCGGGCCCCGGCGACGAGCGGGCGGAACGCCGGCTGCTGCGGCGACTGCGCGACGTGGCGCGTCTGCGCGCGCTGCGACATCGCGAGATCGTGGCGCAGCCGCACGACTTCCTGGTGCTGCACCGCGACTTCGTGCTTGTACGACGCGACCAGCGCCGCTTCGTGCGCGTACGCCTGGCGCTCCGACTCGTAGGCGGCCTCGGCGTTGTTCGCTTCGGCTTGCGTCGACGCCTGACGGCGGTCGTACTCGGCGTACTTCTCGTGGACTTTCTTGTTGTGATTGATGATCAGCAGCGCCGCCGCGGCGCCGCCGATGATGATGTTGCGCGTGCTCGCGGCGCCGTCGGCGAGGGCCGGCGCGGAGGGCGCCACGGTCAGCGCGAGCGTGGCGGCGAGCGAGAGGGAAGCAAGGCGGCGTTTGGTCATCGTTCGAGTCCTCCGGTCCGGTGTACCCAACGGCCCCTCGATCCTCGCCGGTTCCCTTGCCGCCACCGGCGTGACGCGGCTCAACATTCCGGCGCGCTCGGGTGCCGCGGCCGCCGGAATGGTTGCGGTTGCCGCCCGGCGGACTGAGCGGGATGCGGCAAACGGTGGTCCCGGGCGTCTGGTCGTGGTCGGTCTGGCAGCCGGACCGCGGCCTCGACTTCAACAGCTTCCTGATCGAGCACGACGCCGGGAACCTCGTCGTCGATCCGCTCGCGCCCGACGAGGCGACGCTGGCCGAGCTGCGCGAGCGCGGCGCGGCCGCGGTGCTCGTCACGAACCGCGATCACGAGCGCGCGAGCGCGAGCGTCGCCGAGGCGCTCGGCGCGCCGGTGATCGCGAGCGCGCTCGACGGCCCGCTGCTGACGCGCCCGCCCGATCGCACCGTCGCGCCCGGCGACCTGCTGTTCGGCTGGACCGTGCTCGGCTTCGAGGGGCTCAAGACGCCGGGCGAGATCGCGCTGGTCGACCCGAAGCGCGACGCCGCGCTGGTCGGCGACTCGCTGTGGGGGAAGCCCGCCGGCGCGCTGACGATCATGCCGAAGGTTGCCGATCCCGAGCGCGCGGCGCTCTCGCTGCGCTCGCTGCGCGCCGCGCACGTGAAGCATCTGCTGGTCGGCGACGGCGCGTGCATCTTCGGCAACGCATACGACGCCATCGGCGCCGCGCTCGGCGCGCGCGACGGCGTCCTCGTCAACCGGGTCAACATCGACGAGCTGGATTTTCTGCGCGGTTCCGGCGACGTGTCTCCGTTCACCGCCGGCTACGCCGAAGCCGGCTGGCTGCTCGGCGCGCAGCAGATGGAGTACGCGGTCGGGCACCTGCGGCGCGGCGACCACTATTGCCCGTACCACTGGCACGCGGCGCAAGAAGAGCTGTTCGTCGTGCTGGCCGGGGCGCCGGCGATCCGGACGCCGCGCGGCAGCTTCACGCTGCGCCGCGGCGACGTCGTCGCGTTCCCGACCGGCGAGCCGGGCGCGCACCGGCTGTGGAACGACGGCGACGAGGACGCGGTCGTCCTCCTCGTCGCGACCGCCGACGCGAGCGACGTGTGCTACTATCCCGACTCGCACAAGCTGATGCTGGGCGACCCCGGGATCGTGGTGCGCGACGGTCCGGAGCTCGACTATTACGCGGACGAGGTACCCTCCGTGTCGCGCGCGTACGAAGAACGCTGATGCTGCCGTTCGTGCTCGCCGCCGCGCTCGTCGCGGCCGAGCCCTCGCCGTGCCCGTCCGATCTGCTGGTCGCGAACCCGCAGCTCAAGATCGTGCGCGCGATCGACCGCGCGCGCGACAACTACGTCGTCACCGTCGACGTCAAGAACCGCGGCGTCGCGGCGCAGCCGGCCGGAACGCTGCAGCATCTCGCGCTCGTGCGCGACGGCGCGACGCTCGGAAGGCAGCCGATCCCGTCGCTGGGCCCGAACCAAAGCTACGCCGCCGCGTTTCGCCTGCAGATGCCGCACGCGCGCAAGCGCGCGCCGCTCGAGGTCGAGTTCCGCTACGTGCTCGACTCGAAGAACGCGTCGCGCGCGAACTGTACGAGCGTCAACGACCGGCTGGCCGCCACGCTCTGATGCGCGTGGCCCTCGCCCGGCGCGCTTCGGACGAGGTCACCGTGACGCTCGCCGGGCGCGCGACGTTCCCCGACGGACCGCTGCGGCTGCGCTACGCGACGCGCACCGGCGCGCTGCTGCGCGTCGACGGCATCGTGCGCGGCGCGTTCGACGGCAAGCACGCCGCGATCGATCTGCCGCCGCTTCCGGGCGAGCACGAAATGATGCTGGAAGTCGAGCGCCGCTCGCTTCCCGTCGCCGGTCTTCCCGCCGGTGACGGGCTGCGCTGGCGGCTGATGCTCGCGCGCGCCGCGCAGCGGCCCGCGGACCATCTCGACGTCGAGACGCGCGACGGCGCGCGCGGCGGGACGGCGGTCGACGTTCCGCTGATCGGTCACGCGCACCTCGACGTCGCGTGGCTGTGGACGTACGACGCGGCGCGCCGCAAGGCGCTGCGCACGTTCGCCACCGCGCTGCGCGAGATGGACGCCGACCCGCGTTACGTCTACGCGCAGAGCCAGGCGCAGCTCTACGCGTGGGTGTTCGCCGACGAGCCGGAGCTGGGCCAGCGCGTGCGCGCGCTCGCCGCGGCGAACTGGGACGCGAGCGTCGCGACGATGTGGGTCGAGCCGGATCTCCACGCGCCGAGCGGCGAGTCGGTGCTGCGCCAGTTCGCGCACGGGGTGCGCTGGGCGCGCGAGCACCTCGGCGTCGAGCCGACCGTGGCCTGGCTGCCCGACTCGTTCGGGTTCCCGTCGACGTTCCCGCTGCTCGCCGCGCACGCCGGCGTTCCGTACTTCGCGACCACGAAGCTGCAGTGGAACGAGACGACGCGCTGGCCGTATCCGCGCTTCCGCTGGCGCGCGCCGGACGGCTCGTCCGTCATCGCGGCGGTCCTCGACTCGTACGACGGCGAGCTGAGCGATGCGCGCGTGAAGACCGCGCGCGATCGCGACGAGCTGCTCGTCGTCGGCTTCGGCGACGGCGGCGGCGGCGCGACCGACGCCGATCTCGCCCGCGTCGCCGACGGCTCGCGCGGCTGGACGCGCGTCGGCGACTGGTTCGCGAACGAGGTCGCGCCGGGGCGCCTGCCCGAGCACGGCGGCGAGCTGTATCTCGAGACGCACCGCGGCACGTACACGACCCACCACGACATCAAGGCGCGCAACGCCGAGCTGGAGCGCGCGCTCGCGCGCGCCGAAGAGCTCGCCGCGTGGTGCGTCGCCGTGCGCGCGCCGGCCGGCGTCCGCCGGGCGCTCGCCGACGACCTGCGCAACGCCTGGCGGATCGTGCTGCGCGGGCAGTTCCACGACGTCATCACCGGCGCGTCGATCGGCGCGGTCTACACCGATCTGCACGTCGAGTATGACCGCGCGCGCGCGATCGCCGCGCGCGTCGCCGAGGCGGCGGCGTCGGTGCTGCCGCGCAGCGACGTGCGGCTCGTCGCGCCGCAGCCGCTGGCGCCGGTGCGCGACGGTGACGCTTGGGCGTTCGAGAACCCGTACGTCCGCGCGCAGGTCCGCGACGACGGCACGATCGTGGAGCTGCGCGGCGCCGGCGGCCCCAACCTGGTCGCGCTCGCCAACGGCGTCGTCGCCTACGTCGACCGGCCGAAGCGCTGGGACGCCTGGAACCTCGACGCCGGCTACGTCCGAAAGACGGTCCGCGTGCGGCCCGACGGCGCGTCGCTGGAAGAGGGCGCGCTGGTGGTGCGGCTCGCCGCCGGCAAGTCGCGGCTCTCGATGCGCGTCGCGCTGCTCGAGGACGAGCCGTGGCTGCGCGTCGAGTGCTTCGCCGACTGGCGCGAGGACCACGTGCTGCTGCGCACCGAGCACCGCATCGCGCTGCACGCGCGCGAGGTGCGCTACGGCGAGCAGCACGGCACGATCGCGCGCAGCGCGTATCCCTCGACCGACGCCGAGCGCGCCAAGTTCGAGGTCCCCGGCCAGCGCTGGGCGCACGTCAGCGACGGCGAGCACGGCTTGGCGGTCTTCACGCCCGACCTGTACGGCTGGAACGCGGTCGGGCTGAAGGACGGCGGCGTGCGCCTGGGCACCTCGCTGCTGCGCGCGCCACGCTGGCCCGATCCGCTCGCCGACCGTGGCCCGCAGCGGCTCGAGTACGCATTCGTGCCGACGTCCGGTGCGCCGGTCTCGGCGCTGGAGCACGCCTGGCGTTCGTACACGACGCCGGAGGAGCCGGTGCGCCTCTTCACTTGCGACGATTCGTCGGTGCTGATCGTCGCGACGTATCCGTCCGACGACGGTTCCGGCGTGATCGTGCGCGTGCGCGAGTGCGACGGTCACGGCGGCCGCGTCGCGCTGCGCTGCGGCGGGCGGATGCGCGAGGCGATCCCCGTCGACGCGGTCGAGCGGCCGGTCCCCGGCGACGCGCAGATCGCCGAGGAAGAGCTGCTCTTCGACCTCGGCCCGCTCGCGCTGCGCTCGTTCCTGGTCCGGTTCTGACGATGCGCGAGATCGACACCGTTCTGTTCGACCTGGACGACACGCTGCACGACGACACGACGGCGTACCGCGCCGCCGCGCGCGCGGCCGCCGAGCTGGTCGCGCGCGAGCATCCGGTCGAGCCGCAGGCGGTCGCCGACGCGTACGAGGTCGAGGTCGGCGACTTCTGGTCCGCGCTGACCGCCGACCAGCTCACGCTGACGATCGCCGAGGAGCGCCACCGCATGTGGCACGCGGCGCTGCGCCGCGTCGGGATCGACGACTCGGCGCTCGCGCGGCGCGCCGCCGACGCGTACAACACCTCGCGCAGCGAGGTCCTCGCGCTCTCGCCCGGCGCGCTCGACGTGCTGACCGCGCTGCGCGCGCGCGGCTGCAAGCTGGGGCTGGTGACGAACGGTTTCGCCGCGACGCATCACGACAAGATCGATCGGCTCGGCCTGCGCGAGCGGATGGACGCGTTCTTCATCGCCGACGAGGTCGGGATGGTGAAGCCGAACCCGGCGCTGTTCCGGCACGCCGTGCGCGAGCTGGGCGGCACGCCGGCCCGCAGCGCGATGGTCGGCGACCGCTATGCCCGCGACGTGATCGGCGCGCACGAGGCCGGGCTGTTCACCGTGCTGCTCGACGTGCACGCGATCCCGATCCCCGACGGCGCGCCGAAGCCGGACGCCGTCGTTCCGACGATCGCCGACGTCCTCGGCGTCCTGCCGCTGCGCCCGCCCGCGCGCGGCGCCTCGTAGCGCCTGCTTCCCTTTACAGAATGCGTACGGAACCGTACAGGACTGTACGGTCTTCGGGGCAACGACGCGTATCCCGGAGTTTGTCGCCGGCGCCCGCCCGTATGGCAGCGGCGCCCCTTTCTCGCGGGTTTCCGAAAGGACCATCGCGTGCGCACCTTCCTCGCCGCCGCAGCAGCCGCGGCCGTCTTGCTTGCCGGATGCGGCGGCGGCGGCGGCTCGCTGAACCCGTCGTCGCCCGCGGCGAACGCGGTCAACCCGCCCGCGACCGGCGCGCAGTCGGTGCACGTGACGATCGTCCTCGGCGGACACTCGGGGCCGGTGACGAGCGCGGTCAAGCGGCCGAAGTTCGTCTCGCCGTCGACCAACGGCATCGACATCAAGGTCTACGCGCACGGCGGCAACACGATCATCGGCGAGTCGCGGACCGACATCTCGTCCGGATCCGCCGCTTGCGGCGGGCACACCGGGCTGCCGCGCACGTGCACCGTCGACGTCCCCGCGCCGTCGGGGAACGACGACTTCATCGGGACGACCTACGACGCCGCGCCGGTGAGCAACGCGTTCACGAGCGCACACGTGCTGGGAATCGGCGCGCTGACCGCGACGATCGCGCCGGGCGCGGCCAACAACCTCACGCTGTTCATCAGCGGCGTGATCAACTCGCTCGGCTACCTGGCGCCGAACGCGTCGCTGCCGGCCGACGGCGCGGTCCACAACCTGGGCTTCGTCCTCAACCCGGCCGACTACGGGAACAACCCGATCGTCGCCGGCAACAACGATCCCTATCAGAACCCGATCAGCGTGCAGCTCACCGAGTCCGGCGGCAGCGGTCACGTGCAGATCGTCAAGAACGGCACGCCGACCGGCGGCAGCTCGACCACCCTCACCTACTCGAGCGATACCGTCTCGGTGCGCTACGACGGCGGCACGGCGCCGGGGTATTCGGTCGCGGTCACGGTGAGCGCGACCAACGTGACGCCGGAGACGCTGACGATCTCACCGCTCCACGTCACCAGCGCGAGCCCGTACTACGCGAGCCACACGCTGACGTTCACCGCCTCGGGTCAGACCGCGCAGGTCAACCTCAGCGAGACGAACGCGCCTGTTTCCACGGCGTACACGGCCACGCCGAGCGCGAGCTGCGCCGGCGTCGCGACGGCCTCGGCACCGAGCGGTCCGGCGAACGCCGCCTCGACCACCGTCACCGCCGGCTCGACCGCCGGCTCGTGCACGATCGCGTTCTCGGACGGCTCGAGCACGATCGCGTGGAGCGTCGTCGTGTCGACGACGAGCGGCACGGTGGTCGTCCCCGGCTACACCACCGGCCCGATCACGTTCGCGAGCTACAGCCTCGGCGTGGTTCGCGGTCAGCACGGCTGGCTGTCGAACTCGTGCAGCAACAGCGACTACAACGCGAACGTCGTCGACACGGGCTCGTACCCCAGCGCGCAGTGGCCCGGCACGGCGCCGGCCAGAGTGCTGCAGATCGACAACTCCATCACGCAAGGCTGCTTCTCCGGCCTCGGCAGCCCGGTGACGCCGCACGACGCGGGCTACCCGAACGCGCTGGCCGACACGTCGCTCAATCCGCCGGGCCAGTGCGGGCCGACCTGCCAGCCGTATTTCTCGACCGAGTTCGTCGTCACGTCGGCGACGGGCGGGTGGCAGCCGGCGCTCGCGATGAGCATCTCGCCGGTCTGGACGAACCAGGGCGCGCGCATGCAGTACATCGGGCTGTGGCACACGACCGATTCCGGCAGCAACCAGAAGCTGCTCATCTTCACCAACGACGTTGAAGGGCTGTGGTCGGGGAATCCGCCCGGCACGACGGCGCCGTGCTTCCAGTGCGTGAACTTCGTGCCGTACGAGATCGCGTACGTCGACCCGGCGCTCTCGCACAAGATCGGGATGACGATCCAGTTCGTCCAGCCGAACGCCGACGTGGTGAAGTTCTACGTCGACGGAGTGCTGGCCGGTGTCTCGCAGCAGCAGTTCCGCTCGTGGGAAGACTACTACATGCTCGACACCGAGAGCGATCCCGGTGCGCAGTACCCGTACTCGCGCGCGGTCAACGACCTGCTCTTCCATCCGGGCAACCTCGACTCGTGCCTGAACTTCGCGGACTACCAGGCCAACTGCAACCTGCGCACCAGCGGCCCGGGCCACACGTCCACCTTCGGCAACGGCTTCCTGTTCACCAACATCACGACGTGCGCCGGGACGCAAGCCGTCTGCGCCGGCGCGATCCAGACCTCGAGCTTCCGGCGCAGCGCTGCCAGCGTCCAGCGCGGCGCGAACGCGGTCGTGCGCACCGGCATACGCCGCAGCACCGACCTGCGCTGAGCACCGAGCCGCTCCGCTACCCGGCCGGTTCGTCGAACCGCTAGGAGGCGAGGTCCCGCACGACGCGCGTGAGCGCGTCGGGCGGGTCGATCCCCAGCGTGCGGCGCAGCGTCGCGGCGTACGCGGCGAGCATCTGCCGCGCCGCGACGATGTTGCCTTGCGCGACCAGCGCGCGCAGTGCGACCTCGTGCGCGTCCTGGCCGGTCGGATCGAGCGCGATCGCGTCGCGGGCGCACTCGAGCGCGGCGGCGTAGCGGCGCTGCGCGAGCGCGTGATTGCCGAGCGCGACCGCGACGTGCCCCACGAATGCGTCGGTCTTCGCGGACCACGCCGTGTACCAGGGCCAGTTGCGGGCGATCCCGCACGTGCCGCGGCGGTGCCGCGCGCGGATCGCTTCGAGGCGGGTGAGCGTCGCCGGGCCGAACGGCGCCGCAACGCACGCGAGCTCCTCGAGTTCGCCGAGCGTGCACGAGACGTTCGGGCCGGCCGCGTACCCGGCGTCGACGCTGCGAACCGTCGCGAAACCGAGCCGCTTGCGAAGACGTCCGACGGTGACCTTCAGCTTCGCGTAGTCGTCGTCCGCGTCGCCCCAGACTTCCTCGAGCAGCACGTCGTGCGGCACGGGGCGTGCCTTGATCGCGAGGTTCGCGAAGACTTCCAGCTCGCGCGGCGGCAGCCGTACCGCCGCGCCGTTCGCGGTGATCTCGCCCGACAGCACGTCGAACACGATCGGCGGCGCCGACGTGAGGACGCGCGCGGGCTGCGGCGCCGCCTCCGACGGCGCGGCCGTGGTCGTGCCCATCGCGGCGTCGAGGATCGCCGGAACGCGCAACCGCGTGCCGTCGCGGAGCAGAACACCGTCGGCATGCAGTTGCTTCGCCGCTAGCAGACCGTACGGCCCGTGGACGAGGTGGGCGCGCTGCTGCGCGGGCAGCCGGTCGACGAAGTCGAGCCGGACGTCCTGGAGCAGACGCTCGTAGCCGCGTCCGGCCGCCGCCGCCAGCGGGACGCCGGGCGGGCAACCGGCGGCCAGCGCCGCGAGCCGGTAGGTGGGCATCGGCCAGCCGAGCGTCAGCCGCCCGATCTCGGCGATGCGCTCGGGCGGCAGCCCGCGCGCTTGCAGCTCCGCGGTGACGTCGAGTGCCAGATCCTCGTGCGTGAGATAGACCGCCGCGGCGAGCAGATCAGCGGGCAGCGGGAACGCGCGCCGGGTGCAGATCGCGATCGTCTGCCGAGCCGCCCGCCGCCCGAGCACCGCATGGATCGCCGCGAGCACCCCGGGCCGGTCCAGCGCCGTCTCCGCGTTCTCGAACGCGATGAAATCGTCGACCGGATCGCTTCCGCCCGCGGCTGCCGGCTGCGTTCGGAGGGCCGCAGCGACGTCGTCCGCGGTGTGCAGATCGCGGCAGTCGACGATGGCCGAGGACGCGGCGAGCTGCGCCGCGACGCGCGTCGTCGACGTCTTGAGGTAGCCGGTCGGCGCGTGCAGCACGACGAGCGACGGCTGCGAGAGTAAAAACTCCCGCGCGTAGCGGGTTGCGGCGTCCATAATCTGTTACCAGTTCGTTACCGGGGAATGGTGGCTCGTTTGGCCCGGGACCCGCGACGTTGCCCTGCGGCGGGCGCAGTCCTGTCGATCTGGGTTCGCGTTGTGTAAAGGAGCGAGCAGGCGAGCTGAACGCGGCGTTCCCCGCTCGTTCCCGTCCCGTCTCCGCGGACCGGTATGCTCGCGAGTACGTCAGCCCGTCCGCCCGTAGCGGAGCGGCGCCTTTCCACACGGGTAGCCCGGAAAGAGAGCATCGCGTGCGTACCATCCTCGCCGCCGCAGCAGCGGCGGCCGTTCTGCTGGCCGGCTGCGGAGGCGGCGGCAGCGCGCTCAAACCGCTCCCTGCGCCGGACACCACGCGGCTTTCGGGCGCGCAGACCGCGACGATGACCGTCATCGTCGGCGGCCGTTCGGGCGCCGTCACGAGCTCGGTGAAGCGGCCGCGCTTCATCTCACCCTCGACCAACGGGATCGACATCACGGTCCACGCGCACGGCGGCGTCGCCGTGATCGGCAACTCCAAGACGGACATCTCCTCGGGTTCCGCGGCGTGCGGCGGCCAGACGGGGCTTCCGCGCACCTGCACGATCAGCGTGCCGGCGCCCGCGGGCAACGACGACTTCGTCGGCACGACGTACGATACGGCGCCCTCCGGCAATTCGTTCGGCAGCGGGCACGTGCTCGGCATCGGAACGCTCACGGCGTCGATCGTCTCGGGCGCCTCGAACAACTTCACGCTCTACATCAGCGGCGTGATCAACGCACTCGGCTTCCTGGCGCCGAACGCCTCGCTCCCCGCCGACGGCGCGACGCACACGTTCGGGTTCATTCTCAATCCGTCGGACTTCGACAACAACGCCATCACGGCGGGCGCGAACGACCCGTACCAGAACCCGATCGGCATCCAGCTCACGGAGTCGGGGGCCAGCGGTCACACGATCTTGATCAAGAACGGAGCGCCGAGCGGGACGTCCGCGACGCTGACCCGCTCGAGCGACACGATCTCGGTGCAGTACGACGGCGGCGGCTTCCCCGGCTACAGCATCGCGGTGGCCGTGAGCGCCGGCAATGTGACGCCCGAGACGCTGACCGTCTCGCCGCTCTACGTCACGAGCACCAGCAGCCGTGCCGGCAACAAATCGCTGACCTACACCGCTGCGGGCCAGACCGCGCAGGTCAACTTCTTCGAATCCGGCGCGCCGGCGGCGACGCAGTACACCGCGACGTCGTCGACGTGCGGCGGGATCGCGTCGACGTCCCCGATCGCGCAGGGCAGCAACTCCTCGACCACCGTGACGGCGGTCGGAAACGGAAACTGCAGCATCACGTTCTCCGACGGCACGAGCTCGATCACGTGGACCGTCACGATCACGACGACCGGCGGGACGATCAACATCAACAGCCACACGGTCGGTCCGATCGTCTTCGACAACTACAACGACGGCGCGCTGGGCGGCCAGCACGGCTGGGCCACCAACGCGTGCGGCAACAGCGACTACGACGCCGCCGTCGTGCCCACGAGCTCGTTCTCGAGCGCGCACTGGACCGGCTTCAGCACGCCGGTCAAGGCGATGCGCTTCAGCAACGCCGTCACGCAGGGCTGCTTCTCCGGGCTCGGGTCGCCGGTGACCCCGTCGTCGGCCGGCTATCCCAACGCGCTCGCCGACACGTCGGGCGCGACGCCGACGCAGTGCGGCCCGACCTGCGAGTCGTTCTGGACCGAGGAGTTCGTCGTCACGTCTTCGACCGGCGGCTTCCAGCCGCAGCTCGAGATGAGCATCTCCCCGGTGTGGAGCAATCAGGGCGCGCGGATGTCGTACGTCGGCCTGTGGCACACCGTCGACTCGTCCAACAATCCGAAGCTGCTGGTGTTCGGGTACGACGTCGAAGGTCTCGACCCGGGCAACCCGCCCGGCACGACCGCTCCGTGCCTCCAGTGCGTGAACTTCACCGGCTACGAGCTCGCGTACGTCGACGCGACCCTGCCGCACAAGATCGGTATGACGATGCAGTTCGTTCAGCCGAACCAGGACGTGGTGAAGTACTACGTCGACGGCGTGCAGGTCGGACAGACGTCGGGCTACCGCTCGTGGGAAGACTACTACCTGATGGACACCGAGAGCGATCCGGGCTATCAGTATCCCTACTCGCGCGCGGTCAACGACCTGCTCTTCCGTGCCGGGAACGTCGACGGATGCGTGAACTTCGCCGACAACACGTGCAACGCGGGTCCGAGCGGGCACACGGCGACGGCCGGGAACGGATTCCTGTTCACCAACGTCACGACGTGCGCGGGCGCACCGTCGGTCTGCTCCGCCGCGATCCAAACATCGTCGGTTCGGCGCTCACCCGCATCGGTTCGCCGCACGATCAGCTCGATGGCCGGGCGCGAGCTGAGCCGCAAGCTGCTGCGCTAGCGCTCTGCCGCAGCGCGGTACGAGCGGCCGGCCGGTCTCCCTCGGGGGACCGGCCGGTTTCTTTTCGGCGCTCGGAATCACGGCCGGGGTGGAACCGTTCGCTTCGTCTCGGGGATCGTAGGGCGGTATGCCGGACGGGACCACCCACGCCCTGGATGCGATCGTCATCAAGGGCGCGCGGGAGCACAACCTCAAGAACATCGACCTGACGCTCCCTCGCAACAAGCTGATCGTGGTGACCGGCCTGTCGGGCTCCGGCAAGTCCTCGCTCGCCTTCGACACCATCTACGCCGAAGGACAGCGCCGCTACGTCGAGTCGCTCTCGTCGTACGCGCGGCAGTTCCTGGGCCAGATGGAGAAGCCCGACGTCGACTACATCGAGGGGCTCTCGCCGGCGATCTCGATCGACCAGAAGTCGACCTCGCGCAACCCGCGCTCGACCGTCGGCACGGTCACCGAGATCTACGACTATCTTCGCTTGCTGTACGCGCGGATCGGGATCCCGCACTGCTACGAGTGCGGGCGGACGATCAGCTCGCAGACGGCGGAGCAGATCGTCGACCAGATCCTCGAGTTCCCGGAAGGTTCGCGCATCCAGCTCCTGGCGCCGGTGATCCGCGGGCGCAAGGGCGAGTACACCAAGCTGTTCGAGGAGATCGGCAAGGAGGGCTTCGCGCGCGTCCGGGTCGACGGCGAGATCCGCGAGCTGCGCGAGAAGATCGACCTCGACAAGAAACGGAAGCACACCGTCGAGGTCGTCGTCGACCGGCTGGTGGTGAAGCCCGACGTCCGCGCGCGCTTGACCGACTCGGTCGAGACGACGCTGAAGCTGTCGACCGGCATCGTGACCGTGCTCTACCAGGCGAAGACCAACGCCGCCACCGAGAAGCCGTCGGAGACGTGGGCCGAGGCGACGTTCAGCGAGTCGTTCGCGTGCGCGTCGTGCGGGATCTCGTTCCAGGAGCTGGAGCCGCGGCTGTTCTCGTTCAACTCGCCGTTCGGGGCGTGTCCGGCCTGCACCGGTCTCGGCGAGAAGATCGAGATCGACGAGTGGAAGGTCATCCCCGACCGCACCAAGTCGATCGCGGACGGCGCGATCGTCCCGTGGTCGAAGAACATGGGCTCGGGCCGCTACCCGTCGACGAACCCGTACTACATGCAGCAGGTGGAGCGCTTGCTGCGCTCGCGGCGCTGCAAGGCGAGCACGCCGGTCGAGCAGCTTCCGGAGGACGTCGTCGAAACGATCCTCTACGGCGCCGACAAGAAGCAGAAGTTCGTCTACGAGTCGCGCTCCGGCCACCAGTGGGAGTACGAGTCGCAGTTCGAGGGCGTGGTCAACAACCTCCAGCGGCGCTACAGCGAGACGTCGTCCGACTACGTCAAGGAAGAGATCGAGAAGTTCATGTCGGCGTCGCAGTGCAAGGTCTGCAAAGGCGCGCGGCTCAAGCCCGAGGCGCTCGGCGTGACGATCGCCGACCGCAACATCGACCAGACGACCAAGATGTCGGTCGAGTCGGCCGAGGCGTTCTTCGCGGCGTTCAGGCCGAACGAGCGCGAGGGAAAGATCTCGCACCAGATCCTCAAGGAGATCCGCGCGCGGCTGGGCTTCCTCAAGAACGTCGGGCTCGGCTACCTGAACCTCTCGCGCAGCGCGACGACGCTCTCGGGCGGTGAGTCGCAGCGCATCCGGCTGGCGACCCAGATCGGCTCGTCGCTGGTGGGCGTGCTGTACATCCTGGACGAGCCGTCGATCGGGCTCCACCAGCGCGACAACGACCGGCTCTTGGCGACCCTCGAGACCTTGCGCGACATCGGCAACACGCTGATCGTGATCGAGCACGACGAGGACACGATGCGCTCGGCCGACGTCGTGGTCGACATCGGCCCCGGCGCGGGCGCCGAAGGCGGGCGCATCCTCTCGGTCGGCACGATCGCCGACATGGTGAACAACCCGGAGTCGCTGACCGGCGCGTACCTGTCGGGGCGGCAGTTCATCGCGATCCCGAAGCACCGCAAGAAGGGCCGCAGCACGCTCAGCGTGATCGGCGCGAAGGCGAACAACCTGCGCGGCGTCGACGTCGACATCCCGCTCGGGACGTTCACCTGCGTGACGGGCGTCAGCGGCAGCGGCAAGTCGACGCTGGTCAACGAGGTCGTCGTCAAGGCGCTGAACCAGTACCTGCACCACCAGCCCGCCGGCGGAACGTACGGCCGCGTGAAGGGCGCCGAGGCGCTCGACAAGATGGTCGTGATCGACCAGTCGCCGATCGGCCGCACCCCGCGCTCGAACCCCGCGACGTATACCGGCGCGTTCGACTTGATCCGCGAGCTGTACTCGCTCACCCCCGAAGCGAAGATGCGTGGCTACACGCCGGGGCGCTTCTCGTTCAACGTCAAGGGCGGCCGCTGCGAAGCGTGCCAGGGCGACGGCATCATCAAGATCGAGATGCACTTCCTGCCCGACGTGTACGTGCCGTGCGAGGTCTGCAAGGGCAAGCGCTACAACGCGCAGACGCTCGAGGTGAAGTACAAGAACAAGTCCGTCGCCGACGTGCTCGCGATGCGCGTCGACGAAGCGGCCGAGTTGTTCTCGACCATCCCGAAGATCTCGAACAAGCTCAAGACGATCTGCGAGGTCGGGCTCGGCTACATCCACATGGGCCAGCCCGCGACCCAGCTTTCGGGCGGCGAAGCGCAGCGCATCAAGCTCGCCACCGAGCTGTCGCGCCGCGCGACGGGGCGCACGTTCTACGTGCTCGACGAGCCCACGACGGGCTTGCACTTCGCCGACATCCACAAGCTGCTCGACGTGCTGCAGCGCCTGGTCGGGATGGGCAACACGGTGCTGGTCATCGAGCACAACCTCGACGTCATCAAGACGGCCGACTACGTGATCGACCTCGGCCCCGAAGGCGGCGACCGCGGCGGCAAGCTGGTCGCCACCGGGACGCCCGAGGAGATCGCCGCGAACGCCGCGTCCCACACCGGAACGTACCTGCGCGGCGTCCTCACCGACGAACGCGCGCACGGCCGGATCCGCGTCAGCGCCGAACGCATCGCCGAGCTGGAGAGCGCGAACTTCGAGACCCTCGACGACCTCACCAAGAACGGCACGCGCGAGCGCGTCCCGGTCGAAGCATAGCCGCTTAGGGCTGAATCTCCCCGATCGGGACGATCCGGTAGTTCACCGGGTCGCGCTCGACGATCGTGCCGGCGTCGAAGTAGCTGCCGTTGTAGCGGCGGCCCGTCGTGACGTCCTCGAGCTGCGCCGTGCCGCGGATGTACTGGTCGAACCCGAGCGCGGTCTGCTCGCCCGCGTGCCGGCGCGCCCAGTACGCGCCCGTGATGATGTCGCCGCTCTCGCGCATCGACTGTGCCGCGGAGACGAGGCGGCCCGTCAGGACGCTGCTGCTCACGCCCCACGACTGCCACGACTTCCACAGCGTCGGCGCGAGCCGCGGAAACGACGACGACGGGAGCATGAACATCGACTTGTAGAACATGAAGGTGCGGGTGTCGACGCCGGCCAGGCTGGCGAGCGCGAAGCCGCGGTACGGTGAGCCGTTGGCGGTGTAGTCGAAGAGCACGTACGCCGCGCGACCGCCGGCGACCGGCGACTGGACCGGCTGCACCTCGGCGATGCGGACGCCGGAGACGCCGAGTCCGACCGGGGGCGGCGCAACGAGGATGCGGTGCAGAGCCGCGACGGGATCCGCGCTCGTGATGACCAGGACCTGGCGCGGATTCGTCCCCGGGAGCAGCGGCGGCGCGAATGCCGCCTGCGGGCACCCGAACGCGAGGTACCCGTGATCTTGTGTGGAGCCGGCCTCGACGCAGCCTTGATAGGAGTTCATGACGCTCCACGAATCAGGGAGCGCCACGGTGCCGCTGCCGAACGAAACCTGATGCAGCGCGGGCTGCGCAGCTCTGCCGCCGGAGCCCGCGAGGCTCGTGAGATACGCCGGAATCGTGCGCCGCGCGCGCTCCGGCGTGTCGTATGCGCCGGCCGCGATGCCGTTCGCGGTCAGCAGCACGCCGCTGACCGCGTGTCCGCCGGCGGTCGCGGTGAAGAAGCCCTCGACGAAACGATCGGCGCGGTCGGCGATCGCCGATCGCACCCGGACGGCCCGAAGACCGTGAAGCGACGCCAGCGCGGCGCGAAACCCCGCACGCGCCGACCCGCCCTGAACGTGGAAGGAGAACGTTTGCGCGCCGGCCTGCGCGCCCGCCGGAACGCCGTGCGCGAGGACCGCGAGCGCGGCCCCGATCGCTCCGGCGCGGGCGATCGCTCGAACCATGTGCATCGTCGCCGCTCGGCGTCTTCTAGTTCGCGTCGCGGTCGCGCAGGAGCGCGTTCGCTTCGGCGTACGAGACGCTCGGCTCGCGCGTGAACGTGAACGTCCCTTCGTCGCGCAGCTCGAAGGCGATCTCGCGCAGCACGCCGAGCGTGCGCCGCATCACCGACGAGCCGACGCTCACCCGCCGCACGCCGAGCCGCTGCAGGGTCGCCGCGTCCGCTATCGTCGGGCTCGCCAGGACGTTGAGCGGAAGCGGGACCGACGCGGCGAGCTTGCGGATCGTCTCGGCGTCCGCGACCCCCGGAACGAACACCCCGTCGGCGCCGGCCTCGGCGAAGGCGCGCAGCCGCTCGACCGCGGCGTCGAAGCGCGTCTCCGGCGCGCCGATCTGCGCGAGGTAGATGTCGGTGCGGGCGTTCAGAAAGACGTCGGGTGCGGCTTCCTTCGCGGCGGCGACGCGCGCGGCGGCTTCACGCACCGGAAACACCTCTTTCTCGTAGAGCCCGTCCTCGAGGTTGTAGCCTGCGACGCCGGTCGCGGCGAGGCGCTCGACGAAAACCGTGAGCGCTGCCGTATCGGGCGCATACCCGCTCTCGATGTCGGCCGAGAGCGGGACGTCGAGTGCGTTCACCATCCGCTCGAGGGTGGCCAAGTGCAGGTCGATGTCGAGCACGTTTCCGTCGGAATACCCGAGCGAGTTCGCGAGCCCCGCGCTCGACGTCGCGACGGCCGGAAAGCCGGCGTCCTCGTAGACCCGCGCGGAGATCACGTCCCACGCGTTCGGCAGCACGAGGATCGCGGGACCCCCGTGCAGCGCGCGAAACGCACGGCGCTGAGCGGCGGTTGACGAGCGGTCGAGCGAGATCGACATCGATGACTCCCTTCCGGGGCGGATGTGGGTGCTACTTTCCGGCGGTAGGGATTCCCCCCATCCCGGGCGCGCGCGGTGCTCGCGAACGCCGGCGCCGCAGCATGGGGGGAAGCCCTACCGTCGAAACGACGGCCGGTGGCCACCTTTGCCCTCGCGATGATCGTCTGCGGCGATCTCGAGCGCTCGAAGCAGTTCTACCGGACGATCCTGCAGCTCAAGCTCGGAACGGACGCCGCGCCGCACTGGGTCGACTTCGATCTCGGCGACGGACGGATGCTGGGCTTGCACCCGGCGACCGAGAGTCTGGGTGTCAAGCCCGGGTCGCTGCAGCTCGGCTTCTCCGTCGACGACGTCGACAAGTTCGTCACCGACGCGCGCACGGCGGGGGTCCGGATTTTGCAAGAGCCGCATGACGAGAGCTTCGGACGCATGGCGGTGATCGCGGATCCCGACGGCTACCCGGTCCAGGTCTCCACGCCGAAAGCGTGGCGGTGAAACGGGCCATCGCGCCGGAGAAGCGCGCGCAGGAGCTGCGCGCGAGGATCGACGAGGCGAACTACCGGTACCACGTCCTCGACGACCCGCAGATCAGCGATCAGGACTACGATGCGCTGCTGCGCGAGCTGCTCGATCTCGAGCTTGCCCATCCCGAGCTGCAGACGCCGGACTCACCGACGCAGCGCGTCGGCGGCACGCCGGCGGGCGGCTTTCCGCCGTACGTGCACACGCGACCGATGCTCTCGCTCGGCAACGCGTTCGACGAAGCGGAGCTGCTCGCGTTCGACGCGCGCGTGCGCAAGCTGGCCGCGGTCGACGGCGACGTCGCGTACACCTGCGAGCTGAAGATCGACGGGCTCGCCGTCTCGCTGCGCTACGACCAGGGGAAGCTGACCGCCGGCGGGACGCGCGGCGACGGCAGCACCGGCGAGGACGTCACCACGAACCTGCGGACGATCAAGACGATTCCGCTGAGCCTGCGCGCGCCCGGCAGCGGCCCGGTGCCGCGACACATCGACGTGCGCGGCGAAGTCTATCTCCGCAAGAGCGACTTCGAACGGTTGAACGCCGAGCGCGAAGCGCGGGGCGCGGCGCGCTTCGCGAACCCCCGCAACACCGCGGCCGGCGGAATCCGGCAGCTCGACCCCAAGATGACCGCCGAGCGCAGCATGACCTTCTACGCCTACGCGGTGGGCGAGATCGACACGCCGCGGCCGCCTCGCACGCAAGCCGAGCTGCTCGCGTGTCTGAAGTCGCTGGGGTTTCGCGTGAACGAGCACGCGCGCGCGGTACCCTCGATCCGCGAGGTGATCCGCTTCGTCGAAGAGTGGGAAGTCAAACGCGACGAGCTCGACTACGAGATCGACGGCGTGGTGATCAAAGTGGACGATCTCGCGCTGCAGGCGAAATTGGGCAGCTCCGGCAAGGACCCGCGTTGGGCGATCGCGTTCAAGTTCCGCGCGCGCGAGGCGCGCACGAAGCTGCTCGACATCGTCGTCAGCGTCGGGCGCACGGGCGTGCTCAACCCGAACGCGGTGCTCGAGCCCGTGCAGATCGGCGGCACGACCGTCTCGAACGCGACGTTGCACAATCAGGACTACATTCGCGCGAACGACATTCGCATCGGCGACGTGGTCACGGTGATTCGCGCCGGCGACGTCATCCCGCGCGTGGTGGGCCCGGTGCTCGAGCTGCGCAAGGGCAATCCGCCGGAATACACGCTCCCCACGGTTTGCCCGGTGTGCGGCGCGGACGTCGACCATCCCGAAGGCGAGCCGATGGCGCGCTGCAC
>DASWRW010000035.1:0-20654 GCA_036402975.1 Candidatus Elarobacter sp. | reverse complement strand
CTCGGTCACGGTCGTCGATGCCGAGTCGGCTCAGACCTTCACCTTTCCGGCCGATGCGTCGGTGGAACATGTGACGGCCACGACCTCGGCTTACGTCGCGCCGGGTCATGCGGTGCCCGCGTGGGTCGCGCAGTCGCACGGCCACGTCGCGCGGGTGCTCTGATGATGCGCAAACTGTTCGGGGCGGTGGCGGGCGCGATCATCTTCGTAGCGGTCGCTGTGCCGGCCCTGGCGTTCTCGCAGACAGTCGGCGTGCCGCCCGGCACGGTGTCCGTCACTGTCGCCACAGTCGGCACCAACAACGCCAGCGGACAGGCGACGAGCGCCAGCGTGAACTCCTTCTGTCCGGCTGGTTCGACGATTACCGTGACACAACCGAACAACACCGCGACGACGAGCTATGGGTCGAGTGTCAACTTCAACGACGCCAACGGCAACTTGATCTCGACGACGATGGTGGTCCAGGGAGGCTCCGCACCGCCGGATCAGAAGGCGACATATTAATATAACGAAAAGCGCTCGAGCCATCGCCCGCCGTTCGCATCAGGATCACGCGAACGGCGGCCGTCCGAGCGCGCCGGCGAGCTCTGCCGGATCGGAGTAGACCGCTTCCGCTTCGCGCAGCGTCTCGGCGGGATTGCCGCCGCACAGCACCGCCACGCACGCGACGCCCGCTTTGTGCGCCGCTTCGATGTCGTACTTCGTGTCGCCGACCATCACCGCGTCGGCCGCATCGACGCCGCCTTTCTTCAGCGCGGCGGTGACGATGTCGGGGGCGGGTTTCGACGCTTCCGCGTCGTCGCTCGTCGACGCGACGTCCACCAGCGGGCCGAAGTCCCCGACCGCGAGCAAGTCGTCGAGCTCCGCCTTCTTCGCCGAGGTCGCCATGACGACGCGCGCGCCGCGCTCGCGCACGGCTTCCAGCAGCTCGCGCGCGCCGATGGTGGGGCGCAGCCCGGCGAGCTCACGCTCCTTGAAGATCTCCAGCCGGCGCTTGGTGATCGTCTTGCCGGGCTCGGTGTCGTCGGAGAGGCCGGGGACGAGCGCCGGGAGGACGCGGTCGCCGCCCATCCCGATCAGCGGGCGGACGCGCTCGAAGGGCACCGCGTGGCCGGCTTCGGCGAGCGCGGCGACCCAGGCGCGGGCGTGCGCGTCGTTGGAGTCGATCAGCGTCCCGTCGATGTCGAAGAGAACGGCTTTGGTCACGGGGATCGCTGTACCCGTCTGCGAAGCCCCTCGCCTCAGCCCCCGAGCTTCGCGCGAGGACACCTTGGCCAGCACGAAACGCCCCGGCATCGGGATCGATCTGACGTCCCTCCTCTCCGGCGTCGCCGAGCAGATCGGCAAGCGGGTCGGCCCGCTGCCGAACGTGCTCTCGAAGCGCTCCGTGACGCTGCGGCCGCGGATCGCGGACGCGAAGAAGACGCCCAGCGTCTGCCCGTACTGCGCGGTCGGCTGCGGGACGATGGTCTACAGCAAGGGCGACGAGATCCTCGACATCGAGGGCAACCCGGACTCGCCGATCAACGGCGGGACGCTCTGCCCGAAGGGCGCCGCGACGTTCCAGCTCCACGTCAACCCCAACCGCTGGACGACGTGCAAGTACCGGGCACCGTTCGCGACCGAGTGGACCGACGTGCCGTACGAGTGGGCGATGACGCAGATCGCGCAGCGCATGAAGGACACGCGCGACCGCACCTTCACCGAGTTCGACCCGGACGGCCGGCGCGTCGCGCGCACGACCGCGCTCGCGTCGCTCGGCGGCGCCACGCTCGACTGCGAAGAGAACTACCTCATCACGAAGATGTGCCGCTCCGCCGGCATGGTGTTCGTCGAGAACCAAGCCCGCATTTGACATAGCTCGACGGTGCCCGGTCTGGGCACCCTCTACGGCCGCGGCGGCTCGACGACGTTCCTGATGGATCTCGAGCACTCGGACCTGATTCTGATTCAGGGCTCGAACTTCGCCGAGAACCATCCGGTCGGGTTCCGCTTCGTCACCAAGGCGAAGGAGCGCGGCGCGAAGGTCATCCACATCGACCCGCGCTTCACGCGCACGAGCGCGCTGGCCGACGAGTACATCCCGATCCGCAGCGGAACCGACATCGCGTTCACCGGCGGCATCATCAACTACGTGCTGCAGAACGAGGCGTACTTCAAAGAGTACGTGGTCGCGTACACCAACGCGTCGTACATCGTCGACGAGCGCTTCGCCGACACCGAAGACCTCGACGGCATCTTCTCCGGCTTCAACGCCGAGAAGGGCACCTACGACGCGGCCACCTGGAAGTACGAGCTCGAAGACTGGGGCGGCGAGACGAGCGAAGCGGCCGGCAGTGCGAAGGACGCGCAAGGCGGCGGAACCTCACCGACCACGAGCAGCCATCCCGAGCACGGCACGAAGCGCCCGAAGCACGACCCGACGCTGCAGCACCCGCGCTGCGCGATCAACCTGCTCAAGAAGCACTTCTCGCGCTACACCCCTGAGATCGTCGAGCGCATCACCGGCGCGCCGAAAGAGCAGTTCCTCGAGCTCTGCAAGCTGGTCGTCGCGAACAGCGGCCGCGAGAAGACGATGGTGTACTGCTACGCGATGGGCTGGGCCCAGCACACCGTCGGCGTGCAGAACATCCGCGCCGCCGCGACGCTGCAGGCGCTGCTCGGCAACACCGGGCGCCCGGGCGGCGGCATCATGGCGCTGCGCGGGCACGCCTCGATCCAAGGCTCGACCGACATAGCGACGCTGTACGATCTGCTGCCCGGCTACATCAAGGCGCCCTCGCTCGAGCGCGGTGAAGACACGTTCGAGAAGTGGAAGAAGAACTGGACCAATCCGACCGGCTGGTGGTCGAACTGGCCCAAGTACGCGGTCTCGCAGATGAAGGCGTGGTACGGCGACGCCGCGCGCGCCGACAACGGCTGGGCGTACGACTATCTGCCGAAGAACACCGGCGACCACTCGCACCAGCCCATGTTCTTCACCATGAAGGACGGCGGGATCGAAGGGATGATCCTGTGGGGCCAAAACCCCGCCGTCGGCGGCCAGAACGCGGCGCTCCAGCGCGCCGCGCTCGGCAAGCTGAAGTGGATGGTCTGCCAGGATCTCTTCGAGACCGAGAGCGCCGCGTTCTGGAAGCGCGAAGGCGTCGATCCGACCACGATCGAGACCGAAGTCTTCTTCATGCCGGCCGCCGCGATCGCCGAGAAGGCCGGGACGCTGACGAACACGCAGCGGCTCGTGCAGTTCCACGAGAAGGCCGTGGACTCGCCGGGCGACGCGCGCAGCGATCTGTCGCTCGCGTACAACTTGTGCAAACGGCTCAAGGCGCTGTACGCGGACTCGCAGCGCGCGATCGACCGGCCGATCCTCGACGTGACGTGGAACTACGAGTCCGACGACCCGCGGGACCGTGAGCGCGGCGAGCCGGACGTCGAGAAGATCATGCGCGAGATCAACGGCTACGTCGTGGAGACCGGCGAGCAAGTGAAGACGTTCGTCGATCTCAAGGACGACGGCAGCACCGCCGCCGGCGCGTGGATCTACACCGGCTACTTCCCGGCCAAGGATCAGAACCTCACGCGGCGGCGCAAGGGCGACGACTGGGTCTCGCTCGAGTGGGCGTGGGCGTGGCCTGCCAACCGCCGCAACCTCTACAACCGCGCGTCGGCCGATCCCGACGGCAAGCCGTGGAGCGAAGCGAAGAAGTACATCTGGTGGGACCAAGAGGCGAAGAAGTGGACCGGCCTCGACGTCCCCGACTTCCCGGTCGCGAAGCCGCCGACGTTCCGCGCGCAGGCCGGCGCGAAAGGGATGGACGCGCACGACGGGACCGCGCCGTTCATCATCCAGGAGTACGGCGTCGCCGAGATCTTCGGCGTGCAAGGGACGGTAGACGGGCCGTTCCCGACGCACTACGAGCCGCGCGAGTCGCCGGTGCCGAACTTCCTCTACCCGCACCAGCAGTACAATCCGGTGCTCAAGGAATGGCGCCGCCGCGACAACCCGTACCACGCGATCGGCGATCCGAAGTACCCGTACGTCCTCTCGACGTACCGGCTCACCGAGCACCATCTGACCGGCGCGATGACGCGCTGGAACTCGTGGCTCGCGGAGCTGCAGCCCGAAGCGTTCTGCGAGATCTCGCCCGAGCTGGCGGTGGAACTCGGGATTCGCAACGGCGACTGGGTGACGATCGAGACGGCGCGCGGTGAGGTGGAGGCGAAAGCGCTCGTTACGGGCCGCATCACGCCGTTCAAGATCGGGCCGAAGCAGTGGGTGCACCAGATCGGGATGCCGATCCACTACGGCTATCAAGGCCTGGTGACGGGCGACGCGGCGAACGTGCTGCCGCCGCTGGTCGCCGATCCGAACGTTTCGATCCACGAGGCGAAGGCGTTCACGTGCAACCTTCGTCTCGGGCGGCGCGGACCGGCGCACGAAGGGCCGACGTGGCTGCCGGTGCCGCCGAGCGAGCAGACGCCGCTCGGGAGGCCGGAGCGCGGCGGGCGCGTCGAAGCGGGGACGGCGCAGACCACCGACGGCGACATCGTTTCGGCGAGCGTCGTCATGGCCGGCGCGCGGCGCGAGCACGACATCGAAGCGGGTGAGCACCTGAGCGTCGATCCGGAGCCGAGCGGCGACCGGGAACCGGAGGACTGATGCATTCCGATGCGAATGGCGCCGCGCCGAGTGCCGAGATGGGCTTCTTCACCGACGTCACGCTGTGCATCGGGTGCAAGGCGTGCGAGGTCGCGTGCAAGCAGTGGAACCAGCTCCCCGCCGACGGCTTCGCGCTGAGCGGCGACTCGTACGACAACACCGGCCGGTTGTCGTCGACGACGTGGCGGCACGTCGCGTTCGTCGAGCAAATGGACCGCGAGACGCCGGCCAGCTCGCGCTGGATGATGATGTCCGACGTGTGCAAGCACTGCACGAACGCGGGCTGCTTCGAGGCCTGCCCGACCGGTGCGATCGTGCGCAACGAGTTCGGCGACGTCTACGTCCAGCCCGACGTGTGCAACGGCTGCGGCTACTGCGTTCCGTCGTGCCCGTTCGGCGTCGTCGCGGTTCAGCAGAAATCCGGCGTCGCGCAGAAGTGCACGCTCTGTTATGACCGGCAGAAGGACGGCCTCGAGCCGGCCTGCGCGAAGTCGTGCCCGACCGACTCGATCACGTTCGGCCCGGTCGACGAGCTGCGCGCGAAAGCCGAGGCGCGCGTCGCGAACCTGCGCGCGCAAGGCAAAGAGGCGCATCTCTACGGCGTCGACGGCGAGGAGACGCGCGACGTCGGCCCGCTCAACGCGTTCTTCCTGATCCCCGACCGGCCCGAAGTCTTCAACCTGCCGTCGAAGCCGGTGCTGCCCTCGAAGTTCCAGCCCGAGGCGTACACCGTCGGGCTCCTCGCGGCGATGACGATGACCGTGGTCGGGATCTCGGTCTTCCGCGGCTTCCGGGCGAGCGCGTAGTGGAGACCAAAGAGCCGCAGCCGCCCGCGCAGCGCCACGGCACGGGCTACGAAGCGGCCGGACAGTTCTCGCCCGACGCGGTCGCCGCGTCGATGCAGCGCAACGACGGCGGGTTCGGGCGCGCGCAAGAGACGTACTTCGACCATCCGGTGCTGCGCAAGGCGCACTGGCAGTGGGAGATCGTCGCGTACTTCTTCGTCGGCGGCGCGTCCGCGGCGAGCGCTGCGCTCGCGTCGATCGCGCACCTGTTCGGCGACGACGAAGACGAGTCGCTGGTGCGCAACGGCCGTTACGTCGCGCTGGCCGGATCGGCGATCAGCTCGGCGCTGCTCGTCAAGGACCTCGGCCGCCCCGAGCGCTTCTTGAACATGCTGCGCATCTTCAAATTGAAGTCGCCGATGTCGGTCGGCGTCTACGCGCTCGTGACGTTCGCGACGACGTCCGGCTTCGCCGCGCTGGAGCAGGCACGGGCCGACGGAATCATCCCGTTCGATCCGTTCGCGTGGTTCCCGAAGCGCCTGCGCGTCGCGGCGCACGCGGTCTCGGCGGCGTTCATGATCTGCTACACCGGCGTGCTGCTGTCGGCGACCGCGATCCCGGTCTGGTACCGCGGGCGGCGCCACATCCCGGCGATCTTCGTGCTGTCGGGCTCGGCGGCGGGCTGCGCGCTGCAGAACGCGCTGATCGCGCTGACCGGCGGCTCGGGCCGCACGTCGAAGAAGCTGGAGACGATCGAGCTCTTCGCCTCGCTGGCGGAAGCGGCGCTGCTGTGGGACTACGAGCGGGTCGCCGGCGAGCCGGGCAAAGCGCTGTTCGGCGGCGCGCGCGGCCGCAAGCTCAGGACGTACACCGTCGGGCTCGGCATCGCCGTTCCCGCGCTGCTGACCCTGCCGTCGGTACTCTCCGGGAAGTCGCATGCCAAGCCGAAGCGGCTGCGCACGCTCGTCGCAGCCGCGTGCGCCCTGGTCGGCGGCTACGTGCTGCGCGAGTGCGTCGTCTACGCCGGCCGCGACTCGGCTGACGATCCCCGGGCATATCTGCGGCATCCCGAGTAGCGGATCGTTCTAGACAACCGCGCGCGGTGCAAGTACGCTAGGGCAAGCGGCCATGTGGTCGCCGCTTAGCGGAGGTTCCCTCATGACCGAACGCCGTCCGAACTATCTCGGCATCATCGCCGGCGCGATCGTTTTCTTCGCGTTCGGCGCGCTCTGGTACACCGTGTTCAGCGCTCAGTGGCTGGCGGCGGTCGGCAAGACGAAGGAAGAGCTGGCCGTGACGGGCTTCTGGCCGTTCGTCGTCTCGCTGCTCGGAGCGCTGCTGATCGCGTACTGCTTCGACAACATGCTGTGGCACTACGAGCGCGCCGACGCCGCGAAAGGCGCGCAGGTGGGTCTCCTGACCGGCGTCTGCATCGCGACCGCGATGGTGGCGACGCTGTACAGCTACGAGGCACGGCCGATCGCGCTGGTCCTGATCGACGCGGGCTACGCGATCCTCGGGTTCATCGTCAGCGGCGCCGTCGTCGGCGCGCTGCGCGGTCGCGCGACACGAAAAGCGGCGGCGGGCGCGGCCTAGCCGCCGCGGCATACGCCGGGTACGTGCTTACGCGCGTGGAGCGGCCGTAGACGTCCGAGGGCGCCGCTCGCGCGACGCCCTCGGGGTTCGATGCGGACGCTTGCCGCGAGACTACGTTGCGGTCGCGGCTCCGACCGGTGCGACCGGTTTCTTCGTGATGAACGGCAGGATCGCCGCAATGATGAGCATGACCGCGACCGGGACCAGCGCGTTGGTGAACGAGCCGGTCGCGTCCTTGACCTTCGCCGCCACGATGGGGCCGACGATTCCCGCGACGCCCCACGCGGTGAGAATCATGCCGTAGTTCTGGCCCAGGAACTTCGTCCCGAAGTAGTCGGCGTTGAACGACGGCATCGTGCCGAACCCGCCGCCGTAGCACAGCAGCACGATCGCGAACGCGATGCCCACTGCGACGAAGCTGTGCAGGTTCGCCAGGACGAAGAACACGACGACCTGGATGCCGAAGATCAGCACGTACGCCATGTTGCGCCCGATGCGGTCGGAGACGGCGCCCCAGAAGAAGCGGCCGAGACCGTTGAACACGGCCAGGAAGCCGTAGATCGGCGCGGCGACGGAGGCCGCGGCGCCCGTGAGGTCGCTGTAGATCGGCACCGCGTTCGAGATGATCAGGATGCCGGCCGTCACGTTGAGGAACAGCATCAGCCACAGCAGGTAGAACTGTCCCGTGCGCAGCGTCTCTTGCGGCGTGTAGCTGTAGCCGCTCTGCGCCGCCTGCGCCACCGCACCCGAGACGCTGTAGCCGGCGGGCGGGTTCTTCATGAACGTCGCGCAGATGCCGCCGAGGATCAGGAACACGACGCCCGACCAGATGAAGATCGACATCACGGCCGCCGTGTCGGCCGCGGTGATCGGGAACGCCGACGGGTCGAACGCCGTCCCGGCCTTCGTCGCGGCGTCTTTCGCGGTGATGTATGCGCCGGCGTGCTTCGCGGCGTCGGCGAAGGCGCCGATCCGCGGCACGACCTGGTTGTAGAAGAACGCTCCCAGCCCGAAGCCCATGACGACCATCCCGCTGGCCAGGCCGCGCTTGTCGGGGAACCACTTCGTCACCGTGGCGACCGGGGTGATGTAGCCCATCCCCAGGCCGAGGCCGCCGATGACGCCGTACGTGAGATAGATCCACCACACGCCGAGCGAGGTCGTTCCGAGCCCCGCGAGGATGTTTCCGAGACCCCAGAGCACGACCCCGGCGATCGTGACGTTGCGCGGGCCCGCCTTGTCCTGCCACCGGCCGCCGATCACGGCGCCGACGCCGAGGAAGAAGATCGCCAGGGCGAAGGCCCACGTGGTCGTGGTGTTCGACCAGTGCTGCGTCGCGATGAGCGGACGCGTGAAGATGCTCCACGAGTAGACGGTGCCGAGGCAGATCATGACGACCACCCCGGCCCAAGCGATTGCCCAGCGGTTCGTGCCCGCCGCGTTTGATGCCATGCAGGACTCCTTGAAGCTGGTACGCCGTTAGCCCGGCGTCGTATTGGACGTTTGTCGAATGCTTAGGGTCGGAGCACGAGGCTCCTCTTCTTTGGGTCGCGGCTCGGCGGGAGCGCGGTGGGGCGCGGAGGGGCGCGGCGGGAGCGCGACACCACTGCGGTGGGGACGCTCCCTGCGCGCATCCTGCGCTCCGGTCGCTCCCGCTGCGTCGCCTCCCGCGCATCCTGCGCTCCGGCGACTCCGCGAGGCCCCACCACAGTGGCGTCGCGCTCCCGCCTCCGGCACGACGTCCGCGCGAATCTCGGCCCCTTCATTGACGTTTTGGCAACTCCACGGTCGGCGCCGGGCCCTTGAAGACCGCGAACAGCAGCAGCATCGACGGGATCAAGACCACGGCGCCGCAGGCGGTGGCGATCAAGAACGCCGCGATCGTCGACGATGGCGACGCGGAGGCAGCCATCGTCCAGCGGCCGGGAACGAGCTGCGGCGCCTGCGCACCGAACCAGCCGGATAAGACGGCGAGCACTTCCGCGCCGACCGCGATTCGTGCCAGCGTGTCACGATGACGGGCGATCAACAGCATTACCAGGATCCCCAGCAGCATCGCAGCGGCGATCGCGGTCAATGCCGACGGGCTCGTGAGCGCGCGGAAGAAAGCGGGCTCGGCGTGCCGTGCCAGGGCGGCGGGGATCAGGCCGGCGATCCAGACGGCGATCGTGGCGCGGACGGCGCGGCGGCGGAAGTCGTCGCGCAGCTCGCGGCCGGCGGTTTCGCGGACCAGGAAGACGGCGGCGACTTGCGCGCACAGTGCGACGTTGAAGAGGCCGACCGCGAGCGCGAACGGCGACGACCAGTCGTAGCGGCCGGTCGCGAGCGCGCCGATCGTGTCGCCGAGAAAGAACGGTGCGATGACGGACGAGGCGCCGAAGATCACCGTCCACGTGCGCGCCATCGGGACGTTGTCGGCGGTGTAGTTGCGGAACACGAAGGCCGCGCCGCGCAGGACGATGCCGACCAGCGCCAGCGTGAGCGGGGCGTTCGCGTTCGTCGCGATGTCGGCGTAGGCGAGCGGGAAGCACGTGAAGAGCGCGACCCAGGCGAAGATCAGCCAGACGTGGTTCGACTCCCAGACCGGGCCGATCGCGTTCGAGATCGTGTCACGCTGCTCGTCGCGGCGCGGACCGCTCGCGAACAGATCCCAGACGCCGCCGCCGAAGTCGGCACCGCCGAAGATCGCGTAGAGCGTCAGCGCCGCGAGCGTGACGGCGGCGGCGAGCACGACCGGCGTCGTCATCGGGGCGTATCCGACGGTGCGAGCGTCTTGCGCTCACCGCCTTCGTGCTTCGTGCCGACGCGGCGCAGCAGCCACCAGCACGCGGCGCCGAGAATCACGTAGATGAACGAGAACAGATAGAACTGCACGTCCAGGCCCGGTGCGATCGTCACGGCGTCCGTCGTGCGCAGCAGGCCGCGCGCGATCCATGGCTGGCGGCCGAACTCGGTCACGAACCAGCCGGCTTCCATGGCGAGCACCGAAACGGGGCCGCACACGGCGATGCCGATCAGCAGCAGCCGGTTCGGCGCGCGTTTGCGCAGCACGGTGACGGTCCAGACGATCGCGACCAGCAGCAGCAGCGACGCGCTGCCGACCATCGTGTCGAAGCTGTAGTGCACGATCGGCACCGGCGGGCGGTCGTTCTTCGCGATGCGGTCCAGACCGGTCACCTCGGCGTTCGGGTCCCAGGCGACCAGGATGCTCAGACCGTTCGGGATCTCGATCGCGTAGCGCGCGCCGTCCTCGCCGATCAGGCCGCCGATCGTGATCGGCGCGTGGCGCTGCGTGCGGAACACCGCTTCCAGCGAGGCGAACTTCGCCGGCTCGTGCTCGGCGTCGAAGCGCGCGATGACGTCGCCGGCGACCCACTGCAGCGGGATCGCGATCGCGGCCACGACCATCGCGATCGTGAGGCCGGCGCGCACTTGCTCGCGGCGGTCCTCCGCGCTGCGGCGCAGCAGCGCGAACGCGCAGACGGCGGCGGCGCCGAAGCCGGTCACCACGTACGCGGCGAGCGTCGTGTGCGTGATCTCGACCAGCCACGGCGGGCTCGTCATCGCGACCAGCGGCTGCACGTCGACCACCCGTCCGTTCTCGGCGCGGAAGCCGGTCGGCATGTTCATCCACGCGTTCGCCATGGTCACGAAACCCGCCGAGGCGGCGCCGCTGATCACGATCGGAATACCGCTCAGCCAGTGCGCGGCCGGGCTCAAGCGCTCCCAGCCGTAGAGGTACAAGCCGATGAAGATCGCTTCGATGAAGAACGCGAAGCCTTCGAGCGAGAACGGCAGGCCGATGACGGCGCCGGCGTACTGCATGAACGTCGGCCACAACAGGCCGAGCTCGAACGAGAGCAGCGTGCCCGAGACCGCGCCGACCGCGAACACGATCGCCATGCCCTTCGACCAGGTGCGCGCGAGGTCGTAGTACGCACGCCGTTTGGTGCGCAGCCACAGACCTTCGGCGGCGACGACCAGGAGCGGCAGACCGACGCCGAGCGCGGCGAAGACGATGTGGAACGCGAGCGACGTGCCCATCTGGGCGCGCGCCGCGATCACGTGGTCCATGTCGCGAGTGTAGCCGGCAAACGGCGCGGCGAACCCGATGGGAGTCGCAGCGCCGTCTGCTCAGCACGATCGGCGTCGGGCTCGGTGAGGCGAGCCGGTGGTGCCGCGCGTCTGGCCGGTCGGGATCACGATCGCCCGCGAACCGTTCGCCGCGGTGAACGGCAGCACGCAAGCAGCGAGAGGGCAAGCGGTGGGCCGCCTACCGGAAAACCCCGTACGGAGGTGGCGTCGCGCGCGCGCCTCTGACCGCGTGCCACAGGATGTCGTTCAGTACTCCGGGGTCGGCGCGGTCGGCCCCGGCCAAGTCCAAGCGCGCGCTGACGAGCGCGCGATACGCGTCCTTCGGATTCTTCGCGTCAAGGTTCACGCGCGCGGGGAGCGCGCCGAACGGGCGCACATCGGGGGTGGCGCGGAACGCGGCGGACAACGGCAGCGCGCCCGCGTCGTACGGGGACATCGGCGGTAGGCCGAGCAGGATCTCGATCGTGCGCAGCACCGACGCCTGCGTGTACCGTGCGTGCTGCACGCCGCCCGCGGCGTACGGCGAGATCAGCCAGAACGGCGCGCGCTGCTGGTCGACGTGATCGGGTCCGTTCTGCGCGTCGTCCTCGATCACGAAGATCGCGGTGCTCGCCCAGTCCGGCGAGTGCGAGATCGCGTCGGCGAGGCGGCCGACGGCCAGATCGTTGTCGGCGACCATCGCGAACGGCGTGCCTTCGTTCTCCTTCGTGCCGGAGGTGTGGTCGCGCGGAAAGCGCACGATCTCGAGCTGCGGCAGCGTTCGCGACCGTTCGAACGCGTCGAACTCGCGCTTCCACTCGGCGAAGCGGTCGACGTCGCGCACCTTCATGTCGAAGGTCGGGAAATTGCGGTCCGTGTGCGCGCGCAGGATGTCGTCGGATGCCGTGACCGGCGTCGGCTTCGAAGGGCCGGCGGTCACGAACTCGCCGTAGTTGCGGACGCTCACGCCGTGCGCGAGCGCGAGGTTCCAGAGGTACTTGCCGTGCGGGACGGCGGCTTCCGCCGCGTCCTCGAAATCGTACCCCGCGCGCCGGTTGGCGTAGTTGGGCGGCCACATCCGCTCGAGATAGTCGTTCGCGAACGCGGCGGTCGACCAGTTGTGGCCGTCGGCGCTGATGTGCGCGTTCTCGAAGAACCGGTCGAAGATGCCGAAGCGCCGCGCGAGCGCGTGCTGGTTCGGCGTGATGCGCTCGCCGAACAGCACCAGCTTCGGATCACCGTCGGCCTGGCGCAGATCGCCCAGGACTTGGTCGTACGAGCGGTTCTCCTTGATCACGTAGACGACGTGACGCATCGGGCCGCCGGCGCGCACGACGCTGCTCGGCGGAACCGGTTCGTGCTGCGCCAGCGCGCGGACCTCGGCGAGGCCGCGCGCGAGCGCCGCGTCGTCCGGGATCGGGATGCGGCGCACCGAGCCGGTGAGCTGCTTCGCGATGTAGTACGGCGAGACCGCGCTCCCCATCGGCGGGAACGGCGTGAAGCGCGGGTTCGGGTGGCTCGACTCGCCCTTGCCGTTCGCCACGTACAGCGCGCCGCGCGCGCGGTCGACGGCCAGCGCGGCCGGGTACCAGCCGGTGGGGATCGCACCCAGCGGCTCGAGGCCGTCCGCGGTGACGCGGAATACGGCGATCGCGTTCGCGGCGCCGCACGAGACGTAGAGGCGGTCGGCGTCGAGGACGAGCGCGTTCGGCGACGTGCCGACGGCGTCGTCGCGGGCGAACGGAACCGGCGCGCGCGTCACGGTGCTGCGGTTGGCGAGATCGACGATCGCCACGTCGTCGTCGTCGCTGTCGGCGACGTAGAGCCGGTCGCCGGAGAGCGCGAGCGCGCTCGGATGCAGCCCGACCGTGATGCGGCTGCGCACCGCGCGCGCGGTCACGTCGACGACGTCGAGCTGCGACTCGCCGCGGTCGGCGACGTACAGCGTCTTGCCGTCGCCAGCGAACGCCAGTGCGGCGGGGTGGCGGCCGACGCGGACGGACCACACGACGTGCTCGGCGGCGGGGTCGACGAACGCGACGCGGTCACCGAGATCGCCCGCGACGGCGAGCATCCCGTCGGGCGCGCGCGCGATCGCGACCGGAAAGAACGGCAGCGTCAGCGAGACGTTGCGGTCGACGTTCCCGCTCGCGGTGTCGACGTGCGCGATCTGTTCCTGGAACGCTCCGGCGACCGCGATCCACACGCCGTCGCCGTCCGCGTCACGCAGCGGAATGCCGAATGCTCCCCAGAGCTCGATCGTGCGTTTCGTGCGCAGGGTCGTCGCATCGAGCACGCGCAGGGCCGGCTTGCGGTAGCCGTTCTCGAGCTCGGCGATCTCCGAGCCGTCGCGCGAGACGACGATGCCCTGGGGAAAGGTGCCGACGGTCGCGACCGCGTCTTCCGGCCCGCGAATGCTCCAGCCGGTCGGCAGCAGCGTGACGCGCGGTGCCGCAACGACCGCGCCGGCGACGGCGAGGAGCGCGCCGAGCACCAGCGGCGCCGCGCGAAAGCGGGGCACGGGCGCTATGCCGGCTGCGAGGGCTTCATCGCGTCCGTCCCCTCGCCGCGGTGCAGCGCGAGCGCGACGATGCGTGGGGCCAGCCCGACGACGAGCGCGACGGTGATCGCAAAGAACGCCGGATGCACGTACGGCAAGTCGTCGTGCGGGATCGCCCGGCAACCGATGTTCGTGCCGGCCATCGCCATGCAAAAGAGCCCGTAGCCGAGCTGAAGCCGGTGGTGCGGGTCGATCGCGCGGCCGAAGAACGAGCGCCGGTGCTCCGGCAGCCACCACCACAGCATCGGAATCGCGAGCGCGAGGCAGACCGCGCCGGTGACGAGGCCCCACGTCAGGTCGAAGGCCCGCGATCCTTCCATCCAGTCCCACGCCGTCACGACGGCCTTCTACCCTTCGATCTTCGAGAAGTCTGCCACGGCGCCGAGCGCCGAGCGAATCCCGGCGAGCAGCTTCAGCCGGTTCGCGCGCAGCGCCGGGTCGTCGGCGTTGACGGTGACCTTGTCGAAGAAGACGTCGATGACCGGTCGCAATCGCGCCAGTGCGGCCATCGCGCCGGCGAAGTCTTCCAGCGCGGTGCGATCGCGAATCTCTCCGGTCGCGCGCTCGAGCTCGGCGAACAGCTCCGTCTCTTCGGCTTGCGCGAACAGCGCCGGATCGGGCGCGCCGTCGTAGCGCGTCTTGTCCTTGCTCTCCTCACGGCGCACGATGTTCGACGCGCGCTTGTACGCGGTCAGCAGATCGGCGCCGTCCGGGCTCGCGAGGAACGCGCCGAGCGCGTCGACTCGCGACAGCAGGCGGACGAGGTCGTCCTCGTCGCCGAGGCTGAACACCGCCGAGACCAGATCGTGGCGCACGCCCTGCGCGCGCAGATGCACCTTCAATCGATCGGCGAAGAACTCTAGCAGCTCGACGGTGACGCCGTCCGGCGCGGCCGCAGTCGGACCGAACTGCGGAAGCTGGTCCGCGTAGAGCTCGTACGCGCGCCCGACCGCGTTCCGGAGCGGGAGCCGTAGCCGGTTCTCGACGATGAGCCGGATGACGCCGAGCGCCGCGCGGCGCAATGCGAACGGATCGCGCGACCCCGTCGGCTTCTCGCCAACGGCGAAGAACCCGACGAGCGTGTCGAGCTTGTCACCGAGCGCGGTCGCGACCGAGACGGGCGCCGTCGGACACCTGTCGGCCGGACCGAGCGGTGCGTAGTGCTCTGCGATCGCGTCGGCGACGGCCGAATCTTCACCCTCGGCGAGCGCGTAATAGCGTCCGATCTTGCCTTGCAGCTCGGGAAACTCGCCCACCATCCCCGTCACCAAGTCGGCCTTGCACAACAACGCCGCGCGCTGCGCGGCCGCCTCATGACCGTATGCGCCGATTCCTTGGATCATGAAGTGGGCGAGGGAGACGAGGCGCTGAACTTTGTCGCCTATGGTACCGAGACTCGCGTGGAAGACGAGCTGATCGAGCTTCGGCACGCGGTCCGCGAGCGGAGCTCTGCGGTCCTGATCCCAAAAGAACTGCGCGTCGGAGAAACGTGGCCGCAGCACGCGCTCGTTGCCGGCGACGATCGCCGCGCCTCCGTCCGGCGCGTCGAGGTTCGCAACGACGGCGAAGCGCGGCGCGAGTGTCCCGCCCGCGGTCTCCAGCGGAAAGTATTTCTGGTTCGCGCGCATCGTGCTGGTCAGCACCTCGCGCGGCAGCCGCATGAAGTGCGCGTCGATCGAGCCGAGCAGCGGTACCGGCCATTCGACCAAGCCTGCGACCTCGTCGAGCAGCGCCGGATCGTCCGGCACCACGAGGCCCTCGGCGGACGCCAGCGCGGCGATGCCGTCGACGATCGTCGTCTTGCGCTCGCGCGGGTCGAGCACGACGTACGCCGCGCGCAACCTGCGCAGGTAGTCCTCGAACGACGCCACGGTGATGCGCTGCGGCGCGAGAAACCGGTGCCCGTACGTCGTGTCGTTGGCGCGCAACCCGTGCGCGCGCAGCTCGGCGTCAACGACGGCGCCGTCGAACAGGCAGAGGATGTTCTGGAGCGGCCGGACCCAGCGCAGCGTCCCGTTGCCCCAGCGCATCGACTTCGGCCACGCGAACGACTCGATCGTCGCGGTGACGACCTCGCGCAGCACCTCGCTGGTCGCGCGCCCGGCGACGGTGCGGTTCAGGAAGTAGTAGTCCGCGCCGCCCGCGGTGCGCACCTCGAAGCCGTCGAGCGACTCGACGCCGGCCGACTTCATGAACCCGTCGAGCGCGCGCTGCGGCGCTCCGACTTGCGGGCCTCTGCGCTCCTCGACCACATCCGGCTGGCGACGCGGCAACCCGTCGACGACCAGCGTCAGCCGCCGCGGCGTGACGAACGCTTCCGCGCGCGCGAACTGCAGCCGCTCTTCGGTCAACCGCGCGGTGATCGTCGTGCGCAACTGCTCCGCCGCGGCCGCTTGCATGCGCGCCGGGATCTCTTCGGAGAACAGCTCCAGGAGCAATTCGGCCATTGCGTCAGCGCTGCGCGGCGCCGGACCGCGCGAGCCAGCGCTCGCAACAGCCTTTCGCCATCGCCCGCACGCGCCCGATGTACGCCTGCCGCTCGGTCACACTGATCACGCCGCGCGCGTCGAGCAGATTGAAGACGTGGCTGGCGTGAATGCACTGGTCGTACGCCGGCAGCGGCAGACCGCGTTCCAACAGCGCCGCGCACTCGTCCTCCGCGTCGGCGAAGTGGCGCAGGAGCTGCTCGACGTTCGCGTGCTCGAAGTTGTACGCCGAGAACTCGCGCTCGTTCTCGAGGAAGACGTCGCCGTAGCTGATCGGCAGCGCGCCGTCGGGCGCGTTGTACGCCAGGTCGTAGACGTTGTCCGCGCCTTGCACGTACATTGCGAGCCGCTCCAGACCGTACGTGTACTCCACCGACACCGGATCGCACTCGATGCCGCCGACTTGCTGGAAGTACGTGTACTGGCTGACCTCCATCCCGTCGCACCACACTTCCCAGCCGAGTCCCCACGCGCCGAGCGTCGGGCTCTCCCAGTCGTCCTCGACGAAGCGGATGTCGTGCGCGAGCGGGTCGATTCCCAGCCGCCGCAAGCTTTCGAGATACAGCTCCTGGGCGTTCGGCGGCGACGGCTTCAGGATGACCTGGAACTGGTAGTAGTGCTGCAGCCGGTTCGGGTTCTCGCCGTAGCGCCCGTCCGTCGGGCGCCGGCACGGCTGCACGTACGCCGCACGCCACGGCTCCGGCCCGATGCTGCGCAGCGTCGTAGCCGGATGAAACGTTCCGGCCCCCATCTGGCTGTCGTAAGGTTGCAGAATGACGCAGCCCTGCTCCGCCCAATACTGCTGGAGCGTCATGATCAGCGTCTGAAAATCGCGCACACGTCCCTGCGCCGCACTCGAGCCTGCCACGTCGAACGTCACCCGTGCGTCGAACCGCGGATCGAACCCTCCCGGCGCCGGTACACCGTCCGAAAGGGTGCGGGCGCTATGCGCCGAGCAGCGCGCCGAGCGCCGCGGCGATCACGACGACGATCCACGGCGCCAGCCGCCAGAGCGAGATCGCGGCGAGGGCGGCGAGCGCGATGCCGACGCGCTCCGCGCTCGTGCCGAGCGAGACCAGGACCGGGTCGTAGAGGACCGCGCCGAGCAGCCCGACCACGCTCGCGTTCGCGCCGCGGATCGCGCCGGCGGCGCGCGGCGCGCCGGCGATGCGGTTCCACACCGGTGCGAGCGCGAAGATCAGCGCGAACGACGGTAGGAAGATCAGCACCACGGCGACCAGCGCGCCGGCGATCCCGTGCAGCGGCGACACGTTCGCGTAGCCGAGGAACGCCGCGAACGTGTTGAGCGGCCCCGGCATCGCCTGCACCGCGCCGTAGCCGGCGAAGAAGTTCTGCTCGCTGATCAGCCGGTCGTGGATCAGGCTCTGCAGCAGCGGCAGCACGACGTGGCCGCCGCCGAACACCAGCGTTCCCGCGCGCACGATCGTCGCGACGAACGCGATCGCCGGCGTCTTCGGCAGCGCCGTCAGCGCGACGGCAATCAAAAACACCGCGCCGGCCGCGATCGCCGCCCCGCGCGGAACCCGGATCGGCAGCGCGTCGTGGCGCAGCTCCGGCGCGCGGAAGAGCAGCGCACCGGTCAGCGCGCCGAGCGCGATCGCGGCCCACTGAAAGCTCGGGTACGGCCGCAGCGCCAAGGTGATCGCCATCGTCGCGAGCGCCAGCACTTTGGTGGGCAGGTCGTTGCAGAGCGACGCGGCGAGGCCGAGCACGGCCTGCGCCACGACCGCCGCCGCCGCGGCGAACAGTCCGGCCAACAGCCCGGCGAACCACGGCGGCGGCGCGTGGCGCTCGGCGCCGCCGAGCGCGGCGGCGACCGCAATCATCCCGATGGTGGAGGGCAGCGCGAAGCCGAGCCAGGCCAGAAACGCCCCGAGCGGTCCGCCGCGCGAGAAGCCGACCAGCATCCCGACCTGCGTCGAGGTCGGCCCCGGCAGAACCGAGCAGAACGCGAGGATTCGGGCATAGGTTCCCTCGTCGAGCCAGCGCAGCTCCTCGACGAACGTGCGCCGGAAGAACGCGTAATGGGCGACCGGACCGCCGAACGACGTCAGACCCAACCGAAGGAACGTCGCGAACACCTCGCGCACGACGCTCTGCTTACTCCCGGAGGACCGCGACTTCATGCACCTGGGCGACCTGACGGTCTATCACGACGGCCGCTTCGAGCGCTACGCGGACTCGAAGGTCGGGCTGCTCACGCACGGCCTGCAGTACGGGACCGGCTGCTTCGAGGGCGTCCGCGGCTTCTGGAACGCGCGCGAGGAAGAGCTCTACCTGCTGCAGCTCGAGGACCACTTCTGCCGCCTCGAGCAGTCGGCGCGCATCCTGCTGATCACGCTGCCGCACACGACGCGCGAGCTGTGCGAGCTGACCGTCGAGCTGTGCGCGCGCAACGATCTCCGCACCGACACGTACGTGCGCCCGTTCGCGTACAAGGCGAACGAGGACATCGGCGTCCGGCTGCACGGCGTGAAGGACTCGTTCGCGATGGTCGCGATCCCGTTCGACCGCTACTTCGACACGCAGCGCGGCTTGAACGCCGGCGTCAGCTCGTGGCGCCGCGTCGACGACACGATGGCGCCGGCGCGCGCGAAGATCACCGGCACGTACGTGAACAGCGCGCTGGCGAAGAGCGAGGCCGTGATGAACGGCTTCGACGAGGCGATCATGCTCTCGGCCGAAGGCCACGTCTGCGAAGGCTCGGCCGAGAACATCTTCATGGTGCGGCGCGGTGCGCTCTACACGCCCGATCCGTCGCAGAACATCCTCGAAGGCGTCACGCGCCGCGCGTTCATCACGCTGGCGAAGAACGAACTCGGCCTCGACGTCGTGGAGCGCCCGATCGACCGCAGCGAGCTGGTCGTTGCGGACGAATTGTTCATCACCGGCAGCGCGGCGGGTATTCAGTGGATCGAGTCGGTCGACTACCGCCAGGTGGGCAACGGCGACCGCGGTCCGATCGCGGGCGCGCTGATCGAGCTCTACGACCGCGCGATCCGCGGCGGCATGCCGCAATACGCGTCATGGCTCACGCCGACGTACGGTGTGCGCAAGGCCGCCGCAGCGAGCTGACTTAGGGCTGGTTTGGCGCCGCGGGCGAGTTGGTCGGCGCCGATTGCGGAACGGCGGGCACGTTTTGCGGCGTCCACATCTGCTGGTCAGGCATCGGCGGTGCGGCGTCGGTCGGCGCGGCGCGCTCCGACTCGGCGTTCGGGTTGAAGTCCGCGTCGGGTAGCGACGACAGCCTGCCGAGCGCGGTGTACGCCATCTTCGACACGCCGCGGATGAAGCGGCGACCCGACTCGAGCGTCGGCAGATCGGTCGTCATCACCGCGATGACGTACGCGTCCTCGCCGGGCCGGTAAACGATTCCGACGTCATTGAGCGTGTCGTGGAGCGTGCCGGTCTTGTGGGCGATCTCCGTCCCCGGCGGAAGCGGCTGCGGCAACAGGCCGTTGTGACGCTGTCCGCGCAGGATCGCGATCATCTCGCGCGACGACCACTCGTTGATGAGCTGGTCCTTCGCCATCTTGCCGAGCAGATGCACCATGTCGGCGGGGCTCGAGCGCAGCTTCCAGCGGATGCTCGGGCCTTCCGAGCGGATGAAGTCGCGCAGCCGCGTGTGCGTCAGCCCGTACTCGGTCATCGAGTCGTTGATGTTCTGCCGTCCGACCAGGCGTATGAGCATGTTCGTCGCCGTGTTATCGCTCACGTCGATCATGAGCGAGAGCAGACGCTGCACCGTGTAGCTCGAGCCGACACGCGCGCCGGCGAGATCGCCGGAGCCCCAGTCCTTGTCCGACCTGCGCAGCTTCAGCTTCGTGTTCAGGTCGAAGTTGCCGGCGAGCAGCTGGCGGAACACTTCGACCATGACGGGGATCTTGATCGTCGAGGCGGCGGGCATCTCCACGCCGGGGTTGATGCCGCTCGTGGCACCGGTCCGAACGTCCTCGATCGCGATCGCGACGTGGCCGGGCGCGCGCATCGAGTACGCCGAGAGCTGCGCCTGAAAGTCAGCAAGCGGCCCGGCCATACCGGTCGCGCCCGCGGGTGAAACACCGGCGAGCGGAACGGCGAGAAGAACGACGGCGGCAACGAGACGTCGTGGTACCCGCATAGTACATATATATGTCGGCAGGGTGCGACGAAAGTCAAGGTGCTTTCGGTAAACGGCGCCTCTATTGGCGAACGTAGGGAACGCCATCGGCCGCCGGGGCGCGCACGCGGCCTGCGAAGCCCGCCAGCGCGACGAGCGCCGCGAGATACGGCAGCGCCTGCATCAGCTCGCTCGGGACGCCCGCGTGCTGCAGCGAGTACTGCAGCGCCGAGAAGAAGCCGAAGAAGAGCGCCGCGCCCGTTGCGCCCAGCGGCGTCCAGCGGCCGAAGATCACCGCGGCGAGCGCGATGAAGCCGCGGCCGGCGGTCATGCCGTCGGAGTACAGGTCGAGCTCGGCGAGCGAGAGGTACAC
>DASWRW010000034.1:0-26263 GCA_036402975.1 Candidatus Elarobacter sp. | reverse complement strand
CACGGTGTTGCTGACGTGGCCGAGTGCGTCGGTCTCGCAGAACCGCGGCCGCACCTCTTGGGCGAAACGGAAGGAGCGAAGCCATGCGGCTTCGCCCCCGGGTTCGTACAGCTCCAGCACGCGGCGCGGTTTAGCGCAGCTGGATCGTCGGCGTGACGCCTTTGCCCTCGAACGCCTGCTCGAGCAGCGTGCTGAGCTCGCCGCTCTGCGCCATCGGACCGAGGATGTCCGTGTCGCCGTAGAACTGGCCGGTGATGAAGACCTTGGGCAGCGTGGGCCAGTCGGTGAGCTGCGCGAGCGCCGCGCGCTTCGGCATGTTCTCGAGGACGTCGACGACCTCGAACGGGTAGCCGAAGGCGTTGAAGAACTGAATCGTCTCCAGCGTGAACCCGCAGCGCGGCGCGTCTTTGGTTCCTTTGCCGTAGACCAGGATCGTGTTGTGGGCGATCTCGTTCTTGATCTCGTCGTTCAGGTCAGCCATGGGATTGCGTGTCCTCGGGGAGTGCGGTGCGGATCTGGAGCGCGTGGATGCGCCCGTCGGCGCGGGCGGGAGCGAGCGCCTTTTCGACCATGCGGTGCCGGTCGAGCGGCGAGACGCCCGCGAACGCCTGCGAGCGTACGAACACTTCCAGGTGGTCCAGGGTGCCGGTCATGTCGAACACCCGGACCTCGGCGTCGGGCATCGTCTGCCGCAGCATCGCGGCGATCTGCTGGTCGATCACGAGCGGCCCGTCTACGACCCGCGGCCGCGAGCCACCCGCCGCGGATAGGGCATCCGGCCGTGCGCCGGTAACGTAGGATCGACGATGCGGACGTCGGGACGCGCGCGGTTCGCCGCGCTCTCGGTGCTGGCCGCGGCCGCGGGTGCGGTCGCGCTGCTCCTCGCGGTCCTCGCCCACGCCGGCTTCCACGTGTGCGCCCACCAACTGACCGCGGCCCAGCACGCCGGGCACGACGTGGCGCTGGCCGGCGGGGCGACCGGCGTCGAACTCGCCGCGGACGCCGAGGAGGGCGTCTGCCCGATCGTCCTCTACTGCGCCGCCGTCGCGGCGGCACTCGCGCTCCTCTCGATCCTGACCCTCGCCGCGTCGCGGGCGACCGCCCCGGCGGCGTTGCTGGCGGCGGCACGCGCGGTAGACCGCGTTCGCCTCGCTCCGCTCACCGGGCTCCTGGCGCTCGCCGGCCTCGCGCCGCTCGCCGCGATTCTGGCCGGCGAGGGGCTTCCGAGCGGGCTCCCGGCGCTCGCTGCGCTCGCGGCGCTGCTCACCGGGGCGTTTCTCGGCGCCGTCGCGATCGGCGGATCGGCGCGGGTCGTGCTCGCGTTCGCACGCCGGGTCGCCGTTGCGATTGCCGCAGCGTTCGAGCTGCTGGTCCCGGGCGAGGGTGCCCGGTGGTCCCTCGGCCCCGAACCGCTCTTGGTCGCCGCGGGGGTCCGCTGCGCGCGCCGCCGGCCCTCGCGCGCCCCGCCACCGCTCCGGAGCTAGCTCGCCGGCGCGTTTCACGCGCTCCTCACGCGCTCGACGTATCGTCGACGCTCCGCCGCTCGGCTGAGCGCTCGCGATCGTCCCCTCTTGGAGTTGGAACACCATGGTTCGCATTCGTGCGGCGGTCGCCGCGCTCGCGTGCGCCGCGACCGTCCTGGCGGCCGTCGCGCCCGCCCGTGCCGACGTCGTCGGCCTCGTCCGAGGGACGTTGACGCGCCCGGACCACCGCCCGCTCGCCCGCGTGACGGTCACGCTGGCCGGCGATTCCGTCACGCAGACCGCGGTGACGGGCGCAGACGGACGGTTCGCGTTCGCACGCGTTCCCTTCGGTCATTACACGCTGCGCGCGGCGACCGCCGAGGGCGTCGCGCAAGCGACGCTCGACGTCGCGACCGGCGCGATCGTCGACGTCGCGCTCGTCGCGGCTGCGGTGATCGGCCGAACCGCCGCGACGACGACCAGCGTCCGCGGGACACCGATCTCGGAGAACGCGTTCGGGGCCCGGCGTCTGGCGGCGCTGCCGCGCAACGACCGGCTCGACGCCGTCGTCGAGCAGGTCCCCGGCGTGGTGCGGTTCTCGTACGACGAGCCGGTCGCGCACGGCTTTCACGGCCTGAGCTACGAGCTCGACGGTGCGCCGCTGCCGCAGTCGACCAGCTCCAACTTCGCGCAGCTCGTCGACCCGCGCGACGCGCAGGCGGTCGAGATCTTCACCGGCGCGTTCCCGGCCGAGTTCGGCGGGACGCGCCAAGGCGCGGTCGTCAACGTGATCAGCGGCGGCACCGAGCTGACCGGCTCGCGCGGCGGCGCGCTGACGCTCGGCGCCGGCGAGCTCGGAACGTCGGACGCGCGGCTGGTGCAGCGCTTCACCGTCGGGCGCGCGCAGCTCTCGCTCGCGCTGAACGCGCAGCGGACGAACCGCGGCCTCGACACGCCGGCGAAGGACGCGCTGCACGACGCCTCCGCGACCTCCGACCAGTTCCTGCGCGTCGCGCTGCCGATGGGCGAGCGCGACCTGCTCGCGGCGGACGTCTCCAGCCAGTACGCGAGCTTCCAGATCCCGGTCAACACGTCGATCTCGCCCGGCTCGCCGTACGTCGCGGTGCCGGGAACCGACGACGTGCAGCGCGAGTACGACCGCTTCGCCAGCCTGTCGTTCACCCACACGTCGAAGGACGGCAACGGCTACGTGCGCGTCGTGCCGTGGGTGCGCTGGAACCGCGTCGCCTACGACGGCGACCTCGCCAACGACGTGCGGGCGAACCTCTTCGACGACGCCGGCATCGCGACGCCGCAGAACGGTTTTCGCCAGGACCGCGTCGTCACGTACACCGGTCTGCGCGCGTCGGCGTTCCGCGCCAGCGACCGCCATGCGCTCAAAGCCGGCGTCGATCTCGAGCAGCAGAGGCTGCGGTCGAACGTGCTGATCCGCTTTCCGTCCGATCCCGACTTCCGGGACGACGTGAGCGCGCGCGGCTCGCGCATCGGCGCGTACGTCTCCGACAAGTGGACGCCGGCGCGCGGCCTCGCGATCAACGCCGGGCTGCGCTACGACCACAGCACCGGCTTCACCGGCGGCGCGCAGCTCAGCCCGCGGCTCGAGATCAACGGCGAGATCGCGCGCGGCACCGTGCTGCACGCCTACGTGGGCCGGCTCTACGCCGCGCCCGCGCTCGAAGACGTCCGCCGCGACGCGGTCGTCACGCAAACGTCGTCGTCGGCGGCGCCGGTCTACGACCTGCAGCCGGAGCGCGACACCTACGTCGAGATCGGGATCGCGCGCACGTTCCGGCCCGGGCTGCGGGCGTACCTCAACGCGTTCGACCGGACCGCGGTCAACGTGCTCGACACGACGCAGCTCGCGAACACGCCGCTGTTCGCGGTGTTCAACAACGCGGTCGGGCGCGACCGCGGGCTCGAGCTGCGGCTCGACGCGTCGTCACCGCGCGTCGACTCCGGCGTCTCGCTGACCTACCAGCGCGCCGAGGCCGCGGGCGTGTCGGGCGGAACGTTCCTGTTCCCGCCCGACGCCGCCAACGACTTGACGCTGCAGCCGGAGGACCACGATCAGCGCTGGTCCGGGAACGCGTTCTACACCCGGCACTTCGGGTCGGGCCTGCGCTCGTTCGCGACGCTGCAGGCGGAGTACGGCACCGGCTTCCCGGCGGAGTTCGAGAGCGGACAAGGACGGTTGCCCGCGCACTGGATCGTCGACGCGTCGGTCGGGCGCAGCGCGGACGCCGCGTCGAAGCGGCTCGGCTACACGCTCGCGGTCGAGAACCTGCTCGATCACCGCTATCTGATCAAGATCAACAACGGCTTCAACACGACGCAGTGGAACGCGCCGCGGCGCTTCGTGTTCCGCGTGACCGCGCCGTGGTGAGCGCAGCGCGCGCTCGCGGTCAGGAGTTGAGCCGGCGCTGATCGGCGCGGTCGGACCGAAAGGCGTCGACCAGCTTCGTCGCCTCGCGGAGCGACTCCGCGAGCGACGGGGCGGCGGCCCGCAGCGCGCGCACCGTCCCGGCTGAGACCACGATCGCGCTGACGCCGAGCAAGATGGCGGGAACGCCGCGCACCCGGAAGCTCTTCCCGACGCGAATCTGCGAGGCGCGCAGGATGCGCGCCGGGTCGAAGCGAGCGAAGGGGGCCATGATACGGGCGGGTGCGCCGGGGCGGTCTGCGAATCCTCGGGCATGACCGAGCCATCGACAGCGTTCACCTGGGACGTCCCGGCCGAGTTCAACTTCGCGCGCGACGTCATCGACGCGCTGGCGCGTGAGAACCGCCGCGGGTTGCTGTTCGTCGACGCGGCCGGCGCGCGGCACGAGTTCACGTTCGCGGAGATCGCCGATCGTTCGCAGCGCTGGGCCGCCGTGCTGCGCGACGCCGGCGTGAAGCACGGCGACCGGGTCGTCGTCGTGCTGCCGAAGATCCCGGACTGGCTGTTCTGCATGACGGCACTGCTCCGCATGGGCGCCGTCGCCGTGCCGAGCGCCGAGCAACTGCGCGCGAAGGATCTGCTGTACCGCGCGACCCACAGCGGCGCGACCGCCGTCGTCGCGCACGCGAGCAACGCGGCGGAGTTCGATGCCATGCGCGCCGAGGCGCCGGGGCTGCGCACCTGGCTGCTCGCCGGCGGCGAGCGCGCGGGCTGGACCGCCGCCGAACCGCTGGTCGAGGCGGCGTCGCCGTGGGACGGTGCGCCGACGCGCGCCGGCGACATGGCGTACATGGTCTACACGAGCGGCACCACCAAAGACCCCAAAGGTGTGGTGCACGCGGTCGCGTGGACGTGGGCGAATCGCATGCAGGCCGCGAGCTGGTTCGACGTCAAGCGCGACGATCTCGTCTGGTGCACGGCGGGGACCGGCTGGGCGAAGTCGCTCTGGAACGTCTTGCTCGGACCGTGGTCGTGCGGCGCGGCGATCGTGCTACACGAAGGCGCGTTCGTTCCGGAGGAGCGGATGAACCTGATCCGCGACCTCGGCGTCACCGTGCTGTGCCAAGCGCCCACCGAGTACCGGCTCGAAGTGAAGCTGCCCGATCTCGGCACGCGCTGGAAGCTGCCGGACCTGCGTCATTGCGTGAGCGCCGGCGAACCGCTGAATCCCGAAGTGATCGAGCGCTGGAAACACGCGTTCGGGCTGACCATCCTCGACGGCTACGGGCAGACCGAGAACACGCTGCTGGTCGCCAACCGGCCGGGGACCGACGTGCGTCCGGGCTCGATGGGCAAGCCGACGCCCGGACACGACGTCGCGGTCGTCGACGAGAACGGCGCCGTGTGCGAGCCCGGCGAGGTGGGCGACATCGGGCTGCGCGGCGACCCGCCGTCGCTGTTCCGCGGCTATTACAAGAACGACCAGGAGACGCGCAACACGCGGCGCGGCGAGTGGTACCTGACCGGCGACCGCGCGCAGGTCGACGACGACGGGTACTTCTGGTTCGTCGGGCGCGCCGACGACGTCATCTCCTCGGGCGCGTACCGCATCGGCCCGTTCGAGGTGGAGAGCGCGCTGCTCGAGCACCCGGCGGTCATGGAGTCCGCCGTCGTCGGCTCGCCGGACGCCGACCGCGGCAACATCGTCAAAGCGTTCGTGGTGCTGCGCCCCGGCAACGAGCCCAGCGACGCGCTGGTGAAGGAGCTGCAGGAGCACTGCAAGCGCGTCACCGCGCCGTACAAGTACCCGCGCGCGATCGAGTTCGTCGCCGAGCTGCCCAAGACGCGCTCCGGCAAGATCCGCCGCGTCGAGCTGCGCCAAGCCGAGCTGCGCAAGAAGGGTGCGACCGCCGCCAGCGGCTTCGTCTAGGGCCGGGCCGCCGCCGTCGAAACGATGGGCGGCGCGGAGCGGTAGATAGCGGCGTGTCGACCCCTCCGCCACCCCCCGAGGACGAGCTCGAAGCGACCGTCGCGATGCCGCGCGTCACCCCGCCCCCGCCGCCCCAGCGCAAGCGCATCGACCCGGCGGTCGTCGAGCCGAGCGGGCCGGTTCACGTCTCGCCCGCGGCGCCGCACGCCGCGCCGGCCGCGCCGCACGGCGTGCCGGTCAGCGGGACGGTCGTCCCGCCGTCGTCCCGGGCCGGTCTCGGCGCGCGCTACCCGCACGGGACGTACGACTTCGGGCACCCGGTGGGCTACGTCTTCGCGCGCTTCTTCGCGTTCGTGCTCGACATCGGGCTGATCGCGGTCGTCATCACGTCGCTGGCGTACTCGTTCATCGCGATCAATCCGGTCACGGGCTTGCCGACGAACACGCAGCGCGGTTTCGACGCGACGCTCGGGATCGGCATCCTGCTCGCGGTCGTCTACGTGCTCGCCGCGGAGGCGGCGTTCGGGACGACGGTCGGCAAGCTCGCGCTCGGGCTGCACGTCTACGCCGTGCGCGGCGGTCCGGTCGGGCTCGGCCGCGCGTTCGTGCGCATGCTGCTGCGCCCGATCGACGTGCTCGTCGTCGGCGGCGTGCTCGCGCTGCTGCCGTCCCACCGGCGCCTCGGCGATCTCGCCGGCGGAACCGTCGTCGCGCGCAGCACGATGCGCGGGTTCGGCCCGGTGATCGGCTGGGTGCTCGCGCTGATCGTGGCGGGCCTTCCGGTCATCCTGACCGGCTGGAACAAGACGTTCCTGTCGCTGGTCGCCTTCTACGAGTTCTTCCCCGGCATCGTCGCGCGCGTTCTGCTGGTGGTGCACAATCTGATCGGACTCGTGCACCGCGGTTAGGTATTGCGTTCAACCGTGACGCCATGATAGTGGTCGAGGGAACGTGCCACACAGGGTACGATTTGGAAGCGCCGCCGTTCGCGCCCGACGTTGCGATCGAAATTCGATCGCCTGGGGACCGCTCGCGGTATCTCGCCCACAAGACCGCCGTGTATCTTGCCAGCGGCGCGGCGCTTGTCGTCGTCGTCGATCCGGCGCAGCGGACCGTCACGTTGCACGACGCGCACCGTGTGCACGTTTTGCACGACGGAGACGAGCTCGCGCATCCCGCGCTGCCTGGGTTCTCACTCGCTCTTCGAGCTCTCTTCGCCGCAGGCGATCCGCCTCGGTAGGCGTTCCGGCGGCGCCCAGCCTCGGAGGGGGCGGTCACGTTTCACGGCGTACCGCGTCGCAGGGAGGACTTCACCCATGATCGCTTCCGGTGAGACGCTCGAGGTCAAGCACGCGCGCTACGTGCTCACGCCGTGGATGGTGCAGGGCGGGCTGCGCGCGCCGGTCATCGTGCGGGGCGAGGGGATCTATCTCTACGACGCCGACGGCAACCGCTACGCCGACCTCACCTCCGGGCTGATCGCGGTGAACCTCGGGCACGGGCATCCGGCGGTGCGCGCGGCGATGCACGAACAGGTCGACCGGCTCTGCTTCAGCCCGCCGAGCTGGTTCAACGACCGGCGCGCCGAGCTCGCCGAAGCGCTGGTGCGGCTCGCGCCGTGGGGTGATGAAGGCGGACGCGCGTTCTTCAGCACCAGCGGTGCCGCGGCCAACGAAGACGCGGTGAAGTTCGCGCGGTCGGTGACCGGGCGGTCGAAGGTGCTGGCGGGATACCGTTCGTTCCACGGCTCGGGCGCGGGCTCGGCGGCGCTGACCGGCGAGAACCGGCGCTGGTTCAGCGAGCCGGCGAACGTCATGCCGGGCGTCGTGCACTTCTGGGCGCCGTATCCGTACCGCAGCCCGTTCTTCACGCGCGATCCGGCCGAAGAGACGCGCCGCGCGCTGCAGCACGCGGCCGACGTGATCGCGGCGGAGAATCCCGATCACGTCGCGGCGATTCTCATCGAGCCGGTGATCGGGTCGAACGGCGTGATCGTCTTCCCGCCGGGCTACCTCGCGGGCTTGCGCGCGCTGTGCGACGCGCACGGGATCGTGCTGATCTTCGACGAGGTCATGACCGGCTTCGGCCGCACCGGCGCGGCGTTCGGCGGCGAGCGCTTCGGCGTGGTGCCGGACGCGATCACGTTCGCGAAGGGCGTCACCTCGGGCTACGTTCCGCTGGGCGGGGTGCTGCTGCGCGAGCGGCTCGCATCCGCATTCGACGGGCGCGCTTTGCCGGCGGGGCATACCTACTCGGGCCACCCGCTCGCGATGGCGACCGGCGTCGCCGCGCTGCGCGCGTATGCGGACGACGGCCTGTACGAGCGCGCCGCGAACGTCGTCGAGCCGCGGCTCCGCGCGGGACTCGAGGGCGTGCGAGCCCGCCATGAGATCGTCGGCGAGGTGCGCGGCGCCGGCGCGTTCTTCGCGGTCGAGTTCGTGCGCGATCGCGCAACGCGCGAGCCGCTCGTTCCGTGGCAAGGGAAGTCGCTCGGGCCGATGCCCGCGCTGTTCGCCGGGCTCAAGAAGCGCGGCGCGTACGCGTTCGGCCGCTACAACGTCTTGCACGTCGCGCCGCCGCTGGTGATCACCGACGACCAGATCGACGAAGCGGTCGCGACGATCGACGCCGCCGTCGGCGAGCTGGAAGCTGCCGCCTCGGCGGGATAGGCGCGCGCCGGAAGGCGTCGTCACTCAGCGCAGAGTAACGGCAGCAGATGACAACCTTACCAGCACGGGTGTTTTTCTTCGCGCTGGCGATCACGCTCGCCGGCGCTGCGACCGCCGGCGCCGAACCGAAGCGTCCGGCGATGCCGCCCGGGATGACTCCCGAGATCATGAAGATGATGGATACGCCGCTCAAGGGCAAACAGCACGGTTTGCCGAGCGACGTCACGCCCGCGGCGGGCTGCATCCCATCGATGGGCTACCACTACGTCAACTCGAAGAACTGGCCGTTCGGTCCGATCTACGGGTACTACAACGGGAAGCCCGTCTTCACCGAGATCATGCCGTCGAAGAAGGCATTCGACGCGGGCATGAATCTCGACAACGCGCTCAAACCGCTCCCGGGCTACAAGATCGATCACGTCGACATCTGGTACGAGACCAACGGCCATCCCGGTTACCCGTCGCCGCACTACGACATCCACGCGTGGTACGTTCCCCACAGCCAGCACATGACGTTCTGCAAGAACGTCAGCGGGAAACGCCCGGTCTTCGTCTAGCCCCGACCGGTGGCACGGCGGCGCGCGTGCCGCCGGCGGCCGGCTAGCCGATCTTCAGCGCCCGCAGCCGCGTGACGAAATCGTCGTCGCCCGGGTTCGCGGACGCGTCGATCAGCGCGCGCGTTCGCGGTGCGAGCACGGTTTCGGCTTGCGGGCCGAGATCCGCGACGGTCGCGGCGAGCGCGATGCTCGTCCGCACCGCCGCGCGGCAGACGTCGACCAGCACCGAACCGCGCGTGCGAATCGCCTGCGCGTCGCCGCGCACGTCGACCTCACCCGCGACGACGTCGCAATCATCCGCGAGGGCGACGAACCGGCGCGGCGCGTCGTCGCGGGCGGCGCGAAAGCGGTACACGTCGCCGCGGCAGCCGCCGCAGAGCTCCTCGCACGCCGTCATGCAGAGCGTCGTGATCGCCACGTTCCGGTCGGCCGCCCGCGCCACATCATGTGCGAGTGACGTCGCTTCCGGCCGCCACACGGCCAGCAACAGCGTGCGGGCGGCGCCGCCGATCGCCGCGCGCGCTTGGTCGAGCAGGGCGGGATAGCCGCGCAGGTTGACGACCGGCGCGTGCTCGGACGCGGCCTCGAGCGCTTCGAGGGCCGTGCCGGCGGCGTCGGCGACGCCCCGGAACTCGTCGCCCAGCCGCCGCATCAGCTCGGCCGGCGGCACGGCCGCGTACCGCGTCCCGCCCGGCTCGTCGACGCGCAGGACGGCGCGCCGGGCCGCCAGGCGGTCGAGGACGCCGTAGACGTTGGCGCGGGGGACGCCGGACGCTTTGGCCAGCTCGTAGCCGTTCGACGGCCCGCCCTGGACGAGCGCCACGTACGCGCGCGCCTCGTACTCCGCGAATCCCAGCCGCTGCAGCGCGGGGACGACCTCCATCCGATCCTCCATCGCGGCCGTTTGCTCTCACGCTCGACCGCTTCCGCTTGCCTGCGACCGCCGCAGGCGGTATAGTGGTTGTTGTAGCAACTACTATAGACGATGCGCTGTGCCTCGTCTACACCGGAGGGTCCCAAACCGCAATGATCAGCTTCACCCGTCCGCTCGCCGCCGGCGTCGCGCTCGCCGCGATCTGCCTCGCCCAGACCGGGGCCGGGGCGCAGAGCACCGCGCCCATTGCCGGCGGCATGCAGAGCACCGCCCCGATGGCCGCCGGCCACGCCCGCTTCAGCCAGGCCGGCGTCTACTCGGGCGCGCCCGACCTGCCGCTGACGCTCTCGATGATCGTCGCCGGCGGCGGGCCGGCTCACTTCAAGACGACCACGCTGCTCGGCGTCCTCGCCGGCCCGAAGACGAGCGCCGAGGTGGCGAAGCTCACCAAGCAGTTCGGCGCCAAGAACGTCACCTCGTTCGTCACCGTCTTCGACTTCGTCGTCGCCGACTCGCTCAAGATCGTCACCGCGAAGAAGGTCGCGCTGCCGAAGCAGCCGCAGCCGAGCCCGAAGGACGGCAAAGCGCTGGCCGCCGCGCTCTACACCGCCGGCGTCGCCGACGGCCGGTACAACGTCGAGATCATGCTCGACAAGCTCGTCTCACACCCGATCCACGTTCAGGTGATGGACGACATCGACGCCAAGTACGGCCGCAACGCCGACGCGAACTACCACGTCGTGCTGACGCAGGCGATGCTCGACCTGAAGGCCGCGTACGGTCTCTAAGCGCTAGGCCGGCGTCGCGTCCGCGGCGGCAACGCCGCGCGGCGCGGACGCCGGCTCTCCATCCGTGATCGCCTCGTACTGTTCTTCGCTGACGCGGGACGGTGACGCGCGCATGAACAGCGCGTACGCGAAGCCGGCGACGATGATGCTGAACAGCCAGCCGCCGGACCACAAGAACCCGAGCGGCGCGTACCACAAGCCGATCAGCGGCGGGATCCAGCCGACGACGAGCGCCGCGACGGCGCGCAGGTTCCAGCCGCGCGCGTAGTCGTAGCGGCCGTTCGGCGTGTAGAGCTGCATCAGGTCGAGGCGCAGGTTCCGCACCAGCCAGTAGTCGGCGATCGCGATGCCGTCGAACGGGCCGAGCAGCGTGCCGTACGTGCCGAGCCAGGTGAACACGTACGTCGCGAACGTCGAGAGCACGTACCACGGCTGCATCAGCAGCGCCAGCAATCCGGTCAGGATCGCGCCGCCGGCGAAGGTGATGCGGCTCGGCCAGAGGTTCTCGAACGCGCGCGCGGGCGCCATCACGTTCGCCCCGACGTTGATCGTGATCGAGGACAGGATCACGATGGCGCCGCCGATGAGCACGACCGCGGTCGGAAACTTCACGATCAGGTCGACCGGGTTCCACAGCGCCTTGCCGTACAGCGCGACGGTCGCCGACGTCACCGCGATCCCGACGAACGAGAAGCCCGCCATGACGAACGGCATCACGAGCTGGCCGCGCAGTTGCGCGCGCTGCGAGACGGCGTAGCGCGAGTAGTCGGGGATGTTCAGCGCCAGCGTCGCCCAGAACGCGACGACGCCGATCACCGAGGGGAAGAACGCGGTCCAGAACGCGCCGCCGTGCAGCGTCGCGGGCGCCGCCAGCATCGGGCCCACGCCGCCCGCGGCGCTGAGCCCCCACGCGAAGAGCGCGACGGCGGCGAGGCCGAGCGTCGGCGCGGCGACCGCGGCGAGCCGCCCGATCGCCTGCGGGCCGCGCATCGCGATCCCGACGTTCAGCAGCCAGAACAGCCCGAACGCGACGAAGACGTGCGGGCCGATCGACGTCCACGCCGGCAGCAGCCGCGAGACGATCGCGTCGAGCGCCGCTCCGCCGAACCACGAGTTGATCCCGAACCAGCCCGCGCCGATGACCGCGCGCGCGAGCGCCGGAACGTGCGCGCCGCGCGTGCCGAACCACAGCCGCGCGAAGACCGGGTACGGAAAGCCGTAGCGCGTCCCGGCGTGCGCGACCAGCAGGATCGGGATCAGCACGACACAGCTCCCGACGAAGATCGTCAGGACCGCTTCCCACCAGTTCATCCCGAGCGAGATCATCCCGCTGGCGAGCGAGTAGGTTGGGATGCACAAGCACATCCCGATCCACAAGCTCGCGAAGCGCGACGCGCCCCAGAAGTGCTCCGCGCGCGTGCACGGTCGCAGGTCCTCGTTCCACAGATCGGTATGCGCGGAGGCGAGCGCCGCCGCAGTCTCCGTCAGCGTGACGATTCCGTCGCGTTCGGCCTGCGTCTGCGGCATGCGCTAGACTTCCACCATCGCGCCGTACGTTTCCGGACGGCGGTCGCGGTAGAACTGCCAGGTGTTGCGGACCTCTTCGATCAGCCGGCGGTCCATGTCGCCGATGACGACCTCGTCCTTGTCGCGCGAGCCCGTCGCGACGAACTGTCCGCGCGGATCGACCAGGTACGACTGGCCGTAGAACTCGCCCATGTTCCACGGCGTCTCGAAGCCGACGCGGTTGATCGCGCCGACGTAGTACCCGTTGGCGACCGCGTGCGCGGGCTGCTCGAGTTTCCAGAGATACTCCGACAAGCCGGCGACCGTCGCCGACGGGTTGAACACGATCTCCGCGCCGTTGAGGCCCAGCAGCCGCGCGCCTTCGGGGAAGTGCCGGTCGTAGCAGATGTAGACGCCGATCCGCGCGAACTTCGTCTGGAACGTCGGGTAGCCGGCGTTGCCGGGCTTGAAGTAGTACTTCTCCCAGAAGCCGCACGGCGCCGGGCCGGCCGCGACCTGCGGCAGATGGTGCTTGCGGTAGATGCCGAGGAACGAGCCGTCCGCGTCGATGACGGCGGCGGTGTTGTAGTACACGCCGCTGATCGTGCGCTCGTACATCGGCACGACGAGCGCGATCCCGAGCTCGCGCGCGAGGTCCTGCATCAGCTTGGTCGTCGGGCCGTCGGGGATCGATTCGGTCGCCTCGTACCACTTGGGGCTCTGCTCGGTGCAGAAGTACGGCCCGTAGAAGAGCTCCTGCAGGCAGACGATCTGCGCGCCCCGCTGCGCCGCCTCGCGGATCATCCGCTCGTGCTTCTTCACCGCTTCGCGCTTGTGGACGTCGACCGGCTCCGAGCCGTCGGTGTCGTGATGCGCCTGGATCAAACCGATGCGAACGATGTCCGAAGTAGTCATGGAGCTCCTCGAAGCGGGCGGATCGCCCGAAGGGCGAACGCGACGGGCTCGCGCGGCGAGCCCACTAGAGCTGGACGGGGCGGAAGGGCGCGGACTTCTGGTGGATGCCGGCTCCCGGCGCGCCGACGAAGTCGCCGTCGTCGGCGACCTTGCGCCCGCGCGAGAAGACGTAGCGCGGCCGCCCGCGCACCGTCATCCCCTCGAAGATGCTGTTGTCGGCCTTCATGTGGTGCGTCTTGGCCGAGATCGTGCGCTCGGCGTTCGGGTCCCACACGACGATGTCGGCGTCGCTGCCGACCGCGATCGTGCCCTTGCGCGGGAAGAGCCCGAACAGCTTCGCGGGATTGGTCGAGGCGAGCGCGACGAACTGGTTCAGCCCGATCACGCCCTTGTTCACGCCGTGCTCGTAGAGGATCGCGACACGGTCCTCGATCGTCGGCGCGCCGTTGGGGATCTTCGAGAAGTCGTCCTTGCCGAGCTCTTTCTGCCCGCAGTTGTTGAACGAGCAGTGATCGGAGCCGAAGGCGTGCAGCTCGCCGTTCTTGAGCTTCTGCAGCAGCACGCGCTGATCGCGCTTCTCGCGCAGCGGCGGCGACATGACGTAGTTCGCGCCGGCGAAATCCGGGCGGTCGTAGTCGCTGACGTCGCAGACGAGATACTGCGGGCACGTCTCGCCGTAGATCGGCAGGCCGCGCTTGCGGCCGTCGCTGATCGCGTCGGCCGCCATCGCGCTCGAGACGTGGACCACGTACAGCGGGGCGCCGGCGACCTCGGCCAGCCGGATCGCGCGGTGCACGGCCTCCCCTTCGAGCTCGACCGGCCGCGTCAGCGCGTGGTACTTCGGCGACGTCTGCCCCGCGGCGAGCGCCTCTTTCACCGTCACCTCGATGACGTCGCCGTTCTCGGCGTGCACCTGCACGAGCCCGCCGGCTTTGGCCGCGGCTTTGAGCACCTTGAAGATCGTCTCGTCGTCGACTTGCAGGACGTGCTTGTAGGCCATGAAGACCTTGAACGAGTTGACGCCCTCCCGCACGATCATCTGCGGGATCTCCTCGATCGTCTCGGGCCGCCCGTCGGCGATCGTCAGGTGGAACGCGTAGTCGATGACGGCGTTCCCGTCCGCTTTGCGGTGCCAGGTTTTCAGCGCGTTGGCGAGGCTGTCGCCGCGCTGGTGCAGCGCGAAGTCGACGATCGTGGTCGTCCCGCCGAGCGCCGCGGCGACGGTCCCGCTGGCGAAGTCGTCGACCGTCGTCGTGCCGCCGAACGGCATGTCGAGGTGCGTGTGCGGGTCGATGAAGCCCGGGAACACGTAGGCGCCCGACGCGTCGATCGTCTCGTGTCCCATCTCGGCGATGCTGCGCGCGATCGCGGTGATCGTGCCGTCCTCGACCAGGATGTCGGCCGGGAAGACGTCGGTCGCGGTGACGACCGTCCCGCCTCTTACGATGGTACCGATGTAAGTTTCTCCCTCCAGGTGTCGCCGGCGTCGACGCGCACCATCTCGATGCAGTCGATGACCGGGCACACCATCTGGCACAGGTTGCACCCGACGCAGTGCTCTTCGTCGACGACCGGCGCCAAGCGCGGGTCGGCCGGGCGGTCGATGCACTGGTGCGCCGCGTCCTCGCAGGCGATGTAGCACTTGTTGCAGCGGATGCACGTCTCGGGATCGATCCGCGCCACGATCTTGTAGTCGAGGTTCAGGTCGTTCCAGTCGACGAAGCGCGGCACGGTCCGGCCGACCAGCTCGCGCACCGACGCCACGCCGCGCGCGTCGAGGTAGTTGTTCAAGCCGTCGATCATGTCGCCGACGATGCGGAAGCCGTGGTGCATCACCGCGGTGCAGACCTGCACCGTCGTCGAGCCCATCAGCATGAACTCGACCGCGTCGCGCCAGTCGGAGATGCCGCCGATCCCGGAGATCGGGATGCCGACCTGCCCGTCCTTCGCGCAGGCGCCGACCATGTTGAGCGCGATCGGCTTCACCGCCGGGCCGCAGTAACCGCCGTGCGACGACTTGCCGTCGACGTGCGGGATCGGCAGCCACGTGTCCAGGTCGACGCCGATCAGGGAGTTGATCGTGTTGATCAAGCTGATCGCGTCGGCGCCGCCCTTCGCCGCCGCGCGCGCGGCGTAGCGGACGTCGGTCACGTTCGGCGTCAGCTTCACGATCACGGGTACATGGGCCGCCTCTTTGGCCCAGCGCGTCACCATCTCGATCAGCTCGGGATCCTGGCCGACCGCCGCGCCCTGGCCGCGCTCCGACATCCCGTGCGGGCAGCCGAAGTTCAGCTCGAAGCCGTCGACCGGGACCGTCTCGACGCGGCGGATCAGCTCGTGCCAGCTCGCCTGCGTGCACTCGGTCATCAGCGAGGCGACGATCGCGCGGTCGGGATACGCCGCCTTGCACTCCGCGATCTCGCGCAGGTTCTCGTCGAGCGGCCGGTCCGTGATCAGCTCGATGTTGTTCATCCCGGCCATCCGGTACGCGCCGATGTTCATCCCGCCGAAGCGCGACGTCACGTTGACGATCGGCTCGAGCGCGAGCGTCTTCCACACCGCGCCGCCCCAGCCCGCGGCGAACGCGCGCATCACCTGATAGCCGGAGTTCGTCGGCGGCGCCGACGCCAGCCAGAACGGGTTCGGGCTTTTGATCCCGGCCAGATCGCTCGCAAGATCGGCCATCTAGCGCACCTCCGCCGTTCGCGCCGGCGAGACCGCCGCGGCGGGCGCCGCGCGCAGGAACAGATCGGCGCTCTGCGCCGCGACCTTGCCGCGCTGCGCGGCCTCGACCACCATTGCGTCGGTCCCGCCCGGCTTGAACATGCAGTCGCCCGCGGCGTAGACGTTCGGCACGTTGGTCCGCATCGCGTCGTCGACGATCGCGATCCCGTACTTGTCGTGCATCACGCCGAACGCGTCGAGCAGCGCGGTGTGCCGGGTCTGCCCGATCGCCAGGATCACGGTGTCGACCGGAACGACGCGCTCGGTCCCCGGCAGCGGCCGCGCGTTGCCCTCTGGATCGGTCGAGATTACTTCGAGCGCTGCGACGCGCCCGTTCTCGACGAGGATCCGCTTCGGCAGCACGAACGTGCGGAACTCGACGCCTTCGACCTGGGCGAACTCGATCTCGAAGTCGTACGCCGTCATCCGCTCGGCGCCGCGGCGGTAGTACATCGTCACCGAGGGGACGCCGAGCCGGCGCGAGCAGGTCGCCGCGTCGATCGCCGTGTTTCCGCCGCCGATGATCGCGACGCGGTCGCCGAGCACGCCGACGTCGCCGCCGCACTTCGCGATGCGGATGAAGTCGAGCGCGTCCCACACGCCGGCCGCGTCCTCGCCCTCGATCCCGAGCCGCGGAACGCTCCCCATCCCGACCGCGATCACCACCGCGTCGTACTCGGCGAGGATCGTCCGGGCCGCAATCGTCGCGCCGCCCGCACCGCCGGTCGCGACGCCGTCGCCGACCGCGACGCCGGTGCGGATCTCGACGCCGAGCGCGCGCACCTGCTCGGCTTCCCACAGCGCGATCTCTGCCGGCAGCCGGAACGGCACGATGCCGTAGGTGTCGAGCCCGCCCGGTGCGGGGTCGCGCTCGAAGATCGTCACCGCATGGCCCATGCGAGCCAGATCGCGCGCCGCGGCGAGGCCGGCCGGCCCGCTGCCGATCACCGCGACGCGCTTCCCGGTCGGCGGGCCCGCCTCGAACAGCCGGACGTTCTCGCGGATCGCCCAGTCCGTCGCGTAGCGCTGCAGGTCGCCGATCCGAATGGGGTTCTCGTCGGCGTTGTAGACGCAGGCGCCCTCGCAGAGCTGGCTGGTCGGGCAGACCCGCGCGCAGCTCGCGCCGACGGGGTTGGCGTCCATGATCGTCTGCGCGCTGCCGAGCAGATCGCCGGTCGCGATGCGGCCGATGAAGCGCGGCACGTCGATCGAGGTCGGGCACGCGCGGATGCACGGCGCGTCGTAGCAGTTCAGGCAGCGGTTCGCCTCGATCTGCACGTCCATGCGGGAGAGCCGCTTGCCGATCGGCGGCCCCAAGCTGACTGACGGAAAAGCCAAGTCCCCTCCAAAGCGCGGAGACGATCGTTGGTCCGTCATTCACGGTCGCCGGTAGGCGCTCCCGGTGCGCGGCGCGTACCGTGGCGGGATGCGTGCCGTCCGCCTTCACGAGATCGACCGCGAGCGCGGTCCAAGGAACTTCCGCGTCGAGCAGGTCGACGACGCGCGGCCCGGTCCGGGCGAGACGCTGGTCGCGATCAAGCGAGCCGCCTTCAACCGCCGCGACGTCTTCATCAGCCAGGGGCTCTACCCGGGGATCCAGCTCCCGTGCATCCCCGGCTCCGACGGGCTCGGAACCGTCGCGGCGCACGGCCAGGGTGCGAACGGCCCCGCGGTCGGGACGCGGGTCGTGATCAACCCGACGCTGGGGTGGGGACCGAGCCAGCGCATCTGGCTGCGCAGCGCGCAGGTGCTCGGGATGCCGCACCAGGGGACGTTCGCGGAGTACGTGGCGGTGCCGGCCGACAACGTCGTGGCGGCGCCCGCCTCGCTGAGCGACGACGAGGCCGCGGCGATCCCGCTGGCCGGCGTGACGGCGTACCGCGCTCTCGTCTCGCGCGGCGGCTGCACGCGCGACGACGTCGTGCTGATCCCCGGCGTCGGCAGCGGCGTGCAGACGTTCGTGCTGCTGTTCGCCAAAAAGCTCGGCGCGAAGGTGATCGTGACGTCGTCGAGCGACGAGAAGCTCGAGCGCGCGAAAGCGATGGGCGCCGACGTCGGCATCAACTACACGACCAGCGAGAAGTGGGAGAAGGAGGTCGCCGCCGTCGACGGCGGCCCCAGTCTGGTGGTCGACTCGGCCGGCGGCGACACGCTGAGCAGAGCGGTGAACGTCACGCGCTACGGCGGCCGCGTGGTCATCTACGGCGGAACGACCGGCGACGCGAAGATCCGCCCGTACTCGGTGTTCTGGCGCCAGCTCGACATCATGGGATCGTCGATGGGCTCACCGCGCGACTTCGCCGAGATGCTGGCGATGTTCGACGGCTCGATCAAACCCGCCGTCGACAAGGTCTACCCGATGGACGAGGTCGCGGCCGCCGCGGAATCGGTCGACAAAGGCGCGCAGTTCGGCAAGGTGCTCTTAGCGGTCGCGTAGCCGCGCCGGCGCAACGCCATCCTGCTCCCGCAGACCCGCCGTTACGTCAACGTATAGCGGAGAAGCGGCTCGGGCGCGCCGTAGCCGAGCTCGGCGCGAACGACGTCGGCGCCCGCGGCGTCACCGAGCTTCGAGAGGTCGGGATCGAGCAGCGCCGCTTCACGGGGCGTCGGCTGCCGGTCGAGACGTTCGGCGCGAACGCGTCCTTCGGCTTGGAGCGCGAGGAGATAGGCGAGGATCTGTCTCGCGGCTGCCGGCCACAGCCGCTTGTCGACGCCGGCGTAGATTCGCTCCACGAGCACGGGGATCGTCTCGTCGCCGGCACGGAGCGCATCGAGGATCTGCCGTTCGCGCGCTTCGCGGTGCGCGATGTACTCGTCGAGCTTCGCGCGCACGCCGCTCACCTCGGGGCCGTGGCCGCCGTAGAGCGCTCGCGCGTCACCGAAGTCCTCGCGCAGGCGGTGCAGCGTGCGCTGATAGGCGCGCATCTCGCCGCCGGGCGGCGCGACGACGACGGTGCCGGTGCCGAGGACCACGTCGCCGGCGAAGAGCGCGCGCTCGTCTTCGAGCACGAACACGAGATGATCGCGCGCGTGGCCGGGCGCGTGCAGCGCGGTGATCTCCGCGTCGGCGAACGCAAGCCGTTCGAGATCGCCGAGCTCGCGGTGGTGCGGGAAGCGCGCTTCCGGGTGCGCGTACACGGGCGCACCCGTCGCCGCGGCGAGCGGTGCGGCGCCCGGCGCGTGATCGGGATGACCGTGCGTCACGAGGATCGCCGCGTACTCCGCGTCCATCGCGCGCGCGGCGGCGAGGAACGCGTCGCGCTGGCGGTCGTCGAGCGGGCCGGGGTCGATCGCGACCAGCGCGCGCGGGCCGACGCGCACGGCGTAGCCGTTGGTGCCGTCGAGCGTCATCGGGGACGGGTTCGGCGCGCGCAGGCGCGTCACGCGCGGGCTCAGCGTCACGGGCGGCGCCGGCGCTACCATGCGTTCTCGAGCTCCGGCACGAGGATGAACTTCGGACCCGGCTGCACGTCCGGCGACACGGTCACGATCGTTTTCTCGCGCGCGAACGCCATCAGCTCGTCGACGGTGCGGTACGGCGCGGTGCGCTCCAGGTGCTTGATCGTCGGGAAGATCAGCCCGATCTCGCCGCGCCGGTTCGCTTCGAGCGCGCCGGCCGGCGTGATCCAGCGGCCGTCGAGCACTTCGGTCGCGTCCGCTTCGGCGACTTGGTACTCCGGCGCGCGCGCGACGAAGAAGCGCGCGTCGAAGCGCCGCGTCGCAAGCTCCGCCTTCGGCGTGATCCAGCGCGAGAAGTACTGCATCGACGACGCGTCGACCGAAGCGCCGAGCCGCTCCAGCACCTGGCCGAAGGTGATCTCGCCGGCGTGCATCGCGCGGCGCAAGCCGCCCAGCTCGTCGACGTGGACCGGCCGGTCGGCGAAGAGCAGCCCGGCTTCCTCGAACGTCTCGCGCGCGGCGGTCATCGCGTAGGCCGGATCGACGTCGCCCGCCGAACCGCGCAGCCGGCGCGCCGCCGCGTCCCGGTCGGCGTCGTCGACGCGGCCGCCCGGAAAGACGTACATCTCCGGTAGGAACACCGAGCGGGCGTTCCGCCGCACCATGAAGACCTGCAAGCCCTCGCTCGTGTCCCGCGCGGCGATGACCGTCGCCGCGTCATGAATCTGCTCGGTCCCCACGCTCACCGGAACCTCGGTCCGCCCGGGCCGCGTTCCTCCGGTGCTATGCGTTCGTCTCTGATCGCCACGTCGGCCCTCGTTCTCGCTCTGGGTGCCACGACACTCGCGGGTGCCGACCCGACGCCCGTTCCCGTGCCGACGCCGATCGCGGTGCCGACCGTGCCGCCGAGCACGCCGAACTCCGCGGTGCTGCAGACGATCTTGAACGTCGGCAGCCAGATCCTCCAGCGGCAGGCGGTCAACGCGCGGAACAACGCGCAAGGGACCGTCTCGTACTTCAAGCGTTTCGACATGCAGGTGCAGTGCGGAACGAACTGCTATCGCGCGGTCAAGCTGCATCAAGGCACCGTGATCAACCCGCGCGGCGCGACGCCGTCGGTCGGGACGCGCGTCGACGTGAACGGCCGGACCGATCCGGACGGTACGCTCGAAGCCGACACCATCACGATCCAGCAATAGGCAAGGCTCGGCCGCCGCGGTCGTGAACCGGAGCGGATGCGCTGCGCGATCGGTTCCGACGACACCGGCCCGCTGACCGACGCGCTGCTCGACGAGCTCGAGCGGCGCGGCATCGCGGTGGAGCGGCTGGGTGCCTTGCGGCCGTCCGGCGATGACGTCGCCGGCGACGACACGGAGTGGGCGTCGATCGGTCGCGCGGTCGGCGAGCGCGTCGCCGCCGGACGAGCGGACGTCGGCATCGTCTGCTGCTGGACCGGAACCGGGATCTCGATCGCGGCGAACAAGGTGCGCGGCGTTCGCGCCGCGCTTTGCGGCGACGCGGCGACCGCCGAGGGCGCGCGCCGCTGGAACGACGCGAACGTGCTCGCGCTGAGCTTGCGCGCGACCAGTCCGGCGGTCGGTCGCGAGATTCTCGCGGCGTTCCTTGCCGCGTCCGCCAGCACCGATAGCGCGGATCTGCGCTCCATCGCGGCGCTGGAATGAGATAGCGAAAGGGTCACACCGATACGGCGTGACCCTTCGTATTCTTTACGGGTTGTCGCAGCGGCCAATCGGCCGTTACGACGCTGATTCCTTCGGTGGATCTTCGGTCATCGAGTTGATGCCGCCCTCCTGCCTTCGGATGCTGGTGCGCTGATGTGAAATTCGGTGTCGGTTTCGCACCGCCGGCCGCGCAATTCAGCCGGTCGGTGTCGCTGACCCGGGTGGATCTTGCGACGTCAAGCCGCCCTCCCGTATGTCGTTGGCAATACCTCGAGGTGACCTCATCCTACTCCGGTGCGCGGGGAGGGTCAACCCCAGATTTCAGGGTTTTCCACCGCGCCCGCCAAGAAGCCAATCGGTGACTCCCGGACTAGGTCGCGTGCTGCGCCGCGTGGAGGCGGTCGGTATCCTACTCGCATCGTTCGCACTCGCGGCGGTCGTCGTCTCACACCGCCCTTGGGTCGAGCAGGTGCTCGGCCAGCTCGGACCGTTCGCGATCCCGCTCGCGATCCTGGTGTTCGCGATCGTCGCGTCGGCGCCGTTTTCCGTCACGGACGCGCTCGCGATCATGAACGGCGTGCTGTTCGGTCCGGTGTGGGGCTCGGTCGTCAACGCCGTCGGCCTCGTCTTCGCCGCGATCATCGGTTACGTCGTCGCGCTGCGCACCTCGGACGCCTTCGACGTCAAGAAGAACGTGGAGCGCCTGCCCGCGTGGGCGCGGCATTTCAAGATCGGCTCGCCGATGTTCCTGATCGTCGTGCGCGTCATCCCCGGTCTGGGCGGGACGATCGCGACGCAGACCGCGGCCGCGCTGCGCGTGCCGGTCTTTCGCCAAGTCTACACGATGTGCGCGGTCGCCATCCCGATCTGCACGCTGCTGGCCGTGTTCGGGTACGCGGTCTCCGATTATCTCGACGCGCACGTGTTCGTCCCCGCACAAGCTCTTGCGGAGAAGCATCACATTCATCTGCCACGCCGACGCCATCACCCGAATCCCGCCCCTCACGCGACGAATCCGGCTCAGGTGCGGCCGTGAACCGCTCGCAGGCCGCGCCGCCGGTCACGCTGGTCGACAACGCCGAAGCGCTCGCCGCGCTGTGCGCGCGGATCGCGCGCGCGTCGCGCGTCGGCGTGGACACCGAGTTCCACACCGAGAAGTCCTACACGCCGCACCTGATGGTCGTGCAGTTGGTGTTCGACGACGGCGTCGCGCTGGTCGACCCGCTCGCGATCCGCGATCTGCGCCCGCTGGTCGACGCGCTCGCCGGCACGCGCGTCGTCGGGCACGCGCTCTCGTCGGACTTGCGGATCTTGGCCGACGCGTTCGAGACACTGCCGCGCGAGGTGTTCGACACGCAGGTCGCCGCGGCGTTCGTCGGCTACGGCTTGTCGATCTCGCTGCTCGACCTCGTGCGCGAGCTGTGCGGCGTGACGCTGCGCAAGTCGCAGACGGTCAGCGACTGGAGCACCCGGCCGTTCACCGCCAAGCAGGTCGAGTATCTCGTCGACGACGTGCGCTATCTGTTCGACCTCGAGGACGGCTTGCGCGACAAGCTGCGCGCTCGCGGCCGCGAGCGCTGGGCCGACGAGGAGATGCCGGCGCTGGTCGAGCTGCGCACGTACCGCAGCGACCCGCGGCGCCTGTACCTGCGCGTCTCGGGGAACGCGCGAATGAACCGCCGCGAGCTCGGCATCCTGAACGAGCTCGCGCTGCTGCGTGACCGCTACGCGCGCGAGCGCAACATCCCGCTGAAGTACGTGCTCCCCGACGACGTGATGATCGGGCTCGTGCAACTGCGCCCGAAGAGCGTCGACGAGCTCTCGCAACTGCGGCGCATCGACGCCGGAACGCGCCGCAACCTGGGCGATCGGATCATGGAGGCGGTGCGGCGCGGCGAGGCGATGCCGGAGGACGAGCTGCCGCCGCGCGCGCCCAAGCCGCTGGGGCCGCAGCGCGAGGCGCTCGTCTCGACGATGGCCGTGCTCGTCAGCGCGCTTGCCGCGGAGAACGATCTTCCGACGACGCTGCTGCTGCCGCGCGCGGCGCTGGAGCGGATCGCGCGCGAGGCGCCGCAGACCGGCGAGGCGCTCGGCGACGTCGTCAACCTGACGTCGTGGCGGCGCCAGCTCGTCGTCGAGCCGCTGTGGGATCTGCTGACCGGGGAGTCGGTGCTGCGGGTGCGCGGCTACCGCGACGCGGAGCCGCGCACGACGATCGAACGGCTCGAGCTCGAGCCGGAAGGCGCTACCGAGGCGGCCGGTTAGGCGACGCCGGCGACGGCAGCGGCAGCGCCGAGCGAGCCGGCGCCGGCGCGGGCGACGCCGCTCCGGGGCTGGCCGGCGCACCGGACGGGGCGGGCCGCGGGGTCGGCTTCGCGCTCAGCGTCTTCTCGACGATCGCGTTGTACTGCCGCTGCGTCAGGCAGTTCGTCCCGGCGGGCGTGCCGCGGATTCCCGGCCAGTTCGCGCACTGCGTGAGCAGCATGTTGGCGCGGGTGAGGTCGCGCTGCCAGTTGCCGACCTTGAGCTCGTGCTCGGCGGCGGCCCGCATCGAGAGCAGGTACGCTTCGTTGACGAGCTTCATCTGCGCGTCGTTGCAGCGCTGGTTGGCCGCCAGCCCGGCGACGGCGGAGTCGTACGACGCCTGCCGCGAGACGGAGTCGTTGGCGGCGGTCTTCTCGTAGGCGAGCGCTTGGGCGCACGCCGCGTTGGGCTGGACCTCGGCGGCCCCGGGCGACGGGAAAGCGGCGACGGAGGTCGCGGCGATGAGCGCGAGCGCAAACATCGCGAGTTGTCGGACTCTCACCGTCGCTTGGTTCCCACCGGAGGCCGGAACCTCTTGCCCCCGCTGAAAACCTATCCGGGCAGGGAGTCCTTTCCGGCCTAGCTCGGGGAGGCTATCGGTCCCGTTCGAGCAGGCGGAAGAAGCGGCCGACCCGCGCCGCCTCGTACGACGGGTCCGCTTCGAGCTCGCGCGCGGTCCAGGCGCGGATCGCCTCGAGCTCGACCTCGCCGGTCCGCGCGCGCGCCACGGCGAGCGCCACCTCGAGCGCGGTTCGGTCGCCCCAGGCCCAGTAGTGGAGGAAGCGGTCGCGGACGACGTCGGTCGGCGTGTAGACGTGGAGCAGCCGGTCGTCGCGGCGGTCGGTGCGCCACGCGGTGACGTACTCGCGGCCGATCGCCAGCGGCCCGATCGGGAACGCGAGCGTGTACGGCAAGACGGCGTGGCGGTAGTGGCCTTCGGCCGCTCGGGCGTAGCCGAGGGCCGCGAGCGCGCGGTCCACGATGTGCGGCGCCGCGCCGACCTCGACGACGAAGTCGACGTCGAGCGACTGGTACAGCTCCGGGACGTAGTACGCCGCGGCGCTGCCGCCGCACAGCACCGCGGTCTCACCGGCGTTCGCCAGCACGGTGCAGGCGGCGAACGCGACGTCGACCAGGCTCGAATCGGCGCTCAGGATCACCGCGGCTTGCCGATGCGGCGCGGCCGCTCGCGGGAGCGGCGCGCGCGCTCGACCACCTCGGGATACGCGCCGCCGAGCCGCTCGAGCAGCGCGCGCAGCTCGACGGCGCCGTACCAGCGCTTGTTGAGCAGCACGATGCGCGTCGTGCCGACGGGTCGCGAGACGACGACGCCGGCGCGCTCGAGCGCGATGACGACGCGGTGGACCGCGTTCGCGCTCGACTCGATCTGCCGCGCCAGCTCGCGGACGTGGAGGCCGTTCTCCGAGAGCGCCAGCCGGATCAGGACCCGGTCGCGCGTCGCGGTGCCGAACACCGCGGGCCGCAAGTCGTCACGCCGCACCCGCGTACCGTCCCAAAAACCGGGACGCTTGTCAACAAAGCCGGGACAGTGACCGGGAGCAGGGCGAGCACGCGGCGCCGAAGCCTCTCGATGCCATGACGCAGACGCATCCGAACAGCTTCTCCGCGCGCGACACGCTGCGCGCCGGAGAACGGGAGTACACGTACTTCCGCCTGGCGGCGCTCGGCGAGCGCTACGACCTCGCGACGCTGCCGTACTCGCTGAAGATCTTGCTCGAGAATCTGTTGCGGTTCGAAGACGGGCGTTCGGTGACGCGGGCCGACATCGAAGCGCTGGCGTCGTGGCAGCCCGGCGCGAAATCGTCGAAGGAGATCGCGTACCGCCCGGCGCGCGTGCTGCTGCAGGACTTCACCGGCGTGCCGTGCGTCGTGGACCTCGCGGCGATGCGCGACGCGATCGCCGAGTTCGGCGGCGACCCGAAGAAGATCAACCCGCTGCAGCCGGTCGAGCTCGTGATCGACCACTCGGTGCAGGTCGACGCGTGGGCCTCGCCGGCGGCGTTCGAGACGAACGCGCAGCTCGAGTTCGAGCGCAACGGCGAGCGCTACGCGTTCCTCAAGTGGGGCCAGTCGTCGCTCGACGGGTTCCGCGCGGTGCCGCCCGACACCGGGATCGTCCATCAGGTGAACATCGAGTACCTCGCGCGCGTCGTGTTCGGCGCGGGCGGCGCCGGCGAAGCGCATCCGAGCGGAACGCCGGCAGCCTATCCGGACACGGTCGTCGGCACCGACTCGCACACGACGATGGCGAACGGCCTGGGCGTCCTGGCGTGGGGCGTCGGCGGGATCGAAGCCGAAGCCGCGATGCTCGGCCAGCCGGTGACGATGCTGATCCCCGACGTGATCGGCTTCAAGCTCACCGGCAAGCTGCGCGAAGGCGTCACCGCGACCGACCTTGCGCTGCAGATCACGCAGATGCTACGCCGCAAGGGCGTCGTCGGCAAGTTCGTGGAGTTCTACGGCGCGGGCTTGTCGTCGCTCCCGGTGGCCGACCGCACCGTCATCGGCAACATGTCGCCCGAGTACGGCTCGACCGTCGCGATCTTCCCGATCGACACGCTGACGCTCGCGTACCTGCGCCTCACCGGCCGCACGCAGGAGCAGATCGATCTGGTTGAAGCGTACGCCAAGGCGCAAGGGATGTTCCGCACCGACGACTCGCCCGAGCCGCGCTTCAGCGACACGCTCGCGCTCGATCTCGGCGACGTCGTGCCGAATCTCGCGGGGCCGCGGCGCCCGCAGGACCGCGTCGCGCTGACCGACGTCAAGGCGACGTTCAACGTCGCGCTCGAGGAGTGGCAGAGCGCGCGCGGCGGCAACGGCAAACAAGTCGATCGCTTCGAGGGCGAAGGCGGCGGCACCGCCGTCGCCGCGCAGCCGCGCACCGAAGTGTCCGACGGCGCCGTCGTGATCGCCGCGATCACGTCGTGCACGAACACCTCGAACCCCGCGCTGCTGATCGGCGCCGGGCTGCTCGCGAAGAAAGCCGTCGAAAAAGGGTTGAGCGCCAAGCCGTGGGTGAAGACGTCG
>DASWRW010000033.1:0-23661 GCA_036402975.1 Candidatus Elarobacter sp. | reverse complement strand
TTCAGCTTCGCGCGTCCGGACACCATCGCCGGCCTCGATTTCAGCGGGCCGATCAAGTACTACTACCTCCTGCTGGTCGTCATGCTGGTGGTCATCGTCATCAACGTGCGGCTGCAGAATTCGCGCATCGGCCGCGCGTGGGAGGCGATCCGGGAGGACGAGATCGCTGCGCGCGCCATGGGTATCAACACGACGGGCCTGAAGCTCCTTGCGTTCGCCATGGGCGCCACCTTCGGCGGCGTGGCGGGCGGCATGTTCTCCGCCATCCAGGCCTTCGTCTCGCCCGAGAGCTTCGTGCTCGTCGAGTCGATCATGGTGGTATCGATGGTGGTGCTGGGCGGGATGGGGAATATCTGGGGCGTGATCCTCGGGGCGCTGCTCCTTTCCTTCACTCCCGAAATCCTGCGCTGGACGGTGGAGCCGGTTCAGCACGCACTCTTCGGCCGCTCGCTCATCGAGCCGGAGGTGATCCGCATGCTCCTCTTTGGTCTCGCGCTCGTGCTCATCATGCTCTTCCGCCCGGCGGGGCTTTTGCCGTCGGCCGTGCGCAAGCGCGAGCTCACCCAGCACGCGGCATGAGCTCGCTTCTCGCCGTGCGCAATGTATCGAAGCGCTTCGGCGGACTGCACGCGTTGGAAGACGTGTCTTTCTCCATCGCGGAGCGCGATATCTACGGCCTCATCGGGCCGAACGGAGCGGGCAAGACGACGCTCTTCAACGTGCTCACGGGCGTGTACGGTGCGGACGCCGGCAGCTTCCACTTCGCCGGGCGCAACGTCGCCGGCCTTGCCCCGCATGAGATCGCGGCCGCCGGAGTCGCGCGCACCTTCCAGAACATCCGCCTTTTTGCCAACCTCTCCGCGCTCGAGAACGTAATGATCGGCCGTCACGCGCGCACGCGCGCCGGGGTGATCGGCGCAGTGCTGCGCGACCGGCGCACGCTGCAGGAGGAGCGCGACATCGTCGCGCGGTCCCTTGCCCTTCTCGACTATGTCGGCATTCGACCGCGCGCCAATGACCGAGCGGGCAGCCTGCCTTATGGTGACCAGCGCCGGCTCGAAATCGCCCGCGCGCTCGCCACCGAGCCCAAGCTCCTCGCGCTCGACGAGCCGGCGGCGGGAATGAACCCCGCGGAGCGGCTGGCCCTCGGCAAGCTGATCGGGCGCATTCGCGACCAGGGCGTCACCATCCTGCTGATCGAGCATGACGTGCGGCTGGTGATGAACGTCTGCGATCGCGTCATGGTGCTCGATTACGGCCAGAAAATCGCCGAAGGCGCGCCCGCCGACGTCCAGCGCGACCCGAAGGTGATCGAGGCCTACCTCGGCGCACCACGTGCTGCTTGAAGTGCGCGGCTTGGAGGTCCATTACGGCGGGATCCGCGCCGTCGCCGGCATCAACCTGGAAGTGGCCGAAGGCGAGCTCGTCACGTTGATCGGCGCCAACGGCGCCGGCAAGACCTCGAGCTTGAAGGCGATCTGCGGCCTGGTCAGCGCCCGTAGCGCCACGCTGCGCTATGCAGGCGAAGACATCAGCCGCGCGGCGGTGCACGAGCTGCCGCGCAAGGGACTGGTCATGGTGCCGGAAGGCCGCGGCATCTTCGCGCAGCTGACGGTGGAGGAAAACCTCGCCATGGGCGCCTACGCGCACGGGGGCGGGGACCCGGCCGCGCAATACGAGCGCTTCCCGCGCCTCGCGGAGCGGCGCAAGCAGATAGCTGGCACCCTGTCCGGCGGTGAGCAGCAGATGCTGGCGCTCGCCCGTGCGCTCATGACCCGACCGAAGCTCCTGCTTCTCGACGAGCCGTCGATGGGCCTCGCGCCCATGATGGTCACGCGCATCTTCGACATCGTGCAGGACATCGCCCGCCAAGGCGTCACCATTCTCCTCGTGGAGCAGAACGCACGCCTCGCGCTCGAAATCGCGCATCGCGGCTACGTCATGGAGTCCGGCACCATCGCGCTCGCCGGCGAGGCGCGGGCGCTCCTCGATAATCCGCGCGTCCGCGAGGCCTACCTCGGCGAATAAAATAGGCCGATGAAGCGCTTGCTCATCGCCGGCTTCGGCGACATCGCACGCCGCGCCGTCCCTGCGTTGTCGGCGAGGTTCGACGTCATTCGGCTTTCGCGCGAGCACGGGTTCGATCTCGACGGGCCGGTCAGCATCCCGGCCGTCGATGCGGTGCTGCATTGCGTGCCGCCCGCGGGCAGCGGTGATACCGATGCGCGCACCGCGCACCTCCTTGCAGCGCTTCGCGCTCCGTCGCGCGTGGTCTATATCAGCACGAGCGGCGTATACGGCGATTGTGGCGGTGAGCAGGTCGACGAAGCTCGTGCGCCAAACCCGCAGACGGCGCGTGCCCGACGCCGCCTAGACGCGGAGCGCCAGCTCGAGCGCTGGTGCACGGAGCACGCCGCCCCCCTTGTGATCCTGCGCGCGCCGGGCATCTATGCGGCGGATCGGCTCCCCCTCGAGCGGCTGCGGGCCGGCACGCCGGTGCTCGCGGCCGAGGACGACGTCTACACGAACCATATCCATGCCGATGACCTCGCTCGCGCCGCGGTGCGAGCGCTGGAACATGACGCGCCGCCCGGCGTCTATAACGTCGTGGACGACACGCAGATGCGCATGGGCGAATGGATGGACGTGGTGGCGCAACATGCCGGGCTGCGCAAGCCCCCGCGCCTGCCGCGTAGCCGCATCGCGCAAAGCGTTTCCCCCGAATCGCTCACTTTCATGAACGAATCCCGCCGGCTGGAGAACCGCCGCATGAAAACGGTCCTCGGCCTGCGCCTGCGCTATCCGACGGTCCACCAAGGTCTCGCGCATGAGCACCCTATTGGTATTGACTAACCTCCCGGACCGCGCGGCGGCGGAGCGGCTCGCCGGCATGCTGGTCGAGAAGAAGCTCGCCGCCTGCGTGAACATCCTCGCGCCGTGCCGTTCGGTGTACCGGTGGAAAGGCGCCGTGCAGCACGACGAAGAGCATCCGCTGCTCATCAAGACGACGAGCGAGCGCTATGCGGCGCTCGAGCAGGCGCTTCGAGCAGGCCATCCGTACGAGCTGCCGGAGATCATCGCGCTCCCGGTGGAGCGCGGCTTGCCCGCCTACCTGGCCTGGGTGGCAGCGGAAACGCGCACCTGATGCGCCTCATCGCGCTTCTCTTGTGCGTGTGCGCGGCGACAGCCACTGCGGCGGATCTGCTCGAGCCGGAGAAGGCCTTCCGCTTCACGGCGCGCGCGCTGGACGACGGCGCGGTGGAGGTGCACTTCGCCATTGCGGACGGCTACTACCTGTACCGCGAGCGCTTCAAGTTCAGCGCCGAAGGTAACCCCTCGATTCATCTCGGCGTCGCAGAATTTCCGAAAGGCATTCCCCACAAAGACGAATTCTTCGGCTCGGTCGAAACGTATCGCAAGCAGGTGGCGATCCGCCTTCCCGTGGAGGGCACCGGGCAGTTCGACCTCAACGTGACCTCGCAGGGGTGTGCCGACGCGGGCGTGTGCTACGTGCCGATGGACTCGAAGACCACGCTCACCGTCGCGGCCAGTGGCGCGGGCACGGGGCGTGTTTCGATCTTCGCTTCCGATACGGACATCGCGCGCCTCTTCGAGGGCAATGTGCTGCTGGTCGTCGCAAGCTTCTTCGGCTTCGGAGTGCTGCTTGCCTTCACCCCCTGCATGCTGCCCATGATCCCGATCCTCTCCAGCATCATCGCAGGTGAGGGACGCGCGCCGGGCAAGATGCATGCATTTGCGCTCTCGCTTGCGTACGTGCTCGGAATGTCGCTCACCTACGCCGTCGCCGGCATCGCCGCCGGGTTTTCCGGCACCCTGCTCGCCTCGGCGCTGCAAAACGCATGGGTGCTCGGTGGCTTCGCGCTCGTCTTCGTCGCGCTGGCGCTCTCCATGTTTGGCCTCTACGAGCTGCGCCTACCCGGCTTCCTCCATCAGCGCCTGCATGGGGCGAGCGCCACCTTGAAGGGCGGGCGCGTGGCCTCGGTGGCCGCCATGGGCGTCCTCTCCGCCGTGATCGTCAGCCCTTGCGTCGCCGCTCCACTCGCCGGCGCGCTCCTCTACATCTCGCAAACGCGCGATGTCGTCCTCGGCGGCTCCGCGCTCTTCACCATGGCCCTCGGCATGGGCATCCCCCTGATCGTGATGGGCGTCTCGGAAGGCGCGTTGCTGCCGAAAGCCGGGGCGTGGATGGAAGGCGTACGCCGTTTCTTCGGCGTGCTGCTCCTCGCCGTCGCGCTTTGGATCGCCTCCCCGATCTTCCCGGCGTCGGCCCAGATGTTTGGCTGGGCAGCGCTCCTCATCGGCTCTGCCGTCTTCCTTCGCGCGCTGGATCCCTTGCCGCCGCACGCGTCCGGATGGTGCCGTCTCTGGAAAGGCGCGGGCGTGATGGCGCTCCTCATCGGCGCTGCGATGCTGGCGGGTGCGCTGGCAGGCAGCCGCGATCCGTTGCGCCCGCTCGCCGGCGTGCTTGGCGATGGGCAGCCCGAGCTGCCGGCGACACCTTGGACCCGCGTAGCCTCCATCGTGCAGCTCGATGAAAACGTGAAAGCGGCGGGCCGGCCGGCGATGCTCGACTTCTATGCCGACTGGTGCGTGTCTTGCAAGGAGATGGAGCGCTTCACCTTCTCCGATCCGCGCGTACGCCGCGAGATGGAAGTAATCGCGCTCCTGCAGGCCGACGTGACAGCCAACACCGAAGCCCATCGCGCGCTGCTCAAGCGCTTTTCGCTCTTCGGCCCGCCGGGAATCATCTTCTTCGACGCCCAGGGCCGCGAGATCCCCGGGCTGCGCGTGATCGGCTACCAGCCGCCCGAACGGTTCCTGAAGACACTCGCCGCTGCGGCCGGCCGTTGATTTCCCGCTAGCGCTTGCGCAGTGCCTTGGCCGCGTCCATGGCGAAGTAAGTAAGGATGCCGTCTGCGCCTGCGCGCTTGAAGGCGAGCAGCGTTTCCATGATGCAGGACTCCGGCAGCCACTTATTGGCCACTGCGGCGCGCAGCATCGAGTACTCCCCCGACACTTGGTACACGAAAGTCGGCGCGCGGAACTCATCCTTGACGCGTCGCACGATGTCGAGATACGGCAGGCCCGGCTTCACCATCACCATGTCGGCGCCTTCGGCGAGGTCGAGGCCCACTTCCCACAGCGCCTCGTCGGAATTCGCCGGATCCATCTGGTAGCTTTTCTTGTCGCTTTTACCCAGGAATTTCGCGGACCCCACCGCGTCGCGGAAAGGTCCGTAGAAGCCTGAGGCGTATTTGGCCGAGTACGCCATGATGCGCGTGTGGATGTGGCCGGCCTTTTCGAGCGCCGCTCGGATGCGGCCGATGCGCCCGTCCATCATGTCCGACGGCGCGACGATGTCGACGCCCGCGTGCGCGTAGGTCAGCGCGGTCTTCGCCAGAATCTCCAGCGTGCGGTCGTTGTCGACGTCGCCCGACGCGTCGAGCACGCCGCAGTGGCCGTGGTCGGTGTACTCGCAGTTGCACAAGTCCGCGATCACGAGCATCTGCGGCAGGGCGTCCTTGATCGCGCGCGCGGCGCGCTGCACGACACCGTTCGGGTCGTAGTTGATCGTCGCGTAGGCGTCCTTCTGCGCGGCGTCCGGGATGCCGAACAGCAGCACCGCGCGCACGCCCACCGCGTCGAGCTCGCGGCACTCGCGCACCACCGCGTCGACCGAGTAGCGCGAGACGCCGGGCATCGACCCGATCGGCTGCACGACGCCCTTGCCTTCGACGACGAACAGCGGCTGCACGAGCCCGTCCGGGTTGACGCGCGTCTCGCGCACCATCGCGCGCAGCGCGGCGCTCGCGCGCAGGCGCCGCGGCCGGTTCAGGATGCTGGTTCGTGCGGCGATCATCCACCGTTCTCCAGGACGTAGCGGGTCACGGTCTGTACGAACGCCCCGACTTCGGCGGAGGGTGCGACGACGTCCGGCGGCCAGCCTTGCGCACCCGCCGCGTCGGACGACGACGGGCCCATCGCGGCGACCAGCGGCCGGTGCCCGCCGTCGCGCAGGCGGCCGAGGTACCCGGTGATGGCCTCGACCGAGCCCGAGGACGGGAACAGGATCGCGGTCGGGACCCGCTCGCCGAGCGCGGCGGCGGCCGCGGCGCTGTCGGGCGCCTCGACGACCTCGGCGCCCGCGTCGCGGAGCGCCGGGGCGATCCGGCTCGGCCGGTCCTGCGTCCGCGGCAGCAGGAAGACGCGGCCGCTGAGCGGCCCGCCGCCGAGCAGCGCCGCGCCGCCGTCGGCGAGCAGCTCGCGCGCCAGCGCCACTGCCAGCGCCTCGGCCGACGCCAGGTCGCGCAGGCCGATCACCGCGTCGCGGCTGCCGCGGACGACCTGGCTGCCGTCGGGCGCCGCGAGCGCGCCGGCGATGCTGAAGCGGCCGGCGTCCCAGACCGCGTGGCAGCCGATCGGCGCCTGGCAGCCGCCGCGGCAAGTGCGCAGAAACGCTCGCTCGGCGCGCACGGCGAGCGAGGTGGCCGGGTCGTCGAGGAGCTCGGCCAGGCGCCGGACGACGGGGTCGCCGTCGCGCGTCTCGATGCCCAGCGCGCCCTGGCCGGCGGCCGGCGTGACGTCGCCGGCCGCGAACGGCACGGTGTGCGTCGCGCGCAGCCCGAGCCGGTCGAGGCCGGCGCAGGCCAGGACGAGCGCGTCGTACTGCCCTTCGCGCAGCTTCCGCAGCCGGGTGTCGACGTTGCCGCGCACGTCGTCGTAGACGAGGTCCGGCCGCAGCGCGCGGAGCTGCGCACGGCGCCGCGGCGACGAGGTTCCGACCCGCCCGCCGGCCGGCAGCGCGGCGAACGAGGGATAGCGCTCCGAGCAGAAGGCGTCGCGCGCGTCCGCGCGCGCGGTGACCGCCGCGAGGGTCATGTCGTCGGGGAGCGTGCTCGGCAGGTCTTTCGCCGAGTGCACCGCGTAGTCGGCGCGCCGCTCGCGCAGCGCGAGCTCGAGCTCCTTGACGAAGACGTTGTCGGTCCCGATCGCCGCGATCGAGCGGTCCTGGACCGCGTCGCCGCGCGTCGTCACCTCGAGGACCGTCGACGGCAGCCCGGCCCGCGCCAGCGCCGACATGACGAGCTTGGCTTGCGTCAGCGCCAGCACGCTGCCGCGGGTGGCGCAGACGAGCGCGGTGGTCTCGCTCGGCACGACGCCGGCCAGCGTCTCGGCCGCGCGCTCGACCTCGTGCTCGACCGCGCCGGGCGGCATCGCGGCCAGATCCTCGATGTCCCGCTCGGCGAAATGCTGCATCACCGCGGCGCGGTGCGGCGCGGGGACGACGGCGAGCACGCGCTCGCGGATCGCGCCGAGCGTCGCGGCCGCCCGGGCGTAGCGGGCGTCGAACTGCAGCGCCAGCTCGTCCCGGACGCGCTTGGTGAACGACGGCGCCAGGCCGCCCGAGTCGACGGTGACCGTCAACGGGCCGGCCCGGTGCACCGCGGGCGTGGCGAAGTCGCCGCGCTCGGCATCGGAGGCATCGTTGACCAGGATTCCCGCCGAGCGCGCTTCGGACACGACCGCCGCGTTGGCCGCCGGGTCGCCGGTCGCCGCGAAGGCGATGAAGGCACCGGCGACGTCACCGGGCGCAAACGGCCGCGGCTCCCAGCCGATCGCGCCCGCCTCGGCCAGCGCTGCGAGCGCGGGGGTCAGCGACGGAGCGACGACCAGCACGTCCGCGCGCGCGTCGAGGAGCCCGCGGACTTTGCGCTCGGCGACGGCGCCGCCGCCCGCGACGAGCGCACGGCGTCCGCGAACCGAAAGGGCGACGGGGTACACAAGCCTTATCTTCCAGCAGATGCGATCCGTCCCCGCGCGCGCGGCGCTACTGGGCGCGCTCTTCGCTGCGCTCGTCACCCTGCCGGGGCTCGGCATCGGCACGCTGTGGGACAACAGCGAGACGGCCTACGGAGAGGTCGCCCGCGAGATCCTGCTGATGCACGACTGGGTCGTGATGCACCTCAACGGCCAGCCGTGGTTCGTGCAGCCGCCGCTCTACTTCTGGATCGCCGCGCTGTTCGCGAAGATCTTCGGGCCGACCGCGTTCGCGCTGCGGCTGCCCTCGGCCCTCGCGACGATCGCGATGGGCGGCGCGGTCGGCTACGCGACCGCGCGCATCGCGGGCGGCCGCGCGGGGATGATCGCGGCGATCGTGTTGTCGACGAGCCTGATGCAGGCGATCGTCGGCCGGCTCGCGATCATGGACGCGCTGCTCGACTTCGCGATCGCCGCCGCGGTGTTGTGGTCGTACCGCGCCTTCGAGCCGTCCGGAAGCGCGCGCCGGCGCGACACGGCGTTCGTGTGCGGCGCGCTGGCGCTGGCGATCGGCACGCTCGCGAAAGGCCCGGTCGCGCCGGTGATCACCGCGCTGGTGATCGGCGTGTGGCTGCTGTGGGAGCGGCGCGCCGGCCGTCTCGCGGCACCGCACCGTTTCGCGGTGCTGCTGGCCGTAGTCGCGTACGTCGCGGTGACGCTGCCGTGGTTCGTCGCGCTCGCGTCGCGCGTCGGCCCGCACGCGATCGTCGAGCTGATCGGGCACTACACGTTCGGCCGCTACACCGGCGTGATCGAGAACCAGACCGGACCGGTGTGGTACTACGTGCCGGTGCTGATCCTCGGCTTCTTCCCGTGGATCGCGTTCTTCCCGGTCGCGCTGAGCGCCGCGCTGCGCGAAGCGCGCGCGCCGGACGGCGGCTTCGCGCGGCTCGCGATCGTGTGGACGTTCGTCCCGCTGGTGTTCTTCAGCTTCGCGAACACGAAGCTGCCGAACTACGTCGCGATGATTTTGCCCGCGCTGGCGATCCTGGTCGCGCTGTGGTTCGAGCGCGTGCGCAACGGCGCCGACCGCCGCCCGGCGGTCTACTCCGCGCTGTCGATTCCGATCTTCGTCGGGCTGGTGGCGTTCGCGATCGGCGCCTTCTCGCGCAGCAACCGCCTCGACGTCGACCTCGCCGCGGTGAACCAGCAACTGGCGATCCTCGGCGTCGCGATGCTGGTCGGCTCGGTGCTGACGGTGGTCGCGATCGCGCGCCGCAACACCGCGCCCTGGTCGCCGTACGTGCTCGCGCTGACCAGCGGCGGGCTCGTGCTGTTCATCGCCCTGATCGCCGAGCCGGCCGCCGAGCCGCTCAAGCCGATTCCGAGCATCGCGCGGACGATCGACGCGAGCCGCAAGCCGTCCGACGTGATCGGCATCGCCGGCGCGAGCGGCGGGAACGGTCTGATCTTCTACACCACGCCGCCGGTGCGCGACATCAAGAACAACGCCGGTTTCGTCGCGACGATCTGCCCCGCCGGCGAAGCGTGGATCGTCACGCGCCCCCAAGACGTCCAGCACTTCGCCGAGCTCGCCCGCTCGCACCGCCGAACCGCGGACGTGGTCATGGAAGTCCCCACCGAGCAGCACCCCCGAGCCGCCCTGATCCACGTCGCCGGCCCAAGCTGCGTGAATCCTTGACCGAGTACAGCGCCATCGTTCTCCCGGAGCGGGCGGATGGACGATCCTTCCGGACGTCGAACACCATCTATCATGCAGGATCCCGCAGCTCGCCGTGCGCGTCGAACGGAAACGTGGACTGCCCGCACGTTGCGTACCAGCGACCACGCCTCTGTTGACGCAGCGGAGCGTGAGTGGTGGTCCTCGACGGACGCGAGCGAACGAGTCGCTATGGTCGATGCTCTTTCCGCAAGCGCCTTTTCGGTGACGGGAGCGGACGCACGTGAACGCCGACTTCAGCGATCTATTACGAGAGTTCTCCGCCGCGGGCGTTAGATATCTCCTGGTCGGCGCGCATGCCTTGGCTTTCCATGCTGAGCCTCGCGCGACGGGTGATCTCGATGTTTGGGTGGCGCGCGACCTCGAGAACGCGAAACGTGTTTACACAGCCTTGGCACGTTTTGGAGCACCCCTCGAAAACGTAGCTGTCGAGGATTTCACAAGCGACGATGTGATCTTTCAGATGGGCGTCGTTCCGTTCCGGATCGATGTGCTCACATCGATCGACGGCGTCGAGTTCGAAGCGGCCTGGAACGAGCACGTCGAAGCGACCATCGACGGTACGGTCGTCCCCGTCATCGGGCGCCACGCGTTCGTCGCGAACAAGCGCGCCGCCGGGCGCCCGAAAGACCTTGGCGACGTCGAGTTGGTGCTTCGGCACCATCCCGAAGACCGACCGTGAGGACCCGAACCCGCCGCGTCGAAACTCCGGCGACCATTCCTACATCGTCTTCTCTGACGGAGGTTTGGATGAGCATTCGTTTCTGGGCCATGCTGGTCAGCGCGATCATCGTACTCGCGGCAAATTCCACTGGGACCGCGCAGACGACCACTGCTCCGACGACGCAGCCGGTCGTTGGGCCGACCGCCGTGGCGACGGCAGTGCCCGGCAGCATTAGCGTACCGGCCACGACGGCGACCATGCATCCGCCGCAGAAACCGGGCAGCCTGACGATGCCGCTTCCGGCCGGTGGTCCGCTCGCGCTCGACGCGCGGTATCTGCGCGGTACGCGCACCGCGTCGGGATACCGGCTGACGGGTCAGGCGGAAGTGAACGACGCCTGCATGGCGGCGCGCTTCTCGCAGTTCCTCGGCAACATCTTCCCGCCGCAGTTCAACGTCGTGCAGTACCGCCGTCCGGACAGGATGGGAATGCTGTGCATCCAGCGCCTCGCCTGGGTCACGGTGCCGCCGCTCAACGTGACCAGCGCCGCGCCGCCGCGCTACGTGACGATTCGCACGCAGAAGGGCTACACGCGGGTGCCGATCCTCCCCGGCCCGGTATGATGAGCGGAACCGCTGCGGCCGAAGCGGCTCGTCGCCGTCAACGTGGAGTTGGACGGATTTTTGGGACCGCTATACGCCGTCGGAGCGCATGATGCTGGTCTGGACGATGGTCGAGGAGGATCATGCCGCCCGAGGACGAGATCCGGCCGAACTCAGATTTCAGCGCGCTGTTGCGGGCCTTCAACGACGCAAACGTTGACGATCTCCTGATCGGCGGGCTGGGCGTAGCTTCCTACTTCGCGCCGCCGGCTGCTTTCGCGATGTCCGCTTCGCTGACGGGAGTGCCTTTGTTGCCCCACGCTCCGCGAATGTAGGTCAGCACGTCGGCGATCTGCTTGTTCGAGAGCGTCCCTTTCCACGGCGGCATCTGCGCCGGATAGGTCTTGCCCTGGATCGTCTGGCCGCTGAGGCCGTTCAGCACGATTCCGATGACCTTGCCTTTGTCGCCCGTGACGTCCGGGTTGCCGGCGAGCGGCGGACCGACACCGGCGGCTCCCGTGCCGCTCGCGCCATGGCAGCTCGAGCAGTTCGTTTGGAACACCGTCTGGCCCGCGGTCGCGTTCCCCGGCCCACCCGCGGCGCCGCCGCCGTTCGGGTTGGCGCCGGTGTTCGTCTCGATCTGCGGCGCGCCGCCGGTCGTCGCGGCGTTGCCCGCCGTCGCGCCGACCAGTCCGTGCTCGACCTGGCCGACGACGACGTTGTACTGACCGAAGAAGCTCAGCCCGATCGCACCGATCAACGTGAGCGCCGTGATCGCCAGGATCCACGGCCGCCGCGACGGGCGGCGTGACGGGTTGCGGTCGATGAACGGCAGCACGATCAGCAGCGCGACCAGGATGCCCGGCATGATGATCGTCGCGAACAGCGTCGACATCTGCACGATCGCGGGCGGGAACTTCCCGACCACGTCGAGCAGCGCGTACAGCGCGAGGAAATACCACGCCGGGTACGGGACGAACTGCGTGTTGTTCGGATCGGCCTTGGCGTCGAACGGCGCGGGCGCGAACACCGCCAGCGCCACGATGATCACGAACATCGCGAACGACAGCACGGTGTCCATGAACATCTGGTCCGGCCAGAAGCGGCCCGGCTTCAGCTTCGGCGCTTCGTCGATCGGCGGACCGGCCGGTCCGTTCCAGCGGAAGATGGCGAGGTGCAACCCCACCAGACCGATCAGCAGCGCCGGCACCAGCCACACGTGGATGCCGAAGAAGCGGTTGATGGTCAGCGTGCCGATGCCGCTGCCGTCCTGCAAGAAGTTCAGGATCGCCGGTCCGAGGATCGGCGCCGAGCCCGCGATCTGGATCGCGACCTTCGAGGCGAGCAGCGCGTTCAAGTCCCACGGCAGCAGATAGCCGGTCAAGCCCAGCACGAGCGTCAGCAAGAACAGGATCACGCCGACGATCCACTGCAGCTCGCGCGGCTTCTTGTAGGCGCCCCACAGCAGCGCTTGCAGCAGGTGCATCGTCATGAACGCGATCATCGCCGAGGCGCCCCAGTAGTGGAGCGACAGGACGAGACCGCCGGCCGGGACGTGCTTGATGAGGTAGTCGGTCGACTCCCACGCCGTCGCCGTCGACGGTGCGTAGTAGAAGCACAGGAAGATGCCGGTCGCGATCTGGAGCATGAGCGCGAAGACCGTCGCGCTGCCGAACGCGTACCAGTAGGAGGCACCGCCGGGGACGTCCTCGGTGAGGAAGTCCTTCGTCATCGTGACGAGGCCGGTGCGCTGGTCGAGCCAGGTCAACATAGGCTGTGCGTGCGCTCCTCTAGCCGACCTTGAGGATGATGTGGTCGGGCGTGTTCTGCTTGTACTCGATCCACGTCAGCTCAACCTTACCGTTGAAGTCGCGCAGCGGCAGCGGGTCGAGCCCGCGCAGCGCGGGGCCGGCGACGTGCTCGCCGATGTTCGTGAACTGCGAGCCGTGGCAGGGACAGGCGAACTTGTCGAGCTGGTCGTTCCAGGAGTAGCGGCAGCCGAGGTGCGGGCAGATCGGGCTGAAGATCGCGAAGCCGAGGTTGACGACCGGGTACGGCACCTTCTCGGCGCCCCCGAAGAGCTCGGGCCGCTTCGCCTTGAGCTTCGCTTCGTCGGTCTTGACCGCCCAGACGAACTGCTCGCTGTCCGCGGCGCCGAAATAGCCGTTCGTCTCGTGCAACTGGAACGTGACCTTGACCGGCTTGTCGGTGGCTTTCTTGAGCTGCGCGAACTCGTCGGCCGTCAGGCCGGACCACTCGCTCGTGTTCGCGTCGGTCGGCGGCATCAGGGAGGTCACCAGCGGGATCACGAGCCCCAAGCCGATCACGCCGCCCAACGCGACGACCGCGTTGGCCATGAAGGTCCGCCGCGTCTGTTCCTCGGGTGTGCCCGGATCTTTGTACGCCTCTGCGTGAGCCACTCTGTCTCCTCAAGTGCGGACGGCGCGTCCGTCCCGTGCCGCTTCCGATGCTAGTGTAGGCAACGGCCCGCCAAAACTCGCGTACCTTCGTAGGAGGCGCGAGTGCTCCCCTGCGCTCGCCCCGGCGGGTCGGTTTGGCCTTACCCCGCTATCGCATCGGCGGCGAAAGCGAGCGGGCGGCTTCCCGCCGCCCGCGTGGGGCGTTCGCGCGCCAAACGGGAACAGTCGGCTCGTGAACGATCAGCAGCTCCACCAGCAGATCGAAAAGCTCGTCGCCGAGGAGCACGGCCTCTTCGAGAAAGGCGGCACGGTGTCGCCGGACGAGCGCCGCCGCCTCGGCGAGATCAGCGTCCAGCTCGACCGGATGTGGGACTTGCTGCGACAGCGCCGCGCGCGCGAGGAGTTCGGACAGGACCCCGACGTCGCGCACGAGCGCAGCGCCGACACGGTCGAGAAATATCTGCAGTAACTAGAAGCGGCGCGGCCCGGCGCCGGGACCCGGGGGAGGGCCGAAGCGGCGCGGCTTCTTCGGCGGACGCTCGGCGGCGATCTCGATCGTGATCGCCTTGTCTTGCAGCGTCGAGTTGTTCAGCGCGTCGATCGCCATGCGCGCGGCGTGCGCGCTCGGGACGAAGATGTAGGCGATCCCTTTGCGGCGCCGCGTGCGCCGGTCGCGCGGCAGCGCGATGCGCTCCGGGTCGACGCCGTACGGAGCGAACAGCTCCGCGATCTCGGTGCTCGCGACGCCGCGAGCGATCCCGCGGATGAGTAGACGAACCTCTCCGTGCTGCCGTTCCACCCGCCCGCGGTTCCCGAGCCAGCCCCCGGCGTCCTCGCCCGACGGGCGGGCGAAATGGCTAACTGCGAACTGTTCGGGCGAACTTGAGCGCGGTGAGCGCCGGCGAGACCGCCGCGACCTTGAGGTCCATGAGCCCGTGCTCGCGCAGCAGCGCGCGGACCGCGGTCTCGCCGAGCGGGGCGCCTTTGCCCTTGGTGTAGACCACCCACAGCGGTACGCCCGAGTCGATGTGTGCGCGCCGGTCGTGGACGATCCGCGCCAGCATGTCGGCGTCGTCGACGCGGGCGACGATCAGATCGGCGTCGCGGGCGGCGTCCCGTGCGGCGGGGTCGGCCCGCATGCCGGTTGCGATGGCTGCGGCGAGCGCGTTGTCGTCGATCGCGCCTTCGACGAGGATCCGCGTCGTTGCGGTGATGCCGAGCTTCGCCGCGAGCGACGGCGGCGGCTTCGTCAGGGCGGCGGCCCAGCGGCCCGCGTCGCGCCCGAGCAGCAGCGTGACCTCGGCACCATCGCTGCTGAAGCGCAGCGTCTCTCCCTCGGCTCGCACGTTGCGCAGCGATGCGAGCGCGGCCCGTGCGCGAAAGGCGCCGCGCGCCGTCAGCTCGGCCGAGTCGAGATGGATGGTGACATCGCCGGTATGCGTGCCCCATCTCGCGCTGCAGCGCGCCTCGCGTCCCACCGCGGCGCTACGACGAGCAGCTCACCGACAGCGAGCGGTAGCGCGGCGGGGCGATCTGCGCCCAGGCGTCGTGCTCGGGATGCTCGTCGTACGGCGTCCGCAAGACGGTCAGAACCGCGTTGACGACGGAGTCGTCGCCAGCTTCGCAGGCTTCGATCGCTTCCTGTGCGACCCAGTTGCGCAGCACGTACTTCGGGTTCACGGCGCGCATCGCCGTGCGGCGCGCGGCGTCGTCGCGCGATGCGCCCGCGCGCTCGGAGCAGCGCGCGAACCACGCGCGCGACACGTCGTCGTCACCGACCAGCGCCAGGGCGTCCGCATCGGAGCGCGACAGCGCCCGCCAGAAGTTCGTCCAATCCACGCGGCGCGCCTCGAGCAGCCGGAACACGTCCAGCACCAGTTCGGCATCGTCATCGCGCTGGTCGACGAGTCCGAGCTTCGCGCGCATGAGCCCGAGGAACGTCGCGCGGTAGACGTCCTCGTAGCGCGCGAGCGCCGTCTGCAGCGCTTCTTTCGCGATCAGCGACGAGAGCGCTTCGGCGAGCGCGTAGCAGTTCCACAGCCCGATCGTCGGCTGGCGGTCGAACGCGTAGCGCCCCGTCTCGTCGGTGTGGTTGCAGATGAAGCCCGGTTCGTAGGTTTCGAGGAAGCCGTACGGGCCGTAGTCGAGCGTCAGCCCGAGGATCGAGAAGTTGTCGGTGTTCATCACGCCGTGCGCGAAGCCGACGGCTTGCCAGTGCGCCATCAGCGCGGCGGTTCGTTCGACGACGCCGGCGAAGAAGCGCGCATAGCGGTCGTCGCCGCCGCCGCAGTCCGGGTAGAAGCGGTCGATGACGTAGTCCGCGAGCGTCTTCACTTCCGCGTGCTGGTTGCGGTAGTGGAAGATCTCGAACGACCCGAACCGCACGAATGACGGCGCCATGCGAATCACGGTCGCCGCGCGCTCGACCCGCTCGCGCAGCACCGGCTCGTCACCGGCCGCCATCGACAGCGCGCGCGTCGTCGGCACGCCGAGGTGGTGCATTGCCTCGCTGGCGAGGAACTCGCGCACCGTCGAGCGGATCACCGCCCGCCCGTCGGCGAAGCGTGAGAACCGCGTGAGCCCGCCGCCTTTGATCTGCAGCTCCCACGGCCGGTCGCCGTCGCCGTCGGCGGCCGATGCGCGCACTTCGCCGAGCAGGATCGCGCGGCCGTCGCCGAGCTGGCCGGCCCACACGCCGAACTGGTGCCCGCCGTACATGCCGGCGACCGGTTCCATCCCGCGCACGAGCGCGTTGCCGCTCGTGAGCGCGGTGAACTCGGGGCGCGCCTCCTCGCCCGGCCGCAACGCGATCAGCGCGGCCGCGTCGGGGCTGAACGCGACGAGGCGCGCGCCGGGGATTCCGGTCGGGACGCGGGGTTCCGAGAACGCCTCGCCGAGCGCCGCGAAGGAGTTCTCGAAGCGCAGATCCTCGAGCGCTTTGCCGCGCGGCGGGGCGATGGCCATCGTTCCCTGAACAGCGCACGGCCTGCCCGACGTTGCGTCGGCCCGTTGGAATCCCAGCAATTGGGTGAAGACTGTACGCCATGCGAGGATTCATCGGCGGCATCGTGGCCGCGCTGGTCGTGATCGCCGTCGTCGGATTCTGCGCCGTGCAGTTCGGCATGGTCCCCGCTCGAGCGGACGGCGCGTTGATGCCGGGCGAGCGCTGGGCCGCGACGACGTCGCTCAAGGCAGCGGTCAGGCGCGAGGCGCCGAAGCCGCCGTATCCCTACACCCAGACCGATGCCGACATCGCGCGCGGCGCAACGCTCTACGTGCAGAACTGCGCCGTGTGCCACGGCACCGCGCACGGCACGCCCAACGCGATCGGGCGCGGGCTGGGCGTGCGCCCGCCGCAGTTCGCGAAGCACGGCGTCGACGACGATCCCGAAGGCGAGACGTACTGGAAGATCGAGCACGGCATCCGCTTCACCGGAATGCCCGCGTACGCGAAGTCGCTGGACGAGAAGTCGATCTGGCAGATCACCTACTTCATGAAGCGCGCACCCGACAAGCTCACCGGCAAAGCGAAGTCGATCTGGGAGAACCCGTCGCAGGTTCCGCCACCCACCCCGATGCCCGCACTCCCCGCAACCCCCGGCCAAGGCGGCTCAGGCCCGTAACCTCTACATCTTGTAGCTGTGGAGGCCGCTGATCCAGATGTTGACGCCGAGATAGCAGAAGACGATCGAGACGAAGCCGAGGACGTTGACGAGGGCGGTCTTCGTGCCGCGCCACTCGGGGCGCGTGTGCAAGTGCATGTACGCCGCGTAGACGATCCATGAGAGCAGCGCGGCCGTCTCTTTCGGATCCCACTGCCAGTACGCGCCCCAGGCCTCTTTGGCCCACATCGCGCCCGTAATGATGCCGAGCGAGAGCAGCGGCAAGCCGACCGCCACGATGCGGTACTGCATCACGTCGAGCCGCGCCAGCGACGGCAAGCTCGCGAACCACTGCGCCGTCGCATCGCCGGCCGCCGCGGCGTCGGCGAGCGCCGGCGTATCGGTGCGGGTGGTCCCCAGGACGCCGGCGGCGCTGCGTGACGTGACCGGCTGCTGCGCCGCGGTGTACGCGCTCAGCGGCACGTCGATCTGCGAACCGCCCGCTCCCGCGGCCGCGCCGCGGACCGGAAAGCGGAGGTGGCGGTAGCGATCTTCCGCCGCCGCCTTCACGAGATAGATCAGCGCGACGCAGAACGACACCATGAACGACGCGTACGCCGCGATCACGATCGGGACGTGGATCTTGATCCAGTACGACTGCAGCGCCGGGACGGCCGGCATGTAGCCTTCGTTCCACGTCGTCGCGTAGCCGAGCGCGATCGCGGCGAGCGCAAGCACGGGGCCGCCGGCGAACGCGAGGTCGTAGCGCAGCGCGAAGATCAGGAAGATCGTCACCGCGCAGGCGCTGAACAGCGAGAGCGACCCGTACAGGTTCGTCAGCGGCCAGACGCCGGTCATCCACCAGCGCGCGCCGAGCTCGGCGAACTGCGAGGCGGCGCCGATCGCGGCCAGCGGGATGCCGATCGTGCGCAGCACCGGCGAGCGCAGCAAGAAGTACCCGAACAGCGCGAGCGCGGCGGTGACGTACGCCGCGATCCCGATGACGAGCAGCCACTGGTCGACCGACTGTCTGAAGGGGTCCATGAGCTCTCCTGTCTACACGCCTTCGAGCACGCGCGCGGGCGCCGGCGAAGCCGTGTCGCCGCCGGCGTGCTCCGTCCGCTGCAATTGCTCGACGATCTCCCCGAAGCGGTCCTCGAAGACGTCGTAGCCTTTCACCGTCGTCGCGGCGATTCCGAGTTCGGCGATCCCCGGGCCGGCCTCGCGCACGAGCACGAACAACCGCGCCGGCAAGAAGTAGAACGAGATGCACAGCCCCGCGAGCAGCACGAACGCGCCGAGCCCGACCACCGGGATCCCCGGATCGTAGCGGTACTGGAAGCCCGAGTACAGCACGTAGCGCGCCGCTTCCAGCTTGTAGCCGGCGCCGAGATCGACCGGCTGGCCGAGCGCGATCATCGCGCTGCCCGCCGGACGGTCGCCGTCGAACGCCTGCACGACGACGCCGGGGTCGTTGGGGCGCGGGTCGGCCGCCGGCATCCCGGTCGCGCGGTCGATCGTGCCGACGAAGCGCTGGTACTGGATCGAGCGCGACGTGCCGCCGATCGCGAACCCTTCACCCTCTTTGAGCGGCTGGCTCGGGCCGAGCACGCGGCGGCCGTCCTTCGTCAGCACGAAGTCGATCGCGAAGCCGTACGTCGCCTGATAGACCAGCGTGCCGTCGGCGTCGTACGGCTGGTTCACGCGGATCACGGCTTCGCGCGGCTTGCCGTCGCGGCCGGTGATCTTCGCGTTCGAGACGTAGTCGATCGGCTGGTAGACGAGCCCCGCCTTCGTGCGGATCGGGTCGATGCGGTAGGCGAACCGCTCGAGCGCGACCGTCGTGCCGTTCTCGGGGATCGTCGCCGTCTCGCCGCTCAGCACGGCGAACTGCCCGCTGTAGCCTTTCGCCCAGTAGATCGTCGTTCCGATCGCGATGATGACGAAGCCGGCGTGCGCGACCAGCACGCCCCGGCGCGCCCAGTTGTTCTTGTCGGCGAACGTCCACTCGGTGCCGCCGAAGGCGCGCTTGCGCACCTGCCAGCCGCGCTCGGCGAAGAACGCCCCGACCCGCGCGCGCGCGTCGTCGACCGTTCCGCTCACGCGCACGGTCGCGTGAAGCGGGATCGCGTCGATCTTCACCGGGTTCAGCCGCGGGATGCGGCGCGGAATCACCTTGGTGAACGTCGCGGCCGCCATCGAGCACAGGATCAGCCCCAGCACGCCGATGTAGGCCGGGCTGTGGTAGATGTTGCCGAGGTCGAGCCGTCCGATCAGCCGCGCGACCGGCGGCGCGTACGCGCTCGCGTAGAACGCCGCGTCCTTCCCCTGCTCGATCACGACGCCGATCAGGGTGAGGAACGCCCACAGCGCGAGCAGCGACACGCCGAAGGGAATGTTCGCGAACAGCCGGACCAGCTCGTCCCAGCCCTCGCGCAGCGCGGCGAGCGGACGCGGCGCTACGCGTTCACCGGTTCGCGCTTCCAACGCTTCTCCATGAAGACGATCAGCCAGATCGAGATCTCGAACAGCACGTACATCGGCCCGGCGATCAGCAGCATCGTGATCGGATTGCCGTCAGGCGCGAGGAAACCGCCCGCGACCAGCATTCCGAAGCCGATGTGGCGCCGGTACTTGCGCAGCAGCCCGCTGCTGACCAAGCCGATCCGCGCGGTCAGCAGCATCACCACCGGCGTCTGGAACACGATCGCGAACGCCAGGAGCAGCAGCAGCACGAGGTTGATCGTCGGCTCGATCCCGTACGTCGCCTCGGCGATCTTCTGCGTGTACGCGTCGAGCGCGAACACGACGCGCGGGATCACCAGGTAGTGCGCGAACGCGATCCCGCCCAGGGCGAGGAAGAACGACGGCGCGATGTACGAGTACACCGCGCGGCGCGTGCGCGGGTGGATCGCCGGCACGCAGAACATCCAGATCTGGTACAGCAGCACCGGCAGCCCGAGCACGAGCGCGCCGTACAGCGACAGCTTGAAGGTCGCCCACACCGCGTCGGCCGGGCCGAACGCGTGCAGCCGGATGTGCGGGCCGAAATAGAGCGACGTCAGGTGCGGGATCGCCCACGACGCCGGATAGAGCAGCAGCACGGCGAGCAGTCCCACCGTGATGACGCAGATGAAGAGCCGGTTTCGGAGCTCCCGCAGGTGCTCCGTGAACGGCATCTCCTTCTGGTCCCAGCCGATCTCGCGCTCGCGCGTCTCCTCGTCGAGCGGCGCCCGCTCCGGGAGCACGATGCTACGCTACCGCGAACCCTATGGGTTCGGCCGCGCGACGGTGGTCGGGCCGGGGGCGCCGGTCTGCGGGTCGGGGACGATGGTCGTCTGGCCGGCGCCGGTCGCGCCGCCGGTGCGCTCGGCGAGCAGGGCGCCGGCTTCGGCGTTCTTGCGCGCCTCGTCGCGCGCGCGCTCGGCCGCGATGTCGGCCTCGGCCTGGCCGACCATGAACTCTTTTTTCGCCAAGCCGGCGCTGCGAGCGAGCTTCGGCAGCTTGTCGGCGCCGAAGATCAGGATCGCTACGCCGGCGACGGCGATGAGCTCGACGGGTGTGAACATACAGGGTCTCCGGTTCTAGAGCAAGGCGTCCGCGAGCGCGGCAAGTTCGGCGCGGGCCGGCGTATTCCCGAGCAGCGCGAGCGACTGTTTCGCTCGTTCGACGTAACCGCCGAGGACGGCTTCCGTCCGGGCCAGCCCGCCTTGCGCCCCGATCCCGGCCACGACCGCCGCCAGGACGTCGGGCTCGGCGCCGTCGTCCCCGAAGCACCCTTCGACGGCGGCGCGAAAGTCAGGATCGCCGGCCTCGAGCGCCAGCACGAGCGGCACGGTCATCTTCCGCTCGCGCAGGTCGTTGCCGACCGGTTTGCCGAGCGTCGCCTCGTCGGCGGTCAGGTCGAGCAGGTCGTCGCGCATCTGGAACGCGATCCCGTACGCGGTCCCGAAGTCGCGCAGCGCCTTGACCGCGAACGGCGAGCCGCCGGCCGCCAGCGCCCCGCACTCGGCGGACGCGGCGAACAGCGAGGCGGTCTTCTTCGTCGCGATCTCCACGTACGCGGCGAGCGTCGTGTCGAGGTCGGCGAGCGCGCGGAGCTGGAGCACCTCGCCGTCGGTGATGTCGGCCAGCGTCGAGCTGAGCACGTGCGGGATGGGGTGCGCGTAGCCGGCGGTGACGTTCTTGAAGATCCAGGCGAAGAGGTAGTCGCCGGCGAGCACGCTGATGCGGTTGCCGAAGTCGACCGCCGTCGCGTTGACGCCGCGCCGCGTCTCGGCGCCGTCGACGACGTCGTCGTGGATCAGCGTCGCGACGTGGATCAGCTCCATGAACGCGGCCAGCGGCAGGTGTTCCTCGGCGCCGCCGCCGACCGCCTCGGCGGCGAGCAGCGTGAAGCGCGGGCGCAGCCGCTTTCCGCCCGCGGAGAGCATCCGCCGGACGGCCTCGGTGATCAGCTCGTTGTCGGTCGCGAACGACGAGCGGAAGAACTCCTCGACCATCGCGTACAGGTCGCGCTCGCCGCGCGCGCGGTTCAGCATCAGGCCGTCCCCACGTGCAGCGCGATCGCGCCGAAGCCGAGCCGGATCGTCCGCACGTCGCCGAAGCCGGCGCTGCGGAAGCGCTCGGCGAGGCCGTCCGCGTCGGGGAAGTTCGTCAGCGAGTTCGGCAGGTAGCGGTACGCGGTCTTCGACCCGCCGACGAGCCCGCCGACCAGCGGGACGATCCCGTAGAAGTACGCCCCGAAGAAGCGCCGCACCAGCGGGTTCGCCGGCTTCGTCACGTCGAGGTTCACGAAGCGCGCCCCCGGCTTCAGCACCCGGCGCGCTTCTTTGAGCGTCGCGACCACGTCGACGACGTTGCGCAGCGAGAAGCCCATCGTCGCCCCGTCGAAGCTCGCGTCCGCGAACGGCAGCCGGGCCACGTCGCCCTCGACGAACCGCGCGCGTGCGCCCTTGTCCTCGCGGGCCGCGCGAGCGCGGGCCGCGTCGAGCATCGGGGGCGTGAAGTCGACCCCGACGACCTCGAGCGACGGGTCGGTCTTGACCAGGTGGAACGCGAGGTCGCCCGTTCCGCAGCACAGGTCGACGACCCGGCCGCCTTTCGGCGCGGCCAGCTCGGCGACGGCGCGGCGGCGCCACGCCTCGTCCACGCCTGCGGTGAGGAGCCGGTTCGCCCGGTCGTAGCGGGGAGCGATCGCCGCGAACATCTCGCGAACGTAAGCGCCCTTCCCGGCGGGGTCCATGACCATCGCCCTCATCTTAGACGACGGGCAAAGCCCGCCCTCATACTTTATCGTGGAGGATGGATGCTTGCCTGGACTGCTTTGTAAGGGTATACTGTCAAGCACCAAGTCGCGGAGGTCACGGCGGTGTGGTACCTGATTATCCTCGGTTCGTTCATCATCGCAATGGTGATCATCGCGCTCCGGACCAAGCAGGTGTGGCCGATCGGCACCGCCATGCTGGAGATTGCGGGCGTCCTCATCTACTTGCTATTCGCGTTGTGGCCAGTGCGCTACTCAGACGTTCCGGCGTCGCAAGTCCAAGCCTGCGCAGTGCAAAACTCCGTATCGGCACCAGGCGGGGGCGCAATTCCCCAGCCGACCGGGTCGCAGAAGCCGACACCAACGCCCACTGCGACGGTGACCCCGGCCGCGACGCCGGTGCCGACCGCAAGTCCAGCCGCGGTGCCGTCTGCCGGTCCGGCTGGAACGACGACCGAGCAGCAAAACGCGGCTCGCGTCTCGGTGCAGGCGCAGATCGCCGACCCGTGGCTACGCTGCGCGAACATCTTCGGGTACGAACTAGGCTTTCCGTTCGAGACGCGGCTGTTGATCATCGTCTCCCTCGCCGCCGCGCTCGGCGCGTTCGTGCACGTCGCGACCTCGTTCAGCGACTACCTCGGGGCCGGCACCTACGACGCGCGCTGGCTATGGTACTACGTGCTCCGCATCCCGGTCGGCGTTTCGCTCGCGAATGTCTTCTACTTCGCGATCCGCGGCGGAATCCTAACGACGACGTCGCCGAGCACGACCGACGTCAACCCGTTCGGTCTCGCGGCGATCGCCGGTTTGGTCGGTCTCTTCTCGAAGCAGGCGTCGGACAAGCTCCAGGAGGTCTTCGAGACGCTCTTCAAGACGGCGGCCGCGGATGCGGCGCGCGCCGGGAGTGCGATCGCGCCGACGATCATCAGCACGACGCCGAAAAAGATCGTGCGGTCGTCCGCACCGAAGCCGTTGGACGTTTTCGGCGCGAACTTCCAAGAGAACATGAAAGCCGAGATCGATGGTCGCGAACAACGGCCTGATCGCAAGGACGACCGGAACCTCACGATCCCGCTCGTCGCCGCCGACGTCGTAGCACCGAAGAAGAAGGTCACGGTCACGCTTACCAATAGGGTTCCGCAGACGAGCACGGCACCGGCGCGTTCGGCATCGTTCGCGTACGATGTCGAGATCGAAGAGCCGTCTCCGCCGCCACAGGGAGCACAACCGGTACAACCGGCGGCGCCAGTACAACCCGCGGCGCCGGCTCAACCGCCTGGGGCGCAACCTCCGAATCGATGACGCGAAAGGACATGATCGCGCGGGAGTGACGTGCAGCGCAGGTCGCGCGGCATCACTATCGTGGCGGCGACACTGTTCGCCGCCATGGCGCTCATCTCGCCGGATGGAAGCGAGGCGTGCGGCGCGGCACCGCTTCGACTCGAATCGGTGCTTTTCGCCGCGGCGCTCGGCGCGTTCGTACCGATTGCGTCGTCGTTCGCAAAGGACGTCGGAAACGGCACGTTCGAGCAACGCTTCATTCGGGACTACGCGATCGGCGTGCTGGTTGCGCTGTTCCTTGCGGCA
>DASWRW010000032.1:0-222287 GCA_036402975.1 Candidatus Elarobacter sp. | reverse complement strand
GGCGTGCCGCGCGATCTCGACGTCGTGCTCACGGCGCAGGCGCCCACCCGCGTGCACCTCATCGAGTCGGCCGCGGGGCCGGATCTCGACGTGATGAGCGTCGGCCACACCGTCTCGCGCGATCTGCTGCGCTACGAGCTGGGCAATCAGGGGACCGTCGTCGATCTCGTCCCGGGGCGTCCGTTCGTCGTGCGGCACGCGCTGCTGCTGCAGGGCGAGGTCGTTGCGGGTGCGGTCGACGTGCAGGTCGTGAGCGGAGCGGCGGCCGTCACCGTTCTGGCGTCGCCGGCCGGAAGCCGGCCCGATGCGTATCTCGCGGGACCGCGCGTCGGGTACGACGGTCATCACCGGCACGGCGTGTTCGACCTGGAGGGTTTCGGCGCGCTCGCGAGCGCGTACACCGCGGGCGGCCCGGATGTCGCGGTGCAGTACGGCGGGCGGAACGCGACCCCGCGCAACCTCGATCCCGCCGATCCGGGACGCGACTACGGCGACTACGGCGTCCTGCATCGCATCACGTTCACGCTCGCGAATCCGACCGACGCGGCGAGCCCGGTCTATCTGTACGAAAAGCCGCTGGGCGGCCCGGTGCGCAGCACGTTCATCGTCGACGGGCAGCTCAAAGAGATCGGCTGCGCACGGCTGCAGCAGCCGTACTGGGTGGCGACGTACCAGCTTCCGCCGCACTTCACCGGCGCCTCGACGACGCTCACGATGACCGACGGCGGCTCGTTCTATCCGCTCGAGTACGGGGTGAGCGCGAACCCGCCGTCGCCGTACACGCCGCCGGTCGGTGCGCCGGACGGCTGTTCCCCGATCGCGCCGGCGTTCCCGGAGGTCGCGCGCTAAGTTCACGTGCGCGCCCTCCGGGTCGTGCGGCGGTTAGTGGACCGGCGTCTGCGGCATCCCTTTGTCGCGGTAGTAGACGGTCACGAGCTGACCGCTCCCGCCGGCGGCCTTCGGCCCCGCTGCGACGGCGATGACGTTGGCGGGATCGACGCCGAGGCGCTTGAGGTGCTCGGCGAGCGTCGAGGTTCCCGGTCCGCCGAGCGTTCCGGCCGACTGGTTGTCCAGCGAGACGGTCGCTTTCCCGAGCGCGGCCTGCAGCGCCGCCTGCGCGCTCGGCGTCATCGCCTTGTCGAGCGTCGCGCGATCCGCGGCGCTCATCTGCACGCGGCTCACCGGCGCCAGCGCGATGTCGCCTTGCGCGATCGTCGTGTTTCCGGCCGAGAACGCCTGGTTGACCGACGCCTGTTTGGCGATCGCGCCCTGCAGTGTGGTGAACTGAATCTGCTGATCTTGGTTCGGCGTCGCGATCGAACCGCTGGGCTGCGTCCCCTGCGGCTGCGACGGGGTCGTCGTCTGCGCCGCGGCGCCGATCGGTATGGCCAGCGCGGCGACCGCGATTGCCGCCGAGCGACCGAACTTCGTCCTGTCCATGAACCCTCTCTAGCAACGGAGATGAGAATCGCATCGGAGTGGTGCCCGTGCGCGGCGCGCGTTGAACCCGCTCGGCCGGTCTTCGGCCCGGGGAGGGGTTCGACGCAAAAAAACTCGTACGATGTCGAATTCGGTCCCGGCCCGTTCGACGTGTCGGTAGGAGGTAGTCACGATGCGATTCATGGTCATGGTGAAAGCGAACGACGCGAGCGAAGCCGGTGTGATGCCGAGCGAAGAGCTGCTCACGGCGATGGGACGGTACAATGAGGAGCTGGCCAAGGCGGGCGTGCTGCTCGCCGGCGAAGGGCTGCAGCCGAGCTCGAAGGGCGCGCGGGTGCGGTTCTCCGGCTCGCAGCGAACGGTGATCGACGGGCCGTTCACCGAGACGAAGGAGCTCATCGCGGGCTTCTGGCTGCTCCAGGTCGCATCGAGAGAAGAAGCGATCGAGTGGGTGAAGCGCGCGCCGAACCCGTTCGAGGGTGAGAGCGAGATCGAGATCCGCCAGGTGTTCGAAGCCGACGACTTCGGCGACGCGCTCTCGCCGGAGCTGCGCGAGCAGGAAGAGCGGCTGCGGACGCAGTCGGGATACCAGCAATAAGCGAGCCGCGCCGCGCGATCGAGGCCGTCTGGCGCATCGAGTCGGCGCGGCTCATCGCCGGACTGGCGCGCGTCGTGCGCGACGTCGGGCTCGCCGAGGACCTCGCGCAAGACGCGCTGGTCGCGGCGCTCGAGCAATGGCCGCAGTCGGGCGTCCCCGAGAACCCGGGCGCCTGGCTGATGTCGGTCGCGAAACGCCGCGCGATCGACGCGCTGCGGCGCAGCACGCGGTTCGCGCGCAAGCACGAGGAGCTCGGGCGCGAGCTGGAGCTCGAGCTGAACGCGGCGCTGGCCGTTACGGCCGCCGACGACGACCTCGGCGACGACCTGCTGCGGCTCGTGTTCGTGTGCTGCCATCCGGTCCTCTCGAACGGCGCCCGGGTGGCGCTGACGCTGCGCATGGTCGGCGGTCTGACGACGGAAGAGATCGCGCGCGCGTTCCTCGTGCCGGTCGCGACGATCGCACAGCGCATCGTCCGCGCGAAGCGCACGCTCGGCGAGGCCGGCGTCCCGTTCGAGGTTCCGCGCGCCGGCGAGCTCGGCGCGCGCGTCGCCTCGGTGCTCGAAGTGATCTACTTGATCTTCAACGAGGGGTACTCCGCGACGGCCGGCGAGCACTGGACGCGCCCGCTGCTGTGCGAGGACGCGCTGCGGCTCGGGCGCATGCTGGCCGAGCTCGCGCCGAAGGAGCCGGAGGTGCACGGCGTCGTCGCGCTGATGGAATTGCAGGCGTCACGGCTGCGCGCGCGGATCGGGCGCTCCGGCGAACCGGTGCCGTTGCTCGAGCAGGACCGCGGGCGCTGGGATCATGTCCTCATCCGGCGCGGTCTCGCGGCGCTGGAGCGCGCGCAGCGGCTCGGCGCCCTCGGGCCGTACGCGCTGCAGGCGGCGATCGCGGCCTGTCACGCGCAAGCGCGGACGCCCGACCAGACGGACTGGCGCCGGATCGTCGCGCTCTACGACGCGCTGGCGGCGCTTTCGGCTTCACCGGTCGTCGAGCTGAACCGCGCGGTCGCGGTGGCGATGGCGTTCGGCCCGGCCGAGGGACTCGCGCTGGTCGACCGCCTCAGCGGCGAACCGTCGCTGGCGGAGTACCATCTGTTGCCGGCGGTGCGCGCCGATCTGCTGGAGAAGCTCGACCGCCCGGATGAAGCGCGCGAGGAGTTCGTGCGCGCCGCCTCGCTGACGCGCAACGCGCGCGAGCGCGCGCTCCTGCTGCGCCGCTCCGCAGGCCCCGATCGGTAGTTCTACGGACGCTCCGCGCATCGCCTGAGACCTACAGTGAGCGCACATCACCGCTCAGAGGTCTTCGATGCACCTGCTCTCATCCGTCGTCTTCGACGTCCTATCCGTCTTCGCGTGCCTGCTCGCCGTCGACGTGCTCTCCGGTCTGCTGCACTGGCTCGAGGACACGTGGACCGCACCCGGCAAGTCGGCGCTGCTCGACCGCTGGATCGTGCAGGACAACATCGAGCACCACCGGCGGCCGGGGGCGATCCGCGCAGGCGACTACTGGGGCACGAACCGCGTCTGCATCGTGCTCTCGCTGGCGGTCGGCGTCGTCCTCGCGCTCTGCGGCGTGCACGCATGGCAGGCGTACCTCATCGTCGCGCTCGCCTCGCAGTCGAACCAGGTTCATCTGTGGGCGCACAGCGCGAATCCGCCGCGCCTCGTGCGCAGGCTGCAAACGATCGGCCTGCTGCAGTCGACCGCGCATCACGCCGAGCACCACAAGCGCCCGTATGCGAGCCGTTTCTGCACTTTCACGAACTTCTTGAATCCGGCGCTCGACCGCATCGGATTGTGGCGCGGACTCGAGCGGCTCGTGCGCGCGTTCGGCGTCCCCATGCACCGCGCGACGGCTGCGCGCGGCGGGTACTAGACGATGCGCCCCGCTCCGGCTACCCGCCGGCCATGGCGCCGACGACCAGAAACGGCTCGGCGCCGCTCGCGACCGCCTCGGGGAGCGCCGTATCGGGCGCGTCGTGCGAGAGATCGCGCTCGCAGGCGAAGAAGCGGACGAAGGGACGGCGCTTGAGCGTCACGTGATCCCGAATCGTCCCGCGCAGCACCGGGTAGCGGTCCTCGAGCGCATCGAGGACCGCGCCCTGCGTCGGCGTACCGCCGAGGTCCAGCGTCACCTCACCGCCGACGCGCGCAAGCGTCCGCAAGTGCGCCGGCAGCACCACGCGAATCACGGCAGCGTCTGCACCTCGACGGAGAGGACCGGCGGAAGATCGCGGACGATCGGCGCCCACGAGTCGCCGGCGTCGGCCGATGCATAGACCTGGCCGCCGGTCGTGCCAAAGTAGATGCCGCACGAGTCCAGCCGGTCGACCGCCATCGCGTCGCGCAGCACGTTGACGTAACAGTCGCGCTGCGGCAGCCCGTTCGTCAGAGCCTCCCACGCATCGCCGCCCGTGCGGCTGCGGTACACCTGGAGCTTTCCGTCGACCGGAAAGTGCTCGGAGTCGCTCTTGATGGGGACCACGTAGACCGTCTCCGGCTCGTGCGCGTGGACGTCGATCGGGAACCCGAAGTCGGTCGGCAGGTTGCCGCTCACCTCGCGCCACGAGTCGCCCGCGTCGTCGCTGCGCATCACGTCCCAGTGCTTCTGCATGAACAGCACGTTCGGCCGTGACGGGTGCATCGCGATCCGGTGAACGCAGTGGCCGACCTCCGCTTCGGGTTCGGGGAGCCCCTCCGACTTCAAGCCGCGGTTGATCGGCTGCCAGGTCGTCCCGCCGTCGTCGCTGCGGAACGCGCCCGCCGCGGAGATCGCGATGAAGATCCGCTGCGGGTCCTTCGGATCGAGGATGATCGTGTGCAGGCACATCCCGCCTGCGCCCGGCTGCCAGCGCGGACCCGAGCCGTGCTCGCGCAGCCCCGGCAATTCGTGCCAGCTCTTCGCGCCGTCGGTGGAGCGGAACAGTGCGGCGTCTTCGACGCCCGCATACACCGTGTCGGGATCGTTCAGCGACGGCTCGAGATGCCAGACGCGCTTGAACTCCCACGGCCGCGCCGTGCCGTCGTACCATTGATGCGTCCCGGGGACGCCGGCGTAGGTGAACTCGTTCCCCATCGGGTTCCAGGTCTGCCCGCCGTCGTCGGAACGCTGGATCACTTGCCCGAACCAGCCGGAGCTCTGCGAAGCGTACAGACGATTCGGATCGACCGGCGATCCCTTCACGTGGTAGATCTCCCAGCCCGCGAAATGCGGACCGCTCACGTCCCACTGCTTGCGCGTTCCGTCGGCGTTGAGCACGAACGCACCTTTGCGCGTGCCGACCAAGACTCGTACCGTACTCATCGCTGCTCCTCCGAGGCGTCGGGATCGCTCTTCGCAGCGGAGCGCGCGGCTCCCCACCGCGGCGCGCCCAGGTTCGCCGCCGCACGGGGCGTAAGGAATGCCGATGATCGTTCGTCTCGGGGGCCTCACCGCAGCGGCGCTGGTCGTGTTCGCCGGCTTGGCCGGCGCGGCGGACGCGCAGTCGCCGCGCCCGTCGCCGAGCGCGGTTCCTACGCCGAGCGGCTTCGCGGCGCACGCGCACGCCAACGTGACGGTTGCGGCCCAAGGGACGACCTACGACGGCTCGGCGCAGCTCGCCGTCGCGCAGCGCGACCTGCAGACCCGGCTCGACGTCGTGTCGGTGAAGAGCAGCGCGCTGCCGATTCCGCCGATCAGCTTCACCGCGGTGATCGACCGCCGCGCGAACACGCTGACCGTCTGGAACGACGCGACGAAGCAGTATCGCAGCCAGCCGTTCCTTCCGCGCGCCTCGGCCAGCCCGACGGCGCAGCCGCGCGCGAGCCCGCGGCCGAGCCCGGCTCCGCGCGCGACGGTACGCCGGACGTCTCCGCTGAAGAACCTCGACGTGCTCGATCTCTCGCTGAAGCTCACCGGCCACACGACGACGGTGGGGCTGCCGACGACGGGTCTCGCGTTCGAGCTGAACGTGCGAAACAAGAACGATCGCGCGACCTCGCACATCACGGCGACGACGCAGCTCGCCGACGACTATGCGGTCTTCCCGGTGACGCTCGAGCTTTCGATCGAGCCCGGCATGGTGGCGTACAGCGGCAAGCTGTCGTACGCGGTCGATGATCTGACGCCCGGTGCACCGCCCGCCAACCGGTTCGCGGTCCCGCCCGGCTACACCGAGGCGCGCTCGCTGATGAGCGTCATCCTCGGACGGTAGAAGACGGCAGCGGCTCGACGTCCGGTCGGCCGAGGGGTGTTTCCGCATCGTTAGCGAAGCGAAACGGGATGGCCTCACGATCGACCATCAAAGCCGCCGCCAAGCTTCGTAGCGAAGAAGACGGCGTGAAGGCGCAGGACGCCGCCGTCAAGGAAGCCGCTCGCGTTCGCGAGATGTTCGCCGAGGACCGCCGGCGCCTCGACCGCCGGTACGGCGTCGTCTCGACGCGCGGCATGAGCTCGGAGACGGGCGGGTCCTAAGCTCTCGGCGCTAGCGCCGCTCGAAGACGGCGGCCGCGAGGCCGCAGGCGACGACCGCCGCGAAGCTCGGGCCGACGACGGCGCTCGGCGCGCCGCTCCGGAGCAAGACCAGCGCCAGGATCACGGCGATTGCGACGGCGACCGGCGCGAGCCGCGAGTCGCCGGCGATGAACTCCCAGATCGCGGCGAGCCTCACGCGCGCACCACTCGCGGCGCCCGCGCGGCCGCGACGAGAACGGCCGAAACCGCGAGATAGAACAGCGCGAGGTACAGCAGCGCGAGGTCGCTCCCCCACCACGCGACGCCGAGCCCTTCTCCGGTCCAGAACGTTCCGAACGACGTCAGCATGACGCCGACGACGAACTTCATCGTGTTCTCGGGGACGCGCGACGCGGGTTGCTTGAGCGCCAGCCCGGCGATCGCAACCAGCACGACCGCCGCCGCGGCGCCGGCGGCCGACCACCCGAGCGCAAGCGTCGAGCCCGCACCGAACGTGACGACGATGATCGCGACCTCCAGCCCTTCGATCAGGACGGCCTTGAACGCCGTGACGAATCCGACGCGGTCGGCTTGCGCTTCCTCGACGGCGCGCAGCGTCGAGAGCTCGCGCTCGAACGCCGCATCCTCGTTGCGCAACGACTTGCGCCCGGCGTAGCGGAGGATCGCCTTGCGGAGCCAGGCGAGGCCGAAGAGCGTCAGCACGATCCCTACGACGAGCTTGAGCTGGTCGATCGGGATCAAATGCAGCACCGGCCCGAACACCGCGACGATCGCCGCGAGGACGAGCAGCGCGTAGGCGGTCGCCCGCAGCGCGACCGGCCACGACCGCGCGATCCCGACCGCGAGCACGATCGTCAGCGCCTCGACCGCCTCCACCGCGGAAGCAAGAAAGCTAGTCCCCGCCAGCGTCCAACCGTTCATCCTGCACTTCAACCGCCCAAGCCCGCCTTCCGATGCGGAGAACGAAACCTCGCTCGTTCCTCAAGCGGTAACGCCACGTATGCGATAGCGCACCTGGACGACTCCGTTGCCGAAGCGGCGCGTCTCGAGAAGTTCCAGATTGCGTCGTAAGGCGGCTCGGAATGCAGGCTTTCCGCCACCGACGATCACCGGGTTGATAAAGATCTGACATTCGTCGACAAGACCCGCTTCGAGGGCAAGCCCCGCGAGCTCGGCGCCGCCGATGCTGATGTCGTGCTCCGATTCCCGCTTGAGCTTCCGAATAGCCTGGGGGTCGAAGTCGCGCTCGACATGCGTGTTCCGCGTCGTAGCGTGTGCGAGCGTTCGTGAAAAGACGATCTTCTGGCGCTGCTGCCAGATCCGGGCGAACTCGCGGTATTCCGGTGGATAGCCTTCCACTTGCGCATCCCAGTAGGCCATCGTCTCGTGGAGTCGTCGCCCGCAGAGAACGGTTCCAATCGGCCGCATCAACTCTGTGATGAAAGCGTGTACTTCATCGGGAGCGACCCAATCGAACGAACCCGTTGCGTCCTCCACGTAACCGTCGAGCGACGTATTCGTGATGTAGATCAGCCTCGACATGCGAGAGGTTCCTGCGGAATACGCACGACGACCTGTCCGTCCTCGGCCTAGACGCTCGTCCGTCGTGCGAAGCCGAATTACGCCATCGCTCGCGTTTCGAGGCGGCGGCCTATTTGGGCGAGGCCGAAGTTGGCGGTGAAATAGATCAGTGCGATCAGCGCGAAGACGGGGATCGGCTGGAACGGGGGCTGGGCGAAGACGATCTGGCCGCGGCGGGTGAGCTCCAGGATGCCGATCACCGCGGTGAGCGACGTGTCCTTGAGGAGCGTGACGTACTGTGCGACCAGTGCCGGCATCATCTGGCGGAGCGCAATCGGGAGCGCGACGATGCGCAGCACCTGCGCGCCGGTGAGTCCCTGTGACTGGGCTGCTTCGATCAAGCCCTTCGGTACCGCCACGATGCCGGCGCGGACGATCTCCGCGATCAGCGCGGCGGTGAATACGCTCATCGCGATGACCCCGGCGGTGAACGGCTCGAGCTTGATCCCGATGACGCGCGGCAGCGCGAAGTAGGCGAAGAAGATGACGAGCAGGACGGGGAGCGCGCGCATCCCTTCGATGTAGATCGTCGCCGCGACGCTGAGCGGCCGGAAGCGCGAGAGCCGCGCGAGCGCAAGCAACACGCCGGCGATGAACGAAAGCGCGATCGAGATCGCGGTGAGCTCGAGGGTGACGCCGAGCCCGCCCGCGAGAAACGTCAGCGTGCCGCGGTTGAAGAGCCAGCCGAGATCGCTCACCGTGAGTACCGCCGTTCGAGCACGTTCACCGCGAACGCGGTCGGCAGCGTGAGGATCAAATAGCAGAGCGCGGCGCCGGCGAACATCGGGACGTACTGGAACGTGCGCGCGCCGATGAGGTTGGCCACCCCGAGGACGTCGAGCACCGAGACCGTGCTCACCAGCGATGAGTTCTTGATGAGGTTGAGCGCGGTGTTGCCGAGCGGCGGAATCGTCTTCGCGACCGCTTGCGGCAGCACGATCAGCCGCATCGCCGTCGCGTACCGCATCCCGCTGGAGAGGCCGGCTTCCAATTGCCCCTTCGGGACACCGGCGATTCCGCTGCGGATCGCCTCGGCGACGAACGCGGACGTATAGACGCCGAGCGCCAGCACACCGCAGAGGAACGCGTCGAGCCGGATCCCGATGCTCGGGAGCCCGAAGTAGAGGAAGAAGAGCTGCACGAGCAGCGGGATGTTGCGCAGAAACTCGACGTACGCGGTTCCGGTCGCGCGGAGCGGTGCCGCCGGCGCGGCGCGGAGCGTCGCAATCATCACGCCGAGCGCAAGGGCCAGCACCAGCGCCAGCGCGGAGACCTCGAGCGTGACCAGGAGACCCTGCGCGAGAAGCCCCGCGTTCTCGCGCAGGACCGACCAGTCCACGGGCGTCTAGCCGGGCTTCTGGCTCGCGAACTTGTCCGCGGCGGTCGCGGCCGGCATGTTGAACCAGTCGTTGAAGTCGGCGGGGACCTTGTGATGGAGCCACTGCTCGTGGATCTTCGCGTACTCGCCGTTCTTCTTGAGGTCGGCCAGCGTGTCGTTGATCGCTTTCGTCAGCGAGTCGTTGCCCTTCTTGATTCCGATCCCGTACGGCTCGAACGTGAAGAGGCCGCCGACCAGTTCGAGGCCGTTCGGGTCCTGCGCCGCGTAGCCGCCGAGAATCACGTTGTCGGTCGTCACGGCATCGATGCGGCCGCCGCGCAGCGCGGTCAGGCACTCGGGATACGTCTCGAACGTGATCACGTTCGCTTTCGGAACGAGGCGGCGGATCGTCTGCTCCGGCGTCGAGCCCTGCACCGAGCAGACGCCCTTGCCCTCGAGGTCGCGGTAGCTCTTGATCGGCGAGCCTTTCTTCACCAGCAGCGACTGCCCGGCGCGGTAGTAGACGTTGGAGAAGTTGATCGTCTTCATGCGGGCCGGCGTGATCGTCGCCGTCGCGACGAACGCGTCGATGTCGCCGTTCTCGACCAGCGGGATGCGGTTGTCGGACTTGACCTGCACGAGTTGGACCTTGTCGGCCGAGCCGAGGACGTGCTTGGCGATCGCCCGCGCCACGTCGACGTCGAAGCCGCTGACCTGATTCGTCTGGGGGTTCAGCGAGCCGAACGGCGGCGCGTCATACTTGACGCCGATCTTGATCACGCCGCGCTTCTTGATCGCGTCGAGCGAGTTGTCGTCGGCGGCGCGCGCCGGGAGCGCCGGGGCGAGCGCGAGCGTCGCGGCGGCTGCGAACGAGGCGGTGAGGATGGCGAGGCGGCTGACGTTCATGGGTACCTCTCACCCTTCGACAAGCTCAGGGTGACATTGGGTGTGGCTCAGGGTGACATTGGGGTGTGGTGCGGGGTGACATTGCGTGTGGCTCAGCGGGTGCTAGTGGGTGAGGATTTTGGAGAGGAAGGTTTGGGCGCGCGGGTTTTTGGGGGCGGTGAAAAAGCGTTCGGGGGCGGCTTCTTCGACGATGCGGCCGGCGTCCATGAAGACGATGCGGTCGCCGACTTCGCGCGCGAAACCCATCTCGTGCGTCACGACGACCATCGTGATCCCGGTGTGCGCCAAGTCCTTCATGACGTCGAGCACCTCCTTGATCATCTCCGGGTCGAGTGCACTGGTGGGCTCGTCGAAGAGCAGCACCCGCGGCTGCATCGCGAGCGCGCGCGCGATCGCGACGCGCTGCTGCTGTCCGCCGGAGAGCTGCGCGGGATACGCGCCCGCCTTTTCGGGGAGTCCGACGCGCTCGAGCAGTGCGCGGCCCTCGCGCTCCGCCTGCTCGCGCGACACGTGCTTCACGGTGACGGGCGCGAGCGTGACGTTCTGGAGCGCCGTCTTGTGCGGATAGAGATGGAACACCTGAAACACCATCCCGACTTCACGGCGGATCGCGGCGAGCTCGGCGCCGCCCGCGCTCGGCCGCCGTCCGCCGACGCGCACGGAGCCCTGCTGCACCGTTTCGAGCCCGTTGACGCAGCGGATCAGCGTGCTCTTCCCCGAGCCCGACGGGCCGATCACCACGACGACCTCACCGCTCGCGATCGAGAGATCGATCCCGTCGAGGACGTGGTTCGGCCCGAACCACTTGTGAACGCCGGAGAACTCGATCGCGGCGGCGGGCGGCATGGAGTGGTTCTCGCCGGGCCGCGCGCCGTTACCTCGCCCGCTGTGACTTGCAATATGCAATCCACTAGCGTATCATGCGGCGATGGAGGCCGCGCGCATCGATCCTCGCACTGCCGCGCTGCTGCGCGCCCCGATCCTCCCGCTGCTGCTGCGGATGGCCTGGCCGAACGTCGTGGTGATGGTCGCGCAGGCGGCGAGCGGGCTGATCGAGACGTTCTGGGTCTCGCGCCTCGGGACCGACGCGCTGGCCGGGATGGCGCTCGTCTTTCCGGCGGTGATGCTCATGCAGATGATCTCCGCCGGTTCGCTCGGCGGTGCGATCTCCTCGTCGATCGCCCGCGCGCTCGGCGCGCGCCGGACCGAGGACGCCGACGCGCTGGTCGTGCACGCGCTGATCGCGAGCGTCGCGATCGGGAGCGTCTGTTCGGTGCTGGCGCTCGTCTTCGGGCGCGAGCTGTACGCGGCGCTCGGCGGGCGAGGGGGCTCGCTCGCGGCGGCGCTGGCGTACTCGAACGTCGTCTTCGCCGGCAACGTCCTGCTGTGGATCATGAACGCGCTCGCGAGCGCCGTCCGCGGCACGGGCAACATGCTGGTCCCGGCGCTGGTCGTGTGCGCCGGCGTCCTGATCCTGGTCCCGCTCTCGCCGGTGCTGATCTACGGGCTCGGGCCCTTCCCGGCGCTCGGAATCGCCGGCGGCGGCGTCGCGATGGTGATCAGCTTCGCGACCGGCGCAGCGGTCCTCGGGTGGTACGTGCTTTCCGGTCGCAGCGTCGTGCGCCTCACAGCGGTCCGCCTGCGCGCCAAGCTGTTCGGCGACATCCTGAGCGTCGGCGCGGTCGCGACCGTCTCGTCGGTGCAGACGAACGTGACGATCGGCGTCGCCACCGCGCTGGTCGCGAGCGTCGCCGGTCCGGAAGGCGTCGCCGGCTACGGCACCGGCGCGCGGCTCGAGTATCTCCTGATCCCGCTGGTCTTCGGGCTCGGCGCACCGCTGGTCGCGCTGGTCGGCACGAATCTCGGCGCGGGACAGCCGGAGCGCGCGCTGCGCATCGCCTTCACCGGCGGCGCGATCGCGTTCGCGCTGACCGAAGCGATCGGACTCGCCGCGGCGCTCCGTCCGGCGGCCTGGCTCTCGCTGTTCGGGCACGACCCCGCGATGCTGGCGACCGGGAGCGCGTATCTGCGCGCCGCCGGCCCGTTCTACGGGTTCTTCGGCCTCGGGCTCTCGCTGTATTTCGCCTCGCAGGGTGCGGGGAGGCTGCGCTGGCCGCTCGTGGCCGGCTTCGTGCGGATGGGCGTCGCGCTCGTGGGCGGGTGGCTGGCGGTGCGGCTGACGGGCTCGGCCGGCGGCCTTTTCGTCGCGCTCGCGGCCGGGATGCTGCTGTACGGCGTGCTGGTTTTGGCGGCCGTCGTCTCCGGGTCGTGGTTCCAAGACACGTCCCAGGACCGTACGGCGCGATTTGCTATGGTACTCCATAGTTTCGGCGTCCGGCCGGGCGGTTCGAGAGGAAACCCAGGCGAGGCGCGTTAGTAGGCCGGGAACCGGATGCGGCACGAAATGGCCGCGCCGATTTGCCTTTGGAACGAGGTGCCCGAGTGCAACGAATGACGCTCGGCACGCTCATGATGAGCGCGCTTTTCCTCGCAGGATGCGGCGGCGGCGCGGGGAGCTTTGCCCCCCGTGCAGCAAACTCGACGACCTCGGCGGAGGCCGGACACCAGACCACATCGCTGGCGGACGGGTTATCGTCCGGGGCGATTCGTCAGGTCTGCGGCCCGCCGATTCGCGGCCGCGCGAGGTGCTCGGCGTATGTCCTCACGCACCCGTCCACCGGCCTGGCGTCGGGGACGCGAAGCCTTCTGAAGAAGAAGACGCTGCCGGAGGGCTACGGGCCGGACGATCTGCAGGACGCCTACAATACCGCGTCCGCCGCGAAAACGCGGGGCGGCGACTCGGTGATCGCGATCGTCGACGCCTTCGACAACCCGCGCGCGGAGCAAGACATGTCCGTCTACCGCGCGATGTACGGGCTTCCGGCCTGCACCACCGCGAACGGCTGCTTCAAGAAGGTCAACCAGGCCGGTCAGAGCGGACCGCTCCCGCCGGCGCCGACCGGCGACGCGCTTCCGTGGCTCGTGGAGAGCTCGCTCGACCTCGACATGGTCTCGGCGAACTGCCCGAAGTGCCGGATCTTGCTCGTCGAGCCCGACAACGACGTGATGAACAACATGGGTGAGGGCGTCAACACGGCGGCCCGCCTGGGCGCGACGGCGATCTCGAACAGCTACGTCTCGCAGGAGTCGCCAACGGATCCCGGACCGATCGCGAACGACGGGCTGCTGCCGTATTACGTGCATCCCGGCATCGCGGTCGTGGCGGCGACGGGCGACTACGGGTACTCGCTGAACCCCTCGGCGCCGAACGCGTTCGGCGGCCCGACGGGCGCGCTGATCCCGGCCTCGTTCCCGAGCGTCGTCGCGAGCAGCGGGACCACGCTGACGCGCGACTCCTCGCCGCGCGGCTGGCACGAGCAAGCGCTCCAGCAATCGGGCAGCGGGTGCAGCATGTTCGAGCCGGCGTCGCCGTGGCAGAAGACCGATCCGAGCTGCGTCGGCACCTACACGGAGCGGTCCGGGCGCGTCGTCTCGTTCCCGTCCCGCGTCTACGGCGACGTCGCCTACGTCGGCGACGCCTCGACCGGGGTCGCCGTGTACGACACCAACAACGACGGCTGGTTCCCGAACCTCTGGGGCGTCATCGGCGGGACGAGCGCGACGGCACCTGCCATCGCCGCGATCTACGGCCTCGCCGGCTACGGAACCGGCCACTCCGACGACAACCCCTTCCCCGGGAAGATCCTGTACAAGGCCAAGAACGGGCTGAACGACGTCACGACCGGTTTCAACGGCTGGTGCACGCCGTCGATCCTCTGCACCGCCGGACCCGGCTACGACGCGCCGACCGGAAACGGGACGCCGAACGGGATCAGCGCCTTCCAGAACTAACGGGACGGGCGTGAACCCGTCCCGTTCCGTGCTCGACGACCTGCTCTCCGAAGCGCGGCTGCATGCCGCGCGGTTCGGCGGTCCGCGACCCGTAGCGCCCGCGAAGCATCTTGCGATCGTGGCGTGCATGGACTCGCGGATCGACGTGTTCGGCCTCTTCGGTTTGGACACGGGCGACGCGCACGTGATCCGCAACGCGGGCGGGCTGGTCACGGACGACGTGCTCCGTTCGCTCGTCCTCTCGCAGCGCGTCCTCGGCACGCGCGAGATCGCGCTCGTCCACCACACCGATTGCGGGCTGCAGAAGATTCGTGACGGCGAGATGGAGGCGCAGCTCGAGGCCGAGGCGGGCGAGCCGCCGCCATACCGGTTCGGCGCTTTCGACGACGTTGAGGAGGCGGTGCGCCGCGCGCTGGCGCGCGTGCGCGAGCATGCGTTCTTGCCGTACCGCGAGGGGGTCCGCGGTTTCGTCTACGACGTGAACACCGGCGTCCTGCGCGAAGTGCGCTGACGATGCCCTCGCCGAACGGCGGCGACCGCGTCGCGATCGTCGCGGGCGCGTCGGGCGGGATCGGCACTGCGACGGTTCGCGAGCTGCTCTCGCGCGGGATGCGCGTGGTCGCGAGCGCGCTCGACGACGCGTTGCTTGCCGCGCTCCGGGCCGAGGTGGCACACGTCGGCGAGCGCGTCAGCGTCGTCGCGACCGACATCACGCGCCGCGACGACGTCGACGCGCTCGTGGCGCGGACGCTGGTCGGCTTCGGGCGCGTCGACGCGATGGTGAACGCCGCCGGGATCGGCTCGTCGCCGTCGTTGTGCGACAGCAGCGACGCCGAGATCGAACGGGTTCTCGCGGTGAACCTCCTCGGCGCGGCACGGCTGATCCACGCGGTGCTCCCGATCATGAAGGCACAGCGGGGCGGCGCGATCGTCACCGTCGGCTCGGTCGCCGGCGAGGCCGGCGTGATGGGGATCTATTCCGCCTCCAAGTTCGGGCTGCGCGGCTTGAGCGACAGCGTCCGGCGCGAGGTTCGCAGCTACGGGATCGGGGTGACGCTGATCGAACCGGGCTTCGTGCGCACGCCGATGAACGCCGCGATGAGCGGCCTGCCCGGGCCGGAGGTCGTCGCAACGGCGATCGCCGCGGCGATCGACCGGCCGCGCCGCGCGCACATCGTCCCGGCGCGCTATCGCATCCCCGTCTTCATCGTGAAAACCTTCCCCGGCTTCACCGACCTCGTCTTCGGCGACGCGCGCATCCAGCGCCGGCTCAACCGCGACGCGCGCGCCGCGCGCGACGGTGCCGTGACGGAAAGGACCGAATCGACGTGAACGAGTCGCGCCGCGACGCCGTCGTCATCACCGGTGCATCGAGCGGGATCGGGGCCGACGCCGCCGCACTCATCGCGCGCGAAGGATTCGTGGCGTTCGCCGGCGTGCGGAACGCCGCCGATGCGGCGCGGGTCACGACGCTGCACGACCGCATCCGCCCGCTCACCCTCGACGTGACCGATGCGGACTCGGTCGATGCCGCGGCGCGGACGGTTCGCGAGAGCGGGCTCACGCTGCGCGGCGTGGTCGGCAATGCCGGGATCGCGGTCGCCGGCCCGCTCGAGTTTCTCCCGCTCGACGAGATCCGCCGGCAGTTCGAGGTGAACGTGTTCGGCGCGCTCGCGGTCGCCAAGGCGTTCTTGCCGCAGCTTCGCGCCTCGCGCGGGCGGCTCGCCTTCGTCGGGTCGATCTCCGGGCGGCTCTCGGTTCCGTTCATCGCGCCGTACAGCGCGTCGAAGTTCGCGCTGCGCGCGTTCGCCGACGGGTTCCGCGTCGAGCTGCGCCCGGCCGGGATCGCGGTTTCGCTGATCGAGCCGGGCTCGGTGAAGACGCCGATCTGGCAGAAGGGACGCGACTCGCGCGATGGGCTGCTCGCGCAGCTCGGGCCGCAGGCGCTCGAGCACTACGGCGATCAGGTCGAAGCGGTGTTCGCGCAGACGGCGCGCGAGGAGCGCGCCGGGATGCCGGTCGAGCGCGTCAGCCGCGCGATCCTGCACGCGCTGATCGCGGCGAAGCCGCGCGCGACGTACCTGCTCGGCGGCTCCGCGCGCGCCGGCTCCGTCGTCGCGATGCTGCCCCCGGCGCTGCGCGACCGCGCGCTGCGCTCGACGATGCGGCTCCCCTAGCCGCCGTTCTCCGCGCCGCCGGCTTCGTGATACCGGCGGCGCATCTCGTCGATGTTGACCGCGGGCGGCGGAAACTGCGGATCGAGCTCGTCCAGAGCCTCGGCGACGATGCGCGCGACCGCGAGGTTGCGGAACCACTTGTGATTCGCCGGGATCACGAACCACGGCGCGCGGTTCGTGCTCGTCCGTTCGAGCGCGTCTTCGTACGCGCGGCGGTACTCGTCCCAGTGCTCGCGCTCGGTGTAGTCCGACTCGCTGATCTTCCAGCGGCGGTGCGGGTCGTCGAGCCGCGCCGCAAAGCGGCGCAACTGCTCGTCCTTGCCGATGTGCAAGTAGAACTTGAGGACGTGCGTCCCGGCCTGGACGAGGTTCTTCTCGAAGTCGTTGATGCGGTCGTACCGCTTCTCGATCGTCTCGCGCGGAACGGTTCCGTGCACGCGCGGCACCAGGACGTCCTCGTAGTGCGAGCGGTTGAAGATCGCGATGCGGCCGCGCGCCGGCGCGACGGCGTGGACGCGCCACAGGAAGTCGTGCGCGGCCTCTTCGGCGGTCGGGACCTTGAAGCCGTGGACGCTCGCGCCTTGCGGGTTGAAGGCGCGGAACACGTGGCGCACCGTGCCGTCCTTGCCGCCCGCGTCGGGCGCCTGCAGCACGATCAGCAGCGAGCGCCGGTTCTCGGCGTACAGGCGGTACTGCAGCTTCTCGAGCCGCTCCACGTCGCGGCCGATCGCGGCGCGCGCGTCGTCCTCGTTCACGTGCTTGCCGGTCCAGCCCGGATCGACGTCGTCCAGGCGCACGCGCTTCCCGGGCTCGACCACGAACTTCGACCGATAGCTCACCCCGGCCGGTTCGGCGCCGGGGGGCGTTCCCCGGCGAGGCGAAACTGCCGGGCATGATCTCGTCGCCGCTCGTCGCGCCGCGACTGGTCGGGCGCGACGACGAGTGCGCTTTCCTCATGCGGCGGCTCGACGCGGTGCTCGAAGCGGGGACCGCGTCGCTGACCTTCGTCGAAGGCGACGCGGGGATGGGCAAGACGCGGCTGCTGGCCGAGCTGCGCCGCCGCGCCCACGAGCTGCGCGCGCTCACGCTCGACGCGCACGCGCTCGAGCACGTCCGCGAGCCGTACGCGCCCTTCGTCCTGGCCGTCGCGCGCGCGCTCGAGACCGCGCCCGCCGCGGTTGCCGGCGACCTCGGCGCGGTCGCCGCGGCGCTCGATCCCGACCTGCCGCAGCACAAGGCGAAGCGGCTGCGCGCGGTCGCGACGGCGCTGCGGCGGATCGCGCGCGAGCGGCCGGTCGCGATCTTCGTCGAGGACCTGCACTGGGCCGACCGCGCCTCGCTGGCGCTGCTCGACTTCTTCGCGGTCGAGCTCGCGGCGGCGCCGCTGTTCGTCGTCGCGACGCAGCGGCCGTCCGAAGCGCCCGAGCCGGCCGGCGCGGCGCGCGCCGCGGCGCACACCGTCCGGCTCGGCCCGCTCGCCGAGCGCGACGTCGGGACGCTGCTGCGCGAGGCGCTGCGCGGTCAAGGGGCGATCGGCGCCGACCGCCTGCGGCACATCACGCAGCTCGCCGGCGGCAACCCGCTCTTCGCGCTGGAGCTGCTGCGCAACGCGCTGGCCGGTGCGCCCGACGACGTCGCGCCCGCGATCGCGTACCCGATCGTGCGCCGCTGGGAGTCGCTCGACCGCGACGCGCGCGAGGTGCTCGCGACGGCCGCGGCGGCCGGTGAGATCGACCTCGCGCTGCTCCCGCAGCTCGTCGAGCGCGGTGAGGACGCCGTCGAGGACGCGCTGGAGCGCGCGCGGCGGCTGCATCTGGTCGAGCGCGAGCGTGTCTCGGGGCGCTGGCGTTTCGAGCACGCGCTGACGCGCGCGGCGATCGAGGCGCGCATCCCGCCACGGCAGCGGCCCGCGGTGCACCGCCGGATCGGCGCGCTGCTCGAGACGCGCGCGGCGTTCGTCGAGCCGGCGCGCCTGGCGTACCACTGGAGCGTCGCCGGCGATCGCGAGCGCGCGGCGCGCTACGACGAGGCGGCCGCGGACCGCGCCGTCGCGCTGCACGACTACGGCACCGCGCAGCGGTTCTTCGAGGCCGCGCTGCGCGCCGGGCCGCTCGACGTCGCGGCGTCGGCGCGGCTGAACGAGAAGCTGGCGTCGACCGCGCTGATCGAGGCGGCGTCCGCGCGCGCCGCCGAGCCGCTCGCCGCCGCGCTGCGCGCGTACGCCGCGATCGGCGACGCGCTCGGCGTCGCGCGGATGGAGATGCACGCCTCGCGGCGCGCCTGGTTCGACGGCGATCCGGCCGCCTCGCTCGCCGCGGCGCAGCGCGCGCTCGCCGCCGCCGAGCCGCTCGGGCCGTCGGCGCAGCTCTTCGACGTGCACGTCCGGCTGGCGCAGATCCACGGCTTCGCCGGCCGCCGCGCCGAAGCGCGCCGCGCGCTCGACGCGGCCGACGCGATGCGCGCGCTGGGCACGCCCGACGCGACGATCCGGTTCCTGAGCGCGCGCGCGATCGTGCGCGCGGACGAGTGGGAGATCGACGGCTTTCTGGCCGACTACGCCGAGGCGGTCGCGCTGGCGGAGAAGATCGGCCACGTCGAGCTGCTGGTGAGCACGCAGAACAACCGCGCGCTGCACGCGTTCATGACCGGCCGGCCGGACGTCGCGATGCCGGCGCTCGAGTCGTCGATCGCGACGTCGTACGAGTACGGGCTGCGCTGGCACGTGCCGAACGCGCTGCTCTCGCTGGCCCGCGTGCGCTACATCTTCGGCGACGTGCCGGCCGCGCGCCAGGCGCTGCTCGACGCGCTGGCCTCGGCGAACGAGGCGCGGCGGCTCGACGTCTGGACCGCCGGCTACGGAATCCCGATCGCGCTGGCGGCGCAGGACGACGCGCTGCTCGCGCGCTGCGCGAACGCGGACGTCGACGCGGTGCTCGCGGCGGGCGACGTCTCCGAGATCGCGCACGCGGGCTGCGCCTACGCCGAGCTCGCGCTGGCGCGCGGCGACGCCGCCGGCGCGGCGGACGTGCTGTCGCGCGCGCTCGCGGCGCTCGGCGACGACGCGCGCCCGCTGTTCCTGTGCGCGGCGGTCGCGCAGCACGGCCGCGACGACGATCTGCCGCGCGCGCGGGCGCTGCTCGACGTACCGCCGCGCGACCGCTCGCGCGCCGCCGAGCGCGCGCTCTTCGACGCGCACGTCGCCGCGCGGCGCCGCCGCCGCGGCGAGGCGGCGCAGCACGCGCTCGAAGCGGCGGCGCTCTACGGCGAGCTGCACTGGGTGCTGCAGCAGGCGCGCGCGCTCGAGGTCGCGGGCCGTGACGCCGACGCGCTACGCATCTACCGCGCCGCCGACAGCGCGCGCGACGCGGCGCGCCTGTCGGGCTCCGCGCGCTCCGCCGATCCGCTCGCGCCGCTGACGCCGCGCGAGCGCGAGATCGCCGAGCACGTCCTGGCCGGGCGCTCCAACCGCGAGACCGGCGAGCTGCTCGGGCTCTCGGAGCGCACCGTGGGAAACCACTTGCAGTCCGTGTTCAACCGGCTGGGGATCGGCTCGCGGCGCGAGCTTGCGGCGTACGTCGCGGCGGTGTCTGAGTAATCCGCTCGGCGGACCTGAGTAGCGCGACTCTGTCGCGCCGCGTTCGCCTGCGATACCGTTCGTCTCGGCGCCGGAGCGGCGCGCACACCGTACGAGACGGAGGATTTCAATGATGGTACGAGATGCAGAGGCGGTCGCGCTGGTCCAGGCCGCGTACGCGGACTTCGGCCGCGGGGACATCCCCTCGCTGCTGAACCGGCTCACCGACGACATCGTCTGGACGAGCCCCGGCGAAGGTTCGCACATCCCCAGCGCCGGGCGGATCGCCGGCAAGGCCGCGGTCGCGCAGTTCTTCCAGGGCGTCGGCGACAACCTGGAGTTCCACGACTTCAACCCCTACGAGTTCATCGCGCAGGGCGACGTCGTCGTCGCGCTCGGCACGTGGGACGCGACGGTGAAGGGCACCGGCGTTCGCATCCGCGACGGCTTCGCGATGGTGTTCCGCGTGCGCGGCGACAAGATCTGCGAGTTCCGCGAGTACAGCGACTCGCGCGAGTACGACGCGGCGCTGGCCTCGAAGAAGTGACCGCCGTCGACGAGGCGGCGCACGAATCGCCGCCGCAGCCGCCGCCCGCGCTGGCGGTGCTGCAGATGCTCACCGGCCGCTGGGTGACCGGCGCGGTGACGACGGCCGCGCGCTTCCGCCTCGCCGACCATCTCGCCGCTCGGCCGCGCAGCGCGGCCGAGCTCGCGCCGGAGATCGGCGCGCACGCGCGCTCGCTGCACCGCCTGCTGCGCGCGCTCGCGGGCCTCGGGCTGCTCAGCGAGGACGCCGCCGGGCGGTTCTCCGTGACGCCGCTCGGCGAGCAGCTGCGCAGCGACGTGCCGGGGACGATGTACGGCATGGCGCGCTTCGTCGGGACCGAGGAGCACGGCGCGGCGTGGAACGCGCTGTCGTACGCGGTCGCCAGCGGCGAGTCCGCGTTCGAGCACGTGCACGGGCGCTCGGCCTGGGAGTACTTCGACCAGCACGCGGAGCTCAGCGTGATCTTCAACGGCGCGATGACGTCGCTGATGTCGGCCTTCCGCGGCGAGATCGTGGAGCACCTCGCGCTCGAAGGCGTTCGCACCGTCGCCGACGTCGGCGGCTCGGCCGGGATCTTGATGGAGTCGCTGCTCGAACGGCATCCGGCGCTGCGCGGGATCGTCTTCGACCGCCCCGCGGTGATCGAGCAGGTGCGCGGCGGGGTGAGCGGCGTGCTGCGCGAGCGGTGCGCGTTCGTCGGCGGCGACTTCTTCGAGAGCGTCCCGAGCGCGGACGTGCTCGTGATCTCGCGGGTGCTGCACGACTGGTCCGACGAGGACGCGGTCCGCATCCTCGCGAGCTGCCGCTCCGCGCTGCCCGGGCACGGCCGCGTCGCGGTGGTCGACAGCGTGATCGAGCCCGGCGACGCGCCGGACTTCGGGAAGCTGCTCGACCTCGAGATGCTCGCGATGACGACCGGCCGCGAGCGCACGCGCGACGACTTCGAGAACCTGTTCGCGCGTGCCGGGCTGCGCCTGATCGGCGTGGTCCGGATGAAGACCGGCGCGATCCTCGAAGCCGTCCCGGCCTGACGACCGCCCGGCTGTTCATCACGATGTCCCCGCCCATGCGGGGATCGGCCCGCGGGCGGCTCCTGTGGGGGTAGCCGCCCGCGCCGGCCCGCGACCGGCTTCTAGCGGGGGTGACGGTGGGGTACCGGGCGTGGTATGATCGCCGTTGCTGCCCGAGCCCGGGCGGTGCCGAGCGTCCGAGCAGGACGGTTCGGGGTCGTGACGCCTTCGGGCGCCACGTGTGTAGGGCGGGACCCGTTCCCGCCGTTTTCCACCTACATCACCACGAGGTTCACCCCACCATGCCCCCACCCAAAGGCAAGCGCGCGTCGGCGAAAAAAGACCGCCGGCCGAAGCGCAAGGTCTGTACGTTCTGCGCGGAGCGCCTCGACACGCTCGACTACAAAGACACCACGCGCCTGCGCAAGTACATCAGCGAGCGCGGGAAGATTCTGCCGCGCCGCATCTCGGGCAACTGCGCGTCCCACCAGCGCGCGCTGACGACCGCCGTGAAGCGCGCTCGCGTCATCGCCCTGCTCCCGTTCGTCGTCCAGTAGGAGACTCGCAGTGAAGGTCATTCTCACCGGCGACGTCAAGCCGCTCGGCTCGCGCGGCGCGGTCGTGGACGTCAAGGACGGCTTCGCGAACAACTACCTCTTCCCGCAGAAGCTGGCCGTCGTCGCGACGCCGGGCGCGATGAAGCAGCTCGAGCAGCAGCAGCACGCCAAGAAGCGGAAGCAGGCCGAAGAGGTCGCCAACGCTCAGGACGTCGCGACGCAGCTCGAGCAAGCCGTCGTGCGCGTCGCGGCGAAAGCGGGCGGCAACGGGCGGCTGTTCGGCACCGTGACGAACGCGCAGGTCGCGGACGCGCTGCACGAGCAGCTCGGCGTCACCATCGACCGCCACAAGATCGAGATGAAGGACGGCATCAAGGCGCTCGGGACCTACCCGGTGGAGATCCGTCTCGGCAACAACATCGTCGCCAAGTCCGCGGTTCAGGTCGTCGCGCTGAAGTAGTCCGGTGCGCATCAGCACGGACGAGAAGCTGCGGCGCGAGATCGCGGCACTCTACGACGTCCTGGCCGACGCGCTGGGGACGGAGAAGGTCGTCATGCGCGCCGGCAAGCTCGGCACGCTCAAAGAGATGCGCTCGCAGGCGATCCCCGATCGCCTGCTGGCGCTGCAGCGGCTCGTGTTCGAAGACCCGAGCCTCGAGACGCGGCCGGCGAAGGCGCAGTACCGCAAGGCGATCTCGGAGATCGAGGACCGGCTCGCCGACCTGGTCGCGCAGCGCACCGTCGGCGACGCGCTCGAAGCGAAGATCAACGCCAAGATGGTGCGGCGCCATCAGGACTACCTGCGCGAGCTGAAGCTCGAGGCGCTGCGCGAGGAGACCGGCCCCGAGACGCCCGCGACGCAGCAGCGGCTGCACGATCTGGAAGCGCTCGACGCGCGCGGGCTGGCGCGCGCGGCGCTCGACGTCTTGCGCCCGAAGTCGCTGGACCACGTGGTCGGACAAGAGGCCGCGATCAAGGCGCTGATCGCGAAGCTGGCCTCGCCGTACCCGCAGCACGTCATCCTCTACGGCCCGCCCGGCGTGGGGAAGACGACGGTCGCGCGGCTGGCGCTCGAGCTCGCCAAGGCGCGGCCGCACGCGCCGTTCGCGCCGAGCGCGGCGTTCGTCGAAGCGGCCGGGACGACGCTGCGCTGGGACGACCGCGAGACGACGAACCCGCTGCTGGGCAGCGTGCACGACCCGATCTACCAGGGCGCCCGGCGCGACCTGGCCGAGAGCGCGGTTCCCGAGCCGAAGCTGGGGCTGGTCTCGCGCGCGCACGGCGGCGTGCTGTTCATCGACGAGATCGGCGAGATGGACGCGGTGATGCAGACGCGGCTGCTCAAGGTGCTCGAGGACAAGCGCGTGACCTTCGAGTCGTCCTACTACGACGAGCACGACCCCAACGTCCCGGCGTACGTGAAGAAGCTCTTCCGCGACGGCGCGCCGGCGGACTTCGTGCTGATCGGCGCGACCACGCGCGATCCCGAGGCGATCGACGCGGCGATCCGCTCGCGCTGTGCGGCGGTCTACTTCGAGCCGCTCACCCAGGCCCAGGTCGCGCGGATCGTGAGCGAAGCGGCGCAGCGGCTGGGCGCGAAGGTCTCGCGCCGCGTCGCGCAGCTCATCGCGTCGTACACGATCGAAGGCCGCAAGGCCGTGCAAATTCTGGCCGACGCGTACAGCCACGCGCTCGAACGCGCCGGCGGGACGCGCGGCGGGACGGTGCGCGAGGAGGACGTGCTCGAGGTCGTGCAGGCCGGGCGGATCGTGCAGCACACGACGGCGCGTGCGCGGCGCGGCCGCGAGATCGGCAAAGCGTACGGGCTGGGCGTGCTGCAGTACGTCGGATCGATCGTCGAAGTCGAGGCGGCGGCGTTCCCCGCGCGGGAGCCGCGCAAGGGCGCGGTGCGCTTCAACGACACGGCCGGCTCGATGGCGCGCGACGCCGTCTTCAACGCGACCTCGGTGATCCGCGCGGTGGCGGGGACCGATCCGGCCGACTTCGACCTGCACGTCAACGTGGTCGGCGGCGGGAACATCGACGGCCCGTCGGCGGGGCTCGCGTTCTTCCTGGCGCTCTACAGTGCGCTCACGCACACGCCGCTGCCGCAGGACGTCGCGGTGACCGGCGAGGTGTCGCTCGTAGGAAACGTTCGCGCGATCGGTGGAATTGTGGAGAAACTGTACGCGGCGCGCCAAGCAGGGATGCGCGCGATCGTCGTGCCGCGCGAGAACGCGCGCGAGATCGACGCGCCCGAAGGAATAGAGGTCGTCGCAGTGGCAACCGTCGGTGAGGCGCTCGCCGCTCTAGGCGTGCGCCTTCCGCCGCCTCCCGCGTTCCGCGCGCGCGCTCGCACGAAAGCTTCTCGGTGAACGTCGCTCCGTTCGTCTCGACCATCGACCGCATTCCGCCGAGCAACCTCGAAGCGGAGATGGCGCTGCTCGGCTCGATCCTGGTCGACAAAGAGATGATGGCGACGGTCAGCGAGATCGTCCAGCCGGCGGACTTCTACGCCTCGCTGCACGAGTCGATCTATCTCGCGCTCTACGCGCTCTACGAGCGCGGCGAGCCGCTCGACAAGGTCGCGCTGGCCGAAGAGCTGCGCAACCGCGGGATGCTCGACAAGATCGGCGGGATGGCGTACCTCAACTCGCTGATGGACACCGTGCCGACCGCGGCGTCGGCCGAGTACTACGCGCGCATCGTGCGCGAGAAGTCGACCCTGCGCGGCCTGATCCACGCGGGAACGGTCGTGACGAAGCTCGGCTACGACTCGGAAGAGGACGTGCCGGCCGCGATCGACCGGGCCGAACAGGTCGTGTACGACGTCGGCAACCGCAGCGAGCACAACGCGTTCGCGTCGGTGCCGTCGCTGCTGCTGGGCGTGTTCCAGTCGCTCGAGAAGCGCCACGAGCAGAAGGGCGACCGCACCGGCGTCACCTCCGGCTTCCGCGACATCGACGACTACACCGCCGGCTGGCAGCCCGGAAACCTCGTGATCCTGGCGGCGCGCCCGGCGATGGGCAAGACGTCGCTCGCGCTGAACATGGCGGTCGCCGCGGCGAAGGACGAGAAGAAGCCGATCGCGGTGTTCTCGCTCGAGATGACGAAGCAGGAGCTGGTCGAGCGGCTGCTCTCCTCCGAAGCGAAGCTGGACGCCTCGAAGCTGCGCCGCGGCGCGATCGCCGACCGCGACTGGGCGAAGATCGGCGACGCGATGGGAGCCTTGCATGAGCTCCCGATCTATCTCGACGACGCGGGCGCGGTCACCGTGACGGAGATCCGGTCGCGCCTGCGCCGGTTGAAGTCCGGCGCCGGCCTGGCGGCGGTGTTCATCGACTACTTGCAGCTCGTGCGCCCGTCGACGATGGGCAAGGTCGTCAACCGCAACGAAGAGCTGTCCGACATTTGCCGCACGCTGAAGGCGACCGCGAAAGACTTGAGCGTCCCGATCATCGCGCTCGCGCAGCTCAACCGCGCGGTGGAGACGCGCGCCGACAAACGGCCGTTGCTGTCGGATTTGCGTGACTCCGGGGCTCTCGAGCAGGAAGCCGACATCGTCGCGTTCTTGTACCGCGACGCCTACTACAACAAGGAACAATCGCCGGAACCGGACCTGACCGAGTTCATCATCTCGAAGCACCGCAACGGCCGGGTCGGCACGATCAAGCTGCGCTTCCACGGCGAGCACACCTTGTTCGTCCCGTACGGCGACGACTCGTACTATCCGGCGCCGTAGACGGCCGTCGTGAGCGTATCGCGCGCGATCGTACCGGAGCAGCTCACCCTCGGGGTTTCGGATATCGACGCGACGGAGCGGTTCTACCGTGACGTCCTGGGCGTCGATCCGGTCCGGCGCGGCGACGCGATCCGCATCACGTTCGGCGACTTCACGCTGGTCTTCGAGCACGCGCCGCCGACCGAGCGCGCCAAGTTCGAGCTGGGGCTTCGTGTCGGCGACGCCGCACTGTTGGATGCGATCGCCGAGCGCGTCGGCACCGCGACGTACGACCGCGACGGCGGCGGCCGCGCGCTCTTCGTAACCGATCCCGACCACTACACGATCGAGATCTTCGCCCGATAGATTTGCGTCTCTCGGCGCGGCTATCGGTCCTCAAATGGCTGATGAACGTCTTTGCGGCATCCTCAGGACCGCTGTAACTCTCGGATCCGAAAAACCGCCTTGATGCACGTCGGGTCGCACACCGCGATCTGGATGTGCGTCTTGGCGTAGAACTCCGATCCCGGATAGGCCGGCCCGCCTTCGCCGACGAACACGCCTTTCACGCTTTGAATCGGCCCGATATCATCGCTGCCCGCGGCGACGCTATGGACCCGCTTTATGACTGCGCAATCCAAGTAGTGCTTGCGGCGAGGCCTATCGTTCGCCGGCATCCGCGCGCCTGACTTGGCAAATTCTTTGGTCAGAAGATCGTGCGCGACGCACACCAGATCGATGCTCGTCTTTGTCGTGAGGTCCAAGCAGGACCCCAGATCGATCACGGCACCAACGACGAAGGGCTCCTTGATCTTGGAGCCCTTGCGCTGCATCTGTTCGTTGGCGAACTCGAGCGCCCGCCCCCAATTGTTCTCCCAAAAATAAATGCCCGGACCGAGCCAGTCGAAGTCATTGTCGCTCGCGTGAAAATCTTCGCCGGCCAACACGCGCTCGCCAACAGCGAGGTCGCAGCCGTGATAGCCAAGGACGAATGACGATGATAGGCGATGCACCCGCCGCCCAACCCGCTACCGGCTGTAGTTCTTCGTCAGACGTCCGGACTTCGTGATGAAGCCTTCTCGCAGGAGCGTCGCGCGTGCCGAGCGCTTCGACTTTAGCGACTGCTGACCGGCCTTCTTGGCGGCCTTTTTGAACTTCCGGAGCAAATCCGGGTCGTCCAGGCTGAAGTGGCTCATCCTGGCTATGGCTTTGCTCATGTCGGCCGTTCACTCCTTCCGCTTCCTGGAAGCGCCCTTGCGATACGATGTGTGCCCAGGCGGGCCGTGCGCGATGCAGCGGCGTGCAAACTCTCCGGTCGCGAGCTCCTGAGGCGTTGAGCCGCTAGACCGCCACGCTCTCTGCGGTGCGGTCGAGGAGGCGGAGCTTGGGGCGGCGGATCGCGCGGATCTGCGAGAGCAGCGCGTCGAAGCGCTGCGGCATGCCGAGGCGGAAGCCCTGGCCTTCGTCGCAGCCCATCCCGGTGACGAACGCGAGCTGCTCCTCGGTTTCGATGCCCTCGGCGACGACGCGCAGCCCGAACGCCTTCGCGATGTGGATCATCGAGACGACGATCGCGCGGTCGGACTCGTCCTCCGCCACGTCGCGGATGAAGGTGCGGTCGATCTTCAGCATCGTGATCGGCAGGCGCTTGAGATGCGCCAGCGAGCTGTAGCCGATCCCGAAGTCGTCCATCGCGAGCTGCACGCCGAGCTCGCGCAACCGCTGCAGGGCGGGCAGCGCGTGGTCGTCGAGCGCGGCGGTCTCGGTGACTTCCAGGATCAGCGCGTGCGGCGGGATCGCGTACTCCGCCAGCGTCGCGGCGACGTTCGCGGGCAGCGACGGCTCGCGCAGGTCGCGCGGCGAGAGGTTGACCGCCATGCGGAAGTCGGGCTCGATCGCGCGGAACGTCGCGGCCGCTGCACAGGCCTGGCGCAGCACCCAGCGGTCGATGTCGACGATCGCGGACGACTCCTCGGCGATCGGGATGAACGTCGAGGGCGGGATCGTTCCGCGCTCGGGATGGCGCCAGCGCACGAGCGCCTCGCAGCCGACGATCTTCGCCGTGTCGAGATCGAACAGCGGCTGGTACTCGAGGTCCAGCTCGCCGCGCTGCAGCGCGCTGCGCAAGTCGGCTTCGAGCGCGAAGCGCTCGACGTCCGCGGCGTGCATCGCGTCTTCGTAGATCGCCAGGCCGCTGCCGCCGGCGCCTTTGGCCCGGTACATCGCGGCGTCGGCGTGCGCGGTCAGCGAGCCGGCGTCGGCGCCGTGGTCCGGATAGATCGCCGCGCCGATGCTGACGCCGACGTAGACCTCGCGCTCGGCGAGCTGGATCGGCGCCGAGACCGCCTTGACGATGCGCTGCGAGAGCACTTCGATGTCGTGGGTGTCGGCGACCGACGACATGATCACGACGAACTCGTCGCCGCCGGGGCGCGCGATGAAGTCGCCGCCGCGCAAGCACTTCTGGAGCCGCGCCGAGACTTCGCGCAGCACCTCGTCGCCCGCGCCGTGCCCCATCGTGTCGTTGATCGCCTTGAAGCGGTCGAGGTCGAGGAAGAGCAGCCCGATGCGGCGATCCTCGCGCGCGGCGAGGGCCACCGCTTCCTGGACGCGCTGGTCGAGCGAGAAGCGGTTCGGCAGGCCGGTGAGGCGGTCGCGGTGCGCGGCGTCGAAGAGCTGGCGCTGCGTGCGCTTCAGCTCGGTGATGTCGATCGAGACGCCGACGGCGCCGATGATGTTCTGATCGCGGTCGAACAGCGGCTCGACGTGGTGGCGCAGCCAGTGGTCGCCGTGCGCGCTCTCGACGCGCGCGTGGCTGCCGGTGAAGACGTCGCGGATGACCGGCTCGGCGACCAGCGTCGCGCACGGCATCCCGAGCAGCGCCTCGCTGTCGAGGCCGAGCTCGTCGAGCGCGCCGCCGGAGACGGCGGTGAAACGCCCGTCACGGCCGACGGTCCACAGGATCGCGTCGACGTTGTTCGCCACCATCTGCAGGCTGTGCGCGTTCTCGTGGAGCTGCGACTCGGCGATCGTCTGCGCGCTGACGTCCAGCAGCGAGATCAGCGTCTCGTCGGCGGCCGGCAAGATGCGCACCTCGACCCAGGTCTGCAGCGACGGGAACGCGTGGATGCGCTCGATCGGGACGCCGGTCCGGCGCGCGGCGCGGATGTCCGGCACCAGCTCGGAGGCGAGCGGGTCGATCAGGTGATCGAGCTCGACGCCGATCATCTCGTCGGCCGTGCGGTGCAGCAGGCGTTCCGCCTCCTCGTTGACGTGCGTCACGCGCAGGTCGGGATCGACGATGTAGACGCCGTCACGCACCGCTTCGAGGACGTTGTAGCGGCGCTCGACCGCGTCGGCGGCGATCGAGCGCGCCGCCTCCATGAACGTGCGCCCGCCCGTCCACCAGCGCGCCGCCATCACCGCGGCGATCGCGGCCAGGGCGAGCGCGGCGCACGACGCGAGCAGCCCGATCATGCGAGTCCTCGGCGGCGAGCTTCGTCGTGCAGCTCGGCGCTGGACTCCACCCCGAACGCCGTGTAGATGGCGTCGATCTGGCGCTGCACGCGGTACAGGCTGCGGCTGAAGCGGCGCGAGAGGTCGGCCGGCCCGACGCCGGTCCACAGCGCGCGCGCCATCTGGCGCTGCACCGGCGAGAGCTGCGCCGGCATCGCCTGCTCGCGCTCGATGCAGCGTTCGGCCGTCGTCGCCAGCGGGCAGCCGGGATACCGCGACGCGTGCGCGAGCGCCGCGTCGCGCCAGGCGGTCTCGCCGGTGATCTCCGCGAGCGCCGTGGCGCTGAGAACGCACTGGTAGTGGAACGAGGCGCCGTCGAAGATCTCGTACGACTCGCGCAGCGCGCCGACGGCGGCGTCGCGCCGCCCGAGCATCTGCTCGATGCGGCCTTGCGCGTAGCGGGCGTGCGCGAACGCGCGCCGGTCGCCGTGGACGGCCAGGACGGGGTTGATGTTCTCGGTGCCGATCCGCGAGTAGAGCGTCGCGTAGCGCTGCGCGCGCGAGGCGTCGGTCGGAGCGTGCAGGACGGCGAGCAGCACGAGGACCTGGCGGTCCTCGCCGAAGCTCGACTCCCACGGCACCTCGAACGCGAGCGCATCGGCTTGCGCGAGCTCCTCGAGCGCCCAGAACTCGTTGCCCGACATGCGGGCGACGTACGCCCGGTCGAGATGGCCCATGATGCGCCACGGCGTGCTGGGCGCGATCGCGCGCGCCTCCTTGAACGACCACTGCGCCTGACCGGCGTTGCCGCGCATGAAGGCGTCCCAGCCGAAGGCGCGCGTCGCGGCGAACTGCGGCACGCGCACGTCGGGCGTCCAGGCGAGCGCCTCGCTCGCCGCGCGCGCCGCGGCGATCCCCGCGCCGTGCGCGGTCTCGAACGACACTTGCGCCAGCGCGTGGATCGACGACGCGACCGTCGCGACGTCGACCGGCTCCTCGCCGAACGCGGTGGCGTAGCTCACCGCGCGGATCAAGTCCGCGATGTGCGCGGTGTAGTCGTGGTTCCCGGCGTGCAGCCAGGCGCGGTATGCGTAGGCCGCGCAGGCGACGCTGGGGTCGGGGTGCGCGATCGCCAGCTCGGCCTCCGGCGCGCTCGGGTCGCACTCGCGGCGCAGCCAGCGCATGCGCAGGTCGTGATAGGCGATCGTCGCGAGCCCGTTCGGCACGGCGTAGCACAGCACGCGCGCATCGGCGTAGCGCGATTCCGCCGAGCCGTAGTCGCGCACCGATGCGTACAGCCGGCCGTACTCGATGTCGCGCCCGAAGCGGCCTTCGTCCGAGATGAAGAGGTCCTCGACGGCGGCGAGGTACGCGAGCGCTTCGCTCGGGTCGCGCCGCCCGAGCGTCTCGGCTTTGAGCAGCGCGCCGCGCTCGGCGAGCGCGTCGTCCCAGTCTTCGCAGCCGTCGAGGAGCTCGAGGGCCGCGTCGTACTGCGCGGACCGCAGCGCCTCGCGTGCGAGGCGAAGCGGTCCGAGCAGGACGGCGTCGTTGGTGGTGATCACCCGCAACTGCTCCTCAGTCGACCAGCGTCGGCAGATCGAGGTCGTCGTTCGGGGCGAGAACTGCCGGCGTGCTCGGCGCGGCGCCCGCATCCGCGCCTGACGCGGTGACGGTGTCGCCTTGCGCGGTGACGTAGCTGTTCTTCACCTGGATCGTGTAGATGCCGGCCGGCAGCGCGTGGATCGTGTAGCTGCCGTCGCTCGCGGTCACCGTCGAGTTCACGACGTGGCCGAGCATGTCCACAGCCAAGACGGCCGCTGTCGTGACCGGCTTTCCGGCCCGGTTCAGCACCGAGCCCGAGACCTGCGCCGCATTGTTCGCAGCGACCACGGTCGGCTGGACATAGATGCGCCCGTTCGCGAACCGCACCGAGTGCAGTACGTTGAAGTCGAGCGTTACCGTCGGCGGCCGGCCGTTCACCGCGAGCAACGTGAAGTTGCACGGGAAGTCGACCGCGATCACCGATGCGGTCAGCGGCTTTGCCGCCGTCCCCCAGATGATCGGGATCGTGAAATTACCGATCGTGACGTTCGACGAGGTGCGGTCGATCAGGACACGCACGACGCTGTACGATCCTGCCGGAGCCTTGCCGTTGAAGTTCTCAGAATGATTTTGCAAGTCGAGCAGGTTCACGACGTCGGGTTGCTGATTGCTCACGAACGGAACCGCGGTACCGTTGCTTGCGACGAGCTGGACGCCGTCGATGCCGATGTTCACCTTCACGCCGTTCATGCCGGCGAGCGGTGCGTCGAAGAGCGCGACGTTGAGCCGCACCAGCGGAGGGCCGCCGAGCAGGACGCTGGGCGTCTTGGCGACGCTCGATCCGGACTCGGAGGGGATCGCGTTCAGCGACGAGCCGGGAGTGCTGCAGGCGGCGAGCGTCAGCGCCGCGAGAAAAAGAGCCGCTTTCATCCGTGAAATGTGCCTTTCGGAAACGGCGGCGGCCGCGTCGACCGCCGAGAGCTCGCTCCGCGAGCTCGCCGCACGGTGCTCGAAAGCGCCGTGCGAACGTACCGTAGGTTCGCCCTTCCGTGTTCCGTCGACGGGCGATAGCCGACTGCGAGTCACCTACCCGAGCCGGCACGGCTTTCCTCGCGCGGGAAACGCCGTGTGCGTAAAACCTCGGTCAGGACCCGGCGGCGTCGACAGCGCGTCGACGCGTCAACGGCGGCGGCCGTCAGCGCCCGGCGATCGGCTCCGGTGCGCCGTGCGAAGCGCGGATCTCGTGCGCCTGCGGGTCGCCGATGCCCTCGCCCAAATACGAGCGCGAGAGCGCGACGTACTCGGGACCGGCGTGCTCGACCCAGCCGATCGACGCGCCCTCGAGCTGCTTCTTCACGACCGCCGGGGAGCCGGCGACGACGACGCGCGGCGGAATCTGCGCGTTCACGCCGACCACCGAGCCGGCGGCGACCAAGCTCTGCTCGCCGACGACGGCGCCGTTGAGCACCGTCGCGTTGGTGCCGATCAGCGCGCCCTTCCCGATGCGGCAGTCCTCCAGGATCGCGCAGTGGCCGACCGTCGCGCCTTCCTCGATGACCGTCTCGCAGTGCTCGCTCACGTGCACGACCGAGTTGTCCTGCACGTTGGCGCGCGCGTGGATGCGGATCGGGCCGTTGTCGCCGCGGATCACCGTCCCGAACCAGATCGACGCTTCCTCGCCGACCTCGACCTCGCCGATCAGCACCGCGGTCGGCGCGACGAACGCGGACGCCGCGATCTTGGGGCGCTTGCCGCGGTACTCGATGATCATCTCGGCAACGGACCTCCGCAAGACTGTGGGCCGATCGGGCGAAGCCCGAGCGCGAGGGCTCGCCGTCGCGAGCCCGCCAGGAGCCTCCACTTGAGCGAACACCGTCATCGCACCCCTCTGCGCGGCACGAAGGTCGTCCCGCGGCCGAAGCCCGGCGACCCCGACTACGCCGAGGTGAACTACCGCTACGCCGGGCAGACCGGGCACATCCACGAAGTCGTGGAGATCGGCGGCCGCGAGCTGGCGAAGGTCGGCTTCGACGACCGCAAGATCGTCTATTACTTCCTCGACGATCTGGAACGCGAAGAGACCGCCGAGAAGCGAACGTTCCACGATCTGCCGCCCGACCAGTGAGGTTCACGTGCTGACACCCGCCGCTCCGCCGCAAGCCGTTCCCGTGTTCTCGGGGTTCGACTACGTGACCGTCGATCCGCAGCGGCGGCGCGTGTACGCGGCGCACGGCGGCTCGCAGCGGCTGCTGATCGTCGACGCCGACTCGGGGAAGATCGTCGGACAGGTGCGCGTCGGGCCGGTTCGCGGGGTCGCGTTCGATCCGGTCAGCGGGCACGTCTTCACCGGCGGCGGCGACGACGTGGTGAGCGAGGTCGATCCGGTCGCGCTGAAGGTGGTGAACAAGGTCGACGTCGGCGGCTCGGTCGACGCGATCGCCTACGACCCGTCGAACGGCCGCATCTACGCCGACGAGGACGACGGCGCGCGCGTGTGGGTCGTCGACGCGAAGACGTTCAAGGTCGTCAAGACGATCGCGATCCCCGGCCACAAGCCCGAGTACCTGGCGATCAACCCCAAGACGCACGAGGTCTATCAGAACATCGACTCCGACTCGGTGATCGCGGTGATCGATCCGGGCACGATGACGGTCTCGCGGACGATTTCGACCCCCGAAGTGAAGCACAACCACCCGCTGCAGTACGATCCGCAGTACGACCAGATCGTGATCGCCGGCGGCGGCGTGATGAGCGCCTACGCACCCGGCGGCAAGAAGCTGGGCGAGGTCGCGGTCGGGCGCTTCGACCAGTGCGACCTCGACGCGACGCAGCACGTCCTGGCCTGCGCCGGCGACGGCGGCGTGACGCGGTTCGCGCTGCAGCGCGGCGCGGCGCCGAAGCAGCTCGACAAGGTCGCGATCGACGCCGGCGTGCACACCGTCGCCGTCGATCCGCTCACGCACGCCGTGTTCGCGGTGTGGGGCGATCGTGAGGGCAAGGGCGACTTCGTCCAGAAGTTCGTCCCCGCGCCGTAGCGGCGCGCCGGACGAAGGCGGCACCTACTGCTTGTTGATGCGGCCGCGGCAGCCCGCCACGCCGCAGCCGCAGCGCTTGCGGTCGGAGTGGTAGGTGCTCACGTAGTCCACCGTGATCTCCTCGCCCGCGCGGATGTCGCGCAGGGCGAGGACGATCAGCCGCCGGCCCATCGTCTGCATGAACGCGTTCGGGCGGCACGAGTGGTTGATGTAGTGCGTGCCGTTGCCGCCCCGGCCGCCGTCGATGCTCCAGCGGTGGTCGAGTCCCGAGATGCGCAGCACGCGCCGCCGGCTGCCGCGCCGCTCGGCCTCGGCGTTGGTGATCCGCTCGCCGGTGTACTCCGCGATCTTGCGGCGCTTCCGGAACGGCACGGTCGCGAAGCAGCCGCGTCCGTGAATCGGCGATGCTTGCAAGGTCAGTCCCGGCGCGAGCTTCATGCCGCAACCCACTTAGCCGCGCGCGGGCGCAGCGCTTTCCGAGGGTTGGCTTAGGGAGCAGGAAAGTGCGACGAGAAGGCAGCCGTGCGACGGGGTGAAAGACCCGGCGATGGCCTTTCCTTCAGGAAACCGGCTTCTTGACGTGCTTCCGGCCGCCGAGCGCCAACGGATCTCGGAGCACGCTCGCGTCGTCTCGCTCGAACGCGGGAAGAGCACGACGCTCGCGCTCTCGGTCATGGAGTGCGTCGACTTTCCGCTGACCGCGCTGATGTCGGTTATGGGGTTCCTGGAAAGCGGTACGACGTACGAGGTCGCGGGCGTGGGCACCGAGGGGTTCGTCGAAGTCGACGCCGCGCTCGAGTCGAAGGTCGCGCTGCGGACGGCCGTCTGCCAGTTTCCGGGCGACGTCGTGCGAATCCCGATCGACGCGTTCCAGGCGCAGCTCCACGTCAGCCCGGTCTTCGCGCATTACGTCCGGCGCGTCGTCCGCGCACGGCTGTTCGTCACCGAGCAGAACGGGATGTGCAGCCTGCGGCACACGATCGTCGAGCGGCTGGCGCGCTGGCTGCTCGTGACGCACGAGCGGCTCGACCGCACCGGCTTGGACGTGACGCACGATTTCCTCTCGACGATCCTCGGCTCGCGGCGCGCCGGCGTCTCCGAAGCCGCGGCGGCGCTGCAAGCGCGCGGCGCGATCGGCTACCAGCGCGGCAACGTCGCGATCGGCGATCTCGACGAGCTCGCCGCCGCGTCGTGCGAGTGCTACGCGGCCTGCCGGGACGTGATCGAAGAGTCGGTCACGCAGTCCGCCGAGGGATGAAACTCAGGTCTTGACGTGCGGAGTCCGGAACAGCGTGCGCTTCACGATGCCGGTCAGCATGCTCAGAAAATCGTCCCGCTGTGCTGCGATATAGCGTACAGGCTCGGTCTTCTCGTGCACCGATCGTGGTGGCCACAGATCACCTGCCGGTACGGAAGACTGCTCGCCTTGGAGGCGGAGGGTCGGCGCTTTATCCGATTCATCAGCGGTGAACGGCATCGGTAAATTCGCCCTTCCGAGGCTTATATAGTGTCGGTAAGAGAGTAATGACATCGGGCGGTTGGCGCATCAGTGTACCCGTTCCGTGGGCAGCTCTACGATCTCGACCCGTAATGTCCTTGTAACGGATCTCACTTACGGAAACCTGATACCCGGTTAGTCCGCCAACATTAAAGAGGCGGAACGGTTGTTGGCTCTGAGCATCCAGTACCTTCAGCGAGACGTTTCGCGTGAGGCTGAATGGGTGATGAGGCGACGCACCGCCTGGAGCTCCAAAGTACAATGTCGCCGTGACCTCTATGTCGGAAGCAATGCTTATCGGTTTACTACCTCTATTCAGGACGATCAAATTCAGATAGGACGGCGGATCCGTGAGCAGAGGCAAGAGATTTACGTTTGCGGCATCCTCTGCAGTGAACGTCTTGCTGTACTGCCCGAAGTCGATCGCTCGAAAAGGATCTTTGTCCGAAGGCAACGCCGGTATGCCGCCATCAGGATAGAGGAATAGAGATATGTACGGGCCGTCAACTGCAAATTGTACATTCGTCGAGCGGGACAGTGCGCGAGTCGCCCGCCAGAGCAGCACCGTTGCGGCGGCCAACACGAGCGTAGCAATCGCGGTGCTCCACTCCGGCGCGTGCTTCGATGCGCTGTTTGCCGCCATGTACGATGCAGCCGATATTGCGGTGCTGATGCCGGTCGCATTCGCAACCCCCATCCCGACGCGCGCCAGCAAGACGATCACCAACGCTAAGCCAACCAGCGCGAACGCAACGATAAGGACGACGACGAGTCGGGCAAACCGGTCGCGTAGTGTGTCGGTCACCGCTCGCTAGCCGTGGAACCCATGTTCGTTGGCTTTTCGCGATGCCTGGATGCTCCTGCGGCTAGCCGTCCCTGTGAGTCTCTCTTTGGCCGTTTTGGCGAACACGTGTTGGCACCGCGATCACTCTTGGAGGCGAGGTGCCCGTGCCGACCGATAGAGGCCGTGATTCAAACGGCGCGCGGTATCACCTCGGATTTCCCCGCATGTATCCGGAACCCATCCACGGCAAGCGCTGAGCGACGCATCGCTACGTCCCCGAGGAGAAGCCGTCCGGGAGCTGGCAGGCCGTGATGGCCGGCGCGGCTCCGTCGGTGATGGTGACGACGGCGAGCGGCGCGTAGCGGTGCACGATGCCGTCCGGCGGCTTGGCGAGCTGGTTCGTCACCGTGTTGCCTTGCGCGTCGGGGCCGGACTCTTTCGGCCAGACGATGTCGCCCAACGCCACGCGGGCGACGATCAGCCAGTAGTCGCCGGGGCGGTACGACGCGCCGTCGATCAGCGGGAACTGCACTTGCACGCCGTCCTCGAGGTTCACCCAGCGGTCGGTCTCGATCGGCAGCGCGCCGTCCTCGCCGACGTCCTCGCCGCCGGCGGCGGCGTCGCCGGCGCGGTGATCCCAGCGGCGCAGCAGCGGGTGCAGCGCGGGATCGAACACGAACGACGTCGTGCCTTGCAGCGTCACCATCTGGCCGCCGCGGTCGATCGACCGGACGCGCAGCAGCGGCCCGGGCGTGTTGGTGAGCTCCGAGCGATCGTCGACGATCTCTGCGTAGTCGCCTTCGGCGAGGCCGAACCGGTCGTCGCGGCCGAGGTTGCTCAAGGTGAGCGTCGTCGCTCCGGTGCCGGGCGCGATCTTCAGGATCGGATAGACCACCGAACCGTTCTCGCGCGACCACTTGAAGCTCGGCTTCGCGCCGCCCGCGCTGCCGGTGTGGATCTCGACCCTGTAGAGCTGGTTCTCGCCGCGGTACGTCGACTCGGGCGCGATCGTGCAGGGGTCGGTCGAGATCTGCGCGGGCTGCGACCGCGCGCGCATCAGGCCCACGTTCCAGGGCTGGAACGCGTTCGCGAGCGCCTGCGGCGTCATGCACGTCTTGCGAGCGGGTAAGGCGAAGTCGGGGTTGGCGGCGAGCTCCTTGTTGCGGGCGTCGGAGTTGCCGAGGCTCGTGTTCGAGACGGCCACTTTCGGCGCCGTGAACGGGGTCGTCCGCAGTTGCCACACGACTTGCGTGCGCGCCGCGGTGTCGGGGCCGTTGAGCGCCACCTCGCGGATCGCGTCGTCCCCGAGATACGTCACGACGCGCTCCCACACGTCGAGGTAGAGCTGGTAGCTGCCCGGGGCGAGCGCCGCGGGCGCCGGCAGGAAGGGCTGCGACTTGTACGTCACCAGCCGGTGCGCGGTCACCTTCGCGCCGGCGCCCGGCGTGACGTCGGTGTCGACGGTCAGCGTCATCTGCTTGTAGTCGACCGCGGTGATCGCCGTCGTCGCGAGCACTTGCGGCGTGTCCTTCGAGACATCGACGAGCTGGACGTACTGATCGCGCGCGAACGCGATCCCGTCGGTCGTCCAGCGCCCGACCACGAGCTGCTTGTTGCTCCACGAGAGCACCGGCACCGGCGAGGTGCCAAGCTCGCAGAGGACGCCGCCGACGTAGTACGACCCGGGCGCGATCGCGAAATCGTTGGAGATCACGTTCTTCGTCCCGATCGGCGTGAGCTTGAAGCCGCTGCCGCCGCCCGCCGGGAACGCGTCGGCGATCAGCCGGCGCAGCATGTGGAGCAGGATGTCGGCCTGCTCGTTCCAGTCGGCGTCGAGCTGAACCCGGCCCTGCTGCATCAGCACGCGGCTGAAGTTGTTGAGCGGATCGAAGGTGCTGCGCGTCAGATCGGCCTTCACGGGATTCTCCTTCAGCTCGCGAAGATGATGCCGGCGTTCGTTCCGGCCGGAGTGAACTCGTCGAGCCGCGTGCGCATGTTGGCGACGCGCTGCGGCTCGTACAGGTCGTGGAAGACGCCCAGCTCGGACTCGTCCTCGGCACCGGCCGCGATCTCGCGCGCGCAGGTGCGCTCGAGCCGGCAGTACGCGGGCGTGCCGTAGCGCGTGCTCTCGAGATCGGGCTCGACCCGCAGCCGTTCGGCCGCGATCAGCTCGTCGCGCTGCTTCGCGTCGAGATCGCCCTTCACGAACAGCGCGGTGACCGCGTCCTCGGCCAGGTCGGGCTGGCATTCGTAGCGGCGCGGCGTGTGCGAGCCCGGCGGCAGGTAGCAGAAGCGGATGCAGCCGCGCTGGCGGCGGCAGGCGTGCACGACGCCGAGCAGCAGGCTGTTCTCGGCCAGCTCGATCGCGCGCGTCTGAATCTGTCCGATCACGGTGCTGCGCTGCACGGTGAGCACCGCGTCGGCGCAGTCCTTGCCCGGTGCGCCGAGTGCGACGCGCTCGCGGCTCGTCGCGTCGACGATGCTGTCGCGGATGCGCACCGTCAGCGGGTTCTGCAGCGTCTCGTCGCGCTCGACCCGGATCGCGCCGACGATGCTGTGCTCGATGGTGAGGCAGCGCGGCGCGCCGACGACCTCGATGCTGGCGTCGGTCGGGCGCTTCGGCTCGCAGCCGCAGGTGATCCCCCAGCCGGGGACGAGCGTGCAGTGGCGAATCGTGACGCCGGAGATCTCGCCCGAGATCTGCAGCCCGCGGCCGGTGACGACGATGCCGTCGAGCGTGAACCAGCTCGGCGCGGCGCCCGCGATGCTCAGATCGTCGGGCAGCGACGTCTGGAAGTCGAGCAGCCGGAGCACCGGGCGCGCGCCGTTCGCCGCGCGCAGCTCGAGCGTTTGTCCCGCGGTCAGCTCGATCGCGATCGGCTCGGCGTAGACGGCGCTGTCGACCAGCTCGATCACGGCGCTCGGCGGCGCCTCGTTGCGCCAGCGCGTCAGCGCGTCGGCGATGCGCACCGACTGTTCCGCCGCGCCGACGCGGTAGACCGTCGCGCCCGGCGGCTCGCTCAGCGCGCGCGCGTACTCGCCGCCGCCGAGCGCCGTCACCGCGCCGTAGCTGTAGCTGACCCACACCGGAACGCGGCGGCCGGGCTGTGCGGGCACCGTCATGCGCCCCAGCTCCGGGTCGACCGCGATCTGGTCGCCCACCGGACGATAGCTCCAGTCGCGCAAGTCGGCCGGGACGATCCGGTTCGCGTCGACCGGCGCCGGCGGCGTTCCGGTCCAGATCATCACGCTGGCGTCCTCGCCGTAGTCGCGCCGGTCGAAGCCGCGCCGCGTGATGCGCGCGGGGAGGGCGGGTTCCGCGCCGCGCGCCAGCGGGTTTCGGAAGAGCTGCGTGTCGTTGCCGAGCGCGCTGAAGAGGTAGCAGTGCGGCGACTCTTCCTCGTAGTTGTAGGCCGGCGCTTTGGTCACGGTGTACGCGCCGAGCCGCCAGACGAACACGCCGACTTCCGGGATGTTCGCCGTGCCGGGCGCGTAGGACGACGAGATGCGGCGCACGTCGGCGTTGCGCGCCATCTCGTCGAACGCGGTGCCCAGCGCGTCGAGCGCGTCGCCGTCACGGACCTCGGCCGTGCGGCCGCGGTCCGGGCGCAGATGCGTGACGTTCTGCGTGACGGCGAGCAGGCGGTAGAACTCGACCGGGCGCGCGGGCCAGCCGCCGACCGTCTCGGCCAGCTCTTGCAGCACGCCGATCGTCCCTTTGCGGCGGCGCGAGCGGATCGTGTTGGCGACGTCGCGGCGCGCACCCGGTCCCGGCGTCAGCGGCACGCACCCGATCAGCGCCGCGATGTACGGGACGACCCAGTCCTCGCACGTCTCGATGAACCAGTTCTCGTAGAGCTGCGCGATGTCGCGCTCGAGAACGCCGGCCTGCTCGCCCATGACGCGCAGCAGCGCGCGCAGCGGATAGCCTTGCTCGGCGTCGCGCGTGCGGTAGACGGCCGGGATCAGCTCGTAGAGCGCGTCGGGTGCGTTCGTCATGAGCCCGCCTCGCTCAGGATCAGCGTGTCGGGGACGTCGGGCGTGAGGAACACCAGCTCGGCGGCGGCGATGCGGCCCGGGTCGCCGGCGGGGAAGGCCGGGTCGACGTGCGTTCCTTCGGCCTGCACGTACTCGCGCAGCGTCAGCGTCTTGCCGAGCGCGCCGAGCTGCACCGCGGTGATCGACTCGCCGACGCTGTCGAAGACGCTGAAGGTCACGTACGCGACGCCGGGGACGTCCTGCGCGGTGCGCACCGCTTCGCTCAGGAACGCGCTCCGGCCGAGCTCGCGCGCGTCGAAGGCGAAGCGCGCCAGCAGCGCGCCGCGCACCGCCGGCGCGACGTCTTCCCAGACGAAGTCGGGCTCGAGCCCGACTGCGGCGCTCATGACCAGCAGCCGCAGGCGGCGCGCGCCGACCGCGACCGGCTGGAACGGATCGCCGAACGCGCGCAGCGACGCGAGCAGGTTGCGATAGAGATCCGAGCCGGGATCGACCGGCACGTCGTCGACGCCGGCGACCGTGACGTGCACGAGCTGGCGGCGGCCGTCGGAGATCCGCGCTGCGGCGGCCTTGCCGATCCCCGCGTACGTGCGCGTGAAGTCGGCGTAGTCGCGCACCGAGACCAGCCGGTCGAGCGCCTTGACCGCGAGCGGCGCGTTCGCGCGCGCCTGGTCGATGCGGTCGGGATCGGCCCCGCCGCGCGCGGGCAGCGGGTTGACGACGCCCTGCGCGCCGAGCGGATGCGTCGCGAGCTGGCTGATCTGACCGGCCGCGACGTTCCCCGCCTTGCCCAAGCCGTAGCGGTACGACGCTTTGACGTTGGCGGTTCCGCTCGGCAGCCGCGCGCCGTGCGCGCCGTTGCCGAACGTCACGCTGGTCTTGTGCGCGTCGTCCTCGCGCGTGACGTAGACGCGCTGCGGCGGGCGCGCGCCGCCGAGGTCGGCGGCCTCGTGCCACAGCAGCTCGTTCACCTGCACGCTCAGCGTGCTGTCGATGCCGGACGGCGTCGGCGCCGAGAGATAGGTCAGCGGCGACTGGCCCAGGACGAAGCTCTGGAAGACGCGCGACGCGGCGCCGTTGCCGAGCACCTCGCCCGTCGACTGGCCGTGCGTCGCGTCGACCACGTTGCCGTAGATCGTCACCGTGCCGCGGTCGTACGTGTACGCCAGCGGCGTGGCGAGCGTGAGGATCGTGTGCAGCTTGTCCTCGGCGATGCGCCACGCGAACAGCCCGCCGTCGTGCACCTCGATGCCTTTGGTGAGCGGCGACTTCGTGACGGGGTCGACGAGCATCCCTTGGAACGACGGGAACTGGCCGTTCAGCTCGGCGTCGCTCGGGACGTACGCGTTCGCGTACGTCCCCGCGCCGAGCTCGACCTGATCGCAGTACCGGCGGTTGGCGACCTTCGTCTGCTGCGCCGCGACCGAGTCCCGGAGCGTCTTGAGCGCGCCCTTCTCCAGCTCTCCGACGACCAGCCGGTCACCGTTGACGTCGGCCGACGTCGTGTAGTGCACCGTCGCGAACGGCGGCGTCGCGAACGGGAACCCGATGCACAGCGGCGCCTGCGAGCCCTGGGCGACGCTGGCGATCATCGCCAGCTCGCTGGCCGCGACGCCGCTCGCGCCGGGGACGTCGGTGCGGTTTCCCGAGACGATGATCCAGCGCCCGGGCTCGATGCCGGCGTAGACGTCGCCGAGGTCGAGCACGTCGCCCTCCACGTCGGTGTCGAGCGGTTCTTCCGCGAGCACGAGCGGCTCGGCTTGCGCGTACACGACGGTCTGGCGCAGAACGGTCGTCGTGCCGAGCGACGCGTCCGACAGCCACGGCGAGTCCAGCGTGAGGATCGTCACCTTCGCGCTGAAGCCGGTCGTCGTGTCCATGCCGGCGGTGCGCGCGGAGACGACGCTGTGGAACGTCGTGGTGCGCCCGGTCGCCGCGGCGTCGGGCCGGTCGACGGCGATCCAGGTTCCGGGCGCGATGTGCTCGTACGGCGCGTCGAGGGCGAGCACCGAGAGCGGCGCGCCCGTCATGCCGAGCGTGCTCCACGCGCTCAAGATGGTCGGCGCGGTGTACGGCTTCGTCTTCGACGCCGCGTCGAACGCGCCGGCGAACGACGACGCGAAGAGCGTGGCGCGCACGCGCGCGGCGAAGACGCGCACGCGGCTGGACGGCGTCGCGACCGCCGACCACGCCTGGTACAGGCTCGACGCGGCTTGCGGGTTCAGCGCGGCGAGCAGGCGCGGCGCGGCGTCCGACTGCGAGGTGAAGCTCTGCGCGACCGTTTGGTGCAAGCGCAGCGCGTTCGCGGGCTGCACCGACGGCTGCACGCCCAGCGCGCCGACGACCGCGTCGAGGCGCTCGAGCTGCGAGCCGGCCAGCGCGACGGGCAGCGCCGTGTACGGCGCGGGCGTCTCGCCGCCGCCGTCGCCGCCGCCGTCCCCCTCGCCGTCGCCGGTTCCGGTCGGAATCTGCTGCGCGCCCGGATCGAGCACGAACATCGCGACCGCGCCCAGCGTGAGCGTGCGCTGCATCTGCCCGAGGAAGGCCGAGACGCGGGTGAAGCCCCGCGCGTCGGCGAGCTGGCGCTGCAGCGCGAGCTCGGCGACGGCTGCGCGCAGCGACAGCACCGCGGTCGCCGAGTCGTTCGGATGGCGGCGAATGTTGTCGATCAGCACGCCGACGATCGTGACGACGCGCTTCGCGATGTCGCTGCCCGGAAACAGGTACTTCGCCTTCTCGACGAAGAGCTCGAGCGTGCGGAAGCCGTAGCGCGGATCGAGCGCGAGCGTCACCAGCGTGCGCTGCGCGGCGGCTTGCGGGTCGACCGACTGCGCCAGCCGCAGGTACTGCTCGCCGGCGGCGTTGCCGAAGATGAAGAACACCGCGTCGCCCGGCCGCAGGCCGGTCGCGATCCCGTCGAGGTAGATCGTGTCGATGATGTCGGCGCCGGTCACGGGGATCGTGGAGATCGGCGCCGGCGGCGGCGGCACGAGCGCGCCGGGCGTGTTCGGCACCTGCGCGCTCAGCGGCAGCGCCGGCGTGATCACCTGCGGACGCGTCAGCCGCGGCGCGAGCACGTTCCAGACGTCGCGCATCTCGAGCGCGGTGGACGTCTCGAAGAACTGCGGGCTCTCGCCCGCGCCGGGGATGCTCTGCGCGCGCGTCCCCGCCGGGATGATCCCGCTGAAGCCGGTCGCGACGGAGAACGCGAGCCGCACGCTCGCCGCGACGCCGGGACGCAGCCGGTAGCCGATCAGCCGCGCGAGCTCCAGCACCGAGCGGCGCTCGCGCGCCGTCTCGAGATAGCCTTCGTTCGCGATCCGTTCCTGATAGAACGTCAGCACGTCGGCGACGACGGCCCACGCGTCGAGCAGCGCGATCGACGGATCGCTCGCATCGCGCGTCGTGAGCTTCGGCAGCGACGTCAGCTTCGCCAGCATCGTCTCGAGGAACGTCGCGTACGTTCCGGCGCGGTACGCGATCGCGGCCAGGCCGGGCGGGTTCAGCTCGGAAACCGGGACGACGGCGTGTGTTCCGGTGCAGCAGCCGCAGCGCTCGTTCATCGCCCGCCTCGCATCAGCAGCGTCAGCCGCCCGTGGCCGGGCGCGCTCGGATCGTTGTCGAGCCGCGCGATCTCGAACGCGCCCATCCGCAGCGCACCGCCGCGCGGAACGTCGCGCTGCGCCGCGAACGGCTCGGCGTTCGGCGCGGGAAGCACCGGCGCGGCGGCGCCGACCGCGAAGCGCGCCAGCCGCAGCAGATCGACCTCGACGACGCCCGGGACCGCCTGCGCCGCGGCGACGATGCGGCTCGCGTACACGCCCTGGCCGAAGCCGAGGTTGTCGGGATGGAACATCCCCTTCGTGCCGTCGCGCCGCACGCGCGAGCTCAGCAGCTCCAGCAACTGCGAGCGGACGTGGCCGCGCTGCGCGTGGCCGGCCACGCACACGGCGATTCCGACGTCGAGCGCGACGTAGCGCGCCGGCTGCACGGCGAGATCGTGACCGATGCGGCGGTACGGCTCGAGGTACGCGGCGACCTCGCCCGACAGCTCGTCGTCGACGCCGAGCGCGCCCAGCGGGTCGAGCGCGACGTCGGCTTCGTACCAGCTTCCGGTCCAGCGCAGCGCCGCGGCCGTCCCTTGCAGCCCGCGGAACGGGACGCGCGTGATGTCGCGGAACGGCGCGTCGCCCGGCTCTTCCTCGAGCGCGGCGCGCGGGTCGTCGAGCGGCCGCGCCGTCGGGAACGCGCGGCGCTCGTCGTCGCGCTCGCCTAGGCCGCGCGGCCGCTGCGCCAAACGGCGCACGTCGTCGGCGGCCAGCGCGGCGTAGTCGCCGGCGGTGATCGCGCGCTCCATGACGTCCTTGAACGCGTACGGCGCGAACAGGCGGACTTCACTCACCGGCTCGGGCGCGGTGCCGCCGCGGGCGGCGAACGGGTTGCGCGGCGCAAGCGTGCCGATCCCGGCGATCGTCTCGCGGAAGACGACGTGCGCGATCGTCTCGGCGCCGACGTTGCCGTCCGGACCGTTGCCGACGCGGTAGCGCGCGGCGAACGCCGTCCCCGCTTCGGGGATGCGTCCGGCGGTGCCGTTTCCGAAGCGCAGATGCGCGTCGCCTGCGTCGTCGATCTCGGCGACGAACGCGGCGTCGTCCGGCCCGCTCTCCAGCAGGTCGGCGCGCGCGGTCCAGCGCGTGGTCCGCGCGCCGTGCGGCGTGTCCGCGACGCCGGTCAGCACGAGGCGCGGCAGCGCGGCGCGCGGGTCTTGCGCGGTCAGCGCGCCGGCGCACGCGTACGGCGGAAGATCTTGGGCGAACGTCAGCGGAGTCTGCCGCAGCGCGGGGCGGAACGGTCCCGGGGTGGTGATCACCGTCGCCGGCTCGCAGTCGGTCGCGCAGGTGGTCACGCTCTGCTCGGCCGGGACGGCGCCGAGCGTCTCGCCGACCGTCGTGCCGCTGTCGACCAGCACGACGTTACCGCGTGCGACGCTGATGCCGTCGCGGTAGCTGCAATCGGGCGCCAGCATGCGCGCGGAGATGCACAGCGCGAACGTCAGCGCGTCCTCCGAGCACCACTCGACGTCGACGACGGGGCGGCCGCCGTGCTCGGTGTCGTAGAGCGGGTCGACGGCCGGCGTGACCTTCGTCAGGCGCACGGCTTGGCGGTGCGAGCGGTCGGCGTCGCCGGCGATCCCGGTCGCCGGCCCGACGGCTTCCTCGAAGATCAGCACGTCGTCGACCGCGAGCTGGAGCGCGCGGCCGGGCGTCTTCGAGCCGGGCGCGGCGACCCAGGCGTCGGCGAGCGTCGCGCGCGTCGTCCCGACCGGCAGACAGCACTCGCGGTCGCCCCAGGTGTAGAAGCGCATCTCGCTGTGCGCCGCGCGCAGCACGATCGGCTGCGCCGGATCGGCGAGCAGCGGCTCGAAGATCACGCAGTGCTCCAACGACGCCTTCGCGACGTCGGCGGGCTGCAGCGCGCCCGTGTCGGGCGCACCCGGCAGGCGGGTGCAGAAGAAGAGCTTCTCCGGATCGAGCTTCGCGTCGGTGTCGGTGGCGACCGTCACGAAGGCGCGCGCGTTGCAGCCTTCGTGCATCGCGTAGTCGACCAGCCGCGCGTGGCGGCGGACCGAGATGCGCTGCCGCGCGGTGCCGAGATACGCCTCGGTCGCGACCGCGTCCTGATAGTAGCTGAGGTGGTCGCCCACGTATGCGAGCAGCTCGACGAGCATCACGCCGACGTCGGGGACGTGCTGCTCGCTCCAGTCGGGCATCGTCTGCGCGAGCCGGTCGAAGATCAGCCGCCGGAAGCTGTCGTAGTCCTTGGCGAGGTAGTCGATCTGCGGCTGCGCGCGCGGCGGCGGCGGACAGGCGCACGGCTCGGCGCAGTCGAGCCCGGTCGGGCACGAGACCTTGAAGCTGAACGCCGCGGTGGCGTAGCGCGGGTCGAGCCCGTCCAGCGCCTCGCCGGTTGGACGGCCGCGCTCGTCGGTCTTCTGCAGCGCGAGCGTGTACGCCGAGAAGTCGCCGGGCCGGTCGAGGCGGACCTGCATCCAGTCGTCGTGCGCCGGATCGGTCTTCTCGAAGCGGAAGACGTCGATCCACGCCACGCCGACCGGGCTGCCGCCGGTGATGACGACGTTCGGCGCTTCCAGCCCGGCGGGCGCGCGGCCGAGGAAGAAGACGTCGAGCGTCGTCTGCGCCTCGTCGACCTCGACGAAGTCGATCCCGAGCAGCGGCGATCTGCGCACGTCTTCGCGGCGGCCCTCGTCGAGGCACGACACGCTCGGCGCGCTCACGGGGCGCTCCGCGTGAAGGTGCCGGTCTGCGCGAGCTGCGTGGCGCGGATGACGTACTTCACCGTCACGCTGAGCGTCGCGTCCTGGGCGCTGACCTCGAGCTGCTGCAGCTCGATCAAGTCGCCGAGGTGGCGCTGGATCGCGGCTTGGGTGGTGAACTGCAGCGCGGCGGCCAGCTCGGCGCTGTTCGGCGCGAACACCATCTGCAGCAAGCCGCTGCCGAAGTCGGGCCGGTTCACGCGCTCGCCCGGCGCGGTGAACAGCAACTGCTCGATCATGTCGCGGATGTGGTCCGCGTCGCCGGTCCGCGCGGTCCGGCCGCGCGCGTCGAAGGCGAACGGATAGTCGATGTTCATCGTCAGGTCCCCGTCACGCGCGTCTGCGTGACCGCGACGATCAGCGGCGTCCCGGTCGGCGCGCAGATCGCCTGGCTGTCGAGGAGCAGCAGCGGCTGGCCGTTCGACGTCACGCGCAGCGCCGAGGTGATGAACTGCGCGGTGACGCACGGCCCGTTCGCCGCCGGCGGCGGCGGAAACGCGCAGCCCGCGACGACGTACGGCGCCGTCAGCGCGACGGTCGGCTGGCCCATCACCGTGACGCGCGGGTTCGGCACCGTCGGCTGGGCCTGGCCGCCGTGCGCGCACAGCACCGTCGCGCCGACGTGCAGCAGGAAGCCGGGCATCAGACGATCACCAGCGCGCCGGTGTTGACCGTGACGGTCGGCCCGGTCATCACGATGCTCGCGCCCTTGCCGTTCTGGATGTAGATCCCGGTGTCGTTGACGATGATCGACGCACCGGTCGTGCTCTTGAGCATGATCCCGCCGGTCGGTCCGGGCAGATCGCTCAGCACGATCGCGTTCTGCAGCGTCGTCTGGATGACGATGTTCGGATCGGCGGGGATCCCCGCCAGCGCCAGCGCCGGAATCTCCGCGGTGCTCCCCCACCACCCGCCGGTCCAGACCGGGTAGTCGGGATCGCCGGCCTCGAACTGCAGCCAGACGCCGGAGCCGATCTGCGGCACCATGTACGTGCCCATCTGCTTGCCGGCGAGCGGAACGCAGGCCTTGGCCCAGGTCGAGGGCGTGATGCCGCCGACGTCCGGACAGATGACCATGATGCGCGCCTCCTGCATCGGGTCGATGTTGTTGACCACGGTGCCGCGGTAGATCCCGTAGAAGCGCTTGATGTCGCTCATGCGGACACCGTGTCGATCGTCGAGCCGTACCCGCCGCGGCCCAGCGAGAAGTTCTGCTTGTACTCGCCCCGCTTGATCGCGTGCGAGACGCTCTTGACGTAGTAGATGCCGTCGTAGTAGTCGCCCGCTCCGCGCACCGCGCAGAGCTGGCGCGCTTTGAGCGTCTGCCCGTAGCGCGTGACGTCGAGCGTGCCGCTCCCGGTCACCGCGTCGGCGATCTGCGTCAGCTTCCCCAGCACTTCGAGCGCCGCGTCCCAGGGCTTCTTGTGCGAGATCGGTAGCAGCGGGGTCGTTTTGAGCCGGGCCGCGGCATGCGCCGCGTGAAACGGCAGAATCTGGTCGATGCTCGGAACCGGGATCGGAATCGGAACCTTCAGCTCGTCGATCAAGATCGTGACGAAGTACTGTTTCGATACGGTGCCGTCATACGAGAAGCTCAGCGAGTCGACGTTCGTGGTCGCATCCAAGTCGATGCTCAGCGCGGGCTGCGTGCCGCTGAAAATCTTCGTCAGATCAGGGCCCCAGTACGCCAAGCTCATCCCCGGCTCCGGGCCGGGGTCGAGGTAGAACACCGAGCCCGTCTGGTTCGCCAGTTGCGTGACGTACGCGTAGTCGGTTCCGACCTGCTTGAGCGACTTCTCGATGGGGTTCTGAATCGTCGTGATGATCGGCGGGATCGCGAGCGGGACCACGCCCAGCACGAGGTACTTCGCCAGGATCAGCTCGACGATGGCGAACATCGGCAGCGCGGGATACGGAATCCCGGTGAGGTCGATGAAGTCCATCAGCTCGGTCAGGTCGATACCGGTGATCTTCAGCGTCGACTTTCCGGCTTGGCTGCTCGGCGTCAGATCCTGTTTGGTGATGATGCCGTCCATCAGCACCTCGGTCGATCCGTTCACCGTGACCGCGATGATCACGCGCCGGCGCGGGTCGAAGTAGCCCGACATCAGCAGTTGCGCCAGCGGCCCGCTCTTGGCGTACGTGAAGCTCAGGTCGAAGCCGCCCTGCTGGCCGATCGCGGTCGTGACGTTCACCGTCGTGAGCGCGTCGATCACCGCCTGCGGCACCGGATCCGCGGTGAACGAGCCGACCATCAGCGTCAGGTAGAAGCCTTGGTTCACAGCTTCGCTCCGGCGATACCGCTCGGCATCGTGATGCGCAGCGTGCGGCCGATCGTCTCCGTCAGCTCGTCGGGGCGCAGCGCGCGGTTCGCGTCGCACAGCCGCCAGAACAGCGTCGGATCGCCGAGATGGCGCGCCGTGACGACGTCGAGCCGGTCGCCTTCCTGAACCGTGTACGTTTGGAGGAGCTGGAACGCCTCGGGCTGCGGAACGAAGCGCCGCAGCAGGTAGGTCACGACGGTGCCGCCGGCCGCCGCGGTCGTCGTGCCGATGCCGTAATAGCGGCTCGCCGGCGCGAAGAGCGACGTCTTGAGCGACGTCTGCGCGAGCATCGCCTGGACGGGGTCGGTCTGCGGCGCGGTCAGATTGCTCATGGCAGCCCCGTGATCCCGAGCGCACCGAACGTTCCGCCCTGAACGAGCTGCGCCAGAGCTTCCTTGCGCCGCTGATAGGTCATGTACAGACTCCCGCCGCGGTCGGCGAAGGACAGGTCGTCGATGGTGAGCACGCGCAGCGTCAGGCTGATCTTCGCGCGCAGCGGGTTGAGCTGCGGGTCGAACGACTCTTCGGTGATGCTGAAGTCGGTGACGCGCACCGGCACGATGCGCGACGCGCTCCACACGAAGAGCATCATCGGCGAGAGCATCGGCATGATCTCGAGCGTGCCGCTCCGCGCGAGCCCGAAGTTGTGCTGCAGCGTCGACGAGGCCGGATAGGCCAGGCTCTCCAGGACCGCGATCTGCGGCGCGATCCCGTACGTGACGGCGGTTTGGTCGGCCGCCTCGAGATGATCGGTCGCGTCGATCTCCGCATCCAGCTTGATCGTCTCGACGGCGGGCCCGGTGAGGCGCGTCGCCTCGGAGCGGTCGCCGCCTTCCTCGACGCCCTTGATCTTCAGCGTGCGGGTCAGCGTGTCGGGGTTGTACTGCAGCGGGATGATGCCGTTCGGGCGCACCGCGAACGTGTCGGGATCGACCAGGACGATCGCGCCTTTGAGCACGCGCGGGGTGCCGGGGAACGTGCTCATCGCGCGCCCCGCCGGATCCCGTCGTGCACCGACGCGGCGATGCCGGCGCCGGTGCGCTCGGGCGAGTCGCCCGGCGCGTAGCGCAGCTCCGGCGCGCGGACGTGCGGAACCGCGCCGCCGCCGAACGCGCCGCGCGGCGCGCCGCCGAGCAGCCGCGCGACCTCGCGCTCGACGGCGGCCTGCACGCGCGCGGCGTGGCGCGGCTCGGTGCCGAGCCCGTCCAGGACGAGGCGGTCGACGTGCACGACGATCTTCACGCGACCGCTCCCGGATCGGCGCGGAAGTCCGCCTCGTTGATCGGGCGCGAGAGCTTGCGGAACTCGATCCGCGCGGCGTCGAGGACGATCGCCATCGTCACCGCGCTCCCGGCGCGCGCCGCCGCGAACGCGGCGTTGAGCGCGATCACCGCGATGTGGCCGCCGGTGATGTTCAGCCGCGCGAGACGCTCGAAATCGAGCGCGTCGGTCGGCGTCGCGGGCGGGAACGCCCTGCGCCACATCAGCTTGCGCTCGGCCGTCCCCGGGAACGGGAAGTCGACCACGAAGCGCAGCCGGCGCATGAAGGCTTGGTCGAGCGCGCCCTTCATGTTGGTCGCGAGGATCGCGAGGCCGCCGTACGACTCCATGCGCTGCAGCAGGTAGTTGATCTCGATGTTGGCGTAGCGGTCGTGGCTGTCTTTGACCTCGGTGCGCTTGCCGAACAGCGCGTCGGCCTCGTCGAAGAGCAGGATCGCGCCGCCGTCTTCCGCCGCGTCGAAGAGCTTGCGCAAGTTGGCCTCGGTCTCGCCGATGTACTTGCTCATCACGCCGGAGAGGTCGATGCGAAAGAGGTCGAGCCGCAGCGCGTTGGCGATCACCTCGGCGGCCATCGTCTTGCCGCTGCCGGGCGCGCCGGCGAAGAGCACCGTGATGCCGAGTCCGCGGCTCATGCGGTTCGCGAAGCCCCAGCGGTCGTAGACGGTGCCGCGGTCGCCGACCTGGTCGGCGATCTGGTGCAGCAGCGCGCTCTCGTCGGCGGGCAGCACGATGTCGTCCCAGGTCGCGCGCGGGACGACGCGCTGCGCGAGGGTGTCGAGGCGCGGCCGGGTGAAGCCGCGCGCCGCGTCCCACAGCCGCTCGCGCAGCGTCGCCGGGTCGGCGTGCGGATCGGCGGCTTCGCGCCGCCCCAGCTCGCGGATCGTGCCGACGTTCAGGTCGAACTGCGCGGCGAGCGCGTCGGCGATGCCGGCCGCGCCGTCGGCCTCGCCGAGCGCGGCGGCCCACGCTTCGCGCTGCTCGGTCTCGGTCGGCTTCGCCACGTCGGCGGCGATCGGCGCACCGGACGGCGCGTCGCGCAGGTGCGGCGTGGCGAGAAAGATCAGCGCGCCCGAGAGCCGCATCAGCAGCGCGTCGATCGCGGTGTTGTGCGCGGCGTCGCCGCTCTCGGCGTCGACGTACAGCGCGATCGGCAGCAGCAGGCTTTCACGCTGCCACAGCCGCGCCAGCGCGTCGAGCTCGGCCGGCACCGTGGGCAGCACGCGCCAGTCGAGCCGGTACGGACGGCGTCCGACGGAGCGGCTGACGAGCGTCGCGACGACCTCTTTGCTGGTCGCGTCGGCGCCGAGGAGCTGGATCGCGCCGAGCCGGTCGGCCGGAACGACGCTCAGCCGTTCGACGATGCCGTCGGCGAACGCGCGCTGCGAGGGCGGCACGTCGTCGCCGGGATCCGGCACCGCCGTGAGCAGCGGTGCGAGCCGGTCGTCGAGATACGTCACGCCCTTGATCTGGTCGAGGATGCGCTGGTCGGCGCGCAGCGGCCGCACGGTGAGCGCGGTCGTCCCGCGGTCGTCGATCTCGATCAGCCGCCAGTAGCGCAGCGGGCGCTCCGGCGAGAGCGCCTCCCACTCGGCGTCCTCGAACAGCATCAGCGCGAGCGCGAAGGTCGGATAGGTGCGCGCGGCGTCGCCTTGCGCCTGCGCGCAGAGCAGCGCGATCGACGTGTCGAGCTCGACCGCCGCGCACAGCAGCAGGATGCTGCGCTCGAACGGCGTCAGCCCCAGCCGCTGCGCGAGCGTGACGATCTCCGGCGGCGGCGACATCTCCGCTTCGAGCTCCGCCATCTGCTCGGCGGCGGCGGCGACGCGCTTCGGCCGCTCGCGCAGCAGCGCGCGAATCCAGGCCGTCGCGGCGCCGGCGTAGCGCGTGTTCGCCTCGAGCCAGTCGGTGCGGTTCATGCGACCGTGACCTGTTGCGACGGGTCGAACGCCGGCGGCGCCGTCGTGCGGTCGACCAGCAGGCTGTCGACGCCGTCGACGCGCAGGCGGCTCCAGTACAGCCCCGGATCGAGCGCGGCGGTGAACGTCAGCGTGTCGAGCGCGGCCGGGCGCGGTGCGTCGGCGCCGATCTCGCGATCGCCCAGGATCAGCGTCGCGCGCTGCTCGGCGCGCACCTGCGGCGTCACGGTCGCGGTGAAGTTCGTCGGGTGCGCGAGGTCCTGCACCAGCGTGAACGACGGCGCGAGCGCGAAGCCGAGCTGGTTCGTGACGCGGCGGAACGTCTCGCCGGTGCGCTGCACGAGCAGCTCGGCGGTGTAGAAGCCGGCCGGCCAGGCGGCCGGGTCGTTCGGGATCGTCACGACGAGCGACGTCGCCGTCGCCGTGGCCACGTCGGGCGCGAGCTCGACCGGCGCGCTCCACAGCGCGTGCGAGAACCGCACGCCGGCGTTCGCGCCGTCGAGGTGCAGGCCGGTGAAGGTGAGCTTCTCGCCGAGGCGCACCGCGGGCTGCGCGTTCGGCGGGTCGGCGGCGAACAGTTGCGGGAGCGGCGGCGTCGTGCCGGTCTGCGCCTTCGAGCCGAGATCGCCGGCGCCGCGCGCGAGCACCGGAACCGGCGTCTTCGTCGCGCGCGTGCTCTCGATCAGCGTCACGCCGACCTCGTACGCCGCCGAGAGGCGGTACTGCATCGAGAACCCGGTCCAGAGCTTCGAGAGCTCGTCGATGTTGAGCGAGACGAACGTGAGCCGCACGTGGTCGATCTGCCGGTCGAGATCGTTGCCCGGAATCGCGGCGTGCGTCGCGTTGCGGATGTCCGCCGCGCTCAGCACCGGATGGTCGTGCAAGACGCTCATCGCGCGGCCGAGCAGCTCGTGGCCGTACGGAGCCGTCGCGTCGTCCTCGAGCCCGAACGCCGTCAGCAGGAAGTGCAGGTTCAGCGCGAGCGGAGGAATCGACGTCTCGCCGGGCTTCACCTGGCGCGGCATGTCGAGGTTCGACCACGCCGCGTTGCGCGTGATCAGGTACAGAAAGAGGTTCAGCTGGTTGGCGGTGTTCGTGCCGCGCGCTCGGTCGAGCGGCAGAATGGTCACGGTCGTGTCGGGGAACTCGGTCGCGCTCCGCACCCCTTCGTACACGATCGACTGCAGCGTCGCGGTCACCGCGGCGATGGCGAGGAAGTTGCTCATCGACCGGCGCGCTCGGCGCGGCGCGCGCTGAGATAGCTCTGCAGCGTCATGACCGCCGGACGCGACTCGGGCGCGCGGCGTTCGCTCGCGGCCGGCGTCGCGCGCACCTCGATGCGGCCGATGCTGACGTGCACCGTCGTCTCCGCCGCCGCGATCCGCGCGCGGGAGCGGCTCGGCGGCTCGGGTGCGGCGCGCACGACGCGCGGGACGATCGCCGGCGGCGGCGGCGCGGGTGCGACCGCGCGCGCGGCGATCGGGACGACCGGCTGCGGCGGCACCGCGCGCGGCGCGGCGGCCGGCTCGGCGGCGGCGGAACGTCGCGGTCCCGAAAGCGCGGCGGCCGGTGCGAGCACCGGCGCGGGCGCCGGGACCAGCTCGCGCAGGATGCGCGGTACGACGGCCTCGTCGCGCGGCGGCGCCGAGGCGGGCGCGGGGTCGGGAGCGCGCTCGGCGCGCGGCGGCGTCGGCGACGGCGGGCGCGCCGGCGCGGGCGCCTCGGGCGCGCTGGCTGCCGGCGGCCGGCTCGGCGCGTTCTCGCCCCGCGCGAGCGGCGGCGGCTGGTCGGGTGCGCGCGTGGCGGCCTGGCGCTCCGCAGCCGGCGGGAGCGGCGCGGTTTCGACGGTGCGCGCGGGCGCCGGCGCGGCGCTGGGTGCGGCGAGCGGCGCGGGCGGAGACGGCGGCGGCGGGTCGAGGCTTGCGTCCTGAGGCGGCTGGCGGTTCCGCGGGCCGGGCGCCGCGGCTCGCACGCGCGGCGGCGGCGGCGGCGAGAGCTCCGGCTCCGGGGCGCCTGCTTCGGCGGCCGGGCCGGCTCCGCGCGGCGCGGAACGCGGGCCGTCGTGGACGAGCTCGATCTCGAACGGCGTTTCCAGCGCCTGCGCGGGGGCGCGGTCTTCGAAGCGCGCGGGCAGGCGCGGCCGGATCTCCCCGGCGTCGCCGGCGGCGCGGGCCGCGAGCCGCGCGAAGAGGTCGCTCACCCGCCGGCCATCCGCAAATACGCTTCGCGCCGGGCGGGGCTCAGCCCGAGGATCTCGGCCTCCGACCAGCCGTAGGCCGACGCCAGGACGTGGACGCCGGCGAAGGCCCGGCCGGCCCACGCGTCCAGCTCCGTCCAGAGGAACGGGACGACGTCGAACGGCGCCGACCAGGCGTGCCCGCACGACGGGCACGTCAGCGCGAACCGCACGTCGAGCAGCGGGTCGGCCTCGGCGAGCCGCCGGCCGGCCTCCGCGACCAGCTCGGGCGGGAAGCCGTCCGCGCGCGGGGCCGGCGCCGCGCCGCTCGGGGCGGCCGCGGGAACCAGGCAGCGTTCGAGGAGGACGGTCGCCGCGCCGGGCCCGGCGGCCGCGGCGGCTTGCAGATCGCGGCTGTCCGGGACGCGCAGGCGCAGCTCGCCCTCGCCGTGCGGCAGCGGCAGGGGTGCGGGGTCCGCGACCGGCAGCGCGCGGACGTCGGCCGCCGCAAACTCCAGCTCGACGCGCTCGCCGCACGCGGCGCACGCGACCAGTCCGGTGACCTGCGCGCCGAAGAGCGCCTCGCGCAGCGCGAGCAGCCGCCGGTCGCGCTCGCCGACGCCCAGCGCCGCCAGCGCCTCCGCGCCGTCGTCCGGGCAGGCGAGCTCGAGGAGGGTCAGGCCGCGCTCGACCGGACCCTCGCCGAGACCGCGCTCCCAGGCGCCGAGCATCGCGGGCGCCGACGGCGTGTGCACCATACGCGCATCACCCGAACGACGGTTCGGTCGGCTCGACCACCGTGGTGTCGCGCTCCCAGCCTTCGTTCTCGAGCTTGATGTGCTGGATCGCGACCGCGTTCGCGTTCGCGTCGAGGTCCGGCAGCGCTTGGTACTCGGAGACCCAGCAGCGGTAGACCTTGTACGTGATGACGTTTTGGCCGGCTTCGTTGTAGACCTCGATCAAGAGGTCTTTGCGGAACGACGCGAGCGATATCTCCGAGCCGAGCGCGGCGCCGTGGTTCCAGACCTTGCCGGCCCAGGCTTCGAAGTCGAGGTCGTGCGTGACGCCGCGTTCGAGCGTGATCGCGTCGTACTCGGTGCGTCCCGGCGACTTGCGGCTGCTCGACGGGTCGCCGCCCTCGCGGTGCTTCACGACCTCCGTCGTGCGCTTGAGCATCCCGACCTTGCTGATCCCGGCGACGTAGCGGCCGTCCCACTTCACCCGGAACTTGAAGTTCTTGTACGGGTCGAAGCGCGTCGTGTTGACGGTGAACTCTGGCGATGGCATGATGCGCTCCTCAGCTCGCGATCGTTCCGGCGATCTGCTGGATCTTGATGACGACGAACTCGGCCGGCTTCAGCGGCGCGAAGCCGACGATCACGTTGACGATCCCCAGGTTGATGCTGGCTTGCGGGTTCGTCTTGTCGTCGCACTGCACGAAGTACGCCTGTTGCGGCGTCGTGCCCGCGAACGCGCCCTGCGCGAACAAGAGCTGCATGAACGCGCCGACGTTGAGCCGGATCTGCGCCCACAGCGGCGCGTCGTTGGGCTCGAAGACGACCCACTGCGTGCCGCGGAAGAGGCTCTCCTCGATGTAGAGCGCGAGGCGGCGGATGGGGATGTACTTGTACTCGTCGGCGAGCTGGTCGGCGCCCATCGTGGTGCGCGCGCCCCACGCGACGCGGCCGACGACCGGGAACGAGCGCAGCGCGTTGATCCCGAGCGGGTTGAGGATGCCGTTCTCGGCGTCGGTCAGCTTGTACGCGAGGTCTTGCACGCCGGCCAGCGTCGCCGCGGTGCCGGCCGGGGCTTTCCACACGCCGCGCGCCGCGTCGGTCGACGCCCACACGCCGGCCAGCGTCCCGCTGTTCGGCACGGTCTTGGACCGGTACTTGTTGAGCGGATCGGAGATCACGACGCGCGGCGCGTACAGCGCGGAGTTGCGGCTGCGCAGCGTGGCGTTCGTGGCGAGCCAGCCGGTCATCCCGCTCGGCGAGTCGTGCGCGCTCGCCTTCGGCGGGTCGGGGATGAACATCGCCCGGCGGCCGGCGCACAGCTTCGTCGCGGCGACCATGACGGGCGTCGCGTGATTGTCGTCCGGCAAGTTCGCGGTCGCGGGGATGCACAGGATGTTGAACAGGTCGACGTCCTTGAGCGCGAAGATGCCCGTCTTCGCGTTCTCGTCGCCCATCAAACCACCGGTCATCCCGTCGGCGTCGGACGGGTCCCAGGTGCCGTCGTCGCCGGTTTGCGCGGCGGTCTGCGAGCCGGCGGTGCTGCCGCCGAGCGCGTACGCCTGCAGGTTGGCGTTGAAACCGAGCGCGGCCTCGAAATCGCCGCCGAGCGTCAGCACGTCGGTCGCCGCGCCGCCGCTGTTCACGATCAGATAGGCCGCGCTCGCAGCGTTCCCGGCGACGGTCACCGTCGCGTTGGGCAGCAGCGTTCGGATCAGCGACTGCAGCGCGGCGGCGAGGTCGTTCACCGTCGCCGGCGTCGGCAGCGCCAGGCCGGTCGTCGTCGGTCCCAGCGCCGGTCCGGAGACCTGCGCCGTGACGTTCTTCCCGTTGAAGGTCGTGTGGATGTTGGTGGCCGAGGTGATCGGATCGCTCGCCGCGCCGGTCTGCGCCGGGCGCTTTCCGTTTTGGGCGTTGCTGATCCGGACGAGCTGCGAGCCGTCGTTGACGACCGCGGTCGCGTCGTTCGGCTTCGTCGCGTCGTTCACCAGGTTGCGGAACGACTCGGTCGCGACCACCGTGGGCACGCCGTTCACCGGCGCGCGCTTCGTGACCGTGAGATTGAAGAGCGTGGTGGGGTCGCTGGTGTCGTAGTCGACGCCGACCTGCACGCTGTTCCCCCACTGCCCGGGGTCGATCGCGGTGACCGTCATGGCGGCGGCGCCGCCCGTCTTGTCGTTGAGGACGATGCTGGCCGGAACGGCGCCTTTGTTGGGGCTCGTCGAGGTGACGCGCACGACGTACGCGTCCGAGCCGCCGTTCAGGAAGAACTGCAGCAGGCCGTAGCTGGCCTCACTGCTCGCCGAGAGGCCGCCGAAGGTGCGTTCGAATTCGCCGAAATCGCTGACGCGCACCGCCGTGTTCAGCGGGCCCGAGGGGAACGCGTCGACGAACGCCGCGATCGACGTCGCGACGCCCGTGATGGAGCGCACGCCGCTCGAGACTTCCTCGAGGTACACGCCCGGATAGGTCACCGCAACAGGCATAGCCGCATCCCCTTCTTACGATGAGACGGCAAGATGGATCGTTTGCGCGAATCGCCGGAACGACGCGTCGCTGCTCTGGAAGTACGCGACGGCGCCGGAGTCCTGATCGACGAACCGCCCGCGCACGACGTCGGGGCTCTCGCTCCAGACCGTGAAGACGAGTGCCGTCTCGTCGACGCGCAGCCGCGCTTCGTCGTCCCCCGAAGCGACGGTGATCGCGATTCTGCCGTCTTCCATCGGGCGCACGTGAAGCAACGCGCTCACGCGGCCGAGCATGAGCCCAAGCCGGGCAATTTCATCGTGGGCGGAGCATACGCAGGCGGGCTTCAGCGAGGCCCCCTCACGCCTCACCAGGTTCTCACGGCGAAATACACCGTCGCTGACCTTGACCTCCAGGACGGCTAAATGGTACGCTCGGCGGACCCCTTTTTCTTGGCCGGGCGCTTCGGGGTGTACAAGCCATGTTGCTCTTGGACGGCGGGTCGTCGCCGGGCCATGCGCGCACGTTGCGCGTGACCTGTTTCGGAAATTTCCGGATCGCGGGGCGAAGCGGATGGGAGCGCGGCCCCGAGCCGCGGCGCGCGCGCGAGGTGATGCAGTATCTGATCCTGCACCCGCGCAGCGTCGCGCCGCGCGAGCGGTTGACCGACGTGCTGTGGCCAGGCGAGTCGCCGGATGTCGTGGTGCACCGGTTGCACTCGGCGATCAGCGGCGCGCGCACGTTTCTGCGCCGGCTGCTCGGCGGGTTCAACGCGATCCGCTGCACCGACGAAGGCTACGCCTGGGACCCCGAGCTGCGGCTCGACTCGGACGTCGTCGCGTTCGACGACCTGTACCGCGACGGTTCGGCGGCGGCGGCGCGCGAAGCGGTCTCGCTGTACGCGGGGGAGCTGTTGCAAGGCCAGGACGCGGAGTGGGTGCGTCCGGCGCGCGTGAAGTACGCGCAGATGTACGCGTCGCTGGTCGAGCGGCTCGCGAACGAGGCGCTCGCCGCCGGCGACCATCAGCGGGCGCTGCAGTTCGCGCTCGAGCTGCTCGAGATCGACCGCGCGCACGAAGGCGCGTCGCGGCTGGTGCTGCGCTGCTTCGACGCGCTCGGGCGGCGCGCGCAGGCGCTGGGCGAGTACTCCGCGCTGCGCGCGTACCTGCAGAAGCACCTCGGCGTCGACCCGATGCCCGAGACGACGGAGCTCATCAACGCGATCATGCGCCGCGAAGGCGGTCTCTAGGCGCAGCGCCCGCGACGCCGCTGCGGCGAGGTCGGCCTGCGTGCGCGATGGAAGCGCCGGACGGTATGGACGAGATCAGGATCGACGGGCTGCGCGTGCTCGGCCGGCACGGCGCGTACCCCGGCGAGAAGGACGAGCCGCAGCCGTTCGACGTCGCGCTGCGGCTGTTCGTCGATCTCGACGCGGCGGCGCGCTCGGACGCGTTGTCCGACACGCTCGACTACGCGCAGATCCACCGGCGCGTCGTCGAGGTGATCGAGCGGACGTCGTTCGACCTGATCGAGCGCTTGGGCGCGGAGATTCTGCGCGCCGTATTCGAGGACGACCGCGTGCAAGGAGCCGAGGTCACGATCGCCAAGCCCGGCCGCCTCGCCGGCGCAACGGCGAGCGTCACGCTCCGCCGCTCGTCCGTTCTGTGACTGAGGTAAGCTTCTTCGTAGTTAGAGCGACGGTTGGAAGGCGGGGTCGCCGAATTGCCAGAGGAGGAACGAGTACTCGTCGGCGCTGAGCGCGACCGCTTGTGAACGGCCTCCGCCGATCAGGCCGTGACCGCCTTCGTAGTCGACGCGCAGCAGGATCGGCTTGCCGCTGGTGCTGTCGTCCTGCAGCGTCGCGGCCATCTTCGCGGCTTGCCAGGGGTCGACGCGCGGGTCGTTGATCCCCGTCGTCAGCATGACGGCGGGGTACTTGCCGCCTTTCACGACGTGGTGCACGGCGCTCGTCGCGTAGAGGTTCTTGAAGCCTTGCTCGGTCTTGACGCTGCCGAACTCCGGGATGTTCGGCGGGCCGTTCGGCGTCGACTCGATGCGCAGTTGGTCGGAGACCGGAATCTCGTCGAGGACCGCGGCGAAGAGCTGCGGTGCGTTGGTGATCGCGCCGCCCATCGTGATGCCGCCCGCGCTGCCGCCGCGCGCGCCGAGCTTACCGGGCGAGGTGTACTTCTTGTCGACCAGCCAGCGGCCGCAGTCGATGAAGTCGCTGACCGTCTTCACCTTGTTCGCGCCCTTGCCGGCGAGGTGCCACTCCTCACCGTACTCGCCGCCGCCGCGCACGTGCGCGACCGCGTAGACGCCGCCGCGCTCGAGCCACGCCATGCGCGAGGCCGAGAAGCCTGGGCTGCTGGAGATGCCGTACGAGCCGTAGGCGTAGAGGAGCGTCGGGTTCGAGCCGTCGAGCTTCATGTCGCGCCGGTGGATGATCGAGAGCGGAATCTGCGCGCCGTCCGACGCCGGTACCGTCACCTCGTCGGCGGTGATCGCGGAGTAGTCGACCGGCGAGGGCGCGTCGAGCTTCGTGTCGACCACCGCGTTGCCGTTCGCGTCGTAGGTGTACCACAGCGGCGAGTTCGTCCACGACGTGAGCTGCGCCAGGAACCCCGGCCGGTCGTACTCGGTGGTGAAGCCGGCGATCGTGCCGTTCACCGGCAGCGGGACCTCGCGCACCGCGCCGTCGTAGCCGACCCGCGTGATGCGCGCCAGCCCGTTCTCGCGCGACAGCACGTAGAGCGCGTCGCTCGCCGTGCCGATGTTGTCGATCACGCGCGTGCCGGCGGGGATCACGTCCGTCGCCTGGGCCAGCGAACCGCTCACGACGTCGAACTTCATGACTTTGAAGCGCGGCGCGTCCTTGGCGGTGAGGACGTACGCCGTGGTGCCGTGGATCGCGGCGTTGCTGACCTTGTCCTCCGGGCGGATGACGAGCTTCCACGGGATCGTCGCCGGGTTCGCCAGCGCGGTCTTCGGCGCGGTGTAGACGGTGACGAACGGGTCGACGCCGTTGACCAGCACGCCGCCGATGAACGGCGTCTCGGGCGAGACGCCCAGCGACGCGAACGACGTCGGCGGAACGGTGACGTTGGGGCTCACGCCGGAGCCGAACACCGCGACGTCCGCGCTGCCCGGCTCGCCGATCACGTGGCGGAAGCTGCGCACGTTCATGTACTTCGCCATCGGTGACTCGCCTGCGGCGATCTCCTGGCGCTTGAGGTAGAAGAACGCTTTGCCGTCGTCGGTCCACGAGGTGATGCCGAAGTCGGCGCGGTCGCTCGCGTCGGGCAGCACCTTCGCGCTCGCGACGTCGATGACGTGGATCGTCGCGTTCTCCGAGCCGCCCGCCGAGAGGCCGTACGCGACCCGCGAACCGTCGTTCGAGACGCTGAAGTACGAGATCGCCTGGCGCGGGCCGGGCATCGTGTCGGGATCGACCAGCACGCGTTCCGGCGCGCCGATCCCCGTGCGCGTGTAGAGCTTCGAGGAGTTCGCGCCGGACGGCAGCTTCTCATAGAAGTACGCGCCGTGGCGCGTCACGACGTCGGATGAGAACGTCGCGGTGTCCGAGAGCGCCTGCAGGCGCGCGGCCAGCGCGGCGCGGCCGGGGATCGCGTCCAGGACGCGCCGCGTGCGGTCGTTGTGCGCCTTGAGATAGGCCTGGAAGTCCGCGCCGCCGGACTCCATCCAGCGGTACGGGTCGACGACCGCGGTCCCGAAGTACGTGTCGGTGACGGCGACCTTCTTCGCGTCGGGCGGCGGCGGCAGCGCGGCGGTCGCCGCGGTGGTGCAGACGAGCAGCGCGGCGGCGGCGAGCGTGCGGACGGGAACGGCGCGGAAAGGCATCATCGATCGCGTGTCTCCTGGACGTGGTCGCGGTCTGTTCGCGATCCCTCGGCGATCTGCCCGTCGTGCGCGGAACCGGCCTACGCAGCGCGTCCGCTCGTCACGTTCTCGGTGCTTGGTTTCCCTGCGAAGTGCCACGGCACCGCCAGGGTCGGGTCGCCGGCCGTCCCGAGAAGGCGCATCACCGTCGCCGGAGCAGCCGTCACCGGCAGTCTCCGTTCGCGCGCGAGAACTCTTTTTGAACGACGAACGGTCCGCTCCGCCGCGTCTGCCATGTCGGGAGGGCGCAGAGGTCGCCGATCTCCGCTCCGTCGTCCGCATGCCACCCGTTGTCGAACGGGTTGGTGATCGCTTCGCACACTTCGTGCGAGATCACGCTGGTCAGCCCGTCGAACACGGATCCGGCGACCTGGCACGCGGAACATCCGGGGTACGGGATGACGGCGTACGCCGCCCCGTTCGCGAGCACGCCGTGGTAGCCGCAAAGCCTTTCGCACGAGTTGCCGATCGAGGGTGTCGTGACGGTCGTGCCCTCCGGCGCGAAGGCGATGTACAGCGTGTCGGCATCGTTCGGCGCGAGCCTTCCGTCGCCGATCGCCGTCGTCAAGGCGTCCTGGATCGCGGAGTCGTCCAACGTCGCGCCCACCGCCAGCTCGGCGAGCACGACGCCGCCGGCGTGCCGGCCGTGCGAGACCGTCAGCCCGTTCGTCCCGTACTCGGCCAGGTTGTCGATCACGTCGCTGGTCACGAGGAAGGCGAGGAACGCTTCGATGCGGCCGCGCAGCGACGCGTGCGGCTCCGCGTTCCAGACGGCGCCCAGGAACGCGGCGCGGGTCGTCACCGATTGCAGCAGCGCGCCGCCGTGGTACGAGACGGTTTGCTGCTGCGGTCCGGCGGCATCGTGCGGCTCGTTCAGCGCCGCGGGCTGTCGCGGACGGGGTCGCTGCACGGCCGTGAAACCGTGAATCGCGCGTCTCATCGGCCGAAGCTCACGCCGAAGAAGAACGCCGACGCGAACCGGTTGAGCGTGGGTGGCGTCGTGCCGGGCAGGATCGGCCCGCCGGCGGCGTAGCCGGGTGCGAGGTCGAGCGTCTTGCCGAACGCGATACCGGCCGTGATCACGGCGGTGCGGCGGTGCGAGTAGGAGAGCCCGGTGAGCAGGTCGACGCTTCCGCCTCCGCCGCTGAACACCGGTGCGCCGATGCCGAGGCTGTAGGCCAGGCCGCTGCCGTTCTCGTCCGGCGCGCCGAGGCCGACGTGGAGCATCGTCTGTGCGATCACGCGCTTGCCGCGGTCGTTCTCGGCGATGATCGACGGCGCGGGCGTCGCGCCGGCGGGCGGCGCCGGTTGCCCGGCGGTGTTCGGCGCAACGGTGGTGAACGTGCGGTTCGGCAGGCCGTCGGTAGCGAGGCCGAGCGTCACGAAGACCGGCGTCGGGCACACCACCGTCACGTCACGGGTGTCCGTGCTGCTGAACGTGAGCGTGATCTGTTTTTCGCGGCCGCCGTTGAACAGCGCCCCGCAGCGCACGTCGTTGTCGTAGAAGTACTGCGACGGCGTGAGCGGCTGCAGCACGTCGTGCCGGTACTTGTCGACCGCGTCGAGCAGCGTCTTCTCCGTGTCGAGGGCGGCCTTGAGCGCGGTCACGCGCGCTTTGACCGAGTCCTTCGCGTCGTTGAAAGCCTGGCTTCCGGTGATCGCGATGTACTCGGAGAACGCGTTGCGGTACCGCGTGTCGGCGACGTCGACGCTGGTGAGCGCCGTGGGCCGGTCCACCTCGGTGCCGGACGGCGCAACGCCGCACGGAACCGTCGCCACCGCAGGCCCGAAGATGCAGGCGGAGATCAGCTCGCGGAGCTTCTTGGATGCGGTCTCGTTCGATACGTCGGCGTTCTGTTGCAGCAGGCGGCTGGAGCGCCGTTGGACGCCTTGCTCGTTGTCGGCGGCCGTGGACACGGCTTCGTCGACCTTGCCCACGAGACCGCCGAAGTTGTCGATGCAGGCCGGCAGGTTGGCAGCGTCGAGCTTGCAGGTTCCGGGAGCGAGCGGGTTCGGAACCTTCGCCGAAAGCCCGTTCGCGGCCAGCGTCCTTTGAGCGGCGATCGACGTGATGAACGAGATGTCGGGCGGCGCGATCGCCGTGCCTTTGACGGCCGCGGACCACGGCGTCGTCAGCGGATCCATGCCGGCGATGTGCACGACTGCCGCGCCGACGATGCGCTCGTCGGCGAAGTTCTTTCGAACGTCGAGATAGCGGTCGCGGGCGTGTGCCGCGGCGGTCGACGAGAGCATCAGCGCCGCGGCGTAGAGAGCGAGCAGTCCGAAACGCCGCGCGGACGGGCGCGCGGGCGCGAAAAATTTGAGCATGACGAGCTCCTGGGGAACAGCGCGGCTTCGGTTCGGCGCGGCGTTCGACCCGATCGGCCGCCGCGCGAGACCGGCCTGCGTGGCAGCGTACGGGGATGCGGTTACCGCGCGGTTACAGCGTTACGGCGACACGAGGGCGGACCACGATGCGGCGGCGCCTCGCGGCGCGGCACCGGCGGTGCGCACGACGATCGACTCCGTCACCGATCCGGAGCGGCCGCGGAAAAAGGCGACCGCGCGCACGCGCAGCGGCCGCGCATGCGGCGCGACCACGAACGGCCCGGTATAGCGCCGCGAAGCCGGCGTAGGGACGGTTCCGTCAGCGGTGTACCGTATCACGGCGCCCGTCAGCGGGACGCTCAGCGTGACGCGGAGCCGCGGCGCCGCGGTGCGCACGCGGACCGACTGCACGCGGCCCGGAACCTGCTCGAACGCCGCGCGCGCCCCGGACAACGCGAACGTGACGTTCGGGATGCGAAACCGGTACCCGCGCGCCTCGAGCCATGCCAACTGCACCGGCAGCCGCGCGAGAAACGACGGCCAGCTCTTGCGTTCGCGCGGTGTCCAGACCGCTTCGGCCAGCGCGAGCTCGCGGGGAAGGAGCATCGTGAACAAGCGCTCCTCGGTGGCGACGTGCTCCGTCCAGAGGTTCGCTTGCGCGCCGAGGAGATGTGACGTGGCCGTGCCGTGCAGGCCGTCCGGCGCGATCGGGTCGGCGTAGACCTGTTCGAGCGTCGACATGTGCTTCGTTCCGAGCGGCTCTTGCGCCGGATCGCCTTGCACCGCGTCGAAGTACAGGGGCGCGGACGTGACCACGACGTCGCGACCGGCGCGCAGCAGCTCGGCGGCGTGCCGGCGCTGCGTCCAGACCATCACGACGGCGTCGCGGCCGAGCTGACCGGCGTGGGCGTCGTCCCAGACGATCGGGCGGCGGTGTGCGGCCTCGACGGCGCGCGTGACTTCGCGCGTGAACTCGGGCTGGCCGGTTGCGGCGAACCACGGCACCTCGTCGCCGCCGGTATGGAAGAACGGTCCGGGAAACATCGCGGCGGTGTCGGCGATGACGTTGCGCACGAATCGCAGGCTCGCGCCGCGCGCGCACAGCGTCGTGTCGCCGCAGGCGATCTCCGGGTAGGCGCGCAGCGCGGCGCCGGCGTGCGCGGGCATCTCGATCTCGGGCACGATGGAGACGTAGCGCCGCCGCGCGTACTCGACGACGCGGCGAACGTCGGCCGCGGTGTAGCGCGGCGCGCCGGCGCCCAGCCTCGGATAGCGTGTGAGCTGCAGGCGCCAGGCCTGGTCGTCGGTCAGGTGCCAGTGGAAGACGTTCAGCTTGTAGCGCGCCGCGACGTCGATGTAGCGCTCGACGACCGGGACGGGGAAGAAGTGTCGCGCGACGTCGAGATGGATGCCGCGCCAGCGGTACTGCGGGCCGTCGACCACCGTCGCGTTCGCGGTGCTGAGGCCGGCCGGTGACGCGGTCGAGAGCTGCTCGAGCGTCTGCAATGCGTAGAAGAGGCCGGCGCCGGAGTTTCCGCGCAGCTCGACGCCGTCGCGGCGCACGCTCAGCGCGTAGCCTTCGGGGCCGAGCCGCGGCGCGCTCGCCGGCGACACGGTCAGCGTGACGTCGGCACGCTCGCCGCGCGTCGCGGGTCGCGTCGTGACGTGCTGCTCGCGGAGGAACGTTCGCAGCAGCGCCGCCGCATCGGCCGCGTGCGCGCCGGCGGCGATCGTCACCGGCGACCGCCACACGAAGCGGCCCGCACCGGCGCGCGCGTAGCGCGGTTGGGGAACGATCTGCAGGGTTGCGGTCGCTGCGGCCAGCGTGGCGGACGGCGCCGCCCGCGGATGGGCGACCGCGCCGACCGCGGACGGCGCGCATCCGGACACGAACACGAACGCGCACGCGAACGCGCACGCGAACGCGGACGCGGACGCGGACGCGAGCAGCGATGCCGCGCGCAGCGCGGCGTTAGGCATGCAGGGCGGGGCGGCGCTCGTGCCAGCGGGTCAGCGTTTGGTAGCGCAGGCCGAGCGCGAAGGCCGACGCGACGTCGCCGTTCGCGGCGATGAGCTGCATGCCGAGCGGCATCCCGGCGCCGCCGAAGCCGATCGGCACGGCGGCGGCGGGGAGACCGAACGCGCTGGCCGGCGTGACGAGCGGGATCGTCTCGTCGCGGAAGCTCGCCGGCACCGGCGCGAGCGGCGCTTCGCCGCCGGCCGACGGCGCCAGCGCGACGTCGTAGCCGCGCACGGCGGCATCCCGGCCGCGCATCGCGGCATCCCAGCCGCGGCGCGCCTGCTCGACCACGCCGCGCGCGGCCGCTTCGTCGCGATCGGTCAGCCGCAGCGCGTGCTCGACGCGGGCGCGCACGTCCGCGCCGTAGTCGTCGCGGTGCGCTTCGAACAACGCTGCGTGCACGCGGGCGGCGGCGCGCTGCTGCAGCGTCGCGACGGCGGCGACGAGCTCGTCGTCCCACCACGTCACGTCGTCGACCGCGATGCCGTCGTCGCGCAGCGCCGCGACGGCGGCGTCGAGCGCGGCGGTCACGGCGGCGTCGACGCCGTCCCAGCGCCCGCCGCGCAGCCGGCAGGCGCGGCCGGTCGGCGGCTGCGGCGGCTGCGGCAGCGGCGCGCCGGCGAGAACCTCGTAGACGTTCCGCACGGTGCGCAGATCGGGCGCGAACGGGCCGGCGGTGTCGAGGCCGAGCGCGAGCGGAACGATGCCCTCGAGCGAGAGCGCGCCGGTCGCCGGGCGCAGGCCGGAGATGCCGTTGAGCGCGGCCGGGATGCGGATCGAGCCGAGCGTGTCGCTGCCCAGCGCGATGTCGGCCAGCCCCGCCGCGACCGCCGCGCCCGACCCGCCGCTCGAGCCGCCCGGCGTGCGGCGCTCGTCCCACGGGTTCGCCGCGCGGCCGAAGTGCGGGTTCTCCGTCGTAATGCCCCACGCGAACTCGTGCGTGTTCGTCTTGCCGATCACCAGCGCGCCCGCCGCGCGCAACGCGGCGACCACGGGCGCGTCGCGCTGCGGATCGCGGCGGAAGAACGACGATCCGGCGCGCGTCGGCAGCCCTGCGACGTCGATGATGTCCTTGACCGCGAGCGCCTGTCCGTGCAGCGGGCCGCGCGCGTCCGGCGGCAGCGCGTCCAGCCGCGCGGCGTCGCGCAGCACCGCGTCCGGTTCGAGCGCGACGTAGCAGCGCAGGCGCGGGTTCAGCGCCTCGATGCGCTGCAAGAGCGTTGCGGCGCGGGCGGTCACCGTGCCGGCGGCGGTCGTCTGGTCGTGCATGCGCGGTCCTCGTTCGCGGCGGAGCGCTCGTGCGCTTGCATACTGCACGGTCCGGCCGCGCGATCTCGCGCCGCTTGGTGTGATCCGGCCGTCGCGGTGGGCATACCGGCGGCATGGCGGAACGAAACGATCTCTTGCGGGATGCGGGCCTGGTCCTCGGCGGTGCGGCGGCCGCGCTCGTGGTCGGGCGCTTCGGTCTCCCGCTCGTCGCGAAGACGATCGGCTTGACGCGCGGTCTGGCCGGCGCCGGCGACGCGTTCGACGAGCTGGCGGCCGATCACAAGCGCGTGCTGGCGGCGCTGGAGAAGGCCGAAGTCGAGCAGACCGGCGCGAAGAAGCTCGCGCTGTTCACGCTGATCAAGCGCGACCTGGCGAAGCACTCGGTCGCCGAGGAAGACATCATCTATCCGCTGATCGCGGACAAGCTGCTCGCCGTGGACGCGGCGCAGCACCTGTACAAGGAACACGGCGACGTGAAGACGCTGCTGGCGGAGATCGAGGAGTCGATCGAGACCGGCGACGATCTCCGCTACCGGGCCCGCGTGCGGGCGCTGCTCGAGAACGTCCGCCGGCACGCCGAGGAAGAGGAGACGCAGTGGTTCCCGCGCCTCAAGGAGATCCTCGACGAGAAGAAGCGGGCGCTGCTGACCGGCAAGCTCGACCGCGAGAAGGCGATGGTGGTCTAGCCGTCCGGTTCACGGCGGCGGCAGGTGCTCCAAGTTCGCCTTGAGCTTGCGCAGCGCGGAGCGCAGCGCTTCGAGATCCGCCGCTGAGAAGTCGGCGGTCGCGCCGTTGATGACGCGAGCCGCGTAGCCGAGCAGCGGCGTGCGCAGGCCGCGGCCGCGTTCGGTGAGGTGGATGTGGATCTTGCGGCGGTCCTGCGTGCTGCGAACGCGCACCACGAGGTCGCGCTTCTCCATCGCGTCGATCGTCGCGACGGTGGACTGCTCTTGGATCGCGATGCGGTCGCTGAGCTCGCGCTGCGTGAGGCCCTCCTGACCCCACAGCTCGCGCAGCACGAAGTACTGGCTCAGCGTCACGTCGTGCGAGGCGATGAGCACCTGCAGCTTCGCCAAGATCAGCCGCGAGGTGTCGCGGATCAAGTAGCCGATGCTGCGGGACGGATCGGCGTCGAACGCGACCGCCTTGCGGCGAGCCGTGGCCGCGCGCGCCGGCGCGCGCTTCACGCGGACGCTTCCTCGGGAGCGAGCACCGCGCGCAGCCGTTCGGCGAGCGAGCGCGCTCCGGGCTCGGCGCCGGTCGCGGCGGCGCTGCCGATGCCGAGGTAGCGTTCGACGATCTGGGGCGAGTCGAGCAGCGCGCGGCCCGTTCCTTCGGCGACGATGCGGCCGTTCTCGAGCACGTAGGCGCGGTCGGCGACGGCCAGCGTCATGCGCGCGTTCTGCTCGGCGATCAGCACGCCGATGCGCGCGTCGCGCAGGCCGCGCACGATCGCGAAGACCTGTTCGACCAGCGCCGGCGCGAGCCCGAGCGACGGTTCGTCGAGCAGCAGCAGGCGCGGGCGCGCCATGAGGCCGCGTCCGATCGCGAGCATCTGCTGCTGCCCGCCGGAGAGCTCCGCCGCGGGACGCGCGCGGCGTTCGCGCAGCGCGGGGAAGCGTGCCAGCACGTCGTCGAGCCGGCGGTCGAGCTCGGCGGCCGCGGTGTGCCGGCGCACCGCGTAGGCGCCCAGCCGCAGGTTCTCTTCGACCGAAAGGCCGCCGAAGACGTCGCGCCCTTCCGGGACGTGCGCGATGCCGCGCGCGACGCGCCGCGGCGCGGCGACCGGCGCCAGCGAGACACCGTCGAGCGTCACCTCGCCGGCGCGGATGCGCACCAGGCCGGAGATCGTTTTCAGCAAGGTCGACTTTCCGGCGCCGTTCGCACCGACCAGCGCGACCGTCTCGCCCTCCGCGACGGTGAGCGAGACGCCGTGCAGCACCGCGGCGTCGCCGTAGCCCGCTTCGACATCGCGCAGCGCGAGCATCAGCCCGGCACCGCGGCCGCGCGGCCGACGTACGCTTCGATGACGGCCGGATTCGCCTGGATCTGCGCCGGCGTGCCGCTCGCGATCAGCTTGCCGGCGTCGAGCACGAGCACGCGGTCCGCGATGCCCATGACGAGCGACATGTTGTGCTCGACGACGAAGACCGTCGTCCCGGTCGCGTGGATCGCGACCAGCAGGCGCGCGAGCTGCGCGGTCTCCGCGTCGTTGAGCCCGGCGGCGGGCTCGTCCAGGAGCAGCATGCGCGGGCGCGCGATCAGCGCGCGGACCAGCTCGACGATCTTCTGGCTGCCGAGCGGCAGCGCGCTCGCGTCGCGGTCGCGCAAGTCCGCGATCCCGACCGCGTCGAGCAGCGCTTCGGCGCGCCGCGTCAGCGCGCGCTCCTCGCCGCGCGCGCCGGAGAGTGCGAGCGCATGGGCCCAGATCGGGGTGCGCGCCGCGACGTGCATTCCGGTCAGCACGTTCTCGAGCACCGTCATCCCCGGGAAGACGCGCGCGGTTTGAAACGTCCGCACCAGGCCCAGGCGGGCGATCGCGTCGTTCGATCTGCCGGCGAGGTTCGTGCCGAAGAACGAGACCGTCCCCGCGTCGCTCGGATAGAGGTTCGTGAGCAGATTGAAGAGCGTGCTCTTGCCGGCGCCGTTCGGCCCGATCAGCGCGGTGAGCGTTCCGGCGTCGACCTCGGACGAGACGTCGTCCACGGCGACCACGCCGCCGAACGCCTTGCGAAGCGCCTCGATGCGCAGCGCGCTCACGGTTGCGCGCTCCGAGGCACACGCGTTGCGCCGGTTCCGCTGCGGTGCGCGAACGCCGAGGTGATCAGGCCGAGAATGCCTTGCGGGAGCAGCAGCAGGCCGCCGACGAGGACGACGCCGGAGAAGAGCGTCTTCGCTTGGTTCAGCGGCTGGATCGCGGTCGGGAGCAGCACCAGCAGCAGCACGCCGAGGAGCGGTCCGGCCAGCGATCCTTCGCCGCCGATGACGAGCATCGTGACGAACTCCAGCGAGCGCGGCGTGCTGACCATGTCGGGCGAGAGGAACTGGAAGTAGTACGCGTAGAGGCTGCCGGCGAGCGACGCGCAGCCTGCGCCGATCATGAACGCGTAGAGCTTGTAGCGCGGGACGCGGATGCCGAGCGCGAGCGCCGCGGTCTGGTCGGTGCGGATCGCGCGCAGCGCGCGGCCGAAGTCCGAGCGCAGCAGGTTCGCGAGCAGCACGAACACCACCAGCGTCACGCCCCACACGAGGTAATAGTTCGCGCGCGCGCCGGCGAAGGTGTACGCGCCGAGCGAGAAGTGCGGGACGCCGGCCAGGCCGGACGGGCCGCCGGTCAGATCGCTCAGCCCGACGGCGAGCGAGTCGACGAGCAGCCCGAACGCCAGCGTCGCGAGCGCCATGTAGATGCCGCGCAAGCGCACGGTCACCGCGGCCAGCACCGCCGCGCACGCCAGCGACGCGACGAGCCCGATCGCGATCCCGGCCAGCGGCGGGATGCCGAAGCGCACGGTCGCGATCGCGGCGCCGTAACCGCCGATCGCGACGAACGCGGCGTGGCCGAGGCTGATCTGACCCGCGTAGCCCATCAGCACGTCGAGGCCCATCACCGCGATGAACACGATCCCGGCGATCGAGAGCGAGCTGAGCGCGCCGCCGCCCACGAACAGCGGCAGCACGGCGATGACGACGACCGCCGCGAGCAGCGCGATGCGCGCCGCGCGCGGGTCGAGCCGCGTGCGGACGCCGATCGGGTGCGCGCCGGCGGCACGGTTGTCCTCGCGGCGCGCGCCGCGCCCGAACAGCCCGTTCGGGCGCCAGACGAGCACGACGATCAGCAGCGCGATCGCGAGCGTCGTGGCGAAGATCGAGGAGACGTAGGCCGCGCCGAGCTGCTGCAGCACGCCCAGGCCGAGACCGCCGAGCAGCGCGCCGGCGAACGAGCCCATCCCGCCGATCGCGACCGAGATGAAGCCGTAGACCGTGAAGAAGCGGCCGCCGTCGAACTGCAGCGAGACGATCGGGCCGATCGCGATCCCGCTCAGCGCGCCGAGCACCGCCGCCGCGGTGTAGGAGAACACGCGCACGCGCTCGACGTCGATCCCCATCAGCGTCGCGGCGGCGGGGTTCTCGGCGCACGCGCGCAGCGCTTTGCCGAACGTCGTGCGCTGCAGCACGAACCACAGCGCGATCACGACGGCCGCGGTGATCCCCACGTCCCAGAACGCCTGGGTCGGGATCTTCGCGTTGCCGATCGACACCGGCTGGTAGCCGGAGAACGGCGGGAGCTGGTACGGCTGGCTGCCCCACTTCAGCAGCGCCGCGCCTTCGAACAGCGTCAGCAAGCCGCCGGTGAGGATCACCATCCCGCTCGGCGGCAGGCGCCGCAGGCCGGGTGCCAAGACGACGACGGCGACCAGATAGCCGACGAGCGCCGCGACGGCGAGCGCCGCGAGCGCGGCGAGCGCCGCCGGCCAGCCGAGAGTCACCTCGAACGAGTACATCGTCAGCGCGCCGAGCACGACGAACGCGCCCTGCGCGAGGTTCACCGTTCCGGTGACGCGGTGGACCAGCGCGAAGCCGATCGCGACCAGCGCGAAGACCGACCCCTGGACCAGGCCGCCGATCGTGATCGCGAGGGCTGCGTCCATCTAGTGCGTAGGGTCGCCGCCGGGTTTGCTGACGGTGAAGAAGAGCTCGCGGCCCGCGTCGTAGCGCACCATCACCGCGTTGCCGACGCTCAGCCCGCGGTGGTCGCCGGCGCGGAAGTCGTAGACGCCGTGCGTGCCGATGTAGCCGTGCAGGCCGTCGATGTAGTCGCGCACCTGCGCGGCGGTCGCGTTCGTGCCGAGGTGGCGTAGCGCGTCGACGACGATCATCGCCGCGTCGTAGCCCAGGCCCTGGCCGAGGTCCGGCTTGCTCGGCGCGAGCGCCTTGTCGAACTGCTCGATCGGCGCGCGCAGCGGCCCGCGGATCTCCTTGGGATCGCGGAAGTACTGCACGCCCGCGAAGTACAGCTCCTTGGGGAGGAACTTGGTGTACTGCTTCATCTGCGCGTAGATGATGTTGCCGTTGCCGCCGCCGATGGGGATGTCGATCCCCGCGCCGGCGATGTCGCGCAGCACGGTGCCGAACGGCGTGCCGGTCGTCCACGCGACCAGGACTTGCGGGTTCGTCGCCTTGACGCGCTGGAGCTGCGCCGCGACGGTGACGTCGCTGGGGTTGAAGTGCTCGCGCGCCACCAGTTGCGTGCCCTTGTTCTCGGGCGCGGCGAACGCGGCGTCGAAGTTGCGCTCCGCGTCCTGACCCGTCGCGTCGGTCGAGGTCATCACCGCGATGCGGTTCCAGCCCTTCTTGTGGAAGTAGCGCACCATGATGAGCGCCAGGTCCTTGGTCGACACGCTGCTCGAGAAGGTGTAGGTGCTGCGGTCGGGGTGGATACCGGGCGAGAAGCAGTACTGCGCCGGACCGTTGTCCTTCACCACGGCCAGCATCGCGTTGCAGATCGCGACCAGCGACGAGCCGAGGATCACGGGAACGTGCTTGTCCATCACGCCGCGCGTGAGCTGGACCGCGATCTGCGGGCTCGACTGATCGTCCTGCACGACGAACCGGATCTTGCGGCCGCGGATCCCGCCGCTCGCGTTCGTGATCTTCTCGACGGCTTCGAGCGCTTGTTTCTCCTCTTGGCCGAGGAACGCGGCGGTCCCGGTGAGCGACAGGACGGCGTTGATCTCGTACGGCTCGTCGGCCGCCGTCGCGGGGAGGCTCGACGCGCACAGCGCCGCTGCTGCGGCGAGCACGATGAGGCGGTGAAGGCGAGAGCGGACAGGCGTCACGGCGTCCTCCGAGCGAGCGGTTCGGTCTTGCTTTCCACGGGCCGTTCCCGATATACTTCGACCGTCTTACCTTCTGGGATACGAAGTATTGCTGAGCCGAGAGCCGCTGCGGCTGGGAATCGTCGGTTTGGGCCGGGCAGCCGCGCAGATGCTGCCCGGCATCGCGGCGCACCCGCACGTCGTCGCGGCGGCCGGCGCGGACCCGAACCCGGACGCGCGCGCGCGCTTCCGCGCCGACTTCGGCGCGCCGGTGTTCGAGGACGCCGAAGCGCTGTGCGCGCGCGGCGGCGTCGATGCGGTGTACGTCGCGACGCCGCACGAGCGGCACGCCGCGGACGTCGCGGTCGCCGCGGCGCACGGCAAGCACGTCATCGTCGAGAAGCCGATGGCATTGACGGTCGACGACTGCCGTGCGATGACCGCGGCGGCCGCGCGCGCGGGCGTCGTGCTGGTGGTCGGGCCGACGCACGGGACGGATCCGGCGATCGTGCGCATGCGCGAGACGATCGTGGGCGGCGAGCTGGGCCGGTTGCGCATGATCGTCAACCTCGCGTACGGCGACTTCCTGTACCGGCCGCGGCGGCCGGACGAGCTCGACACCGCGCGCGGCGGCGGGATCGTGTACAACCAGATACCGCACCAGATCGAGATCGCGCGCGCGCTCGACGGCGGGCCGCTGCGCAGCGCGCGCGCGGTGGCGGGGGCGTGGGACGCCGCGCGGCCGACCGAAGGCGCGATGACGGCGCTGCTGGAGTTCGAAGACGGCGTCGCGGCGTCGCTCACGTACAGCGGGTACGATCATTTCGACAGCGACGAGCTGCACTGGTGGACCGGCGAGCTCGGCAACGCCAAATCGCGTGACGCGTACGCCGCGGCGCGGCGCGCGCTGCGCGCGGCGGGACGCGATCCGGAGGCGGAGAGCCGGATGAAGGCGGCGTCGGGCTTCGCCGGGCGCGGCGCCACGCGGCTCGCGGGCGGCGTCGCGCATCAGCCGCATTTCGGGTTCCTGCTCGTGTCGTGCGAGCGCGGCGACATGCGGCCCTCGCGCGACGGCGTGCTCGTGTACGGCGACGACGGCGTGCGCGAGCTGCCGCTGCCGGCCGGGCGCGCGTATCCGAACAAGAGCGGTGTGCTCGACGAGCTGTACGACGCGGTCGCGCACGGCGTCGCACCGGTGCACGACGGGGCGTGGGGGACGGAGACCGTTGCGGTAGCGCTGGCGCTGCTGCGGTCCGCGCGCGAGCGGCGCGAGATCGCGCTGGGTTCGGTCGTGCACGAAGCGCCGCGCGCCGCGGCGCGGGTGCCTTAGGCGAACGGGGAGAAAACGATGCTGTCACAGGCGGAGAACCTGCGGCTGACCAAGGTGGTCGACGCGCCGATGGGTGCGATGCTGCGGCGCTACTGGGTCCCGGCGTGCTTGGGCGAAGAGGTCGCGGAGGCCGGCGGCACGCCGCTGCGGGTGCGCATCTGCGGCGTCCCGCTGGTGGTGTTCCGCGACAGCGCCGGGCGGCTGGGCGTGCTCGACGAGCACTGTCCGCACCGGCTGGCCTCGCTCGCGCTCGGGCGCAACGAAGAGGGCGGGATCCGCTGCGTGTACCACGGCTGGAAGTTCGACGTCGAGGGCCGCTGCATGGAGATGCCGACGGAGCCCGAGGGGTACAGCTTCCGCGACCGGATGCGCACGCGCAGCTATCCGCTGCGCGAGGCGGGCGGGCTCGTGTGGACGTATCTCGGGCCGCCCGAGAGCGAGCCGCCTTTTCCGGAGTACGACTGGACGAAGCTGCCCAAGGAGCAGGTCGCGATCATCAAGGTCGGTGAGCGCGTCAACTATCTGCAGGCGGTCGAAGGGGCGATCGACTCGTCGCACAGCTGGTTCTTGCACCGCGACACGATCTGGGACTGGAAGAAGCGCAGCGAGATCTCGAGCGACCTGTCGCCGAAGATCGAGGCGCAGGACGAGCCGTACGGCTTCCGGTACGCCGCGATTCGCAAGCCCAACGCGAACCCGGAGGGCGAGAAGTACGTGCGCGTGACGCAGTTCGTCGCGCCCTTCACCGCGCTCATCCCCCGGCCGCTCGTGCGCAGCGAGCCGGCGCACGCCCAGATCTTCGTGCCGGTCGACGACGAGCGCACGGTGTTCTACGGCGTGTTCTTCAGCCAGGACGGCGCTCCGGTCGACGAGGACGCGCAGCGCCGCAAGCACCACGTCGTGCCCGGCGCCGACCTCGACCGGAACTGGTTCCGGCTGGCGAACGCGGACAACTGGTTTCTGCAAGACCGCGAAGCGATGAAGAACGGCAGCTACACCGGCATCAAGGGCTTCACCAATCAGGACATGGCGTGTCAGGAGTCGATGGGCGTGGTGGTGGATCGCACGCAGGAGCATCTCGGCACGTCGGACGTGGCGATCATTCGCATGCGGCGGCGGATGCTCGAGGCGTTGCGGCGGTTCGAGGCGGGCGAGGCGCTGCTCGGCCACGACGCGGAGATTCCGTGGGCGCGGCTGCGCGGCGATCAGGCGGTGATCCCGGTCGCGGAGCCGTGGCAGAACGTCGGTTCGTACGCTGACGGCGTGACGGCCGCTCAGCCGTCGTAGCGCGGGTGGGAAAGCTTCGGCTCAGCCTCGCGTGCTGGGACTACGATCGCACGCGGGCGCTGATGGACGGTCGCGTCGCGGTCGACGGCGTCGATCTGGTGTACCATGCGCTGCCGGTCGAGGAGACGTTCTTCCGCATGCTGCGGCATCGCGAGTTCGACGCCGCGGAGCTGTCGCTGTCCTCGTATCTGCTCGCGGCGTCTCGGGACGATCCGTTCGTCGCGATACCGGTGTTCCCGTCGCGGTCGTTCCGGCACGCGGGCGTCTTCGTCAGCGGGCGGAGCGGCATTCGCGAGCCGCGGGATCTGATCGGCAAGCGCGTCGGTGTGCCGGAGTATCAGCTCACCGCGATCGTGTGGATTCGCGGGATCCTCGCCGACGAGTACGGCGTGTCCGTCCCGAGTGTGACGTACGTCACCGGCGGTGAAGAGACGCCGGGACGCGTCGAGAAAGTCGCGCTCGACCTGCCGGCGGAGATTCGCATCGAGCCGATCGGGCCGGCGCAGACGCTTTCCGCGATGCTCGCGGCCGGGGAGATCGACGCGTTGTACGCGCCGCGCAAGCCCTCGACGTACGGCGTCGACGGCGTGCGGCGGCTGTGGGAGGACTACGTTCCGGTCGAGCGCGCGTACTACGAGCGGACGGGGATCTTCCCGATCATGCACGTGGTCGTAATCCGGCGCGACGTGTACGAGGCGAACCGGTGGCTCGCGACGGCGCTGTTCAAGGCGTTCAAGGCCACGCAGGCGATCGCGTACGACGACCTCCAGGTGACGGCGGCGCTCAAGACGATGCTGCCGTGGGCGGTCGCCGAGGAAGAACGGACGCGCGCGCTGATGGGCGCCGACTTCTGGCCGTACGGCTTCGCGGCGAACGAGCACGTGCTCGACGTGTTCGCGCGCTATCACCACGAGCAGGGCCTCTCGCCGCGCAGGCGCGAGCCGCGCGAGCTGTTCGCCCCCGAGGCGCTCGAGTCGTTCACGATCTGAGCCGGAGGGGCAGAGGGGTTCAAGTCTCGCCCGGGATTGCCGATGCTCTCTTTACGGGGCAAGCGAATTACGGAGGGACACGATGGTTTCACACGATTCGATCGTGGCGTTGGCGCTCTGCTCGTGCGGGCACGGGATAGCACGGCACGATCAGCAAGGGTGTCCGGGGGCCATGGCGACGTTCTGCATGTGCGCGCTGACGCCGAGCGCGGCGCTCGACGCGGCGATCGAGCGCGTTCACGCCGCGAACCGCGCCGGCCGGCGCACGGGGCGCGGGCTGCGACTCCACCGCGCTACAGCGGCGCGCAGAATACGGTCGTGCGGTAGCTCCAGATAAAGGTCCCCGCGACCGCCGCCAGGACGGCGAGTCCGATCGAGACCGGCCTGCGATGCGGTTCTGCGACCCTTGCCGTCACGGCGGGCGCGAGCGCGATGATCGCGAGCGTCGTCACCAGCCCTCCGCTCGCATAGTCATAGCATCGGTTCTGGCCCGGTGAGAGGAGTGACGCGTTGAGGCCGACGCGCACGCCGACTCCCGCGATGGCGAAGACGAGAGCGATTGCGGACTGCCGCGCGGCGTCCATTACGGACGCTGGTAGTCGCTGCACGAGAACCGCCTTTCGATGGGTGCTTCATTCACCGTCATAGATGATTCCGCCGATCACGATCCGCTCGAGATTGAGATCGGCATCGCCGGAAACCGACCACCGCGAATACGAGCGATGCCGGCGCGTCAACGGAGCGATCTTCACCGGCCGGTAGACATTTTGCCTGTCGCCGCGGGCGGTGATTCGAACGCATGCGCCGTCGGAACATAGGACTACGTCCAAGGAGGTCTGCCACGGCAACGAGACGTGATACGTCGAGTCTCCGGTCCGATTGTCCCGGGTAACCGAGTCAACTTTGAAATCCGGCACGGCGTTGGTAAGAATAACGATCCTAGTAAGGAGCGTGCTGACCATCGCATCTGGAAGTTTGACCGGGCGTCCTCGGCTGCGTGCTTGGTGCCCCGTCTCATCGCCGAGGAACTTGAAGAGTGGTTTCCCGGAAGCGTCGTAGATGGAATATCCGTAGGTCGACTGCTTCCGGTACGCCACGAATCGTAATGACGACTCACGTCCGATCACGCGCACACCGATGCGTGGACCTTCAGCGCTCGCAGCGAGGTCGTCGAACGACCACCCGAGAAAACTTCTCCAGACTTGGTTCAGTGCGGGTGGGTTGGAATCCATATCTGGATAGAATAGCCGTCGCACGATATCTCACCTAGTACAGCTGCCGTGTCCCGGGGCTTCCATTGATTGGATTCATTTCGGGTGCCAAACCACGGGCCGTCGCCGTATCACTGCCGACGGCGCTCAAGTGGCTCGCCGATTCGACATCGGAGGTCATACGGTCGATGTCTTCGTCGGAAAAGCCGATCGACTCCCACAACGCGCTGATGAACGCATTGCTGTTGAAGCCGTCTGAATTGTCAGGAGAATAGGCGACAGGAGTATCGGCGGTGTTAGCCGCGAAGTTGTCGTAGGAATTGAGTAGCGCTAGCCCCGTCGCGTTGATGTTCGAGGTGGCGACGGCTAGCTGCGATACGAGTGAACCGCCGTAGTTGGTCTCAACGAGATTGCCGGTTCCCATCGGACCATCTGGACCTGCCTCGAGCACCATGCTGGTCCCGTCTCGGAAGTCCAGCGTTATTGATTCGTGTCCGGCACCGAAGATCGTTCCGGCGGAACCGGCGTTCGAGATTCCCAAACGGATCCCAGTGATTGGAGGCATCGATGCCATCTTTAGTCTCTCCTTAGATCGTGTAGAATGGGGCGGCCTTCGCCTGCCGTGCAACCGGTAGCTGCCAGAATGCGCTGAGCCTACGCTGTTTTTTACCGTGACAGGAAAGTGCTTCCCTACGACACCTTTTATCGGCCACAATTGGTGCCTGAATACGGCATGTCTGTGCGGGACCGCACGGTTGCCGTGAGTCTGACGAGAAGTGCACTACGGCCTTTGCAATGCCGCAATTGCGGCTCGCCTACGCCCAAAGACGAACGGCGGGAAGGTTCCTAACCCAAGCGATGACCGAATGTCCGAAGCAAGACATTGTGCGGTTGGCGGGCAGCTAGCCGAGGAGGAATACGCTCGGTAGCTAGTCGAGTAGCCTTCGTCGTTCCGTACCTTTGATGGTGGTGTGCATGGGTTCGCTGCGTTCCTCACGCGGTCGGTTTTCGTCGGGTATCGTTCCGCCGCATATTCTCGTTGCGCTGCGGTCGCATCCGCATGCGGCCGTTCGGGCCGGCGCGCAGCATGCTCTGCGCGTCGCGCGCGGTCTCGTGCTGCGCCGGCCGGCGGATACGGCGGTTGTGGAGGGGCGGCGCGGCGGGACGCATTCGATCGTGCGGCGCGTGTTCTCCGCGGGCGGGCGGCGCAGGCTGCCCGGGGCGTTGCTGCGCGCGGAGCGGCAAGGACCGTGCGGTGACGCGGATGCGGATCGCGCGTTCGAGGCGGCGGGCATCGTGCACCGCTTCTGGCGCGACGTGTTCGGGCGGGACTCGGTCGACGGGCGCGGGATGGAGCTCGTGGCGTCGGTGCACTACGGACAGCAGTTCGACAACGCGTTCTGGGACGGCGCGCAGATGGTGTACGGCGACGGCGACGGCATCGTGATCGCGGGGTACACATCGTCGATCGACATCGCCGCGCACGAGATGACGCACGGCGTCGTGCGCTGCGAGGCCGGGCTCCTCTATGACGGCGAGTCGGGTGCGCTGTGCGAGTCGCTCGCGGACGTGTTCGGGTCGCTGGTGAAGCAGTGGCACGCGCGGCAGAGCGCCGATCAGGCGGACTGGCTCATCGGCGCCGAGCTGTTCACGGACCGCGTCTTCGCGCAGGGGCTGAGGTCGCTGCGCGCGCCGGGGACGGCATACGACGATCCGGCGCTCGGCGGGCGCGATCCGCAGGTCGAGCACGTGCGCGATTTCGTCGAGCGCCGCGGCGATCACGGGGCGGTGCACGTCAACAGCGGGATTCCGAACGTGGCCTTCTACCGCTTCGCGCATGCGCTCGGCGGACATGCGTGGGGAACGGCGGGTCAGGTTTGGTACCACGCGTTGCAATCCGGGCTGCGGTCGCGGTGCGGGTTCGCGACCTTCGCGAAGGCGACGGTCGGCGCGGCGCGCGCGCACGGGGCGCGGACGGTCGACGCGCTCGAGGATGCTTGGGAGTCGGTCGGCGTGCGCACCGGTGCGCCGCGGCGGCGTTCGTCGCATGGGCCGGCCGGCGAGCGCGGTGACGTTGCCGAGTACGTCGGCGTGCGGGGACACGTGATCACCGCGGCGGTTGCGGTGCTCGCGGACGGGCTGCCGCGGTCGTCGGACGAGATCTGCGCGGAGGCGCTCAAGCGCGCGCTCGTGCCGGCCGGGACGTCGAAGCGGTACGTCTACACCGCTCTGATCGAGTACATCGCGCGGACGAAGGGGCACGAGCGCAAGCCGCTGATCGTGCAGGACCCGGATCGGCGGTTCCGCGCGAACCATCCGGCCGATCCGTGGCCGGCGCCGAGCGATGCGGTGCTGCGGCGGGCGCCGACGGCGGCGTCGCTGGCGGCGCTCGAGCGCGTGCGCAAGACCGCGACGGGGCTCGATCCCGAGGCGTTCGAGCGGGCGGTGTGCGAGCTGTTCGGAACGCTCGGGTTCGTCGCGACGCACGTCGGCGGATACGACGCACCGGACGGTTATCTCGACGCGCCGCTTGGGCCGCTCGCGTACCGCGCGATGATCGAGTGCAAGACCGGCAGCGCGAACGGGTTCGTCACGCAGCCCAACGTCGCGGAGGCGGCGAAGTATCGCGAGACGTACGGCGCGGCGCACGCGCTGCTGGTCGGGCCGGCGTTCGGGGCGCAGACGACGTTCGCCAGCGAGCTGCGGGCGCACGGCGTGTCGGCGTGGAGCGTCGACGATCTCGCCGCGGTGGTGCACGCTGCGTTCGATCCGGCGGAGTTGCGCGAGCTGTTCGCGCCGGGGCTCGCGGCGGATGTCGTCGACGACGCGGTGTGGCGGGCGGCGCACGGCGACGCGAAGCGCGTCGGCGCGATCTGCGATGCGATCGAGGCGATCGCGGCGCGGCAGCAGCGGGTCGCGCTCGGAGCGGCGCCGGCGGATGCGCCGCTGCTGGACGTTGACGCGGCGATGATGGTGGTGGACGAGCACTTCGCGGCGAGCGGGAGCGCGGCGCGGTGCGGTCGCGGCGACGTCGTCGCGGCGTTTCAGTGGCTCACGCACCCGCGCGTGCGGCGTGCGATCTGGACCGATCAGGAGCGGCGGGCGATCGTCGTCACGGCCGCGTTGCGGACGGCGTCCGCGGAAGGAGAAGTCTCGTGCTCGACCAGGTGATCTCGGAGTGGCGGCCGCTCACGGACGTGCAGAAGGCGCACGTGCGCGAGCACTACGAGCGCGCGGCGCCGCTCATGGCGCTGGATTTTCCGCACGCGCCGGTCGTCGGCGCGTGGCATGACGACGGGCTCGGGACGCCGGCGACGTTCTCCGGCGGGTGGCCGGGGTTGCCGGAGGGGATCGTGCGCGTCGGCGTCGTGACGGAGTCGGGGCGGCATTGGTATCCGGGGCTCACCGAAGACGCGGTCGCGTGGCTGCTGGACCTCGGCGCGGTCGGCGTGTTGTCGTGGACGCCCAGTGCGCAGGACTGCCGGCGGGCGGGGTATGCGCGGATCTTGTTGCGGCGCTGCGGCAACGCCGGGGAGGCGGAGCTGAAGTACGCGCTGCTCGCGCTGCGGACGGCGTTGCAGCAAGTCGGGTTGCGGGCGGTGCCGGTGCTGGACGGGCATCGCGGCGCGGCGCTGTTCGTGCCGTTCGCGGATGCGCCCGCGTACGATGACGTGCGGGCGTGGCTGCATCGGCTGTGCGGCGGCGCGGCGGAGCAGCATGCGGCGCTGTTGACCTGCGCGCATGCGGTCGCGGAGCGCGGGGATCGGGTGCATCTTGCGGTCGAGACGAACGCGGCGGGGCGGTTCAGCGCGTTGCCGTACTCGCTCGCGGGGAATCCGGGGTTGCATATGGTGACGCCGGTGGAATGGAACGAACTCGGTGAGGTCGACAACGGGACGTACACTGCGCGGACCAGCGCGAAGCGATTGGAGCGCGATGTGTTCGCGGAGCTGGCGGCGGCGATCGGGGAGCAGCGGTTTTCGAACGTTCGGTAGTCGGGACGGCTGTGCTGTGGCCGCGTTGGGTTGCAATGCGTTGCGGCGATGTCGAGGCGGGTGAGCCGTCGTTGCAAAGTCGAGAAGCGTAATGTACAATAGGGGCGGCTGGGGGTACCTGGCCCCCGGCGCCATCCCACGACTTTGGTTCGTGAGGGTGGCGTCCGGCTTTTACGGCAGAAATCGAAAGCCCGGTGGCGGATGGGGCACGATCCGGTAACCGAATGCTCCGTCTTTCGCGAACCCGCCGTCATAGAGCTTCGGAAATACGTGGCTGTATGCGGGATAATTGTCGGGCCATCTGTACGCGCGTCTAGCAAGCGGATACGCCGACAGATCGGCGAGTTGGACGCCCGGGTCATTGCGTAATTTTTCTCGCCAACTTATCACTGGCGGTAAGAGCCGTTGCACCTCCGGACTCGGAATATCGTGAAGGCCGCCCATATGGGCTGCCTGGTACGCTTGTTGGACCCGGGCATCATCCTTTCGGCTGCGCGGCTCGCCTATGATGTTGCTGCGACCGCCATTTCGGCGTAGGAAGTGTATGAGCAACCAAAGAGCTGCGTTCACCGACCGGCCGTACACGTCGAGTTCGCCGGGAAGAGCTACTAGCCGATACGACGCTTTGAGGACGACCACGGTGATGACCGTGAATTCGAGTCGTGCATATAGCCAGTTGAAGCGCTCGATAAATCGTCGATTTTCAGTAGGGTCGTTCAACTTCGCGAAGCGACCACGCTTGGCTCGTATCTCATTGGTGTGCAGTACGATGTCCGGACTCGCGAACTGTTCGGCAACAAATGCCCGCCAGCGCGGAACCAGGTGATCAAAATAGTACTTTCTTCGGACCACGATCCCCGTAAGGCCGAAGACGTCCCATGTAGGATCGGTCCGAAACAATTTTCCGTCGCCCGACTCATCGAAGAAGAACAGCCATTCGCTCGCGTCGGCGTCTGAGGGCCACACGTTGGACCGACCGTTGTCACCCAAACCTGCGGTCATGCGCGTGGCATGTTCAACTTGCCTATGCCCCGCCCTTCGCTATTACCGCGACGATTAACCCTCACGGTGTTCGTGGCCGAAACGGAGGCGCCAGACTAGTATCCGGCGGACGCTAGCGACTCGTCGCCAACATCAGCACGACGCATGAGGCGAGTTGCCGACCACCGTGTACACGACGATCTCGGGGAACGTGCCGCTGGCAGCCGCCGGCGGAAACGACAAGTGGGTTCCGGTCAGGGCGTTCACGAGGGTGGGCCAGTCTTTGTTGTGAACGCGCGTGCAGCCGTCCGTCGCACAGAGCGGCTGCGTCGGGGCCAGCGGCTGCGGTGCGTTGCTGCCGCCACCATGGATCATGATCTCGGAGCGTCCGTTCGCCGCCAAGCCGCCACGCGGAAGCGCGATCGCGCCGATCACGAGAGTCTCGCCCTGCACGGTGCACAGGTGCGCGTTGATCAGCTTTTGCTTCGTCGCATCGTCGAGGTCCTCGACGTAGATCTGACCGTAGCCTTCGCTGCTCACCGCGCCGCTGGTTCCCCACGACTCCCACTGCGTGAGCCGGTAGTGACCGGCGGGGATCGGCCAAAAGTGCCCGTGCGGTCCATCGTTAGGGTTCGAGCTGCGTCCCCAGGCGTCGCCTGTCGCTTGCATCTGAATCGTCCCCGAGGGCGCGAACGTCTTGAGAACGCCGCTGGGACGGTCGAACACGCAGTGAATCACAAGCGCCTCCTTTTCGGTCCGCGTGGTTTTCGCGGGTGTTCGTGGTCGTTCCGCTAAGCTGCCTAGCCGATGTGCGTATCCGGCTTCATTTTGGGTGTGGCCGGGCCGGAATAGGAACCGTTCGCGCGCTGGGATGAACGTTCAAACGAGATGGGAGATAGGGCAGTGGACTTTACGCACCCGCTGTGGAGACTGATTTTGTGGGTCGCGGGCTATACGCTGGCAGACGCGCAGCCGCGCGTTATCGATCCGAATAAACCGCTCACCCACGAGGACATCTGGGCGCGACGGTAACGGAGAGGAGGGCCATCGTTGGTCGGACAGCGTGATATGTGAGACGCCGCGTTACCGAGCCGCGAGGAAGGCGGTTGCTGGTGGGTCGTCGACACGAGCTGTAGCGGGGCATGCGGATAACGTCGATAGAGAGAGGAATGCCTCGATCGGGATCATGATTAGGATGCCCATGCCGGTGAAGATCATCGCATATGTGTTGTACTCGAGCGCGATCTTGATGACAAGTCCAGTATGCTCGGCGGCACAGCAACAGGCAACGGATGACCTCGCGAGTCATGCGGCTGGTGCTACGCGCGCCGTGCAAGCGTTCTCGCGCACGCATTCGACCGAAGACCTCCGGACGGCCGTTTTCGAGATGCTTGCCGCGGGTAACCTCAACGGTTTGAAACCAAGCACCTTCGTTGCTCAGCGACGTACTTTGATCCGCGGTTGGGCAGAACTCTTCAAGGCAATCGATGACGCGTACGACCCGACGTACGATCCAGACGATCCGAAGAACCTGCCCGCTCGGAATCTTCCAGATCCGCGCGATATACCGGATCAGAAGTTACGAGCCGAAATCGCCGCAGAAGTGGCTGCAAACCCACAGAAGATCGCGCGGCGGGCGCACTACTTTGATCTATACCGCGTCGACATGCTTGCCCAGAATTCTCTGAAGATGCAGTGGGATCAGCTCCGCAGAGTCGAACCGGACGGGACTGACGCTGATTTTGCGGCGCTCGACCGCATCTTGCAACAAACCGCCCTCAATACTGCGCGAAGAACGAAGATCAATGCGATGTTCTACGCGCGGGGCGTGGGCGCTCCGCATTAGGCACCTCGTTAGCCCTGGCTCGCGTTGGAGCAGCGGACCCGATTGGACTTCAGTGCTAAAGGTCCTGACGACCGCCGCCGCCTCGGCGTCGCCATCTCGGTACTGGAACTAGACCGCCTTGAGAAGCTCGTCTTCAGGAAGCATGACGAGGATCTTCCGAGTCTCCCCATCGCTAACGCGCGATCTTCCGCGCAGTGGCAACCTTACAGAAGGCGAACAGCTCCGTTCGCGTCATCATCAGGCAGACAGTATAGCGCTATCCCGCAGCGCGCAACAAGACAGCACATGCGGAACCGTCTCTGGCATTTCGGAACGCTGTGCGGAGCTCGCGGCGGCGATCGCGGAGCAGCGGTTCTCGGAGTCGGTAGCGGGGACCGCGGGACAGCCGAGGGATGATCGTCGCTACGCGATCTCCTCGTGACTCGTGGAGTGCGGAATCGTCTCGGGTTCAACCGGCGCGCCGGTGGGCCGCGAGAAGAGCGGTACGGAGCGCAATTGCTCCTCGATCGCGGCGGCGAGACGGTCGCCGATGCCGTATTCCGCCGGCCGCCATGCGTCTTGCATGCGATCCGTCATCGCTCGCACGGTGCTCCGGACGAGACGCGTCGAGACGTCAGCGCGTTTCGCCATGTGTTCGAATTGCTCGAGCGTGACGTGGGAGAAGTCGCGGGCCGAGCCGAAAGCGAGGCCTGTTTCATCGTGACCGAGATAGAACTTCGTGCAGACGTAGTCGTACGCGGGGGCGAGAGCCGGGGTGCGGCCGTCGCGGTAGATCACGGACCAGTTCTTCAAGTGCATGTCGTTGTTTCCGATGCCGACCGTGAACACGAGGCGGTTGATGAAGTCGACCAGCGCGTCGTTGCCCATCACGCGGTAGATCGTTCCGCAGAGATGCGCGAAGGCGTAGTTGTCGTATTTGTCGCGCGGGCGCTGGCGGTAGATCTGGTTGAAGTCTTCGGTGTGGATTCGGGTGCCGTCGGCGGCGCGGTCGAAGCGTTCGATCGCGAGCGCCTGGCCGGTGAGCGAGGATGCTTCGTGCGGCAGTCCTTCGATGTGGTCGAGGGCGATCAGCCGGATCGGCGGGACGTCGATGCCGACCGCGGCGGCGTACCGGAGCATCGCGTATTCGTTCTCGGGGACTTCCGCGAAGTGGCGTGACGGCAGCTTCACGATGAAGTGCCCGTCTCGGCCTTGCGCCGGAATCGTCAGGCCGCCGTACGCGTTCGCGATCGCGCTGAACTTCAGTTGGACGCCGGCGAGGGAGAAGCGCAGCAGACGCTCGGGCGGCGGCGCGATCTCCGGTCCGCCCGCGTTCGCCGGCGGGAGCGCGCGGCCGAGCGGGTCGTGGACGGTGGCTGCGCCGGGGAGGTCGTCGCCGGTGACCCAGAGCAGCGCGAACTCGTCGTTCGCGGAGATCCCGGCGCGGTGCGCGACGTGACGGCGCAGGTCGCCCTCGGGGAGCAGGTTCGCGAAGAACGCGGGGACCTCGCCCTTCGGCGCTTCCTTGGGACGGCGCACGCGGCCGCGCGCGTCGAGGAAGCCGAGGCTCAGGAGCGGGCGGTTCGCGTCCTCGAGGTAGTCGGAGCTGAAATGGAAGAGCGTCGTGTCGTCGGGGAGCCGGGTGAGGGAGCCGATGGCGCGCTCGTGCAGGCGGACCTCGAGGCTGGTCGGGAGGACGGAGGTCACCAGCGGTGGCCGGTCAGCGGCGGAACGTCGTCCTCAGGGCCGGCGTCGAGGACGGCCTTCACGGCGGCGAGCCGTTCGCGCGGGATCAGCATGGGCTCCAGCTCGAGGGCTCGGGCGATCTCGACGGCGGTGCTCCAGCGCGGGTCGCGGTCGCCTCGCTCGACCCCGGCGATGTAGCTTTGGGTCGTGCCGATGCGAGCGGCCAGGGCAGCTTGAGTGAGGCGTAGGCCAATTCGACGGGATCGCACTTTGGCGCCGATAGACTCATCTAGGACTGACACACCCAAGATAATACCATTACGGAACTGCAAATCGCCCCGCCTCGCCTGAATTGTTAACCGCCCGACTGCAGGCCGTTGTTTTGAATTCCGGCCTTCGCTTCCGGACACCGCCCATTTAACAGATCGAGCCGCTATCGCTCCGGGCGCCTCCAGCTGTTCCCGAATGTTCCCAAGACGCTTGACTCGCGAAGAAGGTCCGTGATAAGTTGCGACTCCAACCTTGGGAACAGCGGGGAACACGTAGCATGGGCGGGCGATACACGGCGTCTAAGTTGGCAAGCAAGGACGGTTCCGCTTGGGTTTTGAGTTTTCGCCATCCGTTACGACTGGATCCGCGTGGCAAGCAAGGCCTTAAAATCAGGCGAGGGCTCGGCGAAACCGATAGCGCCAAAGCCCAAATGATCGTGGACGAGATGAATGAGTTGCTGGGCGACCCGGACTGGCACAGTCCCGCACGCCGAGCGGAAGCCGAAAAGCGGTTTTCGCCCATTGTGGTTCGTGCGTTTTACGATAACTTAGAAGCGAATCGGGCGGTCAGTTCCTGGGAGCTTCGCGATCAGAGATTGCCATTGCCGGGCGCCGAAAGCGGTTATAGCCGCGTCCTTACCGTTGGCACAACGGGCGCGGGGAAAACCTCGCTGCTCCGGCAGCTCATCGGATCGCATCCCGATCGCGATCGGTTTCCATCGACGTCCGCGTCCCGGACCACCATCTCCGACATTGAGGTCATCACCGCCGCCGAAGGAGACTTCGAATCGATCGTCACGTTTTTCGACCCGTGGACCATACTAACAAATGTGCATGAATGTGTTGCGGCAGCGTGTGCCATTTTGTGGAACGACGCCACTGACGAGCAGTTGGCGGCCGAACTTTTAACGCATCGGGATCTCCGCTTCCGGCTCGGTTACATCATCGGTTCATGGACGTCGGAGTCGAAACGTGTCGCGGAAGATGACTGGTCCTATCAGACTGACGTGGAGACGGTCTCTTCCGTTCCTTCTGATCCCGACGATCCTGTCCCGAGCGAAAATGACAGAGTTCGCATGCAGGCCAGGGTTGCCGAGTTCCTAGTCGCGATCCGAAGTCTGGCGGAGGAAGGCAAGGAACGCTTGCGGACTAACATCCCAGATTTTGAAGAATTGAGCGGCGCCGACCGGGATGCCGTCCAAGATCTCTTTGAAGATGAGGTACAAGGGCTACCGGGGTTCGATGATCTCGTAAACGACATCATCGATGAAATCCGAGCGCGGTTCAAGGCTCTTGAGCCGGCTAGTTTGACGTACCGTTCCGGCGACTGGCCTGAATCATGGACGTTCAAGAGCGCGGACCGCTCGGAGTTCATCCGCGTTGTGCGGCGGTTCTCAAGCAATTACGCCCCTGCTTTCGGAACGCTCCTTACCCCCCTGGTAGACGGCATTCGGATCAAGGGCGACTTCACGCCAAACTTCACCGTCCGTCGTCCGAAGCTTGTTCTGATCGATGGTGAAGGTCTCGATCACGTAGCGGATACTGGCACCGGCCCGTCGTCGCGAATTACACGGAGGTTCAGCGAGGTCGACGTTATCCTACTCGTCGATTCCGCGAAGGCGCCGATGCTTGGAGCGCCTACCTCCGTTCTGCGGGCAGTTGCGGCAAGCGGGTATCAGGGGAAATTGGCAATCGCGTTCACGCATTTCGATCTCTTAAGCAACCAAGCTAACTTGCTCGACTTCGAAGCCCGGCGGACTCATGTACTGTCGTCGCTCCGCCAGCGCCTATCGAGCCTTCGTGAAGAAGTCGGCGTACCGGCCACTCGTGCCCTCGAACGAGGCTTAGAAGAGCGTTGCTTCATGATCGGATATCTTGATAAGCCTCTTTCGGAGCAAAACAAAGGCCCCGCGAGGGAGCTGTCTCGCCTCATAGAATTTACGGAGGCAATTCTCGCTGCAGACGCTCCTGAGTTTGCGACGCCGTCATACGACACCGCAGGATTGGTGCTCGCCGTGCAGGCTGCAACAACGGACTTCCATGATCGCTGGGAAGCGATCCTCGGGTTTAAACGGTCGAGCATTCATAAGACTGCGCACTGGGCATCCGTAAAAGCGCTGAATCGCCGCGTAGCGCTAGATATTGAGGACGGAGAATATGGGGAGCTTACTCCCGTCACGGACCTTGCATTTAAGTTCGGGCAGACGATCGGGATGTTTCTAGATAGTCCGCTGAGATGGGATCCGGATGCTCCTTCGGAAGATGTCGTTGATGCGACGCTGTCAAAAATGAAGCGCGCCGTGCACGCGCAGCTTGATCATTTTGTAAGAGCGCGGCTCCTGCAAATACCGCGACAAAAGTGGATCACTGCGTTCGACTATAAGGGACGCGGTTCGACAGACGAAAGAAAGCGCGACATTAGAGAAATCTACGCGGGGGCTGCTCCCGTTCCAGGCGCTGCCATTGATGCGCGTTCGGCAGAGTTCTTGAAGGATGTCCGCCGTATGGTGCACGACGCAATCAAGGACGCTGGCGCCGTCCTCGTCAGTGATTTCGGAGATTGATCATGGCGGCTGCAGTATTCTTGACGGCGCCTCTTTTGGAGAACGGTCGTCATGCCGGCGTACGCGGAGTTCCGCCCTCGTGTTCGCGTCCGGCCCGTTCAGCTGCCGCCGAGGCGCTCGCCGCTCAGTCGGCCCCGGTGCCGCAGCTTTCGCACCGCTTCCGCACTTACGCGTTGGGGTGGCCCCGTCATGCAGCTCAAGTCGATAGGTCACGTCGATGGGCTTGATTCTCCGCCTCCGCGTCGGCGGCGTCTTCGTCCGGCGGGATCGTCGCAGGAATAGGGACGCGCGCGACGTACGCGTACAAGCCAGTCGCCAATGTGAGCACAAATTTCGGCGTCCTCGCGTGTCGCACCGTACGGGTGCGCACCACCTGAAGCGAAGTTGAATAGCGTACGGAACAATTCCGCCTGCAGTTCGTACGCTGCAACGTGGCGGCTTTTGTGTAACTCCCGCAATGCGTCTTCAGCTGCCTTCACGCGCTGGCGCCATTGCTTCTTCGGCGCGATCCGGAGCCGTCGTTCAACTGTTGCAACGACACCTTCCAGCGACGTGCGCGACGACGTCGCGGCCGCAGCGAAATCCCCGGATCGAAGCTGACTAGCGGCCGTCGTCAACGCGTCGGCGGCGGCCTGCCAATCGGTCGTCGCTCGGGCGGTGGCGGCAGTTCCACAATGCGGATCCGGCCGTAACCGCAAGCATCCAGGGCGTCGTGCCATCGGTCGCGTGGGACGGTATAATCGTAAGCGTCCTGTCCACCGACACCACCGTAGTGGCGCACCTCGCCCTGTTCGTTCTGGGCGACGACTTGCAGCCGCAAACTGAACGTCGGCTCGCCCGTCTTTCGCACGCGCTCGATAGCGGTGATCTGCGAGTCGGAAATCGGAACGACTAGCGCACTAGTACCGCCCCGTACGGGCTGCGCCGGTATTTGGAGCCCATCAAATTCACTGGCCCAAGAGAGAGAGCCGTAGAATAGAAGTGGAACATCCTTCGAGGGTTGCTCGTACGGCGGGAATACGCCAATAAGCAGAGAGGCGCCAAATGCCGTTCTGCGAACCTTGGAGCCGCGCGGGATCAAGGCCGAGGACATAATGTAGATGGGACTGCTCGTCGCGGAACTCGACCCTGATGTTCATGCGTGCTCGTCTGTCGCCTTTCGAGATCAGTTCATGCGGTGGTTCGACGGCGGACAGTCTGGCTTCCCATTCTGTTTACCTGTCGTGCGTTAAAGATCCGTGCCGCCGAGTCGCTAACCGGCAGCTAAACTGGATGATGGCGCGGCCAGGCGCTAGTCGCACGGAAAGTGACTCGTCCACCCAACCGCGCCTCAGGCGCACCGCCGTCCCGTTATGATCGGATCGTTGGGGGCTGAAGTTGGCCCGGAACGGCGCGACGGTCTGCGATCTAAACGGTACCGCTACGGACGCAAGCGCTAACCGAACAGCCTGGTGCGTGCTGGCAGAATCTGTCCGACGCCAACGGTTCGCAAGCTGAACCATTGGAGAAGAGAGCTAGCAAAGTCGGATATTTTCGGCCCATTTCCACAAGCCTGAAACCGGCCTGCGCCATCCACCGGCGTAACAGAATAGGGTACTCCAGGTTGCGCTGTCGCTGCGTGGCGTCGAGCGTGTGAGGATGGACGCTGTCGGTGTGCCGTCAATGATTTCTCCTCCTGAGTAGCGAAACCAACGAATTTCCTGAGCCGAGCTCTGGTTTACGCTTCAGAAGCCCGGTGTTTGGTGTAAGGTCCAGAGCAAGGATCCGATTCTGCGATATCCTGCATGCCCGGCGTCCCGAATATTTGGTCCTCTCATCGAAGATATCTATTGTGACAAAGTTCAAGAGAGTCGGTCGCAACGATGATTGCCCGTGTGGCAGCGGCATAAAGTCGAAGCGTTGCTGCTATGGTACTGGTACACGGCCGTCTCAAACAGAAAATGAAATACAGGTCGAGCGAAATTTCGACGAATGGCTGCATGCTATGCAATTCAAAAGAGAGCAGCGTGTTTTTCTTGCTCGCTTCACTGCAGACGCGGGCATCGCCGTGGCGATCGGTGAACGGCCGCAGCGGAGCCTTCACCTCCATGGCCGACCGGCCCATCTTCGCTTCTCGACAAGCTGGCATCCCGAAAACGGCATCCTACGTCCGGGGCTGCTTAGTGTATCGGCGACATGCGCCGGGAATGACCTTGACGACGCTGCACGCTTTCTTGAGAACCGGGCGAACGCTACTCTATATGGAGTCATTCTCGCTTTGAACGCGTGGTGTTCTCCCGTTCGCGAATTTGCGGTTGTCGATGCCAGCAATGGCGTCGAATGGCGTGATGCCCGGCGTTCGCCGCGCCAGCGAGAACCTGAGCTCGGGCGCCCGATGCGTCGGTGGCGCGAAGATGTTGTTGCGGCGTTCATTTTTGCGCTATGGGGATCTCCGTTTGTCCAGGAAATTCAATACGCTGTACAGCACTACGCGCAGGCGCTGGAGCACTACCGCACGGGCGCCGCTCCGATGTGCCTGGAGCACCTATTTATCGCGGTTGAGGCGCTAAAAAAGGTAGTGCTCGAGCAACATCGTCGGAAGACCGGTTGGTCCGACAACGACTACCGGAAGCATTGGGGCGCGAACAGCCGTAAGCATGCCGAAGCTATCGCGCGTTTACAGATAATATTCCGTGGCGACGAGGACACGTATCAAGGGACCGTAGACGCGAGCAACGCAATGGAACACGGTGACGCGACCTACGCGACGCTGTGGGAACTTGCTACCAGGCACCAACTGAAGGCCGCGTATCATGTTCGTCGGGCGATCCTGAACGCCGTCGACCTTCCGCCAACCATGGCGGCGCGGCTCCTGGGACGCTGCTATGAGGAGCCTCTCTTGGATCTTGCTCATCATGCGGACCAACGATTGCGAATCAAAGCAAATCGAGCTGGCCTGATTAGCGGAGTCGAGCCGCAGCTCTTTGGCGTTCAACGAAAGGTCGTCGGCGAAGCATTCGATGTAGCACGTGACACGTATGATTACACTTACGCGTGGGAGCATAGCCTCGACGCATTTGCCGAAGATTACCTGTGCAAGTGAGGAGCGGTCTCAAAATTTGTTCGAGAGCGAAAAATCTATAGATAGCCATTGCAACGACGCGCAATGTTCTTTATAATACTGATGGAAACGCGGTCATGCGTTCAGGACATCTTTAAGCTTAGCGGCTCAGCCGGTGCGACTAACACCGACTGAGCCCGTCACCCGATGAGGTTAGACATCGAATGACAACCACCGTTTTCGACGCGCCCGCGTCGATGCCCCGGTACGTCGGGGGCCGCTTCTTCCTCTCGCCGCGGAAGCGTCCGCCGAAGCCTTCTCAGCGGCCCGTCGTCCGCATCGCTTGGATGATCGCGCTGTTCGCTCGGCGCTCCTACGTCAGCTACGACGACTACTACCTCCGGTTCGCGTGCTCGGTGCGGACGTTCAAGCGGGATTTGGCCGTGCTGCGGGATGCCGGGATGTACCTTGAGCTGCATCCTACCCACGGCTACCGGATGGTGTGGTTCGGGCCCACGATCGAGGCGGGCTAGACGTCTGCCCTTGACCCCCGCCCGGGATTCTGCTACGGTGCCGGGCATGGATGGCCGCTGTATGGCGATTTTGGCGATGTGTGCCTCCCGCGAGGGACGGTGTGGATCGTCGACGCCCTAGACGGACGCCGGCCGAGCTACAACGACCCTCGCCGAACGGCGGGGGTCATTTTATTTGGAGACCACGATGAGCAGCACCCTGGACCCCGCGGCGCAACGCGGTTTCGAAACCGTCGCGCTGCACGGCGGTCATGACGGCGACCCGGCGACCAAGTCTCGCGCCGTCCCGATCTACCAGACGACCTCGTACAACTTCGACGACACCGCGCACGCGGCACGGCTCTTTGCGCTGCAAGAGTTCGGCAACATCTACACGCGCATCATGAACCCGACCTCCGACGTGTTCGAGCAGCGCATCGCCGCGCTCGAAGGCGGCGTCGGAGCGCTCGCGCTCGCGAGCGGGCAGGCCGCGAACGTCTACGCGCTGCTGAACGTCGCGCGCGCGGGGGACCACATCGTGAGCTCGGCGTCGCTCTACGGCGGGACGTACAACGCGTTCGTGCACACGCTGCCGCGGTTCGGGATCGAGGTGACGCTGGTCGATCCGGCCCAGCCGGGCGCGTTCGAGGCGGCGATTCGGCCGAACACCAAGGCGGTCTACGCCGAGACGCTCGGGAACCCGAAGCTCGACGTGCTCGACGTCGAAGCGGTCGCGCAGGTCGCACACGCGGCGGGCGTTCCGCTCGTCGTCGACAACACGCTCGCGACGCCGTATCTGCTGCGGCCGATCGAGTACGGCGCGGACGTCGTCGTGCACTCCGCCACGAAGTTCATCGGCGGGCACGGGACCACGATCGGCGGCGCGATCGTCGATGCCGGCAAGTTCGACTGGCGGGCGTCGGGGCGGTTCCCGGACTTCGTCGAGCCGGATCCGTCGTATCACGGCGTCGTCTACGTCGACGCCGTCGGGCCGCTCGCGTACATCATCAAGGCGCGCGTGCAGCTCTTGCGCGATCTCGGCGCGGCGCTTTCGCCGTTCAACTCCTGGCTGCTGCTGCAAGGGCTCGAGACGCTCGGGCTGCGCATCGAGCGGCACAGCGAGAACGCGCTCAAAGTCGCGCAGTACCTTCAGGCTCATCCGAAGGTCTTGTGGGTGCGGTATCCGGGGCTGCCCGGCGATCCGGCGTACGCGAACGCGCAACGGTATCTGCCCAAAGGCGCCGGCGCGATCCTCACCTTCGGCGTGAAAGGCGGCGGCGAGCAGGCGCGCGCGGTGATCGACAAGCTGCGGCTCTTCTCGCTGCTGGCGAACGTCGGCGACGCGAAGTCGCTGGTGATCCATCCGGCGTCGACGACGCATCAGCAGCTCACGCCGGCCGATCAGATCGCAAGCGGCGTCAGCGACGACGCGGTCCGGCTGTCGGTCGGGATCGAGTCGATCGAGGACATCATCGGCGACTTGCGCCAGGCGCTCGAAACGGCGTGATCCGCAATGCTGGCGGTGCCGTCCGTGGTTGAGCAAGACGTTGAGATCGGTACGCTGGAGCTCGTCTCCGGCGTGTCGGTTCCGGACGTCGTGCAGCGGGTCACGCGGTACGGGCGCGAGCCGCTCGCGGACGGGTCGAACGTCGTGTTCGTCGCGCACGCGCTCAGCGGGTCCTCGCGCATCCTCGAGTGGTGGGACGGGCTGGTCGGGAACGGCGGGCTGTTCGATCTCGAGCGGTGGTGCATCGTGGGCGTGAGCGTGCTCGGCGGGTGCTACGGGTCGACCGGGCCGTCGTCGCTCGCGCCCGACGGGCGGCGCTGGGGGCCGCGGTTCCCCGTCGTCACCGTCGCCGACATGGTGGAGGCGCAGCGGCGCGCGCTCGCGCGGATCGGCATCTCGCGCGTCGCGGTCGCCATCGGCGGATCGCTCGGCGGGAAGCAGGTGCTGCAGTGGGTGCGCGGTTACGACGACGCCGTCGGTGAGGCGATCGTGGTCGGAACGTACGACCATCTGCGCGCGCAGGGGATCGGGCAGAACGGCACCGCGCGTGACGCGATTCGGCTCGATCCGAAGTTCGCCGGCGGGTGGTACGACGAGCCGCCGGAGGACGGGCTGCGGCTGGCGCGCGCGATCGCGACCGTGACCTACAAGAGCGAGGTGCTGTTCGAGCGGCGGTTCGGGAACCGGCCGAATCGTGCGGGCGGCGATCCTGCGCGCTCGCTCGAGGACAGCTTCGACGTCGAGGGGTATCTCGCGCATCAGGGCGACGTCTTCGTGAAGCGGTTCGACGCCAACAGCTACCTCGTGCTGACGCGCGCGATGGACCTCTTCGATCTGCGCGGGCGCGAGGCGCCGGCGGGACGCGCGCGGTTGACGTTCGTCGGCATCGAAGGCGATCAGCTCTATCCGCCGGAGTTCGTCGCCGCCTGCGCGAGCCGGTGGCGCGCCGCCGGGTGGGACGCGGAGTACCGCTATCTCGCCAGCGATCACGGGCACGACGCGTTTCTCGCCGAGCCGGCCGCGCTTGCGGCGGTGCTGCGGGGCGTTGTGTCCGACTTGTGCCAAACCGGGAAGTGACCGCGCGGAGATCGGCGCCGCGCGGTGTAGTGTCGCGGGGTGGCTCGATCGCTGTTCGTATCGTGCGCGCTCGTCGCGCTCCTTTGGCTTCCGCGGGCTGACGCCAGCGCCGGCACCGCGGCGGCGATGGGGAGCGTGCGCAACGGCGTGCCGACCGTGTCGCTGCGCGCCGGCGGCGCGGTGCTGCGTGCGCTGCTCGACACGGGCGGGTACGATTTCGTCGATCCCGCGGCGGCCGCGCGGTTGGGCTTGCGGAGTGCGCCGGTGCGTCTGCGCAGCGTCGCGCGGCGCATCGTCACGCTCGACTCGGGTGATGCGCTGCTGGTCGCGCGGCCCGATGCGTTCGCGTCGACGTTTCTGGGCGTCCCGGACGCGACCGTATCGCTCGCGTTCTTGCGCCACCGCGTCGTGACCGTCGATTACGCGCGCGGCACGGTCGCGAACGGCTCGGGCGCCGGTCGGGCGGTCGTCGTGCCGCTGCTCCTTCGGTCGGGTCCGCCGCCTGCGGCGCGCCTTCCCGGGCAGGTCCTCGCGGCGCTGGAAGTGCGCGCCGGCAGCGAACGGACGTTGTGGCTGCTCGACACCGGCGCGGAGGCGCGGTTCACCGGGGACGGCGAGGTGTCGCAGGTGAGCGCGCTCGACGTGCGCGTCGCGGAGCGCTGGCATCGCGAGCATCCGGAGTGGCCGTACCGGCGCGATGCGGCGGTGTACGCGGGCGACGACGGTCCGGTGCGCGTCGACGCGCTGCGCGTTCCGGTGCGCGTCGGCTCGTTGCCGGTGCGGGACGTGTGGTGCGTCGTGCGGCACGAAGCCCGCGCCTTCGATTATCTCGGCAAGGCGTTCGGACGAACCGTCAGCGGCGACGCGGGCGCAAGCGTCTTCGGGCTTCGCGCGGTGACGTTCGACGTCGGCCGCGCGCGGCTGGAGGTTCGCTGATGCGGTTCGTTCGGGCGTTCGCGCTCGTCGTCGCCGGGGCGCTGGCGGGCGCGGCCGGTGCGCCCGTTTCGGCGGCGCCGAACCGGTGCGCGGGTGCGCAGTATCGGGCGTATGACTTCTTCCTCGGAAGCTGGGTCGCGCGGCATCTCGACCGCAAGGACTTCGGCGTCGCGGTCGTCAGCAAGGTGCTCGGGGACTGTGCGATCCGCGTCGACTGGCACGGCGGGAAGTACGACGGCACCTCGTACAACATGTGGGTCGCGGACGAGAAGCGCTGGCAGAAGTCGTGGTTCGACGATCAAGGGAACACCGAGATCGTCAACGGGCACGCGTCGCCCGGGTTGCTGATCTACGAAGGAACGGGGCGCGAGCGGCAGCGCGAGGAGTGGCGGCGCGTCTCCGCGCGCGAGGTGCGGCAGACGTACCACGTCAGCGAGGACGGCGGGAAGACCTGGAAGATCGGGTTCATCCTGGTCTACACCAAGCTGTCGAAGTAACGGCGCGCAGCGGCGCGTCGATGCCCGACCACACCATGCGGTGGAAGAGCGCGTCGGCTTCGTCGGCCGAGAACGGGCGGTGGTCGAGCCACCACGTCAGCAGCGCGAAGAACGCGCCGGCGAACGCTTGCGCCAAGCCGTCGATGCGCGCGCCGTCGAGGTGGGACGAGCGCGGCAGCGCGCGCAGGCGCGCGGCGGCGGCGCGCGCGACGTGCGCTTGGCCGAGGTCGAGGACGTCTTGCCAGTGGCCGGAGGCGATCAGGGCGGCGCGCAGGTCGTGGCCTTCGGCGATGTGGGCGAAGAGCTCGCGCACCGCGCAGATGCGGTCCGACGGGTCGCGGTCGACGACGTGCGCGTACGCTTCGAGGAACTCGTCGACGTCGCTGAGCAGCAGGTCGTGCTTGTCGCTGAAGTGCGCGTAGAACGTCGAGCGGCCGATGCCGGCGCGGTCGAGCACGTGCTGCACCGTGATGTTCTCGAACGGCTGCTCGCGCATGAGCGCGATGAGCGCGTCGCCGAGGCGGTCGCGCGTGCGCTCGACGCGGCGGTCGAGGCGTTTCGGCGCGGCGTTTCCGGACATCGTGCGCTCCTTTGTGCGGGAACCGTACGGCGCCCCTGGACAGCGGTGCGCGGCCGGCGGCATGCTCGCCGTATGAGAGATGAACGACTCGGCGCGATTGCGCTGATCGCCGGCGCGGTGACCGGCATCGTCACGCTGGCCTTCCATCCGACCGCGCACGAGTTCCTCGACCCGGGCAGTTTCGCGGCGTTCCTGCTCGTCAACCGGACGATCCACACGCTGGCGCTGATCGGCGTGGTGCTGTCGTTCCTCGGCGCGCTCGCGCTGACGGCGCGGCTCGACGGTCCGCGCCGGATCGCCGTCGCGGCGCTCGTGCTCTTCGGGATGGCGGAGGTCGCGGTGACGATCGCCGCGGCGGCGAGCGGGTTCGTGGCGCCGACCGCGATCCATCAGGTGATGGCGGGCGGTCCGGACGTGGCGATTTGGAAGGCCTTGGGGCAGTACACCGCGGTGCTGAATCAAGCGTTTGCAAAGATCTACGTGCTCGCGTCGGCGTCCGCGATCGTGTTGTGGTCGGTCGCGATGCTGCGGGCGCGCGGGTTCCATGCTGCGTTGGCGGGCTACGGCATCGTGCTGGGCGCGGTGCTGCTCGCGGTGACCTGGCCCAATCTGCTGCCGCTCGACGTGCACGGTTTCGGCGCCGTCGTGCTCGGCGAAGGCATCTGGATGATCGTCGCCGGCGTGACGCTGTGGGGCCTTGCGCCCGCCCAGGAAACGTGTTAGGGTCCTAGGACCGATGTTCGCACTCTGTTCGATGACGATCACGACGACGACGACTACCCTCGGCGAGGGCAGGTCCGGATCGGCGTCGGCGTAACGCGGACGAGTACGAATCCAGATCGAGGCCCTCGCCGATGCGGCGAGGGCCTTTTTCATTCCCGACACCCGCCATGGAGGCCACCGTGCACACCCTACCGCGCGTTCTCTGCTCGTCCGATGCGATTCCGTCCGCGGTGACCGCGTCGACGGCGACGCGCGCGCTGGGCGGCGTCGGTCTGCTGGGCTGCGGCACGGTGGGGTCCGGCGTCGCGCGGCGGCTGCTGGCGTCGTATCCCGGGCTGATCCGCGGGATCGCGGTGCGCGATCCGCGCAAGCCGCGTGAGGTCGCGTGGGACGACTTCGTCGACGACGCGTTCGAGGTGGTCGACGATCCGAACGTGCGCGTCGTCGTCGAGTGCATCGGCGGGCTCGGGCTCGCGCGCGAGCTCGTGCTGCGGGCCATCGCGCGCGGCAAGGACGTCGTGACGGCGAACAAAGATCTCATCGCGACCGAAGGGCCGTGGCTGGCGGCGTTCGCGGCGCGCACCGGCGCGTCGCTGCGGTTCGAGGCCGCGGTCGGCGGCGCGATCCCGATCGTGCGCGCGCTGGGCGGTTCGCTCGCGGACGAGGACGTGCTGGAGATCGGCGGCGTGCTGAACGGCACGACCAACTTCGTGCTGGACGCGATGGACGCGGGCGCCGAGTACGCCGAAGCGCTCGCCGAAGCGCAGCGGCTCGGGTTCGCGGAGCAGGATCCGCGCAGCGACGTCGACGGGCATGATGCGGCGCACAAGCTGGCGATTCTGGCCGGGCTCGCGTTCAAACGGCCGGCGGTTTCGGCGGGGTTCGCGCGGCGCGGCATCGCGGGGATCTCGCGCGACGACGTGCGCGCGGGCGCCGAGCGCGGGTTGAAGCTGAAGCTGCTCGCGGTCGCGCGGCGCGGCGAGGACGGCGTGGTGCAGGCCGGCGTGACGCCGGCGTTCGTGCCCGAGGCGCATCCGTTCGCGCGGCCGCGCGGCGCGGAGAACGTCGTGCGCGTGCTCGGGCGCGGGTGCGGGCCGCTCGTGTTCTCGGGGTTCGGCGCGGGCGGCGACGCGACGGCGTCGGCGGTCGTCGCGGACGTGCTCGCGGCGCTCGATACGCGCGAGCGCGCCGGGCTGGCGCACGAAGGCGAAGATCTCGTCGCGACGCCGCTGCGCGCGCCGGTGCTCGTGCGGTTCGCGGGCGGCAGCGTCGTGGCGAGCGACGATGCGATTTCGCTCGATGCGCTGGAGTCCGCGGTCGGTGCGGTGGGCGCGGTCGGTGCGGTCGGCGCGTTCGGCGCGGGGCGCGGTGCGGTGCGGTCGGTGATTCCGCTGTGGCGGGACGCGGCGTAGCCGAGACGGCCGGCACGGTGCCGTAGCGGGCGCACTTCCGCCGGGTTGCCTCCCGAGCGAAAGAGGGAATACTGCGCGTACGAACGGCTCGCGGAGGGCGAAGATCCATGCAGGCAAGCGCTGCACGGTCGATGGCTCGCGCGCTCGCGGCGGCACTGGCGCTGGCGGGATCGCTCGGCGTGTCGTCGGGGATTCCGGCCGGGACGCAGATCAGCGCGAGCGACGTCTTGGCGCGCATCAACGGGCATGACGCGCGCGTGTCGTCGTACGCGGTTCCGGTGCACATCGCGGTGCGGGTGAAGAAGCTGCTGACGTTCCATTTCGGGCTCGACGGCACGCAGTATTTCAAACGGCCCGCGCATCTCGCGCTCGAGGTGCCGCGCGTCCCGGCGCAAGGGCGCAAGCTCTTCGCGGAGCTCGGCACGCCGCTGACGTGGCCGCAGCAGTATGATCTGCGCCTGGTCGCGGCGAACGGCGAGCGCGGCCCGTACCGGCTCGAAGGCGTGCCGAAGCGGGGCGGCGAGATCGCGCGGATGGTCGTCGACGTCGACGCCGATCCGGATGCGCCGCTGCACGCGCAGTGGTGGACGACCGACGGTTCGACCATCGACATGCGCATCACCGAGCAGGCCGCGGGCGGATACGAGCTGCCGCGCCATGCCGAAGCCGATCTGAACATCGGCGGGACGAAGATTCACGCGTCGATCGACTACGGCGCGTACGCGGTGAACGAGGCGCTCGCCGACACGGTGTTCTCCGGCACCTGAGCCGGCGCGAGATTCAGCCGGGCGCGGACGAAACGGCGATCGGTTCGTCGGCGACCGCGCGGTTGCGGCCCATCGTCTTCGCGATGTAGAGCGCCGTCGACGCGCGCCGCAGCAGTTCGGTTGATTTCAGGTCGGCCGCGGGGACGAGCGAGGCGATCCCGATGCTGACGCTGAGCCGTTTCGACGGCGCGCCGCCGTGCGGCATGTCGAGCCGGGCGATCGCGGAGAGCGCCGTCTGCGCGACGCGCTGCGCGCCGGACAGATCGGTGCCGGGCAGCAGCAGAACGAACGCGTCGCCGTCGTAGCGCGCGACGCAGTCTTCCTGCCGTGCGGCGGCGCGCGCGAGCGCGTTCGCGATGCGGCGCAGCGCGTCGTCGCCGGCGACGTGTCCGTACTCCTCGTTGTAGCGGCGGAAGTGGTCGGCGTCGACCAGCAGCGCGGCGAGCGGGGACTGCGCGTGTGCCGCCGCGTCCCACGCGACTGCGAGGCGGTGGTCCGCGGCCGTACGGTTCGCGAGCTCGGTGAGACCGTCGACGTGTTCGCCCGGCGCGGCCAGGCGCGGGCGCTCGGTCTCGCGCCGCGTCAGGTGCGCGCCGAGTGCGAGCGCGAGCAGCAGCGCTTCGATCGCCGCGCCGGGCAGCGGCGCAGCGCGCGCGAACGCGTCGGGGAAGATCGGGAACGCGCCGGCGGCGAAGGTCAGCGCGCCGGTCAGCGTCCCCGCCAGCAGCAGCCGTGCGCCGCGCACGCCGGCGCGCACGGCGACGACGGCGAGCACGACCAGGGCGAGGTCGAGCGCGACGACGAGCGCTTGTGTCGCGATATCGGGGACGAACCACATGTCCTGCAGCACGTCGCCGCCCGCGACCGCGATGCCGTTCGCGATGACGAGCGCGAAGACGGCGATCGGTGCCCAGCGCGGCACGCGCACGCTGCGCAGAAACGCGAGCACGAACGACGCGAGAGCGGCGTATACCGCCCATTGCAGCGCCGCGTGCAGCGGCTGGCTGATCTCCGGCGCAGGACGCATGAGCCCGAGCCACGGCAGCATGAGCCCGGCTTGCGCACCCATCGTGAGTGTGAACGCGACCGACGTGCGCGAGCGCAGCGCGGCGGAGAGGGCGATGCCGGCGAGCGCGAGCGCGGCGAAGAAGCCGAACAGCGTCGCATACCACCAGGTGCGCCAGGCGATGGCGGCGAGCTGCTCCGCGGGCAGGAGATACGGCGGCGCGGCGGTGCTGACGGTGGTCGCTTCGAGCTCGATGCGATCGGCTTGCCAGGCGTCGCTCGGCAGCCGGAGCCCGAGCATATGGCCCGGCAAGTCCGGCGCGGCGGCGATGCGCTCGTGCCGAGCGCCGGGGCCGATGAGCGTGACCGAAAGGTCACGCACGTACCACGGCGTGCCGACGTACAGCGCGGTGCCGATGCGCGGGGCGCGGAACGTCGCGCGCAGCACCGACGGTCGCAGCAGCGAAGCGGGCGGCGCTTCGCCGGGGATCGGTGCACCCGCCCAGCTCGCCGGAGCCTGCGGTTCGGCCGCGCGGCACCAAGCCGGCGGCAGCAGCGCGGCGGCGAGCACGAGCACGGCGGCGGTGCGACGCATCACCTCCGGTTGTTCGGCACGAAGCCCGGTCTTTCGGCACGAGCGAGCGGCGGCCGCGCGCGCGCGGAACGTCTCCGGAGCACCGAAACGCCTGGAAGGGTCGATGGACCGCCCCGCGAACCCAGGGCGGTCGCGGCCGACGCTGCCGCGAGATGCCGACGTAGCTCAGTTGGTAGAGCAGCTGTTTCGTAAATAGCAGGTCGCCGGTTCGAGTCCGGCCGTCGGCTCCAGCGCTTCCCTCCGCGGCGCTCACCTTGCGCCTTCACGGCGTGCGGGTTGGACGATCAGGTCAGAACGAACAAAACTGCTTCGAACCGACCTTCATTCAGTGCCATGTAGACCGTCTCACTTAGGGCAAACCATGTCGCAGCGGTTGTCGGCCCGTCCAGCATTGTTGCCAGGACATATGTCCCCTCGCCGTTCTTGATGGTCGAAATCTCCCCATCGAAATCGGTTGACCCCGGTGAACTCGGAATATTCGAAAGGCGAATCACTGCTTCTCGATGATCCGCCGGAAGCGTTATGGCGCCGACGTCAAACGCCGCTTTGGAACCGATCAACTCGACAGAAGCGAGATAACCATTCGCATCGAAGTCCAGTATCACCGAGTTGTCGAGATTTGCTCCGAACGGTGCACTCGTCACGTCCTGTCGATCGCCAGCGATCCACCCGCCGTCCGAATCACACGTCGCGTGGATCGCTAGGTCAGGACGCCATGATTTCAAGACTTCTGGCGTCAAGAATTCCGGCGACATCTTCACGTTTATCGACCTACCCACGGCAGCGGAACCCAACGGGGCGAAGGGTTTTTGCCGTCGAAAACTGTATCGAGGGTAGCCGCGTCGCGGTCCAGAGTATCGGCAGCTACGGCCACTCCAGAACGCGCGTCGCGTAACATATACGTACCGTATTTCGGATCCCAGTAGGGCACACCTTTCTTGAGAGCACGGTATGCCTGGGCCGCCGTCACGCGACCCTGCGCAATGCGCTGAGCCAGTCGCTTTGCGAAGTGCGGCGTGTAGTGGACCCCTGCGGCCCTGAACAGGTTGATTCCCATAGCCAAGCCGTGGACCTCGCCACCGCCCGGGGTCGCCCAACTGAGAGCCTCTTCCAAGGCGCCTGTAAACGCTCGTTGAGCAGCGACGTGCTCCGCGATGGAGCGGCCATCCGACATGAGTTGTTGGCTGGGCGGAACGGGCTTAGCATCGACGCAACCGATTCCCGAGATCGTTTCCTGCCGGCCTCCCGAAGTCACCTCTGTCGGACCGGCGACGACGCAAAATCCGCTCGGATCGGAGTACGCATACGAGTTGTTGCGCTCGTACATGTATGGAAGCTGATCGGCTGGATGCGCCGAGGCGGATAGCAAAGCGTCCGGAGTCGTCCAACGATTCAACGTGGTATCCACGCCGCGCGCGCCCTGGACGTAGAGCCGGCATATCCCGCGAGGTTCTCGGGCTTCGGCTCGGTGATGACGATACACGGCGGGCCGGCTCCGTAAACGGAGCAGAGAGCGAGAACGGTCCAATTCGACTGATCAAATACGTCGTTATAAGAAATGTTTTGCGTGGACGGAAGCGTGGCATGTGCGTCAATTGTGGCGCCTGACGAATCGCGGTCGTAAACCGCGATGTTGCCGTCGTACGGAGTTACCTCGGCAAATCCGCCGATCTTGATGTCGTCTACGCCGCCTGAGGGACTCGTGCTCGTAAACAGCAACGAGTCCCCATCCCAATGCATGTACTCCGTGCCCGTCCCCGCGGGAGTGGCGGTGCGGTTCCACGTCATCGATCGCGGATGGCCGTTCATACCCCATGCTGTCACGTACGTGAACGAGTTCAGTGGCCCGAACGTGCAATCCGGCCCGTTGGGATTCTGGTTTGTCGCGCCCTCGATGGATTGCGACGTAGTATGGTTTTCGGCGTCATACGTAAACGCTTCCCTGTCTTCTCTCCCGCTCGACGTGAAGAATTGAAAGTCCGGCGTGCACTGTTGAAGATCGGAACTGGCGAGGCGCCCGGACGCATCGTTGACGATATTCTTCGTGTAATCCACCCAAGCGTTTCCGGAATTGTACATTGCCGTCGTCGAAAGCTCAAACCCGTCAAGCGCGTTGAGCGTGGGATTCGGGACATATGAAGCGATCACACCGAGCGGGTTGCCATTGACGCCACCCCGGTAAGGCGGGCCGCCGTTGTAGGCACCCGGAGTTCCGTGCAACGGGATTCCGTTCGCAAACTCCGTGATCGTTTTGTACTCGAGGCTTTCGTCGCGCGTCACTTCATCTCGCTTGGAGACCTGTCGCGCCGCCGAAACATGCGTTCGGGTCCATGATCCGTTAGTGTATGTTTGCCCGTCGAGCTCGGACGAGCGATTTCCCTCGAGATCCGTGGTGATGTTGTTTACGGCGTAACCGTCGCTGTACGTCACCGAGCTGAGGTTTCCTGACGCATCGTAGGAGTAGGTGAGCGGCTGGAACGCCGCCGCGGTGGGCCCGTCCTGAGGAAAGCCATGGATGTTGAGTCCGGTCGTAGGATCGGCGCGCTGAACCACGCGCCCTCCTGCCGTGAAACTCCAGGTGAACGTCTTCCAACCGTTGGTGTTGACCTGCTGCTGGACGCGCATCCCGTCCGGTCGGTAGCTGTACGTGAAGAGTTGGAGGTTCAGTGCGCCGGAAACGCTCAGCGTAGAGCGCCAGCCGTTGGCCGTGTATCCATAGCTCACGGTACTTCCGCCTTGCGCCGACGGCTCTGTCGTGGACAGCACGCGGCCGGCCGCGTCATAGGCGTACGACTGCGTTCCGAGAGCGGAGTCTATCGCCGTGACGTGCCGATTCGGATCGTAGGTGTATCGCCGCGACGGCGCTGCGGCCGTCGCGTTTGCCGGTGACCCGACTGGGTACGCGAAGGTCACGGATACGACGTTTCCGAGAGCGTCGTAGTCCGCCGTGGTCACTTCGCCGGTAGCCCGGCTGGTGGAGCTCAGAAGTCCGAGCGACGAGGGCGTCTGGTCATAGGCGCTTTGGTTGAGTGGTGCGACCCCGATCGCTACGTCGAACGTGGACAACGTCCGATCGACCGCATCGAATGACGTTCCAACATGGTCGATCCATCGAGGCGTGCTGTCGTTCGCCGAAAACCCGATATCGACGTAGGTCTGGGTGTCATAGAGATTCCCGTAGGCGCGAAACGGTGACGTTGACGCCGCGGATGTGGCCGAGGACGCCGGAACGCTGAGCGTCTGGGTGCCGCCGCCGGAAAGGTCGTACAGATAGCGCGTCAGCCACTTGTACGGGTGGTAGTCGATTGTAGAATCGTACGGTTGAATGACCTCGACCAACCGGTCTGCGCCGTCGTAGGCGTTGGTTGTAAGCCGGCGTCGCAGTTCGCGATTGCGGCACAACCATGGTGATGGATTTCCGTCACCATGTTTCCGTCGAGATCGTATGCGAACGATTGTGCAGCTGCTGTCGATCCCGCTGCAATATCCGCCGCATGCTGTACAGGAGTCTCCGTATATTGGACTTGACCGTTGGCATAGTACGAGAGGTAGCGCGCGGTCTGGAATGTCGATGTGCCTTTTCCGCATCCGGAGACTGAACCGTCATCCGGGTCGCCGACCACCGTCTGGCGGTTCAGAGCGTCATACCGCGCGACCGATGTCCCGGAACCGTTTGAAAAGCAGATTTCGTTACCGTTCGCGTCGTACTGAAACGTCATGGTGGGATGCAAGTTCGCGGGCGCCTGATTGCCCGGCGTCTGTGCGATCGTATCGCCGGTGATCGCGGTAACGAGACCGTAATCGGTGCCTCCTTGCGATGCCGGCTGGTACGCGAACGTGTAGGTATATCCGCTCGGGGCGGCGGTCGTTCCGGGGCCGGTTGATGCCGTCAGCTCCCCCAGAGGCTCCGACGGCGTGCTCGTCCACTGGAGACGCGTTGAGAAGCTGTTCTGGGGACACAGTCCTTGACCGGAGGGAGGTGCCGTCGGAGGCGCGCTCCAGTCGGCCGGGATCCGATGCGTCGCCACAGGGTCGCAGTATGCAACGACGTTGTTGTTCGAATCATACGAGACCAAGGTCGTCGGGCGAAACGTTCCTTGCGACGTGCTGGCTTGGGGTTCGGCAACCGCGATCGTGTTACCGTTCGAATCGTACGCATAGTCCGTCTGATAGCCACGCGGGCTCACCTCGGCGACGAGGTTGTTGCTCGCGTCCCAGCTCTCGTTCGAGACCAACCACTGCCCGGTGCACTGCTGCCCTTGGTTGATGCTGCCCGTGCACACTTGCGTTTGCGTGGGCCGTCCTAGACCGTCGACGACCCAGTTGGTCATGTGGCCATCCGTGTCGCGGAACGTTGCGGTCGTGACGCCGGTGGTGTAGTATTCCGTGTTGTACGCATAGACCGAGGTCGGATACGCCGAGCCCTGAATAGGTCCGGTGCTCACCGTGTCCGGCACCGTCGGATTAACGGACCCATAGTCCTGAATCGTCGAGATGGTCGATGAGACGCTGCTCGAGCCAGCGTAGCCGAACCACAGACCGCCGCCGTCGCCGTAGCATCCCACCGCTGTCTGACAGGACGCGTACGCCCGAGGGCTGCCGGCGTACTCCATCAGGAAGCCGGCTCCGAGCGGCAGGTATCCGTAGATCTGCGTTGACCGTGTGCCGGACCCGTCGCTCGGCCCGTTGTTCGGTGGCCGCGAGACGGTCGTAAGATTGCCGTTCCCGTCGTAGCCGTACGAAACCGATGTATGACCGTCGGGGAAGACGAGCTGCTGCAGCAGCTGGTGCCCATTGACGTCGCCGAAATACAGCTTCGCGGTCAGGCCGGACTCACTCTGAACATCGATCTCGCTGATCTTGCCGGTGAGCGAGGAGACGCCGCCGTTCCATGAATAGCTCAGCGTCAGGTACGTGTTGCGATTCCGCCCGACGATCTGATATAGCCGGCCGGTGTAGCCCTCGGTCGACCCACCTGTCTGCGCGCACGGGGCGTGTGGACCCGGCGCGTAAAAATAGTACGTCGTACCGCTTTTCTTGGTCCAAAAATAGCCGCACATGCCGTCGTAGACCAGGCTGGCGTGGTTGCCGGCGCGCGGTGTAAAGACACCGTTCGTGCCTGCGGGCCAGGCGGCATCATAGTCGTAGCGTGCGCCGTCGATGTCGAACACGCTATAAACGGTGAGCGCGGAGTTCCGGGCGATGTGTGCGTCGAACGAGCTGGTCCAGCCGTTGCCGTACATCCCCGGCGGCTGGAAGACCAGCCCCGTGGCGTCGGTCGCATTCACATCATGTCCGCTTTGCGAATTATACGTGCGGCGGAACGCCAACTCGATCCCCTTGTGAGGGACCGCCATGTCGTCGTCTTGCAAGAGCATGTTGCCGGTGCCGACGTTGACCATCATCTGCCCGCCGCCGGCGACAGACTCGACTTGATAACGCCACCACGGATTGATCCCCATACCCGACGCGCTCGGATCCGAGGGAAGCGACTGAGAACGACGCGTACCCGGCATCGCCGGGCCGAGTGCGCGGCCGGCCGGATTTCCGGCACGTCCTGCCGTGATCGGCGGGTTCGCACTGGCGCTCGTCAAGGAACGCCGCCGTGCCGCAGCTGTCCGCAGCACACCGTCGATTTCGCTCGGGGGAAGCATGCGCGGGCCCGCGAGGCGGACTCCGTTCGCCAGACGCGCTGCGCGGACGACGTTCGGTCGCCAGGCATTCGCCGGCGCCATCGACGGACGAACGCGGGAAGGCTCTTTCACCGCGACACGGGTGGGCAAGTGCGCCAGCGCGATCGCCGTGTGCGCAGACGTCACGGTGGATCGTGCATCGGCGGTGGAGAGAAAGGACGACGTGATTCCGCCCTGCGCCGCGAAGGCCCGAGGAACCGGCGCCAGCACCGATGACAGGGCGAGCGAAAGAAGCGCGGCAATCACGCCGCGAACACGATCACGAACACGCACAAGGAATCTCCCCATCAGCGGAAGCGCTGTGGATCACTACCGGGGATTGTGCGCAATGCGCAGCGGCCGAGAAGACGAAGCCCTCAGCTGTTTCACCCGTACGAACAACCCTACGGATATACTATACGGACTCGTTCGCTACGTCAAGGGGTGACCGAACGCGTTTCGGGTACTGATCAGCGCCGCATCGCGTTGAAGAACCGCTGGTGTGCGGCGACGATCCGCTGTTCGGTTTCGGCGTTCGGTTCGGTGCTCCAGTTGCCGTGCTCGAACGTTCCGCCGAGAATGATGCCGTCGGAGCGCGGGAACATGTAGCCGGTCGGCGTCAGGGTCAGATAGTCGATGCCCGGCTGCGGCGCGAGCACCGAGAGCTGGCCGCGGACCGGCTCGAGGACCGTGTCGTTGAACAGCGCCCGCGCGCCGAGGCCCGTGCAGTTCATGACGAGATCTTCCTCGAGCGCCCGCACTTGCGACAGAGTCGCGAAGTCGCGCACCACCACAGTTCCCCCGCGGAGCTGATAGTCGCGCAGCAGCGCGCGCAGGTACCGGTTGGGCTCGATGAACATCGTCAAGAAGCTCATCACGTAGCGCGCGCCGAACGGGTGCTCGCCCGGCCGGTATTCGCGGATCTCGGGGTAGAGATGCCGCATCCCGGGGTCGAGCCCGTCGAGGAAGCTGCGTCCGGCGTTCTCGTAGCAGTTGTAGTTCTCGATCCAGCGAACGCCGTAGTCCTCGCCGAGCAGCGACTGGAACCGCTGCTGCGCGAGCGCCGACGCCTCGAGAAACTGCGCCACGAACGCCGCGTCGACCGCACCGGGAACATAGACCGACGTCGGCGACCATTGTGCGCCGGACAGATTCGACGTGGTCAGCGGCGGGAGATCGCGCGCGTAGATCGTCACGGCGAACCCGGCATCCTGAAGCACGCGCGCCGTGGAGAGGCCGATCACGCCGCACCCGATCACCGCCGCCCGCCGCTTCGCGCTCGCGAGCGCAAGGGTTCGCGCCAGCAGAGCCGTGCCCCACGACAGCGACATGCCGCCGCCGCCGTGTCCGTAGTTATGGACGATCGTCTGGCGGTCCGCCGCTTCCGCGCGCAGCACGAACCCGCTCGCGCGGTACGGCCGCAACCCGACCGTCGTGCGCGTCACGTCGTCCAGCGAGACGACGACCGGCGTCAAGCGGCGAACGGCACGCGCCTGCGCGAACGCGCGCGCCTGTGCGAACGCGCGCGGCGGCGCGGACGCCGCCGCGAGCCCCGCACCGGCTCCCGCCAAGAACGACCTGCGTTTCACGAGCCGACTCTCCGGCTCGCCGCCGCCGCGGCCCTGCCGCCGCTACACGTTCGCCGGGACGCGCATCGTCGCGCGCTCGCCGGTCGCGCGCTGGTACTGCGGCGGCCAGGCGACGTCCGCGCCGAGGGCGCGCGCCGCGAACAGCGGCCAGTACGGGTCGCGCAGCAGCTCGCGCGCCATGATCACGAGATCCGCGCGCTGCTCGGCGACGATCGCCTCCGCATCGGCGGGCTCCGTGATCATCCCGACGGCGCCGGTCGCGATGCCGGCCTCGCGGCGGATGCGCGACGCGAACGGCGTCTGGTACAGCGGTCCGACCGGGATCGCGCCCGGGCGCACCGGAACGGCGCCGCCGGAGCTGGCGTCGATCAGGTCGACGCCGTCGTCCCGGAGCAGCTTCGCCAGCTCGACGGTCTCCTCGATGTCCCAGCCGCCTTCGGCCCAATCCGTCGCCGACACCCGCATGAACAACGGCAGCCGCTCCGGCCACACGCCGCGCACCGCGCGCGCGATCTCACGCGCGAGCCGCGTCCGGTTCTCGAACGAGCCGCCCCAGCGGTCGGTGCGCGCGTTCACCAGCGGCGAGAGAAACTCGTGCACCAGATAGCCGTGCGCGGCGTGGATCTCGATCACCGTTCCGCCGAGCGCCAGCGTGCGCTGCGCGCCGTCGGCGAACGCCGCGACGATGCGCGCGATGCCGTCCTCGTCGAGCGCTTGCGGCGCCGGATACGTCGGGTCGAACGGCGCGTCACTCGGCCCGAGCGGCGTCCAGCCGCCGTCCGCCGGCGCGACCGCGCCGTGGCCGTCCCACGGCCGCTTCGTCGAGCCCTTGCGACCGGCGTGCGCGAGCTGCGTCCCGAACTGCGCGCCCTGCGACTGCACGAAGCGCGCGATGCGCTCGAGCTGCGCGAGATGCTCGTCCTTCCAGATGCCGAGGTCTTGCGGCGAGATGCGGCCTTCGGGCGTGACCGCGATCGCTTCGGTCAGCACGAGGCCCGCGCCGCCGACGGCCCGGCTGCCGAGGTGCACGATGTGCCAGTCGTTCGCGAACCCGTGCTCGGACGAGTACTCGCACATCGGCGAGACGACGACGCGGTTGCGCAGCGTCACGCCGCGCAGGGTGAGGGGGGAGAACAGCTCGGACATCGCCACCGTGAGACGCCTCGCCGAGACGATCGGTTTCGCGCTGCGACGTTCGTATCAGTAGGCGAAGGCCCGGTACTGCTCTTCCGCCGTGACGGCCTCCGCATCCGGAACCACGGGCTCGAAGCGCAGCAGGCGGCGCTGCGCGTCGTCCAGCGCGTTCCAGGTGCTCTGCGGAACGCGCACGCCGACCTCGGGCCGGCGCAGCCACTTGCGCGAGAAACCGATCACGACCATCGGGCGCGGCACGTCGCTGCGATTCGGCGTGCCGCGGTGCAGGTGGCGCACGTCGCGGATCACGACGTCGCCGAGCGTGAGATACTGCGGCTCGAGCGGCGCCTCGCCGCGCGCGATGCGCGCCAGCCCCTCGTCCTTCGAGAGCATGTGCGTGCCGCGCGCGATCTCGGTCGGACCGTTCTCCGCCGTCACGTCGACCAGCGGGAAGTTCACCGCGAGCTGGTACGGCGGCGTCTGGACGTCCCACTCGGGGAAGAGCCCGGGCGAATCGCGGTGCACGTCCTGCATGTCGGAACCGCGCAGCGGCGTGTCGGTCGCGAGCTGGCAGATCACCATGTCGTCGCCGACCAGCCGCGCGCAGATCGCGAGCACGTCGGGATCGAAGATGATGCGCGTGTCGGCGAAGACGCCGGCGAACGGCAGCGTGACGTAGAAGCGCTCCGGTCCGCGGTTCGGGTCGTCCGCCGCGGTCTTGCGGTGCTCGTCGAGCAGCGGCGCGAACGCGTCGCTCCACGCGCCCAGCACGTCGCGGCCGAAGTGGCCGCGCAGCACGCAGAAGCTCTCGCGCCGGACGTCGGCGGCGAACCGCTCGTGGTCGTCGGTGCTGTACCGTCCGGTCGTCGTCACCATACCGAGACGTTCGCGCGGCCGGGGCGCGCACCATCGTTGCGTTCGCTCGCCTGCCGCCGCGGCGAGCGCACCGCACGATGCACTCCGGGAGCGCACGGCCGCCGCTCCGCGCGAGCGCAGGACGCGCGCGGCGGCGCGGCGGACGAGGGGACCGCGTGACCATCGGAACGCAGCCCGCCGAGCCCGCCCGCGCGCGCCCCGACCTGCTCGCTCCGTCGACCGTCGCCGCGATCCAAGGCTGGCGCGGGGCGATCTCGCCCGAGACGTTCTGGGTCGCCGAGATCGATCCGGCGCTCGCCGACACGCAGGCGTTCTGCGAGCGCTACGGCTTTCGGATGGACCGCTCGGCGAACTGCGTGGTCCTCGCCGCGCGCCGAGAAGGCCGGGCCTGGTACGCCGCCTGCGTCGTGCTCGCCACGACGCGCGCCGACGTGAACGGCCTCGCGAAGAAACACCTGGGCGCGAGCAAGATCTCGTTCGCCGCGATGGACGCGGCGACGGAGGCCTCGGGGATGGAGTTCGGCGGGATCACGCCGCTCGGGCTTCCGGCCGGCTGGCCGGTCCTGATCGACCCGGCCGTCGCGGCGGCCGACCGGGTCGTGATCGGCAGCGGCGTCCGCCGCTCGAAGATCTCGCTGCCCGGCGCGGCGCTGGCCGAGCTGCCGGACGCCGTCGTGCTGGCCGGCCTGGGCCGCACGCCCGGCTGATTCGCGGCGCCGGCGTCCGGGCCGGCCGGCGGGTTTCACGCTTTTCTCACCGCCTGCGCGCACAATGCGGGCGTGGAGCACAGCAATCTCGGCGTTCGCCGGCTCCTCAGGAAGCTGCGGTTTCCCGAGTTGCTGGAACGCGACCCGTATGCGGCGATGCTGCGGCACGCCTCGAACGGCACGACCGCGCGCGACGCCTTGATCGCGCTGCTCGACGAGGTGCTGCACCGCTATCCGCCGGTGTACCGCACGATCATCGAGCGCATCGACATCGACGGCGCGCAGGCGAAGTCGACCGCCGGCGAGCTGTACCTGTCCTACCGCACGCTGCACCGCTACCGCACCGTCGCGGTTGCCGCGATCGCCGAAGCGCTCGAGCGGCGCTTCGGCGCGGCACGCCTCTCGGTCGCGGCGGCATCCGACCGCGGCGCCGACGCGCGCGCGCTGGTGAGCGAAGGCTTCGAGCACTTGCGCCGCAGCTCGCTGCGCTCGTTCGACGCCGCCGGCCGCTGCTTCTCGCGCGCGCTCGAGCTCGACGAGCGCTGTGCCGACGCGTGGATCGGCCTCGCGGTCTGCCACGAGAACCAGGCGGCGCACAGCGAGCGCGACGCCGCCGCGTCGTCGGCCGCCGCGCTGCGGGCGCGCGAGCGCGCCGCGCAGCTCATCGCGGTTCGCGACGGCGGCGCGGCGGGTGCGCGAGGCTACTCGCCGGCGCCGATCGCCGCGGCCAGCGCGAGCTCCGCCGCCGCGTCGCCGAGGTAGACCGGCGCGATCCGCCCGCGCATCACGTAGACGACGTCGATCGCGCTGAACGCGAGCGCGCTGCACACGGCGAGCGCGATCGTCTCGGGCGCGATGCGCTCGCGCCGCGCGCCGAGCCCGAGCACCGCGCCGTTCGCGATCGCGAGCGCACCGACCATCTTCACCAGCCAGCGATCGGTCTTGGGCCCGGTGACCGTCTCGAACGAGCGCATGTGCACGATCGGCCACAGCCCGGTGATCAGATAGTACGCGGACATCACGTGCAGCGCGTGCCGTCTCATCGCGCGCTTCGTTCGGGAAGCCCGGGGAACGGCCTTTGCAGCGCGTCGACCGCCGCGGCCAGCGCACCGGCGAGGAACACGCAGCCCGCGTAGACCGGCACCGCGGTGAGGCCGAGCTTGTCGGCGATCGCGCCCGCGATCAGCGGGCTGACGAGCTGTCCGACGCCGAACACCGTCGTGACCGCCGCGAACGCGCGCACCGCGGTCGCGCGGTCGCTGCGCTCGCGCGCGAACGCGCTCGCGACGGCCGGCGTCGCGGCGAGTCCCAGCCCGACGCACACCGTCCCGGCCGTCGCGCCGAGCACGCCGGGGACGGTCGCCAGCAGACTGCCGATCCCGCCGCACAGCAGCGGTACGGCGAGCGACCAGCGGTGCGCGGCGCCGCCGAGCAAGACGCCGATCCCCAGCGCGCCGGCGACGACCGCGACGCCGCACGCGGCCCAGATGAACGCGACCGCACCGGCGCCGATGCCGCGCGCGGCGAACGCCGCGATCGCGAAGGTGACGAACGCGATGTACGCCACGCCGAACGCCGCGTAGCCCGCGACGAAGAAGAGGTTCGCCGCGCGCCCGAGGTCGCTCCAGCGGAACGGCGCGTCGTCGGCGGCCGGCGCGTGGTGATGCTGCTGCGGCGGGAGCCGCCACGCGGCCAGCGTCAGCACGAGCGCGGGAAGCGCGCACGACGCGGTGGCGAGCCGCCAGCGCGTCGCCTCGCCGAGCGTCCACGCACCGGCCGGCGCCGAGACGACCAGCGCGACGCCGATCGAGCTCCACGCGATCGCGCTGGCGAAGCCGCGCCGCTCGGGCGCGATCCGTTCGAGCGCGTCGGTGACCGCGCTCGCGATCCCGATGCCGCTCGCGACGCCGATCGCCGCGCGCGCGGCGCCGAGCAGAACCGCCGTCGGCGCGAGCGCGGAGGCGAGCACGAACACCGTCACGGCGAGCTGCGAAAGCGCGGTGACCAGCGGCAGCCGCGCGCGGTCGCGCATCAGCGCCGGCGCGACGATCGTGCCGGCGAGGTAGCCGCCGAGATGGACCGCCGCGATGCCGCCGTACAGCGCGTAGCCGCCGCCCATGTCGCGCCGGATCGCCGGCAGGATCAGCCCGTAGCCGACCCGCGCGAGCCCGATGTCGACGGCGATCGTGAGCGCCGCGACGACCACCGCGACGTACGCGTCGCCCCGCGTCCGCGCGATGGTCAGCGCTCCGCGCTCGCCCCGGCCGCTGTGCGCCGCGCGACGACGGTGAACATCGGCGTCTCGCGCTGCCGGTAGCGCTGCGCGTGGCGCACGACGTGATCCGTGCGATAGCCGAGGATCGCGAGCATGTTGGAGACCGCTTCCGGCGTGAACGACCACCACGCGTCGACCGGCCCGCCTTGCGCGGCGTTCGGAAGGAAGAGCGGGCTGCGCCGCCGAGCCGGCCGCTCCAGAAACGACAGCGGCCAACGCGATCGCGCCATCTCCGTGACGACGACCGTCTCGGGTTCCAGCGCGGTGGCGTTCTGCAGCGCGAGGAACGGATCGCGCAGATGCAGCAGGATCGCGCCGAACGTGCACACGTCGACGCGCCCGATCGCGCGCGGGATCGCGTACACGCTGCCGTAGACGACGCGCGCGCGCGAGCCGAGCGCGTGGTGGTTGAACCACCAGCTCTTGTTCAGCCGCGCGATGTGCTCGCGCCGCTCGTCGATGACGCCCGGTACGTCGCGCGACGCGAACGGGACGATGTCCCACGCGTCGGCGCCCGAGAGATCGTACGCCACCACCTCGGCGCCGCGCCGCTCCATCTCGAAGCACAGGAAGCCGCTCGCCGTGCCGACCTCGAGCACGCGCTTTCCGGCGAACGGCTCGTGGCCGAGATACGCGTCGGCGCGCCCGCGCAGATCCCACTCGCCCTCGACGACGCCGTGGCCCGGAACGTCCATCGTGTGGTAGTAGTAGCACTCGCCGAAATCCGCGACGGCGACCGGCGCGGCGTACGGCGCGTGCTCGGCGGTCTGGGTGGCGGGCTGCAAGCTACGGGATGAGCGTTTGGCGGATCGCCGGCTGCCAGGTGTCACCGTCGACGCCGTTCGCGACCGCTTCCAGCTCGCGGTACAAGCGCACCGGCTCGCGCATCGTGCGCACCAGCCCCGGGCCGCTCGACGCGAGCGGCATCACGACGTCGCCGTAGTCCAGCATCCGCCCGAGGATGCTCTGCGACATCGTCGCGCCGGCCAGCGCGGTGTTCCCCACCGGCGTGACGCGCCGCCCGAAGAAGCCCTGCACCACGAACACGCGCCGGTTGGTGCTCACGATGCGGAACGCGAGGTAGTGGAACAGCCGCTGCAAGAACGACGCGGCTTCTCGCAGCAGGATCAGTCCGCCGAAGATCAGCACCCCGCTGCGCGCGAGTCCGGTCAGCAGCGGAATCGTCTGGTGATGCCCGCGCACGATCGGATGCGTTTGCCAGCTCAGCGCGACCACCAGCGCGACGACGACGACGATCGCCTCGATCACCGGCTGGAGCATGATGATCGGGTGCGGCGCGCTCGCGAACGTCACGTATTCGCTCGGCAGCAGCATCCCCGACAGCTCAGCCGGGACGGCGGGCGGCGGCACGACGACGGTCTGCGCCACCGTCGCGCGCGGCGAAACGTGCGGCATCGCGACGGTATCGTCGGTTCGCGCCGCCGTGTGAGGCCCCGGCTGCATCAGCTCGGCGGAACGGTCGTCGGTCGGTTGCATGACTGTGCGCTGACCGTTCGCGGTCCGGGGTCGCCGGCCTCGTCGCGCAAGCGCTGACGAGCGTACGCCTGGGAACGCTTCGCGGGCGGCCGAACGTTTTCGGAGCACTCATGCACGTACGTCACTTGGCGCTCGCGATGCTCATCGTGCTCGGCGCCGCCGTCCCCGCTCGTGCCGTCGAGCAGTCGAGCGAACCGCTGTACGTGATCGTTCCGTTCGGCGACCCGGGCGACACCGACCCCGTGCTGAAGAACGCGACCAAGCAGTTCACCGTCGATCTCGCCGACAAGCATGTGCGCACCGCGGTCGCGCCGCCGATCGACGCGATCGAAGCCGTCGGGACGGCCCGGCAAATGTGCGGGAACTACAACGCCCAGGGACTCCTGATCCCGCAGATCCGCTACGAGCAGTCCAAGGAACGCAACCTGACCGGGTTTCTGCCGGTGGTCGGCGGCGTCGTCTCGTCGTCGGGGATGTTCGACCGCTCGCCGATCCGCGCTGCGCTGCGGCTGTACCTGATCGACTGCAGCGGCGTCGTGCGCTGGAAGACCTACACGACCGCGAACAAGGTCCACAAGGGCCAGAACATCGCCGCCGGCCTGACCGAGATCACCAACGCGGCGCTGGCGGAGGCCGTCGACGACTTCGTGAACCGCCCGGTCGGGTCGGACCAGCGCTCGCTCTAGATGCGGCAGTGCCGCAGGCCCTGCTTCTCCAGATAGCGCTGGTGGTAGTCCTCCGCGCGGAAGAACGGCTCGGCTGGTAGAATCTGCGTGGTGATGGGGCGGGAGAACCGCGTTTGAGCGCGGGCTTTGCTCGCTTCGGCGGCGAGACGTTGGGCTTCGTCCGTATAGAAGACGGCGGAGCGGTACTGCGTCCCGACGTCGGGTCCCTGACGGTTGAGCTGAGTCGGATCATGGAGCGACCAGAACGCATCGATGAGCGTGTCGTACGAGACGGTGTCCGGGTCGAAGCTGACGCGGACGGCCTCGGCGTGCCCCGTCGTCCCGGTGCAGACGTCGCGGTAGGTCGGGTTCCGGGTCGTTCCGCCGGTATAGCCGGCCTCGGCGTCGAGGACGCCCGGGATGTCGCGGAAGTCGGCCTCGACGCCCCAGAAACAGCCGGCGGCGAAGGTCGCGGTTTGCGTGCTCACGCCCTCCAAGACCGCCCGCGGGCCCGCGCGGTGGCGGCGTGAGGGCGGTCCTCGAGGCCGGGATGCGCTCGCTCGAGACGCGGGCGATCGAGAACATCACCACCGCCCCGGCGACCCAGAGCGACCGCCGCTGGGCCGGCGCGAGCGGCCTGGCGCTGCTGGTGCTGTTCGTGCTCTCGGTGCCGTTCTCGCGGCTGCGGATCGGCGAGGTGCCGGCCTACGTGCCGACCGTCGTCGGCGCCAGCATCGTCGCGCTGCTGATCACGACGATTCTGCTGTACGTCCAATACCGGATCGAGCGCGACCTCAAGCTGGCGCTGCTCGCGATCGGCTACGCGTACTCGGCGCTGACCACGACGCTCTACCTCGCGACCTTTCCGGGCGTCTTCACCGGCGACGGGCTGCTCGGCGCGGGACCGCAGAGCGCGTCGTGGGCCTACATCCTCTCGCAGATCGGGTTCGGCGGCTTCTTGATCGCCGAAGGGTTCGCCGCGCGGCTCGGCTGGCAGCTCTCGCGCAACACGGTGCGCGCGATCGGCATCGCGACGCTCGGGCTGTCGATCCTGATCGGGCTGCTCGTGACGCTCGGCCACGGGATCCTGCCCGAGGCGATGCACAACAACGCGTTCACCGACCCGTGGGCGCGCATCATCGTGCCCTTGGCGGCGGCGGAGATGCTGATCGCGCTGGTCATCGTCTCCGACGGGCTGCGGACGGTGACGGAAGTGTGGCTGGGCGTCGTGCTCCTGGCGCGTTTCGTCACGATCGTGACCGGCGGCGAGCTGTCGTCGGGGCGCTACTCGTTCGGCTGGTACGCGGGCCGCATCGAAGAGCTGCTCGGCGCGGTCGTCGTGCTCGCGGTCTTCCTGGTGAAGATCAACGACCTGATGCTGCGCCTCGCCGCGCGCAGCCGCACGGCCGCCGACGCCTTGGCGGTCGGCGAAGCGCGGTACGCGTCGCTCGCGAACGTCGTCCCTCAGCTCATCTGGACGACGAACGCCAACGGCGACATCGAGTACGTGAACGATCGCTGGGTCGCGTTCACCGGCTACGACCTCACCGCGACGCGCGACGGCGGCTGGCGCACCGCGATCCATCCCGAGCAGGAGATCGTCGTGCTCGACCGCTGGCGCCACAGCGTCCGCAGCGGCGAGCCGTTCGCCGCGGAGTACCGCCTGCGCGAAGGCGCGACCGGGCGCTTCCGGTGGTTCTTGGTGAACGCGGTTCCGGCGCGCGGCAGCCGCGGCGAGATCGTCGCCTGGATCGGCACGTGCACCGACGTCGACTCGCAGAAGCGGCTCGAGGAGCGCGAGGCGTTCTTGTCGCGCGCGGGCGAGCGGCTCGGCGCGTCGCTCGACGTCACGGCGACCGTGGCCGCGATGAAGACGCTGCTGATCCCGCGCTTGGCGGAACGCACGTGGGTCGCGCTGGTCGACGACGACGGGCGCTTCGTGCTGACCGGTCTGGGCAGCACCGAGCTCGGCGACGAGCTCGACACGCGGCGCTGGATCGGCGCGCCGCTGCAGCCGAAGCTGCACGAAGCGGTCACGCGCATCGTCGACGCCGGCGACCCGGTCGTGCTCGACCAGCCCGACCGCTTTCCCGATCCTTGGGTGCGCGACCGGCCCGCCGGCGCCGCGATGGTCGTTCCGCTGGTGAACGGCGACGTGACGATCGGCGCGATGTGCCTGGTGCGAACGGCCGGGCGCGCGTACGATCCAGACGACGTCGCACTGGTGCGCGAGTTCGCGCGCCGCGCGGCGCTCTCGCTCGAGCACGCGCGGCTGTACGAGCGCGAGCGCACGACGGCGGACGCCCTGCAGCGCGCGATGCTGCCCTCGCAACTGCCGATACTCCCCGACATCGCGTTCTCCGCGTCGTACTCGGCCGCGTCGGAGTCGCAGCGCGTCGGCGGCGACTTCTACGACGCTTTCGAGCTGCCCGACGGCCGCGTCGCGGTGACCATCGGCGACGTGACCGGCCACGGGCTCGAAGCGGCGGTCATCATGGGCGAGATCCGGCAGGCGCTGCGCGCGGCGTCGTTCGAGTCGGCCGATCCGTCGGCGATCCTCGACCGCGCGAACCGGCTGCTGATCGCGAGCGGCCGAACCGTGTTCGTCACGGCGATCTTCGGCGTGCTCGATTCGGTGACGGGACGCTTCGCGTACGCGACCGCCGGCCATCCGCCGCCGCTCCTCGTCGACCAGCACGGCGTGCGCCGCTTGCCGAGCGCGGGTCTGCCGATCGGGCTGCGCGACGAAGAGGGCGTCGACTTCGCGCTGCGCCTGAAAGCGCCGTGCACGCTGATGATGTACACGGACGGGCTGTTGGAGTTCACGCGCGATCTCGACGCCGCCGAGCGGCGCATCGACGCCGCGGTCCGCGCGCTGGTGAAGGACGACATCGACCACCTCGCCGGCGCGCTGATGAAGGACGTGCTGGGCGACGACGAGCCGACCGACGACATCGCAATCCTGACCGTCTCGATCAGCCGTTTCGCCGCCGAGCTCCCCGGCGACGAGCACGAATGGCGCTTCGTGAGCACCGATGCGCGAACCGGCGCGAACGCGCGCCGCGACGCCGGCGAGCTGATCGCGCGCTGGACCGGCGTCGAAGACGCCCGCTTCGCCGGCGAGCTGGTCTTCGGCGAGCTCATCGCGAACGCGGTCCGCCACGCCCCGGGCGGACTGCGCGTGATCGCCGAAACCGCCGGCGACGGCATCGCCCGCCTCACCGTCGAGGACAGCGGCTACGGCTTCACCCCAACCGACAACGACATCGACCCGCTCGAAGAGAGCGGCCGCGGGCTGTCGCTGGTCCGCGCCGTCGCCGACGACGTGAAGATCGAGCCCACCTCGCGCGGCGGAACCCGGGTGATCGTAACGTTCAGGCCGCTAGCCGCGGCGCTCGTCAGCAGCGCGTAAGAGTGGCGTACGAACGCTGCGTGCTGCGGGCGGCGTCGTGCAGGTCTCGTATGGTAGCATGATCGTACAGGCGTTCGACGTGCCGCGAGATTTTTCGCGGCCGTGATCACGTTTGAAAATCGTCCGCGAGGGAACCGACACGGAGCGCGGGACGCCGCGCTGCTGGAGGAACCCGATGCGATTCGTGCCGCGCTTTCGTGGAGCGGTCACCATACGTTGACCGCGCCGCCCGTGCCCCGCGCCGAGCTCGATCCGAGCGACTGGCGACTGGCCGACGAAGCGTCGGCTTTCATTTTCGCTGCCCCGGAGCTGGCGCCGACGCTGCGCGCGGTCGCCGACGCCTTCGTTCCTCAGCATGCCCGCGCGGCGCTGATCGCGCTCGACGACGAACACGGCGTCGCGCGCGTGGCGGCAGGGTCGCATCGTGACGCGAGCCGCACCGCGGCGCTGTCCGCTGCGAACGGGCGGCGCCTCGAGGCGACGGCGTTTCTCGCCTCGCCGGGTTGCCGGACCGAAACGTTTCCGCTGGCGCGGCGCGGCAAGCAGTTCGGCCGCTTGCTGCTGCTGATCGACGACGACTCACCGCCGCAACGTGGCGCGCTGCTGCACCTGCTCGCCGAGCGCGCCGCGCAGGCGCTGGACAACGCGCGCCGCTTCGAGCGCGAGCGCAACGTCGCGCTGACCTTCCAGGACGCGGCGCTCGTCGCCGAGCTGCCCGACGTGCCGGGCTACCGGTTCGACGCGATCTACCGCGCCGGCCGGCTCGAGGCGCTGGTCGGCGGCGACTGGTACGACGCGTTCCCGCTCGGCGACGGCCGGGCCGTGATCTCGATCGGCGACGTCGTCGGCTCCGGGCTGCAGGCGGCGGTGGCGATGGTGAGCGTGCGGCAGACGATCCGCGGCGTCGCGCAAGTCAATCCCGATCCCGCGGTGATGCTGCAAGCCGCCGAGGCGACGCTGCGCAGTCAGTTTCCCGACCGCTACGTCACCGCGTTCGCGGCCGTGCTCGATCCGGTGACGCAGTCGTGCTCGTACGCGAACGCCGGCCATCCGGCGCCGTTCGTCCGGTACGCCGACGGCACGCTGCACCAGCCGCAGGGTCGCAACGCACCGCTGGGCCTCGGGCTGCAGCAGCGCATCGACGTGCACCACATGTCGCTGCCCCCGGGTGCGCTGTTCGTCTTGTACACCGACGGGTTGACCGAGTCGACCAAAAACGTCATCGAAGGCGAAGCGCGCTTGGAGTCCGTGCTGCGGGCGGAGCCGGCGCGCGGGCCCGGCGTCGCACGGCGCATCCACGACGAGGTTCTCGGCGGCCAGTCGCGCGACGACGTCGCGGTCCTGACCGTCGCGGTCGAGGAAAGCTTGCCGGCGCGGCGCTGGCGCTTCGATCCGATGTGGAAAGACGCGTCGCGCCGCGTGCGCGACGAGCTGCGCGCCGAGCTGAGCGCCGCCGGGTTCGCCGAAGAGCGGCTGTTCGACGCCGAGGTGATCTTGTCCGAGGTGATCGGCAACGCGCTCCGCTACGCACCCGGCACGATCGATCTCATGCTGGTGCGGCGGAACGACCGCGCGGTGCTGCACGTCCTCGACCTCGGCCCGGGCTTTCAGTTCAGCGCGCGCCTGCCGTTCGATCTCTACAGCGAGTTCGGGCGCGGTCTGTTCCTGATCTCCCAGCTCGCGTTCGATTTCAGCGTGGAGCGCCGTCCCGGCGGCGGAAGCCACGCGCGCATCGTGCTCACCTGAAAGGAGAACCGCTCATCGTGACCGCGCTCGTCGACGACCAGGCGGAGGCCGCGCGTCTTGCCGCGATCCGCCGCTACGACATCCTCGATACGCCGCCCGACGGCTCGTTCGACCGTATCACCGCCTTGGCCGCGCAGCTCTTCGACGTTCCGATCGCGCTGGTGACGATCGTCGATCACGAGCGCATCTGGTTCAAGTCGCGGCACGGCCTCGACCAGGTCGAGCAGATCGACCGCGATCCCGGCCTCTGTGCGTCGGCCGTACTGCGCGATGAGCCGTACATCGTCGAAGAGGCGCGCACGGACCCGCGCACGCTCGCGAACCCGCTGGTGTCGGGAAAGTTCGGCCTGCAGTTCTACGCCGCCGCGCCGCTGCGCACGCAGGACGGCCACCGGCTCGGAACCCTGTGCATCATCGACCGCGAGCCGCGCGTCTTCTCGCCGCGCCAAGCCGACGTGCTGCAGCGGCTTTCGGAGATCGTCGTCGACGAGCTGGAGCTGCGCCTCTCCGCGCGCAACGCCGCGCGGACGCCCGCTAGCGGCGCCTGACCGGCAGCGCGACGCTCGCGCGCGTGCCGCCGCGGGGTTCGCGGGCGAGCCGGATGCGGCCGGTGTAGGCGCTGATCAGCGCGTACGCGTGGTGGGTCGATTCGGCGCTCGTGTCGTCGGGTGAGAACGGCCACGTGCGCAGCCGTTCGCGGTCGTCGATCACGACCAGCGTCGCGTCGTCCCAGGCGAAGCGCACTTCGACGCGGCCCGGCGCGTGCTGCAGGCACGTGTTCAGCAGCTCGCCGTACACCGCTTCGGCGGCGTCGAAGTCGCTCGCCGCATCGCCGTACCGTTCGAGATACGCGCGGAATGCGCCGCGCTGCCGGCCCGCTTCCGCCGCCGCGCTCGCGCGCACCGTCCACGAGCGCGCGTCCTCCTCGACCTCGACGCGCGAGCGCGCTGCGGTCGGCCGGGGAATCTGCTGGTCCGGAAGCGGCATCACCATGAGCCTCCTGACACGTGGGCGGGAAGGGAGAGTTGCCCGGGCGGCGGAGACGATCCCTCCATGATCCGCGCCGCCGTTGCCGTCGCCTCGGCGCTCCTCGTGCTGTTCATCGCGATCCCGCTCGCGGCGCTCTACGCGCACGTGGCGCCGGCGCGCTTCCTCGCGACGCTCGGCTCGCCGGCGGCGCTCGCCGCGCTGCGCATCTCGCTGATCACCACCGCGGCTTCGCTGGCCCTGACCCTTGCGCTGGGGACGCCGCTCGCGTACGCGCTCGCGCGCGGCCGCTTCGCGGGCCGCGACGCGGTGGACGCGCTGGTCGATCTGCCGATCGTCGTGCCGCCGGCGGTCGCCGGCGTCGCGCTGCTGTTCGCGTTCGGCACGTTCGGGCTGTTCGGTCCGGCGTTCGGCGCGCTGCACCTGCGGATCGCGTTCACGACCTTCGCGGTCGTGCTGGCGCAGCTTTTCGTCGGCGCGCCGTTCTACGTGCGCGCCGCGCGCGCCGGGTTCTCCGCGGTCGACAGCGTGTACGAAGAAGCCTCCGCGACGCTCGGCATGGGACCGCTGCGCACGTTCGCGCGCGTCACCGTGCCGCTGGCGCTGCCCGCGCTCGCGGGCGGCGCGGTGCTCGCCTGGGCGCGCGCGCTCGGCGAGTTCGGCGCGACGATCATGTTCGCCGGCAACCTGCAAGGCGTGACGCAAACGCTGCCGCTGGCGGTGTATCTGGGCCTCGAGAGCGGCGATCTGGATCTCGCCGCCGCGCTCGCCGTCGTCCTCGTGACGGTCGCGCTGGCGGTGGTCGTCGCCGCGCGCGCGCTCGAACGGCGCGCCGCATGATCGAGGTCGCGGTGCGCAAGACGCTGCGCCACTTCACCCTCGACGTCGCGACGCACTTCGGCGTCGGCGTCACCGTGCTGGCGGGACCGAGCGGCTCGGGGAAGTCGACGCTGTTGCGCATCATCGCGGGACTGGTCGAGCCGGACAGCGGGACCGTCGCGCTCGCCGGCCGCGCGCTGCGTGACCACGGCACGTCGGTGCCGGCGTTTCGGCGCGGCATCGCGTTCGTGTTTCAGGAGTACGCGCTATTTCCGCATCTGGACGTGATCGACAACGTCGCGTACGGGCTGGCGGCGCGCGGCGTCCCGCGCGCGCAGCGCCGCGAAAGCGCGCGAATCTGGCTGGAGCGGCTCGGGATCGCGCGGCTCGCGGGCGCCCGGCCGCGGGCGCTCTCGGGCGGCGAGCGGCAGCGCGTCGCGCTCGCGCGGGCGCTCGCTTGGACGCCGAGCGCCGTGCTGCTCGACGAGCCGTTCGCCGCGCTCGACGAGCTGACGCGGGCGCTCGTGCGCGACGAGCTGCGAGCGACGCTCGCGGCGCTGGACGTTCCGGTCGTCCTGGTGACCCACGACGAGGCCGACGCGAAGCTCTTCGCCGCGCGCGTGGTGCGGCTCGACCGCGGCCGCTTGGCCGGCGACGACCCGGCGCGCTCCGCCGGAGTGTGACGCACGCGGGAGCGGCCAAGCGGAAAATCGGGGTAAAGGACGTCGAAACGATATGCCGAGCGTCTACGTCGTCGAACCCCAGTCCATCTTCGCGCCCGAGATCGCCCGTCTCGTCGAAGAAGCGGGCGGCCGCGTCGCCGGCGCCTCCGACGTCCTCAATCTCGACGCGATCATCGCCGCCGCGCCCGAGTTCGTGATCCTCGACCTCGATTATACGGCGTACGACGTCGCGGACGTGCTCGACGTGCTGCGCAACGAAGCGCCGCTCGTGCGCCCCATCGTGCTGACCGACCAGCATCGCCGGGGCTGGCTGCAGCTCACGCGCACGAGCGGGGCCGCCAGCGTCGTCTCCAAGGCCGCCAGCGAGGAGGAGCTCGTGCACGACCTGCGCGTCGTGCTCGACGGCGGCGCCGTCTGGGATTCACGCGTCGAAGTCGCGTAGCCCGCAAAGAGAACGACGCCGTCCACCGCTAGTTCGGTGCGGACGGCGTCGTTTTTCCCGAGGGCGTGCTGCGATGTGTTGCTGAAAGCCCCTCGCGACGGTCGGTACCCCCGGGCCGCTCGGCCTAAACATGGGAGGGCGTGTGAGACTCTGTACTTTTCAGCGCGACGGCGAGACGCGGATCGGAGCCGCGCGCGGCAGCGGCATCGCCGACCTGCGCGCGGTCGACGACGAGCTTCCGAGCACTCTGTTGGAGCTGCTCCAAGGCGGCGAGGAAGCGCTCGCGCGCGCGCGGCGCGCGCTGGACGCGGCGCGCGACGAGCACGTCCGCCCGCGCGAGGCGCTCACGCTGCTGCCGCCCATCGCCAACCCCTCGAAGATCGCGTGCATCGGGCTGAACTACCGCGACCACGCCGCGGAAGTGAAGATGGATCTGCCCGAGCACGTCGTCGTCTTCGCGAAGTGGCCGAACACGCTGATCGGCGACGGGGCGCCGATCGTGATCCCGCGCGCGTCGCACCGCGTCGACTACGAGGCGGAGCTCGCGTTCGTCGTCGGCGCGCGCGCGCGCCACGTCGCCGAAGAGCGCGCGTACGAGGTGATCGCGGGCTACATGTGCTTGAACGACGTGAGCGTGCGCGACTACCAGATGCGCACCTCGCAGTGGACGCTCGGCAAAGTCTTCGACACGCACGCGCCGTGCGGGCCGTTCCTGGTGACGCGCGACGAGGTGCCCGATCCGGGCAACCTGCGCATCAGGTGCTCGATCGACGGTGAGATGCTGCAGGACTCGTCGACCTCGCAGCTCGTGTTCGGGGTCCCGCGGCTGGTCGCGGAGCTCTCCGCGGTCATGACGCTCGAGCCCGGCGACATCGTGGCGACCGGAACGCCCGCCGGCGTCGGAACGTCGCGCACGCCGAAGCGCTGGATCCGCCCGGGCGAGCGCGTGCGGGTCGAGATCGAACGCGTCGGCGTGCTGGAGAACCCGGCCGTCGCCGAGAGCTGAGCTTGACCGCGGCCTCGCCGCCGTGCTAGGCTTCGCGGACATGGCGTCGCGCTATTACGTCCTTCCGGTTTTTATTCTTGTCGAGCATCGCTCGCCGGCCGGATCGTCGTTCGCGTAACGCACCACAGCACACCGACGCAAACGAACGCCCCGGCCGCAGCGGCTGGGGCGTTCGCCGTTTCAAGGAGAACCGCCCGTGATGACCCGGACCGCCACGACCGTGTGGCTCGACGGCACCGTGCTCGACGACGACCAGCTTGAGCTGCACGCGCTCACGCACGCGCTGCACTACGGCTCGTCGGTGTTCGAAGGGATCCGGGTCTACCCGACGCCGAGCGGGCCGGCCGTCTTCCGCCTGCGCGAGCACGTCGAGCGGCTGATCACCGGTGCGGCGACGTACGGCATGGAGCTCGCCTGGGACGCGAACGGGCTGATCGAAGCGATCCGTGAGACCGTGCGCGCGAGCGGGCTGGACGCCGCGTACGTGCGTCCGCTGGCGTTCTACGGCGGCAACACGGTGCGGCTGAACCCGGGCCGGGAGTGCCCGGTGCACATCGTGATCGCGGCGTTCGCGTTCGACGGGATCATGCCGGGCGTCGAGGTGCCGCTGTTCCGCGCCGCGGTCTCACCGTTCATGAAGACGCCGTCGCGCGCGATGCCGTCGACGGTGAAGGCCGGCGGCCACTACACCAACTCGATCCGCGCGCTCGCCGACGCGCAGGCGCGCGGCTTCGACGAAGCGATCATCCGGAACGACCGCGGCGAGATCGCCGAAGGATCCGGCGAGAACATCTTCGTGGTGCGCGACGGCGTGCTCGTCACGAACGACGCCGACGCCGACATCCTCCCGGGCGTGACGCGCGCGAGCGTTCTCGCGCTGGCCCGCGAAGCCGGGATCACCACGCACGTCCGCCCGCTCACGATGGGCGACCTCGCGCAGTGCGACGAGGCGTTCTTCACCGGCACCGCCGCCGAGCTGGTCCCGATCGTGCGCATCGACGACCGCGACCTCGGCGCCGAAGGCAACCTGACCCGCCGCCTCCGCACCACCTATACCGACGTCGTCCGCGGCCGCCGCCCCGCCCCCGGACCGTGGCTGACGCCGGTATCCTGAAAAGCTAGCGCGCGGCCGACGTTCGTCGTGCACGAGAAGGGTGCTTCCTGATACCCGTGCGCTCGGGAAGCTCGTTGCGTGCCGCAGCACGTGTCGCCGCCGTTTTTTGCTCCGCGAGGATCCACCGAGCGAGGTCTCGCGCGAGACGTTCCGCAGCGGCGCGGATGCGCCGTATGCGCGGCCTCTTGATCGTCCATGCAGACCGTACGATGTCAACCTCCCCGCGGTCGCGTGCTTTGATCTCCAGCAGGATACGGCCCTTGGCTTGCCACCGGGCGCTGTCGACAGCGCGGCCTGCGTGGTCCTCGCTCCGCTCCAGCGTCGGGGCGTCCGTCGCGAGATCGCGCAGCGACCGCTCGAGGTGTTGAACAAACGCCGTCATCGGCAGCGACGGCCGACCGCCCTTTACGCCGTTGGCCCTCGCGGCGTTCGCCTTCGCCTCGGACCTCCTTCGACCGGCGATGCGTCCCCCCAAGAATTGCAGCAACTCGTCGCCCGCAGCAATCTGTACGAGCTGTTCGAGCAGCACGCCGTCGTCGACCGTATCCGACCATAGCGATTCGCTTCCGGGATCGATCGTCACGTCGGCGAGGGCAGCAGGCTCCGCGTTCATGAAACCGGGGATGAGCGTACGCGGAACGGCGAGCGTTACGCCGGTCGAAAGAGCGACCACCAAAGCATCGCTCTTGCGCTCGTAGCTTGCCGAACGAATCTTCGTGGCGGTTTTTTCACGCTCGCGCGCGTCGCGGATCGCCCGTTTCATCTCGGCCGTCGTCGTGACGATTCGGCCCTTTCGCTTGCTAGCGGTCATGCTGACGGCTCGCTCTCCACAGTTCGAGTAACCTTTGGTGGTACCGGCGCGCGACGTTCAAAGACGGTGCGCTCTTCTTGCATCGTGACGGAACCTTTCACGGGTGAACCGTGTGCGTGCGACAGCCGAGCTTCGCCGTCGCTCAAAAGCTCGACCACGACTTGTCCCGATCCCAGAATGGCATGTACGTGAGGGATCCGCGCTCCGGCGTGATCCCCGGAATAGATCCGAAAACGGATCGCCCGCGCCCGAAGGCTTCCCCATGCCTGAAGCATAAACCGAAGCTTCGGTTTATGTCAACCCGACGAGGGCGACGCAGGGAACGGAAGACGTGCCACGGTACGGACGGCGCATGTTTCGCGCTCGTGGTTTCGTGGCGTTTGCGCTCGCATGTGCGCTGGTGCCGGCCATCCCGCGGCCGGTGGCGGCGGATGCGCCGGTGCCGCTGGACTATAAGGCGTACGACGGCTGGAACTCGATCCGCACGCCGAAGATCTCGGATGACGGCAAGCATCTCGCGTATGCGCTGACGCCGCAAGACGGCGATCCGACGCTCGTCGTGCGCGATCTCGACTCCGGCGCCGAACGGCGCGAGACGCGCGGCAGCGCGCCGGCGTTCGCGGGTGACGGGCGGTTCGTCGTGTTCACGCACACGGCGGCGAAGAAAGACGTCGACGCGGCGAAGAAGGCGAAGAAGCCGGAGAGCCAGCAGCCGAAGAACGGGCTGGGCGTGCTCGACCTGAGCGCGGCGAAGCCGGCCGAGATCGTCGCCGACGTGAAGACGATCGCCGTCGCGCGGAACGGCGGTTCGACGATCGCATACCGCGCCGAGCCGACGCCGGCTCCGAGCGGCTCGCCCGCGCCGGCGGCCGCGAGCCCGTCGCCGGTCGCGTCCGGAAAGCCGAGCGCGCCGCCGAAAGGCGAGCCGCCGCCGCAAGTACCGACCGCGGCGTCGGCCGCGCCGAACGCGAGCGCGTCGCCCGCACCGTCGGCTTCGCCGTCCGGTTCCCCGGCGCCGAAGGCCGACAAGACCAAAGACACCGGGACCATGCTGACGATTCGCGATCTCGCCGGCACGAAGCACGTCACCGCCAACGACGCCACCGACTTCGCCGTCTCCGACGACGACCGGTTCGTCGCGTACGCGACGGAGACCAAGAACGGCCGCGGCGACGGCCTCCACGTGTACGACGCAGCGACGGGCATCACGACCGACGTGCTGACCGGCGAAGGACGCTACCGCGACCTCGCGATCGCGCGCGACGGCTCGTCGCTGGCGTTCCTCAGCGACACCGCGACCTACAAGGAAGACGTTCCGCACGACGCGCTCTACGTCGTCGATCTGCGCGCGGCGAAGCTGACCGCCGTCAAAGCGGTCGACGCGGGAACCGCCGGACTCGCGGCCGGAACGACGCCGAACGCGAACGGCAAGCTGCGCTACTCGCCCGACGGCAAGCGCGTCTTCATCGGCACGGCGGCCGCGCCGACGCCGATGCCGTCGGGTACGCCCGCGCCGACCGCGGTCGACCTGTGGACGTGGCACGACGACGTCCTGCAGTCGCAGCAGAAGCACGATGCGGCCGACGAGCGCAAGCGCACGTATCTCGCGGCCTACGACGTCGGCGCGTCGCGGTTCGCGCAGCTCGGCTCGCCCACGCTGCGCGACGTCACGGTCGCCGAGCAGGGCGATGTCGCGCTCGGCCTCGACGACCGCGCCTACCGCCGCGCCGGGTCGTGGCTCGGCGAAGTCTACGCCGACGCGTACGCGGTCTCGCTCGAGGACGGCAAGCGCCGCCTCCTGCGCAAACGCGTGGCATCGGGCGATATCTCCCCGGGCGGTCGCTACGGCCTCGAGTGGGACGAGTCGACGCGCCACTGGTTCGCGATTCGCACGAGCGACGGCCGGCGCGTCGAGCTCGCGCCGAAAGCCGGCGTCGCGTTCCACAACGTCGAGGACGACCATCCCGCCCCGCCGTCCCCGTATGGCGCGGGCGGCTGGCTCAGCGGCGACCGCGGCGTCATGATCTACGATCAGTACGACATCTGGCTCGCGAACCCGGACACCGGCGTGGCGACGAACATCACGCGCGGCGAAGGCCGCCGCAACCGCACCGTCTACAGCCCGGTGCGGACCGACCCCGACGCGATCGCGTTCGCCCCCGACAAGCCGATGCTGCTCTCGCTGATCGACACGCGCGACTATTCGAGCGGCTACGCCCGTGTCGGACCCGGCGGCGGCATCCCGGCGACGCTGTTCAAAGCGCCGGAAGTCGTCAACGGCACGCGCACGGTCTTCAACTCCAGCCTGCACGACTTCACCACCCCGCCGCTGAGCGCGAAGAAAGCCGATCGCTACGTCTTCTCGCGCGAGTCGTTCCGCGACTACCGCAATCTCTGGACGACGGACGCGTCGTTCAAGCACCTGGCGCGCGTGACCGATGCGAACCCGCAGCAGGCGAAGTACCGCTGGGGCAGCGAGCGGCTCTTCAGCTATGCGTGCGCGGACGGCAAACCGATGCGCGGCGTCATGCTGATCCCCGACGGAGTCAAACCGGACCGCAAGGCGCCGATGCTGGTGTACTTCTACGAGACGTGGGCCAGCATGTTCCACGTCCACTACACGCCGCAGCCGGGCACCAGCCCGAACTTCCCGCGCTACGTCTCGAACGGCTACGTGATGATCCTGCCCGACGTCCGCTACCGGACCGGCCATCCCGGCGCGAGCGCGATGGAGTGCATCATGCCGGCGCTTGAGGTCGCGCTGAAGACGAACTACGCCGATCCGAACCGGGTCGGGATCGCCGGCCACTCGTGGGCCGCGTACCAGATCAACTACATGATCACCAAGACGCACCGCTTCCGCGCGGTCGAGGCGGGCGCGGCGGTCGACGACATGATCAGCGCGTACTCGGGGATTCGCCTGGAAAGCGGCGTCGTGCGCGAGTCTCAGTACGAGCACACGCAGTCGCGCATCGGTGCGACGCCCTGGGACCGGCCCGATCTCTACCTCGAGAACTCCGGTCTGTTCGGCATCAAGCGCATCGCCACGCCGTACCTGACGATCCACAACGACCTCGACGGCGCCGTCCCGCAGTTCCAGGGGATCGAGTTCATCACCGCGATGCGCCGGCTCGGCAAGGAAGCGTACCTGTTCTCCTTCGACGGCGAGGATCACAACCTGCGCGGGCGCGAGCAGCAGAAGTACTGGACCGTGCACCTCGACGAGTGGTTCGACCACTGGCTCAAGGGCGCGCCGCGGCCGGCGTGGATGAACGGCGTCGACTACCTGCACCGCGGGGAGCGCAACGTGCGCCCGCTCTACGGCGAAACCGATTGAGGTGAGCCTGCGCGCGCTCGCGGCGGTCGCGTCGAGCGCGCTCGCCGCGGCGGCGCTCGCCGGGTGCGCGCATCCGACCGGCTCGGAGCCGCGCGCGCTGCGGCTCGCGATCGCCGGCGAGCCGCACAGTCTGGTCCCGATGCTCGCGCAGTCGATCGCCGACAACGACGTGCTGCGGCTGATGTACGACCCGCTGATCGCCTGCGACCGGGCCGGGCGGCCGGTCCCGGCGCTCGCGGCCGTCGTCCCGACGCGCGCGAACGGCGGCATCGCGGCCGACGGCCGCACCATCACCTACCGCCTGCGCCGCGGCGTGCGGTGGCACGACGGAACGCCGTTCACCAGCGCCGACGTCGCCGCGTCGTTTCGCGCCGTGATGGACCCGCGCAGCACCGTGCAGTCGCGGCACGGCTACGACGCCGTCGCGCGGGTCGAGACGCCGGATCGGCTGACGGTGCGGTTCCGGCTGAAGCACCCGTTCGCGCCGTTCGTCGGCACGGTCTTCGCCGAGAGCGACGCGCCGTATTACCTCGCGCCCGCGCACCTGCTGCGCGACGGCCCGCTCGCCCGCGCCTCGCTGAACGCACGCGCCGTCGGAACCGGACCGTACAAGCTCGCGCGCTGGGCGCGCGGCGACCGGATCGAGCTCGCCGCGAACGACGCGTACTGGGCCGGCACGCCGTCGATCGCGCGCATCACCGTGCGCTTCATCGGCGACGAGAACACGATGCTGGTCGGCCTGCGCAGCGGCGATCTCGACGGCGTGATCGGGATCTCGGCCAACGCCGCGGATCAAGCGCGGACGATCGCGCACGTGCGCATCGCGACGTCGCCGCTGAACGCGTACTGGGGCGTGATGATGAACAACGCGCCCGGCCACGCGACCGCCGACGTGCGCGTGCGCCGCGCGGTCGCCGCAGCGCTCGACGCGCGCGCCTTCCGCGCCAACGTCACGCACGGTTTCTACACGCCCGCGATCGCCGATCTTCCGCCGGTGCTGTGGGCCGCCGATCGCGGGCTGCAGCCGATCGCGCACGATCCGGCCGGCGCGCGCCGGCTACTCGCCGAAGCGGGCTTCGGGCCGGCGCACCCGCTCGCGCTCGATCTCGCGATCCTGCAGTCGTCGCAAACCCACCGCGTCGAGGCGGTCGCCGCGCAGAGCGAGCTGAAGGCGGCCGGCGTCGAGGTGCGCGTCCACGCCTACCTGGGCAACGTCTTCGACGCGCCCGTCTCGCAAGGCGGGATCCTGCCGCGCGGCCGCTACGACATCGCGTTCTACGGCTGGTACGCCGGGATGGACCCCGACGACAGCGGCCAGTTCCTGTGCGACCAGCGCCCGCCCAACGGCTACAACCACTCGTTCTACTGCAGCGCGCAGATGGACGCGCTGCAGCGCGCCGCCCTCGCGAGCGGCGACGAAGCCGCGCGCAAGCGCGCCTACGCGCGCATCGAGGCGCTGCTGCTGCGCGACGTGCCGATCGGCTTCCTCGCCTCGCCGGTCGCGCTCTCCGCGCTGCGCGACGAGATCGACGGCTTTTCACCGTCGCTCGTCACGCAAACCGCGAACGCACAGCGCTGGCTGCGCGCGGCGCGCTGACTAGATCGCGTCGTCGGGCGGCGGCGTCTCGTGAAGATGGCGCTTCGACGAGTCGTAGTAGGTGCCGCTGCCGGCATGTCCGTCGGCGACCGGGGATTCGTGGCCCTCGGTCACGTCGGCGGCGCGGCCGGCGTCGGCGATCTCAGGCGTGGAATACGGGCGTTTCTGTTGCATCGGATGCTCCTCGTGGTGCGCGTGTGGTGATCTCGCTGAATGCGTCGCGGCGGTCGCGCCGGCGCAGCCAGAAGTCGATGGTGGCGGTGAGGACGAGCTGGTGCATCGTCCCGGCGACGCCGAAGCGCGCGGTCTCGACCGCCTGACGCCAGCGGGCCGCGTCGACGTAGCCCCGTTCGGCCAGCGCGGAACCGCTCCGCAGCAGCGGCAGCCACGACGCCGGGCTGCCGAGCCCGTCGAAGAACGACTGCTCCGCGCCGCGCTTTCCGCCGCGCGCGCGGATCGCTTCGGGCAGGATCCCGCGCAGCGCGGCGCGCTGCAGCGCGCGGTCGCCGTCGGGCTGCGCGCGGTGCTCGGGTGCGGCGGCGAAGAAGAACTCCACCAGTGGCCGGTACAGCAGCGGCGCGCGAAACGAGAACGCGTCGCCGTGGCCGCGCCCGGTCCCGGCCGAGTCCCCGACGACGGCGAGGATCTCCGCGAACGCTTGCTGCGAGGGTGTCTCGCAGGCGGGCGCGTGACGCCGGCGCGCGCGCTCGCGCAGGTGCATGCGGCGCGACCAGCGCTCGTCGAGCCACGGCGGGACGCCGAATGCGGAGACGCCGTCGAGCGGCGTGATGCCGCGCAGGTGGCGCACCGCCGGAACGAGGCCGTTGCTGAACGCCCAGTGCAGCGCCGAACGCCGCATCGGGCTGCGCCGCTGCCAATCGGTGACGCCGCGCACGAAGCCGGGCAGGTCGAGCCGCATCAGCGGATCGCCGAGATGACGCGGTTCCGACCAGCCGCCGCCGAAGATCAAGTCGCCGTAGTGGCCGGTGAGGATCGTCGCGATACCGTGCCGTTCGATCAGCTCGCCGTAGCGCCGGTGCAGCGCCCACACCGGAATCTCGTCGTTCGGTTCCGCGAGCTCGGGCTGCGGCACGTCGGTGAACGGCGGGCACGCGTCGCCGTCGATGGTGTGCCACGGCAGATCGTAGCGCTTGATCACCGGCCGCATCCACGGCCGCTCGTCGGCGCTCGCCGACCGCTCGTAGATCACCGAGAGCGCCGGCAGCGCGCGCCCGCCGGCCGCCGCGACGCTGACGACCGTCGACGAATCGAGCCCGCCCGAAAGCTCCGCCCAGACGGGGCCGTCGGCCGCCGTCGCGCCGCGCACGGCCTGGTCGAGCAGCTCGCGAACCCGCTCCGCGTGCTCGTCCACGCCGTTCAGCCGCACCGGCGGCGTCTCGGCGAGCGACCACGTGCGCTGCTCGCGCACGCGGTCACCGTCCCACGCCAGCGTGTGGCCGGGCGGCAGCCGCCGCACGCCGCGGTACGGCGTGCGGCCGCCGGCCGGACGCCCGAGCGCGAAGAGGTCGGCGAAGTAGTCCTCGTCGAGCGGCGCCGCGGCGTCCGCGCCGGCGACGTCCTCGAGATGCGAGCCGGCGCGCAGCACGCCGCGCTCGAGCGTGAAGAACAGCGGCACGACGCCGATCGCGTCGTGCGTCACGACCGCGCGGCGCAGCCGCTCGTCGAAGACCGCGACGGCGTACTCGCCGAGGACGTGCCGCTGAAGCTGCGCGCCCCACCAGCGGTAGGCGAGCGCGAAGAGCTCCTCCTCGCCGGCCGGCGGCGGATCGCCGCGCCGCCGCGCCTCGGCGCGCAGCGCGGGCGCGTTCGCGACGTAGCCGCGCGCCAGCGCGACGCATCCGCCCGCGCGGCTTCCCGCAGCCGAAGCGGCGAAGCGCCCGCGCGCGAGATCGATCGAGACGGCGAAGCGCGGCGTCATGCCGGGATCGCCGCGATCGTCGCGCGTGCGCGCGCCTGCGCGTGGTGATCGCACAGGACGCGCTCGCCGAGCGCCACGTACGCGTGCGCGGAGAACGGATAGCGCGTGACGCCGATCCGGTGCTGCACCGGAAAGCCGAGCTCGCGCAGGAAGCAGAACAGCGCCATCGAGCGCGGGAAGCAGTCGCGCGGAGCGTTGCGCAAGACGAACGCGTTCTCGGCGCGCTCGAACGCGCGCACGGCGGCGTCGAGCTCGTCGCCGCTCGGCGCGGGCCCGTACGGGAACGCTTCCATCGCGATGCCGGCGCGATACGCCGTCGCGAACCCCGCGCGCCGCAACCGCAGCGCGGTGCGCAGCAGCCACCACCACGCGCGCGCTGCCGACGGCCGCGCTCGCGCGCGCATCCGCGCGGGCACGCCGCGCCGCGCCGGGCGCGCACGCGCATCATCCGCACGGCACACGAACCCGTCGCGCAGCAGCCGCGCGACGAAGCCGTCGAGGTCGCGCTCGAGCACCGCCGCCGCGACGCCGTCGTACGCACGCGCCAGCGCGGCGACGACCGCGGCGCGATCGCCGAGCTCGTCGAGCAGCCGCCACATCGCCGACGCGGTCTCGTCGCAGATGAAGTAGCGCTCCGTGCGCAGATCGAGCAGCACCGTCAGTCCGTCGACGTCGCCGGCGAACAGATCCGCGGACGCGACGAGACGCCCGGGGATCGGCGGATCTTCGTCGATAGCGACATCCCCCGGCATGTGCCGCTAATTGTGCCCTAAGGCGGGGCAAGTGACAAGTCCCACTCGTGGCAGACCGGCGATAGCGGGCCGAACCCTGTCGCCCCCGAACCACGAGCTATGATCCGGCGCGCTCTCATCGCTTCGCTCGCAGTCCTCATCGGTACCACGTCGCTCGCCTCGCTGGCGGGTGCGCAAGGCGCCGAAACTCCGCAGAGCGCGGCGGCGACGCCCGCGCCGCATGCCGCGGCGACGCTCGTCCCGAGCCCCGGCCCGGTTCCGACGCTGGCCCCGACGCCGCCGGCCGAGCCGTCGACCAGCCCGCAAGCGGCGCCGCAGAACGGCAGCGCGAGCCCGCAGCCGCGAGCCTCGGGATCGCCGTTCACCTTCGGCGCCGCGCAGACGCAGCAGTACGCGACGTTCATCAAGACCGCGACGACGCAGCCCGGCGTCATCGACTTGGTCCGCAAGGACGACGAGCTGTACTTCGACCTCAAGCCCGAGAACTTCGACAAGACGTACATCGTGCTGCCCTCGATCGAGCGCGGCGTCGGCAGCGGCGCGTTCGCCGGGCGCGTCTACGAACCGATCCAGATCACGTTCAAGCTGGTCGGCAAGCGCGTTCTGTGGATCACGCCGAACACGCGCTACGTCGCCGACAAGGGCAGCGCGGCGGCGAACTCGCTCGCGATCAGCGTCGCCGACTCGGTGATCCTCTCGACGCCGATCGTCGCCGAGGACACCGCGAAGACGCACGTCGTCGTCGCGCCCTCGCTGTTCCTGACCGACTTCGAGGGGATCGGCGCGGATCTCGGCCGCGGGACGACGCCGCCGTCGCTGCCCGGGCTGCTGATCCTGATCTCACGGCCGTCGTTCTCGGTCGACGCGTCGAAGTCGTACTACCGCTCGACCAAGGCGTTCCCGAGCAACGACGAGATCAGCGTCAACCTCGCCTTCAACGGCCCGGCCAACGCGCTGCCGACCGTGCCCGACGGGCGCGGGATCCCGATCGGCGTGCACTACAGCATCGTCGCGCCGCCGCAGCGCGATCCGAAGTTCGTCCCGCGGCTCGCCGACGACCGCGTCGGCTACTTCATCACCGCGCGCAAGCGCTACGGCAACGACGCCGCCGCAACGCCGTTCGAGCGCTTCATCGAGCGCTGGAACCTCGACAACGGCCCGATCACGTTCTACCTCTCGAACGAGGTGCCGAAGGAGTACCGCGCCACCGTCCGCCGCGGCATCCTGGCGTGGAACGAAGCGTTCGCGAAGATCGGGCGCCCCGACGCGATCGTGGTGAAAGACCCGCCGTCGGATCCGGCATGGGACCCCGACGACGCCCGCTACACCACGGTGCGCTGGATCACCAGCGACCAGCCCGACTTCAGCGCGTACAGCCCGCACGTCAGCGATCCCGACACCGGCCAGATCATTCGGGCCGAGGTCGTGATCGACGGCGAGTCGCTGCGCACGATCAAGCGCGGCTACGTCGAGCGCGTGCGGCCGGCCCAGCGCGCGCGCACCAACGCGTACGCGATGCCGGTGAGCGCGCTCGGCCTCGGCGCGCCGAGCGCCGCCGATGAAGCGGCGGACGAGCAGAGCCTGGAGTGCTCGATGGAGGAAGACTCCGTCGCGCAGGCCGCGCTCGGCTCGCTGCTGCTCGCGCGCAACCCGCGCGCGACGCCGTCCGACCGCGAGCGCTACGCGCAGGAGTGGCTCTACGACACGGTGATGCACGAGGTCGGGCACACGCTCGGGCTGCGCCACAACTTCCAGGGCTCGACGGCGTACACGTTCGCGCAGCTCCACGACCCCGCGTTCACGCGCGCGCACGGCACGACCGCGTCGGTGATGGACTACACGCCGGCCAACGTGGCGGCGCCGCGCGAGCGGCAGGCCGACTACTTCCCGACCAAGCTCGGCACGTACGACGAGTGGGCGATCGAGTACGGCTACCGTTCGTTCCCGAACGTGCGCTCGTCGGCCGACGAAGCGGTCCCGCTCTCGCGCATCGCCGGGCGCTCGACCGAGCTCGGCCACGCCTACGGCACCGACGAGGACGCGACCGCGATCTCGATCGACCCGCGCATCCAGCGCTTCGACCTCTCGAGCGATCCGCTGGCCTTCGTCGACGAGCAGTTCCGCATCGACGACGACGTCACCACCCGGCTGATGCGGCCGTATCAGGGCGACACGCGGTCCTTCTCCGACATCCGCTCGGGGCTGATCACGGTGCTGAACAACCAGCTCAACAACGCCGCGCTGGCCGCGAAGTACGTCGGCGGGATCTACAGCTCGCGCGCGCACCGCGGGCAGCCGGGTGCGACGCTGCCGTTCCGCTCGATCCCGCGCACCGAGCAGCGCCGCGCGTTCGATCTGCTCGACCGCTGGGTGCTCTCGTCGCGCGCGTTCCGGTTCTCGCCCGAGCTGCTCAACGCGGCCGCGCCGGTGCGCTACGGCATCCACTGGGGCGCGAACGGCGTGCGCCGCAGCGACTTCCCGATCCGCGAGGTGGTCGCCGAGCTGCAGGACGACGTCATCACCGAGATGTTCTCACCGGTCAACCTCGCGCGCGTCGCGGACCAGGAGCTCAAGGTGCGCAAGGCCGGCGACACGATGACGCTGACCGACCTGTTCGCCTGGACGAACGCGGCGGTCTACGACGACGTCGGCCGCGCTTCGATCGCGCCGGCGCACCGCGAGCTGCAGCGCCGCTTCGCCGACCTGCAGATGCAGATCACGCAGTTGCCGGCCGCGTACGCCGACCAGCTCGATCTGCCGCGCGAGACGCAGTCGCTGGCGCGCCAAAGCCTCATGCGCCTGTCGTCGCGGCTCGACCGGGCGGTCGCGGCGGCGCGCGACGACGGCACGCGCGCGCACCTGGTCGATCTGCGCGTGCGCGTGAACGGCGTGCTCAACGCGCACAACGTCCGGTCGGTCTAAAGGGCGACAAACCGTACGGTAGCGGTACCTGTGTGACGGGCGACACCTGGGAAATTCACAGATTTCTCAGGGGTTCGCCCGATGGATAGTCCATGAAACGGATTTCAGCGCTTCTCGGCGGTGCCGTCGTCGGCATTGCCCTCCTCGCGGCGTGTGGGGGCGGAGGCGGCGGCTCAGGGACGAGTGCTCCGGGTGGCGTCGTCCCCGGCGCGACGCCCACCCCGCCGGCCACGGCTCCGCAGAGCTTCTCGGCCAGCGACGCCCAGGCCATCCCGACGCCCGCGCCCGGCGCGGTCACCGTCCCCGTGCCGCTCCCGTCTGATCCGAGCGGCGCGTCCGCGTCCGCGGCGATCTCCGCCTCGGCGCAGATCCCTCCCGACGCCACCGTCGCGTCGACGTTCTCGACCTCCGGCGACGCCTCGCTGCCGGCGCTGTCGCTGCGCCGCAGTCCGCAATCGCTCCACCTGCGCGAGGACAGCAAGAGCGGCGCGATCGCCTACCTCAAGCTGCAGTTCTCCGCCGACGTCTCGCTGCCGCAGGCGCCGGCCTTCTCGTTCGTCGTCCCCGGCACGCTGCCGACGGACGGCGTGACCTACTGGCTGGCGTTCTTCGACCCGCTGCGCTCCGCGGCGGGCTGGCAGAAGGGCTTCGAGGGCCCGGCCGCCGTCTCGGCGACGCAGACCCCGAACGGGAAGCCGGCGACGAAGCTCGCCTTCGCCTCCAACGGGCAGCCGATCGCGTTCACCGCGGGCCAAGCCTACTATTTCGCGGTGATCCCGGTCGCGACGACCGCGGCGACGCCGACCCCGGTCCCGTCGACCGTCCCGACGAACCCGCCGCACGACGGCAAGCCGCAGCCCGTCCTCGCGACGCCCGCCAACATCCAGTTCGCGTCGATCACGTCCGCGCCGGTTCAGGTCACCTTCGGCGAGCAAGGGTTCTCCGGGCCGTTCCAGCTCCACGGCGACTGCACCGGAATCGTGAACACCGGCGGGTCCAGCCCGACCTGGACGATCACGCCCGTCGGCCAAGGCCGCTGCGTGCTGATCGGTCTGGGCGACCGGGGCGCGACCGCCGTCGTGCACGTCGGCGTCGTGACGCCGTTCGAGACGCCGCACCCGTCACCGACGCCGCGCCCCTCCGGGTCACCGGAGCCGACGCACCCGCCGACCACGGAGCCGACGCATCCGCCGAGCACCGAGCCGACGCACCCGCCGACGACGGAGCCGACGCACCCGCCGAGCACCGAGCCGACGCATCCGCCGAGCACCGAGCCGACGCATCCGCCGAGCACGCAGCCGACGCACCCGCCGAGCACGGAGCCCACGCATCCGCCGAGCACCGGCCCCAGCCCGACGCCGACGCCGACCCGCACGCCGGGGACGGAGCCGTCGCACTCGCCGCAGCCGACGCCGAGCCCGACGCCGACCCCGGGGACGAGCCCCACGCAGTAGCGCGCGCAGCGCAAGAACCGAGGCCCGAACAGACGAGGCGGTGAGCGATCACCGTCTCGTCGAACGTCCGGGGATGAAGGCGCTCATCCGGCTGGTGTTCTTGGCCGTTCTCGCGGCCTGCGTCGCGCCGCTGGCGGTGCGCGCGCAGACCTACGCGCCGTTCTTCGCCGCCGGCAACGTCTTCACGCCCGGCACGCCGGTCACCGTCGCGTTCCAGGCGCAGGGTGAGGGTGACGTCGAGCTGGTCGTCGACCGCATCGCGTTCGACGCGCTGCTCGCGCGCCAGCGGGCGGGCGAGCCGCGAAAACCGGACCTGCCGCTGGAAGCACGCCGCGTCAAGGCGCTGCGCGCGCACCTCGATGCATCGCGACCGGCCACGATGAACGTCAATCTCGGGACGTTCGCACCGGGATACTACTCGCTGACCGTGCTTCAGAACGGCAAGCAGGCGTCGGCGAGCGTCTTCGCCGTGACGACGCTGGGGATCGCGTCGACGAACACGTTCCGGGACTTCTTGGCCTACGCCGTCGACTTGCGCACGCTGCGGCGCCGGGACGATGTCACGTTCGAGCGGTACGAAGCGGGCGCGGTGCCCGAGACAAAGCGTACCGACGCGTCGGGGATGGTCGCCTTTCCACTGCACGCCGGCGACGATGCCGACCGGCGCGAGTTCTTCGTCGTGCGCGGCGCGGACGGCTCGGCACTGATCACGACGCCGGTGCACGGTCTGCAGGCTCCCACGGCGGAGCCGCACGGCCTCGTGCAGACGGACCGGCCGATCTACCGGCCCGGCCAGGTCGTGCACTACCGCGTCGTGCTGCGCGAGGGGCAGCCCGGCGCGTTCACCCTGCCGGCGGGCGAGCGCACCGTGCACGTGCGCGACCCCGGCGGGAAGGACGTTTCGAAGGTGAGCCGCGCGGTCGACGCGTTCGGGGCGGTCAGCGGGGACGTCGCGCTCGCCGACGACGCGCCGCTGGGCCGCTATACCGTGACGACCGTGAACAGCAGCGCCGTCAGCGGCTCGTTCGCGGTCGAGGCGTACAAGAAGCCCGAGTACGTCCTCGACGTTGCGGCGCCGCGCGCGACGATCGGCGGCGACCCGCTGCGGTTCGGCGTCGCGGCGCGGTATTTCTTCGGCCGTCCGGTCGCGCAGGCACGGCTGCACTACCGCGCGTCGTTCGGCCGCCGCAGCGTGCCGTGGCGCCGCAGCTCGCCGTTCACCTTCAACGGGTACCAGCCGTCGGGCAGCGGCTTCCCGGCGGACGTCGAGGGAACCGCGGTCGCGGACGCCGCAGGACGCGCCACGATCGTGATCCCCACGGCGAGCACGACGGACGACCAGTTCGTGCAGCTCGAGATCGACGCGCGCGACGACGCCGGCCGCACGGTGTCCGTCCAGACGGGTGCGCAGATCGCGCCCGCGTCGTTCTATCTTGCGGTACAGTCGGCGAAGTGGTTCAACCGGCTCGGCGACACGGTCGACGTGACGGTGCGCAGCCTCGTGTACGAGTCGAACGCTCCGCGCGCGCACACGCCGGTGTCGCTCTCGTTCATGCGCGAGTGGTGGGACGGGAAGGCGATGCAGCGCGAGATCGACACCGCGGCACCGCGCGACACCGTGACCGACGAACGCGGTACGGCCACAGTGCGCTGGCGTCCCGCGCACGCCGGTTACTACGAGATCCGCGCCGAAGCGCGCGACGAGCGCGGTCGTGACGTTGGGACGACGACGACCGTCTGGATCGCTGCCGAGCAGTACGAGAACGCCTATACGTTCACGCAGACGAGCGTCGTGCCGCAGCAACCGGCGTACCGCCCCGGCGAGCGCGCGACCCTGCTCGTCACCGCACCGCGCGGCGATATCGACGCGCTCGTTCACGTCACCGGCGGCCCGGACGAGCGCGTCTCCATCGTGCACTTGCCCAGCTCGACGTCGACGATCGACGTCGAGCCCCCGCCCGGTGCGGCGCGTTACCGCGTGACGGTCTCCGTGCCGTCGCAATACGGGCTCAGCACGGGGACCGCGCTCGTCGTCGTCTCGCCGCCGCCGCACACGCTGCGGGTGGCGATCAAGGCGGATAAGGCGCGGTACCAGCCCGGCGAGCGCGCGAGCTTCGCCGTCCACGTCAATGACGGCGACGGCAGGCCGGCCCGCGCGCAAGTCGGCCTCGCGGTCGTCGACGATGCGATCTACGCGCTCCGGCAGGACCGCATGGTGGAACCGTGGGCGGCGTTCTACGGAGACTCCGGACCGTACCGCCCGCAGGGCGCGTCGTGGAGCAGCCTGGACCGGGCGATGACGATCTGGCTCTTCCAACGGCTGCAAAAGATCGGCAGTACGAGCTCGCGGGCCTCGTCCGGGCAGACCAGCGACCTCTACTCGATCTCGGCGCCGTCGACGGCGGCGGCGCCGCGACCGCCGTCGTTCGACGCGCTCCGCACGGAGTTTCGCGACACGGCGTTTTGGTCGCCCTCCGTCGTGACCGGCGCCGACGGCAACGCGACCGTCACGTTCGACTGGCCGGAATCGCTGACGTCGTTCACCGCCACCGGTGTGGCGGTGACCCAGCAGACCGATGTCGGGCGCGGTTCCGGCAGCGCGCTCGTCACCAAGGACTTCCTGGTCCGGCTCGCCACGCCCCGGTTCTTGCGCCGCGGCGACGTGGCGCGGCTGACGGCGATCGCGCAGGGGACGCCGCGCGCGAAGCACGCGCTGCTGCGCTTCTCGGCGCCCGAGCTCGGCGTCGCCGACGCGACGGTCCCGGCGCTGTTCGACCGCCGTGCGACGGCCAGCGTGCAGTGGAACGTGCGGGCGAACGAGCTCGGCCCGGTACCGTTGCGGCTGGCGGGGACCAGCGAGAAGCTGCGCGACGGGATGCGCGTCACGCTGCCGGTCGAGACGAACGCGACCGCGGTGCACGAGCGCGGCGCCGGCACGCTGCCGACGTCGTCGGCGGTCGCGCTGCGGCTGCCGCGCGGCAGCGAGGCCGGCGATCTGCGCATCGATCTCGCGCCGAGCGCGCTCGCGCAGCTCGCCGCCGGCGTGAAGCTGCTCGAAGTGTATCCGTACTCCTGCGTCGAGCAGACGATGTCGGCCGCGCTGCCCGCCCTCTACGTCGAGCGCATGCGCAAACGCATGCGCATTCCGCCGCTCGCGTCCGGGCCGTCGCCCGAGGAGGTCGGCCGAAAAGCGGTGCAGCGGCTCGTGCAGCTCCAGCACGGCGACGGCTCGTGGGGCTGGTGGGAGCACGACGCCGGGAACCCGTTCATGACGGCGTACGCGCTGTACGGGCTGACCGAGCTCGGGCGCGACGGGATCGCCGTTCCGTCCGCGACGCTCGAGGCCGGCGCGAAGAGCTTGAGCGCGCAACTGCGCACTTCGAACACCGAGCTCAACGTCTGGGGCGGCACGCAGCCCAGCTCGGACTGGAACACGCGCGCGTACATGCTCTTCGCGCTCGCGGACGCGAAGCCGGCGGCCGTCGACCGCGCGCTGCTGGCGAAAGCCGACGAGCAGGCGAAGGTGCTGAACTCGTACGCGCTCGCCGCGCTGGGGCTCGCGCACGTCGAGCTGGGCGACCGGAACGGCGCGCAACCGCTGCTCGACGAGCTGCTGCGCCGCATCAGCGACGACGGGACGTACGCGCAGTGGAAGGGCGCCGGCTGGCACTACCGCTGGGAAGACGACCCGATCGAGACGACGGCGTACGCGTTGCGCTTCGTGAACGCGATGACGCCGGACGATCCGCGCGTGGCGCACGCGGTCAACTGGCTGCGCGCGCAGCAGCGCGGTTCCTGGTTCGCGACGACCAAGGACACGGCGGCGGCGATCTACGCGATGAGCGAAGCGCTGCCCGCCGTGCCCAACGAGCTCGACCCGCACGAGACGGTGACGGTCACGCTCGACGGCAAGGTGCTGAAGCGCGTGCGCATCGACCAGCCGGTGCTGGCGGCCGCCGACGCGTCGCTGGTCGTCCCGGCGAAGCTGCTGCGCAACGGCGGCACGCTGCGCTTCGCACGCGAGGGGAGCGGCGGGCTGTCGTGGTCGACCGACTGGACGCGTTACGCCGCCGCGCCGCCCGCGGCGCAGCTCGACCCGAACTTCACCGTGACGCGAACGTACACGGCGCAAGACGGGAACGACTGGCGCGTCGGGGATCAGGTCGACGTCGAGGTCACCGTGGCCGCGACCGAGGACGCGCAGTTCGTCGCGATCGAGGACCCGCTGCCGGCCGGGCTGGAGTACCAGCCGCGCCAGCACGAGTCGGGCGACGAGTGGAACGGCCTGCAGTTCTTCGACGACCGCGTCGTCTTCTTCGCGACGCGCGTCTCGGCGTATGCGCCGATTCGCTTGCGCTATACGCTGCGCGCGACGACGCCGGGGACGTTCACCGCGCCGCCGGCGACGGCGTACGCGATGTACGGCCCGCCGATGACCGCGCTCGGGCACCCGGCGCACATCGCGATCCGCTAGCGCGAACGGTACGGCGGCGACGAACGGGAAAGGACGTTTCGGTGGAGGTACGGTTTCTCGCGAGCGCGGGCGCCGCGGCGCTTCGCTCGCGCTATGGCGACGCGCTCGCCCCCGACGCGGCGGCGGAGCTGTCCGCGGCGGCCGATGCCCGGGTGCTCGTCGCGAACGGCGGAATGCCGGCGGCGGTGTGTGCGCTGCTGCGCGATGCCGGAGCGGTCGTCGCGTCCGCCGGGGCCGTGATCCTCATCGCGGCGTCGCGCGCGGCGATCGAGCGTGCGCGGGTGCTCGCGAACGGTGGCGCGGAGGCTGCTTCGGTCGACGCGCTGCTGCGCGCGTTCGAGCGCGCGGCGTCGGTCGCGCCGGTGCTCCGGGTTCGCGAGCGCGTTCTCGACCTGCGCGGCGAGGCGCGCGTGATGGGGATCGTCAACGTGACGCCCGACTCGTTCTACGAACGCGTCGGCGGCGCGGACGCGGCGGTGGCGAAGGCGCGCACGATGGTCGCGGACGGTGCGGCGATCGTCGACGTCGGCGGGCAGTCGTACGCCGCCGGGAACGGCCACGTCATGCCGGAGGAAGAAGCAGCGCGCGTGGTTCCGGCGGTGCGCGCGATCGCGGAGTGCGGGCTCGAGGCGGCGATCTCCGTCGATACGTACACCGCGTCCGTCGCGGATGCTGCGCTGACCGCGGGAGCGCACATCGTGAACGATTGCAGCGGGCTCTCCGATGCGGCGCTGCCGGAAGTCGTCGCGAAGCACGGCGCGGCGCTGGTCGTGATGCACGTCAAGGGGAAGCTGCGCGTGCGCGAGCCGGAGACGTACGTCTATCGCGACGCGCTGGCCGAGATCGTCGAGTTCCTCTACGAGTGCACGGAGCGGGCCGTCGCCGGCGGCGTGGCGCGCGATGCGATCGCCGTCGATCCGGGACTGGAGTTCGGCAAGGAGCCGCACACCGATCTCGAGATTCTCGCGCGCTTCGGCGAGCTGCGCGCGCTCGGGTACCCGATCGTCCTCGCCGCCTCGCGCAAGAGCTTCATCGGCCGGACGATGGGCCTGCCGCCCAACGATCTGCTCGTGCCGTCGCTCGCGGCGGCGGCGGCCGGGATCGCCGCGGGCGCGCGGATCGTGCGCGCCCACGACGTCGCCGAAACCGTGCTCCTCGCGCGGATGCTGGCCGCGGTCGAACGGCCGGGCGCCGCCGAGGACGAGCGGCAACTCGCGACGCGAAGCGGCGGTTCATGACGGAGGTGCACACCGTCTACGTCGGGCTCGGGTCGAACCTGGGCGACCGGCAGAGCACCATCCTCTCGGCGCTCCAGCGCCTGCGCGCGCAAGCCCGCGTCGAGGCCGTCTCCTCGTTCTACGAGACGCCGCCGGCGAACGGGTGCGCGGGGCCCGCGTTCCTGAACGTCGCGGCGAAGCTCAGCACCGCGCTCGACCCGCTCGCCTTCGAGCGCTTCGTGCGCGGCGTCGAGACCGCGATCGGGCGGCAGACGCGCACGCCGCTCGACGCGCGCCCGATCGACGTCGACCTGCTGCTGGTCGACGACACGGTCGCCGACTTCGGCCGCTTCGAGCTGCCGCACCCGTATCTGGCGTCGCGCGCGTTCAACCTGATCCCGCTGGCCGAGATCGCGCCGGATCTGGTCGAGCCGCGCAGCGGGAAGACGATCGCGCAGCTCGCCGCCGCGGTGCCGCGCGACGCGATCGCGCGCAAGGCGCGCTCGATGCACTTCGCGGCGAACCGGCAGGAAGAGGCCCCGGACGTGCGGCTATCGCTGAACCGGGTCGGCGTCTCGTCGGTGAAGCACGTCATTCGCTTGAACGTCGGCGGCCGCGAGCGGCTGTTCCACGGCGACTTCACGATGGTCGCCGACCTCGCGCCCGACAAAGCCGGCGTGCACATGTCGCGCTTCTCCGAGCTGCTCGAGGCGGCGACGCTCGACGTCCTCGCGCGCAGCGACAAGCCGGCGCGGGTCGAGGACCTCACCGAGCAGATCGCGCGCGAGATCGTCGGCTCGCAGGGCGCGCTGCGCGCCGACGTGCGCGTGCGCGCGGAGTTCGGGCTCGAGCGCTGGACGCCGGTCAGCGGGAAGCGCACGGAAGAGACGTACACGCTGATCGGGATCGCGCACGCGGACGCGGGCGGGACGCGCCGCATCGTCGGCGTCGAGGCGGAGGGGATGACGGCCTGTCCGTGCGCGCAGCTCATGGTGCGCGAGCACTCGATCCGCGAGCTGCAGGACGCGGGCTTCGCCGAAGCCGACGCCATCCGCGCGGTCGACGCGCTGCCGGTCGCGACGCATAACCAGCGCGGCCGCGGCAGCGTCTACATCGGCGCCGAGACGCCGTACTCCGACGAGATCCGGGCCGAGGACTTGGTCGAGATCGTCGAGTCGTCGATGTCGAGCGAGACCTACGACTTGCTGAAGCGGCCGGACGAGTTCTTCATCGTCAACAAGGCGCACCACAACCCGAAGTTCGTCGAGGACGTCGTGCGCGGCATCCTGGCGCGCGCGCTCGACGTCTACGCCGACTTCCCCGACACGACGTACATCGGCGCGACCCAAGTGAACTACGAGTCGATCCACAAGCACGACGCGTTCGCCGAGGCGTTCGGCCTGTTCGGCGAGTTCCGCCGCGAGCTGCGCGACGGCACCCACGTCGACGTGAAGACCGACCTGGCGTCCTGGCTCGGCACGCGCCCGTCCCCCGTCGTGACGGTCTAGCGGCGCGAACCCGAAGACGTCCCGGTTGCCAAAGAAAAGGTCCGATCCGCTCGATCTCGGGATCACGTTCCGGTTTCTGCGCGCGCTGAAGAAGAACAACGACCGCGCTTGGTTCCATGCCAACCGCGCGGCGTGGGACGAGCACGTCCGGCACGGGTTCGAGGATCTGGTCACGATGCTGCTGCTGGCGGGGTCGCAGGCCGACGACCGGCTGGCGCACGTCGACCCGCGCGCGTGCCTGTTCCGCATCGCGAACGACACGCGGTTCCACCGGCACAAGGACCCGTACAAGACCTGGCTCTCGGCCTGGATGTCGCCGGGCGGCAAAGACGGCGCCTACGCCGGCTACTACATCCACCTCGCGCCGGGCGCGTCGCACGTCTCCGCGGGCGTGTGGGTTCCGCCGAAGCCCGCGCTCCACGCGCTGCGCACGACGTTCGCGGAAGACACGGTTGAGGCGCGCGCCTTCGACCGCATCCTGGCGAGCCGCTCGATCGCGCCGTACCTGCCGCTGGAGACGGACGCGATGCGGATCACGCCGCGCGGCTTTCCGAAGACGCATCCGCGCCTGCCGCTGATCCGCGCCCGCAACTACATGCTGAGCCGCACGGTGACCGACCGCGAGCTGCAGGCGCGCGGCGCGTTCGCGGTTTTCCGCGACACGATCCGCGCGACCGCGCCGTTCGTGCGCTGGCTGGACGCGCATGCGGGTGCCGGCGGCGAGGCGGCGTTCGAGCTCGAGGAGTGAGGACGCTCGCTCACCGTTCGACGAGCTCCGGGTGACGGCGAGCGTCGGCGGTCACGTGCCGCCAGACGCCGTTTCGAGCGCGCGGATGCGCGAGGCGAGCGGCGGGTGCGACGCCAGCAGCAGCTCGGCCCAGCGCGGCGGCTCCAGCTCGGCCAGATTCTGCTCGCCGAGCCTGCGGAAGGCCCGAATGCCGGCGTGGCGGTCGCCGGTCGCCTCGAGCGCGAAGCGGTCGGCGCGGCGTTCGATCGCGCGCGAGAACGCGTTCGCGAGCGGCATCAGCACGAGCTGGACCAGCGTCGCGTAGAACGCCAGCCGCGCGCCTTGCGCCGGTGAGGTGAGCCCGCGGCCCGTCGTGCGCCGCAGCGCGGCGTTCGAGGCGAACAGCGTCACGGCGAGCGCGCCGGTGCCGACGGCGATTCCGAGCCACGGATCGCGGCGCACGTAGTGCCCGAGCTCGTGCGCGACGACGAAGAGCGTCTCGTCCTCGCGGAACTCCGAGAGCAGCGTGTCGCCGAGCGCGATTCGCTCCGTGCCGAGGACGCCGGTGACGAACGCGTTCGCCTTCTTCGTCTGCCGGCTCATGTCGAAGCGCAGGATCGACGCGTTGCCGGCGCCGTAGCGCGCCGCGAGCGCGCGGATGCGCGCCTCGAGCTCGCCGGTCACCGGCTCGTACGCGTTGAAGAGCGGCATCACGAACGTCGGTGCGATGACGGTCGCGAACGCGAGCAGCGGCGGCGTCGCCGCGAGCGCCAGCAGCGGCCAGCGGCGCGGGGCGCGCACCACGACCGCGTCGGCGAGCTCGACCATCCCGGCCGTCACGAGCGCCGCCACGGCGGTGCCTTTCGCTTGATCGGCGAGCCAGCCGCGCGCGCTCTGTTCCGACGTCCCGTGGGTGCGTTCGAGCACGTGCCCTTCGACGTACCCCGTGCCGGCGTCGCGCACCGTGTCCAGCGCGAGGACGGCGAGCGCGAAGACCGGGGCGCGCAGCGGCCGCGGGAGCGGACGCAGCGCGCGGTCGAGCGGATCGGCGAGGACGAACGCCGTCGTCGCGAGCGTCGCGACGCCGCGCGCGACGCCGGCCAGCGCCAGCGCGCGGCGCTCGGCGCCGTAGCGGCGCGGATCGCGCTCGCCGCGCGCGGGATACGGCGCGCGCAGATCGCGCAGCGCCTGCAGTGCGCGCACGGCGCAGTAACCGAGCGTGAACCCCGTCGCCGCGCCGAGCGCGGCCCTGCGCAACGTCGATCCGCCGGCCACGGCGTCTCTGTACCCCGCACGTGGCCCCGCAACCCGTAGCTCGGGCTCAGAACGTGATGCGCACCCGGTAGGTCAGCGTCGTCGAACCCTCGGGCGGGACGCGCAGCGACCAGGTTGCCGTCGACGACGAGCTCTTGTCGTACCGCGCCGAGGACGAGACGATCTTCCAGTCGCCCGGGATCGGCTCGACGACGAGCACGGTCTCCGGGGTCTTCTTGGCGTTGCGCAGCACGATCTCGTAGGCGCTCTCGTAGACGCTGCCCGAGTCGATCGACTTGTAGTCGGTCTGCTTCTTGCTCGCGGTCACGTCGAACGAGTCGCCGAGGTGCAGCCGGACCGTCTCGTTCTTCGGCGTGTGGTCGATCGCGTCGGAGCCGACGAACTGCGCCGTCCCCGCGGTGTCGCGTTTGTAGACGCGCACCGCGCCCTTCGGCAGCGGCATGCCGAGCGAACCGCCGGCGTTGCGGAACGTCACGAACGTGCCGACCTTGAGCCGCGCGCCGAGATCGGGGCTCGCGGAGCGATAGTAGTACGGCTGGCCGCGAAGCTCCAGCGTCTTGTGCACCGCCACGGACGGCGCGGTCAGGAGCTCGACCTGCTTCGTCTGGTTCTCCGCGACCGTCGTGTGCCGCTGCAGCGTGTAGAGATGGTACTCGAAGAGCCCCTGTTCGGTGGGCCGGGTGGTGGTGCGGCCGATCGCCTGAAGCGGCGCGCCGGCGGCCGCCTTCGCGAAGTCGTTCGAGACGACGTTGACGTCGCCGGCGACGAGCTGCACCGCGGCGTCCCGGTACGACGTTCCGCTCTGGTTCTGCAGCGTGATCAGGCCGCGCAGGTCGAGCGAGTCGTCGTTCGGCGAGAGCTCGGCGGTGTAGTCGGCCTTCCAGTTGAGCCCGCCGGTGAGGTACGTGAGCTCGACCTCCTGCGCCCCTTCGCGCGCGTTGTCGACGTCGCTGACCAGCGTCGGCCGGTCGCGCAGGTCCGAGGGGATCGACGGAAACGCGATGTGGCCGTCGATGCTGGTCTCGATGCGGTCGGCGTAGCGCAGCACGACGCCGTCGTTCGTCGCGAGCACGCGCGCGCGCTCGCTGCGGCGCGCGCCGGTGCGCGGGTCGACATGGATCACGTCGACGTCGCGGCCGACGTACTTCTGCAGCAGCTTCTCCGGCGAAAGCAGGTCGTAGTTGAAGTTCTGCTCGATCACGCTCAGGCGCGCCGGCGCGCCGACGCTCTGCAGCAGCGCGGTCTCCGGCTGGATCTGCGCGCTGACGTCGCGCAGCGCGAGCCGTGACTCGCCCTTCGGCAGGTCGACCCGCCGTCGGTCGCGCACCAGCGCGAGCTGCGCGTTGTAGATGGTGATGCCGACGCCGTGCTGGTCGGCGAGGGTGCTGACGCGTTCGCCGGTGTCGGCGTGGGCGGTGGCGCCAAGGCCGAGCGCGAGCGTGAGAGCGAGGGTGAGAGCGCGGCGCATGCGAGAACCTCCTGAACGTGAGGACGTTCGGGTAACACCGGGGGCAGGTCGTTGTACGGTTCGTCGAGCCCGATCCGGTACAAGTTCAACGCACGCGCGTCAAAAACGGTTCGCCTCGAACGCGTCCAGCTCGCGTTCCACGTTCCACTGCAGACGCGCCCGCGGGTTGGCGGCGAGGTAGGCGCTGCACGCGGTCGTCGCCGGCACGGCCGCGCACACGGGAACGGCGCGCCCCGCGGCCTCGTCGACCCAGAGGCTCGCTCCGCGGACGAACGCGTACTCGAGGCTGTTGCGGACGAACGACTTGAGCACCGGGTACGGAAAACGGTAGTCGCGCGCGGCGCGCACGAACTCGTTGCTCAGGTCGATGCGCGAGACGCCTTCGTCGTCGGTGACGAGCGCCAGCGGGACGCCGCTGCGAAGGTACAACCCGATGGGATGCGCCGAGCCGCGCACGCCGAGGATTGCGTCGTTGCTCGTGAGCGCGATCTCGGCCAGCACGTGCCGCGCCGCCATCGTGCGGAGCACCGCGTCGCTGCGCCGCTCGTAGGCGATGTCGACGCCGTGCCCGATGCGGCGTGCGCCGGCGACGTTCACCGCCTGGTCGATGTGGTCGTCCAAAACCTCGCGCGGCACGAGGCCCAGCGTCAGCTCACCGGCGTGCAGGCTGACCGGCACCTCGCCGGCGGCGCGCCGCAGGTAGGCGATCATCCGCATGTGCAGCGCGTAGTCGCGCACCGCGACCGGACCGTCCTCGGGGCTCACGAAGTTGACCCCGGCGAGCCGCTCGTCGCGGCGCGCGAGCTCGAAGCCGAGCATCGTCTGCGCGAACACGGTGACCGGATCGAGCGCGCGAATGACCTGCTGGATGTAGCGCAGCTGCACGCCGCAGCCCGGCTCGCGCGCCGGCGCGGCCGCACTGCAGCGCATCTGCGCCGCACGGTCGGTCTCGAGCGACTGCAGCTCGCGCTGCGCCGCCGCGACGACGTTCGCGAAGCCGTTCGCCTCGAGGGACGCGCGCAGCTTGGCGAAGTCGCCGTCGAACGTCACGCCTTTCGCGACGTCGAACACCGACGGGCCGGGCCGCGCCCCGCCGAACGTGTACATCAGCTCGAGGTAGTCCGCGCGGTCTTCGGCCGCTTGCCGAACCGCCTCCGCCACGACCTCGGTCTTGTGCCGCGCACCCGCCGCGCCGAACTTGTCGAAGCTGGTGAAGAAGTGGTCGTGGCCCGACTCCTCGCGCGGAACGAACGCGCGCATCGACAGCGCGTCGATCAGCCGGTCGCGGAACCCGCTCTGCTCGAGCTGCCCGGCGAGGTCCTTCCCGCCGCGGTCGCACGTCATCAGCGTGTACGTCGCATCGACGCAGAGCTTGTCCGCGACGGCCCAGTCGATGTAGCGCTCCGCGTACACCGCGCCGGACGCGTGGTTGTGCAGGTCGCCGCCTTTCGGCAAGCGCTGCAAGAAGCGCCGAAGCAGCGGCGGATTCGTCCGGATCGAGTCGAGGTATGCTGTCGCAGCGCGCTCCGATCCCGGACTCGCCGCGGCCGGCGCGGCGACGGCCCCGCCGAAGGCGACGAACGCGGCCAGCGCGGCGGCCGGAAGTCGGCGAGTATTCACGACATGCTCCTTGTCGGCAACGGCGGACGTTATCGCGGGTATCCGGCGCGGCGCCGTCCGGCTCATGCCGCGGACCGGTCGACGAACCGGCTCGCCCGAACGATAAGACGTCGTAAAACGGTCCGCGCGCTGCGCGGCTCGCGCCTTCGCGACAGGAGCGAACGCCGGTGCGCCAGAACCGGTCGCTTCAATCGAGGTGTGCGCATCGTTGCAGCGCCGCTTCGAACGGGAGCGGGACGATGCTCTGTGGTGTGTACGAAACCGGCCTGTCGCCGGTCGTAGAGACATGGGCCGACTCGTCGCGGGCGCTGCTCGACGACGCGGTGCGCGCGTTCGCGGCGGGACGCTACGAACGGTGCTTGGATCTCACCGAACCGCTCCGTACGCCGGACGGCGAGGAACGGCGCCGGCGCGGAATGCTGCGCGCAAGCGCACTGTGCGCGCTCGATCGGTTCTCCGATGCGCTCGGCGTGCTGGATGCCATTCCCGAACCGCCGACCACCGACGGCGCGCTGGCGCTGACCGCGCTGCGCGCGCGCATCGCGCTGGGACGCGGCGATCGCCCGCAGGCCCGAGCGCTCCTCGAGCGCGCGCGCGGCGAAAGCACGACGGCCTCACCGCACGCCCGTGCGGAGCTCGCGTTCGAGCGCGCACGGTTCGCGTACCGCGAGCGGCAATTCGAGGCCGCCGAAACGGCGCTGCACGACATCCCTCCCGGGCTCGCCGCGTGGGACGCGCATGCGTCGGGGTTGCGCGCGGAGATCGCCTTCCTGCGCTATGACTACGACGGTGCGGCGCGCACGGGACGGGCGGCGATCGCGCACGCGCAATCGCTGCCGACCGCGCACGCCGTCCTCGAAGCCGGCGTGCTGGAGAGGCTGGCGGTCGTTGCGGCGGAGCGCCTCGACTTCGCGCTGTTGTCCTACGTCGAGCAGCAAGCGGGGCGTTTCGATCTCGCAGCTCCGGCGCTCGAGCTGCTCGCCTTCCGGCTTCACTGGGCCCGTTCCGTGCTGTTCGAGGCGAACGGCGAGCCGGACGATGCGCTCGAAGCGGCCCGCAGCGCGTCGCGCGCGACGGCGTCGGACGCGCTGGCCCTGTTCGGACGGTGCCGCCGCGCCGCCGTGCTGCTCCGCTACGGCGAGCGGCTCGCCTTCCGCGATCTCGCCGCGTCGATCCGCCGGCAGTTCGGCGCGCTCGACCTGGCCGAGATCCGCGATTGGAACGCCGCGCTCGTGCCGGCCGTCGTCGCCGAGACGCTGGCGCTCATGGGAGACGCCGAAGGCGCCGGGCGCGCGCTGCGGGCGCGCCACGCGCTGGTGAACCTGCCCGACTCGCCGCACGCCGCCCATCCCGCGCACGCCGCACTCTCCGCGTACGCGGAGGGTGTGCTCGCCGACGCGTCGGGCAGCACGCTGCTCGCGAAGCGCCGCTATCGCGCCGCGTTCGACCAGTATCGTGAGATCGGGTTCACGCGCCGCGCGATGGCGGCGGCGTTACGGCTGGCGGACATGACCGACGACAGCATGCTCACGGCGTACGTCGAGCGCCACGCGCGCGAGCTGTCGCCGCGCTCGTGGCTTCGCGTCCGGCTCGCCGCGGCGGCCGGGCGCAGCGGCAACGGCGTGCTGAACGCGCTGTCCCGAGCCGAGCGCGAGATTCTCGGCCATCTCATCGACGGTCGCTCCACCGCCGAGATCGCGCGCGCACGCGGGCGCTCCGCGCAGACGACCCGCAACTCGATCTCGAAGCTGTTCGGGGCGTTCGGCGTCGACAGCCGTTCGGCGCTGCTGCGCGAGGCGCGCCGAGGCGGGCTCATCGGGGCGGACGGCGCACCGGCCTGGGAAGGACGCAGCGTAATTTAGTACATTTGTCACACTAGCGCGCAACGCAGCGGGTGTGGCACAGTGATCGCAATGGGGCGCCCGAGCGCGGGCGCGGCACTCGTCCAGAAACGGGTTGAGCTTCGCTTTGGAACCGCGTGCGCATGCACCGCTGAACCAGTAGACCTCCGCGGCCGGACGCCGCGGAGACGATCTCGTCGGGACAGGACGTCTCGAACGACCGCTTTTGCGTACCAGCGCATCTTAGGAGCACGGATGACGAACGGAATCACCAGCCTCGCAGCATCGCCGAGCGCTTCGAGCGCGGACACTGCGCTGCTCGGCCCGCCCGGGCCGACCATCTTCGGGATCCAGACGTTCGTCGGCCAAGGCAAGATGGCCGGGAAGCTGGTCGTCGCCGACGGCCGCAACTTCCTCACCGTCGTGCCGAAGAACCAGCGCGCCGAAGCGAAGATCATCGTCGACGGGTTCTTCAACGCCGACAAGATGGCGGCCGACGAAGCGGCGCAGTCGGACTCGTATACGCCCGGTACGCCGACGACCGCCGGCAGCGCGGCGTATACGCCGAGCGGCGGGCTCGCCGCCGGCAATGCGAGCGCGCGGCGCGCGACGCCGATGGCGGTTCCCGCGGGCGGTTCGAACACCTGGACGCAGGCGCAGATCCAGGCGATGACGCAGGCGGACATCCAGTCGCTCACCGTCGCGCAGATCCAGGGCTTGTCCACGACGCAGATCACCTGGTTCAGCAACCCGCAGACGGCGTGGTTCACCAGCACGGCGATGGGCGCGTTCAGCGGGCCGCAGCTCGCCGCGATGGACGGCGAGCGCGGGCAGATCTCCGCGCTCTCCCCGGCGCAGGTCGCGGCCATCGCGCCGAGCGCGCTGGGCGGCGCCGGCGTCGACTTCTACAGTTGGCTCTCCACCGACGACCGCGCGGCGCTCACCGCGGCGCAGATCGGCGGCCTGAGCGCGACGCAGTTGAACTACATGAGCCAAGCCGCGTTGCAGGCGCTGACGACGACGCAGATCAGCGGCCTCACCGGCGCGCAGACGGCCGCGCTCAACACCGCGCACGTCGGGTACTTCACGACCGCGCAGATGGGCGCACTGAGCGCTAGCGCCGTTGGCGGGTTCACCACCGCGCAGCTCAATACGCTCACCACCGCGCAGTTCCAGGCGATCAGCGCGACCGGAATCTCCGGCTTGACCGGGCCGCAGATCACCGGCTTGAGCACGGCGCAGATCGGGCTGCTGACGACAACGCAGATGGGCGGCTTCACCGCCGCGCAGCTTCCGAGCTTCACCACCGCGCAGCTCAACACGCTGACCAATCCCCAGATCGCCGGGCTCGCGCCGAGCGCGATCGCCGGCTTCACCACGGCGCAGATTCAAGCGCTGACGGCCGGCCAGATCGGCGCGATGACGGTGGCGCAGATCGCGGCGATGACCGGGGCGCAGTCGCACACGCTGAGTCTCGCGCAGGTGCAGTCGCTCGCCACCGCTCAGACCAATCAGATTCTCGTCTCGCCGGGCCTCTTGATCACGCAGATCCCGTGGCTGACGAACCCGCAAGTCGCCGGGATCACGCCGTCGCTGTTCGGCGGCTCCTCGGCGACCTGGATTCAGGCCTTCACCACCTCGCAGGTTCCGGCGTTCACCGCCGCGCAGCTCCAGTCGTTCTCGACGGTGAACCTGCAAGCGTTCACCGGCGCGCAGCTCGACGTGATGACGGCGACGCAGTTGACGGCGCTGACCGACGCGGAAGTCCCCAACCTCACGACGACGCAAGTTGCGGCGCTGCTGCCGGCGCAGATCGCGATGCTGCAGCCGCGTGAGATCACGGACCTGACGACGGCGCAAATCGGCGCCCTGACCACCTCGCAGATCGGCGCGCTGACCGCCGGCGAGGTCGGTGCCCTGACGACCGCGCAGATGAACGCGCTCACCACCGCGCAATTCCAGGCGATCAGCGCGACCGGGATCTCTGGCCTGACCGGAGCGCAGATCACGGGCCTGAGCACGGCGCAGATCGGGCTCCTGAGCACGACGCAGATGGGCGGCTTCACCGCCGCGCAGCTGCCCAGCTTCACCACCGCGCAACTGAACGCGATGACGACCGCGCAGATCGCCGCGATCGCGCCGAGCGCGATCGCCGGCTTCACGACCGCGCAGATTCAAGCGCTCACGGCCGGGCAGATCGGCGCGATGACGGTGTCGCAGATCGGCGGGATGACGTCGGCGCAGTCGCAGACGCTGAACTTGGCGCAGATTCAGTCGCTCGGTTCCGGCCAGGTCAATCAAATCCTCACCGGGCCCCATGTCACGCCGGCGCAGTTGTCGTGGTTCACCAACCAGCAGGTCGCGTGGATCACGCCGTCGCTGTTCGGAAGCCCGGGTCCGACGCTGATGCAGGCCTTCACGACGTCGCAGATCCCCGCCCTCACCACCGCCCAGCTCCAGTCGCTGTGCACCGCGAACTTGCAAGCCTTCACGACCGCGCAGCTCGACGTGCTGACGTCATCGCAGCTCACCGCGTTCACGGACGCGGAGATTTCCAACCTCGCCACCGCCCAGGTGGCGGCGCTGCTGCCCGCGCAGATCGCGATGCTGCAGCCGCGCGAGATCGCCGACTTCACGACCGCGCAGATCGGCGTGCTGACCACGCAGCAGATCGGCGCGCTCACCACCGCGCAGGTCGGCGCCCTGACCGCCACGCAGGTGCCGGCGCTCTCCAGCGATCAGCTCATCGCGCTCCCCACGTTCTCGAGCCTGTCCGATCCCGCGCTCGCCGCGCTCACGGCCGCGGAGATCTCGTGGATTCAGCCGTGGCAACTCGCCAGCTTTACCGGCTCGACCCTCAACCGGTTCTCCGCCGCGCAGATCGGACAGCTCTCCGGCTACCAGTGGACCGGCCCGTCGGCGACGCAGTTCGCCACGCTGACGAACGACCGGCTCGCCGCGATCAACACCAGCGCGATCGCGTCGCTGAGCGGCTCCAAGTTCGCGGCGCTGACCGTCGCGCAGCTCAACGCGCTCACCACGGCGCAGTTCCAAACGCTCTCGGTTCCGCAGCTCAACGCGTTGAGCACGACGCAGATCGCGGGCCTCGACGACGCGCACGTCGCGGCGTTCGGTCCGGGGCAGCTCGGCTCACTGTCGCCCCTCTTGGTGCCGGCGTTCACCGTGCACCAGATCGGCGTCTTCACGCCGACGCAGATCGGGTACTTCGGAGGCGGGGTGACCGCGGCGCTGACCAACACGCAGCTCGCGGCGTTCACGGTCCCGCAGATTCAGGCGCTCACCTGGCCCGGCTCGATCAAGCCGGCGACGCTCGGTGCGACCAGCGACGCCTTCGTCGGGGCGTTCACGACGACGCAGATGTCCAAGCTCACGGCCCTGCAGATCCAGTCGCTGCAGACGCATCAGGTCGCGGCGTTCTTGCCCGCGCAACTCGGCGGGCTCTCGTCCGCGGCCGTCGGTGCGCTCAGCGTCGCGCAACTGAACGCGCTCAGTGCGACACAGATCCCTGGGCTGGCGCACGTGGAGGCGATCCTGCCGGCGACCCTCGCGCAACTGCCGCTCTCCTTCATCGCGGCGCTCAGCACCACGCAGGCCGGCCTCCTGACCACCGGGCAGATCACGGGGATGACGGCGGCGCAGATGGCGGCGATCACGCCGACCGACTTCGGCGCGCTCCAACCGGCCGCGCTCGCGGCACTCACCGACGCCGAGCTCGGGGCGGCGACCGCCGCCGACGTTGCGCAGCTCACGACCGCGCAGGTCGCGGCCCTGTCGCCGCATCAGATCAGCGTGATCACGCCGTTCGCCACGCTGAGTGACGCCGCGCTGCAGAGTCTCAGCAACGCGCAACTCGCGCTCGTCACCAGCACGCAGCTGGCACAGCTGGGCGGCTCGGCGATCAACCGGTTCACGAGCGCGCAGTTCGGCGCGCTGAGCCCGACGCAGATCGCGTCGCTCAGCGACGCGCAGATCGATGCCCTCAGCGGCGACCGGTTCGCGAGACTGAGCACCTCCGAGATCGCGGCGCTGAGTCCGACCGCGGTCGCCGGCCTCGCGTCCACCGAGCTCGGCGCGCTGAGCAACGCGCAAGTCGCGGCGCTGCCGTCGTTCGGCTCCTTGACGAGTGCGGCGCTCGCTGGGTTGTCGCACAACCAAACACAGGCCATCACGACCGCTCAGCTCGCGCAGATGAGCACGCTGAACGTCTTCTCCGACGCGCAGATCGCGGCGTTGACGCCCACGCAAGCCGGATCGCTGACCGTCGCGCAGTTCAGCGGGCTCACCAACGACCGGCTCGCGTCCTTCGATGTGCCGTCGCTGGCAGCCGTCCTGCCCGCGGGGATCGGCGCACTCACGGGCGCGCAGCTCGACGCGCTCGACGGCGAGGCGGGCCAGATCCAAGGCCTGACGAGTGCTCAGGTGGCGGCTATCGCGCCGGCCTCGCTGGGCGCGGCGGGAACCGTGTTCTTCAACTGGCTCACCGGCGCGGAGATCGCGGTGCTGACCCCCGCGGAAATCGACGGCCTGACCCTCGCGCAGCTCAACAGCCTCGGCGTCCCCGCGCAGCAGGCGTTGACGGCGGCGCAGCTCGGCGGGCTGTCCGCGGAGCAGATCGCCGGGCTCGACTCTTCGCACGTCGCGCAGTTCACCGCCACGCAATGGGCCGGTTTGACGACGACGCAGATCGGCGCGTTGCTGCCCGCGCAGATGCGGTTCCTGTCCGCGACCGAGCTCGCGGCGACCACGACGACGCAGATCGCCGCCTGGAACGCGGCGCAGATCGCTGGGCTCGTCGACACGCAATTCGCATCGCTCACGACGGCCCAGCTCGGCGCGTTGAGCGCGAGCGGGGTTTCCGGTATCACGGCCGCGCAAGTCGCGTTGCTGGGGTCCAGCCAGATCGCCGCGCTGCCGCACTTCGACGCGCTGTCGGCAGCGGCGATCGGCGCGCTGTCGCACAACCAAACGCAGGCGATCACGACCGCTCAGCTCGCGCAGATGACCACGCTGAACGTCTTCTCCGACGCGCAGATCGCGGCGCTGACGCCCACGCAAGCCGCGTCGCTGACCGTGGCGCAGTTCAGCGGCCTCACCAACGACCGGCTGGCGTCGTTCGACGTGCCGTCGCTGGCCGCGGTCGCGCCGGCGGCGATGGGCGCGCTCAACGGGGCGCAGTTGGACGCGCTCGACGGCGAAGCCGGACAGATCCAGGGCCTGACGAGCGCACAGATCGCGGCGATCGCGCCGGCCGCGCTCGGGGCGGCAGGAACCGTATTCTTCAACTGGCTCACCGCGGCCGAGATCGCCGTGCTCACGCCCGCGGAGATCGCCGGGCTGAGTACGGCGCAGTTGAGCAGTCTGGGTGTCTTGGCGCAGCAGGCGCTGACCTCGGCGCAGATCGGGGGGCTGAGCGCCGCGCAGATCGGAGCGATGAGCCCGTCGCAGCTCGCGACGTTCCTCCCCACGCAAGTGCGCGCGATCTCGACGGGCGCGCTATCCGGCGTGACCGCGTCTCAAATCGCCGCGCTGTCCTCGGCCCAGATCGCGGCGTTTGCGCGGTTCGATGCGCTCACGGGAGCCGCGTTGGGTGCGCTCTCGCACGATCAGATACAGGCGATCACGACGACGCAGCTGGGCCAGTTGCCGTCGCTGAACGCGTTCACCGATGCGCAGATCGCCGCACTCACGCCGGCGCAAGCCGCTTCGCTCACGGCCGCCCAGTTCAGCACGCTGACCAACGATCGGCTTGCCTCGATCGTGCCAAGCTCGCTTTCGTTCGTATCCAACGCCGCGATCGGGGCCTTGAGCGGGGCCCAGCTCTCAGCGCTCGACTTCGAACCGGGCGGCCAGGTCGGCGCGCTCACGACCGTCCAGATCACCGCTATCGCACCGGCCGCGCTCAGCACCGCCGGACCGAACTTCTATGGCGCGCTGAATGGCCCGCAGATGGCCGGGCTGAGCCCGTCGGAGGTCGGCGCTCTCAGCGGCGCGCAGTTCAACAGCCTGGGCGTCTCCGCGCAGCAGGCGCTGAGCGCTCAGCAGATCGCGGCGCTCGGGCCCGCGCAGCTCGGCGCCCTCGATCAAGAGCATGTGGCGAACTTCACCATCGCGCAACTTGGTGCGCTGACCCCCGCCCAGATCGCCGCACTCGCACCGGCGGAAATTCCGTGGCTGACGAACGCGCAGCTCGACGCCCTTTCAGCGCCCCAGCTCACCGCCTTGACCGATGCCGAGGTCAACGCTCTCACCCCGGCACAGATCGCGGCGCTGACTCCCGCACAGGTCTCCCAGCTGCAGCCGCGCGAGGTCGCCGACCTTTCGGTCGAGCAAGTACAGGCGCTTTTGCCGTCGGAAGTGAGGATGCTCGGCGGGGCCCAAATCGCCGTGCTCGGCACCGCACAGCTGGGAGCGCTGACGCACGACCAGATACAGGCGCTGACCGGCGAGCAACTGGCGCTCTTCGCATCGCTCAACGTCTTCTCCGATGCGCAGATCGCGGCGCTTACGCCGGCGCAAGCGGCGGTGCTCACGCCGCAACAATTCGCCGGGCTGACCGACGAGCGGCTGGCATCGCTCACGCCGAGTGCGCTGTCCGCAGTCGCAACGAGTGGGATCGCGGCGCTGACCGGGACGCAGCTTTCCGCGCTCGACTTCGAGCCCGGCGGACAGGTCGGCGCGCTGACGAACCCGCAGATCGGCGCCATAACACCGGCTGCGCTCGGATCGGCCGGTCTGAACTTCTTCACGGCGCTCACGGCATCGCAGATATCAGCCCTGACGCCGGCGGAGATCGGCGGGCTGTCGCCGGAGCAGCTCAATAGCCTCAACGTCCCGGCACAGCGAGCGCTTACTGCGGATCAGATTACCGGCTTGTCGCCGAGTCAAATTTCGGCGCTCGATCAGCAGCATGTCCCGGAATTCACCGCAACACAGTGGGCCTCGCTCACCGCCGTACAGATCGCGTCGTTTACGCCGGAGCAGATCGGCTGGCTTACGAACGAGGAGCTTTCCGCGACGACGCCGGCGCAGATGGCTGCGCTCACCGATCCGCAGATCGGTGCGCTCGGCACCGCCGAGATCGCGGTGCTGCTGCCGTCGCAGATCGGCGCGATGGACCCCCGCGAGATCGCCGATCTATCGCCGGCGCAGCTCCAGGCGCTCTCCGGAGAGCAGCTCCGCGCGCTCGGCGCGTCGCAGCTCGCGGCCATCTCCGACGCCCGGTTCGGCGCGCTGCTGCCCGCGCAGGTCGCCGCGCTGGGCGCCGACCAGATTCCGGCGCTGCGCGCGTCGCAGCTCAACAGCACGTCACCGTTGGTCCAACACGCGCTCACCGTCCCGCAGGTGCAAGCGCTCACGAGCCTCCAGCTCGCGGCGCTCGACTTCGATCACCTGAGAGGTTTCAGCGCCGCGCAGTGGACATCGCTCTCGCCCAGTCAGGTCGCAGCGTTCACGGCCGCGCAAATCGGCTTCGCGTCCGATACGGAGATCGGCGCCACGCTCCCCGATCAGATCGCGGCACTCTCCCCGGCGCAGACCGGCGGCTTCGTCGCGGCGCAGATTCCCATCCTGTCCGGCGCGCAGTTGCAGCAGTTCGCGAGCATCTCGTCGTTGAGCGATGCGGCGTTGCAAGCGCTGAGCGCAGCGCAGACCGGCTCACTGACCGCCGCCCAACTCGCGGAGTTCCCCGGGACGTCGATCCAGCGCTTCACACCGGCACAGGCTGCGGCGCTCACACCCGATCAGTTGGCGACGATGGCACCCGCGCAGCTCGGTGCGCTGAGCTGGGCTCAAGCCGGAGCGCTGACCGCGGCGCAACTGCGCTCGCTGAGCCCTGCGCAGCTCGACGCGCTCTTCACGAACGACGGGCCCGCATTGAGCGGAGCGCAGGTCGCGTCGTTGACCGCCGAGCAGACCGCGACGTTGAGCGGTGCGGTGGTTGCAGCGCTCGCCGCGGATCAGGTCGCGGGATTGAGCTACCCGGCGAATCTCACCGACACGGCGCTCGCTGCGCTCAGCTCGTGGCAAATCGCCGCGCTGACCGTCACTCAGCTCGGCCAGTTCGTCGGATCCGCGCTCGACGAACGGTTCAGCACCGCGCAGTTCGCGTCGCTCGGGCCCTCGCAGCTCGCGTCGCTCTCAGGGCCTCAAGTCGGTGCGCTGAAGGCCGAGAAGCTGAACGCTCTCGGTTCCCTGCAAGCCGGATCTCTGGCCGCGATCGATGCGCTATCGTCTGCAACGGCCGCGCAGCTTACCCCGTCGTTCTTTGCCTCCCTGTCGTCGACACAGGTCGCTGCGCTCAGACCCGACGTGGTGGGCGGTTTGACCGCGGACCAGGTTCAGGCGCTCTCGCAAACGCAGGTGGCGGCTCTGACGGCGACCCAGATCGCCGCTCTCGGGACGACGCAGATCAGCGCGTTCACGCAGGTGCAAGTCACTCGCATGCCGCCCGCCTTCGTCGCGGCGCTGTCCGCGAACCAGCTCACGGCGCTCACTGGCGACCAGACCGCGGCCCTCACCATCGCCCAGGTGGCGCTGCTCGCGCCCGGCCAGATCGCGGCGCTGTCGGCATTGGGGAGCCTCTCGGACGGTGCACTGCAAAACTTGACCGGACAGCAGCTCACGAGCCTGAGGCCGGCACAGCTCACCGCGCTGGGTGATCGTGTCGCGCTGATTCAGGCGGCGGCCGTACCCTCGATCCCGGCTGATGCCATCGCGCAACTCAGCAACACCGAGATGGCCGCGCTCGCCCCTGGGCAAATCGGTGTCCTCATCGCTCCGCAGATCGCGCGCCTTTCACCCGATCAGCTCAGCGTGCTCGTCGAGCCGCAAGTGCAGGCGTTCACCAAGGACCAGATCGACGGGATGACCGAGCCGCAAATCACGGCGCTTTCCAGCACCGAATTCCGCGCGCCACAGTCCGATCCGCCGCCCCAGACGGTTCCGGGCTCGAAGCTTCCGACCACGCCGGTACAAGTGCCGCACGTCACGCCCGGGTCCACACCGCACAAGTACAACAACATCACCGTCGACGACAATAAGCTGAACGCCGCGATCGTTCAGGCGCTCGTACCGGGGAGCGGCAACGCGGTGTTCGCAGCGCAGTGGGCCGCGATGCAAGCGTCGGGCTATCAGATCTACATCGACGCGGCGATCCAGGCGCCGAAACCCACGGCACCGGCTGATATCCACGAATTCACGTCGTTGGCGCCCAATCCGCTGGATAACCCGATGGGCGTCACATTGCCGATGCCCGACCCCAATCATCCGGGGCAATACTTCTTCATCGTCGCGGTCGACAAGCTACCCGATATCGACGCCAGCAATATCGCCGACAGGCGGACGCAAAACGGCCTCTTGGTGGAGACGGTGGGGCACGAAGGAAATCACGTCCTGGACTACACCGACCTCCTGAAGAACTCGCCCAAAGAGTTCATCGACGCATATCGCAGCACACTGTTGTCGAAAGCGGGCCTGATCAACCCCTACTCCGCGGACGGGAGCTGGCCGCCGAGCGCGGTGAACGAGCCCGATTACACGGACGGGAAACATGCGATCTCGTCGCCGACGCTCGTCGAGCTCGTGGGATACATTGGGGGCTACCTCACGGCGCAGGGCGACAAGACCGGTGCAAAGGCGCTGTGGATCGGACCCGACTGGGGTATCGGCAGCAACGGTAAGACGTTCACCCTCAGCGCCGACCAGTTCAAGCAGATGTGTAAAGCGCTCGGTCTCGATCTCGATCACATGACGCGCGATGATCTGCTGGCGTTCGTCCGGGCCAAGGTCAATCAACAGGTAGCGGACGCCGAGCCGTCGCCCGAGGATCCCGAGAATCCCGCTGATGCGACCGATCCGACCAACGATCCGTACGGACCGACGCCGGTCGATCCGTCGATTCCGCGCGACTACGCGAAAGAAGCGGCCGATCTCAAGGCCAATCTCGACAAGGCCCTCGCGTTCCTGCGTGAGCTGCAGCGGCCGAATCTCGCCAACACCGAGTCGCTCATCTCGGTGCTCATCCACGACAAGCAGCACGGCGTCGGCGCGATCTTCCGTCTTTATGACGACCTCTCGACGATCTCGACGCAGATCGGCGAGCTGCTCCACGGAAACTTTTTCCAGGCCGCATACGGCGCGGCGCAGATCGTTCAAGCCGCCGCGGATGCGAAGATCCTGAGCCTGAGCAAAGACGTCTCGCACGCGCTGGGCACCTTTACGCTCGCCGTCGGCAGCATCATCTCGATCTACAACGGTTTCACCGAAGGCGGTGTCGCGGGCGGCATCGAGACGACGTCGGGCGTCCTCGGGCTCGAGCAGGCCCTCTCGCTCAGCGGGCCCGCGGGCATCTGGGTGGCGATCGGCATCGGTCTGATCGCGGCCTTCGTAGGCGGCAACCACGACAAGCCGGAGAACATGCCGGACAAGTACGATACGCCCACGTTCGGACAGGACGTCGCCGATCTGATCGGCCATGCCGGCGCGAACGGACAGTGGTTCACCGAGAGCGACTTCCTGCGCGAGGTCTTCTTCCAAGACACCGGAATCCAGGCTGTCGAAAAAATCCTGGCTCGCTTCCCCACCGAGTCCGACGCGCCGGAGTGGCTGTACCCGATGTACGACAAGGTCAAAGGCATGTTCGGCTCCAGCAGCAGCGGCGGCGGTCAGCTCGTCTTCGACACGTCGGTGAAGGAGATGCGTGTCGTGGGTGCCGACGGGACGGACGGACAGTGGCACACGTACATGGACATGGCCGCCGAGCTGGGCGCGTTCACCGAGAACTACGTTCTGTCCGAACAGTACGGACTCGACCGCGACTTCTATCAAGCGATCGCGGACGCGAACCCGCAGTACAGCTTCACGAACCTTCCGCCGCAAGTGGGCGCGTGGATGATGCAAGCCGGTCCGGCGGGACCGGAGTACGTCGCCGACATCAGCGGAAGGGTGGCGCTGGGTAACGCCGGATTCGTCGGCGAGCAGATCGCCGCCCGGTCCGACGGAACGTTCTGGGCCGTGCATCGCATCGACCCGCACCAGGCGCCGGATTACCAGCCGATCTCGATCAACTTCTGGCTCGCGTCGCACGGCTACCTGGGAATGCCGGACACGTCCAACATTCCCGCGTACGATCCGGCGCAGCCGCTCGGGTACAACAACCTCCCGCCGTTCGCGGCAACCGCGTCGTCGATCATCTGGCAAAATGCGCCGATCCCCGAGCACCAGATGGTTTCGATCGCGGATCCGAATGACCCGGGCACGACCTACGTCTCGGTCGGAGGTGACTGGTACCGCACGGCGACGGGGTCGGTGCACGACATGAGCGACCTGTACGGTCGTTACACGGTGAACATCAATGACGTGTTCGTGCAGTCGCCCAGCTGGGGCACCGATCCCGACGGGAACCCGATTGCCATTCCGCCAACGCCGTACACGTACTCGAACCCGCCGCCCGGATCGGCAAGCAGCAGCGTTCCCGGCTCGTCGATGCGCTGGACGACGTTCGAGGCGGCATACACCGACAGCACCTCGCCGACTCCGCCGATGATCTCATACACACTCTTCGCCTTGCCGAACAATCGGTTCTACGGTAGCTTCCTGCAGACGAAGCCGACGTTCGACGGCGGCTACCTGCCGGCGGATGCGTACTGGCTGCTTCTGCACCAGCAAGCGCCGACGTGATCCGCCTTCCGGGGCTGGCCGGCACGGTTCTCGCGTGCTGCCTCAGTCTCGCCGTTTCGCCACTCGCCGGCGCAGCCCCGGACTATCCTCCCACGTGCCGCCCGGTCGCGACGACCGATGCGGCGCGCCGCGCAGCGCGCGCGATCAACGCATTCGCGGCGGCGGCGGTGCGCTCAGACGGCGGCCCGTCGCTGCGCGCTTTCAGCCCGGTTCCGGCTTGGTTGTCGTACGCGCTGATCCTGAACGAACCCGGCCCGCCGCCGAACGGGACCGCGGATCCGGTTGCCGTGCCGCGGGCCTATCAGGTGCAAGACGTTCGCGCGCTTCGGGCGTCGCTCGGCATCGGATCTACGCCGCTGGCGGCCTACAATGCGGCGAACGAAGCGCTCATCGCGGCGCTTCGGGGGTCCGGCTTGGCCGTGGAAGACGCGGTCTGGTACGATCCGGCCGTCGTGAGGGTTCCGGTGCCGGTTCGGGAGCGTCTGGCTTCGGCGTACTGCACCGAATGGACCGCCGAGACGATCGCCGGTCGCGCGCCGGACGCGCTCGATGCGTCGATGAACGCCTGGAGCGCGCGCGTCACCGCAGGCCGGCTCGATCGGGTACTCGCCGACTCCGTATCTCGCCGGCGGTGGGCGGGGAGCGGCACGAACGTCCTCAACGCGCTCGTCGCCATGCATCTCGCCGCCCGATGGAATGAGGCGCTGCCGTTCGGCGCCCGCTGGCTCGACGACGGCCACGGGCTGCGTGGAATGCTCGCCCGTGCGACGGCGAGCGGTTCGTCGGAAACGGTCCTGCTGTTTTACGGATCGGCGGCGCGCGTCAAAGCGCTGGCGTCGGAGTTGAGCCCTGACCGACTCGATGCCTTGGAGAAAGGCTTCGTGGCGACGAACGGCATCCTCCGCGTCACGGGGTTTTCGCTGCGGTCCGCGTTCTCGTACGGTGAGCTTCCGCAAGGGTGGTTCGGCACGTTGAACGCCGGCGGCATGCTCGAGGAGACCGAGATACGCCTGACGCCGAGCGACCTCACGATCGACGCGGTGACGCAGCTTCACGGGCTCTCCGACCCCGGCCCCATCATCGACGGCGGCGTTCCGCGCGTCGCACGGCCGGCACTCGGCGTCTCGGATCTGTATGCTCCGCTGCTGCTCGTCGTCCGCGACGATCGGACCGGACTATGGCTCTACGTCGCGTCGACTGCCTGACCCGGCTCCTGGCGCCGGCTGTTGCATTGGTGCTGCTCGGTTTCGGACCCACGGAGGGGCCGGCTGCCGAAGGCGCGCCGCAGCGAAGCGCGGTCGTATTCGAGCCCGATGAGCTGGGCATCGAATCGCCTCCGTCCAACCCTGCGACGGACGCGATCACGAGCGAGCTGCACCAACGCGGCTTCGTCGTGACCACCGCTCGCGCACCGAATCTCTCGGCGGTCGCGGCGCTCGGACCGGGCATGTGCCGCGGCCGCCTTGGGGCTCTCTTGCTCTTTTCACGCTTCCAGCTCGACCGCGGCTATCACGTCACGGTGCATCACAACTCGACCGTCGAGCCGCATTATCTCGCGACCGGCGGCGCGAGCGTCGTCGCCATCGACTGCGCGTCCGCGTTCGAACCGCGCTGGGGACGCGGCCGCAACGAGCAGCATTTCGGCTGGGTCGATGAGCCGCGAGGCCCGTCCAACGCGATCGCGCTCGCGGCCGGGGACGCTCTTCGGAGCGTGCTCCAAGGCGCGGCCCAGGAACGCCCTGGGGACGAACTACCGGGCTGGCCGGAAGCCGCCCGGTTCGGGACAGCGTGTCGCGCCGGCGGAGGGCCGGAGACCGTCCGTCTCGTCGAGCGCCTCGTGGTGCAGCAGCGTCCCGGCGCAGCGGTTGCGGCGGTGCGCATGACCGAGCTGACTTGCGCCGAGAACACTGTCCGATGGCGATCGGCGCGACGACGCGAGACGGTTCGTCGCAATGACTTCAGCTCGTACCTCGCGGTTCGCGAAGCGTCATCACGAGCCGACCGCGATATCGCTTCGCTGGGCGACGACCTGCGGTGACCCGTCGTTGTCGTGCCTAGCGGCGAGAAGGAACGTTAGATCAGCGAGATCGTCTCGGCCGGCTTCGGCGGGCGCGCGGCCATCGCGGCTCGGAGCTTCTCGGCCAGCACGTCGACGACCGGGTCGTCGATCTCTTCGACGCGGCCGGTGTCGGCGAGCCCGACGAGCTTCGGATCGATCGGCAGCCGCGCGAACACCGGCGCGCCGGCGAGCTCCGCGACCTGATCGGCATACGACGGCCCGAACACGTCGTAGCGCGTCCCGGTGTCGGGTGCGACGAAGTACGACATGTTCTCGACCACGCCGACGATCGGCTTGCCGAGCTGGTGCACGAGGTTCGCCGCCTTGCGCACGATCATCGTCGCCAGCCGCTGCGGCATCGTCACCAGCACGACGCCGTCGATCGCGAGCGACTGCAGCACCGTGAGCGGCGCGTCCGACGTCCCCGGCGGAAGGTCGATCAGCAGGTAGTCGAGATCGCTCCACAGCGCCTGCTCGTAGAACTGCCGGATCACGCCCGAGAGGATCGGGCCGCGCCAGATCATCGCCGTGTCCTCTTTGTCGGTGAGCAGGTTCGAGCTGACGATCTCGATCGCCGAGCGCGACATCGCCGGCACCATCAGCGGCTTCGGCTGCTGACCCGGCGGCGTCGACGGATCGGGCTCGAGCCCGAGCGGCTGCGTCAGCCCGAACAGGCGCGGGATCGACGGGCCGGTGATGTCCGCGTCGAGGATACCGACCTTCATGCGCGCGCGCCGGAGGCCGACGGCGAGCAGCGCGGTCGTCAGCGACTTGCCGACGCCGCCCTTGCCCGACATCACCGGCACGACGTACTTGAAGCGCGCGCGGCGCGCGAACTCGCCGGGCGCGCGGCGCTGCGGCGTCTTGTCCTCGTTCATCACCAGCGGAACCCGGCCCGACAGCCGCGCCTGCGTGAGCGCCGCGATGATCGGCTCGACGCGCAGCCCGTGCGCTTTCGCGCCCTGCTCGATCGTCTCGTACTTGTTCACGCCGCAGCCCGCGCAGTGCAGGCCGAACTCGGTCAGCACGTTCTCCGCGGTGGGAAACGCGGCGACGAGCTCGCGGATGTTGGTCTGGGGACCGATCTCGGTGGGCATGTGGCGGGAGCTGCTACCTTCGTCGGAGGACAAGCGGACAGGACCGGTTGAGCGGGTTCGTTGACGGGCATGGGACGACCCGTTCGTTCGACACGCCGAAGGCTCGTGATGGTTGACACGCTGATCGTGGGCGCCGGCCCGGCCGGGCTCGCCGCCGCCCGTTACCTCGCCGATGCGGGTCGCCGCGCGACGGTGCTGGAGAAGCGCGCCGTCCTGGGCGGCAAGCTCTCGTCGTGGCGCGACCGCGACGGCGACATCCTCGAGACCGGTCTCCACGCGATCTTCGGCGGCTACACGCAGCTTCACGCGCTGCTCAAGGACGCCGGGATCGCGCACCACGTGCTGTGGCAGCCGCACGCGCTGACCTGGGCGATGCCGCCCAGCTTCTCGCCGCGCTGGAACGGCGCGCCGGTCTACGAGGAGTTCCGCTTCGCCGACGCGCCGTCCCCGTTCAACGGCATCGGCGCGGTGCTGAACGCGCGCTACGTCTTCAACGCCTGGGAGAAGCTGCTCTTCGCGAAGGGCACCTTGCCGGTGCTGCTGCGCGACCACCGCTACGCCGACGCGCAGGACGACATCAGCTACGCCGAATGGCACCGCCGGCGCGGGATGTCGGATCACATGCTGCGCACGTTCTTCGCGCCGATGGCGCTGGCGCTGAACTTCACGCCGGTCGAACGCATCTCGGCCGAAGCGATGCTGCGCGTCATGGCGTACTTCGCGTCCTCGCGCAACGCGAGCCGAGCCGGTTTTCTCGACGGGCCGCCGGGACCGCGCTTCGTCGAGCCGCTGGCGGACCACGTGCGCGCGCGCGGCGCGACGGTCGAGGCGAACGCGGCGGCCGCCGAACTGCTGTTCTCCGGCGACCGCTGCACCGGCGTGCGCACGCGCGACGGGCGCACCTTCGAGGCCGAGCACGTGATCCTCGCGACACCGGTGCACGACGCGAAGAAGCTGCTGCCGGCGGCGATGCACGCCGATCCGCTCGTGCACGGCGTCGCGAAGCTGCACAGCTCGCCGGTGATCAACGCGCACCTGTGGTTCGACCGGCCCGTCTCGCCGTTCACGAACTTGATGTTCTCGCCGGGGACGCTGCTCGCGGTGCACGCCGATCTGGGGATGGTCTCGCCCGGCTACGAGTGGCTGAAGAAGTCGTTCATCGAGGCCTGCGTCGCGCCCGCCGACGACCTGATCGCGCGCGACGACGACACCGTGATCGCGCGCGTGATGGACGACCTCGGCAAGCTGTACCCGGTAGCGACGCGGGAGCACCTCGTCAAAGCGAAGCTCGTGCGCGTCCCCAAGAGCGTCTACCGCGCGAGCCCGGGCGCCGAGCGGCTGCGCCCCGGCGCGCGCACGCCGGTGCGCAACCTCTTTCTGGCCGGCTGCTACACGGACACGAAGTTCCCCGCCAGCATCGAAGGCGCCGTGCGCAGCGCGCGGCTCGCGGTCGACGCGCTGCTCGAGGCATCGCGTGCGCGCGTCTGACGCGCCGCCGCTCGCCGCCGGCGCGCGATCGCTCGGGGACGAAGCGACGCGGCTCGAACCCGCCGGCCCTCTCTCGGTCGACGCGTCCTACCGCGCCTGCCGGCACGTGCTGCGCGCGCACTCCAAGACGTTCTACCTCAGCTCGCGCTTCTTCAGCGCGGAGAAGCGCCGTGCGATCTGGGCCGTGTACGCGTTCTGCCGCACGGCCGACGATATCGTCGACCGGGCCGTGCCCGCGCGCGAACGCCTCGACGCGATCGACGCGTGGGAGCGCGGGCTGCGCGCCGCGTACGCCGGCGAGGCACGGGAGCCCGTGTACGTGGCCTTCGCGGATGCGGCGCGGCGGTTCGGTATCCCGGCCGAGCCCGCGCTGGCGCTGCTGCGCGGTGCGCGCCTGGACGTCACCGTGTCGCGCTACGCGACGTACGGCGAGCTGCTCGAGTACTGCTATCTGGTGGCATCGACCGTCGGACTGCTGGTGATGCCGGTGCTCGGCACGCGCTCGCCCGCGGCGGCGCGGTACGGCGTCGCGCTGGGCCGCGCGATGCAGATGACGAACATCCTGCGCGACGTCGGCGAGGACGCCGCGCTCGGCCGCATCTATCTGCCGCTCGAGGACCTCCGCCGTTTCGGCTGCTCCGAGGACGACGTTCTGCGCGGCGTGCTCGACGAGCGCTTCCGTGCGCTGATGCGCTTCGAGATCGAGCGCGTGCGCGCGCTGTACCGGGAAGCCGAGCCCGGGATCGCGCTGCTCGCGCCCGACGCTCGCTACGGTGTTCGGCTCGCGTCGTGCCTGTACCGCGGGATCCTGGCTCGCATCGAAGCCAACGACTACGACGTGTTCGCGCGGCGCGCGTTCGTACCGCTGCGGGCGAAGGTCGCGAGCGCCATCTGGGCGGCGCTCGCGGCGTAGCGGAGGTGTCGCGCGCATGACGACCGGCCGCCGTACCTTCCTCGCGCTCGGCGGATCGGCCGGCGCGGCTTCCGTGTTGGGCGCGCTGCCCGCGCTCGCGGAGTCACCGTGGCCGACGCCGCCCGGCACGTGCACACCGCAGGTCTGCACCGTTCCGACCACCGCTAGACCGCGCTACGGCACGCCGGCGCGCGGCTACGGCGCGTTCGCATCGGTGACGGCTTCGAGCCGGTGCTCGCGCGCGCCCCAGTCGGCGACGCACCACAGCATCGCGAGAAACAGCGGCGCCCCGCCGGCGAGCCACATCACCGCGCCGGCGTTCATCTGATCGCCGAGCGCGTTCGCGTTCGCCGCGTAGTGCGGGTACGTCACCGCGCGCGCGACCCAGAAGGCGAAGCCGAGGAACGCGCTCATCGGCAGCGCGAGGAACAGCATCAGGATGCGCGCCGGATGCGGCGGCGCGTGCGGCGCCGGCGCGACCGCGAGCAGCGGCTGCCAGAAGGCGAGCGCCGAGCCGAGATAGAGCGCGTGCTCGAGCGCGTGGACCGGCTCGTGCTCGAGCGCCGCTTCGTAGAGCGGCGAGAAGTGCGTGCCGTAGAGCACGAGCGCGAACTGGGTCCAGGCGAAGACCGGATGCGTGAGCAGGCGCACGAGCGGCGCGTTCATCCAGCGCGCGAGCGCCGCGGCCCGTCGCGCCGGAAGCGCCCCGAGCGCGAGCCGCAGCGGCGCGCCGAGCAGCAGCAGCGGCGCCGCGACCGAGACGAGGGCGAGATGCTGCACCATGTGCCACGCCAGCGACGCGTCGGCGAGCGCGTCGAGCGGCCCGAGCAGCGAACCTGCGACGACCGCGAGCCCCGCCGCGAAGGCGGCGACGGCGCGCGCCGGAAACGCGCGCCGCGCTCGCCGCACGCGCGCGACTCCCCACGCGTAGAGCGCCGCCGAGAGCAGCAGCAGCGCGAGCGTCATGCCGGCGCGCGCAGCGCGATCAGCCCCAGACCTTGCGCGCGGTGTCGACCACCAGGCGCAGCTTCGCCCACTGATCCTCCTCGGTGAGCAGATTCCCTTCGGCCATCGAGGCGAAGCCGCACTGCGGGCTCAGCGCGAGGCTCTCCAGCGGAACGACCCTGCTCGCCGCTTCGATCCGCTGCAGCAGCTCGGTCTGATCTTCGAGCTGCGGCTTCTTCGAGCTGACGAGGCCGAGCACGACGGTCTTGCCGTGCGGGACGAAGCGCAGCGGCTCGAACGTCCCCGACCGCTCGTCGTCGTACTCCAGCAGAAAACGGTCGACCTCGAGCTGGTTGAAGAGCTTCTCGGCGATCGCGTCGTAGCCGCCGGCCGCGTACCACTGGCTGCGGTTGTTGCCGCGGCAGAGATGGATCGCCAGCGTCACGCCCGGCCTGCGCGCGGCCCGGAAGCACGCGTTGTCCGCCGCGATCGCCTCGTCCAGCAGCGCGTCGGGCTCGCCGAGCTCCGCGCGCAAGAAGTCGCGCCACTTCGGGTCGAGGTAGTAGCTGTAGCGCGGCGCGTCGATCTGAATGTACGCGACGCCCTGGTCGGCCAGGTGCGCGGTCTCCGCCTTCACGATGTCGACCACCTCCTGCAAGAACGCCGAGTGGTTCGGGTACGCGCTCTCGCTGATCCCTTTCTTGTAGGCGATCGCGGGAAACTGCGTCGCGCTGGGCAGCGTCATCTTGATCGGGCCGGGGCTGTGCTGCTCGAGAAACGGCAGCTCGAGCGCGGTCAGCCGGCGCGTCTGCCGCAGCTTGTGCGTCACGATGCCTTTGACCGCGCTCGGCGCGACGGTCGCCGAGCCGGCGGCGTTCCACGAGCGCGCGACGCCTTCGCCTTCGTCGAACCCGGCGACCGCGTCGGTCAGATCGGTCATGAAGCCGCCGCGGCGGAGCTCGCCGTCGGTGAACAGCGCGAACCCGAGGTCGCGCTGCTTCTCCAGCACGCGCAGGATCGCGCGGTCCTCGAGCGCGCGCAGCCGTTCCGGATCGGTTCCGTCATGGCGCGCGGCGAGCAGCTCTTGCGGGCGCAAGAAGCTTCCGACGTGGTCGGCGCGGTACGGGGCTGCGGTCGGCATGGGCGGCCTTTCTGGGGCGTCGTCAGCGCACCATTCACAGCTCGTTGCGGTAGACGGCGTCGAGCATCGTGCGCAGACCGCTCTTCGCGACGCGCCGCACCGCCTGCCACAAGCGCGCGCGGCTGGCGCGGTCGAGCGTCTTGGCGACGGCACGGTAGCGCTGCGCGATCTCGCGCGGCCCGATCGAGCCGGTCGCGGTCGCGTCGATCACGCCGTGCGCGTCGGACCGCGCGGCTTCGCTCCAGTGCGCGCGGGCGGCGAGCGCGTCGACCTCGCGCCGCGCGGCGGCGAGCGCGTTCGACGGGATCATCGCGCGAGCACCGCGAGCGCCGCGCCGAGCGTCGCGGCTCCGGCCGCGAGCCAGGCGATGTAATCGGTCACGACGCCGTCGTGCACGCGGCGCAGCGGCGCCACCGCCGCGGCGGCACCGCGCAGCAGCGCGCCGGCGCTGGGCAGCCGCTGGCAGAACAGCGCGAGCGCCGCCATCCCGAACGCGAGCAGCGTCGCGAGCACGTTCGTCACGATCGCGGAGAGGCTCGGCGTGAAGTGCGCCGCGGCCAGCGGTCCGCTCGGCGTGCCGCCGAGCACCGCCGCGGCTTGCGCGCCGCGGTCGACGAACCGCTCCGCCGCCGCCGTCGCCGCGCCGCCCGCGCCGGCGAAGAACCCGATCGCGCACGAGCACACGACGAGCAGCGCGGCGAGCGCGTACATCATCAACGGGAAGCCCTTGCCGTCCGCCTCCTTCGACTCGTGCCGCGGCGACTTCGCGCCGGGATCGGGCAGCGGTCCCCAGCCGAACGCGATGCGGCCGAGCGCGTTCAGCACCGACCCGGCGGTCAGCGCGGCGGCCACGGCGAGCAGCGGCGGCAGCCAGAAGAATCCGGCTTCGTGCGCGGCCTCCTCGAACAGCGCGCCGCCCAGAAACGTTCCGAACGGCGGCATTCCGACCAGCGCGAGCGCGCCGACCGCGATCGCCGCGGTGCCCCACGGCCGCGAGCGCAGCTTGCCGCGCAGCTCCTCGACGTCGACGCCGCCGAGCCGGTTCAGCAGGATGCCGCTGCACATGAAGAGCGCTCCTTTCGCGAGCCCGTGGCCCAGGGTGTACGCGAACATCGCCGCGACGCCCCGTGCGCTGAAGAACGAGAGCGCACACACCAGGATACCCGTGTGCGCGATCGTCGAGAACGCGAGCAGCCGCTTGAAGTGCCGCTGGGCGAACGACATGATGCCGCCGCTGAACGCCGTCACGATGCCGAACGCGATCAAGACCGCGCGCAGCGTGTGCTCGTGCGGGCCGAGCGGGCCGGAGAAGACGCTCCAGTAGACGCGCGCGACGGCGTAGATCCCGGCTTGCACCATGATCCCCGAGAAGAGGACGCACAGCGGCGTCGGAGCGACGGCGTGCGCGTCCGCCAGCCAGAAGTGGAACGGCGCGAGCGCCGCCTTCACCAGCAGCCCGGCCGCGATGAACGCGAACGCGACGAGCACGAGCGCGTCGGCGCCGCCGCCGAGCGCGTGCCCGAGCTGCGCCATGTTGAGCGCACCGGTGCGGCCGTACACCAGCGCGATCCCGAGCAGGATCAGGAACGCGCCGATGCTGTTCAGCACCGCGAAGCCGAACGCGCCGAGCACCGCCGACTCGTCCTCGCTGCGGTACGAAGTCAGCGCGTACGCCGCCACGCCCATCAGCTCGAAGAAGACGAACAGGTTGAAGAGGTCGCCGGTCAGGAAGAAGCCGATCAGCGCGCCCGTGAAGACCAGCATCAGCACCGGGAACGGCGGACCGGACTCGTCGTAGTAGGTCCATGCGTACAGCAGCGCGGCGGTGCCGAGGAACGCGGTGAACGCGGCCAGCGCAGCGCCGATCGGGTCGACCGTGAAGGCGATGCCGAGCGCGATCCCGTGGCGCGGCGTCCAGCCGCCGAACCAGTGCACCACCGTTCCCTGCACCGCGGCCTGCGCGAGCAGCACGCAGACCACGACGCAGAACACGCCGCACGCGATCGCCAAAACGTCCAGCACGCGGCGCGGAACGAACGGTCCGATCGCGGCGCACAGCGCCGCCACGGCGAGCGGGACCGCGACGGCCAGCGGCGCGAGGGCGTCCGGGCTCATCCTTGCATTGCGCGGAGCGCGTCCGGGTCGAGCGTCTGCGTTCGCTTGTGGATGCGCAGCGCGAACGCCAGCAGCAGCGCGGTCACCGTCGCGCCGACGACGATGTCGGTCAGCGTCAGCGCGTCGACGACCGGATCGACGGCGCGCGTCCCGGGCAGCACGTCGCTGAAGACGGGCGCGGTCGCGCCCAGCCGGTAGCCGACCTCGAGGATCAGCACGTAGGTCGCCGACTGGGTGACCGACAGGCACAGGATCAGGTGGATCAGGTTGCGGCTCGTCGCCATCCCGTACAGGCCGATCACGAAGATCCAGGCGGCGACGGCGAACGGCAGATACGCGATCGTCATGGCTTGGGCTCGGCCTGCTCGACGCGCGTCTCGTGCGAGAACTCGAGGAACATCAGGATGAAGCCGGCGCACACCTCGACGCCGACGCAGAAGTTGATCAGCGCGATCGTTCCGGTGGAGAAGAACTGGCCCTCGCCGCCGAGCGGCAGCACGTTCTTCAGGAACGCGCCGGACGCGATCAGCGTCGCGAGCCCGATCGCGGCGTACGCGCCCGCGCCCAGCGCTTCGACGGCCTCGACCGGCCCCTGCGGCGCCAACCGCGAGAACGCGCCGTAGCCGAGGCCGACGAACACGACCGCGGCGACCCCCGACGTGATCGCGCCGCCCTGGAACCCGCCGCCCGGCGTCTGCGCGGCGTGAACGCCGAGGTACACGCCGAACGCGACGGTGACCGGCAGCGCGAGCGCGGCGAAGGCGCGGATCGCGTCGGTGCGCGCGGCGGCGTGCAGCTCGCGCCGCGACGGCAGCGGCGCCTGCGTGGTGCGCTTGCGGTCCTCGCGCAGCACCAGCGCGATCCCGGCCACCGCGGCGAAGAGGATGTACTCTTCGCCGAGCGTGTCGAAGCCGCGATAGTCGAAGTTCACCGCGGTGACGATGTTCGGGATCTGCCGCTCGTGCGGGGCGACCGTGTTCAGCACGGTCCCGTACGGTCCGGGATAGTTGCCGAACGACGGCAGACCGGCGATCGCCCACAGCGCGAGGAGCAGCAGCGCCGCGCCCGAGATCGCGACCATCGCGGTGCGCGCGCGGTCGCTCATTTCGAGCCGTGCTCGATGCGCACGAGCGTCGCCAGAACGGCGAACGGGATCGCGACCGATCCGACGGCGAGCTCGGAGAGCGCGACGTCCGGCGCCTGCAGCACCGTGAAGAGCAGCGTCAGCACCAGCCCGTAGATCATGAAGCAGAAGACTTGGCGCTTCGGCTCGCGCGCGAGCACGACGACCGTCGCGACGACCGCCGTGAGGACCAGCGCGACGCCTTGCGCGACCTGTTCCATCACGCCTCCTCCGGCGCGCGGAGCAGCGGGTGCTCGGGCCCGCGCCGCGCCAGCGCGGTGCGGCCGGTCGCGTGCGAGAGCGCCGGTCCGAACGCGACCAGCACGGCCGCGATGAACAGCGCCTTGAGCCCGGCGCCGGAGAGCGGGTTCTTCGAGACCGCGATCGCGACCGCGACCAGCACCGGGCACACCATCGCGGCCGGGCCGACGTAGTGCAGCCGCTGCAACGGCGTCTTCATGACGAGAATCCCGGCGCAGCAGACGACCTCGAGCAGCACGGTGAGGCCGAGCAGCGCCGTGATGACCGCGTGGTCGAGGCTCACAGCCATCGGCGGAACACCTGCGCGAAGAGCAGGCTCGACGGGAAGGCGAGCACCGCGAGGGCGAGCGAGACGTCGAAGAACGACTGCCGCTGTTCGCCTTGCTCGAACGTCAGCAGCGCGAGCACGGTGAAGACGCTGGCGAGCTCGAGCGCGATCAGCCGGTCGACCACGTTTCCGCGCACGGCGAGCAGCACGCACGGCAGGATCCCCAGCATCAGCGCGGCGCTCGCGAGCAGCCAGACGCTCATCGGGCGAGGCGGTGGACGATCATCGCGCCGCGCTCGAGGTCGACGTCCGCGACGACGGAGTTCGGGCTGGCCGACGTCCCCGCGACGACCAGCGCGCGGCGGGCCGCCGAGCGCGCGTCGTCGCCGCCGGCGTCGAAGTGGACGCGCTCCAGACGGTCGTCGGGCGGACGTCCGCCCAGCGCGCGCAGCAGCACGCCGGTGACGACGAACGTGTCGCGCACGACGGCCGCCGCGACCGACGGCAGTCGAGCGAACGCGCCGAGCGGCACGGCGTAACGGTCGCCCGCCGCGACGAGTGCGCCGGTAGTACAGAGCGCGGCCAGCCCGGCGATCGCGATGCCGACGGGCGTCTCCTGCGGATCGATCTTGCCGACCAGCAGCGCTTCGACCGCCGCGAACGCGATCCACAGCACGAGCGCCGCGGGCGCGCGGCCCCTCCCGTTCGCGCGCCGCACCGTCAGCCCGTTCGAAGCCAGCGGCGAGCGGTCATGACCCCGGTGTACCCCGCGTCCCTTCGCCGTGAAACGAGAAGAACGAGGGCGACGGAAGGCCCTCGTTCTTTGCGCGCGTGCGTCGTGTCCGAGTGGACTACTGGTAGTAGATCGTGACCTCGCCATCGCTGCCGACGTCGGCCGCGACCACGCCGGCCGGATCGACGCCGAGCATCTTCAGGTGATCGGCCAAGCTCTGCGAGTCGCCCGCCGTGCCGCCGTTCTCCGCGACGGTTACCGTGCCGAGCGTTTGCAGGAGCGTCGCCGCGTTCGACGGATCGACGTTCTGCATCAGCGTGTAGCGCTGCTCGGCGGTGAGCCCGATGTCGGAGAGCGAGACCACCGCGATGTCGTCGGCCGAGATCGTCCCCATGTCGGCGAGCGTTTGCGTGCGCTCGCTCATCGACGCGATCGCGTCGGAGACGGGCATCATCTCGGGGGCGTTCGCGTCCTCGATCATCGACGCGCTCATCAGCGAGGTGTCGTTCGTCTGCTCGTCGGACTGAGGCAGCGTTTGGGCGGAAGCGAGCGCCGGTATGCCGAGCCCGAGCACCGCCGCGGCCACCGCCGATCCGAGTTTCGCAACCTTGTGTTCCATAGCGTCAGCATGGTAACCGCGCCGGCGCCGGGCGAAAATCGTTAGACCGGGTCACCACCGCTGCTCCACCCCGAGATCGGGGGAGGCTTTCCGGTGCCGTTCCCGCACGGTCTACCGCCGTTCGAGCAACGGTGCGCCCGGCTCCGATGGAAGGCTCGCGCAGCGCCGGCCGGATCGCGCGCGGGAACACACCGAACGGAGGATTCGACATTCTTTCTTCGACCACGAGACGAGACGAGGTGCTCGCCGCAGGCGCGAGCTCCCCGGTGCGCGCCGGACGCCGCGTGGGCGGCGAGCCGTTCGTGTGCGTGCGCGGCGAAGGGCCGTACGCGTACGACGCCGAGGGGCGCCGGTACGTCGACTACGTCATGGCGTACGGACCGCTGCTGTTCGGGCACACGCCGCCGTTCCTGCGCGGGCTCGACGCGCTCGCCGCGCGCGGCGTCGTGTACGGCTCGACGGCGCCGGAGGAGCTCGAGCTCGCGCGCCGCGTCCGCGCGCACCTGCCGTCGATGGAGAAGCTGCGCTTCACGACGACGGGCAGCGAAGCGGTGCAGAGCGCGATTCGCGTGGCGCGGGCGTATACCGGGCGGGACGCGGTGCTGAAGTTCGCGGGCAACTATCACGGCCACTTCGATCTCGCGCTGCAAGACGCCGGCGCCTCGGCGGAGACGCCGCACGCCGAGCGATCGGGGATCCCGCGCGCGGTGGTCGGCGATCTCGCGGTCGCCCGCTACAACGATCTCGGCGACGCCGACCGGCACTTGGCGCGCGTCGGCGACCGGCTGGCGGCGATCGTGGTCGAACCGGTCTGCGCCAACATGGGTCTGGTCGAGACCGTCCCGGGCTTTCTCGAAGGCTTGCGCGCGCGCGCCGACCGCTGCGGTGCGGTGCTCGTGTTCGATGAAGTGATCACCTGGCTGCGGCTGGGTCTGGGCGGCGCGCAGAGGCGGCTCGGTATCACGCCGGACCTGACGGCGATCGGGAAGATCATGGGCGGCGGTTTCCCGGTCGCGGCGTTCGGCGGCCGTGCGGACGTGATGGCGGTGCTGGCGCCGGACGGCCCGTGCTTCACCGGCGGAACGCACGCCGGGATGCCGTTCGCGACGGCGGTCGCGCTGCGCGTGCTCGATCACCTCGAAGCGAACCCCTCGCTGTATGCCGCATTGGATCGCCGTGCGCGCGCGCTGGCCGCCGCGATCCGTTCGACGCTGCGAGCGCTGGAGCTCGACTACGCGGTCGTGCAAACGGAGTCGATCGTCGGCTTCACGTTCCGCGCGGGACCGCCGACCCGCTCGTACGACGACCAGCGGCGGGACGACCAGCACGCCTATGCGGCGTTCTACCACGCGATGCGCGACCGCGGCGTGCTGCTGCCGCCCTCGCACAACGAGGTGATGTTCCTCTCGACCGCGCACGGCGACGACGACGTGGCGTTCACCGCCGAGGCGGTCGACGCGTCGCTGCGCGAGCTGCGCGCGAAAGGAGTGGTCTAGCGATGAACCTCGACGTTCCGGCCGGCTGGGCGAACGACGGTCAGGCCCTCACGAAGACCTTCGAGCGCGACGGGTTCGACGGCGCGATCGCGTTCGTCAACGCGGTCGCCGCGGTGGCGAACCGGCAGAACCATCACCCCGACCTCGCGGTCTCGTGGAACCGCGTGACGGTTCGCACCTGGTCCCACGACGCGAACGCGATCACCGAGCGCGACGCCGCGCTCGCCCGCGCGATCGACGCGCTCTGAGCGCCCGCTCCGCCGAACGCTACCGCACCGGCGTCGGGTAGCCGGCCGGGGAGCGGTGTCCTCGAGCGTCGACGGCGCGCACGCCGAACAGCCAGTTGTCCTTCGAGTACTTCAGCGTGATCTTCGTGCCGGTGCCGCCGTCTTCGACGGAGCTCCAGAACGGGTCGGTCGTCGCGCGCCGCAGCACCTCATAGCGGACCGCTCCCGGGACCGCTTGCCAACTCAGCGTGGTGTCGTTGGTCAGCTCCTTGGTCTCGACCGTGACCTTCGGCGTCCCCGGCGCGAGCGCCAGCGCCGCGAGCGCGGCGACGTTGTAGCGCGTGACCTTCGCCAGGTAGTCGAAGTCGACGTACTGCAGCAGGTCGCCGTACTGCACGCCGTTCTCGACGCGCACGTCTTGGTGCTGGTGGTCGAAGCTCTCGCGCGGCTCGGTGAAGCGGATCGCCGGGAAGCCTTCGGCGTTGAACGACTCGTGGTCGCCGCCGCGCAGGAACCGGTCCGCGCGGAAAACCAGCATCGCGCGCAGCCCGGTCGGGTACGCGTCCCCCGTTTCCTTGACGAACCGGGCCAGCTCGCGCGAGGGCGAGTCGTTCTCGCCGCCGAGGACGTTGACGCGCGCCGGATCGCTGCCGGCCCCGAGCGCTTCGGAGAAGATCCGCACCACGTCGTCCCGCTTCACGCCGTCGTCACCGACCGACGCGCCGACGATGTCGTTGTTGAGATCGCCTTGAACGTCGGCGCGCGCGTCGTGCAGCGTCTTCGCGAAGTGCGCGCTGCCGAGCAGCCCTTGCTCCTCGGCGTCGAAGCAGGCGAAGACGACGGTCGCGCGCATCGGCACGCCGGCGAGGACGCGCGCGGCCTCGACCACCTCGGAGGTCGCCGAGCCGTTGTCGTCGGCGCCTGGTGCGTCGCGCAGCCCGTCGTAGTTGTCGCTGTTGCGTGAGTCGTAGTGGCTGGAGATGACGTAGGTCCGGCTCGACGGCTCGTCGCCCTTGAGCGTCGCGATCACCGAGGAGATCACGACCTCGCGGTTGATGCGCTTCTTCAGATCGGTCGCCTGCGTGTAGCTGTCGAGCGCGACGGTCATGCGCCCGTTCGACCGGCGCGCGATCTCGCGGAACCGCGCCGCGAGATAGTCGCGCGCGGCGAACACGCCGCGCCGCGGCCCCGACTTCTCCGAGAACGTCGAGCGCGTGCCGAACCCGACCAGCCGCTCGTCCGTGGCGCGCAGCTCGGCCGCGGAGATGCGCGCCAGCGCGGCCGAGATCGCCGGGTCGAGCGGCGGCGCCGGCACGTCGGCGCGAGCGGGCAGCCCGGCGCCCGCGCCGAGCAGCACGGCGAATGCGAAGGGACGGTACGACAGCATGATTCCGCGCGTACCGCGTCGCCGCAGCCGCGCCCTGCGCCCGCCGGCAGCGGCTGCGCGGATTCGGCACCCACGCGGGGTGGATCGGCGCCGCGCGCCGTAGCACTCAGCGATGGCGACCTACACCAAACCCTCAGGCGACGAGCTGCGCAGCCTCGCCGACGACGCGAAGACCTCCCGCGCGCGGATCTCGACCCCCAAGGGCGACATCGTGTTCGTGTTCTATCCCGACGACGCGCCGCTGCACAGCGCCGCGTTCATCAAGCTTGCGCGCGCCGGCTTCTACGACGGGCTGAAGTTCCACCGGTACGAGCCCGGCTTCGTGATCCAAGGCGGCGATCCGAGCGGCAACGGAACCGGCGGTCCGGGTTACAACCTGGAAGCGGAGTTCAGCGAACGCCCGCACGTGAAGGGAACCGTCGCCATGGCGCGTTCGAGCAATCCGCACTCGGCGGGCAGCCAGTTCTACATCGTGCTCGACGACGCGCCGTTCCTGAACCGTCAGTACACCGTGTTCGGACACGTCGTCGAAGGGCAGAACGTCGTCGACCAGATTCGCGCCGGCGACGTCATGAACGCCGTCACGATCGAGCCGGGCGGCAACGAAGCGGGCAACGGCTGAGCCTGCCGCATCTCGCCCTGGGGACGCAGGGCTGGTCGTATGCGGACTGGGTCGGTCCGATGTACGACGCGGGGACGCGTCCCGAGGGCTATCTGCGCGAGTACGCGGACGAGTTCACCAGCGTCGAGATCGACTCGACGTTCTACGGGACGCCGCAGCCCGAGCGCGTGCGCAAGTGGGCCGCCCAAGTGCCGGACGGCTTCACCTTCGCGCTGAAGCTGCCGCGCGAGATCACGCACGAGCGGCGGCTGATGGCCTCGCGCCGGCTGGTGGAAGAGTTCGTCGCGAGCGCGCTCGAGTTCGGGGAGAAGCTCGAAGCGATCCTGATACAGACCGCGCCCGACTTCGTCCCCGCGGAGATCGAAGCGGTCGAGCAGTTCGTGCGCGAGCTGCCCGCCGGGCCGCGCTGGGCGTTCGAGCTGCGCGACCGCGACTGGTTCCACGGCGAGACGCGCACGCGCTTGCGCGACGCGCTCGGCACGCACGGCGTCGCGCTCGCCGTCAGCGGCGGGCCCTTCGTCTCGCTCGAGACGATGCTGCACGAGCTGCGGCGTCCGACGGCCTCGCACGCGTACGTCCGCTGGCTGGGCTCACGCGGCTCGGTCGCGCGCTTCGACCAGCTCGTCATCGACCGCGGCGCGGAGATCGCGCAGTGGGCGGAAGCGATCCGCGACACGGCGCCCCAGCTCGCGCGGCTCGCCGGCTACGCCAACAACCAGTACGCCGGCTTCTCGCCCGGCACCATCCGCATGCTCTGCGACGCGCTCGGCGTTCCGCACGCCCGTCCGAAGCGCATCGAGCAGACCTCGCTGTTCGACTGACCACAGCCTGGCACGAAATGTCACTTATGATTGACATTACTGCCTCGAAGGCGTTATCCTTGGACGCGGAGGTCGAATTGACGGCGACAACTAGAGCTCACGACAAGAGTGCACCATCACCGTCGAGGTACTTGCGTGCACATCTCATTTCGGAACGAGCGCGGAAGCGGCTTTCCCAAGCGGAGCTCGCCAAACGCGCGAACGTCGCACGCTATACCATCGTTCGGCTGGAATCCGGAGACGAGACCAATCCGCGGTTGGACGTGCTGGCCCGGATCGCCGGGGCACTCGACGTTCCATTGCACCGGTTGCTCGAACCGATCGCGCCCCCGAGCGACGCCTCCGATGAAGAGCTCGAGCGCAGGCTGCAAACGCCGCGATCGGAGTACGTCGACGCCGACGACGTCTTCGCCGCGTTCGACGAGGCCGTCCAAACCGGTCGCTACTCCCAGCGCGGCCGTCGACGCGTGGCGAGTCCGGTTCCATCCGCACGTGCGCAAGGCGATCGTCGAGTTCGGTCTTGAAAATCGCGATTTTCGGCCGACGCTCGGCGCACTCATGTCGGATCTTCGAAGAGATCCGAAGCGATTTCCCAAGAAATCCGGGGCATTGAGAGGGATGCGAGCGGCGCCGCTGCGATTTCGTGGGCGAGCGTGGCGCGCTGTCTTTCGCGTCGATGACGTGCACCGTGAAGTGGACGTCGTCTCGGTCGGACCGCACGACACTGCGTACGATGTGGCTTGCCGACGGATGTGATCGCACCGAACGCATGACCGTTCTGGACGAAACGGATGTGGACCGGCGGCTGGGCGGGCTCGATCTGGTCGCACTGATGCGTGAGACGTTGCGGTCGGCGGCGCTCGGTGACGGCGGCGGGCCGGTGCGCGCGTCGTTCACGACCCAGCGCGGCGTCTGGTTCGGTGCCATGCCGGCCTGGAGCGGAGGCTCGTCCGGAGCGCTCGGCGCGAAGATGGTCGTCGCAATACCGGGAAACGCTGCGCGCGGGCTCCCGACGCATCGTGCGTGCGTCGTGCTGCTCGACCCGGAGACGGGAGCGTTCACGGCTTGGATCGACGCCGAAGCGCTGACGCGCGCTCGCACCGCGGCGGTCTCGGTCGTCGCGACGCAGGCTCTTGCGCGCCGCGCGTCGGGCGCGTACGCCATCCTCGGCGCCGGCGCACAGGGCCATGCACATCTCGAAGCGTTCACGCGCGCCGGCATGCTGGGCAGTCTCGCGGTCTGGTCGCGCGATCGGGAACGCGCTGCCGCACTGGTGCGTGCGGCGACCGAGCTGGGGGTTGCGGCGCGCGTCGCCGCAGACCCGGACGATGCCGTTCGTGGAGCGGACGTGATCACGACGTGCACGGCGAGCGCGGAGCCCTTGTTCGGCGCGGTTTCGGTCGCGGATGGCGCGCACGTCAACGCGGTCGGTGCGTGCGTTGCGCAGAAGCGCGAACTGCCCGGCGGGCTCGTCGGTCAAGCGTCGCTGGTCGTCGACGACGTCGACGCCGCGCGCGCGGAAGCCGGCGACGTCATCCTCGCCGTGCGCGACGGCGACGCGGCCTGGGACGGCGTCGTCACGCTCGGTGCGGTGCTCGCCGGCATCGCGTCGCCGCGAGTGGGGCGCGTGACGGTGTTCGAGTCGCTCGGAATCGGCGTCGAGGACGTCGCGGCCGCCGCCGCGCTCGTGCGCGGCCCGTGACGGGCTCGATGACGCGCTCCGCCACGGTCGTGCGGGGCGCGCTGCTCTGGCTGGCGGGACTCGATCTGCGGCTGACGCTCCTGGCGGTACCGCCCGTCATCCCGCTCATCCATCGCGATCTGCACCTGAACGAGTCGGGGATCGCGGCGCTGTCGAACTTGCCGGTGCTCGTGCTGGCCGGCTCGTCGATGTTCGGCGCGCTGCTCACGGCGCGGCTCGGCGCGCGCCGGGCGCTCGTCGTCGGGCTGTGGATCATCGCGCTCTCGTCCGCGCTGCGCGGCGCCGGACCGTCGATGGCGATGCTGTTCGCGATGACGTTCGCGATGGGCGTCGGGATCGCGTTGATTCAGCCGGCCTTCCCGTCGCTGGCGCGCGCGTGGTTCGGCGCGCGCAGCACGCTCGGCACCGGCATCTGGGCCAACGGGCTGCTGTTCGGCGAGGCGCTCAGCGCGTCGCTGACGATCCCGTTCGTGCTGCCGCTGGTCGGCGGCTCGTGGGAGAAGAGCTTCGTCGCGTGGAGCATCCCGGTCGCGCTGACCGCGGTCGCGCTCAGCGCCGTGCGCGAGCCCGACGGCGACGTCGCGCCGCGGAACCGCGCGTGGCTGCCCGACTTCCGCGACAAGCGCGTCTGGCTGCTCGGCACCTTCCAGTCCGCCGCGAGCTTGACGTACTTCGGCGCGAACACGTTTCTGCCCGACTTCCTGCACGCGACCGGCCACCCGGCGCTGGTCGGCGCCGCGCTCGCCGCGCTGAACATCGGCCAGCTCCCCGCATCGCTGGCCGTCGGTTTCATCCCCATGCGCATCCTGGCGCTGCGGCGCAGCTCGCTGCTGGTCGCCGCGCTGATCGTCGCGGCGCTGGCGGGCGTCCTCGCATACGGCGGCGCGGTGACGGTCGCCGCCGCGGCGCTGCTGGGACTCACCGGAGCGTACGTGCTGACGATGACCTTCGCGCTGCCCGCGCTGATCGTCCCGCAGGACGAGATCGCGCGCCTCGCCGCCGGTACGTTCACGCTCGGCTACACGATCTCGTTCGTGACGACGCTGCTCTCCGGCGCCGCCTGGGACGCGACGCACGCGCCGGCCGCGGCGTTCCTGCCGATGCTGATCGCCGCCGCGATCGTCGTGCTGCTCGGCCCGCGCCTGGGGCGGTTCACCGCGCCCGCGCGCGCCGAACGCCCCGTTTCAGCGGGGTAGCGCGCGGGTCCGAGTCAGCTGGCCGAGCCGCCGCCGCCGCGCAGCGCCGCGTCGACGCGGTGCGCGATCGCGGCGATCCCGCTGTTCGCCGCCGCGTGGTTGCGCAAGCCGCGCGTCAGGACGACGAGCACGTACGGCGTGTCGCCGAACGGGTCGACGATCCCGGCGTCGTTGCGCGTGTAGTCGATCTCGCCGGTCTTGTGCGCGCACGGCGTACCGGGCGGCAGACCGCGCACGATCTTGGTACGGTCCTCGTTGCCCAGCAGCACGTCGATCATCGCGCGACAGCTCTGCGGCGAGGCGATCGTCGAGATCCCTTCGCGCGCGCCGCGCTCGATCGCGTAGAGCAGCGTCGCCGTGTCGTTCGGCGTCATCCGGTTCTCGGCGCGCCGCCACGACGGCACGACGTCGGCGAAGTGCCGCGCCAGGCGCGAGCGCGTCATTCCGGCGAGCTGCATCGTCGCGTTGACGGTGTCGATCCCGAACGCGGTGATCAGCGTGTTCGAGGCCGCGTTGTCGCTCACTTCGATCATCGCCTTCACCAGCGCGGCGATGCTCCAGGCTTTGCCGGGCGGCGAGCCCGCCAGCACGTCGGAGCCGCCGATCAGGTCGGTCGCGCGCGTCTTCACGGTGTCGGTGGGCTTCGCCGTGCCGGCGTCGTACGCGCGGTAGACCGTCGCCATGATCGCGAGCTTGATCACCGACGCCGACGGAAACGGCTCGTCACCGCGCACCGCGAGCAGCGGCGGCCCGTCGCCCATCGTGCGCGCGACCACGCCCGTGATCCCCGGGATGTCGTCGAGCAGATCGGAGACGACGGGCGCCGGCTGCGCGCTCGCGCGCAGCGCCGGGAGCGCGAGCGCGGCCAGCGCGCCGCAGGCGAACGCCGCGCGTCTCATCGCGGCAACTGCTCCATCAGGAATGCCGCGAGCTGGTCGCCCATCTCGCGCAACCGCGGCGCCATCCAGGCGAACTGCGCCGGGCACGTCATCTCGCCGAGCTCGACCAGCATCTTCTGCGGCGCGTCGACCTTGCGGAAGCCGTAGTACTTGTGCTCGTTCTCGGTGAAGTTCTCGCCGACGAAGCGGTACGGAAACCAGGCGCGGTAGCGCGTCTCCCAGGCCGACACGAACGCGCGGCTCGTCGTGTCGGGAAAGCCGACCGACGCGCCGCTCCCGCACGGTTTCGCGCCGTCGAAGTGGATGAAGACCGCCGCGCGCGCGGTGTCGGGGCCGTCGTAGTCGGCGGGACGGCGCAGCACGGTGTAGCCGTGCGCGCGCAACACGCGCGTCGCTTCGTCGGCGACGATCGGCGTCCACTCGCGCTCGGTCGCGCCCTGCGCGCCGGTCCCGAGATTGCAGGCTTTGACGTGGTGCGGCGCACAGCTCGCCGGCCGTCCTTCGTGCCCCGCTTGCACGACGACGTCGCCTTCGTCGGCGAGCGCGAGCGCGGGGAGCGCCAAGAGAACGGCGGCGAGTGCGGCGCCGAGCGCGGGAAGCCGGATCACCCGGCGATAATGCCCGGCATCGATGCCCACTCCTCTCGTTCCGAGCGACCTCCTCAGCGTCGTGCTCGTCTCCGACCCGCAGATCAGCCCCGACGGCTCGGCCGTCTACTACCGCCGCTCGTGGTTCGACCCCGAAGCCGACGAGACGCGCGGCGCGATCCGCCGCGCCGGGCGCGACGGCGGCGACCGCGCGTTCACCAGCGGAACGAACGACCGCATGCCGCGCGTCGCGCCGAACGGCTCCGCGCTGGCCTTCGTCGGCGAGCGTGAGGGGAAGACGCGGCTGTTCGTGCTGCCGCTCGACGGCGGCGAAGCGACGTCGCTCGGCCAGTACGAAAAGATCACCGCGCTCGCGTGGTCGCCCGACTCGGCGCGCCTCGCCTTCGCCGCGACCACGCCGCACGACCCGGCGACGGCGCGCGCCTATCACGACGAGAAGTCGGGCGCGCGCCACATTCGCATGCTGCCGTTCAAGAGCGACGCCGACGGGCTGCTCGACGGCACGCGCAAGCACCTCTTCGTCGTCGACGCCGCGGGCGGGACCGCGGCGCGCCAAGTGACGCACGGCGATTTCGACGTCAACACGCCGTCGTGGTCGCCCGACGGCAAGACGATCGCGTTCTCCGCGCGCGCCGGCATTCCGCACGACGAAGAGCTCACCGCGATCGGCGACATCCACGTCGTCGACGTCGCGACCGGCACGCGGACGAAGCTGACGCAGAGCGACGGGCCGATGATCACGCCGGTGTTCTCGCGCGACGGCCGCGAGATCGCGTTCGTCGGCCATCGCCACGGCGACGACGGCGGTGGCCGCTTCGACACGGAGCTGCTCGTGATCGGCGCGGGCGGCGGCGCGATCCGCTCGCTCTCGTCCGGGCTCGGGCGCACGGTCGGTGATACGATCGCGGGCGATCTGCGCAGCGGTGCGACGATCGCGCCCGCGTGGGGCGCCGGTGACCGCGAGATCCTGGCGCCGGTGAGCGACGAGGGCAGCAGCTCGGTGCGCGCGTTCGCGCGCGACGGCAGCGGTACGCGGATCGTCGCGGGCGGTGAGCGGCAGATCTTCGGCTTCACGCTCGCGAACGACGGCGCGCTCGCCATCGCGTACACGACGCCGGCGGTGCCGAACGAGATCGCGCTGATCGAGCCGTACGGCGGCGAGCGCAAGCTCACCGACACGAACCCCTGGCTGGCCGAGAAGATCGTCGTCGCGCCGAAACGGTTTCGCCCGCGCGCCGACGACGGCACGGTGCTCGACGGCTGGCTGCTGGCGCCGCCGCACGCGGCCGAGTCGCGGTTGCCGCTGGTGCTCGAAGTGCACGGCGGCCCGCACGGTGCGTACGGCCACGCGTTCTTCCTCGAGTTCCAAGTGCTCGCCGGCCAAGGGATCGCGGTCGCGTACGGCAACCCGCGCGGCTCGCAGTCGTACGGTCACGCGTACTCGAACGCGATCCTGGGCGACTGGGGCGGAATCGACGCGGCCGACGTCCTGCGCATCCTGGACGGCGCGCTCGCGGAGGGCTCGTTCGACACCGCGCGGATCGGCGTCGCGGGCGGATCGTACGGCGGTTTCATGACGACCTGGCTGATGGGCCACAGCGATCGCTTCGCGGCCGGCGTCTCGATGCGCGCGGTCAACGACTTCGTCAGCGAGATCGGCGCGTCCGACCTCGGCTGGTTCCTCGAGCGCGAGCTGGAGGCGAGCTACGCGCAGGACGCCGGCCGGAAGATGTTCGAGGGCTCACCGATGCGCGCGGCGAGCGCGATCGCCGCGCCGCTGCTGGTCGAGCACAGCGAACGCGACTACCGCTGCCCGATCGATCAGGGCGAGCAGCTTTTCACCGCGCTGCGCCGGTTCGGCAAGACGGACGCCGAATTCGTCCGCTTCACCGACAAGGGCCACGAGATGTCGCGCGCCGGCAAACCGCGCAGCCGCATCCTCCGCCTGCGCGCGATCGCGCACTGGTTCATCCGCCATCTCCGACCCGCCGGCGCGAACGCGGAACCCGACGAAGCCGGCGCGCTATTCCGGCCGCTGCCCGGCGAACCGGAGCTCGTTAGCGCAGCGCGCTAGCCGGGCCGGGCATTACGCCCCTACCGTTCGCCCTTCGTCGTAGCGGACCGAGATCACGCGCAGCTTGCGGTCGCCGACGGGGCGGTGCCAGGTCACAGTCGCACCGGCGCGCGCGCCGAGCAGCGCCTGCGCGAGCGGTGAGTCGATCCCGATGCGGCCGGCGGCGAGATCGGTCTGGTCTTCGTCGACGATCGTGAAGGAGCGCCGGGCCGGGCCCGCGCCTTCGACCACGACGGTCGCGCCGTAGCCGGCGACGCCGTGGTCGTCCGGCGGCACGTGCATCTCCCCGTAGATGTGACGCGGCCGCAACACCAGCGCCGGCTCGGGCGCGTCGTCGCGCTCTTTGGTGAAAGCACGGCTCATACCGTCCATTACCCCTTCCGGCGCCTGCAAAAAAGCGCCGCCTTGGGAGCATTCTTCGACCGCTAGCTCGTCTCCTGACCCGTCCCGGCCGCAACCCCCGCCGCCGCCGGGCCTCCGGCCGAGCCGACCGCCGCGACGAACTCGCGCGCCCGCGCGGTCAGCGCCTCGCCTTCGGCCAGCAGCAGGTTCCCGCCGATCAGCAGCATCGTGTCCGGCCCGTAGAACTCCAGCAGCTCCGAGACCCGGTCGAGGCGCATCCCGCCCGCCGGCACCGGCAGCGCCGGGCGCACACCGTCCCACGGCGCGCGCGCGCCGGCGGCGAGCCGGCCGCAGGCCTCCGGCGAGTACGCGAACCGGCCGCCGTAGTTCACGAAGATCGGCGCGTCCGCCCCGAGCAGCCGGAAGATGCGGCCGAACAGCAGCGGCGGCGCGATCCGCGCGGCGCCGCCGAACGAGGGGTGCGCGAGGTAGACGAAGTCCGGGAACTCGTCGACCAGATCGCGGAAGGCGGGCAGACCGACGACCATCGGCGCGACGAGCACGAAGCGAACGCCTTCGTCGCGCGCGATGCGCGCGTGCTCGCGCAGCGCGCGCGGCGTGCCGATCAGGTGCGGCGCGTAGAACGACGGCGTCCCCGTTTGCGCGATCGCTTCGGCCACCGCGCGCTGGCACGCGCGCACGCGCTCGGCGAAGGGCGAGTACGTCTGGTTCGCGATCCCGTGGTCGTCCTTGATGACGTCGACGCCCGCCAGCGCGAAGGTACGGCACATCCGCGCGATCTCGGCGACCGGCATCCCCTGCGGCTTCATCGCCGCCGCGGTCAGCGCGCGTTGCGGCGCGCCGAGCAGCCCGCGGATGCCGGCGATCCCGTGGCGCGGCCCGCCGAAGCGCGCGAGCAGATCGGGCGGCAGATCCAGCCCGACGAGCTGGACGTTGTCCCACAGCGAGCAGTTCCCGAAGACCATGTTGATGAGCTGCGCCGTCTCGCCGCCCGTCGTCTCGACCGCGATGTGCACACCGACACGGTAGCGGTTCGCGCCGGCCGGCTCGATCGACGCGACGCGCGCGACGATCTCGTCGCGAATCCGTGCGTCGCGCACCGCTTCGAGCGGGCACTCGACGCTCTGCTCGATCGCCAGCGCCTCGGCGCGCTCGCGGATGCGGTCGGATTCGGACTCGATCAGATACGTCGCGGTCAGCCAAGCCATCTCAGCTCCCCGTTCCCTGGTAGCGGGTCAGTCCCATCCGCCAGAAGGCGTAGGCGACCGCGACCACGATCACGCCGACCAGCGGCGTGAACAAGCCGATCGACGGGTTCAGGTGCAAACCTTCCTCGCTCTTGTGCAGCAGAAACGTCGCCGGGAAGTAGTTCATGAACGCGAACGGCAGCACGAAGGCGAGCGCGACGCGTACGCCGCGCTGGTAGATCGAGATGGGATAGCGCGAGAACTCCTGCTCGAGCGACATGAAGACCCAGCGCAGCGAGTCGACGCGCGTGAACCAGAACGACGCGGTCGCGATCGCGAGGTTGATGCCGAAGTCGATCAGCGCGCCGCCGACCGCGACCAGCGGAACGTACGCGATCAGCACCCAGTCGACGTGCACGCCGGCGTAGGCGGTCGCGACGCAGAAGTACGCGATCGCCAGGATCAGCTCGTCGGGCCAGATCTGCTGCGGGACGGTCACCGCCTGGAACAGCGGGTCGAGCGGGCGCACGAGGAAGCGGTCGAAGCGCCCTTCGCGCACGAACTCCGGGACGCTGCCGACGGTGAAGAAGACGGTGTTGTGCAGCCCGTGGCCGAGCATCCACAGCCCGTACATGAACGCCGTCTCGCGAAAGTTCCAGCCGTTGATCGACGGGAAGTTGCGCAGCGTCACCCATAGCGCCCCGATAGCGGTGGCATGGTAGATGACGGTGAAGCCTGCCCACATGAGGAAGTTCGCCCGGTACTCGAGCATGGTGAGCAGGTTGATCCGCCAGTAGCGTGCGTACGTCGCGAAGTACACGCCGCCAGCGTTCCGTCCTCGACGCCGCCGTCCCCGTCCGCACGCCGTACCGCCTCGATCTCACGGCGGTCGTGCTGCGCCGGCTCTCGACCAACGTCGTCGACGTCTTCGACGGCCGCGCGTACCGCCGGCTGCTCGGCGACCCGCGCGATCCGACGCTGCTCTCGGTCGAGCAAACGGCGCCTGGCGCGCTCGCCGTCCGGCTCGACGGCCCGGACGCCGCCGCGCTCGATCCGGCCGCCGTCGTGCGGCGCGCGCTCGGCACCGAGGTCGACCTGACCGCGTTCTACGCGGGCGCGGCGACCGTGCCGTGGCTGCACGCCATCGCGAGCGCGGCGCGCGGCGTGAAGCCGCCGCGCTATCCGTCGCTGTGGGAGACGATCTGCAACGCGGTCGTCTACCAGCAAGTCTCGATCCACGCGGCGGGCGCGATCCTGCGCCGCGTGATCGAGCGCTACTCCGCGCCGGTCGAAACCGGCGATGCGCGGCTGTTCGCGTTCCCCGCGCCGCGCACGCTGCTCGAAGCCGACCCGCTCGATCTGCGCACGGCGGGCCTCTCGGTGAACAAGATCAACGCGCTCAAGGCGGTCTCCGCGGCGCTCGCGTCGGGCGAGCTCGACGAAGCCGCGCTCGAACCGCTGCCGACGCCCGCGCTGCTCGAAGCGCTGGTCGCGCACAAGGGGATCGGCCCGTGGACCGCCGCCGTCGTCGCGCTGCGCGGCTTCGGCCGCCTCGACGTCTTTCCGATGAAAGACTCGGGCGTCGCCGCCGCGCTGCGCAAGCTGTCCGGCGACGCTACGCTCACCTCGGAGCCGGTCATCGACGCGCTCCGCCCGCAGCAAGGGATGCTGTACTACCATCTGCTGCTCGGCCGCCTGAACGCGACCGGCGAGATCGCGCTCGCGTAGCGGCGCGAGCGCTCTAGCTCAGCGGACGCCTTTCGGGCGCAGCGCGATCAGCCGCCGGAACCGGCGTTCGTCGTAGAGCTCGAAGAACGCGGGGTCTTGCTCGAGCAGGTTCAGCCAGCCGGGATCTTCGCGCACCGCGGCTTCGAGGTCGTCGAGCGCGCCGTTCAGATCGCCCGAGGCGACGCGCGCGTAGGCGATCTGGTAGGGCGAAACCTGGCGCCACTGCGCGACCTGCAGCATGTGCTCGAGCGTGCGCTGCGCACCGGCGCGGTCGCCGACGTCGGCGCGCGCCCGCGCGGTGGACGCGAGCTCGTACGGCTCGTCGCTGAGCCGGTCGTCGGGCTGGAGCAGGTCGAGCGCCTCTTCCGGCGCGCCGTTCGCGATCAGCGCGTCGGCCAGATAGATGCGCACGATGTGCGAGCGCGGCTCGATCGTCAGCAGCTCGCGCGCCTGCTGGATTGCGTCCGGCCACGCGCGCCGGAAGAACGTCGCCGCCATCGCGCAGATCGCGTACGTGAACGACGTCGAGTCGAGCTTCACGGCTTCGCCGGCGGAGCGCTCCGCCGCGACGTAGTCCGCGTCGACCAGCGCCAAGTTGAAGTTCGCGATGTGCGCGCGCGCGTCGAACGGGTCGAGGCTGAGCGCTTCGATGACGTGCGGCGCGGCGGCGGCACGGCCGAGACCGGCGTCGATCGCGACGCGCGCGAACGTGGAGTGCGCGATCGCCGAGCGCGGTTCGAGCACCAGCGCGCGCTGCGCGAGCGAGCAGGCCTTGGCGTGCGCGTGCTTCGGCGTCGTCATCATCTCGCGCGAGAGGTTCAGCCAGCCGATCGCGAGCCCGGAGTACGCTTCGACGCACAGCGGGTCGATCGCGGCGGCGCGCTCGAAGTGGCGCATCGCGCTCGCCACGTCGGAGGGCGACCAGCGCGAGAGCAGCAGCTTGCCGAGCGCGACCGCGCGCAGCGCTTCTTCGCTCGCGGTCTGCGTCGGAGCGCGCGTCAGCACCGCGTCCATCTCGACCGCGATCGCCTCGATCGCGTGCGCGCGGTAGCGGAAGAACTGGCGCGGCGAAAGGTGCAGCGCGGTCGCGACGACCAGCGTCGTCTCGCCCTCGACGTCGCAGCGCTGGACGATCTCGGCGCAGAAGCGGTGCTCGTGCCGCAGCGCGCGCTCGACCAGCAGCAGCACCGCGTCGCGGCCGGAGGCCGTGCGCAGGGAGCGCCTGAGCTCCAGCGCCAGCTCGTCGCGCTCGAGCTGCGCCGGACGCCGCAGGCCGCGCAGCAGACGCCGGGCCGATCCGCGGCTCCACAGCATCCCGCCGTTCATCGCCCGCACCCCGTCCAGGCCTGGGGTCCCATGAATTTCCGTTCCGAGGCGCCCGCTCGGCCGCCTTCGGGGGGCGGCGCGCGAACCTGCCATCCTTATGCCAATCTGCGGCCCGGCCGCAGGGGAGGAACCGCCGGAACCGGCGCGGCAGCCCCGAGGTCCCCGGAGGAGACGATGTCAATCCAGACCACCGCGGTTCTTGCGGTCCAGCGCGCGGGCGACCGGGCGTTCTTCGATCACGGCTGGCTGAAGACGTACCATTCGTTCAGCTTCGCCGACTACCACGATCCGGGGAACACGAACTGGGGCGCGCTGCGCGTCTTCAACGACGACACCGTGAGCGCCGGACAAGGCTTCGGCACGCACCCGCACCGCGACATGGAGATCGTGACGTACGTGCTGCGCGGCGAGCTCGAGCACCGCGACTCGCTCGGCTCGCACGGCGTCGTCGCACCCGGCGGGATCCAGTACGTCAGCGCCGGCGCGGGCGTGCAGCACAGCGAGTTCAACCACTCGTCCGAACGCGACGTGCACTTCGTGCAGATGTGGGTGCTGCCGCGCAGCCGCGGCGCGAAGCCCGGCTACGGGCAGCATGCGTTCGGCGAGGACGAGCGCCGCAACCGCTGGCTCGCCGTGGCGAGCGGTGAATCCCGCGTCGAGGCACCCGTCGCGCTGAACGCCGACGCTACCCTGTACGTCGCGAAGCTCGAGAATGCGGCGCTGCCGTACACGTTCGATCCGGCGCGGTACGGTTTTCTGTTCGTCGCCGAAGGCGGTGTCTTCGTGAGCGCCGATGGCGTCGCGAGCACGGACGATCGTCTCGAGGCCGGCGACGCCGTCCGAATCCACGGTCTGCGCGATCTGCGGATCGCCGGCAGCGGCGAAGTGGTGCTGTGGGACCTTCCACCGCTGCCCGAGCGCTCGGGAGCCGCATGAGCTCGGGCGCCTGCGAGCACGCGGCCGGGCTCGAGGATCCGCCGCCGCGCACGCCGGACGGCTGCGAGGAGTGCCTGCGCAGCGGTGACGCGTGGGTGCATCTGCGGCTGTGCGAGCAGTGCGGCCACGTCGGCTGCTGCGACAGCTCGAAGAACAAGCACGCGACGAAGCATTTCCACGCGACGAAGCACCCGGTGATTCGCTCGTTCCAGCCCGGCGAGCGCTGGAAGTGGTGCTACGTCGACGAAGCGATGTGGGAGTGATGCCGCCTTGATGTGGGAGCCGTTCAGCGAACCGGCCCGGCACGCGATCGTGCGGGCGCAGGAAGTCGCGCAGATGTTCGGCGCCCGGTCGATCGCGACCGCGCACATCGCGTTCGCGCTGGCCGAGACCGACGACGACGTCGGGCACCTCTTCGCGACCGCGCTCGACCGCGCCGCGATGCGCGACCTGCTCGGCAGCGTCAGCGCGGCGCCGCGCGAGGAGATGGTCTTCAGCGACGGCGCGAAGCGCTCGATCGAGTACGCGTTTCGCGCGGCGCGCCAGCTCGGGCACGGCTACATCGGCGTCGCGCACCTCGCGATCGGCGTCCTCGACAGCGGCGACCCGCCGCCGGCCGCCCCCGGCGTCGACGTGAACACGCTCCGCACCGAGCTGCAGCGCGCCGCCGGCGGCGACGACCCGTCGCGCAACTGACCAGCATTGCATCCCGACGGAGAGACGCACCGGGCATGATGGACGAGCGGAGCCTCTCGACGCTTCCGGCCGACCTGCCGGTGCCGGTCGACGACGGCGCGGCCGCGCACCTCACCGGCGCGTCGCTGCCGCACGTGCCGCTGCACGCGACGGACGGCAGCACCGTCGACCTCGCCGCGCTGCCGGGGACCGTGGTCGTCTTCGCCTACCCGCGCACGGGACGGCCCGGTGAACCGTCGCTGGTCGAGGACTGGGACCTGATCCCCGGCGCGCGCGGCTGCACGCCGCACACGTCCGGCTTTCGCGATCTGCACGCGGAGCTCGCCGCGCTCGGCGCGCGCGTGTTCGGGCTGTCGACGCAGGACACGGGCTATCAGCGCGAGATGGTCGAACGCCTGCACGTGCCGTTCGCGGTGCTCAGCGACGCGGGCCTAGCGCTGACGCACGCGTTGCGCTTACCGACGATGGATGTAGCCGGGCAGACGTTGCTCAAGCGAATCGCGTGGATCGCGCGCGACGGCGTCATCGAGCGCGTGTTCTATCCGGTCTTTCCGCCGGACGCCAACGCCCGCGAGGTGCTCGCCGCGCTGCGCGGCTGAGCGCTGCGCGGGCGGTTCAGTCCGGCCAGGCGCGGTCCAGGATCGCGTGCGTCTCCGCGCTCGGCGGCAGCGTTCCGAACGCGAGCCCGCCTTCGCCGCCGAGCCGTGCGGCGCAAAACGCGTCCGCGACGTAGCCCGGCGCATGCCGCGCGAGCAGCGAGGCCTGCAGCAGCAGCGCCATGCGCTCGACGATGCGGCGCGCATCGCCTTCCGCCGGCGTTCCGGCGAGCTCGTCGCGCAACGCCGCGACGCCGCGGTCGACGTGCGCGTCCGCGCCGCCGGCGAGCGCGAGCTCGGCGAAGTACGCGTCGCGCGCGGCGGGCTGCTTCGCGAGCGCGCGCAGCAGGTCGAGCGCGTTGACGTTGCCGGAGCCTTCCCAGATCGCGTTGACCGGCGCCTCGCGGTACAGCCGCGGCATGATCGACTCTTCGACGTAGCCGTTGCCGCCGAGGCACTCCATCGCTTCGCCGGTGTGCACCGTCGCGCGCTTGCAGACCCAGTACTTGCCGAGCGCGATCGCGATGCGCGCGAACGCCGCTTCCTGCGCATCGTGCGGCGCGCGGTCCACCGCACCGGCCAGCCGCAGCATCAGCACCGTCGCCGCTTCGGACTCGAGCGCGAGATCGGCGAGCACGTTGCGCATCAGCGGCTGCTCGGCGAGCCGCAGGCCGAACGCGCGGCGGTGGCGCGCGTGATGCGCCGCCTGGGCGAACGCCTGCCGCATCAGGGCGGCGCTGCCCAAGACGCAGTCGAGCCGCGTGTGGTTCACCATCTCGATGATCGTCGCGACGCCGCGGTCCTCGTCGCCGATGCGCAGCGCGAGCGCGCCGTCGAGCTCGATCTCGGCCGAGGCGTTGGAACGGTTCCCGAGCTTGTCCTTGAGGCGCACGAGGTGGATCGCGTTGCGCGTTCCGTCGGGCAGGACGCGCGGGAGGAAGAAGCACGTCAGCCCGCCCGGCGCCTGCGCGAGGACGAGAAACGCGTCCGACATCGGCGCCGAGCAGAACCACTTGTGGCCGGTCAGCGCGTAGGTGTCGCCGTCGAACGGCTCGGCGCGCGTGGTGTTGGCGCGCACGTCGGAGCCGCCTTGCTTCTCGGTCATCGCCATCCCGCACAGCGCGCCGTTCTTCGTGCGCAGCGGGCGCAGAGCGGGATCGTACGTCGTCGAGGTCAGCACCGGCTCGAACAGCGCGGCGAGATCGGCGCGCCGGCGCAGCACCGGGACCGCCGCGTACGTCATCGAGATCGGGCAGCCGTGGCCGGACTCGACCTGCGACCAGACGTAGAAGCGCGCCGCGCGCGCGACGTGCGCGCCGTGCCGCGGCTCGCGCCAGGGCGAGCCGTGCAGCCCGTGCGAGACCGCGGTCTGCATCAGCTTGTGCCAGCTCGGGTGGAACGCGACCTCGTCGATGCGGTTCCCGAACCGGTCGTGCGTGCGCAGCTCCGGCGGGTTGCGGTTGGCCTCGAAGCCCCACGCGATCGCCTCTTCGGAGCCGGCCTGCGTGCCGAGCAGGTGCAGCCCGTCCTCGTCCCATCCGGCGCCCTCGCGGCGCAGCCCGTCGAGCAGCGCGGTGTCGCGCGCGGCGAGATCGTAGTTCGCCAGCGGGGGCGGCTGGTTCTCGACGTGGTGCGTGCGATTCTGCGGCCGGTCGATGGTGTCCATCACCGCCTGCTTCGTGCCGCCGCGCGCGGCGACCGCCCGGGATTCCACTTCGGACGAACCGAACGGCGGCTGGACTTGCCGCACGCTCCCGAGGTTCCGATGAAGAGCTCGTTCCGTCTCGCCGGCGCCGCCGCCCTCGCCGCCGCGCTGCTCCTGACCGCCTGCGCGAAGAAGACCGACCAGACGACGACCGCGTCGACCGACACGACGACCACCACGCCCGCGCCCGGCGCCGCGGCCTCGCCGGTCGCCGAGGTCAGCCCGAGCACGACGCCGGACGTCTCCGCGTCGGTGGTGGCTGCGGCCTCGGGCGCGCCGGCCGCCTCCGCGACGAGCGCCGCGACCACCGGCACGGCGTCGAGCGGCTCGAACGGTACGGCCTCGGGGCGCTTCATCACGCTGCCCGTCTATCCGGGCGCGAGCGAGACCAAGGACCAAGACATGTCGGTGACCACCAACACCGGCTCGGTCGAGATGAAGGTCTACGCCGCGAAGGACGACAGCAAGAAGGTCGCCGAGTGGTACAAGGCCCACCTCCCGCAGTCGTTCAAGGGCGGCATCCTGACCAGCGGCGACAAGACCGTCGGCACGTTCGCCGACGAGCACGACGACGGCGACCAGAGCGTGATCGTCGCGGCCGACTCGAACGGTTCGGGGAGCCGGATCCAGCTCACGACCAAGCACGGCAAGTAGCGCCGGCGCGAGCCCGCGCGCGCCCGTAAGCGCGCCGTAAGTTCAGCGCTGGCTCGATGTAAGCACGCCGTATATCCGCACTGATAGTCTGGGTGTACCGGGGGTACGTGCTTCGATGGAAGAGCACGGAACCGGTCGCACGGCGCCGTCTTTTAGCCCGGGACGGTGCCGTGCTACCGGCGTTTCTTCAGCCGCCTTGGACGACGACGCGCGTCTGCGCGGCGCGCCACACCGCCCACGAGAGCAGCGCGAAGGCGACGGCCCAGCCGGCCTGCGCCGCGAACGCCGCCACGTACCGCGACGGCGGGATCGCCCCGAGATAGATCAGCAGCGGCGTCGAGTAGATCGCCGCGAACGGCAGCGCGAGCACGATCTTCTGCAGGACGCCCGGGAAGAAGATCAGCGGGACGATCTGGCCGCTGAGCAGATCGCTGACCCAGCGCACCATGAGCTGGATCGCGAACGTCTCGAGCGTCCAGAACGCGACGCAGTTCATCAGGAAGTTCAGCATGAAGTTGACCAGGTAGCCGAGCAGGAAGCTGAGCGCGAACGCGGCCAGCACGTGCGGCGGCGGCACGTCGATGTGCACCATCAGCAGCGACAGGATCAGCGCGGGGACGATCAGCAGCGCGTGCAGCAGCGTCATCCCGACGCCGTCGCTGAAGAAGTACAGCGGCAAACTGATCGGCTTCATCAGGTCGGTCGCGATCGTCCCCTCGCGGATCTTCTCGCGGATCGCGCGCGTCCCGTCGATCTCGAGCACCAGCGACATCAGCAGCGCGACGACCGTGTAGGTCAGCACCGCGTGGAGCGGCACGCCGGCCGGTGCGGCGTTCTGCGCGTACAGCGCGGTCCAGACGGTCTTCATCAAGTACAGCCGCACCACCAGCGAGGCGACGTTGGTGAAGACCTCCATCCGGTAGGTCGCCTCGCGCGAGAACGCCTTGGCCGCGAACGCCTGGTACGGCGCCAGGATCTCGCCCAGGGAACGCGGAGCGGGCTCGCTTCGTATTAGAGACATATGCTAGCAGCCGTACTCCTCACGCTTGCCGCCGTGGCGTTCCAGCCGATCACCGCTGCGAACACGGCGCAGCCGCCGCAGGTCTTCGTCCGCGACGCCAGCGCTCAGCCGCAATCGGGCGACTACGGCCACGACTTCGGGCTGCGGCCGCCCAGCGACAACGACGCGGATGGCGCGCCGCTGTACAACGCGCGCGGCCAGTCGATCCAGGCCGCGCTCGGCGTGTGGCGCACCGCGGGCGGGCAGGCGACGTTCGAGCCGGCCGGCCAGGGCGTGCGCGTCAGCGCGCAGTTCCGCGGGCTCGTCCCGAACGGGCGCTACAGCCTCTTCGTGCGGCAGCTCGCCGGGCGCACCGGCGTCGTCTTCACGCCGCTCGACGTGCTCGGAGCGACGAACAGCTTCAGCGCCGACGGGAGCGGCCGCGGCGATGTGACGGTGAGCTCGCCGGTGCAGTGGCCGGCGAACGCGCAGGTCGTGCTGGTCTATCACAGCGACGGCGCGGACCACCAGTCGTCGATCGGCATCCTCGGGACGAACGCGCACCCGCAGCTCATCACGCGCGTCCCGTAGTGGCTTCGGCGTCGCCGAAGCCTTCGCGTTCGGGCTGCGCCCGAGCCGCCGCCTCTTCGGGTCTGTAGCCTTCAAGATAGATCCGGCGGATGATCGACTCCAGCTCCGGCTCCTCGATCGAGAGGTCGCTCACGCAGTAGCGGTCGGCGACGCGGCGGATCAGCACCTCGGCCGAGACCGTGCGGCGGTCGAAGCGCAGCCGCCAGACGGTGTTCCCCTCGTGCGCCTCGGTCTCGGCGCCGTCGACCTGCACGTCGCTTGCGGGCTCACCGAGCGTGACGACCAGCGTGCGGTGCGTGCCGTAGCGGTCGCGCAGGACGTCGATCTCGCCGTCGTAGACCAGCGTTCCGCGGTCGATCAGCACGATGCGCCGGCACAGCCGCTCGACGTCGGCCAGATCGTGCGTCGTGAGGATGAAGGTCGTGCCGCGCTCGCGGTTGACGCGCGCGACGAACTCGCGAATCGCCTCCTTCGCCACGATGTCGAGGCCGATCGTCGGCTCGTCGAGGAACACGATGCGCGGGTCGTGCAGCATCGCCGCCGCGAAGTCGCCGCGCATCCGCTGGCCGAGCGAGAGCTGCCGCACCGGCGTGCGCAGGAACGGGTCCAGCTCGAGGATCTCGGTGAAGTGCGCGAGGTTCTCGCGGTAGCGCGGCGGCTTGATCCCGTAGATCGCGCGCAGCAGCTCGAACGACTCGATCAGCGGCAGGTCCCAGTAGAGCTGCGAGCGCTGCCCGAACACGACGCCGATGTTGCGCGCGTTCTTCTTGCGCTGCTCGTGCGGGACGAGCCCCGCGACGCGCACCATGCCGGACGTGGGGACGAGGATGCCGGTCAGCATCTTGATCGTCGTCGACTTGCCGGCGCCGTTGGGCCCGATGTAGCCGACCAGCTCGCCCTCGTCGAGCGCCATCGTGATGCCTTCGACCGCGACCTTGTCCTCGTACTCGCGCGAGAACAGTGTGCGCAGCGTCCCGCCGACGCCCGGGTGGCGGACCAGCGAGCGGAAGACCTTGCGCAGATCGCGCGTCTCGATGACCGGCATGCCGAGACGAGGTTCGGCGTGCGGGCGGCGAAGTCTGCGCGGAAGGCCATGGCCAAAGCGAAGAAGGCGAAGAAGAAGCAGGCGCAGCCCCCGGCGACCGGGCGGCTCGGTGCGGAGCTGTGGCTCGCCGTGCGGCAGAAGAGCGGCGCCGGGCCGATGGAACCCAAGCCGCGGCGCGGTACGCGCGCCGAGCGCGAGCGCGAGGCCGTCGAGCGCGAACCGATCGAGCGCGAAGGCGATTGATCGTTCCCGACGCGCTCGCGCGGGCGCTGCGTGACGCCGCGCTGGTCGTCGTGCAGGCGCCCGCGGGATACGGAAAGACGACCAGCGTGCACGACGCGCTCGCGGGCGCGGCCGACGTCGCGTGGTACGACGCGCAGCCGTGGGAGGCGGACGCGTTCGCCGGCGCGCTGGTCGCGCGCGTGCGCGCGCTGCGGCCCGACGCCGGACGGCTGACGCTGGCGCTCGCCGAGCAGGGTGCCGACCCCGAGCACGCCGGAGCGACCTTCGCCGAGGAGCTGCGGCACGTCGACGCGCCGCTGCGCATCGTCGTCGACGACGCACACGTGCTCGGCGCGTCGTTCGCGGCGTTCGCGCGCAGCTTGGCGCGGCGCATGCCGGAGACCGTGCGGCTGGTGCTGCTCGCGCGCGCGCCGCTCGACGTCGGCTTGCCCGAAGCGGTCGCGGCGGGACGCGGCGCGCTGATCGACGCGAGCGCGCTGCGGTTCGACGTCGCGCGGACGCGCGCCCTGGCGCGCTCGCTGGACGTCGTGCTGGACGAAGCGCGCGCCGCGGCGCTGCTCGCGCGCACCGAAGGCTGGCCGATCGCCGTCGCGCTCGCGCTGCGCGCACCGTCCGCGTCCGATGCGCTGCTCGACGAGCTGGTCGCGCGCCGGCTCGACGCGCTCGGCGAGGCGGACCGGGCGCTGCTCGAGGCGACCGCCGCGTACGAGACGGTCGAGCCGGCCGTCGTCGCGCCGGACGATCCGCAGCTCGCGCGACGTTTCGCCGCGCTCGCGCGGGACGCTTCGCTGATCGGCGCGGTCCGCGGAGGCTTTCGCGTGCACCCGCTGGTGCGCGAAGCGCTCGTGCGGCGCGTCGGCGGCGACGCGCTCGCGCCGCGGCATGCGGACGCGGCGCGCGCGTACGCGCGCGCCGGGCGATTGCGGCCCGCGCTCTTTCATCTCGACCGCGCGCGCGACGCGGAGGCGGACGCGGCGTTTCTGCGGGCGCACGCCCGCGCGGCGGTCGCGTCGGGATTGGTCGACGGCGTGCGCGGCGCGCTCGCGCGCCTGCGCGGGGCGGGCGCCGGCGAGCCGGGCCTGGTCGCGCTCGTCGACGGACTGCTCGCGAAAGCGCGCGGTGACGACGGTCGCGCTTCGTTCACCGCCGCCGCGCGCGAGGCCGACGCGCGCGGCGACGACGCGCTCGCGTTCGAGGCTCGGCTCGAAGCGCTCGAGAGCGATCTGGCGCACGGCGACGCGGTCGCGCCCGAGCGGATCGACGATCTGCTCGCGCGTGCGCCGGCGCACGGCGCGGCGGCGCTCGGCGCGGCGATCGTGCGCGCCGGGTGGGCCGACGCCGTCGCCGGACGCTTCGAGCGCGCGCTCGCGCGGCTCGACGCGCTGCCGAACGCGGGCGACTCCGCGGCGCAGGCGGAGATCGCGCCGCTGGAGGCGTACGCGCACGTCGCGCTCGGGGACTTCGAGGCGGCCGAGCGCGCGTCGAACGCGCTGATCGAGTCGTCCGCGACCGGCGACGATCTGCTGCGCTACGCCGGCGCGCTCGTCTGGGCGGCGCGCTTCGCGCTGCTGCGCGGCGAGACGACCGCGGCGTACGAGCTGGCGCGCGAAGGCGAGCGCGTGGCGCGGCCGTTCGCGCTGCGCGCGCAAGCCGCGGCGCAGCACGTCACCCTCGCCGAGGCCGCGCTGCACGTCGGCGAGACCGCGGTCGCGCGGCGGGAGGCGCGCGCGGCGCTTCGCTCGGCCGGCACGGCGTGGTACGTGCGCGACGCGCAGCGCACGCGCGCGCTCGCGGCGCGCATCCTGGCGCGCGCCGACGCGCTCGACGGCGATCTCGCCGCGGCGCTCGCCGCGAGCGACGGCGACGCTGGCCTTGGCGACGACTCGAGCGCGGCCGACGACCCGCTCGCGCGCGCCGACGCCGCGACGTTCGCCGAGCTCGCCGGGGCGCAGGATGCCGACCAGCGGCGCGCTCGCGCCCGCAGCGCACTCGCCGGCGTGACGCCGGTCGACGGCGCCGACGCCGTCGCGCTGTGGTCGGCCGCCCAGATGCTCGACCTGCTCGACGTGCTCGCCGGCGGAAGCGCCGAGACGCGGCTGCAGCGGGGTCCGTTCGACGGCTTGATCGCGCGCCGCGCGGACTCGCTGCGATTACCGGCGTTCGCCCAGACGCTGCACGCGATCGCCCGCGGCGCCGCCCCGGCCGACGCGTTCGACGCCGCGTTCGCGCGCGTGACGAGCGCCGGACCGCGCTTCGAGACGCACCTGCTCGCGCGGCTGGCCGCCCCGTATCTCCGTGGCCGCACGGGCGCGTCGCGGGCGCCCGCCGAGCCGCAGCTCGAGCCGCTGACCGCGCGCGAGCGCGAGATCCTCGAGCTGCTCGCCGCCGGCCTGACCAACCGCGAGATCGCGCAGCGGCTCGTGCTCTCCGCGCGCACCGTCGAGACGCACGTCGCGCGCATCACCGGGAAGCTCGGCGTCAGCTCGCGCGCTCGCGCCGTCGCGCGGGCCGTCGCGCTGGGGCTCACGAGGGGAATCGACGCGGCCGCGGTGGATAACCGGCGGTGACCGTGCGCCGCTCCAAGACCCCTCTGACGCTGGTCGTCGCGGCGATGGGCGTGGTGTTCGGGGACATCGGGACGAGCCCGCTCTACACGCTGAAGGTCTGCCTCGGCCTGGCGCACTCGAAGGGCGGGCTCGACGACGTGCTGGGGATCTGCTCGCTCCTGTTCTGGACGCTGGTGATCGTGGTGTGCGTCAAGTACGTCACGTTCATCATGCGGGTCGACCACGAGGGCGAGGGCGGTATCCTCGCCCTCTTGGCGCTCGCCGCGCCGCCGCGCGCGTTCGGCGCGACGATCAAGGCCGGCTTGCTCACGCTGGTCGTGATCGTCGGCGGCTCGATGATGATGGGCGACGGCGTCATCACGCCGGCGATCTCGGTCATCTCGGCGGTCGAAGGGATCGGGATCGTCTCGTCGGCGTTCGAGCCGTACGTCGTTCCGATCTCGCTTGTCGTGATCGTCGCGCTGTTCGCGCTGCAGCGCGGCGGGACGGAGAAGGTCGGCCGGGTGTTCGGCCCGGTGATGGTGCTGTGGTTCCTCGCGATCGGCGTGCTCGGCGCGCGCGCGATCGTCGTGCATCCGGAGGTGCTGCACGCGCTCGACCCGCGCTACGCGGTCCAGTTCGGGTTCCACAACGGGCTGCCGGGGTTCATCATCCTGGGCGGCGTCGTGCTCGCGGTGACCGGCGTCGAGGCGATGTACGCGGACCTCTCGCACTTCGGCCGCGGCCCGATCGTCTCGGGCTGGTTCGCGGTCGTCTTTCCGGCGCTGATCCTGAACTACTTCGGGCAGGGCGCGAACCTGCTCGCCGACCCGCACACGATCGTCAACCCGTTTTACTCGCTGGCGCCGGCCTGGGCGCTGATCCCGATGGTCGTGCTCGCGACCGCCGCGACGGTGATCGCGTCGCAGGCGCTGATCTCGGGAACGTTCACGCTGATCGAGCAGGGGATCGCGCTGAACCTCGCGCCGCGCGTGCTGGTGCAGCACACGTCGGACCGTTACAAGGGCCAGGTGTACGTGCCCTCGGCGAACACGTGGCTGGCCGTCGGCTGCGCGCTGCTGGTCCTCTTGTTCGGCTCGAGCGAACGGCTCGCGTCGGTGTACGGCGTCGCGATCACTTTCACGATGCTGTGCACGTCGCTGACCTACTACGTCGTCATCTCGCGCGTGCTGCACTGGAACCGCGTCGTCGCCGTCGCGCTGGTCACGCTGTTCGTCATCGTCGACGGCAGCTTCGCGCTCGCGTCGCTGCCGAAGATCGTGCACGGCGGCTGGATCCCGCTCGGGATCAGCGCGACGCTGGTGCTGATCAGCCTGACCTGGCTGGAAGGCCGGCGCGCGCTCTCGCGCGTGCTGGCCGAGCAGCAGACGCCGATCGAGAACGTGCTGGAGAAGCTCCCGGCCGGCATGGGCGAGCACGGCACGATGGTGTTTCTCACGCCCGACCCGCGCGGCGTCCCGTTCCTGGCCCGGCACCGCTGGATCCGCGACCGCGCGCAAGAGGAGCGCATCGTGCTGCTCAACATCGCGCGTTCGGGGACGCCGTACGCCGCCGAGCACGAGCGCGTCACGGTCGAGCGGCTCTCGCTGCGGCTGGTGCGGGTCGTCGCGCGCTTCGGCTACATGGAGGCGCCGCGGATCGATCCGGTGCTGCGTGCGTGCGACGCGTTCGGGCTGCATCTCGACCGCGACGACACCTCGTTCTTCTACTATGACCCGAAGATCGAAGCGGCGGAGCGGCACGGGATGCCGGGCTGGCGGCGCGAGCTGTTCACGACCTTGCAGCGCAACGCTCGCCCGCTTCCCGACGACCTGCGGATCAAGGCCGAGCGGCGGGTGGAGCTCGGCATCACCGTCGCGATCTGATCCTTTTTCCGCTATCCGGGGTAGCAGTCGTCAGTATGGACGCGACCCTTCCGGCGCGGACGCGAACGACCGATCCGGGGCACCTGCACCAGGCTCGGCTCACGCCGCTGGCGCTGGCCGCGCTGGGCGTCGTGTTCGGCGACATCGGCACCAGCCCGCTGTACGCGTTCAAGCAGTGCTTCACGACCGGCCGCGGCTTCGCGCCGACCGAAGCGCATGTGCTCGGCATCCTCTCGCTGATCACCTGGGCGCTGATCCTGGTCGTCTGCGTGAAGTACGCGACGATCATGCTGCGCGCCGACAACGACGGCGAAGGCGGGACGCTCGCGCTGCTCGCGCAGTTGCGCCCGACCAGCCGGATCGGTATCCCGGCGCCGCTGACGTTCGTCGCCATGATGCTGCTCTTCGCGGCGGGGATGGTGTTCGGCGACGGCGTGATCACGCCCGCGATCTCGGTGCTCTCGGCGGTCGAGGGGATCGGGGTCGCGACCAGCGCGGCGCACCCGTTCATCGTCCCGATCACCGCGGCGGTCTTGATCGGGCTGTTCCTCGTGCAGTCGCGCGGCGCGGGGAAGATCGGCACGGTGTTCGGGCCGGTGATGATCGCATGGTTCGTCGCGATGGCGGCCGGCGGCGCGGCGGCGCTGGCGCGCTACCCGCACGTCCTGGTCGCGCTCAACCCGTTGCACGCGATCCGCTTCATCACGCACAACGGCGCCGGCGCGATCCTGGTCCTCGGCGCGGTCGTGCTGTGCGTGACCGGCGTCGAGGCGATGTTCGCCGATCTGGCGCACTTCGGCCGGCCGGCGATCCGCATCGCCTGGTACGCCGTCGTGCTCCCGGCGCTGCTGCTCAACTACTACGGCCAGGGCGCGCTGACGCTCGGCGATCCGCGCGTGCTCCAGAACCCGTTCTACTCGCTGTATCCGGGCTGGCTGCTGATGCCGATGGTCGTGCTGGCGACGGTCGCGACGGTGATCGCGTCGCAGGCGCTGATCACGGGCGCGTTCTCGCTCACCCAGCAGGCGGTGCAGCTCGGCTATCTGCCGCGGCTGCGCGTCGTGCACACCTCGGACGACGTCGAAGGCCAGATCTACATGCCGCTGGTCAACACGCTGCTGGCCGCGGCGTGCCTGGCGCTCGTGTTCGCGTTCCGCAGCTCCGACCGGCTCGGCGCGGCGTACGGTCTGGCGGTGACGGTCACGATGCTGGCCGACTCGCTGGTCATCGGCTGGGTGCTGCGCCGGCGCTTCCACTGGGCGCTGTGGAAAGCCGTCGGGATGGTCGCGCTGTTCCTGATCGTCGACACCGCGTTCCTGGTCGGAAACCTGCCGAAGTTCCTCGAGGGCGGCTACATCCCGGTCGCGACCGCGGTGATCGTGTTCACGCTCTTCACGACCTGGGTGATGGGGCGGCGCCGGCTCGCGATCGCGCTCTCGAAGCTGTCGACGCCGGTCGAGCAGTTCGTGAAGGAGGTCGATCACAAGCCGGCCACGTTCTCGGACAGCACCGCGATCTTCCTCACGCCGCATCCCGAAGGGATCCCGTTCATCCTGCGCCATCACTGGCTGCGCACGCGCGTGCTGCAAGAAGAGGTCGTGCTGCTGACGATCACCAGCACGCGGCATCCCTACGTCGACCCGGCGCAGCGCGTGCAGATCGAGCCGATCGTCCCGCGGCTGATCCGGGTCACGGCGCGCTACGGCTTCATGGAGACGCCGAACGTGAACGAGATCCTCTCGCACTGCCGTCCGCTGCTGCCGCCCGAGATCGACCTCAAGGAGGCCGACTTCTTCCTGGCGCGACCGCGCATCGTCGCGCGCACCGACCGGCACCGCTTCCCGAAGTGGCGCCGCTGGCTGCTCGCCTACATGATGCGCAACGCCTCGCCGCTCACCGACACGCTCGGCATCCCGCCCGACCGCATCATCGAGTTCGGCGTCGCCCTGAAAGTATGAGCGTGATCGCGATCCGCGACGATGTCATCCTGAGCCTGTCGGAGGACGCGCCATGGACGTAGACGTCGTCTTGAAGCCGCACGCGCTCAACGGCGAGTGCCCCATCTGGTCCGCCGCCGAAGGCGTGCTGTACTGGAGCGATACATTCGAGCCGGCGCTGCACCGCTTCGACCCCCGCACCGGCGTCGACGAGTCGTGGACGATGCCCGCGACGATCGGTTCGTTCGCGCTCGGCGCCGGCGATGCGGCGCTGGTCGCGCTGCGCACGGGGATCTCGCGCTTCGACCGCCGCACCGCGCGGCTGGACGCGTTCGCGCCGCCGCCGTTCGATCCGCACCGCATGGCGTGGAACGACGGCAAGACCGACCCGCTCGGGCGCTTCTGGGTCGGCCCGATGTTCGCGCCGCTCGACCGCCGCGGCGATGGCCCGAAGACCGCGCCGCTGCACCTGATCCTGCCGAACGGCGAGCAGGTTCCGAAGACGGCGCCGGTGCGCATCTCGAACGCGCTCGCCTGGAGCGCCGACGGCCGCACGATGTACCACGCCGACACGGTCGCGCAGGAGATCGGCGCGTACGACGTCCTCGACGCCGCGCGCGGCGTGCTCGGCGAGCGGCGCACCTTCGCGCGCGTGGCGCCGCCGAACGGCGGTCCCGACGGCGGCGCGACCGACACCGACGGCTGCTACTGGAGCGCCGTCTACGCCGGCTCGAAGGTCGTGCGGTTCAGACCGGACGGCCGCATCGAGCGCGAGGTGGCGCTCCCGGTGCCGAACGTCACGATGATCGCGTTCGGCGGCGCCGATCTGCGCACGGCGTACGTCACCACGGCCTCGCGGCCGCTCGACGCCGCGCAGCGCGACGCGCAGCCGCTGTGGGGCGCGCTCTTCGCGTTCGAGGCGCCCGCGCCCGGTGTTCCGGTCCCGCTCCTCGACGGCGCCTACTTCAAATGATCGGCGACTGGGACGGCGATCATGTTGACGACGTCCTGATCGTCCAGCCGGATCTCGAGCACGTCGGGGACGTCGCCGGCCGGGTGCAGCGACAGCTCGAGCCGTTCGCGCTCGTGCAGCGTCAGCGTCGCCCAGCGTTCGCCGCGCCGCCAGATGGCGGTGTTCTCGTGCGGCGTCTCGCGCGTCAGCTCGCCGGCGATCTCCGGGCGAATCTCGCGAACGCGGCGGTCGACGTCGGCGACCCGCTGCTCGAAGCTCTCAGTGACCATGCTGCGGCGTAGGACTCGCCGCGCGCGAACTCCTTCGGCACGACGGTGATGCGGCGCCGCCGCGTCGAAGAGCCGCGCATGCACGATCGAGGCCGCCCGACGTGATCGTCACCATCTCGCGCGCCTACGGCGCCGGCGCGCTGGCGCTGGCGCGCGCGGCGGCGGAACGGCTGGGCTACCGGCTCGTCGACGATCAGCTCCCGACCGTCGCCGCGAGCCGGCTCGGCACGTCGGCCGAGGTCGTGCAGACGATGTCGGAACGGCCGCGCGGGTTCGGGGAGCGCGTGCTGGAGCAGCTCGGCGGCGGCCTCCCCGAAGCCGCCCAGCCGCCGGCGAGCGATCCCGAGCCGGCCGAGACGCGGCGCGCGATCGAGGCGGCGGTGCGCGAGGAGGCGGAGGCGGGCGACGTGGTGATCGTCGGGCGGATGGGCAGCGTCGTGCTGGCCGGGCGGCGCGATCTGCTGCGCGTCTTCGTGCAGGCGCCGCTCGCCTGGCGCGTCGCGCACGTCGGCGAGTCGCTCGGTGTCTCCGAAGCCGCCGCGCGCGCCGAGATCGCGCGCATCGACGAGGCGCGCCGGATGTACGCGCGCGAAGGCTATCAGGTGAGCTGGGGCGATCCGCGCAGCTACGATCTCGTGCTGGACAGCTCGCGCTTCGGGGTCGACGGCGGCGCCGAGGTGATCGTCGCCGCGGTGCGCGCGACGGGCGGGTGAGCCAGGCCGAGCCGCGGATCCCCGACCGCCGCCCCGGCGTCCTCGGGCCGTTCCGCTTCAAGGATTTTTCGCTGCTATGGTCCGGGCTGCTGGTGAGCAACCTCGGAACCTGGATGCAGTTCACCGCGCTCGGCTACTACGTCGCGTCGCTCGCGAACGACGTGCGCGCCGGGGCGCTCGGGATCGGGCTGATCGGTGCGGCGCGCGCGGCTCCGGTGCTCGTCCTCTCGCCCTTCGCCGGCGTCATCGCCGACCGCTACCCGCGCCGAGCGATCCTGTTCGCGACCAACGCCTTGACGGCGGTGTTGTCGTTCGCCGTCTTCGTCTTGATCGCGACGAACCACGCGCCGCTGTGGGCGCTGATGATCACCAGCGGTCTGCATGCCGGAACGCAGTCGTTCGACGCGCCGGCGCGCCAGAGCTGGGTGCCGCTCATGGTCCCGCGCGAGTACGTCGGCGGGGCGATCGGGCTGAACTCGGTCGCGTTCAACGCGCCGAGCGTCGCCGGGCCGCCGCTGGCGGGGCTGCTGATCGCCACGATCGGCGTCGCGCCGTGCTTCCTGGTGAACGCCGTCTTGACGCTGGCGGTCGTGATCGCGCTGCTGTTCATGCGGCCCGCACCGCCGTCGAGCCGCGTTCGCGGTCACGTGCTCGGCGCGATCCTCGAGGGCGTGCGGTTTCTCAGCGGCCACCGCGTGCTGCGCTGGACGGTGCTCATGCTGGTGGTCAGCTCGCTCACGATCCGCTCGTACAACTTCCAGCTCCCGGCGTACGCGGTGCACGAGATCCATACCGACGCGCGCGGTCTGGGCTGGCTGATGGCGGCGGCCGGGGTCGGCGCGATCGGCGGCGCCTTCTTCACCGCGGCGACCGGTCCGGAGCGGCGCGGCGCGATCTGGATCGCCTCCGCGATCGTGGCCGCGCTCGGCGTCGGCGCGCTCGGCCTCACGACGGACTTCGTGCTCGCGCTGCCCGTTCTGGCGCTGATCGGGTTCGCGACGCTGAGCTTCATCGGCTCGTCGAACATCATGCTGCAGACGCTCTCGCCCGACGACATGCGCGGCCGCGCGATCTCGGTGTACTCGATGATCCTGCTCGGGCTGGTGCCGTTCGGCTCGCTGCTGGTCGGCGCGGCGGCGACGCTGATCGAGCTGCGCTGGTCCTTCGTGCTCGGCGGCGCGCTGTCGCTGGTGTGCGCGCTGTGGATCGCGCTGACCCAGCCCGAGGTGCGCGAGGCGTGACCGGCGCGTTCCTCGTCACGATCCTGGCCGCGATCGTCGGGCTCACGCTGATCGCGAAGAAAGTCGGCGTTCCGTATCCGGTCGTGTTCGTCGTCGGCGGTCTGGCGCTCGCGCTGATCCCCGGCGTGCCGAGGATCGCGCTGCAGCCCGACCTCGTCTTCCTGCTGTTTCTGCCGGCGCTGATCTTCGGCGACGGCTGGACGACCGACTACCATTCGTTCAAGCGCTACCGGCAGCCGATCTTCATGCTCGCGCTGGGCTTGGTCGCGTTCACGTCGCTGATCGTGGCGCTGGTCGCGCACTGGATGATGGGCTTCCCGCTCGCGCTCGGCTTCGTGCTGGGCGCGATCCTCTCGCCGACCGACGCGGTCGCCGCCGACGCGATCGCCGAAGCGGTCGGGCTGCCGCGCCGGCTGATGACGATCATCGGCGGTGAGAGCCTGGTCAACGACGCGACCGGGCTGGTGATCTACCGCTTCGCCGTCAACGCGGTGCTGTTCGGCACGTTCTCGCTGCTGGTGGCGACCGCGTCGTTCTTCTACGTGGTGATCGGCGGCGTCGCGATCGGGCTCGCGGTCGCGTGGGCGATCGCGAAGATCACGGTGGCGATCCGCAAGGCCGGCCTCGGCGACCCGCTGATCGCCGTCTCGATCTCGCTGGTGACGCCGTTCGCGCTGTACGTCCCGGCCGACGCGCTGCACGCGTCGGGCGTGCTGGCCGCGATGACCGGCGGCATCTACCTCAGCCGCAAATCGGCGCAGCTCTTCGACGCCGACGGGCGGCTCGCGGCGGCCTCGGTGTGGAACCTGCTGTTCTTCGTCTTCAACGGCGCCGCGTTCGTGCTGATCGGCCTGCAACTGCGCGGGATCGTGCGCGGCCTCTCGCAGTACTCGCTCTGGACGCTGATCGGCTGGTCGGTCGCGATCGCGCTCGTCGTGATCGCCGTGCGCTACGTCTGGATGTTCCCGGCGACGTACGGCCGGCGGCGGCTGTTCCCGAAGATCCGGGAACGCGAGGGCCCCGACCCGCCGTGGCGATGGGTTTTCGTGCTGGCGACCGCGGGGATGCGCGGGATCGTCTCGCTCGCCGCCGCGCTCGCGCTGCCGGAGTTCGTCGCGCCCGGCGTGCCCTTTCCGCAGCGCGACCTGATCCTGTTCATCACCTTCGTCGTCATCTTGGTGACGCTGGTCGGACAAGGGCTGGCGCTGCCGTGGCTGATCCGGACCTGGAACATCAAGGACGCGGAGGACGGCGAGCGGGTGACCGCCGCGGCGCGCGTGCGCGTCGCGCAGTCGGTGCGCGAGCACTTGCGCACCCTCGAGGCGACGTTCGAGTCGACCGCCGAGTGGGAGATCGCCGGCCGGCTGCACGCCGACTACGAGCAGCGCGTCACGCACTACACCGCGCACGCCGACGGCCTCGAGCCGCAAGACGACGCGCGCATGCACGAGATCGAGCGCCGCCTGCGCCGCGAAGCCTACGACGCCGAGCGCCGCGTGCTGCAGCGGATGCGCCGCGACGGCGACCTCACCGACGACGTCTACCGCCACCTCGAATGGGACCTCGACCTGGCGGAGTCGCGGCTGGAGTGAGCGGCGCGCTGGACCTCGCCGCCGCACAGGCCTATGCGGGCAAGCACGACCTGCACGCCTTCGTCGCGCAGGCCGGCGGCGAGATCGTCGCCGAGACGTACGGCGGCGGCTACGACGCGGCGAAGCCGCACGCGCTCTACAGCGGAACGAAAAGCTTCTGGGGCGTCCTGGCCGTGGCGGCGGAGGACGACGGGCTGCTCGAGCTCGACGAGCCGGTCGCGCGAACGATCCCGTCGTGGAACGACGGCGCGAAAGCGCGGGTGACGCTGCGCGATCTGTTGCAGCTCACCGGTGGGATCGGGTTCGGCGGCCTCGGCAACGCGGTGCCGCCGTTCGAGGCGGCGCTCGCGGTCGCGCTGCGCGACGAGCCCGGCGTGAAGTTCATCTACGGCGGCATCCCGCTGCAAGTCTTCGGCGCCGTGCTCGCGCGGAAGCTCGCGGCGAGCGGCCGTTCACCGCACGACTACCTGCGCGAACGCATCCTCGACCCGATCGGCTTGAAGACCGGCTCGTGGCGCACGCTCGCCGACGGCACCAATCCGTTGCCGACCGGCGCGTTCATCGCCGCGCGCGAGTGGCTGAAGTTCGGGCTGCTCGTGCGCGACGGCGGCGCGTGGGAGAAGAAGACGATCGTCCCGGAAGCCGCGCTCGCGCGGTGCTTCACCGGCTCACGCGCGAACCCGCGCTACGGGCTCGCGTGGTGGCTGAGCCCGCTCGCGAAGCATCCCGACGTCGTCTACGCGAGCGGCTCCGGCGGTCAGGCGCTGTACGTGTTGCCCGCGCGGAACGCGGTCGTCGTCAAGTTCGGCAAGTCGTCGTCGTGGAAGCACGACGCCTTCCTCAAGCGGCTGCTCGGCTGAACCTCGGGCAAGGCTCGAACGTGCCGGCGCGGCTCAGCGCTTCGTCGCGGTGAAGTAGTAGTCGCTCAGCCGGAAGCCGGCGGTCTCGAGCGCGGCGCGTTCGCGACCGGCCGCGGTCTCGGTCGCGGCGCAGACGCGGCGCCCGGTCGACTCGACGCGGTCGGCGAGCGCCGCCAGCAGCGAGGCGCCGTAGCCGTTTCCGCGATGCTCCGGGTGAACCGTCGCGCACACTTCGGTCCACGTCTGGTCGAGCGGTTCGCGGATGACGACCCCGACCGCCTCGCCGCGCATCTCGGCGACCTCGGTCTGCGGTGCGCGAAATGCCGCGGCGCGCTCGCGTTCGATCTCGGCCACGATCTCACGGTCGCGCCGCGCGGGCGGCCGGAAGACGACGCGTTCGCGCCGCAGCGCGTCCATGCGGTGCACGAACACCGCGCCGGACGGCCGGACGTCGAGCTCCAGCTCCGCAGCCGCGCGGCGCGTGATCGCGTCACCGCCGTAGAACCAGATGCCGCGCGTGCCGGTGCTCGCGAACGCCTCGTCGAGGCGGCGCGCCGCGTCTTCGCCGTGCGCGACGTCGAAGCGCACCAGCGTCTCCGCCGGCAACAGCGTGCCGTCGGCGACGAAGGCCACCGCGACGGCGCGCTCGCCGTCGCGAATCGCGACGCCGCGAGCGCGAGCGCGCACCAGCCGCGCGCGCGAGAGATCGGGAAGCTGGTCCAGATACATCCGTGTCCGTCCCAAAAGAAGAAGCGCGTCGCGGGTTTCCTCGCGACGCGCTTCGTCCCCTCAACGGGAGGTGATGTCAGGCGGCTTTCTTGCGGCCGCCGGTCTTGCGCGCGCCGCCCTTGCGGCCCGCCGTCTTGCGACCGCTGGCTTTGCGAACGGCTCGCTTCGCGCCACCCTTGCGCGCCGCGCCCTTCTTGCGGCCTCCGGCCTTCTTGCGACCCGCGGCCTTCTTACGGCCTCCGGTCTTCTTGCGCGCCGCGCCCTTGCGTGCGCCGGTCTTCTTGCGGCCCGCGGCCTTCTTACGGCCTCCGGCCTTCTTGCGCGCCGCGCCCTTGCGTGCGCCGGTCTTCTTCCGACCCGCGGCCTTCTTGCGGCCTCCGGTCTTCTTGCGCGCCGTCGTCTTGCGAGCTCCTTTGCGAGCTCCGGCTTTGCGCGTCGATTTCTTGCGCGACGTCTTGCGACCCGCGCTCTTCTTTGCAGCGGCCATTCGGTAGTGCTACCGATCCTTTCCACGCCCGCGGTACCCGACGGGCGCGCGGAGATCCGGCGGGGCGACCGCCGGACAGTTGCTTACCTTATACCACTCCGTACGATATCGCGCAACTTTTTGCCGTTCGGCGAGAGGAGAGCGGCGCGCCGTCGTCGTCGGCGACGAAGGAATCTTTCGCCGAATCCGGCAAGCCGCGAGCATGATCAGACGTCTCTTGGCGGCCGCATCGGCGTTGGTGTGCGCGGCCGTTTTCGCTTCGCCGCTGCCCGTTCGTGCCGACGTGGCGGAAGCGGGCGCGCTCAACGCCGGGCTCCTCGCGCCCGCCAACGCATCGCTGCGGCGCGCGCTCAAAGACATCAAGGACGAGGCGAAGCGCAGCGCCGAGACGGCGCAAGACCTCGCGCAAGCGAACCCCACCGGTACGCCGCAGGCGCCGCTCCACCGTCCGAGTCTGCCGCAAGGCTTCACCTACAACCTCGACTGGTCGATCGCGTACCCGCTCAGCAACGTCGGCTTCAACGCCGGCGATCCCGGCGGGATGGACGCGGGCTTCGGCCTCTCGTTCTCGCGCACGCAGCGCCTGACCGCCGGCTACTTCGAGGTCCAGCAAGTCCCGGTCGGCTTCAGCAACAAGGTCGTTCCGTTCGCGCTGCAAGGCTTCGGCACGGTCGGGACGGCCAACACCGGCATCGTCGACGCGACGACCAAGGACAAGATCTTGCAGATCGGCTTGCAGAATCTGTTCGTGATCGGCAACCAGCTGCCGATCGTGATCACGCCGACCTACCTGGCGCACACGGCGACGATCGGCGGCCACTCCGACGACCAGCTCATCGAGTTCAACGGCTTCCCGACCACCGTGAAGCTGCGCACCGAGCAAGAATGGCTCCTCGGCATCACGCTGCCGTTCTTGTCGACGCCGAAGATGTTCGGGACGTTCACCGTCGCGCCGCAGTGGCTCAACCATCCCAACGGCGTGAACCAGTCGAATAAAGCGCAGTTGTTCTACCTCGGCTACCTCGAGTACCGCGCGAACCCGATGACGACGTTCTTCGTGCAGCCCTCGCGGCTGGTGCAGTACAACCCGGTCGACCCGTATCCTGAGTACACGCCGACGCTGATCTACGGGATCTCGCACAATTTCACCAAGAGCACGTTCGTCCAGATGTCCGTGCTCGAGGGCGGCGCCACCAACTACAACAACCAATGGGGGATCGTCAGTTTGACGTGCCAACGGCTTCCGTGTAATCCCAGCCAGGTCGCGCCGCAGTTCGGCGGTTTGCACGCGGCCGAGGTTCAGATCAAGTTCGGGTTCGGGTCCCCGACGGTGGTGCCGCTGTGATCGCGCGCGCGCGCGCCGCGGCGGCCCTCGCGGCGGCCCTGCTCCTCGCCGCCTGCAACGGCGGCGGGAGCGGCAGCGGGATCGCGAACGTCCCGCCGCCCGGCAATCCCGGCGCCGTCGCGCCGGCGCAGAAGCTCAGCATCGCCGGCGTCGGCGACAGCCTCACCGCCGGGACGCAGTCGAGCGGCACGATGGGCGCCGATCTTCCGGTAGTCGGTTCGGACCCGCAGCTCGGCCAGATCGGTCCGGTCCAGCGCACCCAAGAGCACGGGTTCTTCGCGCTGCTCTGGCAGCAGGCCAACGGCGTCGACATCACCACGCTGAGCAACCCGGCCGTCTCGCCGCTGCCGCTGCTCAAGCCGCCGGGCGTCGGCGGTCTGCTCGCGCCGACCTCGACGCACATCTTCCCGGCGCCGGTGTCGAACGTCTGCGATGCGTCGCAGATCCCGGCCAACCAGTTCAACACCGCCCTCTCGCTGCGCCTCAACCCCGCGCTGAACCCGTGGGACGTGGCGATCCCCGGCCAGACGGTTCACGAAGCGCTCTTCATGACCGGCGCGCTCGGCGACTGCACGGTGAACGGTGCGAACGCGCAGTCGCAATTCGTCCTGCTGAACTCGGTCGTGAACGGCGAGAGCCAGAATTTCTGGCCGATCCTCGCCGGCTTCGGCCAAGGCGTGACCCAGGTTCAGGCGGCGAAGTCGCTGCACGCGCAGGTCGCAACGGTGTGGCTCGGCTCGAACGACCTGCTGAAGCTCGCATTCTCGCACCTCGGCGTCCCGGCGACCTCGCCGCAGGCGATGCACGACGACATCAAGTCGATCATCGTACAGCTTCAGGGGTCGGGCTCGAAGGTCGCCGTCGCCAACCTCGTCGACGTGATGGGCGCGGCGACGTTCATCCCGCAGCCGGCCTACCAGCAGACGCTGCAGGGATACATCACCGGCCTGCTGATCGCGAAGGGCGCCAACCCGGTGCAGGCGCAAGCCGCGGCCGTGCTCTACTCGCCGGCGTACGCGGCGCAGGAGACCGCGCAGCTCGGCCTCGGGCCGAACGGCTACTTCACGATCAACGCGCTGTTCAAGACGCTGCAGACGGCCGCCGCCCAGATTCCGGCCAGCGCGCCGCCGGTCGCGCCGACGCTCAACAGCGGAGACTTCATCGACGGCACGACGGCCGACACCGTGAAGTCGCTCAACACGCAGTACAACGCCTCGATCGCCGCCGCGGCCTCCGAAACGAACGCGGCGCTGGTCGACGTCAACGCGACGTTCAAGGCGATCGCGACCGCCGGCGGGACGAACACCAACCCTCCGAAGTGCTGCACCCTGCTCTACCGCGGGGGTCTGACGAGCCTCGACGGGTTGCATCCGTCGAACACCGGCTACGCGATCATCGCCAACGTCTGGATCCAGTCGCTCAACGCGGCGTACAACCTCGGCATTCCGGCGGTGAGCGTCGGCGCGGTCTACGCGACCGACCCGTACGCGCCGGGAAACGGAGTCTCGGGATTCTAAACACGATGAAGAAGAACGCGGCGGTTTCGGCCGCGGCCCTGGTCCTCGGCGTCGCGCTGCTCGGCGCGGCGCCGTCCGGCGCGGCCGCGGCGTTTCTGGACGCTTGGGGCAAGATCCCGAGCTACACGACGAACATCAAGGTTCACATGACCAAGGGTTCGGAGGTGCAAGACCGGACCTATCACTATGCGTTCCTCAAGCCGCACACCGCGAAGATCGACATCACCGGCGGTCCCGGCCGCGGGGGCGGCGCCGTGTGGACCGGCGGCGACACGGTGACCGGCCATCGCGGCGGCGCGATCAGCTTCTTCAAGCTGAAGAAGCCGCTGCACGACCCCGAGACGGTCGATCTGCGCGGGCACTCGATGGACACCGGGTCGTTCGAAAACGTCGCCGAGGCGATCAAGGCGGCACCCTCGGTGACGATGGGCGAAGAGACGCTGAACGGCACCGCCTACGACACGGTGACGTATCCGTACAAGGACGACTTCGGCGCCACGAAGCGCACCGTGCTGCTGTCGCGCACGACGCATCTGCCGGTGCGGCGCGTGACGTACGAAGGCGACAAGGTCGTCGAGACCGAGGAGTACTCCGAGGTCAACACGTCGGCGAACCTGAGCCCCAGCGACTTCTAACCCCGATGATCGCCATGATCGACGGCCGCCGGATCGGCTACGACGATACCGGCGGCTCCGGCGTGCCCGTCGTCCTGCTGCACGGGTTTCCGCTGGACCGCACCGTCTGGGACGAGGTGATGCCGGCGCTCTCGGGCGCTCGCGTGATTCGGATCGACCTGCGCGGCTGCGGTGAGTCGGACGCCGACCTGGGTCCGGCGCTGATGGAGATGCTCGCGGGCGACGTCGCCGGCGTGCTCGATGCGCTGCACGTCGAGCGCGCCGCGCTGGCGGGACACTCCATCGGCGGCTACGTCGCGCTGGCGTTCTTCCGCATGTACGCGGAGCGCGTCGCCGGCCTGGCACTGGTGGCGAGCCACGCCGCCGAGGACGCGGGCCGCAGTCCGAGCGCGGACCCAGCGCAGCGCGAGCTCGCAGCGGGCCGCAACGACCTCGCCGCGCGGCTGGAACGCGAGAACACGATGGACGCGGCGATCGAGAGCTATCTGCCCCGCTACTTCGCGCCGCATGTGTACGGCGAGCGGCCCGACATGGTGCAACGGGCCCGGGCGCTGATGGCGAAGCAGAGCCCGCGCGGCTGCGCGCAGCTCGTGCGCGGGATGAAGGAACGACTCGACTCGCACGACCTGCTCGAAGACGTCGTCGTTCCCGCGCTGGTTGTCGCGGGCGGTGAGGATCGTTACCTCGAGCCGGGAAGGCTACGCGAGACGGCGGCTGCGATGCATGCCGAGTTCGTCCTCGAGGCCGAGGTCGGGCATCTTCCGATGTGGGAAGCGCCCGCCGAGACGGCGGACGCGCTCGCGTCGTTCGCGCAGCGCGTCCGCGCCCGAGTAGCGATCTAGGTCGTGAACGAACCGACGAAGCCGGGCGTGCACGACGAGTTGGGCGCGTTGAGGAACACGTTGTAGGTCCGGCCGGACAGCAGTCCGGTGCTCAGCGTACCTTGATAGTAGAAGTCGTTCGCATACGGATGGGGTCCGTTGTTGTCCGGCAGGATGGTCAGCAATCCGGTTACCGTCTGCTGGTTGAAGTTGTCGACGAGGATCAGGTCGAACGCGCCCGGGTTTCCGTGTAACTCATCGGAGCTGGTGCTCGATACGATCTCGACCGAGTTTCCGTTCGACGGGAACCCCGCCGTCGGCCGCGCGATCGCGATCGAACCGGCGTTGGCGTCGCACACGCCGTTCCCGTTCGGAACGGTACTGCTGCTGCTGCTTCCGCCGCCGCAGCCGGCGACGGCGATGAACGATACGGCGAAGAGCGCGCGAACCAGGCGCGCGGGACGAGTGCTGAAGATGTGCACGACGGCCTCCTACGGCGGCGTGAGAAGAGTGCGGCTCGTTTGTACCCGAGACGCATACGCTGCGCTCGGCTGCTGACGCAACGCAGAAAAGTCGCCGAAACGCTACGTCGTCATCGTGCACGACGAGAGCGAGCGCACGAACGTCCTCAGCTTGTTGTAAGAAACGCGCGATCCCCTACGCGACTCACGGCGTGGCGGTACGTTCAAGCCGGTCCGGCGCGCGCGATGCTACGCCGGGGCGGCGACCACCGAGCGCTCGGGCGCGACGTCGAAGCGCTCGTGCTTCGCGGAGTAGGTGCCGAGACCGGCGCTCGCGGTGCGGAGCTCCGTCGCGTAGCGCCCCAGCTCGGCTTGCGGGACGAGCGCGACGATGCGGTCCCAGCCGGGCTTCTCGGCGCCTTCGAAGCCGAGGATCTGCCCGCGCTTCGCCGTGAGCTGCGAGACCGCGGCGGAGAGGAACGCCGACGGCACCTTGGTCTCGACGCGCATCAGCGGTTCGAGGACGACCGTGCCGAGCTTCGCCAGCGCGTCGCGCACCGCCATCCCGGAGGCCGTCTTGAACGACGCTTCGCTCGAGTCGACGTCGTGGAACGCGCCGTCGAAGAGCGTCACGTGCAGGTCGGTGACCGGGAAGCCGTGCGGCCCGCCGCTGGCGAGCGCCTCGCGCACGCCCTTTTCGACCGCCGGGAAGAACTGCCGCGGCACGACGCCGCCGACGATCTTCTCGGCGAACGTCACGCCGGCGCCCCGCTCGCGCGGCTCGAAGCGCAGCTTCACGTCCGCAAACTGGCCGTGACCGCCGGTCTGGTGCTTGTAGCGTGAATGGATCTCGGTGCCGCTCTGGATCGTCTCGCGGTAGGCGATCGAGGGCGGGTGCGTCTTCACGTCGACGTTGAACTTGCGCGCGAGGCGCTCGGTCGCGGTGGAGAGATGCGTCTCGCCGCTGCCGAGGAGCTGCAACTCGTTGGTGAACTCCGCGCGCGCGACGCGCAGCGCCGGGTCCTCGTCGATCAGCCGCCCCAGCGCCTGCGAGAGCTTCGCCTCGTCGAGCCGCTGCGCCGGCGCGATCGCGACCGCGAACAGCGGTTCGGCGAGCGGCACGGTGGGCATCACCACGCCGGCGTTCGGCGAGGTCAGGGTGTCGCCGGTCGCGACGCTCTCGAGCCGCGCGAGCGCGACGATCGCGCCGGGCCCGGCCGACTGCACCGGCTCTTGCTTCTTGCCGAACAGCCGCGCGATGCCGGAGAGGCGCACGCCGGCGTTGCCGCGCGACGCGTTGACCAGCGGCGTCGACGACGACAGCGTTCCGCTGAACACGCGCACCACCGACAGCTTTCCCTGCTGCGGGTGCACGATGGTCTTGCAGACTTGCGCGACGACCGGGCCGGTCGCGACCGGCTTGACGGGGCGCCCGTCGACGTCGCCGCGCGGCTCGGTCTCGGGCGACGGAAACAGCTTTGCGATCGCGTCGACCAGCGCCGACACGCCGATGCTCTTCTCCGCGCTGCCGACCAGCACCGGAATGATCTGGTCGTGCGAGCAGTCCTCGCACAGATCGCGGTCGATCTCTTCGTCGGACGGGTCCTTGCCCTCGAGCAGCTCTTCCATCAGCGTGTCGTCGAAGTCCGCGAGCGCTTCCAGCAGGACGGTGCGCTGCGCGTCGATCGTGCTTTGCAGCCCGTCGGGGACGGCCGTCTCGCTGCCGTCGGTGCCGTACGCGTGATCGTGCGCGAGGTCGACGAAGCCGGCGAACGCCGGACCGGCGCCGAGCGGCAACTGCATCGCCACGACGTGCGGACCGTACGCCTCGCGCAGCACCGCCAGCGTCGCGTCGAAGTTCGCGCCCGGCCGGTCGAGCTTGTTGACGAAAAAGAGATGCGGCGTCTTCCGCATCTCCAAGTGCTCCACGATGCCGGCCGTCTGGGCCACGCGATCGGGCTCGGCGTCGATCACGATCACCGCGGCGTCCACCGCGGTCAGCACGGTTTTCGTCTCCTCGAAGAAGTCGATGAATCCCGGCGTGTCGATCAGGGTCAGGTCCACCGGGCCGCACGACGTGTGCGCGAACCCGCAGCAGACGGACTGGAGGTGGTCGATCGCTTCGGGCTCGCAGTCCGTAGTGGTCGTCCCGTCGCGGACCGACCCTCTCCGCGGGATCGCCCCGCAGTGGACGAGCAGCGCTTCGACCAGCGTTGTCTTCCCCGCATGGTGCGGGCCGACGATGGCGACATTCCTAAGGCGCGCGATGTCTTCCATCGGGCTGCCCTCCTGCAGTTACGGAAAGGTCCGCGAGGCTACCGCCCCGACCCGGGAGGTTCCTCCCCCGCCCCGAGCGCAGTGGGATTCATGCAGACGCTCCCGCTCACCAGGCTTGGTCATTTTGTCGGCGGCAGCCCGGTCGACGGAGACTCCGGGCGGTTCGGCGACGTCTACGACCCGGCCACCGGCGAGATCGCGCGCCGGGTCGCGTTCGCCGGCGCAGAGGAGGTTGACGCGGCGGTGCGCGCGGCCCGCGAGGCGTTCGCGGCGTGGTCCGAGACGCCGCCGCTGCGGCGGGCGGCGGTGCTGTTCCGGTTCCGCGAGCTGGTCGTCCGCGATACGGAGAAGCTCGCGGCGCTGATCACCGCCGAGCACGGCAAGACGCTCGCCGACGCGCGCGGCGAGGTGCAGCGCGGGCTCGAGGTGGTGGAGTTCGCCTGCGGGATCCCGCACCTGCTCAAAGGCGACGTCACCGAGAACGTCGCGCGCGACGTCGACAGCTACGCGGTGCGCCAGGCACTCGGGGTGTGCGCCGGGATCACGCCGTTCAACTTCCCGGCGATGGTCCCGATGTGGATGTACCCGATCGCCATCGCCTGCGGGAATGCCTTCGTCCTCAAGCCCAGCGAACGCGACCCGTCGGTCTCGAACTTCGTCGCGCGGCTGTACGCCGAGGCCGGGCTGCCCGAGGGCGTCTTCAACGTCGTGCACGGCGACAAGGCGGCGGTCGACGCGATCCTCGCGCACCCGGACATCGCGGCGGTGTCGTTCGTCGGCTCGACCCCGATCGCCAAGTACGTGCACGAACGCGGCACCGCGGCCGGCAAGCGCGTCCAGGCCCTCGGCGGCGCGAAGAACCACGCGGTCGTCCTGCCCGACGCCGACCTCGAGTACGCCGCCGACCACCTCACCGCCGCCGCGTTCGGCTCGGCCGGCCAGCGGTGCATGGCGATCTCCGTCGGCGTCGCCGTCGGGTCGGCCGGCGACAAGCTGGTGGAGATCCTCGAACGCAAGGCGCACGAGGTGAAGGTCGGCCCCGGCACCGACCCGGCCAGTGACATGGGCCCGGTCGTCACCGAGGCCGCCCGCGAGCGCGTGGTGCACTCCGTCGGCCGCGGCGCGGAGCAAGGCGCGAAGGTCGTCGTCGACGGCCGCGACCTGAAAGTCGAAGGCCACGAGGAAGGCTTCTTCGTCGGCCCGTCCCTGCTGGACGGCGTCACGCCCGAAATGGACGCCTACCGCGAGGAGATCTTCGGCCCGGTGCTGGCGATCGTCCGCGCCGGAACGCTGGACGAGGCGATCGCCGTCATCAACGCCAACCCCTACGGCAACGGCACCGCCGTCTTCACCGCGAGCGGCGAAGCGGCGCGCAAGTTCCAGCGCGAGGTGAAGGTCGGCATGATCGGTGTCAACGTACCGATCCCGGTCCCGATGTCGTACTACTCCTTCGGCGGCTGGAAGGA
>DASWRW010000031.1:0-163750 GCA_036402975.1 Candidatus Elarobacter sp. | reverse complement strand
ACTACGAGCACCGGCTGCCGCTCGCGCCGCCGTCGTACGCGCTCGTGCTCGCCGGCGCCGAGCCGGCGTCGCTGGCGTCGTTCGCGCCGCTGTTCGCCGCGCTCGACACGATGCCCGAGCACACCTCGCGGCGCAACGCCGCGGCGTCGCTGCGGCGGCTCGTCGCGGAGACCGAAGAGCGCACCGCGCGCGCGCACGCCGAACGGCTTGACGCGGCGCGCACGACGCCGCAGGGCAAGACGCTGATCGAGCGCGTCGTCGAGGCGCAGCACTGGCGCCCGGCATCGTGGAAGGTCGCCGCGGAGGAGATCAACTACCGGCGTTTCTTCGACATCAACTCGCTCGCCGCGATCCGCATGGAGAACGCCAACTGCTTCGGCGACGCGCACCGGCTCGTGTTCGAGCTGCTCGCGAACGGCGACCTGGACGGGCTGCGGATCGACCACGTCGACGGCCTGTTCGACCCGATCGGCTACTGCGATCTGGTGTGCTCGCGCGCCGAGATGCTGGGGCAGCCGATGTACCTGGTCGTCGAGAAGATCCTGGCGCCCAACCAGGAGCTGCTGGGGCGCTGGAGCGTCGACGGCACGACCGGCTACGAGTTCATGAACGCGGTCACCGGACTCTCGGTCGCCGCGCACAACGAGCGCGCCTTGACCCGGATCTACCACCGCTTCACCGGCGACGGCGCGCCGTTCGAAGCGACGGCCCACGCGTCGAAGAAGCTGGTGCTCGAGACGGCGCTCTCCGGCGAGCTGAACGTCCTCGCGCTGCGGCTCGACCGCATCGCGCAGCGCGATCCGCGCACGCGGGACTTCACGCTCGGCGCGCTGCGCCGCGCGCTGCTGGAGACGGTCGCGGCGTTTCCGATCTACCGCACGTACGTCACCGGCGACAAGGTCGAGAGCGCCGACCGGCTGTTCATCGAGCGCGCGGTCGCGGCGGCGCGCGCGAACGACCCGTCGAGCGAAGGTTCGGTCTACGCGTTCCTGCGGCGCGTGCTGCTCACCGAGGACGACGACGACGACGTGCGCGAGCGCTACGTCGACTTCGCGATGCGCTTCCAGCAGCTCACCGCCCCGGTGACCGCGAAAGGCGTCGAGGACACCGCGTTCTACCGCTACGTGCGGCTGGTCGCGCTGAACGAGGTGGGCGGCGATCCCGGCCGCTTCGGGACCGCGGTCGACGAGTTCCACCGGCAGAACGCGCGCCGCGCCGCGACGCACCCGCACGCGATGCTGGCGACGGCGACGCACGACATGAAGCGCGGCGAGGACGTCCGCGCCCGGCTGGCGGTGATCTCCGAGGCGCCCGACGCGTGGCGGCGCGTCCTCGGGCGCTGGTCGCGTCTGAACCGTAAGCACCGCGGCGTCGTCAGCGCGCTCGACGAGTACGGCGTGTACCAGGCGCTGCTCGGCGCGTGGCCGGTCGAGCTGCTCTCGTCGGAGCTCGACGACCGTGCGCTCGAGGAGTTCCGGCAGCGGATCGTCATGTACGTCGTCAAAGCGGCGCGCGAGGCGAAGCTCCACACGAGCTGGACGAACGCCGACCCGCAGTACGAGACCGCGCTCGAGGAGTTCGTCTACTGCATGCTCGAGCCGAGCCGGTCGTCGACGTTCCTCGAGAGCTTGCGCACGGCCGCGAGCAGCCTCGCCGCGACGGGCGCGATCAACAGCCTCGCGCAAGCGGTCCTCAAAGCGATGTCGCCGGGCGTCCCCGACACGTATCAAGGGACCGAGTTGTGGGATCTGAGCCTCGTCGATCCGGACAACCGGCGCCCCGTGAACTACGCCGTGCGCACGTCGGGCTTGCGCGCGCTCGACGAGGCGCTCGCGAGCGGTGTCTCGCGCGAAGCGATCGCGCGCGATCTGCTCGCGGCGTGGGCGGACGGCCGGATCAAGCAGTACGTGCTCGCGACGCTGCTGCGGCGGCGCGCGGCCGGCGCGTGGCCCGACGACGCGTACGAGCCGCTCTCGGTCGGCGGGAACCGCGCGCAGCACGCCGTCGCGTTCGCGCGCGGGCCCGCGATCGTCGTCGTACCGCGGTTGCCCCGCACGCTCTCCGCCGACCGCCCGCCGCTCGGTGACGTCTGGGGCGACACGGTCGTGACGCTACCGGCCGGCGCACGGAGCGACGCCTATCGCGACCTGCTCACCGATCGCGTGGTGCGCGCGGAGGAACGCGACGGCCGCCGCGTGCTGCGGCTCGACGCCGTTGCGGCGGTGCTTCCGGTCGCGGTCCTCGAACCGGCCTAGGCGCCGCCGGGCGGCGGCACGTCGTCGTCATCGTCCGGCGCGAGAACGACGTGATCGCGCCGTTGCGGATCGACCCGCACCGTGAAGCTGGACCCGGCCGCGGGCGGCACGCCGGTGGCAGCTTTGAGCGTCGCGTCGTACGGATCGCCGCCGCTCTCGACGCGCAGCTCGATGGCCCACTGCGGGACGCGGTTGACGGTCGCGCGCGTCGGCTTCACCGAGAGCACGGTCCCGCGCGCGCGAATCCCGCAGCGCCGAACGCGGTCGTCGCCCCGCGCGCTCGCCAGCCGCTGAACCGCGAGCAGGATGAACGCGCTCGACATGGCGAGCCAGACCCATCCCACCACGCCGACCGACTGCGGTGCGCCGATCAGCAGCACGACGTCACCCAAGACGAAGCTCGCCCCGATCACCAGCAGGACGATGTACATCCACGCCGGCGTGGTCGAGTACTGCACGGTTCTCGGGCCTAGTCTTCGCCGAGCAGCTTGCGCTTGAGGCTGTCGAACTCCGCGTCGCCGAGCGCACCGCTCGCGCGCATCTTCTCCAGCTCGCCCAGCAGCCGCACCGTCTCGGCGGTGTCGGCCGGCGCGCCGCCGACCTGCACGCTGGTCGACGTGATGGTGCGGCTTCCGTCCGCGTTCACCGTCGTCGTCGTTCCCGGGCTGCCGACGCCGCTGCTCCGCAACGCATCCGCGATCAACGTGCCGACGTCGGCGCCCGCGGCGGCTCCGGTTGGGGAAAACACGGTTCCGCCGGCCCGCGCATCGGCATCACCGTCGCCTGCCATCACGACGTGCTCGCGGCGCGCGGGGTCGATGCGCACGGTGAACGACGCGCCGTTGGGCGGCGGCGAGTACGTGCACAGCTTGAACCCGGTCTCGTACGGCGCGCCGGCGCCGTCGATCCGCAGCCGCAGCGCCCACTGCGGGACGTTGTTGATCACCCAGCCGGTCGTCTTCGCCGACACGACCGTCGCGACGGCGCGCGTCCCGCTCTGCCGAATGCGCTCGTCGCTCTTGCGGTTCGCAAGCGCGCGCACCGAGAAGATCACGAACCCGCTCGCCATCGCGAGCCAGACGAATCCCACCAGCGGTCCGGCCGGCGCGGGGACGAAGAGCGCGAACGGCACCGAACCCGCGCCGAAGCCGATGCCCATGACGATCAGCATCACGTAGATCCAGGCCGGCGTCGTCGAATACCGCATGGCTGCGTCCTCCGAGCGAGCGCTTCCAGGGCTACCGCGCCGCCTCCCGCGCTCGGCTCAGCGCCCGAGCTGCTTGAGCGCCGCTTGCGGCCGAGCCGGGCCGGGGTACCGCCGAAGCGGACGCGAAGAGCGGCCCGAAACGCTTTACCGTACCCGGGGGTCGTGACGGACGGCCCTTCTCTCCCAGGAGTTCAATCGCAAGCACATGGCATCGTACACGGTCGACGCGCTCGTCATCGGCGCCGGTCCGGGCGGCTATCACGCCGCCATCCGGCTCGGCCAGCTCGGGAAAAAAGTCGTCTGCTTCGACCGGGACGAGGTCGGCGGCGTCTGCCTGAACTGGGGCTGCATTCCGACCAAAGCGCTGCTGCACGTCGGCGAGATCTCACGCCAGATCGCGCACGCGGGCGAGCTCGGCCTCAAGGTGCCGCGGGCGGAGGTCGACCGCGAGGGCGTCGCGGCGTTCGCCGACAAGGTCGTGAAAGCGAACGTCGGCGGCGTGAACCAGCTCTTCAAAGCGAACAACGTCCAGTTCGCCTACGGCGACGCGTCGTTCAAGAGCAAGAACATCGTGAGCCTCAAGAAGCGCGACGGCACGACCGACGAGTACACCGCGCAGGCGGTGGTGATCGCGACCGGGTCGGCGCCGATCAACGTCGGCGCGTGGCCGCACGACGGCGACACGATCATCAACAGCGACGACGCCGTTCGCATCAAGCGCATCCCGAAGAACCTGCTGGTCGTCGGCGGCGGCGTGATCGGCCTCGAGTTCGCGACCGTCTACACGCGCGTCGGCGCGAAGGTCACGGTGGTCGAGGCGATGCCGCAGCTCCTGACCGGCACCGACCTGGAGATTTCGAAGACGCTGGGGCGCATCCTGAAGAAGCAGGGCGTCGAGATCTTCCTCAACACGAAGGTCGAGACGATCGAGAAGACCGGGCCGCAGGCCGCCAAGGTCACCATCAACGGCGAAGGGACGAACAACAAGCCGGAGACGCGCGAGTACGACCAAGTGCTGGTCGCAGTCGGCCGCCGCCCGATCACCGACACGCTCAACCTCGCCGCGGCCGGCTTGCAGACCACCGACAAAGGGTTCTTGGAAGTGGACGCGCAGCGGCGCACCAAGGTCGACGGCATTTGGGCGATCGGCGACGTCACGGGCGCGCCGATGCTGGCGCACAAGGCGATGAAGGAAGGCGTCGTCGCGGCGGAAGTCATCGCCGGCGACCGCGCCAGCGCGTTCGATCCGGTCGCGATCCCGAACTGCGTCTACACCGACCCCGAGGTCGCGACGATCGGGCTGTCCGAGGAAGAAGCGAAAGCGGTCGGCTACGACGTGCGCGTCGGCAAGATGAACCTGATCGCCTCGGGCCGCGCGCGCACGATGAACGAGACGGACGGGCTCATCAAGCTGATCGGCGACGCGAAGACCGATCTGCTGCTCGGCATGCACATCGTGGCCCCGCAGGCCGAATCCCTGATCGGCGAGGGCGTGATCGCGCTCGAGATGGGCGCGACGGTCGAGGACATCGGCCTCTCGATCCACCCGCACCCGACGCTGACCGAGTCGATCATGGACACCGCCGAGTTCATGCACGGCAAAGCGATCCACATCGTCAACGCCAAACCCGCCAAACAACCCGCCGCGGTCTAAGCTCACAATCACGTGCGGGCGCCGGCGGGCGGTAACTTCGCCGATCCGGGCCGGGTCATGCGTGACGGTATGGAGACTCGCGCCCGGCTGCTCGATCTGGGACGCCGGCGCTATGCGCCGGTGCTCGAACTGCAGCGCGCCGTTCACGCGGCAGTCGCTGAGGGACGGGAGCCGGATACGTGGCTCGTCGTCGAGCACGAGCCCGTTATCACGCTCGGGCGCAACGCCAAAGCGGCCAACGTGCTGCTGCCGCGGCAGCTCCTCGAAGCGCGCGGCGTCGACGTGGTCGAGATCGAGCGCGGCGGCGACGTGACGTACCACGGACCCGGGCAGGTGGTCGTCTATCCGGTCCGGCGGCTGGCCCGGTTCCGCGAGGTCGTGCCGCTCGTCTCGTCGCTGGAGACCGCGGTGACGGGCGCGCTGTATCACTGGGGGATCGAGGCCCAGCCGCGCAGCGAGCACCGGGGCGTCTACGTCGGTGATGACGCGATCTGCGCGATCGGGCTGGCGGTCAAGCGCATGACCTCGCTGCACGGCCTCGCGCTCAACGCGTGCACCGCACTCGACTACGACCGCTTGATCACCCCGTGCGGCACGCCGCAGTTCGGGATCACCTCGATCTCGGCGCAGACCGGGCGCGACGTGTCGTGGGCGAAGGCGCGCGACGTGCTGCTCGACTCGCTGGCGGGTGCGTTCGGCGTGGAGTTCGAGCGCGTGGAGATCCCGCCGGGGGCTCCGCTTCCGTTTCCGTCGAATCCCGTGCTGGAATCCGCATGACCTCGATCGATCTCATCACGCCCGAACCGCCCAAGCGCAAGCCCGAGTGGCTGAAGGTCCGCCTGCCGTCCGGCGAGTCGTACGAGCATGTGCTCGGCCAGGTGCGCCGCTTGGAGCTGCACACCGTCTGCCAAGAGGCGATGTGCCCGAACATCGGCGAGTGCTGGGGCGCCGGGACCGCGACGATCATGATCCTCGGCGACACGTGCACGCGCGGCTGCCACTTCTGCAACGTGAAGACCGGTTCGCCGAAGGGCGAGGTCGACTGGATGGAGCCGAAGCGCGTCGCGGAAGCCGTCGCGGAGCTCGGCTGGAAGTACCTCGTGCTGACCGCGGTCGACCGCGACGACCTCGCCGACGGCGGCGCGGCGATCTTCGCGAACACCGTGCGCGCGATCCGCAAGAAGGTTCCGGACGCGAAGGTGGAGTGCCTGACCGGCGACTTCGCCGGCGACCTCGCCGCACTCGACATCGTCCTCGACGCGCAGCCCGAGGTGCTCGCGCACAACCTCGAGACCGTCACGCGCCTGCAAGCGACCGTGCGCGACCGCCGCGCCAACTACGCGCAGTCGCTGAGCATCCTCGAGCATGCGAAAAAGTCCGGCCAGGTGACGTACACCAAGACGTCGCTGATGCTCGGCCTGGGCGAGACCGAGGACGAGATCGCGCAGACGATGGACGACGCGCGCGCCATCGGGGTCGACATCTTCACGATGGGCCAGTACCTGCAGCCCACAAAGCGTCACCTGACGGTCGAGGAGTTCGTCACGCCGGCGAAGTTCGCGCGCCTCAAGGCGCTCGGCGACGCGAAAGGGTTTGTCCAGGTCGTCGCCAGCCCGCTCTCGCGCAGCTCGTACCACGCCGAACAGGCGTTCACATGATGGCCGTTTCGGGGATACACCGCGGCAACATCATTGCGGTGTACTAGCTCCATGACGGATGAAGCAATCCTCGAGGGCTTCAAGAGCCTACACGAAGCGATGACCGAAGGGTTCGATCGCATGGACACGCGGTTCGAAACGCTCGAGCACCGATTGAACGGCCGCATCGACGGGCTCGAGACGCGCATGAACCGGCGTTTCACCGGCCTCGAAGCGCGCATGATGCGCCGCTTCGACGACCGCGACACGCGCCTCGACGACCACGAGCGCCGCATCACCACCCTCGAAGCGCAGCACTGAGCACGGCACAGGACCACCCCGACGGCCTGCCGCTCCCGAGGCGGCGGGTCGCGTACCTCACGCTCGCGATCGTCGTTGCGATGGCCGTTTTAGACGGCTCGATCGCGAATACGGCGCTGCCCACGATCGCGCGCGAGCTGGGCGCCTCGCCGGCCGAGTCGATCTGGGTCGTGAACGGCTTTCAGCTCGCGATCACCTCGTCGCTGCTGACATTCGCCGCGCTCGGCCAACTGCGCGGCCCGTCGCGCGTCTACCGTGCCGGCGTCATCGTTTTCGTCGTCGGGTCGCTCGGCTGCGCGCTGGCGCGCTCGCTGCCGGTGCTCATCGCCGCGCGCGCGTTCCAAGGCCTCGGCGCCTCGGCCGTGATGGCGATCGCGCCGACGCTGCTGCGCGACATCTTTCCGCGCGAACAGCTCGGCCGCGCGCTGGGCATCAACGCGTTCGTCGTCGCGACGAGCGCCGCCGCCGGGCCGACGCTCGGCGGCTTCATCCTCGCGGTGCTCCCGTGGCCGTGGCTGTTCGCGATCAACGTCCCGCTCGGCGTGATGAGCGTCGCGCTGAACGGCTCGCTCCCGCGCAACGAGCGCAACCGCGGCTGGCTGGACCTGCCGAGCGTGGTCACGAGCGCGCTCGGCTTAGCGCTCACGATCTGGGGCCTCGACGGACTCGGCCGGCACGAGCCGCCATGGACGGTCGCGTTGCGCCTGGTCGTCGGAATCGCGTCCGGCATCTGGTTCATGCGGCGGCAGTTCGCGTTGCCGCGGCCGATGATCGCGCTCGATCTCTTCCGCATCGCGCCGTTCGCGTTCGCGACCGCGACGTCGTTCGCGACGTTCTGTGCGCAGGGGCTCGCGATCGTGACGCTGCCCTTCTACTTCCAGATCGCGCTCGACCGCACGCCGCTGCAGTCCGGTCTTCTCCTCACCGCCTGGCCGCTCTCGATCGCCGTCGTGGCGCCGATCGCCGGCCGTCTTTCCGACCGCATCCCGGTCGGCATTCTGGCGACGACCGGGCTCGCGGTGTTCGCCATCGGGCTCGGCTCGTACGCGGCGCTGCCGGCGCATCCGAGCGCGCTGCACATCGTGCTGCACGGCGTCGTCTGCGGGCTCGGCTTCGGGTTCTTCCAGTCGCCGAACAACCGCGAGCTGATCGGCAGCGCCCCGCGCGAGAAGAGCTCGAGCGCGTCCGGAATCCTCGCCGCGGTGCGCGTCGGCGGACAGACCGTCGGCGCGGCGCTGCTGGCGATGGTGTTCGGCGTCTTCGGCGCGTCGGCCGCCGCCGGAAGCGCGTCGCACGACGCGGTAGCGCACGCCACCCCGGTCGCGCTGTGGCTCGCCTGCGGCTGCGCCGCCGTCGCGACGTTCGCGAGCGGCCTGCGCCTGCGCGGTGGACCGGCCGTTCGGTTCGGCGCTCGCCGGGTACAGTAGCCGACGATGGACATCACGGCCGAAGAGCTGCGCGCGCTCGCCGATACCGGCGCGACGATTTTGGACGTGGGCAAGCACCAGGGCCGCCGTGAGATCCGCGGCGCGGTTCGCTATCGCCCGCACGATCTGCTGACGCCGGATCACCTGGCGATCCCGATCGCGCCGGACAAACCGGTCGTGCTCTACGACGAAAAAGGCGGCGGCGACCTGACTGCTCAGATCGCCGCGAAGCTCGCCGCGAACGGCTTCACCGACGTTCGCACCCTCACCGGCGGGTTCGCCGCCTGGGAGCAGGCGGACGGCCCGACCCAGGAAGCGAGCCTGGAGCAGGTCGTCCCGCCGACGAAGCCGTCGGAAGTCCAGGAGCTAGACCGCCGGGTCTAGCCCTTCAGGCGCGGCCGGGATCGCCGGCGCCTTGCGCCGGACCGCGAGGTTCAGGAGCCCGCCCACGATGCCGAGCCCGACGAAGACCCACACGAGCGTCGGGGTCCAGATCGCCGCGAGCCCGGTCGCCGCGTCGACGCTGAGCGCGCCGTAGCCGCTGAAGCCGTAGATGACGGCGACCAGGAGGTAGAGCAGCGGCAGCTCGACGCCGTTCGTCGTGGCGAAGAAGCCGTTCCGCAGGTGGACGGTCACGATCGCGACGGTCATCGCCGAGATCACCAGCGCCGCGCCGACCGGCCCGAAGAGTCCGAGCGCGATCAGCAGCCCGCCGAGGCCTTCGGCCAGCCCCGCGGCGAACGCGAAGGCCTTGCCCGGCTTGAACCCGAGCTGCTCCAGGAAGCCGCCGGTCCCGGCCAGGCCGTAGCCGCCGAACCAGCCGAAGAGTTTCTGCGCCCCGTGCGCGGCCATCGCGAGGCCGACGATCAGGCGCACGAAGAGAAGGGGAAGCGCCAAGTCCATGATGTTTTGGATGCTTTCATTCGTTACTTACAAACAGTAGGTGGTAGACCTCGATCCTAGCATCGTGGTACACTTACGTCAAGTAGCCTACAGAGATTTCCTATGCACCTCCGTCCCACCCCCGCCGACCCAGCCCCCCATCCCGAGCCGGCGGACCATTTCAGCCCCTTTTGCCCCCGCTTCCAGTACGCGATCGAGCTGATCGGCCGCCGCTGGATCGGCGCGATTTTGCGCGTCCTCGTGACCGGCCCGTCGCGCTTCAACGAGATCTTGGCGGCGGTGCCCAACCTCTCGGACCGGCTGCTGACGGAGCGCCTGCGCGAGCTGGAACGAGAGGGGCTGGTGAGCCGCACCGTCAGCACGGAACGCCCCCTCCGCGTCACCTACGAGCTGACGGACTGCGGCCGCAGCCTGAGCGAGATCATCTGCACGATCGGAACCTGGTCCGAGCGCTGGGTGGAGTAGCCTAGGCGTACACGCCGCGCAGCTTGAGCGATTTGACGACCCGATCGATCGCCACCATGTAGGCAGCGGTCCGATACGTGATCCCGCGCGCCTCGGCGATCTGGCGCAGCACCGCGAAGTTGTCGATGAGGACGTCGCGCAGGCGCTCGTTGACCTCGGACTCGCGCCAGAAGTAGCCCTGCCGGTCCTGGACCCACTCGAAGTACGACACGGTGACCCCGCCGGCGTTCGCGACGATGTCGGGGATCACGACGATGCCGTTCTTGGCGAAGATGTGATCGGCCTCAGGAGTGGTCGGGCCGTTCGCGCCTTCGACGATCAGCTTGGTCTTGATGCGCAGCGCGTTGTCGACGTTGAGCACTTTCTCGAGCGCCGCGGGAACGAGCACCTCGCACTCGACTTCGAGCATCGCCTGGTTCGACATCTTGTCGCCGCCGCGGTAGCCGTCGAGCGAGTGATGCTCCTGCGCGTACGCCATCGCGGAGTCGACGTCGATCCCGTTGGTGTTGACGTACGCGCCGGTGACGTCGGAGATCCCGATCACCTTGCAGCCGGCGTCGTGGAACATCTTCGCCGCGATGCTGCCGACGTTGCCGAAGCCTTGAACCACGACGCGCGCGCCTTTGGGATCGATCCCCAGCCGGGCCATCTCGTCGAGCGCGACGATCGACACGCCGCGGCCGGTGGCCTCGACGCGCCCGCGCGAGCCGCCGATCTCGAGCGGCTTGCCGGTGACGACGCCCGGCGTGTTCTGCCGGACGTGCATCGAGAAGGTGTCCATGATCCACGCCATGTGCTGCGGCGTGGTGTTGACGTCGGGCGCGGGGACGTCTTTGTCGGGCCCGATGACCTCGACCAGCTCGGCCGCGTACCGGCGCGTGATCCGCTCGATCTCGGACATCGAGAGCGTCGACGGATCGCAGGTGACGCCGCCCTTGCCGCCGCCGAACGGCAGATCGACCACGGCGCACTTCCAGGTCATCCAGAAGGCCAGCGCGGTGACCTCGTCCAGCGTGACGCCGGGATGGAAGCGGATCCCGCCCTTGGCCGGCCCGCGCGCGAAGTTGTACTGGACGCGGTAGCCGGTGTAGACCTCGATCCCGCCGTTGTCGCGCTGGAACGGGATCGAGAAGATGATCTGCCGGGACGGGTGCGTGAGGATCGCCTTGATCCCGGGGTCGAGATTGAGCAGGGCCGCCGCCTCGTTGAAGTACGCGATCGCGTCGCCGAAGACGCTGACCTCGCGAACCGCGGTCGTGCCCGGTACGGCTGTGGACATCGAAAACATGGCCTCCTGAGCCGTCCGGCTCCTTTAGGACATTCAGCGAAAACCCCTGGCGCCGAACTCGCCATTTGGTGAAAACGGACCGGCCGCTCGGAAGGCCGAAGGGAGCGTCATGATCGAGCTTCTTGCGCAGGCCTCCAACGATTCCAGCGGCGCCGCGACCGCCGCCCTCGCGGCCTTCGGAGCCGCCTATGCCATCTTCATCCTCGTGATGGTGGCGTTCTACGTTCTCATCGCGTTCATGATCGTCAAGAAAGCGGGCTACAACCCCTGGCTGTCGCTCCTGATCCTCGTGCCCCTGGTGAACTTCGTCATGCTGATCATCTTCGCGTTCAGCGAGTGGCCCGTGCTGCGCGCGCTCCGCGCCGCGCAGGCGGGCGGCGGCGTCTACCCGGGCAGCGCTACGGCGTACGCGCCGGGTTCGACGATCACGCCGCAGTAACCACGCGCCACAGGAAAACTGCCACCCGATGGGTTACGGTTGGAGCGAGGCTTCCTTCGGAGGTCTCGCTCCAACCGTACTCTCGGAAAAGAAGGGTGTGTCTTGTTCAAAGCATCGCGTTCTCTTGCGCTCGCGTGTGTCGCGGCGTTCACTCTGGCGGCGTGCGGCGGCGGGGGCGGACAGTCGCCCAGCCCGGTGGCACCGAAAAGCTCGACCGGAGGGCAAAAGAAAGTCCAGTCGATTCCGTGCACGCCGGACAGCTACGGCTATTGCTACGTGCTAACGTATCACAATACCGTGAAAACGACGTGCGCTCCGCACGACTTCATCTTCAACTCCACCAACGTCTACGAAGTCTACGACGCGACGACCGACCTCGGCTCGTACACGGAATACTTGACCGACAACTGCTTTCACGACCCCATGATCAGTTGGGATCCCAACGAGCCGTCCGTCGTCTACAGCGATCCGAACCTGCCGTAAGGCCCGGCGAAGGCGGCGCCGTCAGACGTTGAAGCGGAACTCGACGACGTCGCCTTCCTGCATCACGTACTCCTTGCCCTCGGAGCGCAGCTTTCCGGCGGCCCGGATCGCGTCCATCGTCTCGTACGTCACGTAGTCGGCGTACGAGACGATCTCGGCGCGAATGAACCCGCGCTCGATGTCGGTGTGGATCTTGCTGGCCGCTTGCGGCGCCTTCGTTCCTTTGTCGATCGTCCACGCGCGGGTTTCTTTCTCGCCGGTCGTCAGGAATGTCATCAGGCCGAGGAGATCGTAGGCCTCGACGATCAGCCGGTCGAGCCCGCCGCTCGTGATCCCGTAGTCGGCGCGGAACATCGCGACGTCGTCGTCGCTCAGCCCGGCGAACTCCGACTCGATCTTGCCGTTGAACGCGATCGCGCGGCTGTTCTCGCGCTTCGCGTGCGCGAACACCGCCTGCGCCATCGGGCCGGGATCGGCGATCTGGTCCTCGTCGACGTTCGCGACGTACAGCATCGGCTTCGCGCTCAGCAGAAACGACTCGCGCGCGAACTGCGCCTCGGCGGAGTCGGGCGGAAACGCGCGCGCCGGCTTGCCGGCTTCGAGCGCGGCGATCAGCCGGTCGAGCGCTTCGAGCCGCGGCGCCTCCTTGGGGTTGGCGCGCACCTCGCGCTGCAGCTTGTCGCGCCGTTTCTGCAGCGAGGCCAGATCGGCCAGCGACATCTCGATGTCGATGATCTCGATGTCGCGCAGCGGGTCGGGATCGCCCTCCACGTGCGTCACGTTGGAGTCCTCGAAGCAGCGCACGACCATCGCGATCGCGTCGGTCTCGCGGATGTGCGAGAGGAACGCGTTTCCGAGCCCCTGGCCGCTCGACGCCCCGCGGACCAAGCCGGCGATGTCCACGAACCGCATCGTCGCCGGAACGATCTTCTCCGAGGCGCTGAGCCGCGCGAGCACGTCCAGCCGCCGGTCGGGGACCGGGACCTCGCCCACGTTGGGCTCGATCGTCGCGAACGGGTAGTTCGCCGCGAGCGCCTGCGCCGAGCGCGTCAGCGCGTTGAAGATGGTGGACTTCCCGACGTTCGGAAGGCCCACGATGCCGCACGACAATGCCACGGAGCGGCACGGTACGCGCAACCGGAGGATTCGGCCTGCGGCCCCCCGGAGTATCGCTCGATGCGGCAGATGAAGGTCGACAAACTGGGGATCGATCTCCTCACGCACGACCCGGTCGTCATCCTGAAGGACCTCGAAGGCAAGCGCTACCTTCCGATCCTGATCGGCCCGTTCGAGGCCACGGCGATCGCCTTGGCGCTCGAGGGAACGGCCGTGCCGCGCCCGCTCTCCCACGACCTCATGCGCACGCTGCTCGAGTCGCTCTCGGCGAAGCTGGAGCAGATCGTCATCCACGACATCAAGGACTCGACGTTCTTCGCCAAGCTGATCGTCCGCACGAACGGCGAGGTGCAGGAGATCGACGCGCGCCCCTCCGACGGGATCGCGCTCGCGCTGCGCATGCACGCGCCGATCTTCGTGAGCGACAAGATCGCGTTGGAAGAGACCGTCGCCGACAAGACCGGCGAAGCCGATCCCGCCGACCCGCAGAAGTTCAAGAAGTTCATCGAAGAGCTCAAGCCCTCGGACTTCATGGACTAGCTGGTCACGCGATCGCGATTCAGGTCTGCGAGCGCCTACGCATTAGCCATTCCTGCACGGTCCAGACGGCGCCGGACCAAACACATCACACGCAGTTCTAGAACCCGGCTCTGTCCGCGGTGATCAGCGGAACCGCAGGTCACGCAGGAACGCATCGAGCGCCGGGCGCGCCTCCGGCGTGTCCTCGGGGAGCGTGCTGTTCGCGTGGGCGTCGATCAGCTGCGTGCGGACGCGCGCGTACTCGCGCTCGTAAAACGGGAGCGTGGTGTCCGGTGGCAGCTCCGCCGCCTCGCCGTTGGATCGCTTCGCCTGAACCAAGCCGTCGACGTACGGCAGGCGGTACTCCTCGTTGAGCACGAGGATGTTCGCCTCGACCTCGCCGGTGCGCAGCAGGTGGATTCCGGTCAGCATGACGCGGAACACGTAAAGCAGGCGCTTCACCGTCTTCTCGGGACGGCGGTGGAACTGCGTCCACTCGTTCTCCGCGAAGCCGAGGTAGTGCTTGACGTGCTTGCGCGCGATGCACTGCCGCGCGAGCTCGCGCCACCGCGGGAGATCGCCTTCGATCACGACCAGCGGCGAGAAGACTTGCTCGAGCACGTAGCCGTTGTTGCGCAAGAGCAGCAGCGCGTACTTGCGCGCGTCATGCGTGACCATCTCGTCGAGCGGACCGTCCTCGGTGGACGTGTCTTCGATCGTCTCGCGCGGCGGGTCGAGCGAGAGCAGCGGGACGGGTGGCGTGACGTGCACGCCGCGCAGGTCGAAGTCCGAGTCGTCCGAGGGGAAACCATACAAGTGGGCGCCGGAGACCGTCACGAACGACAGCGGGTACGGCTGCCGCTCGAGGATGCTGAAATTCGCGCGGCCTAAGAGCATCGCGCGCCGTTCGCGCCGCAGGCCGGCGCGCCCCGCGTCCGAAGAGGCCGGCCCGCGGACTCGCGCGAACCTGCCGCGTCGCAATGTACACGACGAACGAACGCGCCGAGATCGGCGTCTACGGCGGGTCCGGATTCTACTCGCTGATCGAGAACCCGCGCGAAGTCTGGGTCGAGACGCCCTACGGGATGCCGTCCGACAAGATCGCGCTGGGTGAGATCGCGGGCAAGCAGGTCGCCTTTCTGCCGCGCCACGGCAAGGACCACCGCTACCCGCCGCAGTCGATCAACTACCTCGCCAACGCCTACGCGATGAAGGCGCTCGGCGTCTCGCGCATCATCGGGCCGACGGCCTGCGGATCGCTGCAGCAGCACGTCAAGCCGGGCTCGATGGTCGTCGCCGACCAGATCGTCGACCGCACCACCGGCCGCAAGGACACGTTCTCCGACGGCCCGGTCACCACGCACGTCTCGTTCGCCGACCCGTACTGTTCGCAGCTGCGCCCGATCGCGGTCGACGCGCTGAAGAGCCTCGACATCGACACGCACGACAAGGGCACGATCGTCGTCATCCAAGGGCCGCGCTTCTCGACGCGCGCCGAGTCGAAGTGGTTCAGCTCGCTGGGCTGGGAGGTCATCAACATGACCAACTACCCCGAGTCGTACCTCGCGCGCGAGCTGGAGATGTGCTACGTGAACATCTCGCTGATCACCGACTACGACGTCGGTCTGGAAGGCCAGGGCGGGATCCAGCCGGTCTCGCACCACGAAGTGATCGAGGTGTTCACGCGCAACAACGAGCGCGTGAAGAACGCGATCTTCCGGATCATCGGCAACATCCCGACCGAGCGCACCTGCTCCTGCGGCAGCGCGCTCTCCGGCGCGCGCGCGTAGCTCGCGCGATGCGGCGCGCGCCGATCGGCGGGCTCGATCTCAGCGTCTACGCCAAAGCGGTGCCGCTGCTGCTGCGCAACCCCTCGATCGTGGTCGTCCCGCTGCTGATGGCGGTCGCGGGCGTCCTGATCGGGATGACGTTCTCGCCCGGCGGGGCGGTCGGCGTGGTGACGTCGGGGCTCGCCGGACTGATCGTCACGCTGCTCGAGCTGTTCGGTCTCGCGGTCGCGTGCGTGATCGCCGACGACGCATGGCGGCACGGCCGCGCCTCGTTCGACCGCGGCTGGACCGAGGCCCAGCGCCGCGCCGGCGACATCCTCTACGCGGCGCTCGGCGTCACGTTCATCCTCTCGATCGCGCAGTTCACCGCGACGCTGATCGGTCCGTTCGCCCTGATCCTGATGGCGGCCGCGGCGCTCTTCTTGATCTGGGCGATTCCGGCCGCCGCGCTCGGCGGAATCCCGGGCGCCGCGTCGATTCAGATGTCGATCGAGCGCGTCCGCGCGAACCCGCTCCCGGCGGTCATCGTCACAATCGTGACGGTCGGGCTGGTGTTCTTCGTCCCGACGCTGATCGCGACGTGGATCATGCTGCAACTGCTGCTGTACACCGGCGGCAGCCTCATCATCGGCTCGCTGATCTCCGCGCTGATCCAGGCGATCGCGACCGGCTACGTCGCGCTCGTCCTCACCAAGACCTACACCGACTCCTCATTCGGACGCCGCTGGTAGCGGCTTCGCGTTCCGCGAAGACGACGGAGCGAGCGCCATGCGCACGAGATCGGCGACCAGCGGCGGGCTCACGTTGGTCTGCGCGATCCGTTCGGCGTCGGTGAGCGCGGCGAGCAGCTTCGCGAACGCCGCCGGCTCGCGCGGCGGGAGCTCCGCGAGCCGCGCGCGCTGATCGCGCGCCAGCAGCGGCACGCTGCCGCCGAGCCGCAGCGCGATCCAGTCGCGCGCCAGCGTCTTCACGGTCTCGAGTCCGGCCTCCAGCGTCGGCCGCGTCGCCCAGCCGCTCGCATCCGCCTCGGCGCCCTGCGCGGCCGCGAAGAACCACTCGACCGCGGCGTCCCGCGTCGCGCCTTCGCCTTCGTTCAAGAACGCCAGCGCGCGCGTGGCGCTGCCGTTCGCCGCGTCGGCCGCGCGCCGCGCGTCGTCGCCGGTGAAACCGTGGCGTTCCAGCACCTGCACGACCTCGCCGTCGGAGAGCAGCGGGAACGTCACCTCGACCAGCCGCGAGCGAATCGTCGGAAGAACTCGCCCGACGGCGCTCGTGGTCACGAGCAGCAGCACGTCGGCCGGCGGTTCCTCGAAGAACTTCAGCAGCGCGTTGGCCGCCTCGCGCGTGAAGTCGGCGTCGCCGAGGATGAAGGCGCGCTTTCCGCCGGCGTACGAATGCATCGAGAGCTGGCGCACGAGATCGCGCGCCGTCGCCTCGTCGCTCTCGTGGAACCCGCTGCCGTCGCGGTCGCCGATCTTGAGCTGCCCTTCGGCGTAGTAGAAGTCGGGATGCGTTCCGGCCGCGATGCGCGTGCAGCCCGTGCAGACGCCGCACCAGCCGAGCAGCGTGCGCTTCGGCGTGACGCACAGCAGCGAGCGCGCGAGCGCGCGCGCGAAGGTCTTCTTTCCGACACCCTGCGGCCCGGTGAAGAGGTAGCCGTGCGAGAGCGTCGCGGCGGTGAGGTGCTCGAAGAACGCGCGCGGCCCGGCCGCTCCGAGGACGTCGAAGGTGCCGTCGATCATACGAGCGGTGCGTTCCGGCGGCGCTCGAGCTGCTCGAGCGCGTACGCGGCCACCACGCCGGGCGGCGCCAGTCCGTCGATCACGACGTAGCGGTGCGCGAAGCGCCGCGCCAGCTCGAGGTACCCGTCGCGCACGCGGGTGTGGAACGCTTCGTCGTCGCGCTCGAGCCGGTCGGCGCCGCCGCGCGCGCGCACGCGTTCGCGCGAGACCTCGACCGGCAAGTCGATCAAAAACGTCAGCTCGGGCGAGATCCGGTGCGTCGCGATGAGACACAGCTCCAGGACCCCTTCGAGATCGAGGCCGCGCCCATACGCTTGGTACGCGGCCGTCGCATCGAAGAAGCGGTCGCACAGCACGACGACCCGCTCCTTGAGGGCGGGAGCGATCACGTCGGCGACGAGCTGCGCGCGCGAGGCGTTGATGAGCAGCACCTCGGCGAGCGGGTCGATCGTCAGCGCCGGATCGAGGAACACGGCACGTAAAGAATTGCCTAGGGGCGTACCCCCTGGTTCCCTGGTGACCAGGACGGGATCGCCGCGCTTCGTAAGATCATCGGCCAACGCTGCGATCAGCGTCGACTTCCCGGCGGCCTCGATCCCTTCGAAGGTGACGAGCACCCGCCGCTCTTCGCGATCGTGGCTCCACGGCCATCGCGGAGGGACGATGCTCAACGAGTTCGTGAGACGGCTCGGTGCGGGAAAGGCGGATCGGCGCGGCGCCGAGCGGCAGCGCAAGCGCTATCCGATCGCCTGGCTCAAGGACGGCGTGCTGATGGCCGCGATCGGGCTCGAGATCAGCGAGAAGGGACTGCTCTTCGCCTCGCACGAGGCGCCGCCGGGGCCGCACGTCGACGTCGCGATCGACCTCGGGAAGCGCCGCGTTCGCGCGCGGGTAAAGATCGCGCGGCAGGGGACGATGGCGCGCGAAGGGACGGACTGGGCGATCATCGCCGGCGTGTTCGAAGGGATCGCGGCCGACGACTGGGACGCGGTGGTGCGCTTCTGCAAGAACCTGGCCGAACCGGTGAACCGCGGTGCCGACGAGCTCGCCGCGCACGCCGCCGAGGACGACGACGCGTACCGGCTGCTCCCGCTGCGGATCCAGGAGCGCGTCGTGGCGGTGCTCGTCGGCGCCGGCCGCCTCGCGCCCGGCAGCAGCGCCAAGAACCCGCTGCTGCGGATGTCGTATCAGGGCAAGTCGCGCACCGGCGCGCACCGGCTCGCGGTGCACAGCCGGCGCGTCGTCGACGGCGAGAAGCACGAGTTCGACTCGGTGCTCACGGTCGACGACGCCGGCAACGTCCAGCTCGAAGGCTGAACGGCAAACGTTCGGAGCGTCCTCGAGGCTAGACGTCCGGGCCTTTGAAGATCCGCACCCGGCGGTTCGGCTCGAGCCCGGTCGACCGCGACTGCAGCCGGTAGCGCTCGGCGAGCTGGTGCTGCATGCGCCGGATGTACGAGGTCTGCGGCGTCAGCTCGATGGCCCGGCTGTCGAGCAGCACCTGGTAGACGGCCTCCTCGGCCTCGCGCATCGCGATCTCCTCGACGTCGAGCGACGGCAGGTTGAACACGTCTTTGAGCGCGTTCTGAATTTGCGTCGTCGTGTTCGTCTTGATCGAGTAGATCGGCACGTTCTCGGCGGCGATCTGCTTGAGGCGGTCGGACTCTTTGCGCTCCAGCGTCTTGAGCGTCAGGACGACGTCGGCGTCGTCCCACTTGCGCGCGATCGAGGCGTGCACGCGCAGGTTGTGCACCGCGCGCTCGATCTTGTTGCGCGAGACGCCGTAGGGGAAGATCATCAGCGGCTTCGCGTCCTCGGGGACCGCTTCGCCGGCCGCGCCGAACAGCGCGGCGTCGTCGTCGCGCGGCTGCACGCGGAACTCGCGGATCTTCTCCGCGGAGATCGCTTCGGGGTTCGCGTGCTGCACGATGTCGATCGCGCCGCCCGCGGTCCGCTGGCGCAGCTCCGGCTGGGGCTGATAGCCGCGCAACAGCGCGTCGACGACCTCGCCGACGTTCTGGTGGATCGCGAGCCGGTCGCGGTCCTGGATCTCGACCACGACGTCGAAGGTCGGCGGCTGCTTCCGCTCGAGCACGGTCTTGCGCGTGCCGCGGCGGCGCGCTTCCTCGTCGGACAGCGTCACCGCGCTGATCCCGCCGAGCAGATCCGACAGCGTCGGGTTCATCAGCAGGTTCTCGAGCGTCTGGCCGTGCGCCGTGCCAATGAGCTGCACGCCGCGCTCGGCGATCGTGCGCGCGGCGAACGTCTCCGCCTCGGTGCCGATCTCGTCGATCACGATCACCTGCGGCATGTGGTTCTCGACGGCTTCGATCATCACGCCGTGCTGCAGGTGCGGATCCGGCACCGGCATGCGGCGCGAGTGGCCGATCCCCGGATGCGGGACGTCACCGTCACCGGCGATCTCGTTCGACGTGTCGACGATTACGACGCGCTTGCGCTCTTCGGCCAGCACGCGCGCGCACTCGCGCAGCATCGTCGTCTTGCCGACGCCGGGGCGGCCCAGCAGGCAGATCGACTTGCCGCTGCGGATCACGTCGAGCACGATGTCGATGGTGCCGTACACCGCGCGCCCGACGCGGCACGTCAAGCCGACGATGCGGCCGGTGCGGTTGCGGATCGCGCTGATGCGGTGCAGCGTCTGCTCGATGCCGGCGCGGTTGTCGCCGCCGAACGGCGAGAGCCGCGCGGTGACGTGCGCGATGTCTTCGGACGTCACCGACGTGTCGCTGAGGAACACGAAATCGTCCTCGAAGCGCGCTTCGGGCGGACGGCCCAGGTCGAGCACGACTTCGATGACGCGGTCGAGATTCGGGAGACGGACGAGCGCCTGTCGGATCGGGAGGGGGAAGATGTCCAGGAGCTGCGTGAGCTCCCAGTTCGGCACGAAGGACTCGGCGTTAACGGCCAACCTGTCTCCTCGTCGACGTCTGTCGGTTGTCGATCGTCGCACCCTCCGTCGCCGGAGAACCGCGACGGCGATACGGCTTCCCGCCCGCCTGCTGGATCACCTGGAACATCTGCTTGTTCGGATACCCCTTCTATCGGCTTTCGTTGCGCTCGCCCGCTCCCCTAAAGAACGTCCGAACCGCAGCCGATAACGCCGCCGTTCCGGCCCAAACCGACAGCGACGGGACGGCCCGGCCGGCGCGACGTAACGCGCGGGATGGCGAACCGCTATCTCGAGGACTATCCGGTCGGAACGACCGCCGAGCTGGGCAGCATTCCGGTCAGCGCGGACGAGATCGTGTCGTTCGCGAAGCGCTACGATCCGCAGCCGTTTCACACGGATCCCGAGAAAGCGAAGTCGTGGCCGTACGGCACGCTGATCGCAAGCGGCTGGCACACCGCGTCGATGATGATGCGCGTCGTCGTCGACCACTTCATCGACGGCGAGACGAGCCTCGGTTCGCCGGGCCTCGGCCCGATTCGCTGGAAGCTCCCGGTGCGGCCGGGCGACGTGCTGAGCGTGCGCGCGCGCGTCGTCGCAAACCGCGTCTCGCAAAGCAAGCCCGACCGCGGCACGCTGACGTTCGACGTCGACGTGCTCAATCAAACCGGCGAGATCGTGATGACCGTCGAGAGCTGGATGGGCATCATCAAGACGCGCCCGGTGGCGATGTCATCCTGAGCTCGTCGAAGGATGCGCCGGCGCCGCCGATCCGGCGCTGATCTCCCGCAACCCGGCTTCGTACTCGCGCGAGAGGCGCTCCACCAGCTCGGCGACGGTTGGGACGTGTGAGATCGCGCCGATCCCTTGGCCCGAGCTCCAGATGTCGCTCCACGCCTTCGCCTTCTCGCCGGCGAAGTTCATCTTCGAGGGATCGCTCTCGGGCAGGTTCCCCGGGTCGTAGCCGGCGCGCTCGATCGACGGCCGGAGATAGTTGCCGTGCACGCCGGTGAACAGGTTGGTGTAGACGATGTCGTCGGCGCCGGACTCGACGATCATCCGCTTGTACTCGTCGCTCGCATTCGCTTCGCGCGTCGCGATGAACGCCGAGCCGACGTAGGCGAAGTCGGCGCCCAGCGCGCGCGCCGCGAGCACCGCCCGCCCGTTCGCGATGGCGCCCGACAGCGCCAGCGGCCCGTCGAACCAGGCGCGGATCTCTTGGACGAGCGCGAACGGCGAGAGCCGCCCGGCGTGGCCGCCCGCACCGGCGGCGACCGCGATCAGACCGTCGGCGCCCTTCTCGACCGCTTTGCGCGCGAACGCGGTGTTGATGACGTCGTGCAGGACGACGCCGCCGTACGAGTGCACCGCCTCGTTCACCTCCGGCCGCGCGCCGAGCGACGTGATCACGATCTTGACGCGGTGCTTCACGCAGACGTCGAGATCGTGCATCAGCCGCGGGTTCGACTTGTGCACGATCAGGTTCACCGCGAACGGCGCCGACGGCCGCTCGGGATGCGCGTCGTCGTGCCGCGCGAGCTCGTCCTGTACGCGCTCGAGCCACTCGTCGAGCACGTGCTGCGGCCGCGCGTTGAGCGACGGAAACGCGCCGATGACGCCGGCCTTGCACTGCGCGATGACGAGGTCGGGCTGCGAGACGATGAAGAGCGGCGCGCCGATGACCGGCACCACCAATCCCCGGGGCGAGAGCGTCACCGGGCGGTGGTCCGCGCCCGCGCGGCGATCTCCTTCGCTACCGCTACAGCATCAGCAGACCGAGCCGCAGGGCGAGCGTCACCGCTTCGGTCCGGGTCGTCGCGCCGAGCTTCGCCAGGATCGCGGCGACGTGCGCCTTGACGGTCTGCTCGCTGATCGCGAGCCGCTCGGCGATGCGCCGGTTCGTGAGGCCGCCGGCGAGCATCCCCAGGACCTGCCGCTCGCGCTCGGTCAGCGGCTCCGCGAGCGCGGCGCGCGAGCCCGTCGGAACCGGAGCGAGCGCGTCCCGCACGGCCGCGTCGAGCACCATCAAGCCGGCGGCGATCGCGTCGAGCGCGGCGCGCAGCTCGCGCGCGTCGCTCTGCCGGGCCATCACCGCCGACGCGCCAGCGCGTAGCGCGGCGAGCGCGACGTCCGCGTGCGGATCGTCGACCAGCAGAATCGTCGGCGTGGTGAACGCGCCGGCGATCGCGGCCAGCGCGTCGCGCGCGCTTTCAGCGTCGCGCACGACGACGTCCGCGCTTTCCTCGGCGACGACGTCCACGGCGTCGCCGAGCGTCCGCGCGATGCGCTCGCGCGCGGCCTCGCCGGCGTCGATCGCGACGCGCGTTCGCTCAGGCAGCGCGCGCGCTCGCCACGCGGACGAAGCGGATCACCTCGTCGCTCGGCACGGCGAGGGCGAGGCCACCGCCGGCGACCATGCTGTTGATCCCGACCACCCGGCCGCGCGCGTCGGCCAGCGGACCGCCCGAGTTGCCCGGCGCCAGCCGCAGGTCGGCCACGACGAAGCGGCTGCCGTTCCCGAACGCCGCGTGCGCGATGCCCATGCTCAGAGCGTTCGGGATCCCCAGCGGATGTCCGACCGCGACCAGCAGCTCCCCGGGGCGGAGATCGCGCGGATCGCGGACGTGCGCGGCAGGGAGCATGCGGGCGTCGATGCGCAGCAGGGCGAGATCGCGCCGCGGGTCGCGGCGCTCGACCTGCGCCGTGAAGCGGCGGCCGTCGCTCAAGATCACCTCGGCGTAGGGGCGGCTCGCCACGTGCGCGTTGGTGACGATCGCGCCGTCGCTGGCCCAGATCACGCCTGAGCCGGCGCCGTCACGGCCGGCGCGCACCGCGACGGTGCTCGCGCGCAGCGTCTCGGCCAGCGCTTCGAGCTCGAGCTCGACGGCGGCGTTCATCTAGCCGTCCTCCGGACGCTCGCCGACGGTCAGCCGCAGTTGCCGCGGAACGCCGCCGCGCAGAATGTCGATGGCCAGCTCGCGGCCGACGCTGCCCGAACCGAGCAGCGACAGGAGGAACTCGACGTCCTCGACGCGCTCGCCGGCGACGGCGGTGATGACGTCGCCGACGATCACGCCGCCGCGGTCCGCGGGACTGCCCGGCTCGACACCGATCACGACCACCCCGCCCTTCACCGCTTGGAAGGCCACGCCGAGATAGCCGCGCGGGATGCGGCCGCCGCGGGCGAGCAGCGCCTCAACCACGCGCCGGACCGTCGTCGCCGGAACGGTCAGCGCTTGGCGGCGCGAGAGCCCGCCCGTATTCATCCCGATCGCCCGGCCCGCAGCGTCGAGCAGCGGGCTTCCCGAGAAGCGCGGATACAGCGACAGATCCGGCCGCACGAAGCGGTCGATTTCGCCGCCTTGCCACGTCCGCCAGGCGCCGCCGACGGCACTGATCACGCCCATCGACGCCGCGAGATCGCCGTCGTCGTCGCGCGCGAGGGCCAAGGCGATCGCGCCGACGCGAAGCGCCGTCCCGTCGCCGAGATCGATCGGCGTGCCGCCGGTCGTGACGCGCAGCAGCGCGAGGTCGGTCGACGGATCCCGGCCGGCGATCGCGACGCGCTCCGCGTTCCCGTCCGCGCGGACGATTTCGACGTCGTCGCTTTCCAGCGCGTGGTCGGCGGTCAGGACGAGGTCGGGACGGATGAAGAAGCCGCTCGAGCCGATGCGCGAGCGCGCCTCGACCGCGACGACCGACGGCGCGGCACGCTCGACCGTTGCAGCGATAGCGTCTGAGAGCGCGGACAGCGCGCTCGTTTCGATTGCCATGCCGCGATGCTACGCCGGCTGAACGGCGCGCGCATCACCCGATCGGGCGAGCACGATCGGCGCGGAGGGGGCCAGGCCGCCCTACTCACCGTCGCGAAAGAGCGCGCATGGCCGGGTCAGCCGTCATGAAGGTCCCGCGCCCGGAACCGGCGTTATCGAGCGGCGCCGCGCAGGCGAAGCGCGCCTCAGCGCTCCAGCGGAAGTGCATGTGCGGGAACGGTGGGCAGTGCAGCGGCTGCGCGCGCAACGGGGACGTTCCGCCAAGCGTCGAGCGCACGCTGAGCGGTTCGGGACAGCCGCTCGAGCTCGGTGCGCGGCGTTTCATGGAGTCGCGGTTTTCGCACGACTTCAGCGGCGTGCGGGTCCACGCGGATTCCGCCGCGGCGCAGTCGGCGCGCGACGTGAAGGCGCTGGCGTACACGGTCGGTGAGAACGTCGTGCTCGGCGCAGGCCGGCCGCCCCAAGGATCGCCGGCCGGCCGCTGGCTGCTCGCGCACGAGCTTGCGCACGTCGTGCAGCAGACGCGCGGCGTGGCCGCGCACGGCGGCGCAGTTCGTGCGCTCGACCCCGGGGCGAACCACACAGCGGAGTCGGCGGCCGACGCCGCCGCACACCATGTCGCCGCCGGCGAGCGCGCGCAGCACGTCGGCACGGTCGGCGCGAACGTGGTGCAGAAAGTCGAGACGCTCGGCACGAAAGTCACGCAGCCCAAAGGCGCGAAGGCCGCCTTCAAGAAGATGAGCGCGACGTTCGACGGCAAGGACTTCGTGCTGTCCGGCGACGGGAAACCGGTCCTTACCGCAGGCGGCCAGTCCGGGCGGCCGAACACCGTGCGCGCCGCCGACGTGAAAGCCTGCGGCGGCTCGGCAACCGATTCGTACATGAACAACCCGCGCTATGTGGGGATCAAGGACAACGGTCCGATTCCGGAGGGAGACTTCACCTTCACCCGCGGGTCGATGGTTCAGTTCACCTCGTCCGAGCAGAGGAAGATGTCGCTCGCGCACGAGGGCGAGTTCGTGGATCCGTCCGGCAGTTCGCTGCACGGCGACTGGGGCGCGGCGCGCGCGGCGCTGAACCCGGTGAAGATCGAGCCCTCGAAGTTCTGCGGCGACCCGAGCTCGCGCAGCGGCTTCTTCCTGCACGGCGGCGTCATGCCCGGCTCGTCCGGGTGCATCGACGTCGGCAACGCCGCGATCACCGATGTGATCGCGCAAACCACCGGCTTCACCGGCGCGATCCACGTCAAGGTGAAGTACACGCAGCCCGCGCCCGAGGTCGGCTGGCTCGACCGCAAGGCCGGTCAGTTCATGTATCCCGACAACAACAAGAAGCCAACGCTGCTCGACCGTTTGGGCTCACTGTTCCACTGACCGCCGAAGCGTTCGCGCTCAGCGCACGACGCGGATGAACTTCAGGTCGTCGTCGTACGGGCCTTGCATCTTCACGCCGGCTTTCTTCTCCAGCGTCAGATAGTCGATGATCTCCGGGGTGATCTCCTCGCCCGGCGAGAGGACCGGGATGCCGGGCGGATAGGGCGTGATCACTTCGGCGCAGACGCGCCCGGCGGAGAGCTTGAACGGCATGAACTCCGTCGTCGCCAGGAACGCTTCGCGCGGGGCGAGCCGGATCGGCGGGATCGACGGCAGCTTGTAGGTGCCGGTGCTCATGCGGCGCTCGAGCACGCCGGACGGCGAGAAGATGTCGACCGGGCGGTCCTCGCGCGCCAGCTCGCGCACGCCGTGCACGAGCATGTCGGACGCCTCCGTCGTCGTGCCGATCGTGTAGAGCGCGACGACGTTGAAGAGATCGGCCAGCTCCACTTGGACGTTGTAGCGGCGGCGCAGAATCTCTTCCGCCTCGTAGCCGGTGTAGCCGAGGTCTTTCACGGTGATCGCGATCTTCGTCGGGTCGATGTCGAACACGCCGGGGCGCCCTTCGAGCTCCTCGCCGAAACAGTACACCTTCGGAATGTCGTTGAGCCGGCGGCGCGCGTCGTTCGCGATCTCGATCGTGCGCGAGAGCAGCGCGGGCCCGTCGAGCGCCATCTGCCGGCGCGCGACGTCGAGCGACGCGACCAGCACCAGGTTCGGCGACGTCGACAGGAACAGCTTGTAGACCGCTTTGAGCCGGTCGAGCCGGATGCGGTTGCCCTGCACGTGCAGCATCGCCGTCTGCGAGAGCGAGCCCAGCATCTTGTGCGTCGAGTTGATGCACATGTCGGCGCCGGCTTGCATGGCGGAGACCGGCAGCGCGGGATGAAAGTGGAAGTGCGGGCCCCACGCCTCGTCGACCAGCAGCGGGACGTCGAACTCGTGCGCGATCCGTGCGATCGACTCGAGGTCGGCCGCGACGCCGTAGTACGTCGGCGTGACCAGATAGACGGCCTTGACGTCCGGCTCGCGCTCCAAGGTGGCGCGCACGGTCTCCGGCGTCACCGTGTGGTCCATGTGCAGCGCCTCGTCGACCTCGGGCTGCATCCAGACCGGCACGGCGCCCGACATGATCAGCCCGCCCATCGCGCTCTTGTGCGAGTTGCGCGGGATCGCGATCTTCTCGCCCGGGTTCAGCGCGGCCATCATCATGCACTGGTTGCCGCTGGTCGAGCCGTTGATCAGGAAGAACGACTGCTCCGCGCCGAAGCACGCCGCGGCCAGCTCCTGCGCTTCGACGAGCGCCTCTTCAGGCTGCAGCAGGTCGTCCAGCCCGCGGATCTGCGTCAGATCGATCGCCAGCACGTTGTCGCCGACGAAGTCGCGGAACGCGCGCTCCATCCCGATCCCTTGCTTGTGGCCCGGCGTGTGGAACGGCACGACGCCGGCGTCGACGTAGTCGAGCAGGACTTGGAAGTAGGGGGCGCGCGTCTGGTCCAGGGACGTCGCCGGCGTGGCGCCCGGGCTGGTCACAACGCGACCGAGTATAGCACGCCCGCGGCTCGGCGCGTAGCGCCGAACGCGAAGGGTTCGGCCGTCCGGCGGAGCCGGCTCAGGCCTCGACCCGCTCCTCGATCGACACGTTGTAGAGGAACAGGAACTGGTGCCACTCGCCCGGCAGCGTGTTGCGCTTCACCCGGATCCACGGGATGTACTTGGGCGACTTCGGCTTGCGCTTGAGCCGCATGTTCGCGTGCTCCGGCGTGCGGTTGTTCTTGCGGTTGTTGCAGCGCATGCACGCGCAGACCAAGTTCTCCCAGGTCGACGGGCCGCCTTTGCTCTTCGGCAGCACGTGGTCGACCGTCATCATCCGCTCGCCCTTGAGGTTGCAGTACTGGCACGTGTAGTCGTCGCGCAGCAGCACGTTCTTCTTCGTCAGCGCGACCTTCTGCATCGGGCGCCTGATGTAGTAGAGCATGCGAATGATCGACGGCAGCTTCATCTCGTAGCTGGTCGACTTGATCACGTCGTCGCGGCGGTGGACGATCTCGGCCTTCCCCGAGAACAGCAGCTTGACCGCGCGCTGGAACGAGGTGATGTTCAGCGCTTCGTAGGTGAAGTTCAGGACGAGGACGTCGGTCACGATCTCTCCCGTGATGCGCGCGGGCTGGGGTCGCAATCGGTGGCGGAATGCAAGAAGCGAGGCGGATTGATGGCCTCGCTTCGAGTGAACGGCATGACGACGGAGGGGAACGGACTGCGGCAGTCGCTCCACGAGGCTGGCCTGTGCCGCACGATTGCGGCCGCGAGCCCGGTCGGCATAGGAGCGGTTTTCGCCTTACCGGACGATCTTCCCGTGGCGCCCGGGCCGCGCGTCAGCGGCGCGCTTCGGCCCGCTCGTCCCGCGCAGCGGCGCTGCGGACCATCTTCAGAAAGTAGCTGTGGACGCGGTCGTCGCCGGTCAGTTCCGGGTGGAACGACGTCCCCAGCACGTTGCGCTGGCGAACCATGACGCCGTGCCCGCCGCGCTCGGCCAGCGTCTCGACGCCCGGGCCGGTGCGCTCGATCCACGGTGCGCGGATGAAGACGGCCGGGAACGGGTCGGCGCCCAGCGCGGGAATCGCGAGCGCGACCTCGGCGCTGTCGACTTGGCGGCCGAAGGCGTTGCGGCGGACGGTGACGTCCAGCAGGTCCAGCGTCGGCTGCTCGATGTCCGCGACGTCGTGCGCCGCGACGATCATCCCCATGCAGGTGCCCCAGAACGGCATCCCGGCGCGCACGCGGTCCTTGATCGGCTCGGTCAGCCCGAAGCGGTCGAGCAGCCGGATCACCGTGGTCGACTCCCCGCCGGGGACGACGAGCGCGTCGACGCGCGCCAGATCGTGGGGCGTGCGCACCTCGGCGACGGCCGCGCCGGCGCGCTCCAGCGCCCCGGCGTGCTCCACCACGTCACCCTGCAGCGCGAGAACGCCGACGGTCATCGCAGCCGAGGGCGGTCAGTTGCCGCGCGAGGCGAGGAGCTGGTGCTCGGAGAGCTGGCGGATGTCGAGCCCGTCCATCGCCTTCGCTGCCTCGGGGATCGACTTGTGCGCGTTCAGCACGACGTTCGCGTCCTGCCAGTGCGTCGTCGCGTCGACGATCGCGCGCGCGAACGCGGCCGGATCGGTCGACTTGAAGATCCCGCTGCCGACGAAGATCCCTTCGGCGCCGAGCTCCATCATCAGCGCGGCGTCGGCCGGCGTGGAAACGCCGCCGGCGCAGAACAGCACGACCGGCAGCTTCTTGGTCTCCGCCACCTCGCGCACGAGCTCGAGCGGCGCGCCCAGATCGCGCGCCCGCGCGACCAGCTCCTCGCGCGGCATCGCGGCGAGCTGAGCGACCCCGTCCCGGATCGCGCGCATGTGGCGGACGGCTTCGACGATGTTGCCCGAGCCGGCCTCGCCCTTGCTGCGGATCATCGCCGCGCCTTCGGCGATGCGGCGCAGCGCCTCGCCGAGATCGCGCGCTCCGCACACGAAGGGCACCTTGTAGCCCTGCTTGTCGAGGTGGTAGAGGTCGTCGGCCGGGGTCAGGACCTCGGACTCGTCGATGTAGTCGAGGCCGAGCGCCTCGAGCTGCCGCGCCTCGCCTATGTGGCCGATGCGGACCTTGGCCATCACCGGGATCGTCACGGCGTGCATGATCCGCTCGATCAGCGCGGGATGGCTCATCCGCGCGACGCCGCCGTCGGCCCGGATGTCGGCCGGGATCCGCTCGAGCGCCATCACGGCAACCGCGCCGGCCTCCTCGGCGATCTTGGCCTGCTCCGGCGTGACGACGTCCATGATGACGCCGCCCTTCAGCATCTGGGCGAGGCCGCGCTTGACGGTCTCGGTCCCGGTCGCGTGTCCGTTCATATCCGCTCCATTGTCCTGCTCGAATCACGCGCCTTCAATGCGGACAATGGGGACAATCCTAGGGCGGGGTTTCCGGCGCCGGCGGTTCGGTCTCGAGCACGCCGGGCTCGTGCGAGACGAGCGGGATCGGCAGCGGCGGGGAGGTGTAGAGCGACTTCAGCGGCGCCAGGGTGACGCGGGGTGTCGGTGTCGGGCGCGGCGTCGGCGTGACCGGCGGCGGCGGGGGCGTCGGCGGGCGGGTCACGCGCGGGTCGGGGAAACCCGGGTCGGTGGCGACCGAGACGACCTGGAGGCGCTTCCAGTTGCGCAGCTCGCCGGCGGCGGAGGGATCGGCCTCGGGGACGGGGGTGATGCCGGCCGCCCCGACCTGCGTGCGGCGCTCCGTCTGCAGCAGGACCCGGTCGCCCAGCTTCTGACCGACCAGGATCGAGAGGAGGAGGACGACGGCGCCCGCGACCAGCAGGACGCTGAGCCCCGGGCGGCGGGTTGGCGGCACGGCCGGGGGCTTTCGTCAGACCGGGGCCGCCGCCTCTCGCTCCGCCGGGATCGTCATCGCGTCGGCCAGCAGCGGTTCGCCGAGCGTGATCCGGTCCATCCGGCCGGCCTCGACCCGCTGCCGCAGCGTCTGCCCGCGGAACTCGAGCACGACCTCGCGGTCGCGCTCGCGGTCGTTGCAGAGGTAGATCGAGACGGCGCCGCCGGCGTCCTCGAAGGCGACGGCGCCGACCTCGACCGGCGAGGTGCGGACCTCGTCCGAGACGTCGCGCCCGGCGAAGTAGACCCGGTACGGCTCGTCGGCGGTCGCGAAGTCCATGTCGCCGACGATGATCTTGCGCTCGGCGTCGATCACGTAGCTGTGCCGCTTCCCGCCCCAGTGCACGCGCACCGCGGCGGTCCAGGTCCAGTCCGGCGGCAGCAGCGGCGCGATGTGCGGCCGGCCGCTCGTGCGGTAGCCGTCCAGCCCGCAGACCGTCTCGGCGACGGCCCACAGGTACTTCGCCCCGGTCCAGGGCGAGAGGTACATCCCGCGGTTCGTCAGCGAGCCGCCGTCGAACCACTCGCCGAACTGACCCGGGACGGTGTTGCGCGGCGCGCCCGCCTCCATCGTCTCGTAGATCACCTCGAGCCAGCGCGCCGCCTCGACCGGCGCGCCGTTGCGCGCCAGCGCGACCGCGAACCACAGCGTCAGATCGGGCCAGACGCCGCCCAGCAGCCCGAAGCCGTGCGACGGAAAGTACCACGAGTCGGCTGTCGAGATCGTGCGCAGCCCGACCGGCGTGGTGAAGTCGGGCTCCAGCAGCCGCTTGAGAATCGCCTTGCGCACGTCCGGCTCGGCGACCTCGAAGAGCACCGGGAAGACCTCGTCGGCCGTGAAGTTGTCCTGGTAATGGCCGTCCTTGTCGTAGTTCAGCACGAACGCCGACGTGTCGGCGTTGAAGAGCTTGGCCCGCATCGCGTCGCGCAGCGCGGTCGCCTCGCGCGAGTACCGCTCCCACGCGCCGTTGTCGCCGGCGAGCGCGGCGAGCTTGGCGCTCGCCTCGAGCGCGAAGTACGCCTCGGCGTTGATCTCGGTGACGGCGCCGTCGAGCGTGTAGTACGGGATGATGTTGCGCCACGACGTGATCCCGAACATGTCGACGCCGCCGGCCTTGCAGAACAGCAGCCCGTTCTCGTCGCGCTGGGTGAGCATGTAGTCGGCGATCTTCGTCACCAGCGGGTACACCTCGCGCAGCCACGCGTCGTCGAGCGTGACGTTGTAGTGGTGCAGGATCGCGATGATGTGCAGCGGCGTGTCGTCGTTGACGTTGAGGTCGTACGACGTCTTGTAGCCGCTGACGCCGCGCACGTACTCCACCACCTGGCCGCTCGGCTCCAGATTGCGGTTGAAGAGCTCGATCGCGTCGCGCGAGAAGCGCGGCAAGAAGTAGTCGTAGCCGTGCACGAACCACGACGTGTCGCGCGAGACCAGGATGTCGGACGGCGGCGAGTTGGTCGAGCCCCAGCCCTGCGGGTAGTCCTTGATCACGCGCAGCATGTTCGTCTTCGCCCAGACGACGCCGCGGTTGATCGGCGGCGACGGCGTGAGAAAGCGCGCGTCCGCGAGCTGCTCCGCGTAGTAGCGTTCGGTCGCGGGGAGCGCGTCGGGGTCGCCCAGCAACTGCTCGAGCACGGGCTTCGAACGGTCGTCGCCGTCCTTGTGGAAGACGACGGCCAGGCGCAGCGCCTCACGCCCGCCCGGTGCCACGTCGATGCGGTACTCGAACGCGCCGAAGATCCGGCTCGACGCGAACTCGGCGAGGCCCGGCGTGATCTCACCTCGGCGCTCGCCGAGGCCGAGCGTCCCGTTCATCATCCCTTGCAGCAGCGTCTGCTCGCGCAGCGCGACCACGACCGCGTCCGGCGCGCGCGAGCCGCCCCACCAGCGCACCCAGCCCGACTCCTCGCCGAACGACCGGATGAAGCGGTCGCCGGCGCTCGCGCGCACCTGCTTCTCGGGCTCGCCGTAGAAGCGCTGCCCGATCAGCAGCGCCCACGGAAAGAGCCGCACGCTCGCCGCCGTCGTCGCCGCGTTGTGCACCGTGACGTCGACCACGAACGCGACGACGCGGTCGTGCCGCGGGCCGTGCGGAACGTAGAACGTCTCGCTGACGCGCAGCTCCGGCGCCAGCTCGAACTCCGCGATCTGCGCGTACGGCAGGAAGGTGAACTCGCGCACGATCTGGTGCGGGAAGCGCGTCTCGCCGTCGCCGGCGCGGTACGCGATCTGGTGCGCGCCGAAGATGATCTGGTCGGTGTCGGCGTCCCACAGCCCGCGGATTCCGCCTTTGGGCGTCGACGTGGCGAAGGTCTTGAAGTTGCCCAGCGTCAGCCCGAACGGCGTCTGCTCCTCGCGCAGGACGTAGGCACTGAACTCGTTCCGCTGCGCATCGAAGGTCGGTCCCACGGTCGTGAGCCCTCTACCCGGGTTCGCCGGAACACGCCTCCCTGCGGCGGCGGAACGCTCGCCGTCCGGCGCTCGAACCGGGGCGGCGGACCACCGCGACGAACCGCGCCGCGTGGAGGCGCCCGCGAAGATCAACCTGACCTTGGAGATCCTCGCGCGCCGAGCCGACGGCTACCACGCGCTGCGCAGCGTCATGGTGCCGATCGCGCTCGCCGACGAGCTGACCTTTGCCGCCAGCGAGCGGTTCGCGTTCGCCTGTGACCCGCCGTCGCTGGCGGCGGACAACCTCGTCACGCGCGCATTCGCCCGTGTGGGTCTGGCCGACGCGCCGGTCGCCGTGACGCTGCGCAAGCGCGTGCCGGCCGGCGCGGGCCTCGGCGGCGGCTCCAGCGACGCCGCCGGCGTCCTGCGCGCGGCGATGCACGGCGCGTTCGGCGAACCGCCGGCGCGCGACTGGCTCTCCGACGCGCGCGCGCTCGGCTCGGACGTGCCGTTCTTCCTCGCCGACGGCCCGGCGCTGGTCGAGGGGACCGGCGAGCGCGTCACCGCGCTCGGCAGTGCGCCGCCGTGGTGGGTGGTGCTGGTCGTCCCGGAGGCGCACGTCTCGACCGCCGGCGCGTACGCCGCGCTCGCCGCCGAGCGCGCGGCGGCGCCCGCGCCGACGCGGCCGCGCGCCGGTTCGGCGACGCTGCGCTGCGCCGAAGCGCTGCAGCGCGCGGACTACGACGGCGTGCTGACCGCGATGACGAACGATTTCGAGCCGCTCGTGCGCGCGGCGCACCCCGCGGTCGACGCGGCGCTGCGCGCGCTCGCGGTCGCCGGCGCGCCCGGCCGCGCGATGCTCTCCGGATCGGGCAGCGCGTGCTTCGCGCTGTTCGCGACCGAAGCCGACGCGCGCGCGTTCGCCGCGCGGCTGCGCGCGCCGGCCGCGGCGACGACCCACGTGGTGCGGTTCGCGGAGAGCGGCGCATGGCGGTAGACGCGATCGTGCTCGCGGGCGGCGGCGCGGATGCCGTCTCGGCGCTCGAGCCCGGCGCGCCGAACAAGGCGTTCGTGCGCATCGGCGGCGTCCCGCTCGTGCAGCGCACGATCTTCGGGCTGCGCTCGTCGTCGCGCATCGACCGCATCGTCGCGGTCGCGCCGCCGTCCGCGGCCGCGCACCCCGCGCTGGCGAACGCGAGCGAGGTGCGCGGCGACGGCCCGAAGATGCTGGAGAGCCTGCGCTCGGGGATGCAGGGCTTCACCGAAGGCGCGCTGGTGATCGTCGCCGCGTCGGATCTTCCGGCGCTCGACGCGGCCGCGGTGGACGAGTTCGTCGACGCCGTGCTGGCCCGCGAGCTCGACGTCGCGTACGCCTGCCTCGAGCGGCGCTACCACGAGGCGGCGTACCCGGAGTTTCCGCACACCTGGGCGCGGATGCGCGACGGGCGCTATTGCGGCGGCGGGCTGGTCGCGCTGCGGCCGCGCGTGTTGCCGCGGCTGAACTCGTTCATGGACGCGCTCGGCCGCGCGCGCAAGTCTCCGCTGCGGCTGGCCGGATTGTTCGGCTGGGACGTGCTCGCGCGCTTCGCGCTGGGCCGGCTCGCGATCGAGCACGCCGAATCCCGCGCATCGAAACTTCTGCGCGCGCGCGTCGGCGCCGTGCGGTGCACGCACGCGCAAATCGCCCTGAACGTCGACCGCGTCGAGGACGTAACTCGCGCGAACGCGCGCTTCGCGGGAACGTAACATGGCGGACACGAAGCGGCAATCGGGTGGGCGAGACGCTGCGGTGAGTGAGATGCTCAACACACGTTCGGATCACCCCATCACCGTCGACGAGTACCACCGCATGGTCGAGACCGGCCGCCTGCGGGAAGGCGACCGCGTCGAGCTCCTCAACGGCCGGCTGATCGCCGTGCCGCCGACGTCGCCGCCGCATGCGGGCTCGAGCAGCGCTCTGCTCGCGCTGTTCTTTCGCAATTTCGGCGACCGCGCGCACATCGGGAGCCAGTCCCCGGTCGTCTTGGACGACTGGTCCGAGCCCGAACCGGACGTCGTCGTGTCGCGAACCGAGCCCGGCCGGTACATGACGCGTCATCCGACGCCGGCCGACGTGTTGCTCGTGGTCGAAGTGTCGCGTTCGACGCTCCGGTTCGATCGCGGTGAGAAGCTCGCCGCTTATGCGCGCTGCGCGATCGCGGAAGTCTGGATCGTCGACCTCGTGCATCACCGTCTCGAGACGTATGCCGAACCGGCCGGCGAAACGTACCGCGTCCGTTCCGTGTACGGCCGAGCGGACCGCGTCTCCGCGCGCGCGTTTCCGGCGGACTCGATCGCGATCGCGGATTTCATGCCGTAATCGTGCGCAGCGAGCCGGCGCGGCAGAACCTTGCCGACGCCGGGCTGCGTTCACCGGAACGATGCGCTCTCTCACGGTGGCGATGCTCGCCCTGGCCTCCACGACGGTCGTCCTCGCGCCGCCTGCTCGCGCGCAGCCGGCGCCGGCCCCCGGCGTCGCTTCGCCGGCGGCTGCCGCGAGCGGCCGGTGCGAGCCGCGGGAGGCCAACCTCGGCGGCGTCGGGCGCGCCAGCGTCGTCGCGTTCACCGGGCCGGTGCTCGGCGCGCCGGTCTGCGCGACGGTCGCGAACCTCTCGTTCGACGGGTTCACGGCCCGCGTCGCGAGCGCGGCCGCGCCCGACGCCCTCGTCGTCGCCGCGCTCAGCGGCGGCGGCACCGTCGCGCTGGCGCTCGAAGGCGCCAGCCTCGGCGATGCCGGCCCGTACGTCGTCGCGCCGGGCGGCGTGATCCCGTCGTTCGGCGGCGACATCTCCGAAGCGCCGCGCGTCGTGCTCGCCTATGCAGGCCAGCGCGTGCTCGTCATCGGGACGACCCCCGTCGCCCTCGTCGATCTGGCGCGCGTGCTGCGCGCGCAGTCGTCGCTCTTCGGCGCCGACGCCGTCGAGCGCGCCGTCCTCCTCGCCAGCGGAAACGATGCGGCGCTCTCGCTGAACAGCGCCGGCGGCGTGCTCGGCGCGACGACCGTCTCGACGCCGCGCGTGCTGCTCTTGATTAAGCGCGGCTGAGAATTGTCGCGGGAGCGTTAAGCTCTCAGCCTTCTCTCAGAGCAGGGCAGTACGAGTGGCGGGATGCGTGCCGTCACGGTGCTCTGCGACCGCGTCGGCGACGTCGGCGGCGCGGAACGCTACTGGGAAACGGTGCTCCCCGCGCTGGTGGAGCGCGGTACGCGCGTTCGCGTCCTGGCCCGCGAGGCGCCGCCCGGCGCGACCTTGGCCGGTGAAGCGGTGCGCGCGATCCGCTGGGCCGATGAAGCCGGTGCGGCCTCCGCCGAAGCGGCCCGGGCCGTCGCGCGAGAGCTGAACAACGAGCGCCCGGACGCGGTCGTCACCGCGAGCGTCTTCGACGCCGCCGTGTTGGACGCGGTGCGGGATGCGGCGCCGCGCTGGTTCGTGCGGATCCACGACCATCGCGCGTTCTGCCCCACCGGCGACCGCGTCTTCCCCCAGTTCGAGGCGCCGTGCGGTGCGCGGATGGGGACGGCGTGCCGCGCTGCGACGCTGGTGCGCGGCTGCGTCCACGGCCCGCGCGCGTCGTCCTTCCGGCACATCACGGCGCGCGAAGCGCTGCGCGACCGGATCGCGCGCGCCGACGGCGTGCTCGTCTCGAGCGAGCACATGCGCGCGACGTGCGCGCACAACGGGATCGACGCGGCGCGCGTCGCCGTCACGCCGCCGCCGCTCCCCGACGCCGCGTTCGCCGCCGCACCCGCCGCCCGGCCGCGCGCGCCGGTGCTGGTGTTCGCTTCGCGCCTGACGCCGCGCAAGGGATTGCGCTCGCTGCTCGGCGCGCTGGCGAAGCTGCCGCCCGGCGAACGGCCGCTGCTGGTCGTCGCGGGCGAGGGCGACGCCGAGGAGCGCGCCGCGCGCGCGCAGGCCGGCCGCGACGGCGTGGACGTGGAGTGGCGCGGCAAGCTCTCCGCCGCCGCGCTGCGCGCGGCGCTCGACGCGGCCGACGCCGTCGCCGTGCCGTCGCTGTGGCCGGAGCCGTTCGGGCTGGTCGGGATCGAGGCGCAGGCGCGCGGCCGCCCCGCGGTCGCGTACGGCGTCGGCGGGATCGGCGACTGGATCGCCGGCGCCGGGATCGCGGTCCGGCGCGGCGATGAGAACGCGCTCGCCGCGGCGATCCGCACCGTGCTGGGCCGGGACGCCTGGCCCCAGTATGCTTTTGCCGCGCGAGCCCGTGCGGAACGATACCGTCTCGGGGCGCACGTCGCGCGGCTCTGCGACATCCTGCAACCTCTTTCCAGAGAAACGGAAACGGCAACGCGATGAACGTCTTGGTGATCGGCGGCGACGGGTACTGCGGGTGGGCGACCGCGCTGTACCTCTCCGAACGCGGGCACGACGTGACGATCGCCGACAGCCTCGTGCGGCGCGCGTGGGACCGCGAGCACGGCCTCGACTCGCTCGTCCCGATCGCCTCCACCCGGCGGCGCATCGACGAGTGGTCGCGCGTCACCGGCCGGACGATCCGCTTCGAGCAGACCGACGTGACCGACTACGAGGCGCTGTGCCGGATCGTGCGCGAACGTGGGCCGGACGCCGTCGTGCACTTCGGCCAGCAGCGCAGCGCACCGTTCTCGATGATCGACCGCGAGCACGCGGTGCGCACGCACCTCAACAACACGCTCGGGAACATGAACGTCTTGTGGGCGCTGCGCGAGCACGCGCCGCACGCGCACTTGATCAAGCTCGGCACGATGGGCGAGTACGGGACGCCGAACATCGACGTCGAGGAAGGGTTCATCACGATCGAGCACAACGGCCGCACCGACACGCTGCCGTACCCCAAGCAGCCCGGCTCGTTCTACCATCTGACGAAGGTCAGCGACAGCGATCAGATCTACTTCGCCTGCCGGGTCTGGAAGCTGCGCGCGACCGACCTGAACCAAGGCGTCGTCTACGGGACGCGCACCGAGCAGACCGCGCTCTCGCCGGCGCTGGCCAACCGCTTCGACTACGACCACATCTTCGGGACGGTGCTGAACCGCTTCTGCGTGCAGGCCGCGCTCGGCCATCCGCTGACCGTCTACGGCCGCGGCGGGCAGACGCGCTCGTTCCTCGACATCCGCGACACCGTGCGCTGCGTCGAGATCGCGCTGCGGAACCCCGCGCGCGAGGGCGAGTACCGCGTCTTCAACCAGTTCACCGAGACGTTCGCGGTCGAGGAGCTGGCCGAACGCGTCGCGCGCGTCGCGCGCGAGCGCGGCCTGGCGTGCGAGATCGCGCACCTCGAGAACCCGCGTGTCGAGCGCGAGTCGCATTACTACCGCTGCGTGAACACGAACCTGCGCTCGCTCGGGCTCGAGCCGACGCCGCTCTCCGACGAGACGATCGCGGGGCTGATCGCGCTCGCCGGCGAGCACGCGGCGCGCGTCGACCTGCGGCTGATCCCGCCGCGCGTCGCGTGGGCGAAGCCCGCCGAGCCGGCCGGCACGTCGGCCGTCGCGTAGCGGCAACCTTCGCGCGCGAGCGCGCGTTCGCGATGACATGCGGCTCGCGCTCGCGGTCTCGGTTCTGGCGCTCGCCGGCGCGGCCGACGCCGCGCCCGCGCCGCACGCGCAGCGGCAGCCGCTGAAGGTCGTCCGCGCGATCGTCGTGTCGGGCGACCGGCAGAGCGCGCACGCCTACGCCGCGCCGGCGGCGTCCGCGTACCAAAGCGAGATTCCGAAGCCGGTCGTCGTGCGCGTCGACGGCCCGGCGGTGCCGAAACAGCACCCGCGGCACGTCGTCTTCACCTGCGTCAGCAAAGACTGCGTCTTCGCGCCGGCCGAGCAGTACGAGTTCAACGACTACACCAGCCGCGCGAAGGACGACAACGACAAGGAGGTCGCCAACGCCTACGATGCCCGCATGGAGGCCGGCCGCGCGGGCGCCCACTTCATCCTGCAAGGCCCGGTTCCGGTCGCGCGCTACACGATCCGCGCGCTGCCGGTCGCGAACCGCGGCGAGCGCGCGGTCCCGACGTTCTTCACGCTCACGACGTACTAGGCGCGCCGCTCCAGCGGGTGAACAGCTCCGCGTCGATCCCGAACTGGTCGAGCGCTTTGCCGACCGTCTGCGCGACGACGTCGTCGACGGTCTTCGGCCGCGCGTACATCCCGGGGACGGGCGGCAGGATCACCGCGCCGAGCTCCGCGAGCTGCACCAGCGTGCGCAGATGTCCGAGATGCAGCGGCGTCTCCCGGACGACCAGCACGAGGCGGCGCTTCTCCTTGAGGCAGACGTCGGCGGCGCGGACGAGCAGGTTCGCGTTGAAGCCGTAGGCGATCGCCGAGGCGCTCCGCATCGAGCACGGGATCACCAGCATCCCGTCGGTCTTGAACGAGCCGGACGAGATCGACGCGGCGAGGTCGGCGTCCCGGTGCACCACGTCGGCCAGCGCCTCGACGTCGGCGGCGGTCGTGTCCGTCTCCAGCTCGATCGTGCGGCGCGCCTGCTGCGAGAGCACGAGGTGCGTCTCGACGTCCGCTGCCGCGCGCAGGGCCCGCAGCGCCGCGATCGCGTAGACGCTCCCGCTCGCCCCGGAGACACCGACGATGAGCTTGCGCATCACCCCACGCTTTCCACGTCCGTCCACATTCTCCGCACCGGCGATTCTGTGGACCCGCCGAGGGGCGGCCCCGCGCCGCGCCCGAATCTCCGGTACGTGCTCCTGGTCGACGAACGCCGGCTGCCCCTCCCGGGTGCCCCGGACGACGCGCTCGCGCCGGCCGCGTTCTTGTCGCGGCTGGTTCGGCGCCGCGTCCTGCGCGAAGGCGAGCGCCGGGCGATCGTGCGACGCATCGCGGCGACCCGCGCCGACATCGGTCTTCCGGTGCACGTGCGCGCCAGCGCGTCGTTCGCCGGCCGCGTGCTGGCCGCCGTCGACAGCGGCGACGTGCCGCAGCCGTTCGAGGCGCTCGCCCAGCACATCCGCACGCTGACGGCGTACGCGGACGCGCTCGACGTGCGCAGCGCGCTGCACCACGCGCTCGCGACGCGGCCCGCCATCGAGGGCGAGGCGTTGCGCGTCGACGCCGCGCTGCTGGCGAACGACGACGACGCGTTCGCCTGGCGCCGCCTCGCCGTCGAGTCGGGGCTCGCCTTCGAAGCGGTCGATCCGCCCGCGGCGCCGCCGCTGGATCTCGCCGCGGTCGACGGCGTGCTCGCGCTGCTGCGCTACGCGGACTCGCTCGCCGACGCGGACGCGCGCCGCGTCCTGGTCGCGCCGCAGAGCGGGGTGCAGCCCGACGAGGCGCGCACGCTGCTGGCGACCGCCGGCGAGCGCGCCGGGCTGCTCGACGTGATCGCCAAGGGCGCGTCGGCCGGTGCGACGCGCTTCGCGCACGCCCTCGGCACCGTGCGCGCCGCCTACAAGACGCCCGACGCGTCGGCGCAGACCGTGCTCGCCGCGATCTTCTCCGCCTTCCCCAGCGCGGATGTGCCGGCGCGCGCCGCGCTGGAGCGCGTCGCCTGTGACTTCGACGCCGCGCGCGCGTTCGTCGAGCCGTGGGAGGCGCGCGATCTCATCGCCGAGATCAAAGCGGAGCTGGCCGGAGCCCCGCGGCGCTCGCCGCCCGTCGCGCCGGTCGAACCGGCCGAACCGGCCGGCGACGAACCCGGCGCGCCGGTCGCGATCCGCAAGCTGTCGTTCAGCGCCTCGTCGCTGAACGCGTACGCGGAGTGCGCGCGCAAGTGGTGGTTCCGCTACGTCTGCGCGGCCGTCGAGGACCGCGGCTCGTCGGCGTCGTTCTACGGCATCGCGTTCCACGCCGCGCTCGAGGACTTCCACGGCCTGCACGCGCGCTTCGACGGCGCCGACGCCGGCGCGCTGGCGTCGTCGCTCGACTACTGCGTCGTCACCGCGTTCGACCGCCACCGGACGCGCTTCGACGCACCGGTCGAGTACGAGCTGCAGCGCCGCCGCGCGCGGCGCACCGCGAAGAAGTACCTCGCCTGGCTGCTGGAGCGCGCGCGCCGCGCGCCGTTCGAGGTCGTCGGCTGCGAGACGCAAGCCGACGTCGAGCTGGGCGGGCACCGCTTCGTCGGGTACATCGACCGGCTCGACCGCGACGACCGCAGCGGCACCGTGACGGTCGTCGACTACAAGACGGGGTCGATCGCGACCAGCGCCGAGGAGTATCTCGACGAGGTGCGCGCGTTCCGCGAGTTCCAGCTCCCGTTCTACTACTGGGCGCGCACCGCGGCGGGCGACGTCGTGACGCGCCTCGCGCTCGTGCCGCTGAAAGACTCGCTGCTCGACGTCGCGCCGGTCGAGCTGGACGTGGTGACGACGTCGCGCGCGCCGCGCAGCCGCGGCGCGACCGGCGAGATCGCGGTCGCCGAGCTGGAGCGCGCGCGCGACCGGATGATCGCGCTCGCGACGCACCTGGCGAGCGGAACGCTCGCCGACTTTCCGGCGACCGACGACCCCGCCGCGTGCCGCTACTGCGCGTACGCGGAGGCGTGTCGCGACCGGCCGCAGGCGCTCGAGGAGCGCTTCGGCCGGTGATCCCGCCGGCGGGTGCGGGCCAAGCCGTCACGGTGCTCGCGCTGGAGCGCGCGCTGGCGCTCCCGGCCGAGCACGGCCTGCTCGCGTTCAGCGGTCCGGCGACCAGCGGCAAGACCGAGGCGCTGGTACGGCGCTTCACGGCGCTGGTCGCGGCCGATCCGTCGCTCGCCGAGGCCGCGATCGTTACCGCGGCGCGCGACGACGGCGCGCGCGCGCTGGCGGCGCGCATCGGCGCGGCCAGCGGAATCGCGGTGCGCGGCGCGACGCTCGACACGCTGGCGCTCGAGCTGCTGCGCGCGCACCCGCTGGAAACCGGGCTCGCGCTCGATCTCGAGCTCGTCGACCCGCTCGACGCGGAAGAGATCTTCGAGCGCGCCGCCGCGCCGCTCTTCTCCGCCGAATGGAGCGACTGGCTGGGCACCGACGTCGATCCGGAGATCGCAGGGCTGCGCACGCCGGACCGTTTCGCCGACGCGGCGCTGCGGCTGATCCGCAAGCTGCGCGACGCCGGAATCGACGACGAGGCGTTCCTCGCCGTCACGCAGCGCGGCGCGACGACGTTCTACGCGAACCCGCCGAACCTGGCGTCGCCGGCGCTGCTCTCGGCGACGAAGGACGAGCACCGCGCCTCGCTCGCGGTCGATGCTTCGGAGCTCGACCGGCAGCGCCGGCGCGAGCTCGACTTGGCGAAGATCCTGGCGCGGCTCTACCGCGCGTACGTCGACGAGCTGGTCCGGCGCGGTTGCCTGACCGCGGCCGACGCGCTCGCGGAAGCGACGCGGCTGCTCGAGAACCGCCCCGCGATCGCGCGCGCGCTGCGGCGCCGGCTGCGCGTGGCGTTCGTCGACGACGCGCACGATCTTCCGGCCGCGGCGCTGCGCTTCTTGCGCGCGCTGTTCGGCGACGCGCTCGACGGCGTCACGGTCGCCGGCGATCCGGACGCCGCGACGCAGACGTTCGCCGGCGCGCGCCCCGAGCGCATCTTCGGGCGCGCGAAGACGACCGTCGCGCTTGCGGCGCGCGCGCTGCACCCGCAGATCGCGGCGCTCGCGCGCGGCGTGGTGGACGCCGATCCGGCGCGGCCGGTCCCGCCGGGCGACGCGGTTCGCGTGCTGCGCGCGGTCGACCGCGACGCCGAAGCCGACGAGGTCGCCGCGCGCGTCGAGGCGCTGCTGCGCGCCGGGACGCCGCCCGGCCGGATCGCGGTGGTGCACCGCACCCTGCGCACCCTGAACACGTTCGAGGACGCGCTGATCGCGCGCGACATCGCGGTCGCGCCGGCCGGCGACCCGGCGCTGTTCGAGCGGCCCGACGTCCTGGACGCGCTGGCGCTGCTGTGGACCGCGGTCGACCCGTTCCGGCACGCCTGGACGCTGCGCGCGCTGCAGACGCCGATGCTGCGCCTCTCCGACGCGTCGATCGCCGTGCTGTGCGGCGAGCCGGCGAGTCCGCAGCCGGCGTTGTTCGCGCTGCCGGAGACGGAGCTCGACGGCGACCGCCGCTGGGACCGCAAGCGCGACCTGCGGCTGGCGACGAACCTGCTGCGCGGCGAGCGCGACGCCGACCTGACGCCGCTCGCGCGCGAGCGGATCGCAGGGTTTCGCGCGCGCCGAACGCGCTGGAGCGAGTGGTTGCGCGCGACCGATCTCGCGACCGCGGCGCGCGCGATCGTCGAGGACGGCGGTCTGCTGCTGCCGCGGCGCGGCGAGACCGGCGCGCGCGCGCGCTTGCGCGCCGCGCTGATCGCGCGTCTCATCGGCGTGATCGGCGCGCACGCCGCGCGGCACCCGTTCGAGAGCCTCGCCGACGCGCTCGAGTACTGCGCTCGCCTCGCCGCGGCGGACTGCGGCCCCGAGCTGGTCGACGAGCGCGACGACGCGGTGGTCGTCGCATCGGTCGAGCGCGTCCTGACCCGACGGTTCGATCACGTCTTCGTCGTGGACGCGCGCGCCGGCGCGTTTCCGCCGTACTACGTCCCCGACGCGTTCCTGTTCAGCACGACGTACGGAATGATCCCGAAAGACTGCGCCGGCGACGCGGTCGCCGCGCGCACGGCGAAGTTCACCTGGTACGAGCACCACGCGAAGCCGCGCGCCGCGTACGTCCGCGAGCAGCGCCGTCTGTTCGCCGCGGCGCTGTGCCGCGCCGACGTCTCGGTCACGGTCTCCGCGAGCGGACGTCCGACGCGCGGCGTCGCCGCGCCGGAGCTCGCCGCCGAGGTTTCGGCGCTGCTCACGAACGCACGCTGAGGCGCCGGCGCGCTACCGCGGGCGATGCCGACTTCGAGCATCCGGTGGTACTCGTCGACCGTTATGGGCCGGATGCGAACGCCGTCGTCGTCCGCGGCCGACACGGCAGAGCTGAGTTCGAGATCCGGGTCGCGAGGCGGCACGTCACCTCCTTCCGTGCGGCGGACCGTGAGCTCTGCTGTCGCTGTTTCCATATCACTCCCCACGTGTGGCGCCCCGCTGATTGCCGCTTCGTTTCAGCGATGTGGCCGTTTTGAGACGAGGGTCGTACAGCGGCCGAACCCGGCTGCTCGAACGTGGGCCGTGCCTCACCGTCATTCGACAGCGCGGGGCAAGAAGGTAGCAACGGGTATGGCGTGCTCGGAAAATGCGCGCGGGGCGATCGCATCATCGGGTCCCAGCACGCGGGCCGAGGAGTACGTGCCGGCGTCGAGGTCGGCGTAGACCTCGACGCGCCGGTGCACGAGGTCGATGACCCAGAGCTCGGGAACGCCGGTCGCGGCATACGCGCGGAGCTTCGGACCGCGGTAGTACCGCAGCGACGTCTGAGAAACCTCGATGACGAGCAAGACATCGGCCGGCGCTGGAATCGCGTCGGCGTACCAATCGTCGCGCCGGCGAACGAGGGCGAAGTCCGGGAGCAGCTCCGAGAGCGGGCCCAGTCGTAAGGCGTTTCCAGCCCGCACCGTCGCACGGCCGGCGAAGCGTTGCACCAACACCTCGTTCAGCCGCGACGAGATCGATCCGTGCGGCGGACCTTCGGGCGGCATGACGATTAGCCGGCCGTCGAGGAGCTCGAGGCGCTCTTCCGGATCGAAGATGCCTGCTTCGTGCATGCGGTAGAATTCGTCGACGGTGATGGGCCGGATGCGCACTTCGTCGTCGTCCGGCGGAGACGCCGGCGAGACGACTTCGGGATCCGGGTCGCGAGGCGGCACGTCACCTCGTTCGGTGCGGCGGACCGTGAGCTCTGCTGTCGCTGTTTCCATATCACTCACCCAATGTGGCGCCCCGCTGATTGCCGCTTCGTGTCCGTGACGTTGTGATCCTGAGACGGTCTGTCCGTCGACGACATGTTGGCCGAATGGTCGGGCGGAGCGGGGTCGCCCCGACGATGCGCGTCTCGCAACGGCCGGAAAGGGCGGCCGCGGTCGCGTGTCGGACGGAGCGGCGATGACGGGCGAGGACGTGCTCGAGGCAAGCGATCCGGCGGCATTGCTCGACGGCGTCCGCAGTGCGTGCTTGCGCGCGGGAGAGACGATTCTCGCGATCGCGCACGGCGGCGCGTGGGAAGCGTCGAACAAGGCGGACGGCTCACCGCTGACACACGCCGACCTCGCAGCGCACGCGGTCCTGGTCGAGGCGCTCCGCGCGCTCACTCCCGAAACCCTGATCGTTTCCGAGGAGACCGCGTGCGACGTCGCCGAGCTGCCGAAGCGCTTCTGGCTCGTCGATCCGCTCGACGGAACGCGCGAGTTCGTCGCCGGCAACGGAGAGTACACCGTCAACGTGGCGCTGATCGAGCACGGCGTGCCCGTCCTGGGCGTCGTGCACGCGCCTGCGCGCGGAGCGACCTACGCCGCCGCGCGCGGATCCGGCGCGACACGGCGCGACGCCCGCGGCGACCACGCGATCCGCGCGCGGGCCGACGGTCCGCTCACGGTCGTCGCGAGCCGCTCCCATCCCAGCCCGTCGCTGGCGTCGTTTCTCGCGGCGCTGCCGGCGCACGATGTCGTCGAGCTGGGCAGCTCGCTCAAGCTGTGCCTCGTCGCCGACGGCACGGCGCAGCTCTATGCTCGGCTCGGCCCGACGTGCTCGTGGGACACCGCGGCGGCGCATGCGATCGTGCTCGCGGCCGGCGCGTACGTCGTGGCGCTCGACGGCACGCCGCTGCGGTACGGCGCCCGCGACATGCGGAATCCGCCGTTCGTCTGCTCGTCGCTGCCGCGCGAAGCGTGGGCACGCGCGGTGCTCGCCATCCGATGAATCCGGGCGAGCTCCGCATCGAGCCGATCGCCCCCGAGGAGTATGCCCGCGACGTGCTACCGCACTCCGGTGAGCTGTGGGCGGGCGCGCGAACGTTCGATGAATACGTCGCCGAGTTCCACGCGACCGCCGCGTCCGGCTGGGGGAAGCGGCGCTTTCGCACCGTCGGGTTGCGCATCGGCGGCGAGCTGGTCGCGTCGTGCAAACGCTACGACCGCGTGCTGCGCTGCGGTGAGCGACGCTTCACGGCGGCGGGGATCGGCGCCGTGTTCACGCCCCAGCGACTGCGCGGGCGCGGCTATGCGACCGCGCTGTTGGGCGCGTTCCTCGATGCCGAGCGCGACACGGGGACCGATCTCGCGTACCTGTTCAGCGACATCCATCCGGCGTTCTACGAACGGCTCGGTTTCGTCCCGCTGCCGTCGCGCACGATCGCGCTGCGGGCCGACCTGCTGCCCACCGAGCGCGTCGAGGTCTCGGTGCTCGGCGAGCCGGACGCGCCGGCCGTGCGGCGCGTCTTCGACGCGCTCGACGCGCGGCGGCCGTTCGCGTTCGCGCGGACGCCGCTCGACTGGGAGTGGCAGCGGCTGCGCGACTCCTCGCGCGAGTACGGCGGCGGTCTCGTGCGCCTCGGTGTGCGGCGCGGACGCGCGCTGGGCGCGTACGTCACGGGGCGCCGCATCCCGAGCGCCGACGCGTTCGTGCTCGACGAGCTCGCATTCGCGCGCGACGACGACCGTCACCTGATCGCGCCGCTGCTGCGCGCCGGCGCCGGCGACCTGCGCACCGTGCGCGGCTGGCTGCCGCCGGCGGTCGCGCGGGACGCGCTGCCGCGCGGCGCCGTTCGCGTGCGGCGCGACGCGATCGCCATGGTGATCCCGCTCAGCCCCGGCTTTCGCAGCGCTCTGCGCGCGCATCGCGACGAGCCGCGCGAGCGCGCCGACCCGTGCTGGAGCACGGACCACATCTGACGGACGCCGCTGCTACGAGAAGACGCGCCTGAGCGCGGCCAGCGCCCGTTCGCACGCGGCCAGCTCACTGCTGCTCAGTTCGCCTAACAGCGTGCCGAGACGCTCGACGCGGCGTCTGCGGCCCTCGTCGAGCAGCGCCTCCCCGCGGCGCGTCGCCTCGAGGTAGACGTAGCGGCGATCGTCGGGGTCGACACTGCGCTTCACGTCGCCGGCCTTCGTGAGCGCCGCCGCGATGCGGGTCATCGTCGGGAGCGAAACCTGCTCGGCGGCGGCGAGCTCGCCGAGCGTGCTTCGCCCGCCGAAAACGAGGACCGACAGCGCGGAGAGGCGCGCCGAGGTGAGGCCGAGCGCGTCGTCCTCGCGGCGCACTTGGCGCAGCAGCCGGATCGCGACGGCGTGGAGATCGGTGGCGATCGCGCCCTTGTCGGGCCTTGACACTTTCAACGACGGCGCGGATTCTATTAGCACTGCTAACTTTCCTCGCCTCGGGAGGTCACGATGACGGAAACCGCGCCGGCTCTGCGCGTCCATGCGGTCATGCTCGGCGTCCGGGACGTCGACGCGTCGGCCGGGTTCTACACGGAGAAGCTCGGCTTCGTGCTGACCAGCCGGTTCGAGGAGTTCGCGTTCCTCGATGCCGGCGGAACGGCGCTGATGCTCAGCGGCGACCTCAAGCGCGCGCGTTCGGGGAACGGACCGGAACCGGTCGAGATCGTCCTCGCCGTCGCCGGAGTTCGCGCCGCGTGGGAGCGGCTGCGCGCACGCGGCGTAACGTTCCTCAACGAACCGCACTCGGTCGACGGGACGAATCACGTCGTCAACTTCGAGGACCCGGACGGCCACCTGTTCTCGTTGTACGGCGCTCCCTGATCGGGGACGCCTCGATCGGCACGCCGTGACGGGCGCGCCCTGATCCGCGGGCGATGACAGGCGCGGCTACGAAGCGACGACCTCGATCGTGTGCGGGCCGTCGTAGAGATAGCCTTTCTCGTTCCAGGTCCCGCGCGACGGGCCGGGACTGCCGGCCGCATCCACCGGCCGCACCGCGATGCGATGCGCTCCCGAACCGACGCTGACGCGCTTCGACCAGCGGCCCCACGCGTACGGCCCGTCGTCGTAGCGCACCACCGCGTCGCCCGCATGCGCGCCGTCGATCTCCACGCGCACTCCGCTCGGCGACGGCGTTCCGTACGCGACGCCTTGCAGCTCGACCTCGCCGCTGCGAACCGGCCCGGCTTGCGGCGACGCGACGATCGCGACCGGCGCCGCCGTCTCGATCACCTGGAGCACGCCGCTCGCATCCGGATAGCGGTAGTCGCCGGTCATCCACCAGCCTTCGTCGGGCCGCGCGGCGAACGTGATGCGGCGCAGCCACTTCACGGAATGGTTCGCCGTCCAGCCGCCGACCAGGACGCGCAGCGGCCCGCCGTGCTCGGCCGGCAGCGGCTCGCCGTTCATCGTGTCGGCGAGGATCGTTCCGTCGTCGAGCGCGCGCGCGAGCGGGATGCTGCGCCGGTAGGGCGGCTTCCCGTTCTCGCTCGCACGGTCATACGCGTCGAACACGACGTGCCGCGCGTCGTCGGGTATCCCCGCGGATGCGAGCAGGTCGCGCAGGCGCACGCCGTCCCACTGCGCGGTCGAGATCGCGCCGATCCCCCAGCGCACGCCGCCCGGCACGGGATCGAAGCCGCTGCGCCCGTTGCCGGCGCACGCCAGCGTCATCGTGCGCGCGACGCGCGGCAGCGCGCGCACGTCGTCGAGCCCCAGCACGCGCGCACCGCGCGCGCCCTCGACCTCCAGCCGGTACTCGCCGGCGCCGATGCGCGGAACCTGGCGCGCGTGATGGCGCACGAAGAACGCGTCGTTCGGCGTCAGCGGCCGCAGCAACGCCGCCAACGGCGTCTCGGATGCCACCTCGGAGCGGCGGATCGTGCTCAAAACAGTCGCAGCTCGCGCGCTTCTTCGTCGGTGAGCGAAGCGATGCGCGTCCCCAGCAGCCGGATCGGCACCCCTTGCATCCCGGCGCGCTGCCAGCACCACACCGCGGCGTCGTGGATCGCGTCGGCGTCGTTGGTCGCGACCGCCAGCGACGTCTGGCGGCCGGTGATCGTGTGGTCCGCCTTCTTGATCTTCACCCCGACCGTCGCGCCGCGCAACTGCTCCTTCTGCAGGTCGCGCGCGAGCTCGTCGGCCTGGACCCGCAGCAGCGCGAGGATGCGGCGCTCGTCGCGCTCGTCCCACTCGAAGGTCTCCTCGGTCGAGATCGACTTGCGCTCGCGCGACGGGTCGACCTCGCGCTCGTCGATCCCGCGCGCGAGGTCGCGGTAGAACGTTCCCGCGCGCCCGAACAGCTCGTACAGCGCGGCGTCGCCGAGGACCGCGACGTCGCCGATCGTGCGAATGCCGACGCGCTCGAGCCGCGGCTGCGTCTTCGGCCCGATCCCCCACAAGCGCCCGACCGGCAACGGCGCGAGAAACGCCGCTTCCGTCCCCGGTGAGACGACGGTCAGCCCGTCCGGTTTGTTCACGTCGCTCGCGATCTTCGCGACCATCTTCACCGGCGCGACGCCGGCGCTCACCGTCAGACCCACCTCGCCGCGCACCCGCTCGCGCACCCGCTGCGCGAACGCGACCGCCAGATCGAGATCGGACGTCGGCAGATCGACGAACGCTTCGTCGAGCGACAAGCCTTCCACCGCGCGCGCGCCGTCGGCGAAGATCGCGAACACGCGCTGCGACGTCTCGCGGTACGCCGCGAAGTTCGGCGGCACGACCGCGAGCTGCGGACACAGCTCGAGCGCGCGGTACAGCGGCATCGCGGAGCGCACGCCGAACGGCCGCGCTTCGTATGACGCGGTCAGCACGACCGCGCGCCGTGAGCTGCCCGAGACGGCGAGCGGCATGCCGCGCAGCGACGGATCGTCGCGCTGCGCGACCGACGCGTAGAAGGCGTCCAGATCGAAGTGGAGGATCATTCCGGCACGGCGTTACTTCGCCGGCGGCGTCGTCTCCGTCTCCCCGTCGACGATGGCGTCCATCTCGGCGGCGTCGTGCTCGGCGATCCGCACGGCGATGCGGCCCTCGGGCGTCGTCCGGACGACCTCGGCCGCGATCTCGCGCTCGCGGCCGTCCATCCCGGTCACGGCGACCTTGAGCCGCGTCCCTTCGGACTGCCGCCCCTGGGCGACCAGCAGCATCCCGCGGCGCGAGACGTTCTCCGTCGTGCCGTGGCGCGGCGCGCCGTCCGGGCCGCGGTAGACCACGGGCAACCGGATCGCGATGCGCTTCGCCTGGCGTCGTTCGGGGGTCTCGCTCACATCAGTCCTCCGCCGGTACCATACCCGGAACGGCACGCTCGCACCGCCGAGCGCTCATGCGGCGACGCCTTCGAGCACCGCCCGCATCGTCCGGATGTTGCGCAGATCGTCGGCCTCTTCGCCCGGCGTCTCGAGGATGCCGAGCTTCCCGCGCACGCCCTCGTGCGCCAGGATCGCGCGGAAGCCGGCGATCCCGATCCGGCCCTCGCCGATGTGCCAGTGCCGGTCGCGGTGGCCGCCCAGCTCGATCTCGGTGTCGTTGAAATGGAACATGACGACGCGGTCGAGCCCGAGCTCGCGCTCGACGAGCTCGAAGAAGCGCTCGACGCCGTCCGGCGTGTCGATCGCGTAGCCGGCCGCCCACGTGTGCGCGGTATCGAGGCAGACGCGCAGGTTGGGATGACCGGTCGCGCGCACGAACGCGCCGAGCTCTTCGATCGTGCCGCCGCAGAGCTGGCCCGCGCCGGCGCTGTTCTCCATCACCAGCGCGACGTTCGGATCGATGCCGTCGAGCGCGTCCTCGAGCGCCGCGACGACCGAGGCGAACCCGTCTTTGCGGTCGCGCTTGCCGTACGAGCCGAGGTGCGTGTTGACGTACGCGATGTCACCGGCCGCCGCGATCTTCAGATCGTTCTTCAAGAGCTTCAGCGAGCTGCCGACGGTCTTCGGGTCTTCGCTGGCGAGGTTGATCAGGTACGACGTATGGATCGCCGCGGGCGTGATGCCGGCGGCGACGCGCGCCGCCGCGAAGCGCTGCAGCGCCGGCGCGTCGATCCCGCCGACGCGGTACGTCTTCGGATTGCCGGCGAAGAACTGCACGCCCGTGCAGCCGAGCTTTTGCGCGTACGCGACGGCAGCGTCATACCCGTTGCCGACGCGGACGTGCGAACCGAGCCGCAAAGCAGCGCCTTCGCTCAGCGGCGGCGCCCGAAGTTGAACTGGCGGGCGCGCATCCCGGCCGGCATGAACGACTTCGCGCGCCCCGTCGGCATCGCGCGCGAGGGGTTCTTCTCGAACGTCGTGCCGGTCAGCAGCACCGCGTCGGACGGGCGCTCGCGGCGGCCGACGCGGCCGATGAGCTGCTCGATCTCCGACTCGCCGAACGCGTCGGAGTCGGTGATGACGATCAAGTCGGCGGCCGGGATGTCGATCCCGCTGCCGACCAGGTTCGTCGCGGCGAGCACCGCCGGCGCCTGCGCGCGGAACTCGTTCATCATCTCGACGCGGGTCCCGACGTCGTTCACCTTGACGCCCTTGCGGCGGTGGCGACGGCCCTGCTCGTGCGTGTCGACCATGTCGCCGCGGAGCTGCTGCACCGTGATCCCGTACGTCTGCTCGAGACGCTCGGCGAGCCGCGGCACGTCGCCGCGCGTGCGGCCGATCACGAACACGCGCGAGCCGCGCGCGATGTGGTCCTTGATGAGCACGTCGGCGCGCGAGAGCTGCTCGGCCGGCGGTTCGCCCCAGACGCCTTCGACTTTGTGCACCTTGGTCGGCAGCACGTCGAACGGCATCTTCTTCATCGAGACGACGTTCTTCATCGCGCCGATGCGCTCGAGGAAGCGCCGCAGCTCGTCGGGCGTCGCCGACGCGAAGAGCATCGGGCAGTCGAGCTCTTCGAGCAGCCGCAGGTGCTCGCGCTCGTCGAACGCGTTGACGTCGTCGACGAAGAGCAGATCGCTCTTGTCGAGGATCTCCCAGTGGCGGTCGATCGTGAGCATCATCGCCGAGCCGACGACGACGTGGATGGTGCCGTCTTCGATGCAGGTCTCGACCGCGCGGCGCTCGCCGGGTGCGGCGCCGCCGTGGATCTGCCCGACGCCGATCCCGGTGCCTTCGAGGCGTTCGGTGAAGTAGGTGACGTGCTGGCGGATCAGGTCGCGCGTCGGCGCGAGGATCGCCACGTAGCCGCCGGTCGCGAGGATGGTGTCGACCGCGACCCGCAGCATGACCTCGGTCTTGCCGGAGCCGGTCGGCGCCTTGAGCAAGAACTCGAACTCGCCCGCGTCGAGCGCGGCGGTGATGGTCTCGACCGCTTTGCGCTGGTCGTCGGTGAGCCGGAAGTCCTCGCCCGGCTGGATGAGCTCGTGGATCAGCGCGACGCGCTGACAGTTTTCGTCGATCGTCGCCCACACTTCGGCGGGGACGAGCTCGGTCGTGGCGGCTAAACCGCTGATGGCGTAGGCTCCGTTTCTCGTTCTGCGGCGGTCGTCTCGACCGGCGCGTCGTCGGCGGGGGCCGCTTCGGCGGCCGCCTCACCGGGCGTGCTGTGCTGTTCGTCCGTCTCGGACTCTTCTGTCTCAGGCTGTTGGACCGCAGCGACGGCCGCAGGGGTTTCCTCTCCGCCCGCTTCCTCGGCGTCCGGTTCGTCAAGCTTCGGCTCTGCGGCCGCCGCCGGAACCGTCGCGATGGGGAGTGCCAGCTCGATCGGTGCGCTGCCGTCGACGTCGACCGGCGGGAGCTCCTCGAGCGAGCGCAGCCCGAACGCTTCGAGGAAGTCGGCGGTCGTCTTGTACAGCATCGGCCGGCCGGGGACGTCCTTGCGCCCGGACTCGGTGAGGAAGCGGCGGTCGAGCAGCGTCGCGATCACCGAGTCGGCCGAGACGCCGCGGATCCCCTCGATCTCGCCCTTCGTGCAGGGCTGCATGTAGGCCACGATGGCGAGCGTCTCGAGCGCCGCCGGCGAGAGGTTGGCCTTCGGCGGAAGCAGGTAGGCCTCGACCGCCTCGCGCGCGTCGGGCGAGCTGGCGAAGCGGTACCCGCCGGCGATCTCGCGCAGCACGACGCCGCGGTGCGCGAACTCCTGGTCGATCTTCTGCAGCGCGACGGTCACCTCGCTCTGCTCGGCGCCGGTCAGCTTGGCCAGCTCCTTGATCGAGAGCGCCTCCGAGGCGACGAAGAGCAGCGCCTCGATGGTGCGCTGGAGGTGGCCGGTATCGACGAGCTCAGGCTGCATGGGTCTCTTCGGGGGTCGGGAGCAGCTCGATGTCCTCGAACGCGGCGTCCTGCGCGACCGCGATGCGGGCGCGCCGGACCAGCTCCAGGACGGCGAGGAAGGTGACGATGATGGCGACGCGGTCGAGCCCCTCGCACAAGGCGAAGAATGAGACCCGGCCCTGGCGCCGCACGGCGCGCGCGACCAGGTCCATCTGCTCGTTCAGCGAGACCCGCTCGCGCACGATCGTGCGCTTCTCGGGCTTGGCGGCGCGCAGCGCGGCGGCCAGCGCCCCCGCCAGCTTCGCCGGGTCGATGCGGTAGCGCTGGACGAAGTCGGCGCTCGGGTCGCCGCCGTCGGCGCGCAGGTAGTAGGCCGACGCCTCGGCCGCGCGCGCCTTGAGCTCCTGGCCGGCGTCGCGGTACTTCGAGTACGCCAGCAGGCGCTCGCGCAGCCGCGCCTCGACCGCCTCGGCCGACTCCTCGGGGTCGCCGGCCAGCTCCAGCGGGATCGGCGGCAGCAGCGCCTTGGACTTCAGGAAGATCAGCGTCGCGGCGACGACCAGGTAGTCGGCGGCCAGCTCGACGTCGAGCGCCTCCATCGCCTGGATGTACGCCAGGTACTGGTCGGCGACGTGCGCCAGCGGCACCGTCGCGATGTCGAGTTGGCGCTCCTTGACGAGGTTCAGCAGCAGATCGAGGGGACCGTCGAAGACATCCAGCGAGACGCGCAGCGCGCGCTCATCGGTGGGGGCAGTCTCAGTCACTCAGGCGGTCGTGTCTCGCATGGTCTGTGCGGCGATGACGGTCTCCGGCTCGAAGATCCCGGCGCCTTCCTGCGCCAGCCACTCCAGGCCGAGGTCGACCAGGCGCTTCTCGTTGACGTACTTGAGCGCTTTCTTGGCGGCCTTGATCTCGAACCAGCGCGCCTCGTCGACCTCGTGGTCGTGGTTGGCCGTGTCGCCCGAGAGATAGCGCATCAGGTAGAAATGGACGGACTTCTTGTGCTTGGTCCGGTTCAGGTAGAACCAGTACGAGATGTCCGACAGCTTGGACAGGATCTCGGCCCAGCAGCCGGTCTCCTCGCGAACCTCCCGCAGGGCCGCTTGCTCGTGCGTCTCCCGCGGCTCGACGTGGCCCTTCGGGAGGGACCAAACGCGAGGCTCGCCTCGCCCGATGAGCAAGGCCTCCAACCCGTTGCCGTTCCGCCGAAGCACCAGCCCACCGGCGGAAACTTCGTATTTGATCCGCATCGTCGTTTCCCGGAGACAGTTCCAGCCCGAGTTGTCCGGGCTGGTGTTGATTCAAGTATAGCGCGGAGGCCCAAGAAGAACCGAGCGCTTTTGCGCCCGGTTGGGCGCCCCTACGGCATCATCACGGAGTAGGCGGGGACGCGGAACCAGATCATGCGAGAGCTCGTCGAGGCTGGCCCGGTCGCGTCGTCCGGCGCCAGCGCGACGACCGGGCCGGGCGGGATGCCGGCGGGCGGGCTCAGCGCCGGCGACTGGGACGCCGCGGCGTCGTCGGGCGAGCGGAGCGGGCCGAAACAGGTGCGGCAGCGCTGGTACGGCGAGACGAACGCCAGCGTCTCGGCCGGGAGCACGACCTCCGCCGCCCGCAGGGCCGGCGGCCGGCGTCCCGGGCCGCGCGGACCGGGCGCGACGCGCTCGGCCGGAACGGCGGGCGGCGGCTCGGCGAGCTGCGCGAGGGTCCGCGCCGCGTCGGGTGCGTGCGTCAGCGCGGACGCCGGCCGCGGCGCGGCTTCATGCGGGCTGCCTGAAGCGGCGAGGCCGGCGGAAGCCGCCGCCTCGGCGGAGGCGGCGAGCGCGACCGTCGCCGCGGCCGGCGGAGCCGTCGCCGCGGTGCGATGCGATGCGGCGGCCGCGCGGCGGACGCGCGCGGCGGCGTCCGGCGGCGTCGCGCGGCGCGGTCCGCGCGCGGCGAGCCGCTGGAGACGCGGCGCGGCGACGGAGGCGGTGTGCCGGACGGCCGTACCCGGGACGAACAGCACCGCGGCGATCAGGATCGAGAGCGCGGCGGCGGTGAAGGCGCCGAGCGCGGCCGCGCGCAGCACCGGGCCGCGCACCGGGACCGGCCGCAGCAGCCGCTCGACCCGGATCGCGACGTGCGAGCGGCGGGCGCCGAAGGCGGTCGCCAAGGCGCCCGGCCCGCGGTCGGTCGCGAGCCGCAGCAGGCAGGCGGCGTAGCGGCGCGGGCCGGTCTCGCAGGCGGCGCGCTCGTCGCTGGCCAGCTCGCGCTCGAGGTCGAGCGCGCGGCCCAGCACCCACAAGCCCGGGAGCCACCACGCGAGGCGCACGACGGCGCTCTGCACGGCCTTGGCCCAGTCGTCGCCGCGGGCGAGGTGCGCGCACTCGTGGGCGACGACGGCGTCCCACTCGCGGTCGTCGACCCGCGCCCGGAAGTTCTCGGGCAGGATCACCGCCGGATGCAGGTAGCCGATCGCGGTCGGCGTCCCGACGACGCGCGAGGTGCCGAGGCGTGCCCGCCGGACCGGCAGGCTCCCCAGCGGTGCCGCCCCGCCCTTCACGCGGCGCAGCTTGACGACGTCGACGGCAAGGTCGAGCAGGAACACGGCGGCGACGGTCGCGGCCAGCGTGAGCGCGGGCAGCGCGAGCAGGGCGAGCAGCCCGCCGGGCGAGCCGGTCGCGGCGGCGGCGGGCGCGTCCCGATAGGCGGCGGCGAAGAGCGCCAGCGGCGCGACGCCCGCCGTCAGAAGAAAGGCGGCGGCGAGGATGCGGTAGCGGACGGCGGCGCGGTTGAACGGACGCGCGGCGGCGAGCGCTCCCGCGGCGAGCGGGAGGCTGGCGAGGATCGCCGCGAGCGCCGCGAGCGCGGCCGCCGGCGGGGTCAGCCCGCGTCCTCGAGGAGCGTGCGCAGGCGCCGCTCCTCGTCCACGCTCAGCTTCTCCGAGTCGAGCAGGTTCAGCATCAGCGCGCGCGGCGAGCCCTCGAAGAACGTCGCCAGGACGTTCTCGACGACCGTCCGGCGGGCGGCGTCGCGCTCGACGCGCGGCTTGTAGACGTTCGCCTTGCCCCGGGTCGTGTGGCGGACGTAGCCTTTCCGCTCCAGGATCGTCAGCGTCGAGAGGACCGTCGTGTACGCGATCGGCCGGTCTTCGAGACGTGCGTGAACCTCGGAGACGGTAGCGTCCCCGAGATCCCAGAGGATGTTCATGAGGCGGTATTCCGCCTCCGTAAGGGTCGGCGTCGGTCGCCTGGCCATACGGGTCTCATACGACGCCGACTCCGTATTCTCCGCGAGGTCGGCGCGAAAGCTTTTGGCCGGGCGCGGGCCCCGCCGGAGCGACAGGGTTGCCGGCCTCGTCGCGGCAAGGGCTGCGCAATGCACGATCCGACGCCGGAGATGATCTACCGCGTCTCGGGCCAGCGCGACCGGAACGTCTTCGACGACTCGGCCGTCCCGTCGGTCGAGAGCATCCTCGAAGCGCTCGTACGGCTCGGGCGAGGTCTGGACGACGTTCGCTCGGTCTACGACTTCGCGTGCGGGTGCGGCCGCATCGCGCGCCCGCTGCTCGCGCGCTTGCGGAACGCGTCGTACGCCGGCTCCGACATCGACGAGACCGCGATCGGGTTCCTCGCCGCCGCGCTGCCGACCGGGCGGTTCTTCGTGAACGGCGTCCTGCCGCCGCTGCCGCTCGAGGACGAAACGTTCGACCTGGTTTTCGGGTGGAGCATCTTCACCCACTTCGACGAGTCGTATCAGGACGCGTGGCTGGCGGAGCTGCGGCGCATCACGCGGCCGGGCGGATCGGTGTTGCTCACGGTGAGCGGCGAAGCGATGTGGGAGTGGCTGGCGCAGAACTCCAAGCACCGGCGGCGCGAGGAGCTGCTCGGCTTGCGAACCCGGTGGCGCGAGGACGGCTTCGTGTTCTGGGACAACGACGGCTGGGAGCAGCACTTTCCGTCGCACTATCACACCGCGTTTCACACGCCGGAGTACATCCGCCGGCACTGGTCGCGCTGGTTCGAGGTGGTCGACGTCGTCCCGGGCGGTGCGCGGCCGGCGCAAGACATGGTCATCCTGCGACGGCCTGCGTCGCCGTGACGGGACGCTGCTCAGGCGTTCGCGAGCCAGGCGCCGACGCGGCGGTCGAGGACGTCGAGCGGCAGCGCGCCCTGTTCGAGGACGACCTCGTGGAAATCACGCACGTCGAAGCGCGCGCCGAGCCGCGTTTGCGCGCGCTCGCGCAGCTCGAGGATCTTGAGCTGGCCGATCTTGTACGCGAGCGCCTGGCCGGGGTCGGTGACGTAGCGGTCGACCTCGTTCGTCACGTCGAGCCGCGTCTTCGCGGCGTTCGCCAGGAAGTAGTCGATGGCGCGCTCGCGCGACCAGCCTTGCGCGTGGATCCCGGTGTCGACGACCAGCCGCACCGCGCGCCACATCTCGTACGTCAGCGCGCCGAACTCGGACTTCGCGTCGTCGTAGAGGCCCAGCTCGTGGCCGAGCGACTCGGCGTAGAGCCCCCAGCCTTCGACGAACGCGGTGTACGCGAGCGTCGCGCGCCGGAACTCCGGCAAACCGCGCAGCTCCTGCGCGAGCGCGATCTGCAGGTGGTGGCCCGGCACCGACTCGTGCAGTGAGAGCACCATCATCTCGTAGATCGGGCGCGCTTCCGGTCGGTACAAGTTGACGTAGTACGAGCCGGCGCGTGAGCCGTCGAGCGCGCCGGGATAGTAGTACGCGGTCGTCGTGTCGGGCGCGAGCGCGGCGGGGATCGCGACGACGCCGTACGGCAGGCGCGGCAGCGTCCGGAACAGCTTGACCAGCTCCGGATCGATCCGCTTCGCCTGCGCGCGGTACGCGGTCAGCAGCGCCTCCGGGGTGTGGTGGTAGTTGGCGGGATCGCCGCGCAGCGCCGCGATCACGTCCGGCAGCGAGCCGCGGTAGCCGGTGCGCGGCGCCAGCGTCTCCATCGCGTCGCGCAGGCGCGCGACCTCGCGCAGGCCCAGCGCGTGAATCTCCGCCGGCGTGAGGTTCGTCGTCGTCTCGGTGCGCACGAAGTACGCGTACAGCGCCTCGCCGTTGGGGACGTGCACGAGCCCCGCCGCGTCGGGCGCCGCCGGCAGATACGTCTCGACCACGAACGCGCGCAGCGCGCGCAGCGCCGGGTTCACCCGGTTCGCGATCGCGTCGCGCGCGCGCTCGCGCAAGCGTGCCGCCTCGGGCGGGGCGATCGAGGCCGGGATGCGCGTCAGCGGCTCGTAGAACTCGGAGCGCTCGGGATCGGCGATCAGCCGGTCGAGCTGCGGCGGAAGCCGCTGCATCGAGGCGCGCGGCCAGAGCATCTTCGCCGCGACCGCTTCGCGCAGCAGCGCGATCGTCTCGTCCACCGCGCGCGGATACGTCTCGAGCCGCCGCTGCCAGTGCTCGTAGTCGGCGACGGTGGCGAAGCGAAGCTGGTCGTTGATCTGCGCCCAGGTCTGCACGCCGCTGCGCGGCGTGAGCGCGAAAAGCTGCGTGCGCAGCTCGTAGCCTTGCAGCGCGTCGCGCTGCAGCCCGGCGTAGAGGTCGTAGTCGAGCTTCGCGGGCTCGCTCAGCCGCGCGCGGCCGATCCGCTCCATGCGCGCCAGGACGTCGCGGCGGTGCGACGCCTCGCCGGCGAGCGCAGCGGGCGACGCGTCGTCCCAGCGGTCGTCCGCCGTGCGGTCGCCGGCGAGCGAGGCCGAGATCGGGTTGCGGCGCCGGAAGTCCGCCCACTCGGCGGCGAGCAGCGCGTCGAGCTCGGCATCCGCGGCGGTGCGCGTCGCCGCATCACTAGGAGTCACCGTCGCTCCTTCGGCGAACGCGAGCGCTCCGCAGGCGACCGAAGCGCTCTTGAGCAGGTCGGCGCGCTTCACGCTCCGTTCGCTACGCCGGCGTCCCGGCCGGGCGCCAGCGCAGGTCGGGCTGCCGCGCCGCGCGCGTCTCGTCGATGCGGCCGACCGCGGTGTTGACCGGGGTCTCGAGCACCTTCTCGGGGTCGGACTTCGCCGTCGCGATGATGTCGCGGAAGTCCGCGATGAACGTGTCGAGCGTCTCCTTCGACTCGGTCTCGGTCGGCTCGATCATCAGGCACTCGGGGACGATCAGCGGGAAGTACACGGTCGGCGCGTGGTAGCCGCGGTCGAGCAGCGCTTTGGCGAGGTCGAGCGCGCGCACGCCGGTCTCGCGCTTGAGCGTCTGCGCCGAGGCGACGAACTCGTGCCGGTTGATCTCGTCGTACGGAACGTCGATCACGTCCTTGATCGAGGCGCGGATGTAGTTGGCGTTGAGCACCGCCAGCTTCGAGACCGTGGTGAGCCCGTCGGCGCCGTTGGCGTAGGTGTACGCGAGCGCGCGCACCATGTGCGCGAAGTTCGACCAGAACGAGCGCATCGGCCCGATCGAGTCGGGACGCTCGAAGTCGAGCTTGAACGACAGCTCGGCCGTCTCGCGCCAGCCGCTCGCGTGCAGCTCCTCGCCGTTCGCCTGGTACGCGCGCACCACCGGGGTCGGCAGGAAATCGACGAGGTGCGGCGCGACGCCGACCGGGCCGGCGCCGGCGCCGCCGCCGCCGTGCGGGATGGTGAACGTCTTGTGCAGGTTGAGGTGCATGAGGTCGAAGCCCATGTCGCCGGGGCGTGTGTTCCCCATCAGCGCGTTGGCGTTCGCGCCGTCGTAGTACATCAGCCCGCCGGCCGCGTGGACGACGTCGGAGACCTCGTGGATGCGCGGCTCGAACAGCCCCAGCGTGTTGGGGTTGGTCATCATGCAGACCGCGGTGTCGGGACCCACGACCTTGCGCATCTCCTCGGGATCGACCCGGCCGTGCGCATCCGACTTGAGCGAGAGCACCTTGAAGCCGACCATCGCCGCGGACGCCGGGTTCGTGCCGTGCGCGGTGTCGGGGACGATGACGACGTTGCGGTTCGGCTCGCCCTGCTTGCGGAAGTACGCCTTCGCGATCAGCAGCGCGGCCAGCTCGGCGTGCGCGCCGGCGGCCGGATTGAGCGAGAACGCCGCCATCCCGAACAGCGACGCCAGCGCGCGCTCGAGCTCCCACATCACCGCCAGCGCGCCCTGCGCCGCGTGATCGGGCGCGAACGGATGCACGTCGCGCAGCGCGGGGACGTTCGCCATGGCGTCGTTGATGCGCGGGTTGTACTTCATCGTGCACGACCCGAGCGGATAGAACGCGGTGTCGATCCCGAACGTCTTTTGCGAGAGCCGCGTGAAGTGGCGCACCACGTCGAGCTCGCTGTTGTCCGGCAGCGGCAGCTCGTCGCGCAGCACGTCCTTCGGCAGCAGCGTGTCGAGCGCGGGACCTGCGGGCAGGTAGCAGTTAGCGCGGCCGTCCTGGCCGGTCTCGAAGATCAGCGGGGTGTCAAACGCGGGCAGCGGCACGAACCGGAATCTCCGAGAGCGCGGTGACGAGGCGGTCGACGTCGGCGCTCGAGGTGAGCTCCGTCGCCGTCATGAGGATGCAGTCGTCGAGCTGCGGGTACCAGCGGCCCAGCTCGATCCCGCCGAGAATCTGCTTCGCTTCCAACGCCTTGAGGACGTCGGCGGCGCGGCCGGGGACGCGGATCGCGACCTCGTTGAAGACCGGCGCGGCGAACGGCGCCGAGAAGCCGTCGAGCGCGGAGACCTTGTCGCGCAGCTCGCGCGTGCGCGCGACGTTCAGCGCCGCGCAGTCGCGCAGGCCGGTCTTGCCCATCGCGGCCAGGTACACCGTCGCGCAGAGCGCGCAGTGCGCCTGGTTGGTGCAGATGTTCGACGTCGCTTTCTCGCGCCGGATGTGCTGCTCGCGCGCCTGCAGCGTCAGCACGTACGCCGTGCGGCCGGCGCTGTCGACCGACTTGCCGGCGAGCCGGCCCGGGATGCGGCGCAGATGCTCCGTCGTCGCGGCGATGAAGCCGACGTGCGGCCCGCCGTAGGCGATCGCGTTGCCGAACGACTGCGCCTCGCCGACGCAGATCTCGGCGCCCCACGACCCGGGCGCGGCCAGCGCGGCGAGCGACATCGCCTCGGCGACGACGCCGATCACGACGGTCTTCGTCGCCTTGATGCGCGCCGCGACGCCGTCCGGCAGCGGGTCGATCGCGCCGAAGAAGTTCGGCGACTGTACGACCACCGCCGCGTAGCGCTGCTCGGCGAGCGCGGCGTCGAGCGTCGCGAGATCGGTGCGGCCGTCCGCGCCGTACGGCAGCTCGTCGACGGCCAGCTCGAGCCCTTCGGCGTACGTGCGCAGCACCGCGCGATAGTTCGGGTGGACGGCGTTCGAGACGAGCACCGCTTTGCGGCCGGTCGCGTTCACCGCCATGATGACGCCTTCGGCCAGCGCGGTCGCGCCGTCGTACACCGAGGCGTTCGCCACGTCCAGGCCGGTCAGCAGCGCGATGTAGCTCTGCCACTCGTAGATCGCCTGGAGGTAGCCCTGCGAGACCTCGGCCTGATAGGGCGTGTACGACGTCAGGAACTCCCCGCGCATCGCGATCGCGCCGACGACCGGCGGCACGTAGTGGCGGTAGGCGCCGGCGCCGAGGAACGACGTGTAGTCGCCGGCGGTGATGCGCGCGGCGTGGCGGCGAAAGCGTTCGGCGATCTCGATCTCGCTGAGCCGGGGAGTGACCTCGACGGGGGCGCGCAGCGCGACGGCGTCGGGCACGCGGACGAGATCGTCCAGCGAGTCGACGCCGATCACGCGCAGCATCGCCTCGATGTCCTGAGCGGTGTGCGGCGTGTACACGTGTTCTCCGGGTGAAACTAGCGCAACGGTGGTTAGACCCCGCGCCGCACAGGTCCGTTTTCAGTCCGAGGATGCGACCATCGTCGCAGGCTCAGGACTCGGCGATCAGTTGCTCGTACTGCTCGGGCGACAGGAGCTCGCCCGTCTGGCTTTGATCGGCGAGCTGCACCTTGTAGAACCAGCCGTCGCCGTACGGGTCGCGGTTCACCGCGGCCGGATCGTTCTCCAGACCGTCGTTGATGCCGACGACCTCACCGCCGACCGGCGTGAAGATGTCGGAGACGGCCTTGACCGACTCGACGACCCCGATGCTGCCGAACTGCGTGAGACTCGCGCCGACGCGGGGCAGCTCGACGTAGACGATGTCGCCGAGCGACGCCTGCGCGTAGTCGGTGATCCCGACCGTCGCGACGTCGCCGTCGAGCTTCACCCACTCGTGTTCGTTGCTGTAGAGCAGTCCTGCCGGAACGTTCGCCATCGCTGCGATGGTAGCGCGTTCGGCGGCGGGAGTCCTCCGCCGACGTCAGGTCTTCGGACGCTTGTAGAACGGCAGCGGAACGACGATGGCCGGATGGCGCGTCCCGCGCACCTCGACCTCGAGCCGCGTCCCTTCAGCAGCCGCCGCGGGCGCGACCAGCGCGGTCGCGACGTTCTTCTGCACGGTCGGACCGAACGAGCCGCTGCGAATCTCGCCGGCCCGCTCGCCGTTGGCGAACACCGGGTACCCGGCGCGCGCCGGGACGCGGCCTTCCATCGTCAGCCCGACGATGCGCGCGAAGCCGTCCGCGTCGCGCTGCGCGAGCAGCGCGTCCTTGCCGCGGAAATCGGGCTTGTCGAATTTGATGGCCCAGGTGAGGCCGGCCTGGAGCGGCGTGATCGCTTCGTCCATCTCGTGGCCGTAGAGCGGCATCCCGGCTTCGAGCCGCAGCACGTCGCGCGCGCCCAGCCCGCACGCCTCGAGCCCGCGCTCGCGGTTCTCGGCCAGGATCAGATCCCACAACCCGGCCGCTTCGTCGGACGGCAGGAAAATCTCGAAACCGTCCTCGCCGGTGTAGCCGGTGCGCGCGATGACGACCGGATCGCGCGTCCCCTTCACGCGTGTCTCCGCGCAGGCGTAGTACTTGATCGGCCCCAGCTCCGCTTCGACGTAGGGCTGCAGCCATTCCACCGAGCGCGGCCCCTGGATCGCGATCAGCGCGCGCTCGCCGTGCAGGTTGGCGAGCTCGACGTCGCCCGCGCGGTTGGCGCTCACGTGCGCCCACATCTTCTCGGCGTTCGACGCGTTGACGACCAGCAGCCAGCGGTGCTCGTCGAGCCGGTAGAAGATCACGTCGTCGTGCGCGCCGCCCTGCTCGTTGGTGAAGATGTTGTAGCGCGCCTGGCCGGGCTTCATGGTCGCGACCTTGTTGACGGTCAGCGACTCGGCCCACGCGCCGACGTCCGCGCCGCGCAGCGCGAACTGCCCCATGTGGGAGAGATCGAACAGCCCGGCGCGCTTGCGGACGGCCTCGTGCTCTTTGAGAACGCCGGCGTACTGCACCGGCATCTCGAAGCCGCCGAACGGCACCATGCGGGCGCCGAGCGCCAGGTGGGCGCCGTGCAGGGCGGTACGGCGAAGCGCGCCGGAAGCGTCGGTCGTGGTCACGCCGGGGTTTTCTGTTACACGTCTACCGCGCCTCCCAGACGGAACATCGGGCTCAGCATCCTGTCAGCATTTGCCACTCGCGGCCGCCTCGGATGCCTCACTGTAACCAGTGGAGGTGGTAACCGTGCCCCTCGCGCGGGCGGCGTTCCTCTGCTATTTCATCGTGCGGCTAGGCGAAGCATGGGAGCTGGGCGTCGTCACGCTTGCCGAAACGCGAAATCTCGTCATCACACTCACGTTCATCCTCGCCTTCCTGTTCGCGCTGGCGGTGGTGATCAAGGGAGTCGCATATCTCGGCGACCGGGTCGCCCTACTTTGGCACGTCATCCTAGACATGCTCCTCGTCCCGGTTTCCGTCTACCTGGCTTTCGTAGCCATGAGCGTCCCGGCAGCGCAGCCCTCGCCCGTAGCCTCGTTGAGCGGCGAAGCGCGCTTGGCGCTGATGCTCACGGCGTTCCTGACCAGTCAAGCGCTCACCTCGCTAATTGGACTGTACGTGCTCCGCTGGATCGTCGCGGTGTCTCGACGTACTCGCTCTTAGGTCGTCCGGCGAAGACAGTCTGGCCGGAACCGCTCCTCGTGACCGTCCGCGTCCAGTACTCGTTGAGTGAGGTGGCGGATGTACGGGATCCCGCCGAATGGCGACTCGTTGCCGTTGAGTTTTTTGATAAAGGCCGAGGCTTTGAACCGCGGACGCGCCTCTCCGTCGAGCTTGCCGCCGAGAAGTCGTCCGAGGGCGAGGTTGAGATCGCGAGAACCGAGGCCGAGCTTGTCGTACAGCTTCATGACCCCGTCGTGCTCGACAACGACACCGCGCTTCACGCGATCACGTTCGACGTCACAACGATTTCGTGCCCAGACGACCGTTAGGGCGAGCACCCTCTGCTGGTGTCCCCAATCCTTGGCTCTCAGCTTGAGGTCGCAGTCCGGATCGGCGAAGAAGCGCATCACGGGCTCGTAGACCTGGAGCTCCAGGTCGACCTTGCCGATGACGCGATCGAAGTATGCGCCGAGGCGTACGTCACGCAACGTCTCGGCATCCCAAAAGCCGTTCTCGTCCACGCAATCGGCGGCGAAGGAGCGCAACGAGATCGCCTCGTCGCGACCGACGGCGTTCGTCCAACGAATCGCAAGATCGTCCGGGACCAAGGTTGACTCCCCGGCGGCGACCGCGGCTGCAACTGCCTGGCTGGCCAGATGGAAGCTATCGATGTCCGGCCACAGCCGGTTCGGGAAGCAGCGCAGCAGCGACCTGCGATAACGCTGCAGCGCCTCGGGAACAACATCCAGCGGCTGCTGTGCCTTGCTGTGGGTGGACATCCGCTGTTGAAACTCGGTGTACGTAATGAGCTCGGACCGCGCCCGGCCGGCCAACGCTTCGAGCAGCGAGAAGAACGTGACGGCGTACGGATCTGACGCCGTCGCATCGAGGGCCTGACTGTAGATCGCGAAGCCGAACGGACGATCGGGCTCGCGGCCGAGATAATAGGCTGTCAGAACGGCCCCGTAGAGTAGCCCGCGCGGGTCCGCCAGGTCCTTTTGGATTACGTCGCCCTGCAACGGCGGCGCAGAGCTGTCGGAATCAAACTTGCAATCGATGAGTAAAAGGTCCGGCTCCGCGTCGACCGCGAGCCCTTCCGACGGCTTGCCGGCCGACAGCGTCTGGAGGAACGCCACCGCGTCGCGCCAGCTCATCATCTGTGAACTCGCGATGCCGCTCTTGCGGTCGATGAGATTGCAAAAATCGAGGAACTCGGTTCCGAGGATGATCGTTGCGTCCGGAATGAAGTCGGTATCGTGGATGACTAGCGCTCGAAGTCGTCGTCCGGCGGCCGCCGGCGCCACTGGGCCGTGCTTTCCTCGAGACGTCGGTAGTGGTACGTCCATTTCCCTTGAAGCCATGCGAATTTCCCCTGTTCCTCATCGGATATGAACTCAGGCGGCGAGGTCTGCACGACGGCGTGACCGTCGGAGACGAGAACGTGGTTCTCCACCTCGCGAATTTTCGCGAGCGTTCCGGAATTGAGTCTCTCGACACCGAGCGTGACGTTTTCGACGACGATCGAGATCGTGGCAAGGTCGTCGCTGGAAGGCATGAGCCTGACGCGGAGACATTCCGGTTCTCTCGTGCCCATCTGAGACTCGTCTAGGAGCCAACGATGGCTTTGCACAATGTAGTGCGCTGCATTTCGGAGGAGCTCGGCAAGACCAATCGTGACAGCCAGCGTGCCGCGCTTCCCCCCCTCGTCGCGGCCGAACGGCGATAGACTGACCGGATCGATCGTGAGCCATTCGCGCACTTCGTCAGCGCCGTACCTGCGATAGGGCTGATTCCAGGCCGCGATCCCGATCGCAATCCGCGGGTTCAGATTCGCTGACACCGCGCCGAGATAAAATTGCACGACCGACAGCAACGTACGCTCCAAATCCCGGTCCGGATCGGTGCGAGGCTTTCCCTTGAACCATCGCTCCGGGAAGCTTCCCGACTTCAGCGGTGTGCACGCTTCGGCCATCCCCCACGCGAGCAATACGCGGTTCTTGATCGCGCGCTGCGCCAGATCACCGGACGTCGTCCTCAAGCCGACGATACCCGACTCTTGGAACAGCTTTCCGATCTGATGGCTGAGAACGAAAAGCGTATCGCCGTGAACTCGGTCGTAGACGTGCTCTTGCTGCAGGCGCGCGACGTCGAGGGCACGTCCAACTCGTACCCCGAGCATCTTCGCGTCGAGCGTCCGAAACTCCAGAAAGCGGTAGCCTTCGTCGATGTGCAGCCACAATGCCTGCTGGGCTTCCGTTTCAACACGAAACGCCGTTTCCGAGCGGGTCAACTGGATCGATTGGTACGGATATAGCGCGCAGACACCCTTCCACTTCTCGTTCGTATCACCGATGAACGCCGGCTTTCCCAAATTAACGGCATAGGATCTCGCGCCCTCGCTGATGAGATGCGTCGCGAACGCGGCCTGCACCGAAAGCGACAATGTCTCCGCGAGCGGCGGCAACAGGTCCCGATAGAAGAAAAGATTTCGCATCATCGAGTCTTTGCTTCGTCGGCCACGATGAAACGTGAAGATCGCGATCCACGGAAAGCCTCCTAAGTGCACCGGGACATAGAAGATGTTTTCCGCTTCGTCACTTCCCGAACGCGGAATCCCCAATTCGGTACGGAGGAACAGACTCTCCAACTCCTTACGATCTTTGCCGGCCGGCGACTCGCCATAGTACTGGCGATCCCATTTGTTGTCGAACCGTTCGCGCGAGAATCCGAAGTCGACCGCGCCCTGCATAAGCGGCGTGTCCGCGATCGATCGTTGCCCGTCGGATAGCGGCAAACGCAACTGATCCGGATCGCCACCGGCCCCTTGTAGCCGTTCGCACTGCTCGGCACTCGGGACGAGACGGGGACTGTACGGATACTTGGCGATAGCTGACGCGCCGCTGCGCCGCTGTTCCGGTACTTCCACCAAACGGGTTCCCGAGGGATGACGAACCACAGCGAAGAGGTTCACGCCGTCGCCACTGACGGGCTTCGTCAGCCGGCATCGACCAACGGTGTCGATGACGCTACCGATTGCAAGGTCAAGAATCTTTACGGACTCCGCGTCGAACTTCTGAACCGGCGACGTCGATGCGTGGCCAACTTCGAGATCTTCGGGCTCGAACTCAATGTCGCGGATTAGGCTGTCGGCGTACTCCAGCAGGTCCTGAACGATCAGGCGTGCAGAATGCTTGTCGAGGAAATCGGGAAAGAGCGCGTCTTCCGGTGACCGCCCAGGACGCAGGTCTCGAATTGACGCAGCCAGCCCAATACCACTCGACTCAATCATGTCGATATCGGAGTCCCTGGTATCGGAAGCAAGCTCGTGGAAATCGAGGAATGCGCGGTCTTGTAAAGACAAGGAGCTATAGATGAGTCTGCGGTCCCCGGCGCGACCGCGCCAAATGTTCACGTAGACAGCGCTCTGGAACAAGAGCATGATATGATCGACGAGGAGCCAGATGACGGCGATACGATTGTTTTTCCGGAGTACTCTCCCCGTCGCACCGTAAAAGCTTCCGAGGACACCGGAATAGAAGTGGCTGTCGAAGTGCCTCTCGATCAGCGCGGCCGGGCTCATCTCAGCCACAGCGCACCTCACCCGCTAACGTTCCGTCCTTCGTTACGTGACCCTCTTCAACGCGCGCGACCGCAGTCGCGTAGAGCGTGACGTCGCTAGGCTCGTGAGTGACGAGGACGAGTGTACGTTCCGCGGCGTGGAGCTTCTTGAGTGTTGCGTATGCGAGCTTGCGCCGCTGGATGTCGAGCGATGCGAACGGCTCGTCGAGAAGGATCAGCGGCGCGGCCGAGAGCTCCGCCATTATAAGGGCAAGGAGCTGACGCTGGCCACCCGAGAGTGCGCCGGCAAGCTGACTCAAGCGGACGTCCAGCCCCCTGTCGTCCAAGAGTGCTTGATAGTACCCGCTCGACGCGCGAACGCGCGGAGGACGGCTGCGGTCGGCTAGGAACAGATGCTCTCGCACCGTCAATGTCGGCGCGGTGCCGTGTTCAGGATTTTGCCGAACGCGAAAAATCGTTTGCGCTCGCCTTCGACTCGAGAACTTGGCGGGATCGCTCCCGAACACACGGACCGATCCTTGATTCGGCCGCCGGGCACCGGCCAGCATGTCAAGCAGAGTGGACTTCCCGGCACCGTTCGCGCCGTACACGACGAGCCATTCGCCCGGGCGGATCCACAGCGTGACGCCGCGCAGCGCGGGGATGACGACACCCCAGCGCTCGTACGAGACGAAGGCGTCGGAGACGTCAGCCGCGGCCGGTGATGTCATTGGTTAACGCACTGAGCGACGAGTTCTGCCGTCGCGTCACGATGACAAGCAGGACGATGAGCCCGGTTGTAAGCTTCAGGTCGGTCGCAGGTACGCCGAGGCGCAGCGCGATACTCCATAGCACGAAATACAGAGTCGTTCCGATAACGCTCGCGCCGAGCACGAACGTGGGAAACGAGATCGTCCGGCTTGACAGGATGCGTTCTCCGATCGCGTATGCGGCTAGCGCGGTGAGGACCATCCCTTGCCCGCTCGAAACGTCGGCGAAGTTCTGGCGGTCCACCATGAAACAGCCGGCGACCGCGGCCAGCGCGTTCGTGCAACCGAGCCCCACCGGCAGTACGAGCTCGCGTGAGATCCCGAGTCCGTTCGCCATGTCCGGATTCGAGCCGACGGCGCGCATCCGAATCCCCCACGAGGACTGGAGCGAGAGATTGGCGCCGGCCAACATGAGGAAAGCGACAACAGCGAGACCGACGAGCGCGTCACCGAAGCCTAGCCACCGCAGCGCCCCGTCGAGCGGGCTCGGGAGACCCAGCAGGCTGACGTTCGATCCGCCCATAACGTGGAGCGTGACCGAATAGAGCATCGCCACAACGATGATCCCGGACAGGAACGGGTTCACCCCGAGCCGGGTATGAATGATTCCGGTCGCCGCACCGGCGCAGAAGCCCGCCGCCGCGCCGGCTGAGAGTGCGACGGCGACGGGCTGGTTCCGCGTCATGCAGACTGCGAAGACCGCGCCGCCGACCCCGAACGAACCGTCGACCGTGAGGTCCGGAAACCCCAGCAAGCGATATCCCGCGGCGAAGCACAGAACCGCGGGAAGCAGCAGCAACGCCTGCGAAATACCAATCGAGAGCACGTCCAGCATCGAATCGCCTACCGCGCGATCTGCGAATAGAGCTGCTTCGCTCGGGCTCGTAGACGAGCCGAGACCGAAACACCCATGGCCTTGGCAGCGGCCAAGTTGATGTAGATGTCCGCGTCGCGTCCGACGATCACTGGCACGTTGCCATCGCCGGCCAGAAAACGGTTTACGATCTCGCCGGTCGCATCGCCGAGCTTGGCATAGCCCACCGAGACCGTCGCCAAGCCGCCCTTCTGCACGGTGCCGCTGTCCCCGGCGAAGAGTGGCTTCTTTTTCGAGATCGCAACCGAGATGGCGCCGGCCGCGCCGCCGATCACGGTGTTGTCGCTCGACAAGAACAGCGCGTCGGTGCGATCTACGAGCGATTGCGCGACCGGAAGCTCCTCGTTCACCGACGCGACCGGGCCTTCGACGATCCGAAACCCGAACTCGGGAGCGTAGCGGCGGATCTGCTTGATTCCGTACTGCGACGCTGCCTCGCCGGGGTTATAGAGGACGCCGAGATGCACGGCGCGCGGCATCATTTCCCGAATCAGCGCCAACTGCGCGTGATACGGCCAAGCGTCGCTGGTCCCCGAGACCCACGGGCCGGGCTTGTTCAACGACGTGACGACGCCGGCGCCAACCGGGTCGGTAACCGCTGCAAAGACGAACGGTTTGTCAACTTTGCGACGAAACGCCTGCGCGACTGGCGTCGTTACCGCGACGATGACGTCGGGCTTGCGCGAAATGACTTGGTCGACAATCGTCGGCAGCAGATTGACCTGCTGGTTGGCGTTCCATTCGACGAACCGGACTGGCGAGCCGCCCGAACGCTGAGCTGACACCCGCGATTTCATCGAGGCGATGAGCTGATCGAGCGCCGGATGAGACATGAGCGTCGCGATCGCAACGATCCTCGGCGCATGCTGGGCGGCGCCGGCCGCTGGGCCGGGTAAGAGGAATAGAGCCGCACAGAGGATGAGCGCGATCTTCAGCTTGCTAACCATCTGGAACCTCCGCGGGTCATGTGGTCGATCCGCCGTACGTTGGTGCGGGCGAGAAATTGTCCGTATTTGAAGAGCGTGATCCCGGGGACCGTTTCGATCTCGTCGAGCTGCGCGCGCACGTCCGCGATCCCATCGAAGTCGATCTCGAAGGCGCCGTGCGCCAATAGGTCGCGCCGAAGGATCGCGATCGGCAAGCCGCCCACTCCGTGGGCGAAGTTCTCGCCCAAGAATTGAACGATCGGCTGATGATGCGCTTCCCACTCGGTGAAGCGCTCAAAGACACTGGGGCCGTCCTCGCCAAACGCGCGCTGCTCGAGAGCCTTCCAGTAGTAGGCAGTCCCCGGATACATCACGCTGAGCTGCGGAAAGACGGTGATCGTCTTGCCGCGTGAGGCCGCCATGCGGCCGAGCTCACACAGGCGCGCGATACGCTGCGCGCGACTGTTCTCGGAGTCGACCGGGATGCCGACCTGCAGGTTAATGAAGCAGTCGACCGACGAGGAGAGCAGGCGCGGCACCACCTCGGTCACGAGTCGCGCGATGTATCGCGCGGGCTGGCTCGTCTTCCCCAAAAAGGTGAGCTCCGCCTCCGTGAGCGCCTCGACGCCGATGTAGACGGCATCGCATCCGGCGCACTCCAGCGCGTCGAGGATTTCCGGGTCGCCGAGCGACTCGACGCGGGTTTGACAGTCCCAGGAAAAGTCGGCCGTGACGCGCGCGCGGTACGCTTTCAGCGCGTTACAGAGTTCGAGCGTGCGCGCACGCTTGTGTGCGAAAAAGTTGTCTTCGATAGCGAGCCGGCGATAGTTCTTGCCTGCGACGAGGTAGTTGACGTCTTCGATCACGCGCGGGACGCTCTTGGCACGGATCGGCTCGCCCGCGACGGAGCAAAATGCACACCGCATCGGGCAACCTCGCGCGGACACGTAGGTGACATGATCGAACTTACCCGGCGTCGAGTAAGCGGTTCCGTGCTCAAAGTCAACGCTCAGCGAGTCCAGCTCTTCGGTCGAGAGCAATTGCGCGAGCGGATTCGCTTGGATGCCATCCCGGTCGAGATACGTCAACCCGGGGACCTCGTCTAACGGGTCGCCTCGCACGAGAGCGCGGAGACCGCGTTCCCCTTCACCGCGGATCACGCAGTCGAGGATGTCGCCGTGCTTTCGGAGGACGACATCGTGCTGAGGACCGGCATGATGCCCGCCCAGCACCGTGAGGACCGAGCGCGACTCGTTCTTCGCGACCGCCGCCATCGCAAGCGCTGCTTGGTACGACGCCGTCGTGGTTGTGATGCCAATGATCGGCTCGACCGTCGCGGTATGGCGGATCGCCGCTTTCAGCTGGTCCGCGGCGGCGCCTAGGTCGAGTGGGCCGAGATCTAGGATCGACACCTCGACGCCCGGCTCGCGCGCCGTCACGTAGTTCGCGAGGTCGACTAGCGCGTTCGCGAAACCGTCGAGCAGACCGGGCTGCGGTGGTTGAACGAGAAGCACGGGTCGGCGGACTGCGCGTGGAACCATAAGAAGAGTCTACCTTGGCGCTGCGGCCCGGGCTGACAAAAGATGACACGCTTCGCTGTGTCCAGGGCAGGCCGCTCGGCCCTGGTGCCACCGATCTGCGCGGACCAGACGCCGTTCAGGCCGTTCGCCTGCCCGCTCCGGAGGGCGAGGCGTCCGAGGTGTCTCATGTGAAGCTGGAACGGGCGCTGGAGCGCCGCGTTAGCCCAGCCGGCTCACCCGAAGAGGTCGCCGTCCTTCGCCAGCTCGCGGCGCAGGTAGAGCGGGAGCGCGAACAGCCGGCGGTGCGTCTCGGCGTCGTAGAACCAGTTCTCGCCGCGCAGCGCGCGGGTGTATGCGTCGATGCGGGCGGGCGCCGTCGCCGCGACGTCGGCCTCGTCGCTGCACGCGATGAAGGCCCAGTCGTTGTCGAACGCCGGCACGTGGGTGTAGAAGCTGCGCACGTGGCGGAAGTGCGCACGCAGCGAGCGCGCCATCTTGGCGTGCAGCGCCATGTTGTGGAAGCCGGCGGTCGACGCTTGCAGCACGTACACGCCGCCCGGCACCAGCCGCGCCTTGATGTCGCGGAACACGTCGCCGTTGAACAGCGGGAACGACGGCGAGTCCGGCAGCGGCTCGGTGAGATCGCCGATCACGGCGCCGTAGCGGCTGCGGTCTTCCTTCAAGAACGCGAGCGCGTCGCCGATGATGACGCGCGCCCGCGGATCGTCGAACGCGCCGTCCGACCATTCGGGCAGATACGTCTTCGAGAGCTCGACCACCTGACCGTCGATGTCGACCATCGTGCAGCGCCGCACCGACGGGTCGCGCAGCACCTCGCGCAGCGTCGCGCCCTCACCGCCGCCGAGGATCAGGATCTCGCCGCGGTCCTCGACCGACGCCAGCGCCGGGTGCACCAGCGTCTCGTGGTAGATCTTCTCGTCCGCCTGCGAGGACTGCGTGTCGCCGTCGAGCACCAGCAGCTTCCCGAACACCGGCGTGCGCAGCACCGCGACCGACTGGAACGGCGTGCGCCCGGCGTAGTACGTCTCGTCGATGGCGTGCGCGTGCAGCTCCGTGGGCGCAAACTGCTCGGTGTACCACTGGAAGTGCTCGGTCTTCGGCATCGCGCGGTGGGGTTGCCCCGCACCGGCGCGATGCCCTGCCGTCGCCGCTCAGCAGCCCTTCGCGTCCCGGAGATGGAACAGATCCGGAGACGGGTTGAACGCGCTCTTCGACTGCGCCGAGCCGCCCAGCGGGATCTTCGTCGATCCGGCATACGTCAGCGCGACATTGACTTGCCTGTTGAAGGGCAGGCGAATGAGATCGTGCAGCTCGAGCGTCACCCCGTACGTCGAACCGGCGACGTCGGTGTACGCGTCGTAGCCGGCGCGGTTGATGTACGCCGCTTGCAGCAAGCTGCAGCCGAACGTGTAGCGCAGCGCGACCGCCTTCTGGATCGCTCCGCCGAGCAGCGGCGTGCGGTCGACCGCGGTGGGCCCTCCGTAGCTCAAGAAACCGGCGAATCTTCCGCTCGTCACGCGAGCGCTTCCGGTGAACGTTGCGCGACCGATCGGGAAGCACGCCGGCACGACGGTTCCCTTCGGCAAGCCTTTCGGGGCCAGCTTGGTGCTGGCAACGTTTTCGCAGTCGGTGAGGAACGCGTATCCACGCTGCAGCGTGAGCTCTCCGTTGGGCGGTCGCCACGCGAGCCCGGCGTTGCCCTGTCGTACCGGCTGCAGCACGTCCGCGGTGAGCGGCACCGCAAAATGCGTCGATTCGCGGGTCAGCAGTGCCAGCGTGGCGGCGGAGAGCGTGCCGCTTCCCGTGACGCCGAAGCGGTTGAAGACGTCGACCAGGACATCGAGCCGGGACGTGTACTGCTGCAGGCCGCCCGCGCTCGTCCATCGGCTTTGATAGAAGGTCACCGCCGATTCGCGGTTCACGCCCGGTCCAACCCGTGCGCTGCCTGCCGACAGCGCATAGAAGGGCCCGGACGTCCCGCTCAGGTCGACGCGCGATCCGAGCGGCGCGATGAAGTCGTTGCCGGTAGCGCGCCAGCCGGCAACGACCGAATACCGGGCGGTCGTCGTCATGAGCGGATCGGACGCAGGGCTCCACGAGCCATGGCCGGCCCAGCGCAGCGCCCCGAACACGTCGGAACCCGCGCGTGACGGTTCGGAGGAGACGCGGAAAAACGACGACACGCCGACATCCCGGTCGTCCGCGATCTGGATCCCTTCGTTCAGGACGTGCACCGGGCGTGGTGACGGAACGGGAAACGACGCGCTCACGCCGGGGCTGAGCCGGACTTGGACGAACGGTCCGTTCACGGGGTCGATCGAGGTCTGAATGCGGTTCGCGACCGAGTACGCCGCGCTGACGGAGGTCGTGTGTCCCGGAACGCTGCGCCGCAGCGTCAGGGCGGCCGCACCATCGGCGACGCTGCGCGGATCGTCTCCGATCGCGGCGTCGAACAGCACGCCGCCGAGGACCCGCCACGGCGGACCCGGGCCGCCGTCGTTCCGGAGCACGATCTTGACCGCGCCGTCCGGAGCGATGATGTTGCGCAGCGCGAACGGCGTCACAGCGGCGCCGGAGTCGGACAGATCTTTCTGAAGCGCGTCCTTCGCGCGCGCGGACGCGGAACGGGCGCCTCGATCGGAGAGATCGAGGAACGCGAACACGTCCGCGTCGGTGACGGTGAACCCGTCCTTGGCAGCGCTTTCGCCGTCGTTCGCCTTGAGCAAATCGTCGCCCAGGCGCTTCGCCTTCGCAGCCTGATCGGTCGCGGACTGCCCGATTCCGGCGCTCGCGCGAACCACCCGGCTCCAGTTCTGCGCGCCGTCGACGCCGAGCCGCGAGCGCATGAAACTGCTGATCCCGTCGCGGATCTTGTTCGTGTCGGCGTTCGGCTTGGGATCGTAGAGGCCGGCCCGCGGGTTGTACTGCACCACGATGCGCTCGGAATCGCGGCCGAGCGCGAGCGGGGCGCCGCCGTGCAGCACCCTGACTCCCAACACGTGCGGCCGGTCGGCGGGCGTCTCGCGAAAGACCGCGTTCGTCGTGATGTCGGCGCTCATCACTCCGCTCCAGACCTTCGCGTTCGTCGGCTTGTCGACGACGAACGTTGCTTCCTTGACGGCGCAGGTGCCCTCGGTCGCGGTGCACGTGCCGGACGGTGTTACGCGGAACGTCACCGCCGGCGAACCGGGTCCGGTTGCGGGCGCGTCGACATACAGCTCGACGACCAGTGAATCGGGGCCGTGGACCGGCGCGACGAGCGTGTAGGTCACCTTCACCGCAGCCGGCGTGTCGCCGAACGCGCTCACCTTGACGCGATCCTCCGGTACCTTCGCCGTCTTCGTGGCCTTCGCGGCATCGGTGACCTTCGAGGCGAACGTGACGCCGCAGCCGGTTCCCGCCGGCCGCGCGCCGAGCCCGAGCTCGACGCTGACCGCCCCCAACGGCGTCGGGCACGGCGTCGGCGTCGGTTTCGGCGTGCCTGCGGCCGCCGGGGTGCTCGCACGCGTCTGCGGCAAGGCGGCGCGCGGCGCGATCAGCGCCGAAGCCGCGACGGCAAAGGCAAGGGCAAAGGCGTAGCCCGGCACGGTCCGGGCGCGCGGTGATTTCAAACGCACGTTCAGCACCCCATTCAGCTCGAGATCACCCGGCGCGCACGATCGTAGGCGGGGCGCGTTACACGCCGGTTACGGAAATGAAAAAGCCCGCTGCCGGGGCAGCGGGCTGGATTCTCCCGTTCTCCGAGGAGGACCGGCTAGGCCGTGGCGGCCAGCAGCTCGCGGGTGTCGTGCTCGGTCGTGACGACGTGGGTGAAACGGTCGTGGCCCGCTTCGATCCCCCGTTTCATCTCCGTGGTCAGCATGGTCTTGGCGTCGAGCGCCTCTGCGGCGAACTCGCACGCCGCCCAGGGATCGGTGTGGTCGCCGCACGTGTAGAAGTCCATCGCGGCGTAACCGGTCTCCGGCCACGTGTGGATCGACAGGTGCGACTCCTCGATCACCACCACTCCGGAAACGCCTTGCGGCTGGAAGCGGTGGAAGGCCGTCGTGACGATGGTCGCGTTGGCCGCTCGAGCCGCCTTCTCCATCATCGCACGGACCGCGTCGACGTCCGTGAGCTTGGCTGCATCACAGCCGGACAGCTCGCAGACGATGTGCGTACCGAGTGCTTTCAATTCAGTTCCTGACTCCTCGGGAGCTTTCGGTTGGGAGAATCCCACCTCCAGGCATGTCGTCCGGCGTGTGCGGTACACCGTCTCGCCGTCGACCTTTCAGCAGACTCTTGTCGGCTCGGCCTCGCTGTGGGCCGAACGGACGTTCCGCTGCGATGGCGCGTTGGGCGCGCCGTCCCCAATCGGACTGCCCTCACCCCATGCGATAGACGTCGCATAGGGTTCGTGAAGTCCGTCGCCTATGGTACCCCCCGGACCCCCCCTTGTAAATAGCCTTTCCGGCGGATCTGGAAGCCGTTACCGTCCGGCAGGGCGAGCGTGCTGGAGAATATTGACGAGCCGGCCGAACGGATCGCGCGTGTAGAACCGCCGGACGCCCCACGGTTCGTCGGCCGGCCCGTACTCGATCGGAAAGCCGCGCCGCTGCACGGCGGTCAGGGCGGCATCGAGATCGTCGACTTCGACCGAGAGGTCCGGCGTCGCCGTATTCGAGCCGCCCTGCGACGCGAAGCTGACCTGCACGTCCATCTGCTCCGCCGAGCCGTAGGTCGCGATCCAGCCGTGGTCCATGAGGAGGTCGAGGCCGAGAACGTCGTGATAGAACGCCTTCGCGCGGGAGACGTCGGGGGCGTAGACGTCGGCGACGATTCGGAGCACCTTCATCGACCGGCTCGTTCCCCGGAATCTTGTCGCGCCCGGCAACGGCGAGCGGGTCGGGACGCCGAAGCTCCACCGGGATGAACGCCTCCGATGCGACGGCCCGCGGTCGCGAGCTGGCCCAAGCGGGCGAGCTGGAAGAAGCGCTCGCCGCTTTTCTGGACGCGGTGCGGCTCGACGACCGGATGCTCGACGCGCATCTGGGCATCTACGAAGTGGCCCAGATCTTGCGCCGGCCGGACCTGGCGCTCCGGCATCAGGCCGTCGCGATCGCGCTCGCGCCCGTGCACTCGACGCCGGCGAGCGAGCACGAGGACTACGGGCTGCTGGTGCCGTGCGCACCCGGACCCTACACCGCCAACACGCCCGCCGACCTGCTCTTCGATGCGCGCTACGTGACGCTGCACCGCTGGTATGTCGATCCGGCCGGCGGCGTCCCGGCATTGCCCCCGTACGACGCGGTGTTCGTCGCGATCGGAGAGTCCGATGAAGCCGCTCCGCACCTGGCGGCGACCGCGGCCTTCGTGAGCGGCCAAAGGCGCCCGGTGCTCAACCGTCCCGAGCTGATCGCGCGGCTCGGCCGCGTGCAGCTCGCCGAGACGTTCGCGCACGCGAAGCATTGCCGCGTGGTCATGACGACGCGCATGAACCGTGAACGCTACGCCGCCGAGGGCTTTCCGCTGCCGCACATCGTGCGGCCCGTCGGCTCGCACGGGGGCTTTGCGCTCGAGCGCATCGACGATGACGCGCAGCGAGCCGCATATGCCGCAACGGTGGCCGCCGAGCGGCTGTACGTGGCCCCGTACGTCGACTACAGCAGTGCCGACGGCTTCTTCCGGAAGTACCGCATCGTGTTCATCGACGGCGTTCCGTTCCCGTTCCACTTGGCCATATCGCCGCGCTGGATGGTCCACTACTACAACGCGCCGATGGCCGAGCACCGGTGGATGCGCGATGAGGAGCAGGCGTTTCTGGCGAACATTGAGAGCGTGTTCACCGGTGAGCTCGCCGCCGCGCTGCGCGAGACGGCGCAGCTGCTGCGGCTCGACTACGTCGGCATCGACTGCGCCATCGACCGCGACGGAAAGCTGCTGATCTTCGAGGCCGACAACGCGTTGATCATCCACATGCTGGACGACCCGGCGATGTACGGCTACAAGCACGCGTACGTGCCGCGCATCCTCACGGCGCTCGACGCGTTGGCGCGCCGAGCGATCGGCGAGGCGCGCTGCGCGTGATCGACGAGTCGCTCGATCCTGCCGATTGGGACGCGTTCCGCCGGCTGCTGCACGCCGCGGCCGACTCCGTCGTCGACGATCTGGCCGGGGTGCGGGAAGCTCGCGCGTGGCAACCCGTCCCCGACCACGTCAAGGCAGCGCTCCGCGAACGGTTGCCGCGCGAAGGCGAACCGCTGGAGGCGACCGTGGCGCGGTTCGACGAGCTGATCCGGCCGTATCCGACCGGCAACCGTCATCCGCGCTTCTTCGGCTGGGTGCACGGCGCGGGCAACGCGGCCGGGGTGCTCGCAGCGCTGCTGGCCGCCGGCATGAACTCCAACGTGGGCGGCCGCGAGCACGCCGCGGTGTACGTGGAGCGCGCGGTCGTCGCGTGGTTCGCCGAGCTCTTCGGCTTCCCTGACACGGCGAGCGGCATTCTGACGACCGGCACGTCGATGGGAAATCTGCTCGCGGTCGTCGTCGCACGCGACGCGGCGTTGCGCACGGCGGAGCGCCCGCTCACGGCGTACGCGGCGTGCAGCGCGCACGATTCGGTCACGAAGGCGATGCGCATCGCCGGGCTGGAATCCGACGCGCTTCGGCTCATCGGAACGGATCGCACCGGCGCGATGGACGCCGGTCAGTTGCGCGCACGGATCGCCGCCGACCGTGCCGCGGGGCAAACGCCGTTTCTCGTCGTGGCGACGGCCGGCAGCGTCGATACCGGCGCGTTCGACCGGCTCGGCGAGCTGGCCGACGTTTGCGCGCGGGAAGGCGTGTGGCTGCACGTCGACGGCGCGTTCGGCGCGCTCGCCGTCGCAAGCCCGGCCCACGCGCACCTGGTCGCCGGGATCGCGCGCGCGGACTCGCTCGCCTTCGACGCACACAAGTGGCTGCATGTCCCCTACGCCGCCGGCTGCGTGCTGTTCCGCGACGAGCGCGCGCACCGCGCGGCGTTCGCCTCGGCGCCCGCGTACCTCGCGCGCACCGAGCGCGGCGCGGCCGCGGGCGCGCCGTGGTTCGCCGACTACGGCCTCGAGCTCTCGCGCGACTTCCGCGCGCTGAAGCTGTGGTTCACCCTGCGGCACTACGGCGTCGACCGGCTCGGCGCATCGATCGCGCGAACGTGCGACCTCGCCGCGGCGCTCGCGGACCGCGTCCGGCGAGCCGGCGATCTCGAACTGCTCGCCCCGGTGACGTTGAACGTCGTGTGCTTCCGCGTCGTGCGCCCGGGCCTCGACGAAGCCGCGCTGGACGCGCTGAACGACGAGGTTGCGGTCGTGGTCCAAGAGAGCGGCGCCGCCGTGCCGAGCACGACGCGCATCGGCGGCAGACGCGCCTTGCGCGCCTGCATCGTCAACCACCGCACGCGCGAAGACGACCTGGACGCGCTGCTGGGCGCGGTGCGCAGCGCCGCCGCGCGAATCGCCGCGGAGGCGACCGCGTGAATCCCGCCGATCCGGCCATCGCCGCGGACGAGGCGAACGAACGCGCCGCCGCCGCCCGCGTGACGGCCGACCAGCTCATGGTCGAGCTCCTGCCGTGGGCTGCATCGTACGCCGACGTGCCGGTCTCGCGTTTTCGCGTCGGCGCCGTCGTTCGCGGGGGCTCCGGCGCGCTCTACGCCGGGGCGAACCTCGAGCTCAGCGAGCTGCCGCTCGCGGCGACCGTGCACGCCGAGCAGTCCGCGGTTCACAACGCCTGGCTGCACGGCGAGACTGCACTCGTCGCGCTCGCCGTCACCGCCGTGCCGTGCGGTCACTGCCGGCAGTTCCTGAACGAGCTGCCCCGCGCGGCGGAGCTGCGGATCTTCGTCGCAGACCGAAAGCCCGTCTCGTTGGGAGCGCTCCTACCGCAGTCGTTCGGTCCGGCCGACCTCGGCGTCGCGGCCGGGCTGCTGGCCAGCCGCCCGCCGTCGCTCGCCGTCGACCCGCGTTCCGACAGTCCGCTCGCGCGGGAGGCGCTCGCGGCGGCGAGCGCCTCGTACGCGCCCTACACCGGCGCCTATGCGGGGCTGGCGCTTCGGCTCCAGGCAGGCGGCGTCGTCGCCGGCCGCTATGCCGAGAGCGCCGCCTACAACCCCAGCCTGCCGGCCTTGCAGGCAGCCTTGTCCGCGCTCGCTCTGGCGCGCGGCGCGCGCTCGGCGATCGCCGAGGCCGTGCTGGTCGAAGCCGACGGCCGAACGAGCCAGCGCACTGCTGCCGAAGCGGCGCTCCGGCAGATCGCGAACCTCCCGCTGACGTACCTGCGCGCGGACACCTTTCCGGGGAAGAATGGGTCCTAGCAGATAGTACAGAAACCCCTGCACTATCTTGACCGTTCCGGCGCGGAGCGGATACCCTGGGAGACCCATGGCAGCAGCACCGACCGATGCCCTGATCGAGGAATACCGGCACGGATTTCACGATCCCGAGGACAGCTACGCGTTCAAGTCCGACAAGGGCCTGAACCGCGAGATCGTCGAGCGCATCTCGTCGATGAAGAACGAGCCCGCGTGGATGCTCGACTTCCGCCTGCGCGCCTACGACGTCTTTCGCGCCAAGCCGATGCCGGCGTGGGGCGACACCGCGCTGCTCAACGACATCGACTTCGACAACATCCGGTACTTCGTCAAAGCCGGCGAGCGCACGGAGCAGAACTGGGACGACGTCCCGGACGACATCAAGCGCACCTTCGACCGCCTCGGGATCCCCGAAGCGGAGCGCAAGTTCCTGAGCGGCGTCTCGGCGCAGTACGAGTCGGAAGTCGTCTACCACTCCGTCATCGAGGAGCTCGAGAAGGACGGCGTGATCTTCTGCGACATGGACACGGCGCTGCGCGAGCACCCCGAGATCGTCCAGAAGTACATCGCGACGGTCATCCCGGTTCAAGACAACAAGTTCGCCGCGCTCAACTCGGCGGTGTGGTCGGGCGGTTCGTTCGTCTACGTGCCGAAGGGCGTCGAAGTCAAGATGCCGCTCCAGGCCTACTTCCGGATCAACACCGAGAACATGGGCCAGTTCGAGCGTACGCTGATCATCGCCGACGAAGGCTCGAAGGTGCACTACATCGAGGGCTGCACCGCACCGCAGTTCTCGACGTCCTCGCTGCACTCGGCCGTCGTCGAGCTGATCGCGATGGACGGCGCGTCGATCCGCTACACGACGATCCAGAACTGGTACCGCAACATCTACAACCTCGTCACCAAGCGCGCCGTCGCGTACAAGAACGCGACGGTCGAGTGGGTCGACGGCAACATCGGCAGCAAGCTGACGATGAAGTATCCGGCCATCTACCTGATGGGCGAAGGCGCGCGCGGCGAGATCCTCTCGGCGGCGTTCGCCGGCGAAGGCCAGCACCAGGACGCGGGCGCGAAGGTCATCCACGCGGCGCCGAACACCACCTCGGTCGTGACGAACAAGTCGGTCACCGCGCACGGCGGCAAGACGACCTACCGCGGCCTGGTCGAGATCCATCAGGGCGCGGTCGGCGCCAAGACGCGCGTGAAGTGCGACGCGCTGATCATGGACGACAAGTCGTCTTCCGACACGAAGCCGACGATGAAGATCGACGAGCAGCGCTCGACGGTCGAGCACGAGGCGTCCGTCTCGAAGATCGGTGAGGAGCAGCTCTTCTACGCGATGAGCCGCGGTCTGTCCGAAGCCGACGCGACGGCGATGATCGTCAACGGCTTCTTCGACTTCTTCGTCAAGGAGCTGCCGATGGAGTACGCCGTCGAGCTGAACCGCCTGATCAAGCTCGAGATGGAGGGTTCGGTCGGCTAACGCCGCCCCGAACCAGATCCCGACGCCGGTCTGGTCCTGGTGGACGGACCGGCTGACGGCCTCGATCGGAAAACGGGAAAAAGCGGTCTGTGAACGCTCGGCCGCTCCTCGTCTCGGCATGCGTCCTCGCCCTGGGCGCGGCGGCCCCGCTGCCGGCGCGCGCCGCGAAGGTGTGCGCGTGGTCGATCCCCTCGGAGATGCTCGACACCGTCGAGTCCGCCAAGGCCAAGGTGGGGATGCCGTTCCGGTTCCGCGTCACCGAGGACGCCGCGCGCGACGACGGCGTGAAGATCCCGGCCGGTTCGACCGGCTACGGCATCATCCGAGCCGCGAGCTCGGCCGGCCGGCACAATCGTGACGGGATGCTCTCGCTCGAGCCGCGCTACATCGTCGTTCCGAAGGCGAAGGACGGGACGCAGCGTGTCGAGGTCACCATGAACCCGAGCTTGCCCGTCACGTGGACGCCGAGCGAGCCGCTCTTGAACAAGGCCGCCTCGCACGTACCGCTCCCGGTTCCCGGCCTCATCATGACCGGCGTCAACACCGTGCGCTGGGGCCGCAACATCACGCTCGGCCCCGGCTTCAAGTTCACGGTGCTGCCGGTCGAGAGCCTCGCCGGCACGGCGCCGGTCTGCTGACCGCCGCGGGCTGCGCGGCTCAGGTCTTCTTGACGGCCAGCAGCTCGACGTCGAAGTTCAGCGTCGCGTTCGGCGGGATGACGGGCGGATAGCCCTGCTCGCCGTACGCGACCGCCGGCGGGCACACCAGCTTGCGGCGGCCGCCGACGCGCATGCTCGCGACCGCTTCGTTCCAGCACGCGATGACCGAATGCGGCGCGTTCAGCACGAACTCGAACGGCTGCCCGCGGTCGCGCGAGCTGTCGAACTTCTTGCCGTTGGGGAACGTGCCCGTGTAGTGGACGACCGCGGTCTGCCCGGTCGCCGGCGTCGCGCCTTTGCCGACGGTGATATCCGTGTACTTCAAGCCGTCGGGGAGGGTCACGGTCTTCCCCGGGATCGGCCTCGGCGCCATCGTATGGATGATCGGAAGCTTCGGCTTCGGAGCCGGCGTGTTCGCCGCGGTCGTCGCGGCGACGACGGGAAGCGGTGCGGCGAAGAGCAGTGCGAGAACGAGCGGAGCGCAACGGGTCATGCCCAGGCTTTCGCGAACGCGCGGTCATGCCCCGTCAGGTTGCGAAGCTCTCCGACCTCCCGCCCGGAACGGCGAAGAAAGTCGACGTCGACGGCGTCGCGGTGCTGCTCTGCAACTGCGACGGCGCGATCTACGCGGTCGAGGACGTCTGCACGCACGACGGCGGCCCGCTCGACGAAGGCGAGCTCATGGACTGCAAGATCATGTGCCCCCGCCACGGCGCACTCTTCGACGTCAAGTCCGGTGCGGCACTGACGCTACCGGCCGTGATTCCGCTGCCGACGTACGACGTCAGCATCGAAGGCGACGACGTTTTCGTGGACGTCTGACGCGCTACACGTGTTCGTCGGGTTCGGCTCGGTGGGCGTCCTGGCGGTCTTCGCGGTTTTGGTCATCGTCGGTATCGGCGTAGACGACTTGCGGGGTCGTCGAGACGCCGGCGACGTCCGCTTCCGCGCGGGTCAGCTCGCGGTCGCCGTCGGCTCGCGTGCGGAGCTGGCGCGGCATCCCGGAGTCGGGATGGTCGGTGACCTCCGACGGTAGGGCGTTCTTGTAGTCGCCCTGCTGCTCCACGTTCGTATCGCGTTCCATGGCGTCCGCGTACCCACCACCGGCGCACGTCATCCCGGCACGGCGCACCGTTTGTCGAAGGACGCCGCCCCGCCCGGTGCGCTACGATCGGACCATCATGGCGACGAGGCTGCTGGTCTGCCCGCCCGGCCACTACGATGTCCGGTATGCGATCAATCCCTGGATGGCCGCCCACGTCGGCGACGCGGCGCCCGACGCGGTCCGCCAATGGGAGCGTTTCGTCGAGATCGTCGGCTGCGCCGGCGACGTCGAGATCGTCCGCGTCGAGCCGCAGCCGCAGATGCCGGACATCGTCTTCACCGCCAACGCCGCGCTGATGATCGGCAACCTCGCGATCGTCTCCAGCTTCCGGCACGCCGAGCGCCGCCGCGAGCAGCCGCTGTACCGCGCCGCGCTGGCGCGCGCCGGCTTCGCCACCACGTTTCTGCGCCAGACGTACTTCGAGGGCGCCGGGGACGCGCTGTTCGACCGCGTGCGGCCGCTGCTGTACGCGGGCTACGGCTGGCGCACCGAGCGCGGCGCGACGCTGCAGCTTCAGGAGATCGTCGGCTGCCGCGTGCTGCCGCTGCTGCTGGTCGACGAGCGGTTCTACCATCTCGACACGGCGCTGTGCCCGCTCGCGAGCGGCCACGTGCTCGCCTACATGGACGCCTTCTCGCCGCACGCGCAGACGATGCTGCGCCGCGCGGTCGAGCCCGGCTACCTCATCGAAGTGTCCGTCGACGATGCGTTGCGCTTCGCGTGCAACGCCGTCGAGATCGGGGACGCGGTCGTCATGCACGACTGCTCGCGGCGCTTGCGCGAGCGGCTGCACGACGCGGGCTACCGCGTCTTCCGAACCGAGCTCACCGAGTTCCTCAAGGCCGGCGGCAGCGCGAAGTGCCTGACGCTGCGGCTCGACGACGGGCCGGCCCTCGCGGTGGCCGCCGCGACGGCGTAGACCGGCGGGCGGTCCGCCGCCGAACGGGGTACACGTCCAGCGTGATCAGCTTGACCGTGAACGGGGCGTCGCACGACGTCGACGTCCCCGCCGACATGCCGCTTCTCTGGGTCATCCGCGACGTGGTGGGGATGACGGGCACCAAGTTCGGGTGCGGCGTCGCCCAGTGCGGCGCGTGCACCGTGCACCTCGACGGCGAGCCGGTGCGCTCGTGCTCGACCGCCGTCTCGCAGGCCGCCGGCAAGAAGATCACCACCATCGAAGGGCTCTCGCCGGACGGCTCGCACCCGGTCCAGCGAGCGTGGGTCGAGCATGCCGTGCCGCAGTGCGGCTACTGCCAGATGGGACAGATGATGTCGGCCGCGGCGCTGCTCGCGAAGACGAAGTCGCCCAGCGACGCGGACATCGACACGGCGATGAGCGGCAACATCTGCCGCTGCGGAACGTATCCGCGCATCAAAGCGGCGATCAAGCGCGCCGCGGAGCTGAGCTGATGCGCCGCGAGCTCTTCCTGCGCACGACGGCGGCATTCGGCGCGGGCCTCGCGCTGGCCGCGTGCCAGCGCCATCCCGCCACGGTTCCCGACTACCAGCCGTCGCCGGAACCCAGCGTGACCTTCGCGCCGAACGCGTGGGTGCACGTGCGCACGGACGGCACCGTCGCCGTTCTCATCAACAAAAGCGAGATGGGACAAGGCGTCTACACGGGCTTGCCGATGATGGTCGCGGAGGAGCTCGATCTTCCATTCGACCGCGTGCGCGTGCAGATCGCACCGGCCGAGGACCAGTACGCCGACCCCGTGTTCAAGGACATGACGACCGGCGGCAGCACCAGCACGCAGGACATGTACCCGGTCATGCGCGGCGCCGGCGCCGCCGCGCGCGCGATGCTGATCGCCGCCGCGGCGAAGCAGTGGGGCGTCGATCCCGCTTCGTGCACGACCAAGAACGGCCAAGTGCTGCACGCCGGGTCGAACCGCAGCGCGCCGTATGCGGACCTCGCGGTCGCAGCGTCCACCGAGAAGCCGCCGCAGAACGTCAAGCTCAAGGACGCCTCGCAGTTCACGCTGATCGGCACGTCGCCGAAGCGGCTCGACCTCGACGCGAAGGTCCGCGCGACGGCGACCTACGGCATCGACGTCGTCGTGCCCGGCATGGTGTACGCGAACGTCCTGAAAGCGCCGACGTTCGGCGGCACGCTGGACAGCGTCGACGACGCGGCGGCGCGCAAAGTCGCCGGCGTGATCGACGTGGTGAAGATCTCGAGCGGCGTCGCCGTCGTGGCGAGCAACACGTGGGCCGCGATGCACGGCCGCGACGCGCTGACCGCGACCTGGAAGAACAGCGGCCCGGCGGCGCACATCAACACCCCGCAGATGTTCGCGGACGCGGAGAAGCTGGCGCGCTCCGGCGGGGTCGACGCGGGGAAGCACGGCGACGTCGACGGCGCGCCCGGCAAGGCGCTCGAAGCGGTCTACCGCGGACCGTTCCTCGCGCACGCCGCGATGGAGCCGATGACGGCGACCGCCGACGTGCGCGACGACGCCTGCGAAGTCTGGGCGCCGACGCAGGTCCAGACGCGCTGCCGTGACGCAGCGATGAAGATCACCGGCTTTCCGGCCGGCAAGGTGCAGGTCCACACGACGTTCCTGGGTGGCGCGTTCGGCCGGCGGCTCGACCCCGACTACGTCGTCGACGCGGTCGAGATCTCGAAGGCCGTCAAGAAGCCGGTCAAGGTGACGTGGCGGCGCGAGGACGACCTCAAGAACGATTTCTACCGCCCGATGAGCGTGAACGTCGTGCGCGGGAAACTCGACCCGAACGGGCACGTCACCGCGTGGGAGCACCGCATCGGCTCGCCGTCGATCGTGAAGCGCTGGGCGCCCGCGATGATGAAGAACGGCGTCGACTTCACCGCCGTCGACTCCGTGACGCCCGAGTTCTACGCCTTCGGCGCGACGCGCACGACCTACGCCGACTTCGAGCCCGGCGTCCCGGTCGGCTTCATGCGCGCGCCGGGCGCCAACTGGAACACCTTCGTCACCGAGTCGTTCGTCGACGAGCTCGCCCACGCCGCCGGCAAGGACCCGGTCGCGTTCCGCTTGGCGCTGCTCGATCCGAAGAAAGGCGCGCGCATGCGGGCGGTGCTGCAGCTCGCCGCCGACAAGGGCGGATGGGGACGTCCGCAGACGGCCGGCGCGTCGCAAGGGATCGCGCTGTGCGACTGGGGCGGCAGCCTCGGCGCGCTGATCGCCGAGGTCACCGTGAACGGCAAGAACGTCACGGTGCACCGCGCGGTGATGGCGGCCGACTGCGGGCTCGTGATCCATCCCGACATCGTCGCCGCGCAGCTCGAGGGCGCGATCAACTACGGGATCGCGATGGCGATGACCGCGAAGATCACGTTCACCGACGGCAAGGTCGATCAGAACAACTTCTACGACTACACCGTGCTGCGCATGAAGGACGCGCCGAAGATCGAGACCCACGTCGTGAAGAGCACGCAGAAGCCGAGCGGCATCGGGGAGCTCGGGACACCGCCGATCGCGCCGGCGATCGGAAACGCGATCTTCAAAGCGACCGGCAAGCGCGTCCGCCAGCTCCCGTTCAGCGACGCTTTGACGTAACGCGGCGCGCGCTGCGATCGAAGGACCCGGGAAGCTTCAGCGCCGATCCACCCGCGCGGGCCGCTTCGACGCCGGCGCTTGACACGCTCGTCGGAGCGATCCTATAGTTGACGTCTCGGCGACCAGCGTCTTTGCGGGGTTGATTTTCATGCTGTCGGCTATCAAGCACGGCCTGCGCTTCGCGGCCTGCGTCTTCATGGTGTGCGCGTGGCTCGGTGCGCCCGCGCATGCGCACAAGACCTCGGGATACTCGCACGACGACGGGTCGAAGACAGCGAATCCACACTGGCTCACGGTCTTGGACGACAACGTCACGCTCAGCCAGCTCTCGCTGCCGGGGACGCACGACTCCATGGCGTTCTACGGCGGCGACATCGCACAGGCACAGACGATGTCCCTCGACAAACAACTGCAGTCCGGCATTCGCGTGCTCGACATTCGCTGCTGGCACGCCTACAACTCGTTCTCCATCAATCACGGCTTCATGCCGCAATTCGCCGGTTTCGACGACGTCCTGAATACGGTGACGGGGTTCCTGGTGAACAACCCCGGCGAAACCGTGCTCATGCGCGTCACGGAAGCGTTTACGCCGGTCGGCACGACGCGAACGTTCGAGCAAACGTTCGACGGCTATCGGAGTCGCTACGCCGACTACTTCTACGGCGGCACGTCCGACGGATCGGATCCGGACAACCCGAAGCTCAAGGACATGCGCGGAAAGATCGTTCTCCTGCAGGCCTTCTCGGGGCAGCGGCACGGCATCCCGTACCCGGGCACGTTCAACGTTCAGGACAAGTACAGCTTGGCGAGCAACGCGGACCTGTACGACAAGTGGAGGCACGTGAAAGTTCAGCTCGAGGACGCGAACAGCGGCGCGGCGGACGTCCGGTACGTGAACTACCTGAGCGGTTCCGGCGGCTCGTTTCCGTACTTCGTCGCGAGCGGCCATTCGAGTCCCGGGACGTCCGCGCCGCGGCTCGCCACCGGCCGGACGACGCCCGGCTGGAAGAGCTGGAAGGACTTCCCGCGCGTGAACTGCGCGATCGGCATCTGCACGATCGCGTACGAGGGCACCAACGTGCTCACGTACGAACGGCTCGGCAAGAACTTCAAGAAACGCGTCGGCATTCTGTTCGCCGATTTCCCAGGGCCCGGCTTGATCGACCGCACGATCGAGCTGAACAACAGCTTCAAGAAGTGAGCCGGCTCGACCGCGCCCGCGCTTCGGCCGCCGCCCAAGCGTCGCGTGTGTCAACGTCGGTGACGTAGGCGTCGTCGGTCTCGAGCACCGGCGCGGTCTGCAGGCTTGCATCCGCACGTACCCGCGACGGCGGGTCGTCGTCGCCGAGCGCGGCGATGCGCGCGCGCGCCTTGGGCGACCAGAGCACGGGATGGCCGGGCGTATCGCGCACGACCGGCCACGCGACGTCTGCGCCGTCCGTGACGCGCGCGACGAACGTCCGAACGCGCGCGGCACCGACGAACGGCACGTCGCACGGCAGCACCGCGAGGTGGGCCTCGGGCGCGACCGCCTCGTGCGCGAGCTGCAGCGTGCGGCTCGGCCCGGCGGTCGGCTCGGTCACGATCACGACGACGCCCGGTATGTCGGCGATGACCTCGGCGACCTGCGGCGTCGCCACGAACAGCGGCTGCAGCTCGGCGAGAGCGCGCGCGACCCGGCGCGCGAGCGGCTCGCCGGCGAAATCGGCGGTCAGCTTGTCGAAGCCCATGCGCCGCGAACGGCCGCCGGCGAGGACGACCGTTCGAACGCGCGCGATCTCCAAGGGCTAGACCGCGCTGCCGGTCGCGAGCAGCTTCTCCGGAACGATCGGGAGGTCGCGCACGCGCGTGCCGGTCGCATGGTAGACCGCGTTCGCGACCGCGGCGGCGACGCCGGTGATGCCGATCTCGCCGATGCCGCGCGCGCCGAGCGCGTTCAGCGCGAAGTCCGGCTCCTCGACGAACAGCACGTCGATGTTCGGGATGTCGGCGTTCACCGGCACATGGTAGTCGGCGAGGTTGTTGGTGACGACCGCGCCGTCGCGCGGGTCGCGCACCGTCTCCTCGAGCAGCGCCATCCCGATCCCCCAGGTGATCCCGCCGATCATCTGCGAGCGCGCGGTCTTCGCGTTCAGGATGCGGCCGCAGTCGAAGACGCCGAGCGCGCGCGAGACGCGCAGCCGCGCCACCTCCTCGTCGTAGCGCACCTCGACGAACTGCGCGCCGAACGAGTGGAACGAGAACCGCTCGCTCTCGTCGCCCGGCGCGGCACCGCCGATCACCTCGACCGCGGACGTGCCGCCGAGCGCGACGACGTCTCCGAACGCGATCGCGCGGGACGAGTCGTGGGCGACGCGCAGCATCCCGTCGCGCGCCTCGATGTCGTCTTCCGGAACACCGTGCAGCGGCGACGCTTCGGTGCGCGTCGCGAGCGCGATCAGCTCGCGCAGCGCGCGCGCCGCGGCGTCCTGCACCGCGGGACCGACGCTGGCCGAGCTCATCGAGCCGCCGGCCACCGGCGCGGGCGGGAACGACGAGTCCCCGATCCGCACGCGCACGGCGCGCGGCTCGATGCTGAGCGCGTCGGCGGTGATCTGCGCCAGGATCGTGTACATTCCGGTGCCGAGATCGTGCGTGCCGCTCGCGACGGTGACCGAGCCGTCGGCGCCGATCGTGAGCCGCGCCTGGGCCGGCGAGCGCATCGCAGGATACGTCGCCGTCGCGACGCCCCAGCCGACCAGCTCGTCGCCGTCGCGCATCGAGCGCGGCGCGTGCGTGCGCACGTTCCAGCCGAACGCCTCCGCGCCGCGCTCGTAGCACGCCAGCAAGTGCTTCGAGGAAAACGGCAAGCCGCTCGACGGATCCGACCCGGCGTGGTTCCGGCGCAGCACGTCGAGCGGGTCGAGACCGCATGCGTAGGCGACCTCGTCGAGCGCGCAGCCGAGCGCGTACGTGCCGGGCGCTTCGCCCGGCGCGCGCATCGCGGTCGGCGTCGCGACGTCGAGCCGCGCCAGCGTGTGCGTGACCGCGACGTGCGGGATGTCGAACAGCATCGTCGTCACGCCGCCGGCGGCTTCGACGAACGTGCCGACCCGCGACGTCTCGCCGAGCACGTCGTGCAGCACCGAGCGCAGGCGCCCGTCGCCGGACGCGCCGAGGCGCAGCCGCTGCCGCGTGCGCATCCGGTGACCGCACGAGGTGAACATCTGCTCGCGCGACAGCACCAGCTTCACCGGGCGCCCCGTCACCTTCGCGGCCATCGCCGCGATCAGCGCGTGCGGCCAGAAAAAGCCCTTGCACCCGAAGCCGCCGCCCAGATAGGGCGAGATCACGCGCACGCGCTCTTCCGCGAGCTCGAACGCCGCGGCCAGCGCGGCCCGCGTGCCGCGCACGTACTGCGTCGCGTCGTACACGGTCAGCTCGCCGTCGCGCCACTCGGCGACCGTCACCGACGGCTCGAGCGGGTTGTGGGTCTCGATCGGCGTCTCGTACGTCAGGTCGAGCCGCACGTCGCTGGCTTCGTACTCGCGCTCCGGCTCGCCGCGGCGCGGCTGCGCGTCGTCGCCGAACCACTGCTCGGGCCGTTCGGTCTCGCTCGCGCGCTCGCCGTCGATTTCGGCGACGCGGCGCTGGTACTCGACGCGCAGCAGCGCGGCGCCCTCGCGCGCCGCCTCGAACGTCGTCCCGATCACCGCGGCGACGTGCTGGCCGTCGTAGTGGATCTCCGGTTCCTGCAGCGGCATGACGTGCTCGGTGATCGGAACCTGGAAGCTGAACTCCAGCGCCGGCAGACGCGGCGCGTTGCGATGGGTCAGCACCTCGACGACACCCGGCACGGCGCGCGCGGCGGTCTCGTCGATCGCGGTGATCCGGCCGCGCGCGATCGTCGCCTGAACGATCACCGCGTGCAGCGGCGACTCGACCGGCGCGTCGGCGGCGTACTGCGCCTCGCCGGTGACTTTCGCGCGCCCGTCGACGCGGTCGACCGGGAGCCCGATGTACCCGCGCGTGGCGGGCCGTTCGATGACCGCGGTCATGCCGCACCTGCGCAGGCCATGCGCAGCGCGCGCACAATTGCGCGCTTCGCGAGCTCGACCTTGTACGCGTTGTGCTCGCGCGTTCGCGCGCCCGCCAGCGCGTGGTCCGCGGCGCGGCGGAACGCGGCGTCGTCCGCCACCTCGCCGGTCAGAAGCGCTTCGGCGTTCTGCGCGCGCCACGGTACGGTCGCGACGCCCCCGAGCGCGAGGCGCACCTGCGCGACGCGCCCGTCGTCGACCGCGACCGCGCACGCAACCGACGCCAGCGCGAACTCGAACGACGCCCGGTCGCGGACCTTCAGATAGCGCGAGGACGCGTACAGCGCCTCGACGCGCAGCTCGACGGCCGTCAGCAGCTCGCCGCGCGCGAGCGACGTCTCGCGGTCCGGCCGCTCGCCCGGCGTCAGAAAGAACTGCTCGATCGGGATCGTGCGCTCACCGCCGTCGCCTTCGACCACGACGTCCGCCTCGAGCGCCGTCAGCGCGACCGCCAGATCGCCGGGGTACGTCGCGATGCAGCCGGGGCTCGTTCCGAGCACCGCGTGTCCGCGGTTGAAGCCGTCGAGCGCGTCGCAGCCCGTCCCCGGCTCGCGCTTGTTGCAGCGCCAGCGCGTCTCGCGGAAGTACGTGCAGCGCGTCCGCTGCAGCAGGTTGCCGCCGATCGTCGCCGCGTTGCGGATCTGCCCCGACGCGCCGCTCAGCAGCGCCTCGGAGACCGCCGGAAAGAGCTTCGCGACGTCCGGATCGTACGCGACGTCGCTGTTGCGCGCCAGCGCGCCGATGCGCACCACGCCGCCGCGCCGCTCGACCGCCGTCAGCGGCAGGCGCGAGATGTCGATCACGCGCCGCGGCCGCTCGACGTCCGCTTTCATCAAGTCGACCAGCGTCGTGCCGCCCGCGTAGAAGCGCGCGCCGTCCGACTCGTGCGCGAGCCGCCGCGCGTGCGACGCCGATTCGGCGACGACGTACTCGAACGCGCGCATCAGCGGCCGTCCCGCGCGGCCGCGACGGCGGCGACGATGTTCGGATACGCGCCGCAGCGGCAGATGTTGCCGCTCATCGCCTCGCGGATCTCGTCGTCGGTGCGCGCGCGCCCTTCGGCGATCACCGCGACCGCCGACATGATCTGCCCCGAGGTGCAGAACCCGCACTGCAGCGCGTCGTGCTCGACGAACGCCGCCTGCACGGGATGCAGCCTGCCGTTCTGCTCCAGTCCCTCGACGGTGATGATCTCGTCCCCCGCGTGGGCCAGCGCCAGCGCCAGGCACGACAGCGTCCGGCGGCCGTTCACCAGCACCGTGCACGCGCCGCACTGGCCGCGGTCGCAGCCTTTCTTCGTCCCGGTCAGGCCGGCGCGCTCGCGCAGCAGGTCGAGCAGCGTCACCTGCGGCTCGATCCGAAAGGTCGTCTCGCGGCCGTTGAGCCGGAACGTCAGCGGGGCGGTGGAGCGGGCCGCGACAGGCGGCCGTTCGGTCGTTCGCACGGAGTCAACCTCGAAACCCAAGAGGGCGAACCTATGCCTTCCGAGAGACGACCTCCCGCGTTGACGATCCACCCGGCCGCGTGATAAAGTTCCCAGGTTATGTACGCGATCGTTGAGACCGGCGGCAAGCAGTTCCGCGTGTCCGAAGGCGACGTCATTCGGACCGATCTCATCGAGACCGAAGTCGGCTCGTCGGTGACCTTCGACCGGATCGTCCTGGCCGCGAACGGCGCCGACGTCACGATCGGGACCCCCGTCGTGAGCGGCGCCTCGGTGACCGGCACGGTGCTCCGCCAGGCCAAAGACAAGAAGATCCTCGTCTTCAAGTACAAGCCCAAGAAGCGCGTCCGCAAGCTGAACGGCCACCGGCAGCGCTACGCCGAGGTCCGGATCGACAAGATCTCGCTCGCATAGCGGGCGTCCGCCGGCCCGTGCTCGAGGTTCGTTTTCGCAGGGACAGCCGCAACCGGCTGTCCTCCGTCTTTTCCAGCGGTCACGCCGAGCAGGGCGAGCCGGGCGAGGACATCGCCTGCGCGGCGGTCTCCGCGCTGCTCCAGGCGGCCTGGGCGGGGCTCACCGACGTGGCCCGCGTTCCGGTGAGCGGCCGGCGGCGCAGCGGCGAGCTGCTGATGCGCTGGCCGGAGGACGCGCGCGGCCGCGAGGACGTGAACGCGATCGTCGCGACCGCCGAGCTGGCGATCGAGCAGCTCGCGAAGCAGTACCGCGGCGCGATCCGGTACGTGCGCGAGGCCGAGCGCGAGCAGGAATCGCCGCCGAGCGAGTAACCTTGCCGGGAGAATCAGGGTACACCGGCGTCGAAAGGAACCGCACGATGAGCAGCGACGCGACCAAACCCTTGAACGGCGAGATCCAGAGCGGCACCACCGGCGGCAGCGGCGGGCCCGGCGCGAACAACACCGAGGCGGGCCGCACGGTCCTCGTCGGCGTGCTGGGCGGGATCATCTCGGCCGCCGGCTACCTGGTCTATCAGCGCCTCCCCGACGAGCAGCGGGACCGCCTCCACCGCCAGGTGCGGGGCGTCCTCGAGTCGCGGATCAACGAGCTCCGCTCGAACTTCAACCTCTAGGCCGCACCCCGGCGACTGACCGGCGGAGAGGGCGGGCACCGGCGACGGTGTGCTCGGCCCTCTCGCCGTTTCCGTCGTCCTCGCGTACGCCGCGGCGCTGCGGTCGTTCGACCCGGCGCTCGAGGACGCGCGCGCGACCCGTCTCGCCGCGCGCGTCATCGCCGAGGCCGACGCGGCACGTATCGACGCCCGGCTGGTCGTCGCGCTGGTCGCGGTCGAGTCATCGTGGCGGCCGGGCGCGGTCTCGAGCGCCGGGGCGCGCGGGCTGGGCCAGTTGATGCCCGGTACGGCGGCCGGGCTCGGGGTCGACCCGGATGACGCGGAGGCGAACCTGCACGGCACGGTCGTCCACCTCACCCGCCTGCTGGCACGGTACGGCGCGCTGCCGGCGCAGGCGCGCTACGAGCGCGCGATCGCCGCGTACAACGCCGGCGCGGGCGCGGTCGACCGCTACGGCGGCGTGCCGCCGTACGCCGAGACCCGGCTAGAGGTGCGGCGCGTGATCCGGCTCTGGCGCCGGCTCTGCGGCGGGTGAGCCGTTCGCCGCGCCGTTCGTCCCCGCGTGCGGCGGTTCGGGCGCCTCGGCCGGCTCGCCGAAGACGTGCTTCAGCGCCCCGGGCGGCGGGGCTGCGGCCGCGGGAAGCGCCTCGGCGCCGCCGAGGTCGAGCGCCGGGCGCGGCTCGGCCAGCTTCTCCCCGACCGCGTCCGGCGGCGCCGGGTCGGGGGCCGGGGGCTCGATCGCGTGCATCGCCATGGTCGGCGCGTCGTCGTAGGGGACGGGCTCGTACGGGAGCGGGTCGTACGCCGCGCCGGGATCCGACGGCTTGTGGACCGCCTCGTCTTGGATGTCGGCGGCCCGCTCCATCTCCCGGATGAAGGACTGCGAGGTGTTCTGGATCTCGCGCATGACGTTGCCGGCCCGCCGCGCGACGCGGGGGAGCTGTTCGGGGCCGAAGAGCAGGAGGGCGGCCGCGCCGAGCAGCGCCATGTCGGGGATGGAGAACATCGGGTAGGGTTTCTTCCCGGTCCCGTGCAACGCGTCATGCCCCGCGAAAATCGGCGCGCAGGACGGCGCCCGCGGAGATCACCGAAGGCCGGCCCCCTCGCCCTGAAGATCATCTACACCCGCGGCAACCGGACGGAGACGCTGGCGTCGATCGCGACGCTCCGCAAGATCCTGAACCGCTTCGTCGCGCATCGCGTCTTCTACGAAGTGAGCTCGCGCAACAAGCGCGGGCATGAGTTCTTCTCGGCCAAGAACACCTTCGTCGTCGGCTCGATCGAGATCGTGAACCGCGACTACCTGACGATCACGATCTTCGATGCGAACAACGCGTCGCACTCGATCGAGATCCTCAACCCGGCCGCGATGCGGATCTACGACGACACGCTGGGCAAGGGCTTCGCCGTCTCGTTCCTGAGCGAAGGCGCGGGCGGCGTCGAGTCGCGCTGCTACCTGCGGGACGAGGGCGAGGACGGCGAAGGGATCAAGGAGCGCGGCGCGCTCGAGAAGATCACGCTGCCGCAGCTCTTCGAGTACCTCGAGGACATCACGTCGGCCGACGTGATCGGTACGAAAACGCTCTAGAGCGCGTCGACCGCCTCGGTCACGCTCTGCGGATCGCTGCCGAACAAGCGCAGCAGATCGCGGTCTTTCACCGCTTCGGCGGTGAAGCCGTAGACGAGGTGCTTCGCGCGGTAGACGTCCTGTGCGCGGCGCGCGCCTTCGATGAACACGTGATACGCGTCGGCGTCGAGGTACAGCGTGCGCGTTCCGTCGTGCGAGCGAAACGCCAGCGACTCGAAGCGCGCGAACGGGGCGTGCTCGGGCTCGGGCAGCGCGCCTTCCGGAACTTCGGCGACCTCCGGCAGTTTTTTCGCGGCCTCGCCGGCGGCGCGCATGATGACGTCCCGCGGAACGAGCGGGTCGATCGCCGGGCCGACGTGCGGATCCGCCAGCAGACCCAACAGCAGATGCGGCGGCGCGACGAACTCCGCGCCGTGCTCGATCGCCGCGCTGACGCCGGTGCGCAGCACGACAAGCAGCTCGGGGCTCAGACGGAGTTGCTCGCTGTCCATCACCGGCGCTTCATGCGCCCTTCGAGCCGCGTCGCCTTCCGCAGATGGCGCACCGCTTCGCCGCGCCGGCCGGTGCGGTGCAGCGCGACGCCGAGGTTGTGGTGCGCCGGCGCGTACGCCTCGTCGATCAGGATCGCGTGCTCGTAGTGCGCGATCGCGTCGTCGAACGCACGGTCCTCGAGCAGCAAGTTCCCGATGGTCGTGATCGCCGCGGGGCTGCGCGGCTCGGCTTCGAGCGCGAGGATCAGCTCCGCGATCGCGCGCTCGCGGTCGCCGCGGCGGATCGCGACGATCGCGCGCTTGTTGCGCACGGTCGCGACGTGCGGCGCGGCTATCGCCGGCGCGCCCGCACCGCCGGCGGCGCGCAGCGCGTCCGCGAGCGCTTCGTCGAACGCCGCTTCGGCTTCGTCGAGACGCCCGCGGTTCAGCGCCCGGGTCCCGCGCGCGAACGGGTCCGACGGGTCGGGCCCGGGGACCAGCCGCCGCAGTCGGTCGAAGAACGCCACGTGGGCCTCTTGCACGTCGACGTCGTCTCGCTCTTCCCGGAGATGTTCGCGCCGGTGATCGGGCTGTCGATCGTCGGGCGCGCCGTCGAACGCGGCCTGGTCACCGTGACCACCCACCACCTGCTCGACGCCACCGAGCCGGGGGATCGCGCCGACGCGCGGCCGTACGGCGGCGGTCCCGGCATGGTGCTCCGCATGGAACCGCTCGCGCGCGTCCTCGACGCAATTCTCGCCGCCGCGCCGCCGGACGAGCGCCGGCGCATCATCCTGACCTCGGCGACCGGCCCGGTCTTCCGCCAAGCCGACGCCGTCGCATGGTCCGGCCTGGACCGGCTGGTCCTGATCTGCGGCCACTACGAGGGCGTCGACGAGCGGCTGCGCGAGCTCTACCCGATCGAGGAAGTTTCCCTGGGCGAGTTCGTCCTGACCGGCGGCGAGATCGCGGCGATGGCGTTTCTCGACGCGGTGGTCCGGCTGGTTCCGGGCGCGATCGACCCGGATTCCGCCGCGACGGACTCCTGGTCCGACGGCAACCTCGACCATCCCGCCTACACCCGGCCGCCCACGTTCCGCGGCGTCGACGTCCCGCCCGTGCTGCTGAGCGGCGACCACGCCAAGATCGCCGAGTGGCGCCGCGAGCAGTCCCGCGCCCGGGCCACGGCGCGCCGCATCGCGCGGGCCCGCGAGGATGCGGAGATCGAAGCCGCGATGCGCGAACGTGCCGACGAAGACGTTCAGATGGCCGAAGAATTCACTTGCACGCTGTTCGACGGACTGGACGCCGAGGACGCATGAGCGTCGTACGAGGTGAGGTCGTTCGCGTCCGGCTAGACCCAACCGAGTACAGCGAGGTTCGTCCTTGAGACCATCGGGATGCTCCCGCCCAACATCGAGCAAGTAAACGCCGGCCTCCGCGGTGTTCTGGACCTGTGAGGCGCCGTAAGCGACGCGACCGAGCGGTCAGCGACGCACGGCGATCTGGCGCTTATCCTGAGTCTGTTCGCCCGCGATCCCCCGTATCCGTACTAGCGCCCGACACACCGTCCGGCACCGACACGGTTCGGCCTTGCCGGGGTAGGGGGTCCGTGGTACACTACCGAGGTTGCCCGCCGCGCCCCATGCGGCGTTTTCGCTGTTTCGCCAGAGAGCTGTCATGAACGTACTCGACCTGATCCAGAAGGAACAGGAGAAGCCGAACGTCCCCGTCTTCCGTCCGGGCGACACCGTCAAGGTCTACTCGAAAGTCGTCGAAGGCGGCAAAGAGCGCGTCCAGATGTTCGAGGGCGTCGTGACGGTCCGCAAGGGCGGCGGCCTGGCCGAGTCGATCACGGTGCGCCGCGTCGCGCACGGCGTCGGCGTCGAACGCTCGTTCCTGCTGCACAGCCCGCGCCTCGACCGCATCGAGGTCTCGAAGCGCGGGATCGTCCGCCGCTCGCGGCTCTACTTCCTCAGCGACCGCATCGGCAAGGCGGCCCGCATCAAGGAACGCAAGCAGGAGCGCAAGACCGCCAAGTAGCGCGGTCTGCCCGTGACGCCCCTCGAACTGCTCGCACTCATCGCGGTCTTCGCGATCGTGCGCGTCGCGATCAGCATCAAGCCCGAAGTCGTGGTCGCCGCCGCTCCCGGTGAGCCGCGCCGGAGCCCGACGATCCGCACCATCGTGCGGGAGTACCTCGACGCGTTCATCGTCGCGGGCCTGGTCGCGCTGTTCCTCATCACGTTCGTCGTGCGGACCTTCTTCATCCCGAGCGCGTCGATGGAGCCCACGCTGCAGATCCACGACCTGCTGCTGGTCAACGAGTTCGAGTACCGCTTCACCAAGCCGCACGAAGGCGACATCGTCGTCTTCCCGCCGCCGATCCCGAGCACGAACGACTTCATCAAGCGCACGATCGGGCTTCCGGGCGACCAGCTCCGCGTGCACAACGGGGTCGTCTTCCGCAACGGCGCCGCGATGAACGAGCCGTACATCGCCGACAAGCCGCAGTACGAGCTCGAAGTGAAGAACTACGGGGTCTACGTCGACGGCGCGCCGCTCGACCCGTCGCGCGCGAACGTTCCGCCGCGCGAGAAGTGGAGCGCGCCGGACCGCATCCCCGACGGCTGTTACCTGATGTTCGGCGACAACCGGAACAACTCGGAGGACTCGCACGTCTGGGGCTTCGCGCAGCCCGCCGGCACGTTCCAAGCCGGTCCGCGCAAGGGCGAGAAAGCGGGCTTCACCGGCCACGCGTTCCTCCTCTTCTGGCCCTTCAGCCGCATCCACATCCTGCACTGATCCCGCGCCGCGGGCAGGACGGCGAAATCCCCTGAGCGGAAGAGCGTCGCGTGGCGAGGACGCGCACCGTCGTTTCGCTGTCGGCACAGCTCGTCGTGCTGGCTCTGATCGCAACGGCGTTCTTCATGCGAACCTCGCCGGTCGACGGTCTCTCGATGGAGCCGCGGGTGCACGCCGGCGAGATCGTGCTGATCAACACGCTCGCGTACCGCTTCGGCGCCGTACGCCGCGGTGACGTCGTCGCCTTCCGCCATGACGCGCCGACGACCGAGACGTACATCAAGCGCGTCGTCGGACTTCCGGGCGAGCGCGTCGAGGTGCGCGACGGCGTCGTCCGCGTCGACGGGCGCGCGCTCGCCGAACCGTACGTGCGGTTCCGCGACGCGCGCAGCGCGCCCGCCGTCGTGATCCCGCCGCGCGCGTACTACGTGCTGGGCGACAACCGCGCCGAAAGCGACGACTCCCGCAACTGGGGCGTGGTGCGCGACACCGACGTCGTCGGCAAAGCGCTGGTCGGCATCTGGCCGCCGCGGGCGCTGTGATCGTGTCGGAAGACGACGACCCGGTGGAGCGAGCGCCCGAGCCGCGAACCGAACGCCGCACGCTCAATGCCGAGATCCAGTGGTACCCGGGCCACATGGCGCAGGCGATGCGCAAGCTCGGCGAGCGGCTGCGCATCGTCGACGTGCTGATCGAGGTGGTCGACGCGCGGGTGCCGCGCGCCTCGGCGAACCCCGCGCTCGACCGGCTCGCCGCGCGGAAGCCGCGCATCGTGGTGCTGGGGCGCGAAGACCTAGCCGACCCGCACGCGACGCGTGAATGGACGGCGTGGCACGAAGCGCACGGCCGCACGGCGGTCGCGGTGAACGGAAAGGATCAATCTTCGGTGAAGCGCGTCGCGGCGGCGCTCGGCGAGCTCGCGGCGGAGCGCGGGACGATGCGGGCGATGGTGGTCGGCATCCCGAACACCGGCAAATCCTCGATCATCAACGGCCTGCTCCGCCGCACGGCGGCGAAGGCCGAGGACAAGGCCGGGGTGACGCGGGCGCTCCAGTGGTTCCGCGTTCAGCCGAAGCTCGAAGTGATGGACACGCCCGGAATCCTCGTCCCGAAGATCGCCACGCCCGAGGCGCAGTGGCAGCTCGCGCTGACCGGTGCGCTGCCGCGCGAGCGGTTCGACGCGGAGGAAGTGGTGCAGCGTTTCGTCGCATGGGTTCGCGTGCACCGTCCGCAGCTCGGCGTTCCCGACTTGGAGACGTTCGCGCGCGCGCGCGGCTTCGCGCGGCGCGGCGGCGAGGCCGATCTGCACAACGCGGCCGGCGCGTACCTCAAAGACTTCAACGACGGGAAGTTCGGGCGCTTCACGTTCGAGCACCCGGTGGCCGCGTAGTGGCGACCGCCGAGGCCGCGCGCCGCAAGAAGCGCAACGCGTCGGAGCGCGAGCGGCGCCGGCTGGACCGGCTGCACGCCTTCGAGGAGCGCGCGCGCGCCTCGGGCTACCGGCTCGTCGGCGGGATCGACGAGGTCGGGCGCGGCCCGCTCGCCGGCCCGGTCGTCGCGGCCTGCGTCGTGACCGACGGTCCGCTCAAGCTGCGCGGTCTGAACGACTCGAAGCAAGTGCTGCCGGAGATGCGTGAGTCGCTGGCGGTCGAGATCAAGGCGAACTGCGTGGCGTGGGCGGTGGGCGAAGCCTGCGTCGAGGAGATCGACCGGCTCAACATCTACTGGGCGAGCATCCTCGCGATGGAGCGCGCGCTCGCCGCGCTGCACGTGCCGCCCGAGTACCTGCTCACCGACGCCGTGCGGATCAAATCGTGGTCCGGGCCGCAGGAGCCCGTCATCAAGGGCGACGCGAAGTGCGCCACGGTCGCCGCCGCGTCGATCGTCGCGAAGGTGCACCGCGACGGACTGCTGGTCGCGCTGCACGAGCGCTATCCGGCGTACGGGTTTCATCAGCACAAGGGCTATGCGTCGCCGCAGCACATCGCCGCGCTCAACGCGCACGGCCCGTGCGTCGAGCACCGGCGCGGGTTCTGGCGCGTGCGCGCGGCGTGGGACGCGCTGCCCGGGATGGAGCAGTTCGTCGCCGGCGAGCAGGCCGCGGCGGAGGAGGCGGTCGAGTCCGGAGCGTTCGCGACGTGAACCGCGCGCAGCGCGGGCGCGCCGGCGAGGACGCCGCGGCGGCGCTGCTCGAGGCCCACGGCTACCGGATCGTCGGGCGCAACGTCCGGCTGCCCGGCGGCGAGATCGACATCATCGCGCGCGACGGCGAGACGGTCGTGTTCGTCGAGGTGAAGGCCCGCGCGAACGCGTCGTTCGGCAGCGCCGCGGGCGCGGTCGACGCGCGCAAGCGCGCGACGCTGCGCGCCCTCGCGACCGACTGGCTGCAGATCGCCGCGCCGCGCGCCCGCGCGCGGTTCGACGTCGTCACCTTCGACCGCGGCCGCGCGATGCTGCACCGCGGAGCGTTCGCGTGAACCAGGCGCTGACGGGCGAGACGCTCGCCGGGCGCTACCGCGTCGACGAGCTGATCGGGCGCGGCGGGATGGCCGACGTCTACCGCGGCGAGGACGTCGTCCTCGACCGCCCCGTCGCGATCAAGGTGCTGACCGAGCGCGACGACGGCGAGCGCGACCGCTTCCTGCGCGAGGCGCGCTCGATGGCGAAGCTCAACCACCGCAACGTCGTCGCGGTGTACGACGCGGGGCGCGACCGCGGCTGCTCGTTCATCGTGATGGAGCTGGTCGAAGGCCGCACGATGGGCGCCATCCCCGCGCACGAGCTGACCGTGCACGGCGCGATCCGCCAGTACGTCGAGATCCTCGAAGCGCTGCAGTACGCGCACGACAACGGGATCGTGCACCGCGACCTCAAGCCGGCCAACGTGATGGTGCTGCCGAGCGGGTCGGTGCGGGTGATGGACTTCGGGCTGGCGCGGCGCACCAGCGACATGTCGAGCGCGCGCAGCGCCGGCGAGATCGTCGGCACGATCGCGTACCTGCCGCCGGAACGATTTCTGGGCAAGGTCGCCGACGCGCGCAGCGACCTCTACTCGGTCGGCGTGATGCTCTACGAGACGTTCACCGGATCGCTGCCCTTCAAGAACGAGACCGACGATCTGGTGGCGGTGATCTTCGCGCACGTGAACGAGCCTCCGCAGCCGCCGCGCACGGTGAACCGCGCGGTCCCGCCGCAGATCGAGCGCATCATCCTGCGGCTGCTCGAGAAAGAGCCCGACAAGCGGTATCAGACCGCGGAGGAAGTCGTCGCCGAGCTGCGCTCGCTGGTCACCGGGCCGGTGGAGCCGTCGGACCCGGCGATGCAGCAGCCGCCCGCGCCGCGCGCCGCCGCGGCATCGCGCGAGCGGCCCTTCGGGATCCCGCCGACGGTCGAGGCGAGCGCGCGCGAAGTGCTCGCGCGAACGTTCGGGCGCTCGAAGGCGGTCGACATCGGCTACTCCGAGACGCTGGCCGGGATGCTGGCGACGCGCAAGCGCGACTACGCCGAGGCGGCGCGCGCGTACCGCGCGGCGCTCAAGGCGTTCACCGACGCGAACAACGAGATGGAGCGCGCGAAGACCGCGCTCAAGTACGCGACGATGGTGATGCAGAAGACGACCGAAGGCGAGGCGGAAGGCGCGCTGACGAACCGGCGCGAGCTCTCCGACGCGGTCGACATCCTGACCGACGCGCTGCCCTCGTTCCGCGGCCGCGCGATGCTCAAAGAGCTCGAAGAAGGCGAACGCCTCCTCTACACGCTGCAGCGGACGCTGATCCGCACGCGCTGAGCCGCGGCTTTCATGGCGACGATCGACGCGATCGAGCACCGCGACGCCGGCGCGGCGCTGCGCCGCCTCGCGACGCCGAACGCGCTGGCGCTCGTGACCGACCAGCTCCTCGGGATCGTCGACACCATCGCGATCGGCGCGCTCGGGACCGCGGCGCTGGCGGGGATCACCGGCGCGGTCGGCGTCTTCATGGTCCTGGGGATCGGGCTGTTCGCGTTCGCGAGCGGGATCCGGATCGTCGGCGCGCAGGCGATCGGCGCTGGGCAGAGCGCGCGCTACGGCGCGATCGTCCGCGCCGCCTTGGTCGTGCCGTTCGCGATCGCGGCGCTCGCGGCGGCGGCGTCGCTGCCCGGCGCGCGGCCGCTGCTCGGTGCGATCCTTCCGGCCGGTGCGCCCCTCGACGCGTCGGCGCACTACCTCGTGCTGCGCTGCGCGTGCTTGATGCCGATGGTGTTCAGCGGTCTGCTGGCGTCCGCGTTCGCCACCGCGGGTGACTCGAAGCCGACGCTGCGGCTGCTGCTGGTGATCAACGCCGTGCACGTCCCGCTGGTGTTCGTGCTGGCGCTGGGCGCCGGCACCCATCACCCGTTCGGGATGACCGGCGCCGGAATCTCGTCCTTGATCGCCGAGTTCGCCGGTCTGGCCTACATGGTGTTCGAGACGCGGCGCCGGCCCGGCCTCGGCATCTTTCGGTCGTGGTCGATCGACCCGGCGCTCGTGAAGCTGACGGCGTCGCTGAGCTGGCCGGAGTTCGTCTTCCTCGTGCTGCAGATGGCGCCCGATCCGGTGATCGTCGCGCTGCTCGCGCCGTCCGGTACGCAGCCGGTCGCGGCGTTCCGCGCGCTCTCGCTCGTCAGCGACATCACGTGGGCGCTTCCGGGCGCGCTCGGCGAAGCATCCGAGATCATCGTCGGGCAGCGCATCGGCGCGCGCGACTACGCGGGCGCGACGGCGTTTCGGCGCAGCGCGACGCGGATCGCCGTCGTCGTGTGCGGGCTGGTCGGTGGGCTGGTCGCGGCGCTTTCCTGGCCGCTCGCCGCGCTCTGCACGCTGAGTCCCGCGCTGGCATCGCTCGCGGCGGCCCCGCTGGCACTGCACGCGGGAGTGTCGCTGCCGCTCAAAGGCTACGCCATGACGATGCTGGCGCCGATTCGCGGCGCGGGCGACACGCGGTTCGTCATGGGGATGGGGATTCTCACGTCCGCGGTGGCAGTTTGCGTGATCACGCTCGGCATCCGCGTCCTCGGGCTCGGTCTCTGGGCGGTGCCGTGCGGCTGGATCGCGGCCTGGGTCGTGCGCGGCGCCGTGACGACGTTGCGCCTCGCGAGCGGCGACTGGCAACGGCGCCGGCTCGCCTCACGATAGCGGTCCCGGTGTTAACCGCACTGTAACCGCAGCGCCGCACACTCGCCGGACCGGAGGAAAAAGACCGTGTCCGACGTGATGCACCAGGAGCCGGACCGCCCCGATCGCGAGAGGCCTCGCGCGGCGGTCATCGACATGCGGTCGCGACGCCGCAGTCAAGACATCGTCGAGACGATCAGCTTCGTGTTCGGCGGCGTTCACTACGGCACCGTCGCGGTTTCCCGGCCGTACACGAAAGGAAAGCCCATCGTGCTGTACGTCGTTCCGTGCCACAGCTCCGGCGACGAAGCGTTCGAAGGCCCCGTCGACCTTCTGATGACCGACGACGCGTGCCTCGCCGAACGATACCGCGAGGCGCGATAGCGATGCTCATTCGCCCGCGTGCCCTCTCGCTCATCACGACACGACGCTGCACCGCCGCGTGCGACCACTGCTGCATCGGCTCGAGCCCGCGCGCCCACGGCGCGATCCCGGTCCCCCGCATGCACGCGCTGCTCGAGGAAACGAAAGCGATCCCTTCGCTGATCCGGGTCGGGTTCACCGGCGGCGAATGCTTCCTGCTCGGCGACGAGCTCGACGACCTCATCGCGCACGCGCATCGCCTGGCGCTGGAGACGCGCGTCATCACCAACGGCTACTGGGCGGTGAACCCCAAAGCCGCCGAAGCGCGCGTCGGCAGCGCGCGCAAGGCCGGCCTCGACCAGATGATGCTGTCGACCGGAACCTTCCACCAGCGCTTCGTCCCGGTCGAGCGGATCGTTCACGCCGCGCGCGCTGCGGCGCAGGCGGGGATTCCGTGCCGCGTCGCGATCGAGGTCTGCGATCAGCAGACGTTCGACGAGACGATCCTGCACGAACAGCTCGCCGCCGAGGTCGCGGCCAAACAGGTGTTTCTCGGGCACGATCCGTGGACGCCGGACGCCGCCGGACGCGGCATGACGCCGCTCACGCACGAGCGCCTCATCGACGCAGGCGGAACAGCCGAGACCGGGCGCTGCACGCAGATCATGGACGTCATCACCGTGACCCCGGATCAGCAGCTTCTCGCGTGCTGCGGCTTCCCCATGGAGCAGTTGCCGGAACTGCGGATCGCGTCGGTCGCGGACCGCACGCTCGCCGACGCGCTGCGTGACGCTCCGAACGAGCTCTTGAAGCTGTGGCTTCACGTGGCAGGGCCGCACGAGATCGCGAGTTTCGTCGCAAACTACATCCCGGGATACACGCTGCCCCGAGCCGTCTCCATCTGCCAGTCCTGTGTTGCGCTGCAGAAGGACTCGGCAGCCATGGCCGTCATCGCGGAGCACGGACCGGACGTCGCGCAAGACGTGCTCGCACGTTTCATCGGCCTCAACGGAGGCTTGGCCCCTCTCAGCACGTTCTAACGCGCCAGATCCTTACAGGAGCGATCGATTACTCTCATGCAGAACAACGTCGAGGCTTTGGCCGCAAAAGGGCTGAAAGCCAACATACGCAGGATGTACTTGTTCGGAACGGCCGTCGGGTTTCTGAACGCGCCCAACCCACCGTTCGGTCCGTACTTCGGCGATCCGCTCTACATCACGAACATCTTCTTCGACGCCGCCCACAACGAGCTCGTGGTCAACATCAACGATCAGGGCCCGCCGAGCGCGGTCGTGCCGGTCTTGCCTCCGGTTCAGCCGGGAGCTGCGACCCGGAACGTCCACGCGACACTGTCGATCGGAGGGACGACTCCGAAGGTTACCGCCTCGGCGCCGCTCCCGGATACGGTCAGCACCGGCGTCGGCCTCGCATTCGGCGCCGTTCTGGAGTTCGACAGCGACCTCAACACCCCGTTGGTGGCACCGTCGGTCGAGCTCTTCGCGGTCCCCGCACCCGATGACGATTTTCTCGCCTACGTCGCCATCAACGTGGCCGGAACGAGGTATATTCGCTGGATCGATGCACCACTGGAAGTGGCGCCGGCGGCGAGCGCCAGCGTCGTGAAGTCCGGCAAGATCGGCGGGGTCATGGGGCCCTGGGGGCTCGAAGGTTCGTAAGACGGGCCATCCGTTAGCGCACGAGCTCGGCAAGGCGTCCCGACGGCTTGGCTCCGAGCTCGTGCGCTAGGGATGCGGCGTAGCGCCGGTATTCGCGCCGCGCCGCGTCCGCGTCACCGTTGGCGACGAGGACTCGGATGCGAACCTCGCACGCCGCGTCGTCATACGAGTCGACCGCTGCGACGACATCCGCGAAGCGCATGGCTTCGTTCCAGTTGCGCTGCTCGACAGCCGCCTTCGCCAACAACGTCGCCGCCTCGCAGACGATCGACTCGATGCGCGCGCGCAGCCCGTAGGCCCAGGCGAACCGCTCGTAGCGGGCGATGCCGCCGGCGGTGAAGACCTCGACGATCTCGGCGAGCTGCGCTCTGCTCGCCGCATCCGCCGGATTCGCGACGGAACGGCGCAGCAGCGCCTCCGCGCGCCGTAGGTCGACGTCGATGAGCGGAGACAACCGGTAGCTGCCGTCGAGGATGGTGACGGCATCGTGCATCGCGAGCTTCCGGCGCAGGCGAGACAGCGTCACCTTCAGATTGTTCGGCCACTCTTCCGGAGCGAGATGGTCCCACAGCGCTTCGCCGATGCGGTCCCGCGACAAGGCGGACGGCGCGGACCCGAGCAGCGCGAGCAACTCGAACTCCTTGTAAGAGAGCTTGATCTCGACGCCGTCGCGCACGACACGGCCCGCGAGCAGCTCGACGACGAGCGGGCGTTGGGCCACGGTCACGTGCAGGCGCTGCACGCGCCGGCGAACGAACTCCTCGAGCATGCCCGCGTCGCGGTCCTCGAGCAGCCCGAGCACGGCCGCCTGCAGCTCGTTGCTCTCGACGCGTCGAACGGTCGCGCGCAGCTTCTCGGACGTCGTCTTCCGCAGCTCCGGGCCGAGCACGTGGAGCGCCGAGTACGCCAGGGTTTGCGTGTAGGGGTCGTCGCGCTCGTCGGCGGCCCGGGCGGCGCGCCGCGCCGCGTCGAGCGCCTCGTCGTTGCTCGTCGCGTTCCCCATCCGGAAGAGCTGCGCGACGGCGTGCATCACGGGCCACGCGTAGTCCTCGTCGGCGGCGCCGGGACGGCCGCGCGCCGCGTCGATGACCGGGCGAAAACCGCGTTCGAGTCCGGGCGTCAGCGTCTCTTCCATCTCGGCCAGGTAGCCGAGAAACCCGGCATCGTCACCGTTGGCCCAGGTGAACAGCGCTCCGTTCCCGGCGGTGAACGCGCGGTGCAGCGGCGTCTCATCGCGGCGGAGCAGCTCGTCCACGATGACTCGCACGCGCTCGTTCTGACCGCGGTATGCGGCTTCGTGCATCTCGATGTAGTGCAGCGTTTGATTGTCGCTGAAGTCGCGCCGCACGATCGTGGCCGCCTCCGCCGCGAGCTCGTGGGCGCGCGCGAACCGCCCGTCGTTGCCCGACATCCAGGCCAAGAAGCTCAACAGGGACGCCCGCGACTCGTCGTCGCTTCGCGCGAACGTATCGAGCGCCTCGGCGATGAGCCGCTCCGCCTCGGCACGCCGGCCCATGTTCATCAAGGCGGACGAAAGCAGCATCAGCGCTCGGGCGCGCTGGTCGGGCGCGGACGCCGCGGGCAGGCAGTAGTACACGGTCTCCGCCTCGCGCACGAACGTCGCGCGGTCGACCGCGAACGACCGGTACGGCATCGTCGCGATCCACAGGTTCGGGTACCGCGTGAGGGTCTGGCGGTCCAGCCGCTCGATGATGCGCTCGTACTCGTGCAGCGGCGCGGGAGCCATGAGATACGACGGCGCGGCGTCGATGATGGCCGCCGCTTTCCCGACGTCGCCGCGGCGCAGCGCGACGTTCGCGGCGTCGATGTACGCGGCGTCGCCGGTCAGCGCGCTGAGAGCTCGGTCGTACAGCGGCTTCACGAGATGGGGGAACCGGTCGTCGAGCATCGAGACGACGTCGGGATGCACGATCAGCCGTCCCGCCGCGACGACGACGAACGGCAGCGCCGTCAGCCGCGCGAACACGACGTCGTCGCACCTCTCGCCGAGGATGCGCACGAGCTGCGCGTTCGACGCTTCACGAAGCAGGGCGGCGACGACGAGCGCCTCGCGAGCGGCGCCGTCGAGCCGCGCGATGCAGCGGTGCACCGCGAACGCGAACAGATCGGCTCGCTGGAGCGAACGGGCGGCGTCGAGGAGCTCCTCCGGCGGCTCTCCGAGCCGCACGAGCGCGCAGAGCAGACGCGCGACGAGCGGCCACCCCGCCGTCAGTGCATAGAAGGTGCGGCCGATCTTCCGCTCGAGTCCGGCGGCGCCGGCCAGCTCCTCCACCGCGCGCTCCGTGACGGCCAGCTCTTCGTCCCCGATGCGAAAGCTCTCGGTTCGTTCGACGATCGTGAGCAGTGCCGGCGGGAGGGGCGCCCGGGTCGTCACGAGCAGCTTTCGCCCGGGCGGCAAAGCTGCGACAAGGTCCGCCAGGAGATCCACACCGTCCGGCGTCGCCAAGAGCCCGGTCGCATCGCGAAGCACGAAGAGCTGCGGCCCGCCGGAGAGTGCCCACTCCGGCCGCAGCAGCTCGCGCGAGCTGGCGGTGGCCGATTGCGCACTCTGCGCCAGACGGTCCGCCGCTGAGCGCCCCGCTCGGCGCTGGTCGCCGGCGGCCAGTGCGTCGAGCACGGTGCGGTACAGGTCGGTACGACCCGGGTCCGCGGCCAGCGTTGCGACCCGGAGGTCCCCGACGTGGGCGGCAGCTTCGCGCGCAAACCGCCCCTTGTCGTAACCGACCGGCGCGGTGGCCACGATCAGGCGTGCCGGATCGGCCGCGGCTCGCGCGGCGAGCCGGACGAATCCATGCCCAATCGTTGTCCCCGTCACCTCACCCCTCTCTCGGGAAGCGGGGGCCCGCCGGAGCAGTAACCAGCTAGTAACGTATTGGCCCCATGATACGTGAAACCGGCGGCCATATCCGAGGGACCAATGACGCATTGCTACACGCTCGTGCTGAGCGTCGATGTTCCGGCTTTGGAGCGCCTCAGGCAGGCCGGGATGCGCATCGTCGTCGCGAGGCACGGCGCGGACAGCACCTCGAACGTCGCCTGGCTAGCCTGGAATCCGTCTTCGCCCGACGTGCTGTCTTGGGACGACACGTACGGCGTTTTCGCCGGGGCCCCCGTCCTGCGCCCCGGCGAGGCGGTGCGCATCATTGCCGAAGTCCATCCCGCGCTAGACCGCGCGGTGTACCCGCTCCGGTCCGACGGATTCGGGCCGCCGGAACCGTCCGGCGACATCCCGCCCCGCCACCACGACGTCCGGAACGAAACCGGTCAGCCGGCGGCGTTCGGCCTGCTGCAAACGGCGTCTCTCAACGGGCTCTCCCAGAGGTTTCCGCTGAACGCCGTTGTCACGAACGACTCGGAGGTCGCCCCTGATTTCGCGCCACCGACCCACCTCTCGATGTGGATGCAGGCGGACATCGAGAGCGGCTCGGTGGTCAGCATTCCACCGAGTGCCATCACCATCGCGTTCAACGAAAGCAGGCGAATCGTGCACATCCGCATCGACGAACAAATCGACACATTCATCGAGGAGACGAGCGTCGTGGCCGCGGCCGGTCCGCCGTGGAAGGCTCCGCCGATCACCGTCGAGCCCGTGCGCCAAACGGCCCGAGAATGGTGCTCCGCAGCGTGCACCGAGATGATTCTGAGCACGTTCGGGTACACCGCGACGATCCCGGCCGACATGCAAGAGGACCTCGGCCGCATCATCGACCGCTCCAGCAACGACCAGTTCGACTTCGGCAGCCCGGAGGGCGTGGCCGGCGCGCTCGCTCAGTATCCGCAGGATCACCCGAACAGCACACCGCGGCCGAATTACGGCGTATCACGAACCGCGCGTGCAATCCCTTCGTGCGAGACGATGGTACGGGCACTGCTGCTGAAAAGGCCGACGGCCGTCATCGTGTTCGGCGGAACGCACTGGATCGTCGTCTTTGCCGCTGAAGGGACCGGGGACCCGGCCGGTGGGAACGGCTTCGGGATCGACTCCATTACGATCTTGAACCCGGCCGACGGCTTCGTGCGCGCGATACCCGGTGGAACGCGAAGGCCGCCGCCGGCCCGGGAAAGCTTCATCGAGGAGCACCTCCCGCTCACCGCATTCCTCGACACGTATTTCCACGAGCTCAATCCCGACCGCAAGTACAGCGACGATCGCAACTTCGTGATCGTGACGGACCGATCGGCTGTCCCTACGGGCGTCCTTCGCGCGCCGGCACAAGCACCGTCCGACGCGCAGCCGGCCGTGACGGTGGACACCATCGCGGCGAGAGCGTCGAATTTCCGGCGCAGCCTGCTCAACGATCCGTCCGCCGGAAACGCACCGGGCAAGCCGCGGATGGTGCGCCGCCTCGGCGGTGCGGAGTCGTATTGGCTGGTACCGTTTCAGCGGCCGGACGGATTCGCCGACATGCTTCGGCTCGATCCGCGGGGCGGGTACCTCGGGAGCGCTTTCGGCCTTCCCTACACCGACCTGCATTGTGACGACGACGCGATCGACATCGCGCTGGCGGCGGTCCCCATCGCGGTCGACGGACCGAAGATCGAGCCGCAAGGGAAGCCGGATCTCGTATGGCACCCGAGTCGTGAGTCGCGGTCGCCGTTCAATCCGTTCTACGAGCTCGCCGCGGGCGGCTGGACGGCGTACGTGTCACTCGGCGGGCGCGCCACCGCATGCCTCCATGAAGACCGTCCCGGGACGCGCATCGCGATGCAATAGCGGCCGGCGTCAGCGCTTGGCCAGGTACTGCTTCCGCAACTGATCGAGCACCACCGCGAGCAGGATCACCGCGCCGAGCACGATGAGCTGCGTGTACGACTCGACGTGCACGAGGTTCATCACGTTGTAGAGCACGCCGATGAGCAGCGCGCCGAAGAACGTGCCGACGATCGTGCCGCGGCCGCCCATCAAGGACGTGCCGCCGACGACGACGGCGGCGATCGCCTGCAGCTCGTAGCCGGTGCCGTTCTGCGGCGCGCCGGAGGCGAAGCGCGACATCAGCAGCAGCCCCGCCAGCGCGGCGCAGCCGCCGGAGATGACGTAGACCAGCGTCTTCACCCGGCCCGTGTCGACGCCGGCGAGGCGGGCCGCTTCCTCGTTGCCGCCCAGCGCCAGGACGTACCGCCCGTACGCCGTGCGCCCGAGCAGCACCGCGAACACGATCACGACCACCGCCATGACCAGCACGGCGTACGGAATCCCCGGCAACCCCAGCGCGCCGGGGAACAGATACCCGGTCCCGAGCCAGTCGAACGGCGCGCTGTTCGCCAGCGGGATCGGCTGGCCGTGCGCGAGGATGAAGGCCAGCCCGCGCGCCATCTGCATCATCGCGAGCGTCGTGATGAACGGCGGCAGGTTCAGCTTCACGACGGGCAGCGCGTTGAGCCAGCCGGCCGCGCAGCCGACGGCGACGCCGACGATCAGCGTCACCGCGAAGTTGGCAGGCCCGCCGAACGGCAGCGCGTTGGTCACCTGCGCCATGACGACGCCGCTCAGCGCGACCAGCGAACCGACGGAGAGATCGATGCCGGCGGTGATGATCACGAACGTCTGCCCGACCGCCATGATCGCGTTCACCGTGATCTGCCGCAGCACGTTGGTGATGTTGCCGGGCTCGAGGAAGTTGCCGTGCGCGAGCACGTTCACCACCAGGACCACCAGGATGAACACCGCGCCGAACAATGCGCCGCGAAGAAGCGCCGCACGCCGCTTCCGCGCCGCGTCGGCGTCGGACTGCTCCAGGACCTGCGCGGCGACGGCGGCTTTGACGGTCTTCGGGACCTCGGCCATCAGGCGGCCACTCCGGTCGCCGCGGCGATCACGCGGTCGGGCGTGGCCTCCGCGGCCGCGAACTCGGCGCAGATCCGCCCCTCGCGCACGACCAGCACGCGGTGCGACATGCCGAGCACTTCCGGCAGCTCGCTCGAGACCATCACGATCCCGGCGCCTTGCTTCAGCAGCTCGACCATGAGCCCGTAGATCTCGGCCTTCGCACCGACGTCGATGCCGCGCGTCGGCTCGTCGAACAGGAACACGCGCGCGTGGCCGATCAGCCACTTCGCGAGCACGACCTTCTGCTGGTTTCCGCCGGAGAGATTCCGCACGAGCTGCTCGCCGGACGGCGTGCGGATGCGCAGCTCGGCGATCTCCTCGCTGGTCACCTTCGTCTCGGCCGCCTTGTCCACGAACAGGCCGCGCAGGAACGCGCCGAGGTGCGCGAGCGTCGTGTTCTCGCGCACCGTCATGCCGAGCACCAGACCCTGCGCCTTGCGGTCTTCGGTGATGAGCGCGATGCCGGCGCGGATCGCGCTGCGCGGCGAGCGCACCACGACGCGCGCGCCGTCGACGCGAACCTCGCCGCGCAGCGGTACGTCGGCGCCCGCGATCGCGCGCACGATGTCGGTGCGGCCGGCGCCGACCAGCCCGGCCAGCCCGACGATCTCGCCGCGCCGGACCGCGAAGCTGACGTCGCGCACCGGCAGGCCGCTCGCCGCGCTGATGCCGCGAACGTCGAGCACCGCCGGAGCGTCCGGCGGAACCGGCGGCAGCTCGGGGAAGTGCGCTTCCAGCGCGCGCCCGACCATCAGCCGGATGACGTCTCCCTGCGGCATCGCGGCGGCGTCGCGCGTCTCGACCGCGCGTCCGTCGCGCAGCACCGTGATGCGGTCGGCGATTCGCGGCAGCTCTTCCAGCCGGTGCGAGATGTAGACGAACGCGACGCCCTGCGCCTTGAGCTTGCCGATCAGCGCGAAGAGCGCGTCGATCTCGCGCTCGGTCAGCGCGGCGGTCGGCTCGTCCATCACGATCAAGCGCGCGTGGCGCACCAAGCATTTCCCGATCTCGGTGAGCTGCTGCTGCGCGACGGAGAGGCGTCGCGCGGGCCGGTCGAGCGGCAGCACGATCCCGAGCTCGCCGAGCACCTTGGCCGTCTCGCTCGCCGCGGCCGGCTTGTCCAGAAACAGCCCGCGCCGCGGCTCGACGCCGAGCACGATGTTCTCGATCACGCCGAGGTCCGGCACGAGGTTGAACTCCTGGTAGATCATGCCGATCCCGAGCCGCTCCGCCGCGCGCGGCCCGTCGATCGCGACGGTCTTGCCGTCGATCTCGATCGTGCCGGAGTCGGCGGGCTGCGCGCCGGCCAGGATCTTCATCAGCGTCGACTTGCCGGCGCCGTTCTCGCCGACCAGCGCGTGGACTTCGCCGGCGCTCACGTCGAACGAGACGCCGTCGAGCGCGCGAACGCCCGGGAACGTCTTCACGATCCCGGCCATGCGCAGCAACGGCGCGCCGTGCGCCGCGGCGGTCACGGCGGAGCTACTTGCCGGCGTCGGCCTTGGTGAAGGTGCCGACCTCGACGGCGATCTTCGCCGGCGGCGTCTTCCCGCTGAAGTAGTCGTGGATCGCGTCGATCGTCTTGGCGCCGATCTGGTCGGGGTGCTGGATCGCGTCGCCGTACATCATGCCGTTGCCGATCGCGGTGCGCGCCTCCGGCTGCGCGTCGTAGCCGATGACCGCGATCTGGCCCTTGCGCCCCGCCGCCTCGATCGCTTTGGCCGCGCCGAGCGCGGAGTCATCGTTGATCCCGAAGACGCCCTTGAGGTCCTTGTGGGACTGCAGGATGTCTTCCATCGACGAGGACGCCTTCGCGCGCTCGCCGCCGCCGTCGATGTCGGCGACGATGGTCACGCCCGGGCAGTTCGCCGCGATCGCCTGCTTGAAGCCTTTGACGCGGTCCTGGACGGAGGTGACCTCGGGCTCGTCGATGATCGCGATCGCGCCGACGTGACCGGGCAGCGCGTCGCACATCAGCTTGCCGGCCTGCGCGCCGCCCTGGATGTTGTCGCTGGCGATGTGCGAGACGACCTTGCCGTCCTTCGACGCGTTGGCGATGTCGGCCGTGAACACGGGGATCTTCGCCTTGTTCGCCTCGACGATCGCGCTGCCGATCGCGCGCGAGTCGTACGGCGTCAGCACGATCGCCGCCATCTTCTGCGAGATGAAGTCCTCGACTTGGCTCTGCTGCTTCGCGTTGTCGCGCGACGCGTCGACGACCGTGACGGTGTAGCCGTACTTGGCCGCCTCGTCCTTCATGCCGCGCTCCATGTCCTGATAGAACTGGGCCTCGCGGTTCTGAATCGAGACGCCGATCGTCTTGCCGCCGCCCGAGGCGCCGGTCTCCGCGACAGCGGTCCCGCCGGGGCTGGCCGCCGTCGTCGTCGTGGTGGTCGACGAGGTGCTCGTCGTGTCCGAACCCTTGGTGCACCCGGCCAGGACCACGGCGAGCGCGCATGCCAGAGCGAAGGTCTGTTTCATACCGCCTGCCCGATTGCGGCCCGCGCCGCGGGTCCCCTGCGAGCGCCCCCGCGCGACGTGCGGCGCGCCTACTTGACAGTAATTCTCAAGTGATGCGGAATCCGGGGGGAAGCCTGCTTGCCCACGTCTTGGTTGGTACACCAAGCATTGAAATTTTCCAGGCAGCGCTTCGCATTCCGGTTTCGTCCGGAGTGGCCGTTCGGCGCGAAAATTGCGGCGTTTCGGCCTCTTTTGATTGGGCCGACGGCATTATCCACAGTATCGCCAATCACACCTGTGCACCGTGTGGAGACGGGTTGCACGTTGAAACGCGCTCGCCTCGAACGGCCAGCGCAGTCTGCGGATCGTCGGTCCGCCACCGTACTGTGCGGCAGCGGCAGTGCCGGGTTCCTCCGCCGGCCCGAAGTCTTTACGCGATCGCCGTGCCCGTGAAATGCGGTGCTTGCCCGCTTGGCGGACATGCGTGCGGCCTTGCCGCTCGGCGTTTGCGCGTGATGGGATGGCGCGATGATCGCTCTCGCCTTCTCTGCCGCCATTTCGGGCATCGACGCGCACGTCGTACGGGTCGAGACCGACTCTGCGGCGGGCATCCCCACTTTCGCGATAGTCGGACTTCCTGACCGCGCGCTCAACGAGTCGCGCGAGCGGATTCGCGCGGCGATCGTCAACTCAGGATTCGGCTTTCCGCCGGGACGGCTGCTGGTGAACCTCGCGCCGGCGGACATGCGCAAGAGCGGCGCGGGGTTCGACTTGGCGATCGCGCTGTCGCTGCTCGCGACGGACGAGCAGATCGAACGCGTGGCGCTGCGCGATTACGTCGCTTGCGGCGAGCTCGCACTGGATGGTGCTTTGCGCGCGGTTCCCGGCGTGCTGGCGATGGCGCTCGCGGCGAAGCAGGCGGGATTCTCGCGCATCGTCGTACCGGAGGCGAATCTCGCGGAAGCCGCGCTCGTCGACGGCATCGACGTGTACGCGGTTCCGGCGCTCTCGGATGCGATCGCGGTCGTGCTGGGCCATGGCGCGAAGTTCCGCCGGCGCGGCACGACGGTGATCGCCGACTCCATCACGTTCGCGATGAAGGCGACGCTGCCGCGAGACGGTCGAGCTTGGCGATAACGAGCGTCGCGCGAAGCGCCTTCGCCTGCCGGATCGCCTTCGCGAGCTCGGGTCGGTCGCTCTTGCGTCCAGACTCGACCTCCGTGTACGACGTGAGTAGTTCGGAGCGCGTCGCTGCTGCATACGCTGCGACCGCTGCCTGTTGCGCCTCTAGCCCGAGTCCGGATACGCCTTGGCGCTGCGTGGACACTCGATAATACGCAATTAGCATTGCCATGGCCCGGACTGTATCAGGTTCGCGACGCACGTTAAGCCCTGTTACAGCATCAATTTTGCAAGGTGAGCGGGCTACGCGCTACGCTCCATGTGCTACGCGCTACGCTCGAACGGTGCTGCGCTGCGCGCGTCGTGCGTGGCTGCGTTGCAGTGTCCGAGCAATTTGGCAGCCCGCTTCCCCTTTTGGTTCACCCCGGTGTTCGATAGCGCTCCCTCGCATGTAGTGAGTTCGCCCGGGAGAATGTGGTATAAGCGTTATGCGTGTAATCCGTCCTCTAGCCGACCTTGAATCAAGGCGCTCGCCGTCAAGCTGTAGCTTTGGTCCACTTTGTGGCGAGTTCGCGTAAAGTGCAGCTGTACGTCGTCGTCACTCGCAGGGGCGATGTCCCTGATCTTCATATTGGGATACTGGTCGTCAAAGCCGCTCACATTGACGACGTCCGCATTGTCGCTGAGCTTGAATGTAAGCATTGGGCCGTTGAACACGTCGACCCGATAGCCCGTAAGCGCATCCTGCGGTCCGTGCAATTCGGTGACTGTCAACATCGGCGACTTGGTGACAGGATCGGGTTTCATCGTTTCAGCGTATCGGCGAAGCACCGCGCCCAAGGGCGCGAGCTTCTTGTGCCAGTCGGCGCGCCGCCCAGCTTGCGCCTCACGTTCCGCGTACCACTGTGCGAGTCTCATAGGGAATCCAATTCGGCGAGTCGCTGAAACGCTCCCTTTCAACGCCATCCCCGGCTCCCAATCTTCAATTTTCACAGTACGATAATAGCCCCATTCTTCGCAGGAAGGAACCGAACGGGACAATGCTCAGAGCCTTCACATGCGCTGCCTATCGGACGGCGCGCACCGCGAACAAGCTCCGCGCCATCGGCAAGGCGCTACGCGGCGATCCTACGACAGTCGTCAAACAGGCGCGCAACAAGTACCTGATCCTTAAGCCGCTCAGCCGTTTTCTCCGCTAGGCGGACTTCTTCGCGCGACGCCGGTTCGCGGGTTGTGGTGCGAGCGTCGCGCGTAGATCGCCCTCCTCGGCCCACCACGACGGCGTTCCGACGCCGCGCTTGTAGCACTTGACGACAAGCTCCAACGTCGAACGCACCTCGAACGCCTTGAGCAATGCTTTGACGTACTGCCCGACCGTACCGACCGCGACGCCGGTCGCGGCTGCTATCTCATTTTGCGCATCGCCTCCATGACGTAGCGCAAGACCCGCCGCTGGAACGCAGGCAGCGTCGCGCCGGCCGGCTCGCTAGGCCCTGCTCCGGTTGGCGAGCAGATTAGGTTGGCAAATTACTTCTAATGGCCGTTATATCGCGTAGCGAAAAAATCAGAGCGATGCACCGACCTTCCAGATTCGGTCCGGTGAACTTTAAGCGGGTGTGCTGCGACCCTTGCCGGATGAACTCAAGCGCGTGATGGATCAATGCAATGCTTTCGCTCGCCTTTTCCGCCGCGATCGTCGGCGTCGACGCGTATGTCGTGCGCGTCGAGACGGACTCGGCCGCCGGCGTCCCACACTTCGTCATCGTCGGCCTTGCCGACAAGGCCCTGAACGAGTCGCGCGAACGGGTCCGCGCGGCGATTGTGAACTCCGGGTTCGGCTTTCCGCCGGGCCGGCTGCTGGTGAACCTCGCGCCGGCCGACATGCACAAGCGCGGCGTCGGGTTCGACCTGGCGATCGCGCTCGCGCTGCTCGCCACCGACGAGCAGATCGACCGCGCGGCGCTGCGCGACTACGTCGTCTGCGGCGAGCTTGCGCTCGACGGCGGGCTGCGCGCCGTGCCCGGCGTGCTGGCGATGACGCTTGCCGCGAAGCGTGCCGGCTTCTCGCGCATCGTCGTCCCGGAGGCGAACCGCGACGAAGCCGCACTGGTCGACGGCATCGACGTGTACGCCGTTCCGACGCTCGCGGACGCGATCGCGGTGATCCTCGGCCACGGCGCGAAGTTTCGCCGCCGCGGCGCGACGGTGCTCGACACGAGCGATCGCGCAACCTGCGGCGACTTCAGCGACGTGAAAGGACAATTGCTGGCGAAGCGCGCGCTGGAGATCGCCGCAGCCGGTGGGCACAACGTGGTGCTCGTCGGCCCGCCCGGCTGCGGGAAGACGATGCTGGCGCGACGGCTGCCGTCGATTCTGCCGGCGATGACCGTCGCGGAAGCGCTCGAAGTGACGAAGTTGTACAGCGTCGCGGGACTGCTCGGCGCGCGCCCGCGCGTCGTCGCGACGCGGCCGTTTCGCGCGCCGCATCATACCGCGAGCCGCGTGTCACTGGTCGGCGGGGGCTCGGTCCCGCGCCCCGGCGAGATATCGCTCGCGCTCAGCGGCGTACTTTATCTCGATGAATTAGGAGAATTCAATCGCTCCACGCTTGAGGTACTGCGCCAGCCGCTCGAAGAAGGAACAGTGACGATCGCGCGCGCCGCCGGAACGCTCACGTTTCCGGCGCGCTTCATGCTGGTCGCCTCGATGAACCCATGCCCGTGCGGCTATCGCGGCGACAGGTCGGCGGACTGCCGCTGTGACGACGTCGCGGTGCAGAAGTATCTCGCGAAGCTTTCCGGCCCGCTGCTCGACCGCATCGACCTGCACGTCACCGTCTCGCGCGTGTCGTTCGGCGAGTTGGTGCAGCGCGCGCCCGCCGAAACTTCCGCGACGATCCGCGCGCGCGTCGAAGCGGCGCGCGAACGACAGTCGACCCGCCTGCGCAGAGTCCGTGTCACGACGAACGCCGCGATCACGGCCGCGGACCTGCGTCGCCTTTGCCCGCTCGATGCGGAGACGCTCGCGCTGCTCGAGTCCGCCGTCACCCGCGGCACGCTGAGCGCCCGCGCGTTCGATCGCGTCGCGCGTGTCGCCCGCACGATCGCCGATCTCGCCGGCACGGATCACATCGCGCGCGAGCATGTCGCCGAGGCGCTATTGTACCGCGGTGCCGAGCATACACGCGTCGCATGACCGGCGTGGTAGCTTCGCCGCAGTTTCGTCGTCAGTTGATTTCGTTAGGTCGCGGGAGCGTTGACAAAAATACGTCTTGACGGCTCGTCGATATTACGATGGCCACACGCTCAGCCATTGGGCACTATAGCTCTCCTGCGAAAAAGGGACATAGCCAATCGATACAACCCCGAACACGGGCTTGCTTCCACTACTTCAATTCAAGAATGACGTTGTCAACGAGGTCGCGGATCACTTCCTCCGCCGTCGCATCGTTGACCTTGATCCCGCCCGGATGCGCAACTGCATTTCGACGGCGCAGTTTCTCTTCGAGAATACCGTAGAGACTGTTGCTAATGATCGGAGCTTTCCGGGCGATCGTCAGCACCTGCGCTTCATTCATGTGAGTGAAGTCATCACGCATGTTGATCTTTGCAACGCTCGGGTTCTTCTGCTTGGCGAGATGCGCGTTGAAAGCATCGAGCCGCGTCGCGTCGCTCATGATCCAGTGCACAAAATGATCGTACGCTAGATTCCACGCCATGACGATCGACGCTCGATAGGCAGTCGCTTTGAAGCATTTCAGCGCTTCGTCAAGGTACGCTTTTTGAGCGGGATTCACGATCTTGGCTTCGAGGTCTTGAAGCTGCTGCGTCAACTGCTTCGTTGACGGCCGCTGACCATACTTGGTATCGAAGTCGTCGCGTACGCGTTGCTCCAGCCGGTAACCCTCCTTTGACTTGAGGACTTGCTTCGGCCGTGTTTCAGCAAGTGCCGCGACGGAGCGAGGGATGTTTGCTGGACCTGCTACGTGAAGCTTGCCGAAGCACGCCGCCACGTCGCGCGGTGCGATATAGCTCTGCTTCTGGTACGTGTGCAGAAACCACATGAAGAACCGAATACGGTCAGCGTGGCCCCAGGTCTTAAATTCTGGGGCACGCTGAACCGCTTCTTCGAGGGTCACGCGCCCTTACGCCACTTTGCGAGCTCGCCCTCACCGATGTAGTTGAAGGTATACTCGCCCCGTTTCTTGCCCGCGCTAACCCATCGGTATTCTTGCTGGTTTGCGAGGTCTGCGAACGGTTGGGCTGGATTCTTCGGCATCGTCCAGCCAATGTGCAAGAACGCCGTGTACACGTGGTTGACATTGATTTCGGGTGTGTCCGTCTGCTGCTTAAACCACGCGGCAATTGCGGCGTAGCGTCGCATTTGGTTTGGCAGGTCAAGGCCAGCGACAAAGTCCTTGAGTGATACGCCATTATTTCCGGCGAAGTTGATATCCTCAACGAGTCTCAGCGTACGAGGCTTGCGCTTTGCCGGCGGACGATGCAGCTTGGGAGCGGGATCAAGTTCCTGCTCGATCGTCTGCTCGTCATCTTCCTCGGCATACTCGGCTTGTGCGGTGCCGTTACCGGATGCGCCATTTGCGCCCGGCGCGTTCACGCTGCGCAACGCGCGCGGCGCAGCAGCCGTCGCCACATTACCGGACAACGCCGCTGCAACATTTTTCAGGCTGTCGATCAAGTCCGGCGTCGCGCCCTTGACCTTGAACTTGACGATCTGGACCTCGACTTCGCCCGTGGTGTCGGGCGCATAACCCTTTGCCATGACTTCCTTCGCGAAGCGGCCCCGAGTCGAGCCGCAGACCTGATGGGCCGCGTCGAGCTAACTCGTCGGGCCACTGCATCTTCGCCTACGGCGGTGCCAGCATGCTGGCACGGCCAGCGTGAGGCCTTCGACGCGGAGCGTTCTTGAGGTCCGTCCTTCTCGAACGGGCGTTCGATCCCCTGGCCCCAAAGCTAGTTCTTCACCGCGTAGAGCAAGCACCAAAGCTCCGTCCGGGCCCGGCGACGCTGGAGCAACTGGAAGGCCAAAGTTGGTGCCCTCCTCGCTCGCGGTCTCGGCCATCAGCTCATCAAAATCGAAGTCCCTAACGTCGGGATCGGTGCCCATCGTCGGCTCGGATATTCCACCCCCGACGACCTACCGTCGCGAGGACGTCGCCCGCCACTTCTCGAGCGCCGTGACGCGACCCTCAAGCTCTACGACCTGCCCGCGCTAGCGATCTACAGGGATGGTTGACTCGCCCTACAGGGATGACGCGAACGTCTCCTTGAACAGGGCCTCGATACTAGCTTGGCAAGTACTGCCATTGGAGGTTCCCATGCCCTGGACTCGCGAGGATTGTGTCAAGGACTGCCATTCGAAATACCAAAGCGACATGAGAACTGCCAAAGACGAGTATGGCCCCGGAAATTACGACTACGACCAAAACCACAATAGGGGACCGTACGAGCGAGCCGTCCGCGAAGCCGAGGCGAAGCGAGACCGCTGCTTAGCAACGTGCTCAGCGTATCCTAGCAGCCCGGGTCGCACGGAATTTCAATGGACTCGGGAAGCTTGTGTTGCTCAATGCTATTCGCAGTACGAAAGCAAGATGAGAAGCGCCAAAGACTCTTATGGCCCCGGGAACTACGATTATGACCAAAACCACAATAGGGGACCGTACGAACGGGCCGTTCGTGAAGCGGAGGCTGAGCGTGACCGTTGCTTAGCAACGTGCTCAGCGTATCCTAGCAGGCATCAGTAACTCGCTACACCTAGCTAGATAGCGATCCGCCGCGTCCCGACGATGACCGTCACGGGCACGAAACCCTTTGCCGCCTCGTCATTGGATGACCCGGCATGAAGTTTAGCCCGGGCCCCCTGTACTAAACCCTGTGCCATCTCGTCTCTCGATGAGCTCGGTGAGTTCCCGCGCTCGACGCTCGAGGTGTTGCGCCAGCCGCTCGAAGAAGGCGCCGTGACGATCGCGCGCGCCGCTGGAACGCTCACCTTCCCCGCACGATTTACGCTGGTCGCATCGATGAATCCGTGCCCATGCGGCTTCCGCGGCGACAAGGCGTCGGACTGTCGCTGCGACAACACCGCCGTACAGCGCTATCTTGCGAAGCTCTCCGGCCCGCTGCTCGACCGCATCGACTTGCACGTCACCGTGTCGCGCGTCTCATTCGGCGATCTCGTCCAGCGCGCTCCGGCTGAATCATCGGACACCATCCGCGCGCGCGTGGCGGCAGCCCGCGAACGGCAAGCCGCGCGGCTACGCGAAGCCGGCGTCGCCACGAACGCCGCGATCTCGGCGGCCGACGTCCGCCGCCTCTGCCCGCTCGACGCCGAGCCGCTGGCACTGCTCGAAGGGGCCGTCACCCGCGGCACACCGAGCGCGCGCGCGTTCGACCGCATCGCGCGCGTCGCACGCACGATCGCCGACCTCGCCGGAGCGGACGGTATCGCCCGCGAGCACGTCGCCGAAGCACTGCTCTACCGCGGCGCAGACCGTACTCGCACCGCGTAGTGGCTTACGCGTACATCGTGATCGCGCCGGGGAGTTCACACCTCGTCCGCGCCTTGTCAGTTCCCCGGTGCATTGAAGCACCGCAGCAACTCCAAGAACTGGTCGAGTCGACGCAACACAGTTTCGAAGTCGCGCGTGCCCAGAGTATGGAAGACACCGCTCAGACGTTCCGGAAACTCGACCGCGCGATATAGTGCTGCGTAGTCGAATCTCGAATCATCAAAGGCTGCGCTGAAGCCGTTGCCGAGCAGTTTTGCGGACGTCGGATGGTGGCCACGACTAGGTACAGGGTCTAGGGGGCCCTCAAGGAGGCGATAGTCGTCCGAAAACCATGCGGCCCTTCGGGCTGCGAGGCGAGATAGCTTTTGATTCGCCGACTCGCGTCCTGGGCCTGGGCGTTCAGCAAACGCCCCTTCGCGGAATCAGTCGTCCGCGCGTCCGACATGCATAACTGCTTTCAGCACCGAGCGGTCCGCCCGAACGTTTTCCCTCTTGTGATGAAGCGTTTCCATGGGACACGCCTTTCGAGGAACGACGGCCCTGTCCGCCAGAGGTAGCATTTTCCTCGGCTTGACAGAGTGGGCTAGGACTTTTCAACTGCGGCAGCGGAGCCGAGCGTATTATGACGGCTTGGATCGTGCGGGCAGGAAGCGATGGCGAGAATCAGGACCTTGCCCTTGAGCACGGTCTTGTAACTATCGGGTGGTGTGAGACTGGGGATCTTACCGGGCTCGGAAAGGACACGATCCGAGCACTTCTGGAGAAAACCCACCCCGAGGCAACGCCAAAGCTTATCAGCACTTGGACAGGCGAACTGGTCTCGTTTGTACACGCAATCGTACCGGGCGACCTCGCAGTCCTTCCACTGAAGGGCCGAGCAGCAATAGCTCTAGGGCGAATTGTTTCACCGTATGAGTATCGACACGATTTGCTCAGCGTCGACGCGGTCCATACCCGGCGAGTAGACTGGATTCGCAAGGATGCTCCACGCTCAGGGTTCGATCGGAAATTACTGAATACGCTGGGATCAAGTTTGACCGTGTTCCGCGCGGAACGCGACGGCGCTGCAGCAAAGCTTGAAGCGGCGCTTCATGGAGATGCGACGCCGGCTCCTGCAAATGCCGTGCCGGCCTCCGCTCTCGGAGGCTCATTGGAGCCTGAAGACGTTCAGGATCTAGAACGGACTGCTCGAGATGCGATCGTAGCCCTTGTGCAGAGCCGCTTTCGTGGTCACGACCTTGAACGACTCGTTGAAGCCGTCCTTATCGCAGATGGTTTTCGCGTTAATCGCACGCGTGCCGGGGCCGATGGTGGAGTTGACCTCCTTGCCGGGCGAGGAGCGCACGGTTTTGACCCCCCGCGAATATGTGTACAGGTCAAGTCCGGCAAGTCACCGGAAGACGTAAAAACGGTACGAGAGCTCCAAGGTGCCTTGAAGAACTTCGGTGCCGAACACGGCCTGATTGTTTCATGGAGTGGATACACCGCTGCCGTTTATGCTGAGGCGCGGCGAGCATTTTTTCAAATCCGTCTTTGGGACGCCGACGACCTAATCGATGCGCTTTTGAAGAGTTATGAAAGCCTACCTGCGGAAATAAGAGCTGACATCCCCATAAAGCGTATTTGGGCGCCTACTGCAACAGAGCTTAACGAAGCGTAGCACCACACGCTGATCCCGAGTCGACGGAAACAAGGATTCGTCGAATAAACTGTAGTTGAAGGTCCGTATTCGACTTGCGCGTACGGCTTTGGCCGGTTGTCGCGCGAGCAAACGTTCCGAAAAGCGTGTGGTTTACGTTCGGTCGATCAGGTCTTGCGAGCATACGTAAGTTGTACCGGGAGACGCGGCGTACCGCACAGCTAGGATCTGTCGAGTGAGCGATCGAAGCGCCGTGCTTCGCGGCGACAGGTGTCGATCGAGACTGTGTAGTGACGGCGATCGCGCGCGGCGAGCACGCGGTCCTCGATCAAGACAACGGCGATGAAGCATGCCTCCTGAATAGGTCGTGGAGAGCGTCGCACAGAAGCGACGGACGCGCTTCATCGCACGCGGTCCTCGTAGTCGATCGAGACCGTCCGAGCGAGCCGCAGGAGAGCCAGCGGGCGCCGAATCGCATCACGGAGTGATGCGCGCGTGACCGGTTGGCCTAAGACCTCCGCAAAGATGGTCGATACCGGTGCCGGATTCGCGCTATCAGTGATGTAGCGATGCGTGCAGTTCACAAGCCCGAAGGGCACTACGGCCATCGGGCAGAGTTCCGGCTCCGAAGACGAGCCGGACCGAGCCGGCTAAGCGTTTGGGATCGGTGGCTGCCTCGGTGATCGAGGCGCGGTCGATGCGGAGCATGCCGTCGAAGGCGAGGTGGTCGCACCAGCGCAGGATGAAGCGATAGCCCGGATGCAGCATGCGGAGGAGTTGCGCGTTCCACATGCCGTCGATGCACGGCTTCGCGAAGCGTGTTGCTTGCATCGGCTCACGCGCAGTCCGAGTCATAGGTGAAGCAGAGCATGCGATACGTGCGCGTGGTGCAGCGTTCGATCTCGAAGCCTGCTTCGCGCAGCACGTCGACGTCGCGGTGGAACGAGCGCAGCGACATGCCGAAGCGCCGGCAGTAGTCGTCGATGCGCACAGGCTCTCCGCGCAGGAAGCGCGCGGTGAGCCAGACGAGGCGCACGATCCGGAATCCGACTGCTCCGGGGACGGCGTGCGCGGGCCGCGCATACGCGCGCGGCGGGGTTCTCAGCGCGTGCGCGCCGAAATAGGCGTGTGTCATTCGGTGGACTGACCTCCATCGGGTGACGGACTCGGTCGGTGTTCGTGCACCGGCCGAGTCGCTATGTTGTCATGCGCGTGTCGCGCGTGTAATTATTGTAGCACTCGCACGTATGTTCGACAAGTACTGGCACGCGACGAGCGCCGAAAGCAGCACGATGTTGCGGTGCGGATTCTACACCGAGCGCACGCGGTGGTAGGTGATCGTGCCGCCGAAGTTTACGTCCCGCCAGACCATCGCCGACGGCGACAGGAACGTGTAGCGAAAGGTGCCGCCGGGCGGCTTGGCATTCGGCTCGTAGTGGCCGGTGCCGGGTTGGACGCCGACGATGTAGCGCTGCTTCGGGTTCCAGTCTTCGACGTTGAAGCTGACGACGTTGTTCGGGAACACGCGGTAGGTGCCGCGCTGGCTCGTGACCAGCGACCCGCAGCGCTCGATCTCGCCGAACATCCCGTGCGCGCCGATCACGCGGTCGAACGTGCAGCGCATTCCGTTCATCGCGATGGTGCCGCGCCAGGTGCCCACTAACGAGTCATGCGCCGAAGCCCGGGCCGGTACGGCGGCCAGCGCGAAGACCGCCGCCGCGCAAAACATTGTTCTTCGCATGGCGGACGGTTCGCGAACGCAGTCAAAGCGCCATGCAGGCTACGGTTTCGTCACCGCGCCCGGACCGGTTGCCGGAAGTCCCATCCCGCGCGCCCGCGGGACGCTGTCAGGACGCGTCAGACCGGCGTGCATGTCGTCCCAGGCGCGCTGCAGCGACGGTGCGAGGGTGCGCAGGGCGTGCGTTCCCGTGGGCTCTTCGTAGAAGCTCACCGGGAGTCCGATGCTTGCGAGATAGCTTGCGGTTTGCTCGCCGTAGCGGGTCGGGATGCTGTCGTCGTGCGCGCCGGTCACGACGTAGAGCCGCATCTCCTTCCATGCGATCGTCACCGGGCGCACGCCGCTGTTCAGGATCGCGCCGGAGATGCACAACACGCCGGCCCAGCGGTAGCCGCCGCGCGGGCCGATCTTGAAGACGCTGAAGCCGCCCATCGAATAGCCCGCGAGATACGTACGGCCGCGATCGACGGCGAACGCGTCCTGCAGCGTCGCGAGCAGGTCGTAGACGTCGGTCGCCGCCGGTTCTTCGTAGTCGTAGATCCCGCGGCCGTACGGCGCCACGAGGATCGTCCCTGTGCGGTCGGCGAGGCGGCGCAGCGCGGGCGGGCCGAGCAGCTCCGATTCGGTCTGCGGGTTCCCGTGCAGCACGATCGCGAGCGGCGCGCGCGCCGCCGGCGCCGAGGCCGGCACATAGATCGCGACGAGCTGCAGCGTGCCGTCGACGCGCGAGCGCACCAGTGCTTCGTGCAAGCCGGGCGTTGCGCGCAGCGGCGCGGGCGTGCCGGCGACGAGCTGATCGACCGCCTCGAGGTCGAGCTTGGTGATGTTCGCGACCGCGTCGGTCCAATCGAGCGGCGCATATCCCGCGGGTGGCGGTGTTTGCTGCAGCTCGAGATCATCGAACAGCCGGCGCCGGAAATCGTACGCGACGACATCGCCCAATTCGCTCACCGCGCGCGAGCGCGCAACATCATACCGCTCGATCGCTCCCGCGATCGTGCCCGACTGCGCGGCCGCAGCTGCTCCGGACGGCAGTACCGCAGAACCGACCGGCAGTACCGCTGCAGCGCCGACCGGCGCGCTACGGACCAGCACGGCGTCGACCGGCGGCACCGCCGCGCAGCACTGCCATGACAACGCCGCAAACGTCACGACGAGCCGGAGCATCATCTTGCCTCAACTCTACGCTAGGACGTTCCGGCGCGCCAGGGCCAATCGTGCTCGGCGCGGCGGTACGGGCGGCCGCGCGGCGAAACTGCCACCCGTGCACGAGGAAGCGAAGCGGCTCATCGCCAGGTACCGGCTGCAGCCGCATCCGGAGGGCGGCTGGTACCGCGAGACCTATCGGAGCGCGGAGCGGGTCGCGACGATCCGCGGCAGCGTACGCAGCGCGACCACGTCGATCTACTTCCTGCTCACCGCCGAGACGTTCTCCGCGTTTCACCGGCTCGCGTCGGACGAGACGTGGCATTTCTACCGCGGCGACCCGGTCACGATCGAGCTGATCGACGCGGCCGGCATGCACCAGGCGCGGGTGCTCGGCGCGAACGACATGCTGCAGACGACCATCGTCGCGGGAACGCACTTCGCCGCCCACGTCGACGCCGAGGGCGGCTACGCGTTCGTCGGGTGCGACGTCGCGCCGGGGTTCGAGTTCGCCGACTTCCACCTGACGACGCGCTCGATGCTCACGGCGGCATATCCGCACCACGCACCGCTGATCGCACGCTTCACGCGCTGAGCGGCGCCGGCGTCACCAGGTGTCGATCGACGGCCGCTTCTTGCCGCTTCGGGATTGCGGCGGCGGCACGGCGCGCAGGCCGCGCACGATCCAGTCGCGCGTCTCGGCCGGGTCGATCACGGCGTCGATCTCCACCATCGAGGCGACGTTCAGCGCTTTGCCCTGCGCGTACGACTTCGCGAGCAGCTCGTCGAAGAGCCGCTGGCGCTCGGCCGGATCCGCGATCGCGGCGAGCTCCTTGCGAAAGCCGAGCCGCACTGCGCCCTCGAGCCCCATCGGACCGAACTCGCCGGTCGGCCATGCGACGCTGAAGAACGGCTCGTGCAGACTTCCCGCCGCCATCGCCTGCGCGCCCAGCCCGTAGCCTTTGCGCAGGGCGACGAAGAAGAACGGCACCGTGACGCTCGCCGCGGTGACGAACATGCGGCTGACGCGGCGCACCTGCGCGGTGCGCTCGATCTCCGGGCCGACCATGAAGCCCGGCGTGTCGCACAGCGAGAGCAGCGGCAGATCGAACGCGTCGCAGAGCTGCATGAAGCGCGACGCCTTGTCGGCCGCCGGGCCGTCGATCGCGCCGCCGAGGTGCAGCGGGTCGTTCGCGATCAGCCCGAGCGGACGCCCCTCGATCCGCACCAGCGCGGTGACCATCCCGGGCGCGTACGCCCCACGCAGCTCGAGCACCGAACCGGCATCCGCGAGCAGCGCGATCGCCTTGCGAACGTCGTAGACGCGCACGCGGTTCTCCGGGACGACGTTGCGCAACTCGTGCTGATCCGCGCACGTCCACTCGGCGAGCGGACCTTGGAAATACGCGAGATAGCGGCGCGCGATCTCCGTGGCTTCGGCCTCGTCCTCGACCACGACGTCGATGACGCCGTTCGGCGCTTGGTCCGACACCGGGCCGATCTCCTCGGGACGGAACGTGCCGAGCCCGCCGCCTTCGATCATCGCCGGTCCGCCCATGCCGATGTTCGCGTCGCGCGTCGCGATGATGACGTCCGAGCAGCCCAAGAACGCGGCGTTCCCCGCGAAGCAGTAGCCCGCGACGATGCCGACCAGCGGCACGAGCCCGCTCAGGCGCGCGAAGCTCGCGAACGTCGGCACCGCGAGCGCCGAGCCCATGTCGAAGTCCGTGTCACCCGGCCGGCCGCCGCCGCCTTCCGCGTACATCACGACCGGGATGCGCCACTTCTCCGCCGCGCGCAGCATGCGGTCCGTCTTGAGATGGTTGAAGTGTCCTTGCGTGCCGGCCAGCACCGTGTAGTCGTACGCCATCGCGACGCAGCGCGAACGCTCGTCGCCGAAGCGGTCGCCGTTGACGTGGCCCAGTCCGCAGATCAAACCGTCGGCCGGGCTGATGCGCCGCAGCTCGTCCATCGGCCGGCGGCGGCGCTGCGCGGCGAGCGCGAACGCGCCGAACTCGGCGAACTCGCCGGCGTCGAACAGGTGCGCCAGATTCTCGCGCGCGGTGCGGCGCCCGCGCGCGCGGCGCGCGGCGACGGCGTCCGGCCGCGCCTCGTCGCTCAGGGCGAGCCGGCGTTCGAGCAGTTCGTCCAGGTCGGCGCGCCGGGCAGCGGCGCGGTCGTCGGAAGCATCGCGCTCCGGCGCGTGCTCGACGTCGCCGGGCTCGATCGACACGACCGGATCGCCCGCGTTCACCGTCGCGCCCGGCTGCGCCGTGATGGCGCGTACGGTTCCCGCCGACGCCGTCGCGAGCACGATCTCCGTCTTCATCGACTCGATCACCGCAACGGTGTGTCCGGCGGGAACCGCTTCGCCGAGCCGGACATCGATACTGACGAGACGCCCGCTCACCGGCGCGGTGACGATCTGCATGCGCTGCGAACCTCCAGCGCGCGCGGGGCGGCATCCTCCTACAAACGTCGATAGGAACCCGATTCGCGACGCCGTATCGCCTCGGACTCATGCCGTCGATCCTTCCGTTGCCGCGACCCAATCCGATTTATGTGCTCGGCGATAGCCACGTGCTGGCTATGGCAGACCGGCTCTTTCGAACCCCGTCCGGCGAGCTGATCGAGTTTCGCGCGCTCTATTGCCGCGAGGTGCCGACCCAGGATTTCGTGCGCCCCGACGGCGCGCTCGACGACCGCATCCAGGCGGCGCTGCGCGTCGCACGCATCGGTCCGAAGCGCTGGATCCTGACCGAGAACCCGAAAGGCAGGCGCTCCTCGATCGGGACCGGCGTCTGGCCGGGAATCCATGCCCTCGAGGACCGCACGCAGGACCCGCCGCTGGCGATCACCACCGGCTCCCTCGACATGGGTTTGGTCGCGTCTGCGATCACCGAGCCGGATCTGGAGCTCCCGGCGGAGATTCGTGACGATCCGTTCACGCCGGACATCTGCCGCACGACCGCGCCCGGTGCGTTGCCGGCCGATGAAGCACTGCGCCGTTTCGCCGCGCCGCTCGAACCGCTCCGCGCGGTCCTGCGGATGTTCCTCGCGAGCGGCCTGACGCGCGTCGCGGTGATCGGGCAGCCGCCGATGTCGACGGACGAAGCGGAGTGCGATACCAGTTACCGATCGGCCGGCTTTCCCCAGGCGCCGCGCGCCTCGATGATGGCCTGGCGCTACAAGACGCTGCTGTTGATCAATGCCGCGTTGCGCGACATCTGCAGCGACGTCGGCGTACCCTACGTCGATCGCTGGGCCGCCTACTCGCGGGACGGACTCGTCCGCATGGACGTGCTGCGCGACTTCGCGCATTTCGGCGAGAAGGGCATGCTGATGACGGCGGCCGCGCTGGTCGACGTCTTCGCCGAGAAACCGGCCGCCATCGCGGTAGCGACGCTTCCCGCCGCGAAACAGGCCAGCTCCGCGGCGATGCGCGACCGCTACGACGCGCGCTACTACCGCGAGGAGTGCGGCGGAGCCGACAACTACGCACTCTTCGGCGGGCGCAAGCTCGAGGAGCCGCGGCTCGCCGCGGTGCGCGCGCTGGCGGCGGTCACGCCCGGCATGCGCGTCCTCGATCTTGGCTGCGGACGCGGTGAGCTCAGCTACGCGTTCGCCGCAAGCGGTGCGCAGGTGACCGCGCTCGACTACGCTCCGGCGGCGGTCGAGCTCACGCGAACGACGCTGGGGAATCCGCCGGCGCGGCTGGAGTGCGCCGACGCAGCTTCATTCGAAGACGCGAACGGCTACGACGTCGCCGTCGCCGCGATGATGGTCGAGCACTTCGGCCGCGACGAGCTCGCGCGGCTCTACCGCAACGTTGCCGCGATGCTGCGGCCGGCCGGCTCGTTCGTGCTGCACACGTCGACCGAAGGCCAGTCGCTCGCGACGCACACGCAACTGCTGAACGAAGCGTTCGAGCACGTCTGGATCTGGCAGGCCGGCGAGGACGATCCGCGCGGTGCGCTGGGCCGTCCGTTCGCGCCCGAAGACGTGCGCGACGCGACCGAGGTGTTCGCGGTCGCGTCGCACCAGCCGCTCGACGCGCAGCACCTGCTCGAACGCATCACCACGGCGCCGGTCACGGCGCACGACGCGACCGTCACGCTGACACGGCTGTCGGCGCCGCGCGCGGTCCGCGCGGGCGAACGGTTCGTCGCGAAGGTGACGCTGCGCAACGACACCGCCGCGGTGCTGCGCAGCTTCAGCCCCAACGCGGTGCGCTTCGCCTATGCCTGGACCGGCGGTGACGCGCTCGCGCAGCCCGACGTGTGGGCCGGCGCGCCGGGCCGCTCGCTCATCGAGCCGCCGCTGGAGCCGGGCGCCGAGCGGCGCTATGCGCTCGCGGTGGCGGCGCCGCCGGACGCGGGTCGCCGGGTGCTGCACGTCACGGTGGTGCAGGAGATGGTGCGCTGGTTCGACGTCGAGGTGCAGGCGACGGTCGACGTCGAGGTGCAGGCCGCGGTCGACGCCGCCTGATCGGGAGCCTCGGCGCGGGCGGCGCGCGTTCGGCGGAGAATGAAGGGCGGATGCTCGTTCGGCCGATCGAACCGTCTGACGAAGACGCGTATCGCGCGATCCTCGAAGCGACGACCCCGGAAGACCGCTACTGCCGCTTCTTCCACCGCGTCGACCACTTCGACGCGGCCGAGATCCGCCGCTTCGTCGAGACGCGCGCCGACACGCTCGGCGTGATCGCGTTCGACGGCGCCGCGCCGCTCGGCGCGGCGCACGCCGTGCTGCTCGACGCGGAGACCGCCGAGCTGGCGATCGTGGTCGGGCGCGGCGCGCGTCACGACGGCGTCGGGACGGCGCTCCTCGACGCGCTCGTCGTGCACCTGCGCGAGCGCGGCGTGCTGCGCCTGGTCGCCTGCGCGCTGCGCGAGAACCGCGCCTTCGAGCACCTCGCGCGCCACGCCGGGTTCGTGGTCGACCAAGCCGAAGGCGCCGCGTGGCACTGGACGCTGCCGCTCACCGTCGACCTCGGGACGCCGGCGCGTTGAGCGTCGCCGGCGAGTCGCGCGTCGCGTACGCGATGGCGAACGGGATGCGGCTGTGCTACGAGACGTTCGGCGATCCGGCCGCTCCGCCGCTCGTCCTCGTGATGGGGCTGGCGACGCAGATGATCGTGTGGGACGAGGAGTTCTGCGCGCTGCTCGCCGCGCGCGGCTTCCACGTCGTGCGCTTCGACAACCGCGACATCGGCCTCTCGACGAAGCTGCTGCACGCGCGCACGCCGAGCCTCGCCGAGCTGGTGCTGGCGGACGTGGCGCGCTTGCGCTTCCGCGTGCCGTACACGCTGCGCGACATGGCGTCCGACACCGTCGGCCTGCTCGACGCGCTCGGCATCGGTTCGGCGCACCTGGTCGGCGCGTCGATGGGCGGGATGATCGCGCAGGAGGTCGCGATCGCGTTCCCGGCCCGCGTTCGCACGCTGACGTCGATCATGTCGACGACCGGCGACCGCAAGCTGCCGCGCGCGCGGCCGCGTGCGCTCGCCGTGCTCTCGCGCCGGATCCCGCGCGACCGCGACGGCTACATCCGCGCATACGTCGACACCTGGCACGTCCTCGCGGGCGACCGGTTTCCGTTCGACGCGGCGTACTGGGCGCGCCACGGCGCGGCGAGCTACGAGCGCGGGATCAACCCGCCCGGCGCGGCGCGGCAGCTTCTCGCGATCATGGCCTCCGGCAGCCGCAAGAAGACGCTGCAGCGCGTCGCGGCTCCGACCTTGGTGATCCACGGAACCGACGATCCGCTGATCCCGGTCGAGGGCGGGCTCGACACGGCGCGGACGATCCCCGGCGCGAAGCTGATGCTGGTCGAGGGAATGGGACACTCGTTCCCGCGCGAAGTGTGGCCTCGGATCATCGACGCGATCGCGCAGCACGCGTCAGCCTAGCCCGGAGGATTTCCGATGCCTGACGCCCCGTGGATCGCCTCGTACCCCTCGCCCGCCCGCTGGGACGCGCCGCTGCAGCTCGGTTCGGTGCCGGAGATCCTGGACGGCGCGGCGCGCGAGTTCGGTGACCGCCCGGCGGTGGATTTCATGGGGCGGCGGGGGACCTACGGCGAGCTGCACGCGCTGGCGAACCGCGCCGCCAAAGGCTTCCAGCAGCTCGGCGTGCGGCCCGGCGTGCACGTCGGGCTCTACCTGCCGAACACGCCGCACTACTTGGTCGCGTTCTTCGGCGTGCTCAAGGCCGGCGGAACGGTGGTGAACTACTCGCCGCTCGACGCGGCGCAAGTGCTCGAGCACAAGATCGAGGACAGCGAGACCGTCATGCTGGTCACGCTCGACGTGCCGCCGCTGCTGCCGCAGATGGAGGCGCTGCTCGGCACCGCCGGGTTCAAGACGCTCATCGTCGCGAGCCTCGCCGATCTGGCGGCGTTCCCGCAGTACGCGGGCGCGCCCGCGGGCGCCGGCTCGGCGAACGGCTCCGGCGCGCGCCTGACGTTTCAGGCGCTGCTCGACAACGACGGTGCGTTCCAGCCGTATCCGGTCGCTGATCCCGCGGAGACGATCGCCGTGCTGCAGTACACCGGCGGAACGACCGGGTTGCCGAAAGGCGCGATGCTCACGCACGCCAACCTGACCGCGGCGACGGCGCAGTACCTGGAGACGACGAAGATCGAGCCGCCCGTCCTCGCTCCCGGTCAAGAGCGCACGCTGCTCGTGCTGCCGCTCTTCCACATCTACTCGCTCTCGGCGGTCATGCTGCTGTGCGTGCGCCTCGGCGCGGAGATGGTGCTGCATCCCCGGTTCGACGTCGAGGCCGTGGCGAAGGATCTCTCCGCCAAGAAGATCACGCTCTTCATGGGCGTGCCGACCATGTTCACCGCGCTGCTGGCGTACCCGGGGCTGGCCGAGCTGGACTGGACGTCGATCAAGTACACCGCGTCGGGCGGCGCGCCGCTCCCGGTCGAAGTGCAGCAGCGCTTCCAGGACGTCACCGGAACGCCGCTCTGCGAAGGCTGGGGGATGACCGAGACGTCGCCGTCGGGGACGTTCACGCCGATGCGCGGGATGCGCAAGGCCGGCTCGTGCGGCATCCCGGTCCCCGGCGTCGACTTGAAGTTCGCCAGCGTCACCGACCCGTCGCGGTATGTGCCGCTCGGCGAGCGCGGCGAGATCTGCATCAAGGGCCCGAACGTGATGAAGGGCTACTGGAAGAACGAGGACGCCACGCGCGATTCGATGACCGCCGACGGGTACTTCCGCACCGGCGACGTCGCGTACATGGACGCCGACGGCTTCGTCTTCATCGTCGACCGGATCAAGGACATGCTGCTGTGCGGCGGCTACAACGTCTACCCGCGCAACATCGAGGAGGCGATCTACACGCATCCCGCGGTCGCGGAGTGCTCGGTGATCGGCATCCCCGACGAGTACCGGGGCCAGTCGCCCAAGGCGTTCATCGCGCTGCGCGGGGGCGCCGAGCGGTTCACGATCGAAGAGCTCAAGCGCTACCTGCACGACAAGCTCGGGAAGCACGAGATGGTGCAGGAGATCGAGTTCCGCGACACGCTGCCGAAGACGCCGGTCGGGAAGATCCTCAAGACCGCGCTGTACGAGGAAGAGGCGCGCCGCCGCGCCGGCGCGGCGGCGGAGGTCTGAGATGGCCGACGGCGACGGCAAGGAGATCGACCCGCTCGCCCCGTGGCGCGATCTGGTCGCGCAGTGGGAGAAGAACGTGAACGCGCTCGCCAACCGCACGATGGCGACCGACGAGTACAGCAGCTCGATGCACGGCGCGATGGGCCTGACGATGAAGATGCAGGAGACGCTGCGCGACGTGATGGCCGCATATCTCGCCAACGCGAACCTCCCGAGCCGGAGCGACGTGCTCGCGATCGCCGAGCGCATCGGCGGCGTCGAGGCGCGCCTCGACCGCATGAACGCGCTGCTCGAGCGCATCGCGAGCGCCCGCGAAAGCGGCGGCGCGGTCGTCGAGGCGGCGCCGCGCGGACCGCGCCCGCCGCGCACGAAGAGCCCGCCCGGCGCGACGTCCTGAGCGGTCGCGCGACGTGAGCTCGACCGCCGAGCGGGTTCAGGACGAGATCGAACGCGTCATTCGGCGCAGCATCAAGGGTCTCGAGTACATCGCCTCGCCCGCGCCCGCGGTCGGGCCGACGCCGAAGGACGTCATCTACGAGCAGGGGACGCTCCATCTCTACCACTACCGCGCGATGGCGGCCGAGATCTACCGCATCCCGATCCTGATCGTGATGGCGACCAGCAACCGCGGCTACATCCTCGACCTGGTCCCCGGGCAGAGCTTCGTCGAGTACCTGCTGCGCCAAGGCTACGACGTCTACTTGATCGACTGGGGGCCGCCGACTCCGGCCGAACGGACGCTGCGCTTCGAGGACTACACGACGCGCTTCATCCCCGAGTGCGTCGAGCGGGTGCGGGCGGACAGCGGCGTCGGCGACGTGACGATCATCGGCTACTGCATGGGCGGCGTGCTCTCGGTGATCTACGCGGCGCTCCACCCGGGCGACTTCACCAACCTCGTCTGCTTCACGACGCCGGTCGACTTCAGCGCGATGGAGCTGTTCGCGAAGTGGTCCGACCGCCGCTACTTCAACGTCGACCGGCTGGTCGACGCGACCGGCAACGTTCCGTCGGAGATCATCTTCAGCTCGTTCGAGATGCTGCGCCCGGCGACGCGGCTCGCCGGTCAGGTCACGCTCTGGGAGAACATGCACGACGACGCCTTCGTCCGCTCGTACCGCGCGTTCGAGCGCTGGTCGACCGACACGCTGCCGCTGGCCGGCGAGTATTTCCGCGAGACGATCAAGGAGCTGATCTGGGAGAACCGGCTCCACAAGAACGAGCTGGAAGTCGGCGGGAAGCGCGTCGATCTCGGGACGATCCGCGTGCCGATGCTGCACGCGATGGCGGAGCACGACCACATCGTCCCGTACGCCGCCGCGAAGCCGCTGATCGAGCACGTCGGCTCGGACGACAAGGAAGAGATCGTGCTCAAAGGCGGACACGTCAGCCTGGTCGCCGGGCCCAACGCGGTGACGCGGCTGTGGCCGCGGCTCGACGCGTGGCTCGGAGTGCGTTCGGTATGATCCCCGAGCTGCGCACGTACCCGCGCGTCGTGCCGTTCGGCGACGAGACGGTGGAGCTGCGCTTCATGGGCGCGGGCGACGAAGCGGCGGTGCTCGCGTTCGCGCGCGCGCTGCCGCGCCACGACCTGCTGTTTCTGCCGCGCGACATCGCGCACCCGAAAGTGCTCGACGCCTGGGTGCACGAGATCGACCGCGGCGCTATGTCGAGCATTCTGGCCTGGCGCGGCGAGCGTGTCGTCGGCTGCGCGACGATCGTGCGCGACCCGCTGTCGTGGTCGCCGCACGTCGCGGAGCTGCGCGTCGTCGTAGCGCCGGAGGCCCGCGGCAACGGGCTGGGCCGCGCGCTGAGCACCGACGCCGGCGAGCTGGCGGTCGCGACCGGCACCGAGAAGATCGTCGCCCACATGACGGCCGACCAGGGCGGCGCGGTGACGGTGTTCGAGACGATGGGCTACCGCGCCGAGGCGCTGCTGCGCGACCACGTCAAAGACGCGGACGGCGTCAAGCACGACCTCGTGATCCTGAGCCTCGACGTCGAGCGCTTCCGCGTGCGCGCCGCGGCGTACGGGCTGATCCCGGAGAGGTCCGAGAGCGAATGACGAACCACGAAGCCGCGTCCGCGCCGAAGATTCCGCGCCGCGGCGACGACGACTACACGCCCGACCAGGCCGCGCTGCGGCGCGCGTTCGTCGCCGAGCGCACCGGCGCCGACCTCGCGCACGTCGGCAGCTATTCGTTCGATCCCGGGCTGCTGCGCGGCAACGTCGAGAACTTCACCGGCGTCGCCCAGGTCCCGATCGGCATCGCGGGGCCGCTGCGCATCGACGGCGAGCACGCGCGCGGCGACTTCTACGTCCCGCTGGCGACCACCGAAGGGACGCTGGTCGCGAGCTACAACCGCGGGATGCGGCTGCTGACCGAGTGCGGCGGCGTGAAGACGACGGTCGTCGAGCACTCGATGCAGCGCGGCCCGGTGTTCACCTGCGAGAGCGCGCTCGCCGCGCGCGAGCTCGGCGCCTGGATCGACGAGCACTTCGGGGAGATCAAGGCGGCCGCGGAGACGACCACCCGGACCGGGAAGCTGAAGAACATCGGCCAGTACGCGCTCGGCCCCCTGCGCTACCTGCGCATGAACTACACGACCGGCGACGCCGCCGGCCAGAACATGACCGGGAAGGCGACGCTCGCGGCCTGCGAGTGGATCTGCGAGCACTACCCGGGCAAGCTCGAGTACCTGCTCTCGGGCAACATCGACACCGACAAGAAGCACTCGCAGATCAACATGCTGCTGACGCGCGGGAAGCGCGTCGTCGCGGAAGCGGTGATCAAGCGCGACGTCTTCAAGCGGCTGATGGGCGTCGAGACGACGGAGCTCTTCAAGCAGCGGCAGATCTCGATGGCGGGCGCGTTCCTGGTCGGTGCGGCGAACAACGGCGCGCACGCGGCGAACGGGCTGACCGCGATGTTCATCGCGACCGGCCAGGACGTCGCGAACGTCGCCGAGTCGCACGCCGCGGTCACCTACGCGCAGCTTTTGCCGAACCAGGACTACTACTGGTCGATCACGCTCACGTCGCTGATCGTCGCGACGTACGGCGGCGGCACCGGGCTCGCGACGCAGCGCGAGTGCCTCGAGATGCTGGGGTGCTACGGCACCGGCAAAGCCGACAAGTTCGCCGAGATCTGCGCCGGCGTCGTCCTGGCCGGCGAAACCTCGCTCACCGGCGCGATCCTGCACGGCGACTGGGTCTCCTCGCACGACCGCCTGGGACGCAACCGCCCATGAGCACGGACCCGAACGATCTCGCGCGCCTGTTCTCGCTCCATGGCCGCACGGCGCTGGTGACCGGCGCGTCGAGCGGGCTCGGTTTGCACTTCGCGCGCGTGCTGCACGGCGCCGGCGCGACGGTGATCCTCGCGGCGCGGCGGGTCGACCGCATCGAGGCCGAGGCCGCGCGGCTCGTCGAGCGCGCGCACGCGGTCGCGCTCGACGTCGCCGACGAAGGTTCGATCACCGCAGCATTCGAGCGAATCGCGCAGTCGCACGCGCCGTGCGACGTCGTCATTAACAACGCCGGGATCAGCGGCTCGAGCCTGATCCTGCAGATGGACACCGACGAATGGGACCGCGTGATCGAGGTGAACCTGCGCGGGCCGTTCCTGGTCGCGCGCGAAGCCGTGCGCCGGCTCGCCGCGGCGAAGCTGCCCGGCAGCATCGTGAACATCGCCTCGATCCTCGGGCTGCGCGTCTCGCCCGCGCTCGCGCCGTACATGGCGAGCAAAGCCGCGCTGATCCACCTCACGCGCAGCATGGCCTGGGAGTTCGCGCGCTACAAGATTCGCGTCAACGCGATCTGCCCGGGCTACTTCGACACCGAGATCAACAGCGAGTTCCTCAACAGCGAGTACGCGCAGGCGATGATCAAGCGCACGCCGCAGCGGCGCATCGGCGACCTGCGGGACCTCACCGGGCCGCTGCTCCTGCTGGCCTCGGACGCGGGCGCGTTCATGACCGGCGAGGCGCTCGTCGTCGACGGCGGACAGTCGATCAACGCGATGTGAGGCGAGCATGCGAGCAACCGATAGCAAAAGAGTACGGGCCCGCACGCTTGGCGAATGCACTTCGATGCGAACTACGGTTCGCACAACGTCTCGCTGGGAACGATGAGACCGGAGGACGATGACGATGATCGATGCCGACTGGAACTGGGCCGGCGCACGTGCCGACCGCCGGGGGCTCCGTCCTCCATCGAAGCTCATGTGGCTGGCGGAGTACCGCTCGCTGTGGGAGCTGGGCTTCTCGCTCGCCGCGACGCCGCTGCTGATGACCGCGCCGCGCGGCGACGGTCATCCGGTGCTCGTGCTGCCGGGATTCCTCGTCAGCGACATCTCGACGACGGCGCTGCGCCGGTATCTGTCCGCGCTCGGCTACGACACGTACGGCTGGGAGCTCGGCCGCAACTTCGGCGGTATTCAGCGCATGCGCACGAAGCTGCGCGCGCGGCTCGCCGAGATCCACGCCAAGACCGGCAAGAAGGTCAGCCTCGTCGGCTGGAGCCTCGGCGGCGTCTACGCGCGCGACCTCGCGCTCGCGATGCCGGCCGCGGTCCGTTCCGTGATCACGCTGGGCAGCCCGTTCTCGCGCAGCGAGAACGCGAGCAACATCAGCGACATCTACGAGTTCGTCAGCGGTGAAGGCCCGTGGGACAAGGACGGGACGCGGCACGAGTTCGACGCGATCCGCGAGGCGCTGCCCGTGCCGGCGACGTCGATCTGGTCGAAGACCGACGGGATCGTCACCTGGCGCGCCTCCGTCCTCAAGGCCGACGCGCGCAGCGAGAACATCGAAGTGATCGGCGCCAGCCACATCGGCCTGGGCGGAAACGCCGCGGTGCTGTGGGCGGTCGCCGACCGGCTCGCGCAACCCGACGGCGAGTTCATCCCCTTCGTGCGCGGCGGCCCGTTCGCGATCGCGTACGGCGCGGCGAGCTAGAAGCTAACCGCGGCCGGCGACGACCAGCACGGCGTGGAGCACCACGCCGGCGGCGCCGCCGACCAGACTTCCGTTCAAGCGGATGAACTGCAGGTCGGGACCGAGCTCGGTCTCGATCTTTTCGCTCATCAGCTCGGCGTCCCAGCGCTGCACGACCTCGGTGATCAGCGTCGAGAACTGGCGCTGAAAGCGCGCCAGCACCGACTCCGCCGCCTCGCAGATCCGCAGGTTCAAGCGCTCGACGACCGCCGGATCCTCGAGCATCGTGCGCGCGATCTTGGCCGCCGTCTCGCTGAGCCACGACGCGATCGCCGAATCGTCGGACGGCTCCCGGCGCGCGCGCGTCGCGAGCGCGCTCCACGCCGACGCCAGCAACTGCTCGAGCTCGGGGCCGTGCAGGACCGACTCCTTGAGCCGCTGCGCTTGCGCTTCCATCTCGGGATCGTCGCGCAGCTTCGTCGCGAGCTGCGCGAGATAGACGTCGAGCTCGCGGCGCATCGGGTGGTCGGGCGTGCGCGCGATCTCGCCGATCAGATCGATCATGCCGTCGACGAAGCGGTTCACGATGAACGCGTCGACGAAGCCGGGCGTCAGGATCGAGCGTTTCGCGAAGCGGCGCTTGATCTCGGGCCGCTGGCCGTCGAGCCAGCTTGCGACGACGGGCAGCAGCCGCGCGAAGATGCGCTGGTGCGCGCCGTCGGCGGTCACCGTCGCGAGCACCGAGGCGGCCGCGCGCGCCAGATCGACGTTGGCGACCTCGTCGGAGAGCACGCGGCGCGCGATCGCGCGCACCTCGGCGTCGCCGACCGCGTCGAACAGCCGCGGCATCAAGCCGCGCACGCTCGCCAGCAGCGCGCGACACTGCGCGGGATCGGAGAACCGGCGCAGCAGCAGCCCGGCCAGATCGAGCTCGCCCAGCCGCGACGCGATGTTGCTCGGCGTGAGAAAGTTCTGCTCGACGAACGTCCCCAGCTCGTGGCCGATGCGGTCTTTGTTGTTCGGCACGATCGCCGTGTGCGGCAACCGGATCCCCGCCGGATACCGGAACAGCGCGACGACCGCGAACCAGTCGGCCAGACCGCCGATCAGCGCCGCCTCGCTGAACGCTTCGAGCCAGGCCAGCAGCGGGTACGCCGGCCGATAATGGGCCGAGATGACAAAAACGACCGCCATGACGCCGAGGAGCGTCGTGGCGATCGTCTGCATCCGCTTCAGCCGCGCGCGCTTGAGGGCGGCGTGCGGGTCGAGCAGGGTGAGGATCTCAGGCCTTGTCGGCGGTGCCGTTCGCGGTCGGGGCGGGCGCGTTCGCGCTCTTCAGCAGGTTGACGAGCTGCGTGACGTAGTCGTTCTGCTGCTCGATGAGCTTCACGGCGAAGGCGGAGTTCAGCTCGCTGACCTGCGAGATGACGGTCGGGATGTTGCGGCGGCCTTCGGCGCCCGGCAGCTTCGCGGTGGCGTTGCCGACGATCTCGCGGAACGACTCGACGGCGGCGGTCTGCGCGGCCTGGGCCTGCTTGAGAGCCTCGAGGCCCTGCTGCTGGAGCTTTTCGATGGTGTCGATGTAGGCGTTGTTCACGGGGGTCTCCTGACGGCCGCGTGACGCGGCGGGTGGTGCGGACTTCGTGCTAAGTATACCAAGCACTACGCTATGCATGTCAAGCGGCAGAAGTCGCAGCCGGCGCGGGACTACAACCGGCCGCTAGGTTGTAGCTGGCCGCTAGGTCGCAACCTGCCGCTAGGTCGACCCCCACACGTCCAGGTTGTAGCGCTTCGCGGCGGCGAGGGCCTCGAGCCACGAAGCGCCCGCGGGCTCGTCGGCGCCCGTCTTGCGGCGGTACAGGCCGATCAGCTCCGCGCGCACGTCGGGCTCCATGCGGCTGCCGTCGCCGCATACGTAGACGACGCCGTCGTTCTGGACGATGTCCCACACCGCGTCGGCGTGCTCGGCGATGCGGTGCTGCACGTACGTCTTCTCGGCGCCGAGCCGCGAGAACGCGACGTGCAGCTCGGCGATGCCGTCGGCGGCGTAGCGCTCGAGCTCGTCGCGGTACAGATAGTCCTGGTCGGGCCGGCGGCAGCCGAAGAACAGCAGCGCGCGGCCGAGCGCCGTGCCGGCGCGGCGCAGCGCGTCTCGCTGTTGCAAGAAACCGCGGAACGGCGCGAGCCCGGTGCCGGGTCCGATCATCACGATCGGGCGCAGCGGATCGGCCGGCAGGCGGAAGCCGCTCTTCGAGTCTTTCACGAACGCGTCGATCGTCTGGTCCGCCGCGTGGCGGGCGAGGTACGTCGAGCACGCGCCTTCGAACGTGCCGAGCCCCGACCAGGCCGGCTCGCGCACGACGCCGACCGTGATGCTGCAGCGGTTCGCTTCGGCGAGCGGCGAGGACGAGATCGAGTAGTAGCGCGGCGTCATCGGCGGAAGCATCTCGAGGAACGTCTCGAACGGCAGCTCGCAGGCCGGGTGCTCTTCGAGCAGATCGAGCACCGAGCGGCGCTTGCGCTTCACCTCGTTGCGGTACGCGTCCGACTCCGCTTCATCGGCGGCGAGCGCGAGCAGCTTGGGCTTCGTGTTGGGGCATTGCGTGTGCTCGGCCAGGATCGCGACCTGCTTGCGCGTCGCGACGTGCTGCAGCTCGACGTAGTGCGCGAGGAGCCGGTCGACCGCGACCGGGACGTCGAGCGGGAGCGCCGCGGCGCGCGCGCCCGCGGCGCGCAGCCGCACGTACGTGTCGGGCGCGAAGCCGAAGCGGCGCAGCGCGCGCTCGACGACCGCCGGGGGGTTCTCCGCGACGACGCCGAGATGGTCGCCGATCGCGTACGCCGTTCCCGCGGGAAGCTCCACCTCGATGTGCCTCGTCGACCGCTGCTCGTCAGCATCAGCCGGTCGAAGGGCGCCCGTCTGCAGCTCGCGGTTGACGAGCACGCGCATCGCCGTCGCGCCGTGCGCCGCGGCGAGCGGGTTCGCCTGCGGCCCCGCGACGACCTCGATCTCGTAGCGCGGCCGTGTGTCCGCTTCGGCGCGTGCGTCGAACGTGACGCCGAGCTCTTTCGCGACGTGCTGCCAGAGCGCGAAGCGCCACGCGCGCGCCTGCCCGTCGATGTCTTCCTGCGCGTCGCCTTCGCCGCGCTCGAACAGCCGCTCCGCACCGAACTCCGCGAGCTTCTCGTCGATGAAGCGCGGGACGGCTTGGTACGTCGAGGCCCAGTTGCGGTTGCCGCAGCCGAACACCGTGTACCGCACGCCGGCGAGCGCGTTCGGCGCCAGCCCCGCTTGCAGCCAGGCGTAGAAGCCGGCGGCGTTGTCGGGCGGCGTGCCGTTGTACGACGCGCACACGATCAGCACGCCGCCTTCGGCCGGCAGCTTTCCCGCGAAGTCGTCGAGCCAGCCGACGCGCACGCTGAAGCCCTGCGCGGCCGCCGCGTCGGCGATCCCGCGCGCGATCTCTTCCGAGGTGCCGAGGTTCGAGCCGAACAGCACCAGCAGCGGCGTCCCGTGCGCGGGGACGTTGGGCGGCGGCGCGGCTACGGGTGCCGAGGCGCCGTTGCTCTGCGCGCGCGCCGGTGCGGCCGCGGCGGCGACGGCGCTCTTGTGCGCGCGCGGCCGCACCTTGATCTTGAGACCGTCGGGCTTGACGGTCAGCGTCTCCTTGACGCGCAGCGCGTAGCGCTCGTGGTCGATCAGCCGGAAGCGCTGCAGCATCATCCCAATCACCAGCGTCGCTTCCTGCATCGCGAACTGGCGGCCGATGCAGGCGCGCTGCCCGTTGCCGAACGGCTTGTACGCGTTGAGCGGGCGCGCGCGCTCGCGCTCGGGCGTGAAGTTCTCGGGATCGAACACGTCGGCGCGCTCGCCCCACACCGCGCGGTCCCGGTGCAGCGCCGGGAGCAGGACCATCACCTGCGCGCGCGCCTTGAGCGCGTACTTGCCGCCGATCACCTCGTCTTTGTACGGCAGCAGCCCGAACGCGGGCGCGGTCGGCCACAGCCGCAGCGACTCCTTGAGCACCTGCTGCACGTAGGTCAGCGCGCCGACCTGCCGCATCGCGGGCTTCACCGACAGATCGGTGCCGAGGACGCGGTCGACCTCGTCGTACGCGCGCGCCAACACGTCTGGGTTGTTGAGCAGGTAGTAGATCGTGAACGACAAGAGGCCGCTGGTGGTCTCGTGGCCGGCGATCAGGAACGTGATGATCTGGTAGCGGATGTTCGTGTCGTCGAGCCGCTCGCCGCTCTTCCGGTCGACGCCGCTGAGCATGTAGTCGAGCAGGTCGGTCTTCTTGGTCTCGTCCGAGGCCGCGTGCTGTTCCTTGCGGTCCTGGACGATGCGGTCGACCACGGTGTTCAGGTAGCGCGCGTCGGCCGAGAGCCGCGCTTGCCGGCCGCGCGCGAAGACGTCCTCGAGCGGCAGTCCGCGCACGCTCTTCGCGATCTCGAGCGCGTCGACCATCGCGTCGACGAACGGGTGGAGATCCTCGCGGTAGAACGAGTTGAAGCGGTAGCCGAAGCCGCAGATCCCGATCGTGTCGAGCGTGAGCGCGGTCATGTCGTGGACGACGTCCACCTCGTCGTCGGGGTTCAGGCGCTCCCACTTCAGCATGAGCTGGTCGGCGACGTCGAGCATCATCGGGTGATAGCCCTGCATCGCGCGGTCGCCGAAGTTCGGCAGCAGGATGTTGTGCGCGCGCGACCAGTTCGGCTCCGAGGTGTACGCGGTGAAGAGCCCGTCGCCGGAGATGGTGCGCACGCGGTGCAGCGCGCCGCGCACCGATTTGTCGAAGCGCGACTCGTCGCTCAGCTCGTCGACCAGCGAGAAGCCGGAGACGACGGTGATCGGCTTCCCCATCACGTCGAGCTGGAAGATCGGCCCGTACCGGCGCGCCAGCGCGACCAGATCCTGGACCGGCGTCGTCGCGCCGACCGAGAACATGTTCCCGACGAACGGCTGCTTCGGCGGGTGCGGGATCGGCTCGAGCGCGTCGCGCGAGATCATGCGGCGCGGTGCGTCAGGCGGCGAGGCCGTACGCGCGCTCGAGCGACTCGAGCTCGAGCGGCAGCAGCTCGGCGATGTGGTGCACGTCCGGGACGACGTTCGCGCCGGCGATCAAGCCGAAGTCGAGCCCGTCGACGTAGCCGTGGACGGTGATGTTCAGCGCCTGGCCGTGCACCGGGATCGACATCGGGTAGACGTGCAGGATCCGCGCGCCCGCGATGTAGATCGGCGCGCGCGAGAACAACACGTTCGAGACGACGACGTTGAACGGCGGCGGAACGGTGTCGGCGATGCGCGAGCGGCCGTAGAACACGGCGAGCAGCTGCAGCAGCATCGGCGTCCCGAAGGTCGGGATGTCCGCGAAGTGCGGCACGAGCGAGCGGAGCGGGTTGGCCAGCGCTTTCGACGTCGCCGCCGCCGCGACGATCGCGGCCAGCCGTTCCTTGGGGTCCTCGACGTTGGTCGCAATCGGGACGACCATCCCGAACACCTGGTTCTTCAGCTCGGCGTCGCCCGCTTCACGGGCCGAGATCGGCACGAAGGCGGTCAGCGATTTCTTCGGCAGCCGCTCCTTGTCGGCGAGGTAGCGCCGCAGCACGCCGCTCGACAGCGCGAGGACGACGTCGTTGACCTTGCCGCCGGCCGCGGCGGCGACCGCTTTCACCCGCTTCATCGGCACGGTCACGCCGGCGAAGCTGCGCTCCGACGAGATCGCCGCGTTGATCGGCGTCGACGGCGCGGAGAGCAGGTCGAGCGCTTTGAGCGACTCGGGCTTGAACGCGTTGGTCAGCGCGGCCTGATACGCTTTCGCGATCTCGCCGGCGCTCGCGCTGAGGCGCAGCGGCCACTCGACGCTGTGGATCGCGGCGTCCAGCAGCACCGAGGCGAGATCGGTGCCGCCGCTGCGCGGCAGCTCCAAGTTCGCGACGTCGGACGACGAGCGCATCGGCGTGCGCCACAGCTCGGCGTACGCCGCGAACATCGACGAAGCGATGTCGCGCACGTCCTGCTTGTTCGCCGGCGCGGGCGCCGTCTTCGGCGCCGGTGTGGTCTGCGGCGCCTCCGGTGGCTGCTGCGAAGCCTCCGGAGTCGCCGACGTCTCGTAGAGGATCTCAGTCAGCGCCGCGCCGGCGCCGCCGTCGATCAGCGCGTGGTGCATCTTCGAGTAGATCGCCGCCTCGCCGCCGGCCATGCCGTCGAAGACGTAAAGCTCCCACAGCGGCCGCGCGCGGTTCAGCGTCTTCGCGTGCAGCCAGCCGGCGAGGCGCTGCGCGGTCGCGCGGTCGTGCGGCTCGGGGAGTGCGCCGCGCAGCACGTGGCGCTCGAGGTCGAACTGCTGGTCCTCGACCCAGCTCGGCCGGTCGATGTCGAACGGCGTCTGCGCGAGCTTCCAGCGCAGGCTCGGCGCGCGGTCGAGGCGGCTGCCGATGCGGTGCTTGAAGTCCTCGTAGAAATCGCCGTCGTAGCCGTCGGGCAGCTTCACGAACGTCAGGCTGCCGACGTGCATCGGGCACTCGGCGGTCTCCGCGAAGAGAAAGGCGGAGTCCACGACCGAGAGCTTGCGGATCGTCTCGCTCACCGAGCGGCTGTCCTGGCGGGCACTGGACTGCACCGTGTACGTCGGGCCTCCGGGCCCTCCTCCGCTGGCTGCTCCGCCGGCCGCCGTCAGGCTCGCCCGTGCTCGCGGCGGTTCCGTCCCAGGCCGCGACGACCGTTCCGAAAAAAGCCTTCGGCTCGCGAACGGAGGAACCGACCATGACGGCCGACTTCACGATGTGGAACGCCCTCGTCTCGACGCTGACGCTGATCGTCGTCGCGACCGCGGCGATCGCGGCGTTTCGGCAGCTCCGTCACATCCGCGCGCAGACTTCGCTGGCCGGACTGCTCAAAGTTCAGGGCGATTGGCGCGATCCCGAGTTCCAAGCGCTGGTCAGGTACGTCCGCTCCGAGCTTCCGGCGAAGGTCGCCGAACCGGGTTTCCTCGATGATCTCGACGGGTCGCCGATCGATCGCGTGAAGCATCGCGAGCTCGAGATCTGCGACTGGTACGAGCAGATGGGGTCGTACCTGAAGTACGGGCTCATCGACGAGGACGTGGTGATGGACGTCTCGTCGTCCTCGTGCAACGCGGCTTGGGCCGCGATCGAGCCGGTCATCGCGCGGATGCGGCGCACGCGCGGCGACTCGCTGTACGAGAACTTCGAGTACATGGCCGCGCGCGGCGTTCTGTTCGCGCGCGCGCACCCGACCGGAACCTATCCCAAGGACACGCCGCGGATGTCGGCGTTTTCGGACACCGTTAGGTCCGGCGTCGTGATGGCCTCCGCTGCCGCGCCGGCCTTGGCCGAGCCCGGCCGGAGCGCCGAGGTGTGAACGCGGTGACATGCGGGACACAGGGTTTCGAGATTGTCGAGATGGTGCGCGCAGTCGAGTGACGCGTGCTTCCCGCGGCACGGAACGATGTGGTTGACCTCGAGCCGCGCGGTGCGCTTGGCCCGGCGCCACGCTCGCATCGCGGCGAGATACGCCGCGCGCGACGGCTGCTTCGACTGTACCGGCCGCTTCGGCGGCGCGGTGCCGCAGCGCGTGCAGCGGTAGCGGTCGCGCCGCTTCGCGGCCGCGCGCGCGACCGACCACCAGTGGTTGGCCCAGAAGCGCTCGCCGCAGCGGTCGCTGCACCACGAGCGCCGGCGCGGCGGCAGGTCCGCGCCGCACCACGCGCACGCGCCTTGCCCCGCGCGCGGCGCCAGCGAACAGACCGCGAGCAACGCGTCGCGCTTCGTGGCCGGCGGGGTTCCGTTCACGGGCGCGGCGGCCGCGCGCAGACTTCCAGCCGCGTTCCGAGCGGGTCGGCGAAGAAGATCGCGGGATACGACGCGTCGTGCTCGCGCTCGATGTCGCGCGCGCCCATCGCCCGCAACGCGGTCTCCCACTCGTCGAGGCTGTCCTTCGCGACCGCGAACGCGATCCGGCCGCGCGCCGGCTCCGCGCCGGCCTCTTCGATCACGCCGAGGAACAGCGCCGGCCGCCCCTGCACGCCCTCCTCGTAGTACTCGACCGCGTTGTAGCGCTCGGGCGTGCCGTCGTGCCAGGCGGCGCCGCCGTATTCGACGTTCGCATAGCGCTTCGCGGTGAGGCCGAGCCGCCGGAACAGCTCGTCGTAGAAGCGCTCGACCGCGCCGAGCGCCGGGACGCGCATGTCGATGTGGTCGATGCCGAGATACGCCGTGCTCACCGGAGCGCGGGCTCCGCCGCCTCGTCGCCGATCAGCGCCGGCGACGCCTCGCCGGCGAGGAACGTGCCGAGCTGTGCGATCGAGAACTGCATCCCCGTCCAGAACCGCCCGAACTCGCCGAAGCGGGCCGACGCCTCGTCGAAGCGCATCGCGTAGACCAGCTTCTTGAAGATCAGCGGGTCGTCGGCGTACAGGTCGACGCCCCACTCCCAGTCGTCGAAACCGATGGAGCCGGAGATCACCTGGGTGACGTGGCCGTGGAACGAGCGGCCGATCTTGCCGTGCTCGAGCATCATCTTCGCGCGCTCGTCGTACGGCGTCGCGTACCAGTTGTCCGTCCCGGCGCGCTTCTTGTTCATCGGGTAGAAGCAGACGTACCGGCGCCGCGGGATGCGGGCGAACAGCCGCGCCGCGTTGCGCGGCTCGCGCGCCGCCTCGTCGAGCATCGCGTCGAACGCGGCGTTCCACGCGTCGGAGTGCGGCTTGAGGCCGCGGTCGCGCAGCTCGGCGTGGATCTTCGCGGTGTGCTCGTAGAGACCGAGCTCCAGCACCGAGACGTACGAATCCAGCGGCTCGAGGTAGTCGCGCAGAGCGAGCTTGTCGACGCGCGCTTGCACCGCGCCGAGCGCATCGAACGTGCGCGCGTAGTGCGTCAGCATCAGCTCGCCCTTGTGACCGAGCAGCTGCGCGAGCCCGAGATCGGAGTCGCCGTCGAGCGCGAGCGCGTCGAACAGCGCGCTCGCCTCGCGCTCGATCGCGTGCCGGCGGTCTGCTTCGAGCGCGTCCCAGCGGCGGCGGTCGAAGCGGAACATGCGGTGCAGGATCGCCCAGCCGTCGAGCGACTCGGGAACGTTGGCGTGTCTCATCGCGTGGTGATCACCCTCGCCTTTCCTTGACTTCCGCGACGAGCGCGGCCGGGCGCTCGCGGTACTTCGCCCAGAGCTGCGGCATGTGCGCGAGATCGCTCAGGATCCGCGCGTAGGCCTCGTTCACGGGCGCCGCGACGCCGGCCTCGCGCGCCGCGCGCGCGACCGCGCCGTTGAGGACCTCGACCTCGGTGCGGTGCTTGGCGCCGCGCAGGTCGACCAGCAGCGAGGGCGGCTTCTCGCCGCGCGCGCCGGCGATGCGTGAGGCGAGCATGGCGCGCGCGACCGGCGTCGGCAGCGACGCGATGCCGAGCAGCGCGCGAACCGGGTAGCGCGGCAGGTCGATCGCGCCGATCCCGAGCGCCTTCATCGTCGCGCGCACTTCGCGAATCGCGCGAATCTCCAGCGCGAACACCGCGTCCTCGCGCACCAGCCGCTCGGGGAGGACGTCGAGGATCGCGCAGGCCGCGTTCGCGACCACGTTGAGCGCCAGCTTCGACCACTTCAGCGAACGGTAGTCGGAGACCGCGGTCGTCGGCAAGCCGGTCGCGCCGAACGCCGCGAGCAGCCAGTTGTGCGGGCTCGCCGAGCCGACCGGCGCGAACGCGATCCCGCCGCCTTTCGCCGCGACGCCCTTTCCGCTCGCGTCGACGTCGACCGGAACGGTGAGCGCCGCCGCGACGACGTTGTCGGCGCCGAACGCCGCGGCGAGCAGCTCCTCGTTGCCGATCCCGTTCTGCGGCGTGACGATCGTCGTGGCGGAGGGGTCCTTCAGCGCGCGGCGCAGCGTCTCGACCGCGCCCGGCGTGTCGTACGCCTTCACCGTCACCAGCGCGAGGTCGGCGTCGAGCCGCTCGACCGCCGCCAGGTCCCGCGGCGCGTACGTCACCTCGTTGCCGATGCCGCGCAGCAGCTCGCCCAGATAAGTCCCGACCGCGCCGCGGCCGACGACGTAGACCTTCACGGTCGGCGCCGCTCCTTCACGTCCACGGCGGCCTCTTACGCGCCGGTGCTGCCGAAGCCGCCCTCGCCGCGCGCGCTCGCGGCCAGCGCCTCGACCTCGCGGAACGCGGCCTGCACGACCGGCGCCACGACGAGTTGCGCGATGCGGTCGCCGCGGCGCACGACGAACGGCTCCGCGCCGTGGTTCACGAGCACGATCCCGACCGGGCCGCGGTAGTCGCTGTCGATCGTCCCCGGGCTGTTGAGCAGCGTCACGCCGTGCTTCGCCGCCAGCCCGCTGCGGGGCCGGATCTGCACCTCGAACCCGTCGGGGATCTCGAGCGCGAACCCGGTCGGCACGAGCGCCCGCCCGCCCGGGACGACGACGAGGTCCTCACGCACCGCCGCCACGACGTCCGCGCCCGCGGCGCCGCCGGTCATGTACGCCGGCAGCGGCAGCCCCTCGCCCTCCGGCAGCCGCACCACGGCGATCGCGGGCGCGCTCACTTCGAGAGCAGGCCTTCGAGCTCGGCGCGGAAGCTGGCGACGTCGCGGAAGTCGCGGTAGACGCTCGCGAAGCGCACGTACGCGACCTCGTCGACCTGCTTCAGCGCCTCCATCAGCTTCTCGCCGATCACCTTGCCGCTCAGCTCGGTCTCGCCGCGCGCGAACAGGTCGCGCTCGACCGACGCGACGACGTCTTCCATCTGCGCCTCGGAGACCGGGCGTTTCTCGCAGGCGCGGCGCAGGCCGTTGAGCATCTTGTCGCGGTTGTACTGCTCGCGGCGGCCGTCTTTCTTGACGACGAAAAGCCGCGGAGCTTCCATCCGCTCGTACGTCGTGAAGCGGTGCTTGCAGCCGAGACACTCACGCCGCCGCCGGACGGAGTTGTCGTCATCGCGCGAGTCGACGACGCGGGTCTCGTTCTTGCGACAGTGGGGGCAGAGCAGGTCGGGTCGGTCCTTCCCAAGAGCGCACCCCTACATCTTGTGGTGCCCGTTCAGTATAGCCCGACTCCGCTTGAATCCGAAAGTGCGGAGCCGCCTCTTACGAGGCGGCCCCGATCTTGAACATCTTCGTCCCGCAGACCGGGCACTTGCCCTCGGTCGCGGGGCGGCCGTTCTTCATCGTAATCACGTGCGCGTCGCTGATCTCGCGCTTGGTCTTGCACTTGACGCAGTAGGCTTCGGCTGCCATGTAGCTTGCTTCTCCTGGTGAACGGGGCCGCCACGCTGGCGGTCGGTGGTCGCACGGGCCGTTACGGGGGGCGCCCGGGGAATCCTTGGAGGCCCGGTTCCCCTTGCCGCCGAGGCCGGCCGCGTGATGGGCGAGCGTGGAAGCTTCGGAACGCCGCTACGTCCCGCGCGCCGAGCTCGACGCGCTGTGCGGCGAGCGGCTGCGCGACGCCGCGCTCGAGGGTCTGTGGGTCGCCGGAACGCTTGACGGGCTGCGCGCGCCGTGCGTCGCGGTCGTCGGGACGCGCGCGCCTTCGGACGAGGGCCGCCGGCGCGCGCGCCGCCTCGCGCACGATCTCGGGCGCAGCGGCGTCTGCGTCGTCTCGGGGCTTGCGCTGGGCATCGACGGCGCCGCGCACGAGGGCGCGCTCGCCGCCCGTGCGCCGACGGTCGGGGTGCTCGGCGGCGGGCACGAGCATTTCTTTCCGCCGCGCAACCGCGAGCTGGCCGCGCGCATCGCGGCCGGCGGCGGCGCGGTCGTCTCGCCGTTCGCGCCCGACGTCGTCCCGAAGCCCTGGCTGTTCCTGGCGCGCAACGCGGTCATCGCGGCGCTCGCCGACGCGGTGGTCGTGGTCGAGGCGGCCGCGCGCAGCGGCGCGCTCAACACCGCCGGCCACGCCGCCGACCGCGGCATTCCGGTCCTCGCGCTCCCGGGCGACGTCGACCGCCCGAAAGCCGCCGGCTGCAACGCGCTGATCCGCGACGGCGCCACGCTCGTGCGCGACGCGGACGACGTGCTGGCCGCGCTGCCGTCGTTCGCGGTCGCGCCGGTGGTTCGTCACCGATCGGATCGCTGCGAAAGCGCGACGACGAGCGCCGACTCCGTGCCCGTGCGGCGCGTCGTCGAGGCCCTGCGCGACGGGCCGTGCGATGCGGCGGTCCTCGCCGACCGCGTCGATCTGCCGCCGGCGCTGCTGTTCCCGCTGCTGATCGAGTTGGAACTTTCCGGCCGAATCGTGCACGGTCCGGACGGCTACGCCGTCCCCCGTCACCCGGTGCGGGATTGACATGGATATCCCACGCCTGCAATACTCGCGACACGCGCGAGATCGTCTGCGGATGTATGGACTCACCGAAGACGAAGTCGAGGCAATCGTGTGGTATCCCATGCGGCGAGTGCTTTGCGCAACCGAAGTCGAACATTACGGCTACGCAGACGACGGCCGTGAGTTCAAGGTCGTAACGGACCGATCAGAGACGTACGTCGTCACGATCACTGAAGAACAACGCCGCCGAAAATTCCGGCGGGAAAAAGCGATGCGCCGAAAGCTGCGGCGCCGATACCGATGAAACAACCGATCCGAGTTACCGTCGACGCTGAGTGGCCGCTAGCCTACATAGAATATCGTGACCAAGATGAGAGTACCGGATGGTACGGTATTCTGCGCGAGCCTGACGGCTCGGTCCAAGAATATGGAAGCGGCGACGGTCGGAACGACGAACCCGTACGTGTCATGGCCGAAGTGAACGACGACGACGAGATCGTGGCGATCGAGATCATCACCATTGACGACCCCGAGCTGGTTGCGATCGCACGCCAATACGCCGCGGACAACGACTTGGCGTTTCCGGACGACCTACGCGCCGCGGCCGCGCGGAGTCCGGCCGCCTGAACATCCGCCTGATCGCGGTCGGGAAAGTTCGCGAGCGCTACATTGCCGACGCGCTCGCGGACTTTCGTGCGCGCCTCCGCCCATATCACCGGCTCGAGGAGGTCGAAGTCCGGGCGGCCGACGGGGCCGATTCGGCGCGAGCCATGCGCGCGGAGGGCGAGGCAATTCTCAAGCTGGTCGATCCGGCGGACCACGTCTGGCTGCTGGAGCGGTCGGGCGAGATGATGTCGAGCGAGGAGCTGAGCCGGCGGCTGGAGCGGCTGCCGCACCAGGGGATCGCGCGGGTGACGTTCGTCGTGGCCGGGACGTTCGGCGCGTCGCAGGAGTTGCTGGCGCGGGCCGACGTCCGCTGGTCGCTTTCGCCGCTCACGTTCTTGCACGAGTGGGCGCGCGTGCTGGTGGTGGAGCAACTGTACCGGGCGGCGAAGATCGCCCGGGATGAACCCTACCACCACTGAGGGGCTCCGCGGGGCGGAGCCCTCCGCGTTGCTCTCGCTGGACGAGCTGGCCGCCCGCTTCGCCGCGGCGGCGCGCTCGCTGTGGCCGGACGCCGAACCGGTGGTGCAGTTCGAGCCCGCGCGGCGCGCCGAGTTCGGCGACGTCGCGACCAACGTGGCGTTCGCGCTCGCGCGCGTCGCGCGCAAGAAGCCGCAGGACATCGCGAGCGAGATCGTCGCGCGCGCGCTCGAGGACGACGGCGTGCGCGCGACCGTCGCCGAGGCGACGCCGCTGGCGGGCTTCGTCAACCTCAAGCTGCAGCCCGCGTTCTGGCAGCGCGTCGTCGCGGACGTGCTCGGGGCGGGCGGCGACTACGGCCGCGGCGCGGCGACCGGTGAGCGCGTCTCGCTGGAGTTCGGCAGCGCGAACCCGACCGGACCGCTGGTCGTCGTGCAGGGCCGCACGCTGTCCATCGGCGATACGCTGGCGCGCGCGATGCGCCATGCCGGCTACGACGTCTTCACCGAGTGGATCATCAACGACGCGGGCTCGCAGATCGAGGCGCTCGGGCGCTCGGTGTTCGGGCGCTACCGCCAGCTCTTCGATGCGTCGTATCCGTTCCCGGCGGACGGCTATCCCGGCGACTATCTGATCCCGATCGCCGAAAAGGTCCGCGAGCGCGACGGCGACACCTGGCTGCACGTCGACGAGAGCGCGGCGATCGCGCAGCTCGCGAAGATCGCGCGCGACACGATCGTCGCGGAGCAGCAAGAGGTGGCGCGCCGCTTCCGCGTCGACTACGATCTCTGGCAGTCGGAGAAAGAGCTGCACGACGCGGGCAAGATCGAGGCCGGGATCGCGCGTTTGCGCGAGCTCGGCGTGCTGTACGAGAAGGACGACGCGACCTGGCTGCGCTCGACCGACGCCGGCGACGACGAAGACCGCGTCGTCGTGCGCCGGGACGGCCGTCCGACCTACCTCGCCAACGACATCGCCTACCACTACGAGAAGCTGCAGCGCGCCGACCACGTCGTGGACTTCCTCGGACCCGATCACCACGGCTACATCAAGCGGCTCGACGCGCTGGCGAACGCGTACGGGCGTCCCGGCGCGTTCGAGGTGATCCTCGTGCAGCAGATCACGCTCAAGCGCGGCGACGAGATCCTCTCGATGTCCAAGCGCGGCGGCACGCTGGTGACGCTGGAAGAGGTCATCGACGAAGTCGGCGTCGACGCGGCGCGCTTCTTCTTCGTCATGCTCTCGACCGACCAGCCGCTCACGTTCGACCTCGAGCTGGCGAAGAAGCAGTCCAACGACAACCCCGTCTACTACGTGCAGTACGGCCACGCGCGCATCTCGTCGGTCCTCCGCAAGGCGCGCCAGTCGCACGCCGCGCACCTCGAGGCAGCGCAGCGCGGTCACGGTCTGGAAGCGCTGACGCATCCGGCGGAGCTCGCGCTCGCGCGCAAGCTCGCGGAGTTCGGCCCGACCGTCGCGGGCGCCGCGCGTGCCCGCGCCCCGCACCGCCTGACGAAGTACGCCCGCGAGATCGCGAGCGACTTCCACCAGTTCTACGACGCCTGTCGCGTCCTCACCGACGATCCAGCGACCACGACCGCGCGGCTGGGCCTCGCGCTGGCGACGCAGACGGTCCTGGCCAAGGCGCTCGACCTGTGCGGCGTCGGCGCGCCGGAGTCGATGTAGTGCGCGTCCTCATGCTCGGCGGCACGGTGTTCCTCGGGCGGCACGTCGTCGAGACGCTGCTCGCGCGCGGGCACGACGTGACGATCTTCCACCGCGGGCAGCGCGGGCGCGAGCTGTTTCCGGACGTCGAGCGCGTCCTCGGCGACCGCGCGACCGACATCGGCCGGCTGCCGCCGGGCGGGACGTGGGACGCGGTCGTCGATACGTCGGGCTATCTTCCCGGCGTGGTCGCCGCCGGCGCCGGCGCGCTGCAGGACCGCGCGGGACAGTACGTCTTCGTGTCGAGCGTCTCGGTGTACGACATCTCGCAGCCGTGGATCGACGAGTCCAGTCCGCTGCTCGAGCTTCCGGAAGGCGCGTCCGCGGACGCGTTCGTGATGGAGCACTACGGCGCGCTGAAGCGATTGTGCGAAGAGGCTGTGCTCGCGGCGTTCGGACCGGATCGCACGCTGATCGTGAGGCCCGGGCTGATCGTCGGTCCGTACGACAAGACGGACCGGTTCACGTACTGGCCGTTGCGCTTCGCGCGCGGCGGCGACATCGCCGTGCCGGACGACTTCGACGCCCCGGTGCAGTGGATCGACGTCCGCGATCTCGCCGAGCTCATCGTGGGCGCGATCGAACGCCGCACCGCCGGCGTGGTCAACGGCGTCGGACCCGCGGAGCCGGCGACCCTCCGCGATCTGCTCGGCGCGTGTGCCGCGGCGAGCGATACCCCGTCGCGCATGGTCGCGGTCGATCTGGCGACGCTGAAAGAGCACGGGGTCGAGGGCTGGACCGATCTTCCGGTCTGGGTTCCGAGCGGACAAGGCGACGACGGCATCTCGCGCGTCGATCCGACGCACGCGATGGCACTCGGGATGCGCTACCGCCCGCTCGCGACGACCGTCACCGACACGCTGCGCTGGGCGCAGACCGAGCGCGGTGACGAGCCGTTCAAAGCGGGCCTCACGCCGGAGCGCGAAGCCGAGCTGCTCGCGCTCGTCAGTCGAGCCGCTTCGTGAGCATGCGGCGTTCGGTGACGAAGCCGGCTTTGTCGTACAGCCCGCGGGCCGGCGCGTTGTCGTCGGTGACCATGAGGCTGACGTAGCGCAGACCGTTCGCGCGGGCGAACGCTTCGGCGGCGTCGAGCAGCGCGCGCCCGGCGCCGCGGCCCCGCGCGAACGGCTCGACGGCGGTGTACGCGACGAACGCCTGTTCCGTGAGCGTCACCTCGTCCGGCACGTCGTACAGGAGCAGCAAGAAGCCGATGCGCTCGCCGCCCTGTTCCGCGATCAGTACGTCGTGATGCCGGCCGTAAACGAACTCTACCAGTTTGTCGAACGCGTCGAGCACGTCGCCGTGGCGCGCATTGCGCACCGGGGAGACACTGCTCGCGGCGCTTCGGCGTGCAAGATTGCGCACGAACTCACGGTCCGCGCGCTCGCCGCGTCGCACGGAGACGGAGTCGTGGGATCCACGTACGTTTTCGGATGACATCGTCTGTCGCGTCGTCGGGACCGCTAGCGGAGCAGCCGCATCATGCGGCCGCGGCGACCAGCGAGCCGAGGGCTTCGATCAGCAGCGCGTTCTGCTCGGCGGTGCCGACGGTGATGCGCAAGCGGCCCGGCATCCCGAGCGCGTCGCCGCTGCGGGTGACGATCCCGCGCTGGAGCAGAGCTTCGTACGCTTCGCTCGCGGTGCCGGGGACCGAGACCGCCACGAAGTTCGCGGCCGACGGATACGCGTGCAGCCCGAGCTGCGCGAACGCAGGATACAGAGACGCCTTGCCGGCCTCGTTCGCCTCCAGCGACTCCCGCACGAAGTCGTGGTCGTCGAGCGCCGCCAGCGCGGCGAGCGCCGCCGGCCGGGAAACGTTGAAAGGCAGCCGCACGCGCTGCGCGTACGCGAGCAGCTCCGCGTCGCCGAGCGCGTAGCCGAACCGCAGCGAGGCCAGCCCGTACAGCTTCGAGTGCGTGCGCAGCACGATCGTCGCTGGGCGCGATTTCACGTAGTCGGTCGCTTCGACGGAGCCGGGCGGCATGTACTCGCGGTACGCCTGGTCGACGATCAGGATGACGTTCGCCGGGAGCGCGCGCGCGAAGCGGTCGAACGCGTCGCGCTCCACCCGCGTCGAGGTCGGGTTGTTCGGGTCGACCACGACCACGATCTTCGTCCGCGGCGTCACCGCGGCCAGCATCGCCTCGAGATCGTGGACGCCGTCGCGCAGCGGCACGCGAACCGGGGCGGCGCCGAACAGCACCGCGTCCTTCGGGAACAGCGAGAACGTCGGATCGGCCATCACGACCTCGTCACCGTTCGTCAGGTACGCGCTGAACAGCGTGCGCACGACGTCGTTCGAGCCGTGCCCGACCAGCACGTGCTCCACGCCCAGCCCGTACGGCTCCGCGAGCCGGCGGCGCAGCTCGGCGTGGTCGTCGTCGACGTAGATTTGCAGATCGCCCATGTCGCGCAACGCGGCCGCCGCTTTCGGCGACGTGCCGAGCGGGTTCTCGTTCGACGACAGCTTGACGAACGTCTCGAGCCCGTACTTGGCGCGCGCCTGCGACACCGTCGTGCCGGGCGTGTACGGCTTCATCGAAGCGACTTGCGGGCGAACGAGCTGCGCGTAGTCCATGGCCGAGCGCCGCTACTTCGAAGCCAAGAAGCGCGAACCCGGCTCGCTGATCGGCTCGCCGGCCGCGCACTGCGGGCAGTCGGCCGGATCGAACGACGCGATCGGCAGATCGAGCAGCGCGGTCGACGGGACGCCGAAGTCCGCGGGCGCCCGCTGCACGATCACTCCGACGCCGGCGACCTCGGCACCGCGCGCCCGCACGACGTCGAGCACCTCGCGCACCGAGCCGCCGGTCGTCACGACGTCCTCGACCACGTACGCGCGGTCGCCCGGACCGAGCGCGAAACCGCGCCGCAGCGCCGGAACGCCGTGCTCCTTCTCGATGAAGATCCCGAGCGTGCCGAGCTGCCGCGCCGTCTCGTAGCCGAGCACGATCCCGCCGACCGCCGCGCTCACCACGACCGTCGGCGCCAGCGGCCGCGCGGCGCCCGCCAGCGCGCGCGCGACGCGTTCGACCAGCGCCGGATCTTCGAGGATCCGGAACTTCTGCACGAAGCGGTTCGAGTGCCGTCCGGACGAGAGCCGAAAATGCCCCGACACGATCGCGCCGCGCGCTTCGAGCTCGCGCAGCAGATCGCGCGCGGTCGTCCCGCTCACCCCTGCAGCTCCGCCAGGATCGCGCGCGCCGCCGCGAGCGGATCGGCGTCCTCGGTGATCGGGCGGCCGACCACGGCGTAGTCGGCGCCCGCCTCGCGCGCCTCGCGCGGCGTCGCGGCGCGCTTCTGATCGCCGTGCGCGCTGCCGCTGGGCCGAATGCCGGGGCAGAACGTCCCGAACTCCGTTCCGAAGTACGCCTTCAGATCGGCGACCTCGCGCACGCTGCACACGACCCCGGCGCAGCGCGCGTCGCGGGCCAGCGCCGCCAGCCGGGTCGCGTTCTCGCCCGGGCCGCCGGCGAGCCCGAGCTCGCCGAGATCCTCGGGCCCGATGCTGGTCAGCACCGTCACCGCGAAGATCGCCGGCGGCGGGATCGACAGCTCGGCCGCGCGCTCTTCCGCCGACTTCACCGCCGCTTCGAGCATCTGCGCCCCGCCCAGCGCGTGCACCGTCATCAGCCGCACGCCGGGCCGCACCACCGCGCGAACGGCTGCTTCGACGGTGCGGGGGATGTCGTGCAGCTTCAGGTCGAGCGCGTAGCCGGCTTCCTGGGCGGCGAGCGCCGCGCGAACCTCGTCGCCGTAGCCGTAGAACGCCTCGTAGCCGATCTTGAAGAGCACGTTCAGCGGCGCCAAGCGCTCGACGAGCGACACCGCGCGAGCGGGCGAGGGCACGTCGAGGGCGACGACCAGGCGGGGATACGGCATCATGACGCCCGTTCGCTCATGGGATATCAAGAACTTCGCGACCGTGCCGAACGTATAGGATACACGGCGCCGGGACACGGCGTCGCCGGAAAGGAGTACGAGATGCCCGGCATCATGGTCTTCAAGACACTAGCCGACGCGCTTCGAGCGGGCTACACCGTCTACGACCGCACCGACCACGGCTATCTCGTCCGCACGCGAACGTCTTCCGGTTGGGCGATGGCCATCGTGACCTGCCGCTAACGCTCCGCACGCGAACGGAGTCTCGGTCAGAACCGAAGGGACGAGCCGCTCAGGCGACTCGTCCCTTCTTTTCGTTCGGACCGTCGAGCTAGCGCAGGTCGGGGGGCGGGACCGGCTTGGAGAGCTCCTCGAAGCGCGGGCGGCCGGGCTGTGAGGCCCACGGCGGCGGCGTCGCTCCGGCGCCGAAGTCGGGCGGCGGTCCCGGCGGCGGTACGCCGGCCCCCGGCGGGGGCGGCGGCTGGTAGGTCGTGCTCGGCGTGACGCCGGGCAGCTGCGCGCCGGAGAGCAGCGCCACGATGATCTGCGCGATCCCGACGAACATCGGGATCAGGCCGCCCAGGATCGCCGGGTTCCCCGAGTAGCCGCCGAACGCGATCCCCAGCCCCAGCGTCAGCGCGAGGCCGACCAGCGCGACGCGGATGCCTTTGAAGAGCGCGCGCTGCGGGTCGTCGTCCGGCGCCGGCGGGGCGTTCCAGACCGGCGGCGGGGGCGTCGGACGCCAGGCCCCGGTCTGCGGGCCGCCGGGCGCCGCGCCCTGGTTCATGCCGGGCGGGGGCCACGGCGAGCCCGAACGGCGCCATACCTTGTAGGCGCGCTTGTCGCCGCCGAAGTCGGGCGGGACGATCCCGCGGCGAAGCATCTCCATGCGCTCTTGGTGTCGCAGCACCCGCGAGACGATCCACGCCGTGACGGGCGCACCGAAGATGATGAGGATCGCGATGACCGGGACGACGGTTTCCGACATGGGTTAGACGCTCGCTCCTTGGGTGATGCTGATCGGACCGTTCTCCGTGGAGAGCTCGAAGGCGCCGCGCCCCGATCCGACGCGGAAGACGGTGTTCGCCTGGTCGTCCCGGGTGACGCTGAAACCGTGGACGCTGACGGTGCCGTCGGCGGTGTGCGCGCGGACCGTCGCGTCGCTGTTCGCGCTGAACGAAAGGATGATGCGGCCGTCGCGCGTGGTCAGCGCGCCGTCCGTCGCGCGCACGTCGGCGCCGACGATCCGGCCCGAGGCACTGCTCGCGTTGATGTGGTCCGCCGCGATGCGCGTGAGGTAGACGCGGCCGTCGCGGGTGCTCGCCGCGATCTCCGATCCCGTCACGTCGACCAAGCGGATCGTGCCGCTGCCGGTGCTCACGTCGACGTCGCCGCGATGGTTGCGCAGCTCGATGCGGCCGTCGGCGAAGTGGGCGATCAGCTTGGCGCGCAGCCCGCTGGCCTCGACGCCGCCGCCGCTGGTGATCTCGACCCGCGCGTTCGCCGGCACGGTGAGGCGCAGCTCCGGGCAGTTGCTGCCGAACGCGATCGTTTGCGAGGTGTCCGGGCTCGAGACGTGGATCCCGTCCGCCGTCTGCCGCACCGTGGCCGGCTCGAACTCGCCGGCGAAGCCGTACTTGCGGACGGTCTCGACGAGGTGCACGGCCAGACCGTTGTCCGCGACGATCCGCACCGGGATGTCCGGCACCTCGATCACGACGTGCGGCGCGGGTCCGGTGACGAAGCTGCGATCGAGCGCCGTGCGCGCGGCCGCCAGGCCGAAGCCGCCGCTGGGGAGGCCCGTGGACGAGAGGCCGATCGAGGGCGAGCTGCTGCCGGCGACCGCTTTGGCGGCCATCCCGACGATGGCGAGCTCGGCGACGACCAAGGCGCCGAGCAGGGTGGACCGGGAAATCATGCCCCATGTACGACCGCGGCGCCCGGGTGTTTCGACGGCGGTCCCTGAAACCGGCGGCCCGCTCGCCCGTAGATGGGGCGTCATGGCAGCCGCCCTCGCGGTGGATCCTCCGCTAACCGCGCCGGTCGTCGACGACCAGGCGCTGATCGCGGCCGCCCTGGCGGGGCGTTCCGAAGCCTTCGGGGAGCTCGTGACGCGCTACGAGCGCGCGGTCTACCACCTGGCGGTCCGCACCCTGCACGATCGCACCGAGGCCGAGGACGCGACGCAGGAGGCGTTCTTCAAGGCCTATCGCGCGCTCGGCTCGTTTCGGCCCGGCGCGAAGTTCTCGACCTGGATCTTCACGATCTGCTACCGCGCCTGCTGCGACCGGCTCGCCAAGCGCAAGCGCATCTCGGGCGACGAGCTGCCGGACCGGGCCGACCCGTCGGCCGGCCCCGAGGCGCTCGCCGAGCGCAGCGACGACGCGGTGCGGCTGCGGGCCGCGGTCGACGCGCTGCCGGAGAAGTACCGCGCGGTCATCACGCTGTACCATCTCCAAGGGAAGCAGTACGAGGAAATTGCAACCGTGTTAAATCTGCCGCTCGGGACGGTGAAGACGCACCTGTTTCGGGCGAAAGAACAGCTCCGGAAGGTTCTGAGCGTATGAGCAACCACGACGACGACCTCGACCGCGCGCTGGCCGCCCTCCCGCTGGAGGAGCCGCCGGCCGGCTTGCACGCGCGCATCATGGCCGCGACCGTCTACCGCCCGGCGCCGCTCTTCACCGGCTGGGAAGTGTGGCTCATCGGCACGCTCGCCGCGGTCGCCCTGTGGCTGACCTGGACGCTCGTCAACACCCCGAACGCCACCGAACGCCTCACCGCCGCGGTGGTGAACGCGATCGACGGCGCCGGCCTGACCTCGGAGTACACGGTGCTGTGGCTGGCGGTCGGCGTCAGCGCGGCGTGGTGGATCTCGCAGCTCACCGTGCCGACCGCGGCGCGGCGCAACGTCCGGGTGAGGTGAGCTCGAGCTCCAGCCCGGCGATCCCCGAGGAGCGCCGCAAGTACAAGATCCTGCTGGTCGAGGACGACCCGCAGATCGTGCGCGTGCTGCGGCTCGAGCTCGAGCACGAAGGCTACGAGGTCGAGACCGCCTCCGACGGGCTCTCGGGGCTCGAGAAGGCGCTCAAAGAGCCCGACCTGGTCGTGCTCGACCTGATGCTGCCCAAGCTGGACGGGCTCGAAGTGGCGTCGCGCGTGCGCGCGAAGTCGCGCGTGCCGATCATCATGCTGACCGCGAAGGACCGCATCCCCGACCGCGTCGCCGGCCTCGACCGCGGTGCCGACGACTACGTGGTCAAGCCGTTCTCGATCGAGGAGCTGCTGGCGCGCATCCGCGCCCGGCTGCGCGACCGCGACCCGCAGACCAACGTCCTGACGGTGAAAGATCTGGCGATGGACCGCGACCGCCACGAGGTTACGCGCGCCGGCAAGCAGATCCACCTCACCGCGAAAGAGTACGCGCTGCTGGAGTACCTGCTGCTGCACCGCAACAAGGTGCATTCGCGCGACGAGCTGTTCAACGGCGTGTGGGGGAGCGATTTTCTCGGCGACTCGAACTTGATCGACGTCTACATCCGCTATCTGCGCGGCAAGATCGACGACGACTTCGAGGACAAGCTGATCCAAACGGTCCGCGGCGTCGGCTACGCGCTCAAAGAATAGAACCTGCCGGTGAACTCCTTGCGGGTTCGGATCGCGGCGTTCTACGCCGTGCTCATGGTGATCGTGATCGCGCTCGGCGCGGTCGCGATCGACTTCGGGCTGCGCTCGGTGCTGAACGACCAGACGCGGCTGCGCCTCGCCGACACGGCGGATCAGATCGAGCGCTCGGCGATGGAGGCCTCGACCTACGGGTTCGCCGGGCCCGGTCCGCTGACGCTGGTGCTCTCCGACCGCACGCTGCTCGACCACTGGGCGGCGGGACAGCAGTACATCCAGATCGACACGATGCGCGGGCAGATCCTCGGCAAGAGCTCGAACCTGGGCGGGTTCACCTTTCCGCCGTTCGCGGCGCCGCCCGGCACCGACCGAGCGTTCGCCGAGCTGCGCGTCGCCGCGGACCGTCCCTCGACGGTGCTGGTGCTGAACCGCGTGCTCCTCGACATCGACGGCCGTCCCGTCGCCGTCGCGCACGTCGGCGCGCGGCTCGACATCGCCGACCAGCTCATCGCCCGCGCGCGCAGCATCCTGATCGGGATCGCGGTCGCGGCGATGATCGTGATCGCGATCGCGTCGTACTTCATCGCGCGCTCGGCGATCGACCCGATCGAACGGCTCACGAGCGCCGTCGCGCAGATCGGCTCGGAGCGGCTCGACCGGCGGCTGCGCTGGACGCGCAGCGACGAGGTCGGTCACCTCGCGAGCGCGTTCGACGCGATGCTCGACCGGCTGCAATCGGCCTTCGCGCGCGAGCGGCAGTTCATCAGCGACGCCTCGCACGAGCTGCGCACGCCGCTCACCGTGATCAACTCGAACGCGCAGATGCTGCAGCGCTGGGGCGACCGCGATCCCGAGATCACGCGCACCTCGCTGGAGGCGATCGCCGAGGAGAGCGGCCGGCTCGCGGGGATGGTGTCGGGGATGCTGACGCTCGCGAAGGCCGAGGCCGGCGACGCGATTCCGAAGGAACCGCTGGTGCTGGAGCGGCTGGTCGACGACGTCGTCGCGCACGCGCAAGAGCGCGCGGCCGCGAAAGCTCTCGGGCTCGCGGTGCACCACGCCGCCGGCCAGTCGACGATCGTCGTCGGCGACGCGGGGCTGCTGCGGCAGCTCGCCGGCAACCTGATCGACAACGCGCTGAAGTTCACCGCCGCCGGCCGCGTCGACGTCACCGTGCGCGGCGAGGATGGCCGCGCGGTCATCGAGGTCGCCGACACCGGGCCGGGCGTCGACGAGGGGACGGCCGACAAGCTGTTCGACCGCTTCTTCCGCGGCGATCCCTCGCACGCGCGGGCCATCGAGGGGACGGGGCTCGGCCTGGCCATCGTGCGCAGCATCGCGCGGGTCCACGGCGGAACGGTCGAGGCGCACCCGCAGCCCGAGGGCGGGTCGGTCTTCCGCGTGAGCCTGCCGGCCGAGCCGGAATCCTTCACCGCCGGTTCATGACGCGCGCCGAACGGCGGGCGTACGATTGCCCCGTGGACGTCCCCCGGTTCCGAGCCTTGCGGTGGATCGCCGCGGGGCTGGGCGCGTTGAGCGTGTGCCTGACGATCCCGGCGGCGCCCGCTCGGGCCGCCTCGTCGTCGCTCGACGTCGGCGACCAGCCGGTCGTGAACGTGATCGTGCGCGGCCGCGGCAACGACGTGACGGTCCGCGTCTGGGATCGGCCGGCCGTCCAAGTCGAGTCCGGCGACGAGACATCGCCGTCGGTCGAGCGCCGCAGCGCGATGTTCGGCACGGCGCGGTTCCCCCTCGCCCAGCAGATCCCGCCGCAGCTCTACGCGACGCACGACCGCGACGGGATGCCGAGCGGCGGCGGCGCGCTGCCGCCCGAGGAGTTCCCGTACGCCGGCTTCCGGCCAGGCCCGCACGACGTCGTGCGGGTCGAAGCGCCGGAGGGCTCGCGCCTCGTCGTGACCGTGCCGGCCGCGACCGGGATGCTGGTGCTGCGCGTCGGCGGCGGGGTGACGAACGTCGACGGCTACCGCGGCGCGAACCTGCTGCTGATCCAGAACCAGGGCCGCGTGCGGCTGACCGGCGTGACGACGACCGCGTTCGTGCAGATGAACTACGGTGCGTTCTACGCCGCCGACGGAAACTTTGACCGCATTCGGTTGCGCGGCGTCGCGGCGCACGGCTTCTTCGAGCGCTGCCGCAGCAAGCAGATCGAGGCGACCAGCGTGCAGGGTTCGATCGTGTACGACGGCGGCTCGTTCGATCCGGGACTCGCGCGCTTCGAATCGCAGACCGGCGCGATCGCGCTCGGCGTCACGTCCGGCGCGCAGCTCTCGGGGCGCTCGCTCGAAGGACGGGTGTTCACGCAGTTCGACCGGCGCGGCACCAACGTCGAGCAGCGCGGCGAAGGCGACGCGATCGCGACGGTCCACGGCGGCGGCCCGCTGGTGAACGCGATCAGCGGCCGCGGCAACGTCTACTTCTACGACGGCTCGCTGCTGAGCCGTCGGAACGTCGGCGCCGACTGGCGCCCGCTGCACAAGCTGTTCGCGGCCGAGCGCGGCCAAGGCGCCGTTCCGCACCCGGGCCGGGTCCATCGCCCGGCCACGCTGCGCGCGCGGTTCGGCGGCTAGAGCAAGAACTTCCGCAGCAGCGCGACATCCAGCTTGAACGTGTGCTGTGGAATGACGGCTTCGACCGCGTAGCCGCAGCCCTGGAAGAACGCTTGCGCCGCGCGCTCGTGAAAGACAGCGACCGTCACCTTGTGGCAGTTGTAATAGTTCGAGAGCTCCTCGGCGCGCGAGAGCAGCAGCCGTCCGATGCCGCGCCGGCGCTGCGCGGGCAGCACGTAGAGCGACTCGACGTGGCCGAGCGACGCGGCGATCCTCAGCCGCAGCGCGCCGATCACATCGTCGCCGTCGCGCGCGACGACGTCGTGGGTCTGCTCGTGCCAGACGACGCGGAAGTTCCAGAGCTCGGTGCGCCAGTCGCGGTCGTGCGCTTTCCAGAACGCATCGGTCGCGCCGGGTTTCGCAGTCTCGATCTCAAGCGACATCGTAGACCCAGCCGTCGTACGCCGCAAACGTCTTGACGCCGGTCTCGTCCTCGAGCTCGCTGGCGAGCCGCTTCGGGTCGCGCTCGAGCATGCGCGTGCCGAAGTGGGTCATGATCGCCGCGCCCGGACGGATCGCTTCGATCAGCATGCGCGCCTGGTCGTACGTCATGTGGTCGACGTCCATCGAGTCGCGGTAGCGCAGCACGTTCACGACGAGGACGTCGGGTGCGTGCGCGCGGTAGTCGGCGGCGATCTCGTCGAAGTAGCGCGTGCACGGTATGTACGACACGGTCGTGCCGTTCGCGCGGAAGTGCAGCCCGTAGGTTTCGACCGGATGCTGTAATTGTATCGACGCGCGCAGCTCGACGCTGCCGATCTCGAACGGGCCGCCGTTCGCCTCGATGATCCACTCGCGCGGGACGAACCGCCGCGCGTACGGCAGCACGACCGGCTGCATCGTCTCGTCGACCGCGTCGCGCGGAACGCACAAGGCGCCGCGCGGACGCCAGCCGCCCTGACACATCGCCTCGATCATCGCGTTGACGTCGCCCGAGTGGTCGAGGTGCTTGTGCGAGAGCACGATCGCGTCGAG
>DASWRW010000030.1:0-48537 GCA_036402975.1 Candidatus Elarobacter sp. | reverse complement strand
GCGGCGGCAGGTGCGGCGGCCGCGACCGGCGCGGCGGCGCTGACGCCGTACTTCTCTTCGAGCTGCTTGACGAGGTCCGCGAGCTCGAGGACGGTGAGTTTGTCGATCTGATCGATGAGTTCGGCGAGTGCCATGACTTTGCTTATGCTCCTGGTTGCGCAGCGGGCTGATCCGCGCTCTTCTGCTCGCGGATCGCGTTGAGGACGCGGACGAGGCCGCTCTGGTTGCCGCTGAGGACCATCACGAGTCCGGTCAGCGGGGACTTGAGCGACCCGGCGAGTCTCGCGAGCAGCTCGAGTTTCGGTGGGAGGGCGGCGAGCGCCAGGACCTGCGCTTTGTCGACGATCTTTCCGTCGATGTAGGCGGCTTTGACGTCGACCGGTTTGGTCTGGTCCGAGAACGTCTTGATGGCCTTGGCCGGCGCGATGGGATCTTCGCCGGCGAAGACGACGCCCGTCGGCCCCGCGAGAATCGATTCGAGCTGCGGTGCGAGCTCTTCGCTCGCAGCGCGCAGGAAGAGCGTGTTCTTCACCACGCCGTAGGTGCTGCCGTCTTTGCGAAGCTCGTTGCGGAGCTTCGTGATCTGTTCGACGGTGAGGCCGGCGTAGTTGGTGAAGAACAGGTTCTTCGCGCCCGCGATCTTCTCGCGGAGTTCCTCGATCGTCGCTTCTTTTTTCGCGGTCGGCATCGTGTGCTCCGGGAGGGAAACAAAAACGCCTCCGCCGACTTGGGCGAGGCGTCCTTCGACAGGCTCAGGCCAAGCCTGAGCGATCGGGGGGACATCCTCGGCAGGCGCGCGTCCTCGGGGAGCGCACATTATCGACGCGGAGGTCGACCTGCGGTCATTGGAGCCAAAGCACGTTATATCACGCGGCGCGGGACCCAGTCAACGATGATTCCCGACCGCGCCGAGGCGGCGTTCTGGGCCGCCTACCTGCGGAACCGCAACGTCGATGCGGGCAGCGCCGACGACGGCGCCGTCGCGGTCGCCGGCGGCTACGCGATCTACGTCAAAGGCAGCAAGCACCAGGTCGCATATGCGGTCGGCTCCACCCGGGCGCTCCGCGAGGACGACCTCGACGTGCTCGCCGGCTTCTACGGCCGCCGCTCGAGCGCGGTCCGGCTGGAGCTGCGCGACGAAGCCTACGAGCGCGACCGCGAGCTGCTCGAGGCTGCCGGCTTCGTCGCGGAGGCTCCCCGGCTCGGGCTCTATGAAGCGGCGCTCCCGCCGCCGGACGGGACGCCCGGGATCGTCGCGCACCCGGCCTCGGACCGGGCCGGGTGGATCCGCCTGCTCGTCCGGGCCGCCGCGCCGGACGGCGCCCCCGACGACGCGCTCCGGCGATCGGTCGAGGTCTGCGCGGCGGCGGCGCACGGGCTGTTCGTCGCCGAGGTCGACGGTGTCCCGGCCGGCGGCGGTGCGGTCGCCGTCACCGGCGAGTACGCGTACCTCTTCTGCGGAGCGGTGCTGCCGGAGTTCCGGCGGCGCGGCGTGCATCGCGCGCTGATCGCGGCTCGTGCCGCGTTCGGCGCGGAGCGCGGCGCGGCGCGCACCGCGCTCAAGATCGCCGACGGGGGTGCCGGCGCGGTGCAGCGCGCCGGGTTCGAGCGGACGGCGTCGCTGCGCCGTCTGCGGCGCGACGGAGCGTAGCGCCGCGGGTATCCGAGTCGCCGCGGCGAAGCGCCTGCCTGGAGCGTATGGTGTGGGCGAACAGACGGAACCGGCGATCGTCCGGCTCGAGGGCGAGCAGGACGTCAGCCTGCGCAACGAGGCACGGCTGGCCTTTCAGCGGGTCGGCGACAACCCGCGCGTCATCGTCGACCTGACGCAGCTTCGTTTTCTCGATTCACCGATCATCAGCGAGCTGTACCGCGCCGAGTCGCGCGCCAGCGCGCTCGACGGGCGGCTGGTGATCGTGACGCGCAGCCAGCGCGTGCTGCGGCTCCTCAGCATCGCGGGACTGACCGCGCGCACGCCGATCGTCGACACGCTCGAGGCTGCACTCAGCTCGCTGCGGGACGGCTAGGCACCGAGCAGCGCGGTCAGCTCGCGCACGTCGTCGAGCTCCTCGAGACGTCGCACCGTGTCGACGACGGCGCCGCAGCGCTCGCGCCCGTACGCGCCGCCGGCGAGCGAGGTGAACTTCTCGATCAGCTCGTCCCATCCGAGCGGCGTCTCCGGCTCGCCGCGCGGGCTGCGCGCCAGCCGGCGCTCGCGAACGGGTCCGGCGTCGACTTCGACCAGCGCCGCCATCGCCGGAACGAGCGCTTCCACGCGCGGGTCCTCGTCGACGACGATGCGGTCGATCAGCGCGGCGAGCTCCGGTGCGTCGCGGCGTCCGAAGTCCTCCCAGCGGACGCCGCCCCAGGCGAGCGCCGCCGCCGCCGCATAGTACATGCTGAACTGCGCGTCGACCACCGACGCGGGCCGGCGCTTCTGCGACTCGGGGTGAGCGCACAGCCGCATCCCCGCCGCCGGCAGGCTGACCCGCACGCGCTGCACCGCCGCCGGCTTCAGGCCGTGCTCGCGCACGATCGCGACGAGCTGGTCGATCGCGGCGTGCATGTAGCGGCAGCAGGGATACGGCTTGAACGCGGTTCGGTCGATCTCGTGGACGCCGTCCCAGCGTTCGAGCAGCTCCGCCGCGTCGGCGCCGTCCGAGTACGCATGCAGCAAGCCGCTGCGGCCCTCCAAGGCGCCGGCGGGACCGCGCACGCCCGCGGCCGCCAGCTCTCGCGCGACGACGGCGTTGTGCGCGGCGAACCCGACCTGCACCGGTTTCGTCTGCGCGCCGTCGACGCTGAACTGCAGCGAGCCCGCGGCTTGGCTCACGTTGATCCCGAAGGCGGAGGCGAGCGTCGCGGCGTCGTCGCCGTGGACGAACGCGCCGGCCGCCGTCGCGCCGAACACGCCGGCCGTCGCGGTGGGGTGAAAGCCGCGCGCGTAGTGCGCCGCCGGACGCAGCGCAAGCCCGATGCGCACCGCGACGTCGTAGCCCGCGACGATCGCGCCGATCAGGCGGACGCCCCCGGCGGCGACACGCTCGCCTTCCGCGAGCGCCGCGGCGACGACCGGCGCGCCAGGGTGCAGCGACGCGCGCTCATGCGTGTCGTCGAAGTCGAGCACGTGAAAGTTGCAGCCGTTCAACAGCGCCGCGTCCTGAGGCGCGAACGCCGCACCGTAGCCGATCGCCGTCGTGTTCCCGCTGGAGCCGAGCGCCGTGACCGCACGATGCACGGCGGCGCTGGTCGCACTCTCGGCGGTTGCGCGAACCGCGCTGCCGATCAGATCGAGAACGGCCTGCTTCGCGTGCTCGCGGGTACCCGCCGCGAGCGCGCGCGGGTCGGTCGCGAGCGCACGCGCGGCGAGCTCGAGCGTTACGGCCACGGCGCCCGCTCCGCGGCGACCAGGTCGCGCGCGTCGAGCGCCGCGGCGATCTCGTCGTCCGTCGCTCCGGCCGCGCGCAGGACGGCCTCGGTTTCATCCGGCGGCTCGCTCCCGGTGTGCGCGGACAGGCGCGCGCGAACGTGCGGATCGTCGAGCGCCTCGTCCGGTGCGAGGACCGGCGTCACGCATGCCTCGATCCCCGCGAAGCGCCGGACCCATGCATCGCGCGGCTCCGCTGCGAAGGCGCGCTCCAAGCGCGCGCCGATCGGCTCCCAGTTCGCCGGGTCGTGGCGGTCCGGGACCGGATCGTCGAAGCCGAGCGTGTGCCACAACGCCTCGAACATCGGGCGCTCGAGCGCGCCGACCGCGACGTAGCGGCCGTCCGCGCAGCGATACGTCCGGTACGCGGGTGCGCGCCCGCTCAGCGTCCCCGCGCCGCGTCCCGGCATGTGCGGGGAGCCCCAGGCCGCACGATGCAGCGCCATCATCGACAGGCAGCCGTCGATCATCGCGACGTCGAGATAGGCGCCGCGGCCCGTGCGCGCGCGCTCGACCAGCGCGGCGCAGATCGCGAACGCGGCTGCGGTCCCGCCCGCGCCGTAGTCCGCGAGCAGGTTCAGCGGCGGGATCGGGTCGCCGTCGGGCGGTCCGACCGCGCCGAGGACGCCGCTCACCGCCAGGTAGTTGATGTCGTGCCCGGCGTCGCCGCTGCGCGGACCCGCTTGACCGTAACCGGTCAGCGAGCAGTAGACGAGCCGCGGGTTGAGCGCGGCGAGCTCGTCGTAGCCCGCGCCGAGCCGCGCCGCGACGCCCGGTCGAAAGCCTTCGATCAGCACGTCGGCGTCGCGCACGAGCCGGTGCAGGGCGGCGCGCCCGAGCGGCTCACGCAGATCGAGGCTGACCAGGCGCTTCCCGCGCAGCAGCTCGCCGATCGGCGCCGACCCGGCGCCGCCCCGAACCACGACGACGTCGGCGCCGGCGTCGGCGAGGAGCGACGAACAGTACGGCCCGGGGATCAGCCGCGACAGGTCGACGACGCGAACGCCCGCGAGCGGACCGCTCATCCGCGCGACCGCGAGAGCTCGTCGCGAATCCGCCGTTTCGCGACTTTTCCGTTGTCGTCGCGCGGCAGAGCGGCGACGAACGAGTACGAGCGCGGGACCTTGAAGCCGGCCAGCACGCGGCGCAGCTCGGTCTGGATCGACGCCGCGTCGAGCGACGCATTCTGTTCGGGCTGGATCACCGCGTGCAGCCGCTCGCCGTACTCGGCGTCGGGGAGCCCGACGAGGGCGCAGTCGAGCACGTCGGGAAGCCGCAGGAGCGCGTGCTCGATCTCGGCCGGATAGATGTTCACGCCGCCCGAGAGCACCATGTCGGCGGAACGGTCGCAGACGAAGAGATAGCCGTCGCGGTCGAGATACCCGGCGTCGCCGAGCGTCGTCAAACCGTCGCGCTCGATCGCGCGCCGCGCCTCGGGGAGGTTGTGGTACGTGAAGTCGGCGTACGCCGGCTGGCGCGCGTAGATCGTTCCGATCTCACCGGGCGCGCACGGACGGCCGTCGTCGTCGAGGATCCGGATTCGCGCCGCACCGACCGGGCGGCCCGCGGTCCCCGGGCGCGCGAGCGCGTCGGCGCTCGTGGCGAGCGTGATCAAACCCGCTTCGGTCGATGCGTACGTCTCGTGCACGACCGGTCCGAGCCGCGCGATGATCGCCCGCTTCACCTCGGGCGCGCACGGCGCGCCGGTCGACGCGACGAAGCGCAGCGACGAGAGGTCGTACCGCGCCCAGACGTCGTCCGGGAGCCGGATCAGCCGCACGTACATCGTCGGCGTCAGGTAGGCGACGTCGGCCCGGTGGAGGTCGATCAGGCGCAGCGTCTCCTCGGCGTCGAACCGCGGCGCGAGAACGAGCCGCTCGCCGTAGACCAGCGTGTGCTGCGCGATCGACGCGGGCGCGCTGTGATAGAGCGGCGCGGAGAGCACGGTCCGGCAACCGTCCTCGATCCCGTACACGGCGCGCACGACCTCGCGCATCGCGGCTTGCTGCGCGTCGAGCTCGCCGGCGGGGACGGGGAGGCGCCGCACGCCTTTCGGCCGTCCGGTCGTCCCCGAGGTGTATCCCATGAACCCGCGCGGCACGGCGGGCGCGCCGTCGTATCGCGGCTGCTCGGCAAGCCACGCCTCGTACTCCGGAAACGCCGAGCCCGGCCCGGCGGCGAGCACCGAAACCCCGGCCGGGATCGCCTCGCGGGCCGCATGCAGCAGATCGCCGTGTCCGATCACGGCGCGCGCGCCGGAGTCGGCGAGGATGAAGCCGAGCTCCGAGGGCGTGAAGTGCCAGTTCAGCGGACAGTAGTACGTCCCCGCGACGCGGCAAGCGTGGATCACGTCGGCGTACAGCGGATCGTTGCGCAACAGCACCGCGACGACGTCGCCCTCCTGCAGACCCAGCCGCGCCAGCCCGCCGGCGAGACGCCGCCCGCGGTCCTCGAGCGCCGCACCGTCCCGCACGAGATCGCCGAAGCACAGCGAAGCAAGGCTCATGCTCGAGCTGCGACCGAACTGCGAATGCTGCGACAAGGATCTCCCGCCCGACGCTTCCGACGCTGTGATCTGCACGTACGAGTGCACGTTCTGCGCGCGCTGCGCCGAAACCGTGCTCCAGGACCGCTGTCCGAACTGCGGGGGCAATTTCGCCCCGCGGCCGATCCGGCCGGCGCACCGTCTGCGGCGCGATCCCGCCTCCACGAAGCGCGTGCTCTCCGCCGAACCGGCGTGCACCGCGATGCGCTGACCGGCGCGCCGCGGCTCATCGCCGGTTCGCGAAGTTCCGGCAGCCGATGAACCGGCCCGGCGCCTCGACGGCGAACGTCCCCGCCGCCTCGAATACGCCGGGCGACGTTTGCCGAAACCGCAATCCGCGGTCGCGGTGCTCGCACACGATCGGCTCCGCGTGCGGCCGCCGGTCCCCGTCGCGCTTCACGGTGATCGAGCGAATCGTTCCCTCGAGGCTGTCCCCGGGACGGTGCAGCTCGGCGCCGATCTGCACGTAGACCGGCCGTTTCCCGAACGTGCGAGCGCGGTCCCAGCGATGGACGTGTCGGCCGTCGACGAGCAGCTCCACGAACGTCGCGTCGCCGCGGAGCACGACATGGTGCCACCCGCCGGCGAGATCGCCGCGGTCGGCGTACCGCAACGGTACGCCACGGAACTCGTCCGCGGTGAACGCCGTCAGCGCGAAGCTGTTCTGCTCCCAGCGCATGAGCCCGCCCTGGACGAACGGCTCGTGCTCGTGCGGAACCGGCCACGCGACCAGCATCAGCCACACGGTGTACCAGGAGCGGTTGCGCGCCGTCGGCGGCAACCGCATCTCGGCGCCGATCTCGTAGTCGGAGCGGAAGGGGCCCGGCACGTACAGCAGCGCCAGCCCGTTCGGAACGTCGGCGACCGGCGCCTGATGCACCGGCGCGACGTTGCTGTGCGGCGCGCTGAAGCGGCCCGCGACGACGAGAAACGACAGCACGAGCAGCGCGAAAAGAGCGCCCCCGATTGCGAGGACGCTCTTTCCGGTCGTCATACCAGCTCGCGGGGCGAGCGGCGGCGCGCTTAGGCCGTCGTCGCCGTCGGGCGGACGCGGGTCGGATCGACCTTCACGCCGGGGCCCATCGTCGACGTCAGCGTGATCGACTTGAGGTAGGTCCCCTTCGCCGCCGAAGGCTTCGCGCGGACGATCGCGTCGAGCAGCGCGCTGAAGTTCTCGGTGAGCTGCGCGTCCTCGAAGTTCGCCTTGCCGACGATCGTGTGGACGATCCCCGTCTTGTCGAGGCGGTACTCGACCTTACCGGCCTTGATGTCGCGCACGGCCTGAGCGATGTTCGGCGAGACGGTGCCGGCCTTCGGGTTCGGCATCTTCTGCGCGAGGATGCGGCCGAGCTCTTTGCCGATCGACGGCATCATGTCCGGCGTCGCGACCGCGACGTCGAACTCGGTGAAGCCGCCTTTGACGCGCTCGATCAGATCGGCTTCGCCGACGATGTCCGCGCCGGCGTCCTGCGCCGCCCGCGCCGCGTCGCCGCGCGCGAACGCGATCACGCGCACGACGCGCCCGGTGCCGTGCGGCAGGTTCACCGTGCCGCGCACGTTCTGATCGGACTTCTTGGGGTCGACGCCGAGCTTGATGTGGATCTCGATCGTCTCGTTGAACTTCGCGTTCGCGTTGCGCTTGACGATCTGCGCCGCCTCGGCGGGATCGTAGAGGCGGTCGTGGTCGAACGCGCTCGCGAGCGTGCGATAGCGCTTCCCGTGCTTCCGCATCAGCCGACCTCCACGCCCATCGAGCGCGCGGTGCCGGCGACGATCTTCATCGCCGCGGCTTCGTCGTTCGCGTTCAGGTCGGGCATCTTGGCCTGCGCGATCTCGCGCACCTGAGCTTCGGTCAGCTTCCCGACCTTGTTGCGGTTCGGCTCCTTCGAGCCCGACTCGAGCCCGAGCGCGCGCTTGATCAGGAACGACGCCGGCGGCGTCTTGGTGATGAACGTGAACGTGCGGTCTTCGAAGACCGTGATCTCGACCGGGATGATGAAGCCTTCTTGGGCCTTCGTCCGGTCGTTGTACTGCTTGCAGAAGTCCATGATGTTGAGCGAATAGGGGCCCAACGCCGGACCGACGGGAGGCGCAGGGGTCGCCTTCCCGGCGGGAAGAGCGAGACCGATCTTCCCGACGACTCTCTTAGCCATGGTGTCCTTTCGGCGACCGCCTCGAAGGGCAGCCGTCTCCCCCGCTGGTGAACACGCCGGCCGCCGGGGTGGATCGGCCGGGCGCGGCCCGGGAAACCCGGGCGCAACGCCCGATTCTACCACGGCTCGGCGCCCGTGTCACCAGGCTGCCGAGACGAACCACAATGCCGGTGGATTCATAGCCGCCCCGGCGAAACCCGATGTCATGGACGCGCGCTCGTATGTGGTCGTGCTCGAGCCGGAACCCGAGGGCGGCTATTCCGCCCATATCCCGGCGTTTCGTGGCGCGCACACGCAGGGCGAGACCGTCGAGGAAACGCTCGCGAACGCCCGCGACGTCATCGCCGGGTACGTCGAGATCCTCACCGAGCGCGGCGAGCCGATTCCGCCTTCCGACCTCGCGGGGTCGGTCGCGATCACGATCCAGGCCGCGTAGCCGGAGCGCGGCAATGAGCGAGAAACTTCCGGCGGTCGAAGGCCGCCGACTTGTGCACGCGCTCCAGCGCGCCGGATTTGCGGTCGTACGGGCCTCGTTCCGCTGGAGCCCGGACAGGTCTCTAGATCGTAGACTTTCGCTGGAAGCAGTCGGATGTGCCGTCGTCGCCGATGCATGTGCGCAGGATTTCATTCCTGGGGCCGTTCCCGGCTCTCTCGCAGAGTGCCAGGACGTTGTTACTCCCGCGCCCGATGCTCTTGGCTTAGAAGACTAAGTCCGAGGGCCGGTCGGCCGTCGGACGCCGAGTGAGATCACGAGTATGTATAAAAATCTTCTGCGCTTCCCAGGATTACGCTTGTGTGCTGCCCAGTCTGCCGTGGAGGGTCCGCTCAAATGGCAGTAAACGAGCAGCAACTTGCGGCGTGGTCCAATCGGGGAGCATCGACAACCGCGGAAACCACGTACACGTCCGTCAAAGCCGCGCTCGCCAGTGCAGCCAACCTTAAGAAGTATGAGTACGAAGTATACCTTCAGGGCTCGTACGGAAACGCTACGAACATTCATGGCAACAGCGACGTGGACGTCGTCGCGGAACTTGACTCAGCGTTCTATCCCGACGTTTCGCGACTAACGGAAAGTGAACGCCAATACCACGAACAACGGCGAGGCACAACAAGCTTCACGTTTGACGGCTTTCGCGACGACGTTCAGAAAGCGCTGGAGGCGTACTACGGAAAGGACCTCGTCACGCCGCGGAACAAGTGCATCGCGGTCACCGGCGCCAGCGGTCGGCTGGACGCCGATGTCGTACCCTGTCTTGAGTACAGACTCTATACCACATACACGCAAAAAGAACAGCCGTACATTCCCGGTATTAAGTTCTTTACACGGAACACTCAGCGCGCCGTTGTCAATTACCCTAAGCCGCATAGAGATAACGGCGCCTCAAAGAATCAACGCGTCAACGAAAATTACAAGCCGACGATTCGTATCTTCAAGAACTGGCGAGACCGCCTGATTGCCGAGACGAGGCTTAAGGATGGCATCACGCCTTCCTATTTCGTCGAGTGCCTAATCTGGAACATCCCCGATACTGCGTTCAAGGGAAAAACGTGGCACGACATCGTGCTCGCATGCCTGCAGCATCTCTCGCAGACAAATATCAACGGCTTCAAGTGTCAAAACGACGTTACATCGCTTTTTGGAACGAGCCCGGAGCAGTGGAGCGTCGACCAAGCACGAGCCTTCATCACAGCCGCTGTTGACGATTGGAACCGCGGACGATGAGAGACATCCATCCATACGCGACGGACTCCGACGAGAGAGATCAGTGGGCGATAGGAATCGCAATCGTCGCGGTCCTCGCAGGCTACGGGCTACATCTTTTGTTTGAGTTGCATCGGCAGATAGTCCCCGATTGGCTCTGGTGGGTCGAAATTCCGGGCCCAATAGGATTGTACTTGATTCTACGCGGGTGGATGGATGCGCAAGGGTGGACCTTTCGACCACTACACCATTACGGGCTCGTCCGCATTCCGAATCTTAGTGGGCGATGGAAGGGCAGCCTGAAGTCCAGTCACGACGAAATGACTACGGCGTATCCATGCGAGATCGTAATACGGCAGACGTGGACACGCATCGCAATCGTGCTGACGACCAAACGCTCGCGGTCCGAAAATCTCGTCGCGGGAGTCCTTGTCAACGGCGTAGACGACGCGCTGCTGGTTTACGAGTACGAGAATCAGCCCCGGGTAGGAACACCCAAGACCATGGAGATTCACCGAGGGCATGCGACGCTTCGCCTCGACCGGCGTGAGAAATCCGAATTTCTGGTGGGTGAATACTACTCTGGGCGCGGACGAACCAACACGGGGACCATCGAGGTTGAACGGGCGTAGTCGCGCCCCGTATCGTATCGGAGGATGAATGGCTTTTTGTAATCCGGCAAGGACGTTTAAGTGTCATCAACGTACAACGAAACAGAAACATCAACCCTTCACGCTAGGCAAATCTCCTACGGCATCCTGAGGAATAGATATCGCGGAGAACGAGAATTGGCGATTGACGTTGGACCTCAGATGTAACGAAGAAAAAGGAAGTGCAGCGATTTCTTGATTTCGATTCCTTAAAACAAAGCGGCAGAAGCGGAAGTCAGGAAATTTAGAGACGGCCGCGACAACGATACCACAAAGATATTCAGGGTGACGAACGACGGCGGCGAGTACATCGATTTCCGCGGGTGCGGGTGAGGAACTCATTCAGGAAAGTTCTCAGCGGCATATTTTTAGGACGATACGGCGAAGTGCTTCCAAAATGTTGATCCTCCAGGACGGCAATCGGGGTGAAAGTGCAAATGGGCGATATGTTCCGTGAACCACTCAGTCACTATTATGACCAATGCAGGCGCGATCTTGCCAGTTCATTGCGTCCCTGCCATGCGAGACGATTGGTGCGACGTCAATCGGCTTTGTAGCTTCGCGAACGACCGACAGTCGCTGCTTGGCACCGCCTAGCGTTGAATCGAGCCGCTCTCGAAGGATCTTGAGAAGGATGGGACCGTGGCCGTTTACATTCACACCATCTCGGGTCGCGCGTCTCTGCGATATAGTCCTAGCAGTCTTGAATTTGGCGGCTGGGGCCACGGCGCGATACTTGCAGAGGATCAGCTCGAAATACGCTTAGCCGCTGAAAGCAATCCGCCACCCAAGCAACGCCACCAAGACGTTATCGAACAGATCCAAAGAAATGTCAGGACGCTGCGTGCAGAGATCGAAGCCGGGAACTCGGCGCTTATCGCGTTGATTGAGCCCGAATTAGACAAACGCAAAAGACAATGCGCTGAGATCGAGAATCGACGCGCTGAACTGTAACAAGCCGCTTCAGCCGGCAAAAAAAGGGACGGACTCGATGCCATACAGACGCGGTCAAGCCGTGATATATCAAAGCGAACGATATTACGTCGTCGACGGCCGATAATGGGCACGCAAGGCGCGATCTACGACATCTTCAAAGTTCCGCCGCCAATATAAGGTGTACTCGAACATGAGCTACTGCCCGCACGCCGGGAAGAACGAGGTCGCGACGCGGACTGAAACCTTGTCGTCGGGCACGCTGCCGACCCGATCCATGCGTCCGCAGACCGCCGCGTCACTGCGGTGGATCACCGGCCGACGGCGACGCGGGCCGCGCGAACGGCTCTCGACCCAGCGCGCTTCTATCGTCACGTGGTCGCCGTCGAGCGAGATCGTATCGACCAGCGGGTGGACGCCGTACGCCACCGCGCCGCGCACGTCGCCCAGCGAGACGGGGCCGAGCTCGCCGTCGCGCGCGAGCCGCTCGTTCACGAGCACGCGCAGCAGCTTTACGAGGTGGTCGCACATCCACAGCGCAACGCGATGCGTGCGCAGTTAGCCGTCGATCTCGGCGTCGCGCGGGAAATCCGGGCCAGCAGGATCGCGTGTAGCCGCCGACCGCATCGTGCAGCCGGCCCGCCTGCTGCGCGGCCGGGTTGCGGACTTGGTTTTCCGCGCTCGCGGCGGTCTTGCATTCGACGCTGACGGTGTACGCGCCGTCGCCGAGCGGGCGCGGTCGCGACCACGTCGGGGCTCACCTTGGCCGCCCATCCGCCGCGCGGTGAACCCAGCGCGGTGAACGTTGCGGCGACGTCGCGCTCGAACGGCGCGCCGACGTTCGGGCCGTCATCGGGCTGGAGCGGTGTGCCGCGGCGCGCGCTCGCCGGGAGGCGCGCAATCAGCGCCTCGAACACGGGATTGTGCGGTTGGGATCCTCGTGGCCGGCGAATGCGTCGACCGGCATGTCAAGGCGATAGCCCCGTCCCCACAGCACGAACTCGGTGTCGGACGCAGCGCGATCGGTTTCCCCGCGCGTGCTGATAGCGGTATCCGCCCGCTCGGCCCGGGAAACGCGCCGCAATCCGGGTCAAGCGCCGGGATTGCTATTGTACGCCACTCTGGCGTACAATACCAGGTGCCCCGCTACGAGGAACGTACCATGTCCCCCCTTCAGAAGCCCGACAATGGCGGCCTTGACGAATTCGCGTCCCGCGCCAAAGGACTGCGGGACCGGGCACAGTTTCGCCCGAGCGCCGAACAAAAGGAGCTGTTCGTACGGGCCGCCGCCCTGACCGGCCAGAGCCTTTCGGAGTTCATGCGCACGGCCGTCGAGGAACGGGCGAAGCGCGTCATCGAGGAGCACGAGCGGATCGTTCTGACCGAGCGGGGCCGCAAGACGTTTCTGGATGCCCTGACGAACCCGCCGCGCCCGAACGACCGGCTCGCCGCGCTCGCCGAGCGGTACGCGCGTGAGGTGAAGAGCCGTTCGTGATCGTCATCGAGCCGCTGGACAAGGGCAAGCACGCGCGGCTCGCGTTCACGTGCGGGAGCGAGGTGCTCGACCGCTTCATCCACGAGCATGCGCATCAAGCGACAGCGAAGGGCCTTTCGAAGACGTATGTCGCGGTCGACGAGAGCGACGAATCAGACATACTCGGCTACTATACGGTGACGACGTGCCGGATCGAAGCCGGAGAGCTGCCTCGATCGGCCGCGCGCGCGCTGAAGCTGCCGGCGCACGAGTTACCCGCCTCGCTCGTTGCGCGGCTCGCCGTCTCGGAATCGGCGAAGGGCCGTGGCATCGGTTCGCTCATGCTGATGGATGCGATGGCGCGTTGCGCACGCGCCGCCGGCGAGATCGGCAGCGTGGCGGTCGTCGTCGACGCGCTCGATGAAGGCGTGATCTCGTTCTACGAAAAGGTCGGCTTCACGCCGTTCGAACCCGGTTCGCGGAAGATGTTCATTCCGATGACAACGGTCCGGAACATCGTCGGGCTCGCCGAACCGCATCGCCAAGCCGGATGATCGCGTTCATTCGCCGACGGGACGGAGTGTGCCGGCACGCGGGACACCGCGGTACTTGCGCGAAGCGAACCGCATGAACCGGGTCGTGATCGCCGTCTGTTTTGGCGTGTCGGTGTGCGCCTTCAGCGCGTTGCCCGCGCGCGCGGCGTGTCCGGAACTCGCGATCGGCAAGATCACCGTGGTCGAGGCGGGCGACGCGAGCCGTCCGGTCGCGGGTGCGCGCGTACGCGGTCCCGCGATCGACGTAACGACCGATGCCGGCGGCGTGGCGCTCGTCTGCGTCCCGAAGGGGTTCGTCGACGTGACGATCGTGCACGGCGGCTACGCGTCAGCGATGACGCCGATCGCCGGTCGCGATCATCCGCACGGCTCGGACGTCGTCGTGCGGCTCGTCGCGCAAACACTCACCTCGATCGGCGGGACGTCCACGTCGTACGCGCGCGTGCCGCTCAACACGAGCCCGGGTGCGCTCGCGACGATCGGCCGAACGGCGCTCGACGATCAAGCCCAGCCGCAGCTCGCGCGGCTGTTCGACCAGCAGCCCGGCGTGATCTCGAACCACACGGCGTCGTCGAATCCCGCTTCACCCGGCGCGCAAACCTCACCGAACCTGCGCGGCGCGCTCGACTACGAGAAGACGACGCTGATCGACGGACACCCCGTCGCGACCGGGCGCTTCGGCGACTACGTCACCACATTTCTCAGCCCGTACGTGCTCGAGAGCGTCGAGATCGCGAAGGGACCCGGCGCGTTCGCGCCGCTGGTGGTGAACGGCATCGGCGGCTCGGTGAACTTTCGCACGCGCGATCCGTCCGCGCGGCCTTCGACCGCGTTCGACCTCGTCGCCGACGGCTACGGCGGAACGCTCGCGCACGCGCTCGCCTCCACCACGGTCGGCAAGCTGGGCTTCCTCGTCGACGCCGTGAGCTACGGCACGCCGGGCGCGTTCACCGCGCTCCCGACGACGGTCGCGCTCCCGGCCGGGACGCAGATCGCCGGCGTCGGCACGATCGGCGGCACGACGTCGGCGACGCCGCCGGCCGGCACGCCCGCCGGACCGTTCCCGATCGCGAACGCGCAGAACAATCCGGCCAACGCCTACGTCCGGTTGATCGCGTGCTGCCAGCCCGTCGACGCATCGTTCGTCGGCCGCAGTGAGGTCGTCAAGGCGCGCTGGCGGTTCAGCGACGCGACGATGCTGACCGCGGCGTACGTCGGCAACCAGTCGTCGTTCGGCCTCGACGGCGCGCAGTTGCAGACGCTGAGCGCTGTCTTCTCGCCGTCCGGTACACCGGTCGCGCTGAACCCCACGACGCACTTGCCGTCGAACGTCACCGAGCTCGAGAACGAGCCGCTGTTCGAGGCCGAGCTGCGCACGACGCTGCGCAACGACACGCTGATCGCGCGCTGGTACGCGGTCTCGCTGAACCGCTTCACCGGCAACGCCGCCACGTCACCGGCGCAGCCGTTCACCGGCGTCGTCACGCTGACCGGAAGCGCGCCGCTCGCCGGCGGCGGCGTCTCACCCGCGTTCAACGGAACGCCGGCGACGATCACGATCCCCGACGTCTACAGCCGCACCGTCGAAGAGGACCGTGTGCGGGGCGGCTCGTTCGCCTGGATCCACCCGGCCGGCCCGAACGACTACGAGCTCGCCGTCGACCGCATCGTCTCGCTGACCAACGCGTACTCCGTCGGCGCGTCGGGCGGCAGCGCGGTGTTCTCCGCCTCCGTTCCGGCCGGATCGTCGCAAACGATCACGTCACTGCTCGCGCGCGGCACGCTTCGCCCAAACGAGCGGGACGCGCTGACGCTCGCGGCCTACGCGACCAGCTACCGCAACCACTTCTCGACCGGCCCGGCCGGCACGGGGTTCGCGTTCGGCGACGCCACACACGCCGAGATCGATCCGCGGCTCGGCTACACGCACCGCATGCGGCGGAGCGACGCGGTCGTGCGCTTCGCGATGGGCGCCGCCGTGACGCCGCCCGCCTTCAACGTGCTGAGCGGCGTGAACCAGACGCCCGCGTCGGTGTTCCGCCCCGGTGCGACGTCGATCACCGTCACGCGCAACGCCGGGACGCTGCGGCCGGAGACGTCGTTCGGCTACGATCTCGGTGCCGACGTGCGGCTCGCGCGCGACGCCGTCGCCTCGTTCGACGCGTACCTCACCAACGTGCGCGATCAGTTGGTGACCACCGTCACGCCGGCCGGGACCTTCACGCCGCCGGGCGGCACGACCGCGATCCCCGTCTACGCGAGCGCCGCCGCGAACGCGGGGAGCTCGCGCTTCGCCGGCCTCGAAGCCTCGCTGCGCGCCGATCCGCGCACCGGCTTCGGCTACGTCGCGCAAGGCGCGCTGACCCGTGCGTACGCGTACGCCGTCTCTCCGGCGCTGTACGCGAACGCGAGCGGCCCGTTCGGCACCAACCTCGCCATCGTCCCCGGCGCCAACTACACCTCGACCGGCACCGGCTTCAACGGCATCTCGAACAAGGGCATCGCGTACGCGCAAGGCTACGGCGAGGTGCGCTTTCGCGGCGAGCGCGGCGGCTTGCTCCTCTTCGGCATGACGTACTACGGCAACAACAACTCCTACGGCGTCCCGGCGTTCACCGTCGCGAACGCGTCGCTGCGCGTCCCGCTCGACACGACGGCGCACCGCGCCGCGTGGCTGCAGATCTCGGTCGACAACCTGTTCGGCTTTCAGGGCGGGCAGACGATCTCCACCGACGCCGGGATCCCGGTGCCGCTGGTGAACGGCCGGGTCGGGCTCGTCAACGCGCTGCCGATCGGCCCGCGCGCGGTGCGCGTCGCGTTGCACGCCGGCGGCGGCGGCCGATGATCGGTGCGCTGCTGCCGCTGCTCCTCGGCGACGTCACGATCCCGCCGCCGGCCGGACCGCCGGCGACGCTGACGGTCATCGCCGTCCCGGATCCCGGCACGAGCGCTGCCGGAGCGACCGTTCGCGTCTTCACCGAGCACGTCAGCACTTCGGTGCGGCGGACCGGCACGATCGCGTCGGACGACCGCGCCACGTTCAGCCTGCCGCGCTGGACGTATACCGTGACGATCGCGAAGAGCGGGTTCATCCCGGCGCGCGGCGCGGCGTCCTTCGCGCCCGGCAGCGACCGCGCGGAAGTGCGCATCGCGCTGCACGCCGCCCCGACCGCCGCGCTGCGCACGATCGGCTCGGTCGCGGCCGCCGAGCGCGGCGCGTTCAACCGCGGTCCCGCGCCGATCGCACTGCTGCCGCGCGAAGGCTACCGCGACCAAGGCCGCCCCGACGCGGCGACGGTCCTCGGCCAGACGCCGTCGATCGCGATCGACCGAGCCGCGCGCGGGCTCACCGTCGCCGACGCGCCGCCGGTCGCGCTCGTGCGCGGAGGAACACCGCTCGAGACGCAGATCTTGATTGAAGGCGTCCCCGTCGCGCTTCCGACGACGCGCACGCTCGCGCTCTCCGCGATCCCCGCCTTCGTGACGCACGAGGTGGAAGTGCATCCCGGTGCCGCCGCGCCGCTTCCGGCGATCGACGGCGCGGTCAACGGCAGCGTGAACGTTCGCTTCGCCGAGCCGACGCCGTTCTGGCGCGCGCTCCCCGAGCTGGGCAGCGACAGCCGCGGCGGGAGCTTCGCCGACATCAGCGCGGGCGGTGCGTCGGCGAACCGCCGGCTCGGCGTCGCGCTCGTCGCGACATCCAACGGCGCGCGAGGCGCCGGCGAGGCGTTCGATGCGATCCAGCGAGCGCTGCTCGTGAAGGCACGCGCCGCGTTGTCGCCCGCCGCGACGTTCACCGCCACCGGCTACAGCGAGGCCGACGGAAACCGCTTCGACGCGAACGGCTTCGGCTTCAGCGAGGGCGAGCTGCGTCTGAACGGCGTGCGCGACGCGGTGCTCGCGCGGTGGTGGCACGCGAGCGCGGTCAGGAACGGGCCCGCCGCCGGCGACCCGTTCGCGACGCGAACCGACGACGCTCTGACCGGCGTCTCGCTCCAGTACGACCGGACGCGCGGCAACGATCTCTTCTCGCTCGGCGTGTCGGAGACGTACGGGCTCGGCAGCGCGGAAGGCACGACGTTCGTCGCGGCCGGCGCGTTCCAGCGCGTCCAGACGGCGTTCGTCCGCGCGATCGTCCATCCCGCGCGCAGCGTCGAGACGCAGCTCACGGTGTACGAGTTCCGCGCCGACGATGCGGCCAACGGGACGAGCAGCGCGGAGGCCGGGTACACCGCCCGCATCGCGGCGGCGTGGCAGCCGTCGCGCGCCACGACGGTGCGCGCATCGATCGGCGCGGCGCCCGCGCCGCCTTCGCTCATCGCATTCGCCGGCCGTTCGGGACGGCTGGGGCCGAGCGGCGGCGGTACGGCAGACGTCGGGATCGAGCAGCGTCTGTTCGACTCCGCGACGACGCTCTCGGCGGACGTCTTCGCGACGAAGATCGTCGACCGCGTCGTCGAGACACGGTTCGGACGCTGGATCGACGTGGGCGCCGTGCAGCGCCGCGGTGCGGAGCTGTCGCTCGCGCGCCGCCCGCGGAGCGGGCTCGGCTACCTGCTGCAGGCCTGGACGGCGACCGAGACGCCGCCGCTGCTCGTCACCGGCGGCGACGTCGCGTCGGGCGCGACGCACGGCTACGCCGAGCTCTCGTACCACGGCGTGCAGGGCTCGCGTGTCTCGCTCGGCGTGACGTACTGGGGCGCCGACGGCGCGCTCGCGCAGCCCGCCGTCGTCCTGCTCAACGGCAACGTGGAGATTCAGGTCGGCGCGCGCGCGAAGATCCAGCTCTCGCTCGAGAACCTGAACGACGCGGCGCGCGCCGTCACGTCGCCGGCGCACCCGGTCGTCGCGCCGGCGAGCCCGTTCGCGCCCGGACCGCGCACGCTGCGGCTGCTGCTGCGGCGCTCGTTCGGCCGCACCGGAAGCGACGGTTAGCCGGCGGCGCGCTCGGCTTCGAGCGAGCGCGCGTACTCCTCGGCGTCGGCGCGCATCTTCGCGGTCGTCGCCAGCTCGCGCTCGAGGCTGCGCGCGTACGCGGTCGCTTCGTGCAGCGTCTCCTGCAGCGTGACGTTGTCGTCGGCCAAGCTTTGCGCGTACTCGTCGGCGCGCACGGTGTGCTCGCGCAGGGCGGCCGCCTCGGCCTCGAGCCCGCGCACGAACGCGTACTTCTCGCTCGGCGGCGCGCCGACGATGAGCGGAAAGCGCGCGCCGGTCAGCGTGCTCTGGGTGCGGCCGTCCATGTAGCACGCGGTGAACGCGCGGCGCGGCCGGCGGGACGGGTTGACGCCCGAGCGGTGGATCAGCCAGTTGTGCATGAGCACGGCGTGCCCGGCCTTCACCTCGAGCGGAACGACGCGCTCGGACGGACAGTGGCGCGCCGCGTCGTCCTCCGTGAGGGTGCTGCCGAACGCGCTGAGCAGCCCGAGCCGGTGCGACCCGGGGACGACCTCGACGCAGCCGTTCTCGACGGTCGCGTCGTCGAGCGCGACCCACACGGTGACGAGCGGATCGCGGTCGAGCGCCCAGACGTCGCCGCCGTCTTGATGCCACGGCAGCACGGTGCCGAGCTCGGCCGGCTTGTTCATCACCATCGCGCGGAAGATCGAGACCGGCGCGTGCGCGCCGTAGTGGTGCGCGGCGATCTCGAGAAACAGCGGATGGCGCACCAGCTCGAAGAAGCGGTCGTCGGTCTCCAGACCTTGGATCTTGCGGTACCGCAGCGTCCCGAGCGGCGACGACTCGACGCCTGCCAGCGCGTCGTACGCGCCGCCGGTGTCGCGCTGCAACTGGATCTCGTCGTTCGCGACGCGCCCGGTGGCGAGATCGTCGGCGCGCTCGCGCAGCGCCGCCAGCGCCGTCTCGTCGAGGACCTGACCGAGGTGCAGATATCCGTCGCGCGCGTAGTTCGCCCGGTCCCGTTCCGTCAGCATCGGTGTTCGCTGGAAGATCGAATGATCGGGCCCCGGAGTGCCTCCACGTTCGCCTCGAGCATCGCCTCGTCACCGACGTGAGCATGGTCGGGACCGACGTCCGCGATGATCAGCAGCGATGGGGCCCAGCCATAGCGCATGTCAACGTGGCACTTTATCTCGGTGCGATGGTCCGACCTCCGGGCCGGCGCACGAGAGCGCACACTTATCGCGTTCAGCGCTTGGTGCGGTCCTCGAACTGCCGGATGAAGTCGGCAGCCGACGCGGTCGGATCGCGCCGCACCACCCGCATCCGGCGGCGCCGCGGGAGCGACGGCAGGCGCAAGCGCCCGCGCGACGCGATGGTGACGATCATGTAACCGAGCACGCCGAAGACGACCGCCGTCGAGACCCAGCCGTTGTTCGGCAAGTACTGCCAATAGCGTGAGACGAGCGCGTCGAGCAGCAGCAGCGCGACGATCGCGACGATGAGGGTGACGAGCAGTCTCTGATTGATCACGTTCGGTGAAGCTCCCGCGCCCGCTTTCGACGGCGGCCGGCGGTTCACCGGTCCGGGGATGTCGCGACGCGCCGGGCGGTTCGCGCCAGCCAGGAACCGTGGAACGTCGCGGTGCGCCGGCGCGCGTCCGCGACGTCGGGGCCGGCATGGGTCAGGCGCGCGAGCGCAACCGCGGTGCGCGCGCCGCGCCAGCCGTGTCCGACGGCTGCCCAAACCGCGAGCGCGGCGCGACGATGTGCCACCGCACCGGCGAGGCGGCCCTCGGCGGCGAGCACCGCGGCGCGCGCGTCGTCCTCCATCGCGGCTCGGCGACGGTCGAACGGCGCCTCCGGCAAGGTGCGCTCGCGGATGCCACGCGCCTCGTACCGATCGAGCCAGTGCCGTGCCAGGCCGGCGTCGTCGCGCGCGTACGCTTCGGCGATCTCGAGCAAGACGCTGCTCTCCTCGTCGCCGGCCGACTCCCACTTCACCGAGCGAGCCAGCTCGCCCGCGCGCATCATCTCCTCTTTCAAGATCACCGTTTGACGCATCTCCGCGGCGAGGTAGGCGCGGTCGAGCGTCGACGAGACGCGCCACGGCACCGCCGGCGCGAGATCGATGCAGTCTCGAAAGCGCGCAAACGCGGCGAGGTCGTCGCCGGCCAGCGCCGCGCTCCACGCGAGCGCGCGGTGCGCGACGTATCGCGCCGGTGCGATCTCGTGCGTCCACGGAACGCTTGCGACCGCGCGGTGCAGCAGCTCGGCCTCGTCGAGCAGACCCAACTCCCAGACGAGCGGCGCCAGTTGACGCAGCACCGAAGCCGCCACCCATACGTCGCGCTCCGCCTCCGGAACGCCGGTGAGCGCGGTCCAGGCGCCGACGAGCAACGGCGCCGCCGACGCGTAGTCCTCGCGCTCGATCGCGAGGATACTGCGCATCGCGTGGAGCTGCGCGCGCAGCACGCCGAAGGCACGCGAGTGCGCATCGTCGGCGCGCGGTGCGATCCGTTCGGTCGTCGCGACGACGCGGTCCGCGGCGAGGAGATTACCCGCGCGCCGGGCGTCGTCCGCGCGGCACAGCGCAAGCTCGAGCGCCGCGGTCCCGCCCGACCGCAGCGTCTCGCGCTCCGCCTCCGCGTAGCGGGCGGTTGCGGCGACCGTCATCCCGCAGCGCGCGAGCGACGTGGCGAGGAGCGTGCGGTACTCGACCGTCCGGGACGCCGCCGCGCTCGGCGCGAGCGGCGAGCGCAGCGCGTCCGCCGCGGCGGCCGGTTCGCCCAGCCGCAGCAGACAGCGCGCGCGCAGGAGCTGCGCGTCGGCCGCGTCGCAGCGGCCGAGCGCCGTGAGCGCCTCGCCGGTGCGCGCCGCGAGAAACAACCCCTTTGCCTCCGCGAAGGAAGAGGCGCGTCCGAGATAATGTACGCTGAACACAAACACCCGAAAAGATCAAAAGAAATCGCTGAACCGCTAGTCCGAAGATTCTAATACCATACTCAGTGCGGCAAGGAAAGTCCTATTGCCGTTCCTGTACAATACTGCTGAAGGCGGTGCGGTAGTTCGCCGTCGGCTGCTCGAGGAGGAACCCGTGGAGACGTTCGGCGACCGTTTGCGGAAGTATCGTACCGCGCACTCGCTGTCCGCATCGGATTTGGCGTACCGCGTCGGCGTGACGGAAGGCGCCATCCGGCAGATCGAGTCGGGGCGGACGAAATCGGCGAGCTTCACGCTGGGCCTGAAGCTCGCGAAGGCGCTGGGCGTCGAGCCGTGGGTGCTTGCCACGGGCGTCGGAGAGAACGACGACGCGCGCTCCGAATCCGGCGGCGGCTCGCTCAAAGAGCGGGTCGCGCGGCTCGAGGCGCGCATGGACGTGCTCGAACGCGACGTCATCGCGCCGGAGGTCCGCCGCCGCAGCGCCGGAGGCCGGCGTTAGAGCCGCTGCCGGGAGCACGCCTAGGGTGTGAGGTTGAGCGCGATCGGCACGCTCGCCGACGTGCCGTCGCCGCGGCCGGCGACCAGCACCGTTTGCACGGTGCTCTGACCGGCGGGAACCGCGCCGGCAGGGAACGGGAAGACGCCCTGCCACTGACCGGGTCCGGTTCGCGCGAGGCTCACGGTCTGCGAGCCGATCTGGATCTTCACCGTGGTGGCATTGGTCGTGGTGATGGCCGCGACGCGCACGGACGTGCCGTTCGCGACCAGCGTCGGCGAAAGCGTCGCGTAATAGATCTGGACCGGGTCGGCCGGCTTCGCGAAGTTGCTCTGCGGTGCCGATCCGAACGTGAACACGTTGGTCTGCGCGAACGCGGTCGGCGCCGCAGCGGGCGACGGCGATGCGAGCGCGGCGCCGGCCGGCGGCAGCGGCGCCGCCGTCGCTGGCACCGCGGGCGCGCTCGTCGCAGGCGTGACCGGTGCCGCTCGGCCGCGACCGCCACGGACCGCGGCCGGCAACTGTCCGCTCGGCGGCGGGAGCTGCGTGTTCGGGGGGAGCGTCGGCAGCGCGGCCGGCGCGGGCATCGAGTGCATCGCCGGACCGGGCATCCCGGGCTTGCCCGGCTTCACGATGTGCGGCGTCACGACGATGATCAGCTCGTTGCGCTGGCCCTGCACGTTGTCGTTGCGAAAGACGCGGCCGACGAGCGGCAGATCCCCGAACAGCGGGAGCTTCGTCGTCGTGCGCGTCTCGTTCTCCTGAATCAGACCGCCGATCACGAGCGTCTCGTCGTCCTGAAGGTGCACCGTCGTCTGCGTGTCGCGGGTGCTGATCTCCGGCACGCCGGCGTTCGTTCCGATCAAGCTGTTGACGACCGGGTGCAGTGCGACCATGATCCCGCCGTCGGGCGAAACCGACGGCGTGATGTCGAGCGTGACGCCGGTCTGGAAGCTCTGCACCTGCGTCGTCGCGATCGTCCCGGCGTTCCCGGCAGTCGTCGTCAGGATCGAGATCGTGTCGCCGGCCCGAATCGACGCCGTGCGGCCGGAGAGCGTGGTGATCCGGGGGTCGGCGAGCACGCGGCCCTTGCCGTTCTGCACGAGCAGGTTCAGTTGCGCGGTGAACGAGATCGGCGTGCGGGAGAAGGCCTGAAAGCGGCCGAGGTGCGATGGGGTTCCGTCCGCGTTGGGAAGCGGTTGCATCTCGCTGAACGTCGTGCTCACGGCGGCGGTACCGAGCTGCAGACCGAGGTTCTTGGCGACGCTCTCGTCCAGCTCGAGCACCTCGGTGTCGAGGACGACCAAAGGCGGAACGATGTCCACCTTGTCGATGAACTCGCGCGCGGTGCGCACGCCCTGCGGCGGCCCGACGAGTGCGATCTGGCCGGCCGTGGGGAGCTGAATGACGCGCACGTCCGGTGCGACGACCTGCAGCGCCTGCGTCATCGACGCGACCGCGTCGATACCGCCGCCGCCTTGCGTCGAGCCGGGGACGTACGACCGCAACGTGATCACCTCGGTCGAGCCGGCGCCACCCGAGCCGCTCGCCGCAAGCCCCGCGCCCGCCTGCGCACCGGGCGGCGGATCGAGCTGCGCGACCGCGTCGGCGATGCGCTGGTGCTGCGCGGCGGTCGCGGTGAGGGCGATCGCGTTGAGCGAAGCGTCGACGGTGAGCTCGATATCGCGGAAGCTGCGCCGCAGCAGATCGCCGACCGACGCGGCGTCGAGCGTGCGGATGCGGTAGACCTGCGTGTAGCGCTCGCCGAATCCCGGCAGATCGAGCTGCGCGACCAGCGATTTCCCGCGCGCCACCGCATCGGGCGGGCCCGAAAGCAGCACCGCGCTGCCGGAGACCGAAGCTTTCAGACCCGGAACCTGCGCGACCAGCGCGCGCGCGACGTCGCGCGGCGCGCGCTGCGAGACGCGCACCGCTTCCGACGATGCGGCCGCCGGCGCGGGCGTCGCGCTGGGTGCGTCGAGCGCCGTCACCGTTGCGCGGATCTGCGTGATGTCGCCCGCGGTCGCCGTGACGATCAATTGCTTCTCACCGGCCGGCGCGAACTTCGCCGCCGGAAAAGCGGCGCGCAGTTGCTGCACGACCGAGGCGGCGCGCGTTGTCCGCAGCGTGAGCGCTTCGGTGCTCGGAAGCGTCGGATTCCGGACGTCGATCCCTTGGACCACCGTGCGCATCGCTTGCACGTCGGCCGGCGACGCAACGACGAGCAGCGCGTTCGCGCGCTCGTCCTCGCGGAGCGAGGCTTGCGGAAAGAGCGGTCGCAGCACGGCCGCGGCGCGCTTTGCCGGGATGACCGAGAGCGCGAGCACGGACGGCCCCGCCGCGGCTCCGGGCGCCGTCACGGCGCCCGCCGCACGCTCGACGTCGTAGACGCCGTCCCGGAGCTTGTACGAGTCGCCGAGCGGCGTGAGGACCGCGTCGAGCGCTTGCGTCACTGTCACGCCGTGCAGCGCGACGGTGACGTACCCGGTCACGTCCGCGCCGACCGAGATGTTCGCGCCGCTGTCGTGCGCGATGCGCAGCAGGACGCTGCGCACGGGCTCGTTCTGCGCGCGAACGGTGACGCGCGCCGCCGCCGGCCGCGGCGGCGGCGATGCGAACGCGGTCCCGTTCGCGAGGGCGGCGACGACGGTAAAAACCGCGATCGGCGCGCGCACGCGGCGATCGCTACTACGAAGGAACACGATCCACCCTGACCCCGGCTCGTCGCCGTATGCTTGTACGGCAGTGATCTCCGTACGGTGTATACTGTACCGGCCCCTGCCCGTTCCGGTATCGCAGACGATATTTTACGCGGCTCACCTGCAGTAGTCCGGAAGCACAGGCGGCCGCAACCGCTTCGCGCGGCACTTGACGCCGCGCGCCCGGTCGTGTATTCTGCGCCGTAGGGTTGTTCGTACGGGTGAATCGCTGGAAACCTTCTCCGGCCTGCGCATCTTCGCACGACTCAAGCTGGTGTTCCACAGCTCTCCGCTGGGGGAGATTTCGTCGTGCGTTTTCGTGTTCGTGTGCGCAGCGTGATCGCTGCGGCTCTTTCGCTTGCCTTCGCGTCGGGACTCGTACCGGTTCCGACCGGCGGCATCGCGCCGGGCCGAGCTACGTCGTTCATTTCGGCTGCCGAAGCGGGAAGTTCCGCGCTGACCGCGCACGCGACGATCGCCGTGGCGAACCCGCCGGCACGCGTGCCCGTCAAAGAGCCCGCGCGCGTTCGGCCCTCCACGCCGCCGACCAGCGCGCTACGCCCGAAGACGGTACCCGGAGTTCGCCCCCCAAGCGGCATCCGGCTCGTCGGACCACCGATGCTTCGTCCGAGCGACGTCAGTGCGATTCTCCACGCCGCCGCGCATCGTCGCGCCGCGGCGACGGCGACGCGCACCACCACGCTGGTCGGCGGACGTACGGGACAACCCGCTGGGCGCCAAGCGGGTCCCACCGCACCGGGTGTGCGCCGAGCTCAGTCGCTGCCGTCCGACCCGACCGCGTCGGGGACCGGGATCAATCCGTGGTGGCGCTATCAGGAGCAGAACGTTCCCGGCGGCGGACACGTGATGGTGAACGTGGGAACCGGCAACATGCTGCTTCAGGACGACGACATGTCGGTGCCGCACAAAGGCATCGCGCTCGCATTCCGGCGCACGTACAACTCGCAGCTTTCCGCGGCGACCAATCCAAACCAGTTCACCAACGGCCAGAGCCTGTACGGGAACGGTTGGACCAACACGTTCGACGCGCACGTCGTCTCCACGTCGAGCACCGGGCGAAGCGTGTACGATATCGACGGCGCGCGCTACGAATACATCCTGCCCGCGAACTGGACGTACCAGGCCGGTGAGCAGTTGCTCCCTGCCAACCCATCGGAACACGCGACGCTCGCCTGGGACGGCGGGTGCGGCTGGTTGTGGACGAAGAAATCGGGTACGACGTATCACTTCTACGCCACGAATCCCGCGTCCCCGATTCCCAGTTGTTTGGCGAACGCAACGGTCGGCGGCTATTCCGGGCGCTTGTTCCGGATCATCGGGCGCAACAGCAACACGTACATCACGTTCACCTATTCCTGGGACAACGGCGACGCATCGGCCAACGGCAAGATCAGCCAGATCACCGCGCAGACGGAGTCCGGCCTGACGGCCACGCTAGGGTTCGCGGACTTCAGCGGCCGTCGCCTCCTGCAAACGCTGGTGTATCCGGACAACGCGACGGCGGTGTACTATGCGTACGACGCGAGCGGCAACCTGACGAGCACCGGGAAGCCGGCAAACAACGCGGCTGGAACGCTGCGCAACGAGTGGTACGGATACCAGACGATCGGGGCGGACACGGTGATGCACCACGCGGCGAGCCCGCGCTGGGCCTCAGGCTGCGCGTCGGGCTGCGGCAGCGACGGCAACGTGCTGATCTTCGGCTTCAGCGGCCAGAGTGCGGCCACGTCGGCACTTAGCTCGATCCTGCACCGCACCGTGGTGAACCCGACGATTCCCGACGGAACCGGCAGCACGGGGCTCCAGCCGGGCTATCCGACCACGGATATGTACTACCTCACCGAATACTTTACGACCGGCGTGACCACGCCGACGTTCCGTGACACGGACGGCCACATGACGAACTGGGTCGTCGACGGGCTCGGCCGGCCGACCCAGACGCAGGAATGCACGGCGAGCGTAAACCAAGGGCAGCAGTGCGTCGACAACCTGCATTGGCTGCTCCTGAACGAGAGCTGGGATGCGAGCAACAACCTCGTCTCGGAGGTGGACGCGCGCGGGTACGAGACGGACTACGCGTACGACGGGAACGGCAACGCGATCGCGGTCGCGGCGCCTCAGACGGCGACCTCGCAGGGGACGTTCCGCCCGACCAAGCTGTACGATTACGACGCGTTCAACAACGTTGTCGCGTACTGCGACGAGTCGGAAACGCATCAGGGCGGCGGCGACTGGGCTTCGCCCCCCGCACCATCGGATTCGTTGTGCTCGAGTCTTCCCGGCAGCGGCGTGCACTGGCGCGCGACGCTCACGTATCCAGCGTATCAGCCGTACGGCCAGCTTGCCTCAATGACGACCCCGATGGGCTACTCGCGGCGTTTCACCTACGCGCCCGCCAATCAGGCCGGGACCGACTTCGGACTGCCGACGGCGGTCGCGGGCGATCCGATCACGCAGCGTGACGGCAGCACGCTGACGCCTGCGCAAACGTTGTGGTACGACGGCACGGGCAACCTGCGCTGCTACTCCAAAGGGAACGGGACGTACGTCCTCTCGTACGACGCGCTCGGGCGCTTGACGAGTGAGGCCGATCCCGACGACTCCTCGGCGAACGCCGGATCGGCGTGCGGCAAGACGACGGGCCAACCCGGCTGGAACACGCAGACGACGTCGACGTACTATCCGGACGGCTCGAAGCAGAGCGTGCAGGCCGCGGCCGAACGGCCGTACGGGGTCGCGACGTCGTATACGTACGACATGGACGGGAACGTCAGCACCGAGCTGGACCATCACGGCTGCACGCCCAGCCAGTCCTGCTCCGGTGCGACGACGCAGAAGTGGTACGACGGCGGGGACCGCCTAGTGGAAGTCGCACTTCCCGCCGACCTTGCGGACTCGACGAACGTGCCGTGGCTGACACGGTATATCTACGACCTGAGCCAAGGCGGTACCGTGGCGCTGTCGACGGCCTCGTTCCAGGCGTACGGCAACCTGTACAAGACGCAAGAGCTCATCGGACTGAGCACGCAGACGCAGTCGTGGACCGATACGAAAGGGAACGCGTTCGACGCGCTGGACCGCTCCACCGCGAAGTATTCGTTCTCGCCAAGCTCGAGCACGACGCTGCGAACGACCACGTCGACGTACGACCACGACGCATCAACGTTGGGTGTGCTCTGGCAGACGGTGGATCCGCTCCTCGAAACCAGCACGTTTACCTACAACCAGCGCGGCGCGGTCGCCGGCGTCACCTTCGGCGGCGACGGCGGTGTCACGGCTCCGCGCAGCTATGTCTACGACGCGGACGGCCGCGTCGCAACCCGCACTTCAACCGCGTACGGCACCGAGACGCTCCGGTACGACGATGATGGCCGCACCACGCAGGTGATCGAGCCGAACGGCGGCGGTGTCAGCTCTGCGGCGACGATCGGGTACGCGTACTACGGCGACGGGTCGCGCGCCAGCGTCGGCGTGACGTCGGCGGCGGTGACGGCGAGTCCGCTCATGACCTATGACTACCGCGCCGACGGGCGCCGGAACTCACTGACCATGACGTACGCCGGCATCACCTCGCCGTTCACCTGGACGTACACGGACGCGGGCAGAGAACTGACCGAAACCGACCCGTACACCGGGATGACGGTGAACGTCGGGACCGGCGCCGGCGTGTACCCGGGTTCCACGTTGCGGGCACGCACGTCGAGCTACGACACGACGGGTCAGCTCAGCTCGCTGACGCTTCCCGGGTACCCGAACTGGAGCGCGATGGCGCGTGATCCCGAAGGTTCGCTCCTGAGCTTCTCCTCGATCACCAGCACCGCGCAGAACGGGACGCCCAGCCCGAGCCCCGCCGCTAACTTCACGTATTCGACGCGCGGCGAAGCGACGGGCGAATCGGAACCCGATCCTAGCGGCCCGCTGTGGTTCTGGCAGTCGAAGTTCTTTCACGGCTTGGCGATCCCCACCGGTGGCGGCGCGAGCGGGTCGTTCGACCCGGTCAACGCGGCGCTGCTCCAGAAAGGTCAGTCGGTGCTGTGCAGTCCGACGACAAAGTTCGTCCGCGGCGGCGTGGACGCCCTCAGCTACGACGCAGCCGGCCGTGTCACGGGCCGAACGATCACCGCCTACGACGGCGATTGTCAGCAGAACCACAACGAGACGCAAGCCACGAGCTACGACGCGGAGAACCACACCATCGGGGGTACGCGCAGCGGCGGCGACTTCACCAGCGCCTCGATGGCATGGGGACCCAACGGCCACCCCATTACGGCGATTGCGACACCGGGCATCGGTAACCCGGGGATCGGCACCATCACATATCACTACGACGGAGACCAGGTGCTGTTCGTCTCCGATTCGCAGGGCCGGATGCTGCAGCTCAACGCGGAGCTGTTGGCATCGGCGGCTTGGACATATCAAGCGAATCCGCCGCAAGGCTCCAACGCGCTGACGGTTTGGGACCGCGACTACGCGAACACCAAGGTGAGCGATCACAACGCGACCGGGTACGATGGCTGGAGCGTCGCTGCCGGGGCGCACCCGTCGGGGGGCGTGCTCGCCCGGATGAGCAGTACCGAGCCGATCGAGCGTTATGCGACACCGTCTTATCAAGGCGCGCCTGTGATCGCGCCGTACGTCCATCCGGACGGCTTCGAGGGGTATTTCGGAACCGTGCAAGGCGTGCGCGTCTCGAACGACCTCGGCGTATGGACTTCTCCCGACGCGTACGCGGGCGACGTGCACGACCCGATGTCCCAGAAACCATACATGTGGAACCGGAACAATCCCTACGAGTACAGCGATCCCAGCGGGTATCAGGCGCAAGCAGCAGCACAAGGCTGTAATGCCCAGTGCATGGTAACCATTACGGAAGTATTAGCGATCGGCGGTCCTGGCGTGCTACTTATCGCCGCTGTATTGTCCATCCCAGGAGACAGCGGCCCTCGCGATAGCACCAATGCGAACAGCTTTCGCGGAAACAGCTTGCCGGCCACTGGTCCCCCCGGAGGAGCGATTCGTCGCGGCGACAGCGTGCAATATTACGATAAAGATGGGATTCGGACGAAGCGGGTGGATCTCGGTGGAGCGCCGCATGGCGGCGTGGCGCCACCACATGTGCAAGAGTACGAAGCGCCGAATACTAAGCCGGATGGCACGAAACGGGAGGGGAAGCCGAAGGCTGGTGCTAGGAAGCCTACGGCTGCTGAAGAAAGCGATGCGCGAAACCGGCCTCAAGGACCGTCAGCCTGATCTTCGTAGCTAGCGCAGGAAGTCTCCCGTGAACGACGTGACCTTGGCATTTCGGACGTACCGCGAGTGCGTCCGGATCGTATGGAATTCCTTTCTGCGTCTCTACCCGGACGGCGAGAAGGGCTTTGGTCCAACCAATGCGGCGCTGTTCACCGCGATGCTGCTTTCTCAGATCGAGCGTTACGAAAAGCCACGGCGCATCGGCGACCGCGAGTACTATAGCAATCTCGAGGTCGTTCCCGACGGCGATGGCCCGATCAACGTCTTGTGCGGCTTTGAGCAATCGGACGGAGTTCATTGGCGGCGCCAATCTTGGTTGCCGGGCCAGGCTTCCTTTCATTATCGTGACCTATTCGACTTTGGTACCCTAAGCGGCGAGTTCCGAGAATTTCAATACGTCGAAGCTGTCGTAGCCAAACCTACGAGCCCGACGTTTGTTGGTGGCCAACGCGTGCTTCTCGATGCCGCTGCTGTTCGGCTGGTCGATATCTCATAAATCGGTCAGGGAGCAGCCAGAGCGTAACAAGTATTTTGGACTTGCTCAGGTTTTCCGTGGACACTTTTGCGCTGAAATCGAGAGGGTGCACCAGGGCAAAAGCCACCAGTCTCTACGCCCTATGATCGCGTCGAGCTAGGTGCGCCGGCCGAGCTCCACGCCGAGCGGGGCGAAGCCGCTGCTGGTCGCCTGCGGGGGCGGCGCGGCGGCGGTAGCGTGCGTCGTGGAGAGCGTGATGCGGTGCGTCGCGCGGTCGGCGCGCCGCACGATCACCTCGATCGCTTCGCCGATCTCGTAATCCGCCGGATTCGCGTCGGTTTCGCGCACGGCGCCGACGACGCCGGGCGCGATCTCGACCTGCAGACGCGGCTCCTTGCTCACGACCTTGCCTTCGACGGTTTTCCCCGGCCGCAACAGATCGGCGTGGTCGCGCCACGGATCGGGCAGCGCGTTGCGGCGCGAGAGCGAGATCTTCTTCCCGTTCTCGTCGATGCGCAGCACCTCGACCGGCAGCGTCTCACCGACCTTCACGACGTCGCCCGCTTTGTCGACCCGCTCGAAGGCCAGCTCGCGCATCGGAATCAAACCGTCCACACCGCCCAGGTCGACGAACGCACCGAAATCGGTCAACCGCACCACGGTGCCTTCGCGCGTCTGCCCGACCTCGAGCGAGCGCAGGATCTCCGCACGCTTCGTGCGGCGCTCTTCTTCCGCCGCACGGCGGTGCGACACGACGATGCGCCGCCGGTTCTGATCGACGTCGATCACCTTCAGCGGAACTTTTGCCTTGACCAGCGTGTCGATCGCGGTCCCTTGTGGTACGCGGACCTGCGACGCCGGTAAGAACCCGCGAATCCCGCCGACGTCGACGAGCAGCCCGCCCTTCACCGCGGTCGTCACGGTGCCGCTCAGCACCTCGCCGTTCTCGCGCGCGTTCACGACGCGCTCCCACGCCTGCTGCGCGCGCTTCCGCCGTTCTTCGTTGCGCGCGATCTCCTGCGGCGACGGCTGCGGCTTGCGCGGCGCCTGCGCCGCCGGAGCTTCGGCTGCCGGCGCTTCGGCTGCCAGCGCTTCGGCTACCGGCGCTTCGGCCGCCGGCGCTTCGACCGCCGGCGCTTCGGCTGTCGGCGCTTCGGCTGTCGGCGCTTCGGCGGGCGCTTCGGCGGCAGCGACGGGCGTTTCGTCCGCTGTTTCACCGACAGCCGGAAGGCTGTCCGCGGGCGCGTTCCCAGCGTCCGCGGATGCCGCGGCTGGCGCAGCATGCTCCGAACCGTCCGTAACGTTTGCTGCAGTGACGGGCGCAACGACGTCGGCGGCGGCGCGGTCCGCCTCGGGCGGCGTATCGAACGGCGACGACGACGCCATGGGGAGCGCAGCAGCAGCGGGCTGAGCCTCCGCGGCCGGTTCAGACGATTCGCTGACCGTCGACGGTTCCGCAGCCGCAGGCGTTTCCGTGCTCACATCGCCTTCGGTGCCCGCTTCGGGTTCGACGATCGCCGGCGCCTCGCTACTCACCGGAGCCTCGCTACTCGCCGGCGCCTCGCTAATCACCGCAGCCTCGCTACTCACCGGAGCCTCACTGCTCGGTGGCGCCTCGCTACTCACCGCAGCCTCGCTGCTCACGGGAGCCTCGCTGCTCACCGGAGCCTCGCTGCTTGCGGGAGCGTCCGTGCTTGCGGCGGCGTCGGTGCTCGGCGCCGCTGCGCCGTCCTCCACGGGCTCGCCGGTCGAGGCCTCGTGTACGACGGGCGCCGGTTCCGGTGGCGCGGCGTGCGCGGGCGGCTGGGCTTCGGGCGGGTGTTCGTGCGTGTCGGACTCGTGCATTCTCTCGTCCGGCGCTTTCGCGGAGCGGTCCAAAATAACTCTCGGCCCAGCGGGGCCGGTGCTCCGCTCGGGTAGGAGAGCGGAGGTGCACAGGAAACGGAGGGGCCCTTCGCCGTCGCACGACGACGGCGGCCGCACGTCGGGCAAGGGGACGAAGTTCGGCGCCGGGATCGTCGCGGGCGCTTCGGACAACGATCCCACCACCGTCGCGACGCTCGCCGTGATCGGCTCGACGACGACCTACGAGCTGGGCTGGCTGACGCTGCTGGTCATCCCGATGCTCGCCGTGATCCAGTCGATCGCGGCACAGGTCGGCGCGGTCTCGAAACGCGGTCTCGAAGACTGCGTCCGCGCGAACTACGGCCGCTTCTGGGCGTTCGCGTCGCTGGCGTGTCTGCTCGTCGTGAACGTGCTGACGCTCGCGGCCGACCTCGAAGGCGGCGGCGCCGCGCTCGCGCTGCTCACGCACGTGCACTACACCTGGTGGCTGATCCCGCTCGGCGCGCTGACGGTCGGCGTTCTGATCTTCGGCAACTTCCAGTCGGTCGAGCGCGTGCTGCGCTACGTCGCGCTGCTGTTTCTGACGTACGTCGGCGCGGCGTTTCTGGCACATCCCGACTGGCGCGCCGTCTTCGCCGGCTCGTTCGTCCCGCATTTCGATTTCCGGCCCGAGACGGTCGCCGGCGCGCTGGCGCTGCTCGGCACGACGCTCACCGCGTACGCGTACGTCTGGGAGACGATCGAGCAGAGCGAGGAGAAACCGCCGCTGCGCCGGCTCGGCCTCGTGCAGGCCGACGCCGCGCTCGGGATCGTCGTCGCCGGGTTGACGTTCTGGTTCATCCTGATCGCGACGGGCGCGACGCTCGGCGTCCACCACCAGCGGGTCGACTCGGCGGAGCAGGCCGCGCAAGCGCTGGCGCCGGCGGCCGGAAAATTCGCCTCGCTGGTGTTCGGGATCGGGTTGCTCGGATCGGCGCTGGTGGCGATCCCGGTGATCGCGGGAACCTGCGCGTACGTCGCGGCCGAGATGTTCGGCTGGCGCCGCAGCTTGGACGCGGGCTTCCGCAGCGCGCCCCGCTTCTACCTCGTGCTGATCGCGTGCGTGGCCGTCGCGGTCGGGATCGGCTTCGCCGGCGTCACGCCGATCACGCTGCTGTTCTACAGCGGGATCGCAGGCGGCATCGCGACGCCGTTCACGATGGTCTTGATGCTGCTGATCGCGCGCAACAAGAACGTGATGCACCATCTGCGCATCGCGCCGTGGCTCGCCGCGGCCGGCTGGTGCGTCACGCTGATCGTCTCGTGCGCGACGCTCACGTATCTCGTGCAGACGGTCGCGCACCGCGGCTGACGCCGCGCCTGACGCCCTGCCCCGCCGGGTCGTTCAGACCGGCTTGAACACCATCAGCACGACGATCACCAGCACGACGACGCCGAGCACGCCGACCGCCGCGTTCGCGCGTCCTTGCGTGGCCTGGTACTCCGGGCTCTCGATCCCGTGCTCGGCGATGATCTGAATCTGCCGCTTGAGGATCGGCGAGTACAGCAGATAGGCGATCAGGATCGCGATCAGCCACAGCCCCATCGCCCACGAGATCCAGCGCGTGCCGAACCCGAGGTTCCCGGCGGCGACCATCGCCGCGCCGGTCGGCAGCAGCAAGATGTACGCGGGGTTCGCGATGTAGTCGTCGAGGAACTTGATCCCGCGCAGCGCGGTCTCCGCGAAGGCCGGATAGCGGCGTGCCCGCGCGAACCACACGCCGTAGGTGAAGTTCGCCCCGACCGCGGTGATCGCGAGCAGGATGTGCACGAGCTTCAAGGTCAGGTAGAGCACGGCCGTCAGTCTTCTTGCGGCGTGAAGTCCGCGTCGACGGTTTGCGGCGCTTGCGCGATATCGCCCTCTTTGGGCACCGCGGTATCGCCTTGATCGTCGCCGGGCCGTCTGTCGAGCGGATCGACTCGTTTCCCGCTGTCCGCGTCACTGCTCATGCGCCTGCTCTACCCATTCGGGCCGCATCCGCACGCATCGTCTCCGCTCGCCGATCCTACGGGATCGTCAGACCTTCTCGATCTGGTAGAACTCCAGCTCGACCGGGGTCTCGCGCCCGAAGATCGAGATGAGCGCGCGGACTTTCTCTTTCTCGGGCTGGATGTCGTCGACGATCCCGGTGAAGTCGAAGAACGGTCCCGAGGTGACCTTGATGCGGTCGCCCTTGGCGAAGTCGATCTTGAGCTTGGGCGTCTCGATGCCCATCTGCTTGAGGATCGTCTTGACTTCTTTGTCCTGCAGCGGGACGGGCTTCTCGCCCGAGCCCGGCGAGCCGACGAAGCCGGTCACGCCCGAGGTGTTGCGCACGACGTACCAAGACGCGTCGTCCATGTCCATCTCGACCAGCACGTAGCCCGGAAAGACTTTCTTGGGCGTGATCTTGCGCTTGCCGTCCTTGAACTCGACCTCGTCCTCCATCGGGACGAGCACGCGGAAGATCTTGTCCTGCATGTTCATCGAGTGGATGCGGCGCTCGAGGTTCGCCTTGACCTTGTTCTCGTAGCCGGAGTACGTGTGGATCACGTACCACTTCTTGCGGTCGTCCTGCTTCTTCGCGGCGGGCGACGCCGGCGCGGCGGTCTGCTCGTCGGGCTCGGTGACGACGGCGCTAACGTCTTGTTCCATCAGCGCGACCCTCCGGTCAGCCAGCCGAAGACGAACGCGAACAGCAGGTCGCACAGGTACGTGAACACGCCGACGCCGACGACGAGCGCGATGGTGAGCAGCGTCGCCGCGATCCACTCTTCGCGCGTGGGCCACGTGACGCGCCGCATCTCGGTAGCGACGCCGCGGACGAAATCTTGCGTGCGCGCGGCGTTGGCCGCTCGCTGCGCGGGGGTGACGGGGCGCCGCGGGGGCGGACCGCTGGGGTTCGACTTCATAATGCCTTGTACCGCAGAAGATTGGCAGGGCGGACAGGACTCGAACCTGCAACCCGCGGTTTTGGAGACCGCTGCGCTACCAATTGCGCCACCGCCCTTAGGTGTGGGAGCCTACTTGGTTTCCCGATGGGCTCGATGGCACCGGCAGAACCGGCAGTACTTGCTGAGCTCGAGCCGTGAAGAGGTCTTCTGCTTGTTCTTGAACGTGTTGTAGTTGCGCCGCTTGCACTCGGTGCAGGCCATCGTCACCATCACGCGGTTCTCTTTTTTCGCCATCGTCGTCTCGGAAGGTCGCCGTCGGTCCGTGACCGCCGGCCGGGAGAACATGAAGAAAACGGACGCGGGGTCCGTTCCGAGGTGAGATTGTAGCACAGGCCCCGGCGGGTGTAAACCGAACGACCGGGCGGCCCGAAACCAAGCAGGAGCACCCTCCCGGATGCCGCTCGAGACGGACGCCCTCTACGCCTGCCCGAGCTGCGGCGAGCCGAACGCCGTCGGCGTGGACCCGACGGCGGGGCGCCGCCAGACGCTCGTCGAGGACTGCCCGGTCTGCTGCCGGCCGCTCGTCTTCTCGATCGTCGTCGACCACGACGGCGATGCCGTCGTCGAGCGCGTCGAGCGCGAATAGCCGCAGGCGCTCTACACGTCGACCAGGGGGGCGGTGATGCTGGCCCGGTCCTCGGCGTGGAAACCGCCGATGGTCGCGACGCCGAAGTAGTCGGTGACGTCCTCGCGCTGGAGGATCTCGCCCAGCCCTTCCAGGGCCGCGTCGTCGGCGATGCGCCACAGCATCACCACGCTGCGCTCGATGCCGCGGGTGGTGTGCATCTCGGTGATCTGCGACCACAGCGGGCCGCTCTCGTCGTCGGCGAACGACTCGCCGAGCTGCGCGAAGCGGTCCTCGACCCAGCGCGTCCGCTCGGCGCGCGTCAGCGACAGCCAACCGGTGGTCGGCGTGAGCTGGACGATGACGTAGATCGGCGTGGTCGTGATGGCTTCGATTCCCTTTTTCGGACCCGTTGCGCGCGCGAACCGGCCTAGACGGCGACCAGCGGCGACTCGACGACGCGGTTCCGCCCGGCGTTCTTCGCGCGGTACAGCGCGCGGTCCGCGCGCTCGACCACGTCGCCGGTTCCGTCGGCCGCGCGCGCGTACGCGACGCCGACCGAGACGGTGACGGGCTTCCCGTCGGCGTAGGCGACCCCGCCGGTCTCGATCGCGCCGCGCAGCCGCTCGGCCACCTGCAGCGCGCGGTCGCGCGACGCGTCGCGCAGCAGCACGAGGAACTCCTCGCCGCCGAAGCGCCCGGCCACGTCGACGCCGCGGATGTTCTCGGCGATGACGCGGCCGATCTGCGCCAGCGCGCGGTCGCCGCTCTGATGGCCGAGCAGATCGTTGATCGACTTGAAGTGGTCGACGTCGAGCAGCAGCACGGCGTACCGGCCGCCGCCGCGCACGTGCGCCATCGCGTCGTCGAGCGCGCGCCCGACGCCGCGCCGGTTCGGCAAGCCGGTCAGCGTGTCGATCGACGCCGCGGTGCGCGTCGCCGCGATCGCGCCGTACTCGCCGAGCAGCGGGCCGATCTCGGCGGCCGCGCGCTCGAGGTCGCGTGACGCGACCAGCGCCGTGGCGTCCGGCGTGCGGAAGACGACGATCGCGCCGCGCAGCCCGCCCTGCGCGTCGCGCGCGGCGTAGGCGTGCACGGAGCCGTGCTCGTCGCTCTCGACCAGCGCGTCCGCTGCGGTGACCTGAACCTCGAGCAGCGCGCGCCCGCCGAGCCGTTCGAGATCGCCCGGCACCTCCTCGCCGAACCGCATCAGCCGCGACCAGCGGTCGGGACCGCGGCGGCCGAACGCGGCGATCTCGACCGACTCGCGCACGATGCGCGGATCGATCGACTCCAGCAGCGAGCGCAACTGCGGCTGGGGATCGGTCGCGCGCAGCATGGCGTCGACCGCCTGGCGCGAGAGTGCGAGCCGGTGCAGCCGCGCGTTGACGCGCGCGAGGCGCACCAGCACCGCGCCGAGCACGATCAGCGGCACCAGCGCCGCCGCGCCGACGAACGCGCCCTCGGCGAGCGCGACGTGCGCGACGACGTACGCCCACGCCGTCTCCGCGACGATCGTGAGCGCGGTCGCGCCATCGGCGAGATGGCGCCGCCACACGCGCAGCAGCGAGCGCGTCTGGCGCAGCGCCATCAGCGGGTCGAGCCACAGCAGGTCGACGGCGATCACGTACGCGCCCGCGATCCCGACGAACACGGCGAGCGCCGCCGGCGACGGCGGCGCCGCGGCGGCGCGGTGCAGCGGCTCGGCGATCAGGCCGCCGGCGAGCAGCGCGGGGAACCGCAGCGCGGCGGTCACCGCACGCTCCGGGAAGGGCCGGCGGCGCAAGCCGTGCGGGCGCACGAGCTGCGCGATCAGCGCGCACCACGCCGCCCAGAACCAGCCTTCGTGCGCCAGGACCGCGATCAGCAGCGGCGTCAGCAGCCCGACGCGGTCGCTGTCGGGCGTCGGTCGCACGCTGCGCTCGAAGTGCGCGGCCGGCGTGCGCAGCCAGCCCAGCGCGACGGTCACCGCGAGCGCGGCCACGAGGAACAGGACATCGTCCGGGCGCAGCGCGCGCGCCGCGCCCGGTCCCCAAACGGCGGTCAGGACCACCGCCGCGAGCAGCGAGGCCGCGCGGACGAAAGCGTAGACGCGGCGTGCGATCAGGGCTGAGCTCTCCGTCGGTGCGACTACACCCGAGTCGTGCGTTCGGTACACCACGCGGCGGACCGGGCCCTGGAGATTCGGCTCACTCGTCGAGCGGCGCCAGGCCGAGGAACGAGCGAAACGCGTCGATCAGCCGGCGCGGCACGCGGCGGCGGTCGCCGAAGCGGCGCTCGATGAAGACGGCGATCTGCGAGCGCCGGCGGTCGCCGCGGCGGCGGTCGTCGCGCTCCGGCTCGCGCCTGTCGCCGTCGTCCTGCTGCACCATGCTGCGCGTTCGCTACGCCCGCGCGGGCTGCATCCCGCGCGCCGGTCGCAGCGCCGCCGCGGCGCGGCGCAGCTTCGCGCAGCGCCCGGCGCCGACCAGCCGCTCGATGTGGCGGTCGACCGGCTCCGCCGCCGCGCGGAACGCCTCGCGCCCGCGCGCGTCGAGCTCGCTCACCTGCATCGCGCCACGGAGCCGGCTGAGCGCTTCGCGCTCCATCTCGCGCGCCCGCGCGCGGTGCCAGGCGATCGCGTCGCGCAGCGCCGCTTCGACCGCGACGCGGTGCGCGCCGAGCGCCTCCATCGCGGCGGGGTTCGCGAAGACGATCTGCGGCGTGTAGCTGTGCGCGCTCAGCGTGAGGTACCGCTGCACGCGCGGCAGATCGAGCCCGCGGATGTTGATGAGCGGGTTCTCCTGCGCCTGCGCTTCGCCGCTCGCGAGCGCTTCGGCGAGCTTGAAGTACGGGACCGGCGTCGCGATCGCGCCCAGCGCGTCGGCGAAGTACAGGTACACCGGTGCTTCCATCACGCGCAGGCGCGCGCCGCGCAAGTCCTCGGGCATGCGGATCGGCTGCGCGCCGGAGGTGAAGTGGCGCATCCCGTTCTCGAGGTAGCCGTACGCGAGCAGGCCGACGGCGGGCGCTTCGTCGAGCACCTCGCGCCCGGCCGGCGAGTCCAGCACGGCGAACGCGTGCTCCGCGCTCTCGAACAGGAACGGCAGCTCGAAGAGCTGTGCCGCCGGGATGACGTTGCCCGAGACCGAGCATCCGACCGACGCCAGCGCCAGCTCCCCCGAGATCAAGTCGTCGAACGCGTTGATCTCGCCGCGGCCTTTGCCGGTATACGGAATCTCGAGCTCGACCGAGACGGCGCCGCCGGTGCGCTCGCGCACGAGCGCGGCAAAACGCGTCCACGCCGCCGCGGACGGCGAGTCGTTGAGGATCGTCGCCACGCGAAGCACGCCCGGACGGCGCACGACCGGCGCCGAGCCGATCCCCGTCGCGAGCCGCTTGACGTGGTGCGCGAGCGCGTTCACCGAGAGCGTGCTCTCCGCGGCCGCGGTGTGGTGAGAGCGCGAGATGTCGAGCACGCCGCGCGACGCGCGCTCGAGCTCTTCGGTGCTCGACGCTTGCGCGGCGATCGTGCGGTCGACCCGCTCGAACGACGTGGCCACGCTGCCGACGGCCGAGGCGATCGACGCGAGCGCTTGCTCCGCGAGCGACGACGCCTCGCCGCCGAGCTGCACGGCATCCTCCGTGCCGCGCGCGACGTCGGTCGCGGCGCCGGCCTTGGCGCGGATCTCGCGCAGCAGCACGTTCATCTCGCCGGTCGCCGTGCGCGTCGACTCGGAGAGCTTGCGCATCTCGGCGGCGACGACGGTGAATCCCCGGCCGTGCACGCCCGCGCGCGCCGCCTCGATCGAGGCGTTCAGCGCGAGCAAGTTCGTCTGCTGCGAGACGTCCTCGACGAACGAGACCGCGTCGCTGATGCGCGCGCTGACGGCCAGAAGCTGTTCGACCGCCGCCGCGCCGGCCCGGCTCTGCTCGGCGAGCCGGTCGACGGCCTGCGTCAGCTGCGCGATCTGCTGCGAAGCGACCCCCAGCGACGCGTTCGCGTCGGCGACGTCATCGCGCACCGCGCGCACCACGCCCATCGTGCCGGTCAGCTCGGCCGCGGCGTCGCGCGTCGTGTCGACGACCTCGCGCAGCGACGCCGCCTGCTGGCGCGCGTTCCCCGCGATCTGCTGCGTCATCGTACGGACGTGGTCGATCGCGGTCGCCATCTGGGCGGACAGCATCGAGAGCGTCTCGGACTCCATCGAAGTCTCTATCGGCAAGAGCCGCGCAGAGAGGTAGGCGACCCGTCGCTCCGTTCACCCTCGGTCAAGGAGCGAGCAAGCTATCGTTAAGCCGCTCTTACGGACGCGGCGCGGTCCGATCACCTTCGGAAGTGGCGAGCGAACGAGCACTTCCCCGGCCCGTCATCCCCGCGATCGGCCGGCCGCAGCTCCGCGCGACCCGGTGGGCCGTCACGCTCGCCGAGGCGGCGCGGATGCTGGCGCAGATCGCCGCGCTGTGGGCGTTCTCCGCCGGCGGCGGCGCGCTCCAAGCCGGCCTCCATCTGCCGGTCCCGGGCAACGTCATCGGCATGTGCGCGCTCTTCCTCGCGCTCGCGACCGGCGGGCTGCGAACCGAGTGGTTCGAGCTCGGCGGCGGGTTCCTGACCAAGCACCTGGCGTTCTTCTTCGTCCCGGTCACCGTCGGCGTCATGGGGTTCGGCGCGACCTTCGCGCACGCGGGTGTCGGGATCGTCGTCGCGCTGCTGGTCAGCACGGTCTGCGGTCTGGTCGTCTCGGGCGCGATCGCTCAGCGCCTCGCCGGGCAGCGATGAGCCTGGCGATCTTCACCGCGGGCGCGATCCTCTTGACGATCGGCGCCTACCGCTTCAGCGTCGCGGTGCGCGCGCGCTGGCCGCACCCGCTCACCACGCCGGTGCTGTTCTCGACGGCCGTCGTCGTCACGATGCTGCTGCTCGCGCGCGTCGACGCGCAGGCCTACGAGCCCGCGAAGAACCTGATGACCTTCCTGCTCGGACCCGCGACGGTCGCGCTCGCGATCCCGCTGTACCGCAACCGCGCGGCGTTTCAGCGCGAGGCGCTCGCCGCGGTCGGCGGGCTGGTCGCCGGCGTCGCGGTGACGATCGTGCTCGCGATCGCGTGCGCGCGGGCGTTCCGGCTCGGCCCGATGCTCGAGTCGACGCTGGCGGTGAAGTCGGCGACGACCGCGATCGCGATCGAGGCGGCGCGCATCGTGCACGGCGACCCGGCGCTGGCCGCGGGGTTCGTCGTCTGCACCGGAACGTTCGGCGCCGCGGTCGGCCCGTGGCTGCTCGACCGCGTGCGCGTGCGCGATCCGATCGCGCGCGGCGTCGCGTTCGGCGGCATCGCGCACGGCATCGGCACCGCGCACGCGGCGACCGAGAGCGATCTGTCGGGCGCCGTCGCCGGCGTCTCGCTCGGGATCGGTGCGATCCTGACGTCCGCGCTCGCGCCGCTGCTGCTGAAGCTGCTCGGAAGCTAACCGGAAAAACCGCGCCCGGGCGGACTCGAACCGCCAACCTCGGCCTTAGGAGTGCCTCGCTCTATCCAAATTGAGCTACGGGCGCACGGGGCGAATCCTTCCCGTAGCGAAGGGGCGGCTCATGCAGACTCAGACGGGTCATATCCCGCCGATGAGCTCCGCTCCGGCCGGTTTTTCGATCGAGCACGATCTTCCGCAGGGCTTCGCCGCCTTCTACCGCCCGCTCCACGACGCGTTCACCGCGCGCCAGCAGGCCGCCGTCGAGGCGCGGCACCGCGTGCTCGAAGCGTCGAACGCGGGACGAAAGCCGCAGTACCTTCCGCCGTCCGCCGCCCAGGGCGACTGGCGCATCGAGATCCCGGACTGGGTCCAAGACCAGCGCAACCAGATGACCGGCCCCGCCGACGACCACGAGCTCGGCGTGAAGATGCTGAACTCCGGCGCGCCCGGCGTGATGATCGACCTCGAGGACTCGATGGCGAACGCGTTCGCGCAGACGCTCGAAGGGATCGACAACACGATCGCCATGTACTACGGCGATCTTTCGTACGTCGACCAGAAGCGCGGCGGCAACGTCGTCGGGATCAAGCCCTCCAAGACGGTGCTGTGGACGCGCGTCCGCGGCCTCCACCTCTCGCAAGCCGGCATCTACGACGAGCCGACGTCGGCGTCGCTGTTCGACCTCGCGCTGCTCGCGTACAAGCTCGACTTCGCGCGCCTGAAGCACCCGCTCGCGATCTACATCCCGAAGTCGCAGTCGGCCGAGGAAGCGGTGTGGTGGCGCGACGTCTTTCAAGCCGTCGCGCGCGCGAAAGGGCTCGAGCCGCACGCGATCAAGGCGATGGCGCTGGTCGAGGCGTTCCCGTTCGCGTACCAGATCGAGGAGTTCGCGTACGCGCTGCGCGACCATCTGCTGGGACTGAATCTCGGCCGCTGGGACTACATGGCCTCGCTGATCCACTTCAACCTGGACGACCCGGCCTGGGTGCTGCCGGACCGCAACACGATCCCGCACGACGTCGCGTTCTTCCAGAACCTGCGCGAGCGGATCCCGGAAGTCTGCCACCGCCACGGACTGCTCGCGATCGGCGGGATGACCGCGCTCTTCCCCGACCGCGGCAATCCCGAGCTGAACGCGCGCGCGCTGGCCGTGCTCGAGCAGGACAAGAAGAACGAGGCGAACTCGCTCTTCGACGGCGCGTGGACCGGACACCCCGACCAGAACGCGATCGCGGTCGCGCAGTTTCCCGAACCGAATCAAGGCTTCAAGCGCAAGCCGGGCGCGAACGCGACACCGGATCTGCTGCCCTCGATCGCCGGCGTCGGCGAGAAGACGGAAGCCGGGACGCGCGCCGCCGTGCGCACGGTGATCCGCTACCGGCACGGCTATTTGAGCGGGCGCGGCGCCTCGCTGCTCGACGGCTACATGGAAGATCTCGCGACCGACCGCATCTATCGCCTGATGATCACGCAGCGCATGAAGTTCGGGATGCACGCGGCGGCCGACGTGTCGCGCTTCTTCGACGAGGAGCTCGCGCGGCTGCTGGGCGAGCCGGCGGCGCAGGAGCCGGGCGAAGCGGAACGGTTCCGCGAGGCACGCCGGCAGAGCGAGGCGATGATCGTGAACGGCTACCATGATCCGGTCTGAGCGCGCGGCGCAGCGGCGTCATCCGGAGCCGCCGATCTGAACGACGCCGGCGTGACCGGCCCGGACGCCGGCGTCGCCGCGGGCGTCGATCTCGGCGCGCTCGTCGACGGCGCCCCGGCGATCGTCTTCGTCGCGCGCCCGGACGGGACGATCGCGTTCGCGAACGCCGCCTGGACGCGCTTCAGCGGCCTGCCGGTCGAGGCCGTGCTCGAGCACGGCTGGGCCGACGTGCTGCATCCCGACGACGCGGGCGCGGTCGTCGACGCGTGGCTGCGCGCGATGACGACGGCGGTCGACTTCCGCGAGGAGTTCCGCATCCGCGACCGCGACGGCGAGTACCGCTGGGTGGTCTCGCGAGCCGTCCCGTCGGTCGGCGCCGCCGGCGACGTCGCGTGCTGGTACGGCAGCCTGACGCCGGTCGACGACCGCGGCCGCGCGGTGCAGCGCCGCGCGATTCTCGACCGCCTCGGCGCGGCGTTCGCCGAGTCGCTGGAGTTCGAGCGCACCGCGCGAACGGTCGTCTCGGCGATGTGCGAGGACTTCGCCGACTTCGCGTTCCTCGACGTCTTCGACGCCGAAGACCGCCTCCGGCGCGTCGCGGTCGAAACCGGCCGGCTCGCCGACGATCCGGCGCCGTTCAAGGCCTTCGCGCCGCCGCCCGAAGCACGCAACCATCCGATCAACGTGGTGCTGCGCAGCGGCAAGCCGCACATCGTCCCGGTCTGCGACGAGGCGTGGGTGCGCTCGACGACGTGGAGCGAAGAGCACTACGCGTTCGCCCGCACGCTGCCGATGGCGTCGATCGCGTACGTGCCGATGATCGCGGCGGGGGAGCGCGTCGGCGTGCTGACCTTCGGGGCCGCCCGCGGCACCGGTCGCAGTTTCTCGCAAGACGATCTCGACGACGCGGAGGAAGTCGCCCGGCGCGCCGCCGTGGCGCTCGCCAACGCGCGGCTGTACCGCGGCCTCGCCGCGAGCGAAGCGCGCTATCGCGGCATCATCGACACGGCCCAGGAAGGCGTCTGGATCCTCGACCACCAGCAGCGCACGCGCTACGTCAACGCGCGTTTGACCGAGATCCTCGGCTACGGCCCCGACGAGATGTACGGGCGGCGGATCTTCGAGTTCATGGACGACGAGCACCGCGGCGAAGTGCGGCGCGCGATCGAGCAGCACCGTGCCGGCGACGGATATCGCGGGGAGTCGCGGCTGCTCCACAAAGACGGTCATGCGGTCTGGGTCACCGTGGCGTCGAATCCGCTCTACGACGCGCGCGGCGCCTTCGCCGGATCGCTGGGGATGTTCACGGACATCACCGAGCGCAAAGCCAACGAGACGCGCTACCGCGTGCTGGCGCGCGCGAGCGAGGTCCTGAGCGGCTCGCTCGACCTCGGCGCGCTGCTGGGGCGCTTCGCCGATCTGCTGGTCGAAGAGCTCGCCGGCGAAGCGACGATCGCGCTCAATCCCGGCCGCGTCGTCGTGCGCCGGCGCGGCGCCGTCGGCCCGGGCGCGTCGCAGTTGCGGATTCCGCTGCGCCATCGTGACCTCGAGCTCGGTAGCGTGACGCTGCGCGGCGCCGCGCCGGCCGGGCGCGCGCCGTTCGGCCGGGACGACGTCGCGCTGCTCGACGAGCTGGCCGCGCGCGCGTCGGTCGCGATCGAGAACGCGCAGCTCTACGAGCGCGAGCACCGCGTCGCCGCGACGCTGCAGCGCGCGATGCTCCCCGCGGTGCTCCCGCACGTCGAAGGCGTGCAGTTCGACGCGGTCTACCATCCCGGTGCGACCGAAGCGGAGATCGGCGGCGACTGGTACGACGCGATCGCGCTGGCCGACGGGCGCGTCGCGCTGTCGATCGGCGACGTCACCGGGCGCGGGCTCACCGCGGCCGTGATCATGGGCCGGATGCGTCAGGCGATCGAGACGCTGGCGACCTACGAGTCCGATCCGGTGCGGTTGCTCGACGCCGCCGACCGCGTGCTGCGGCGCGCGCATCCCGACGCGATCGTCACCGCGCTCGTCGGCGTGCTCGATCCCGCCGACGGCACGCTGACCTACGCGAGCGCCGGCCATCCGGCGCCGATCGTGCGCGCGCCGGACGGCACCATCCGCCAGCTCCCCGGTCGCGGTCTGCCGCTCGGGCTGCGCGACGAGCATCAGCCGCCCGCGTCCACGGTCGTGCTGCCCGCGTCGGCGCTGGTCGTGTTCTTCACCGACGGGCTCGTCGAGTCGACCCGCGACATCGCCGAAGGCGAGCGGCGCGTCTTCGAGGCGTTGCGCGATCCGGCGGTCGCCGAAGGGATGGCCCCCGCGGCGTCGCTCGTCGCGCAGGTGCTCGAGGCCGGCGCCCGCGACGACGTCGCGGTGCTCACCATGCGCGTGCCCGAGCTGCCGATCGCGCGGCGCGCGTGGACCTTGCGCTGGCGCTTCGATCCGCGCGATTCGCGGCACGCTCGCGACATTCGCGAGACGCTCTCCGAGGCGCTCCTCACGTTCCGGCCCGACGTCGACGTCCAGGCGGCGCAGCTCGTCTTCGGCGAGCTGATCGGGAACGCGGTGCGCCACGCGCCGGGGCACGTCGACGTCGAGATCGCTTGGGACGATCCGGCGACGCCGGTGCTGCACGTGTTCGACGACGGGCCCGGCTATGCACCGCAGCCGTGCTTGCCGTCGCAGGAGGCGGAGTCCGGGCGCGGGCTCTACATCGTCTCGCAGCTCACGCGCGACTTCCGCGTGACGAAGCTGCCCGAGCGGGGCGCCCATGCGCGGGCCGTCCTGCTCCTCCGCGACTAGGCGTGCGTTTCGGGGGCGCATGGGCCACGTGCGGAAGCGACCGAGCGCGATGCCGCTTTCGTGAAATAAGGCGGACATGAGCACTGAGAAAGTCGTCGAGACGAAAGAAACGACCGTCGAGAAGCACGTCGTCCACGAGGAACCGGCGGTCGTCGAGAAACGGACCGTCGTCGAGGAACGGCCGCGGCCGGAGACCATCACGATTGAGACTACCACCGAAGGGTGAGCTCGCTGCGGCGCCGACGGTTTTTGTAGGCTGACGTCGGGGTGGCGGGGGAGCGACGTGGTGCTGTGACGGGCACGCTCCCTGCGCGCATCCTGCGCTCCGGTCGCTACCGCTGCGTTCGCTCCCGGCCCTCCAGGCCTCCGCGAACTCCGCGAGTGCCCGACACAGCACCACGTCGCTCCCCCGCCGCCACGATGCTCGCATGCCACCCAACGTCGTTTCTACTCGGCCAAGCGATCGTGCACTTTCACAATGTCATCCGAGCGTCGAGATGTCATCCGAACGTCGACAATGTCATCCAAGCTTCGACGACCTCATTCGAGCTTCGACAATGTGACCCGCGCTCGACAACCTCATCCGAGCGTCGGCAATGTGACCCGAGCTTCGACAACCTCATCCGAGCGTCGACAATGTGATCCTTTGGCTTGCACCTGATCGTGACGTGCGAATGTCATCCTGAGCTTGTCGAAGGATGAGCCGACGAGCCGGCCGCTCCGAGCGAACGCATCAAGCGATGATGGTACCGGCGACCTCGGCCAGTCCAATTCGAGCATTGCCGCGAACGGCGCGGGCGCGCATGATGACGGTGTCGCCGTCTTCCAGAAAACCGCGTGTTTCACCGTCGGGCAGGATCAGCGGGTTCGCGCCGCGCTGCGTCAGCTCGATGAACGAGCCCTGAGTCCCTTGTTCCGTGCCGGAGATCGTCCCGGTCCCGAAGAGATCGCCCGGGCGAATCGTCGCGCCGTTCGACGTGGCGTGGGCCAACTGCTGGGCGGCGGTCCAGTACATGGTGCGAAAATTCGTGCGCGAGACGATTTGCGGAGGATGACCGCTCGCACTCATGCGCTCCGTTCGGAGCAGCAGCTCCAACTGGACGTCGTACGACCAAGGCTCGCGTGCGCGCAGGTACGGTAACGGCTCGGGATCCCGCTGCGGTTCGGGAACGCGGAACGGCTCGAGCGCGTCGAGCGTCACGATCCAGGGAGAGATCGACGTGGCGAACGACTTGCCGAGGAACGGGCCTAACGGCTGGTACTCCCAAGCCTGGATGTCGCGCGCGCTCCAGTCGTTGAGCAGCACGTAGCCGAAGACGTGGTCGCGTACGGCGTCCGCCGAGATCGGCTCGCCGAGCGCGCTCGCGGCGCCGGCGATCCAGCCCAGCTCCAGCTCGACGTCGAGCTGCGTGGACGGACCGAACGTCGGCAGCGGTGCATCGGGCGGTTTGCGCTGGCCGTGCGGGCGGCGGACGGGCGTGCCGCTGACGACGACGGTTCCTGAGCGGCCGTGGTAGCCGATCGGGATGTGGCGGTAGTTCGGCAAGAGCGGCTCGGCGTTCGGGCGCAGGATGCGGCCGAGGTTGGTCGCGTGCTCGATCGAGGAGTAGAAGTCGACGTAGTCGCCGACCTCGACCGGCAAATGCATGGTGACGCTGTCCCGCGGCAGCGTCGCTTTGGTGAGGATGCGGCGTTCGTCCGCCGTTGCCGCGTCGCTCAGCAGGTGCTGCAGACGCGCGCGGACGGCGCGCCATGCGTCGAGGCCTCGACCGAGGAAGGCGTTGAGCGACGGTGCGCCGAGGAGCGATTCCTCGTCGAGCGCGCCCTGGTGCACGAGACAGTCGAGGTCGACCACGCTGTTTTCGAAGGCGACGGCCGGGCGGCGTTCGGCGTCACGCGCGTCGGAGATGATGCCGAACGGAAGGTTGTCGCGTCCGTAGTCGGCGGGGTCGATCACAACAGGATGCCGAGCTCGCGCAAGTCGTTCACCGGCTCGTCGAAGCTGCAGCTTCCGAAGGCGACGCAGCGCTCGCGCGCGGCAGCGATCTGCTCCGGCGTGAGACGAACATCGCGCCAGGCGACGTGGGCGGGGTCGACGACGAACGCGCGCGGCTCCGTTTCGGCGAGGATCTCGGGCACGCGCGTCGCGTCGATCGCGCCGGCGTGCAGCGCGGCGCCCGCGATGAAGAGGTTCAGGAAACCGTGCGGGACCGCACCGCCTTCGGTGCCGTGCTGGCCGCGAACCGGATGGTGCAGGCCGGCCGTTGCCTTCCACGGGACGTCGTGCGCGTGCGCCGCGGTGATGAAGGCGGCGAGATCTTCGACCGACGGCGTGGCGCCGGCCGCGGCCCCACCGCAGCGGACTTTCGCGCCCAGCATGACGTTCGCCGGTGCCGCAGCGCGCGCGTTCGCGAGGACGGTGAGCGCGTTTTCGGGCGGCACCGCCCAGGCGGCACTGTACTCTGACTCGTACCAGAACGCGACTTCGCTGCTCGGGTACCGCTCGAGGACGTCGGCGACGATCCGCTGCATCGCGGTGGCGTCCAGCGGCACGTTCGGCAGACGCGCTTCCAGCGAGGAGACGGTGACGCCGTCGAGTCCGGCGATCCGGTCGATGCGGTGCAGATCCGCGCGGACGGTGTCGCCCTTCGCGCCGGATGCCCCCGAGTCGAGGACGACGGTGAGATCGATCGCGGCGTCCGCGGCGGTGCGCGCCGTGGCGAACTCGTCGAGGCGAGACGCCGGCACGACGAAGCGACCGGTCACCCACCAGTAGGCGCTCTCGCGGTGGCGTGCATGGTGCTTGAGCGCCGCTCGCATCGGGAGCTGAGCCGGCGGGAACAAGCCCGCGTCGTCGATCAGGCGTTCCAGGAGCGCGCGCTTCGCGCTATCGGTCGAGACGGCGGTAGGCATGACGCCCACGACTACTCAGGAAAACGACGAGACCCTCCGCTGGGAAGGGTCTGTCTTCGCTGGAGCTGCCGGTGGGGATTGAACCCACGGCCTCGTCATTACCAATGACGTGCTCTACCACTGAGCTACGGCAGCTCG
>DASWRW010000029.1:0-30784 GCA_036402975.1 Candidatus Elarobacter sp. | reverse complement strand
ACGACCCCGAAGAGCATCCCCTCGAGGTGGATGCGCCGCTGCAGCTCGTCCATCGCGCGCACTCGCGCGATGACCTCGAACCCGGCGAACGCGAGCGGAACCATCGGCACCAAGGCACCGGCGACGTGGACGGCGTCGAGCGCCGCCGGCCGCGGCAGCAGATAGCCGTCCGCGACGATGAGGACGCTGTAGACCGCCATCCAGACCAGGAACCGGATTTGCCGCCGGCCGAGCTCGTTCTTCATGCGCCAATAGTAATGCATCCTTGTCGTTATGTCAAGCAGACTTGTCTAATAGTCGGCAACCCTTGACACCGCGTACCGCCGCGTGCCGATGCGGGGCGCACGCGGCTTCTTTGTCTCAGGTGGTTGACACAATAGCTGCCTTTGTGTCATCGTCTTGGTACAAAGCAAGTTCCGAGGAGGTCCGCGATGGCGACGACGATAGCGGTCTGGCTCCACTGGTACGTGGTCGCGTTCTTCATCCTGTTCGGGGCTGGGATGATCATGGGGCGCAATTGCTTCGCGGGTGTCGGCCCCCTGATTCGCGTTCGGTCGATCGATGCTGCGTACGAGGAACGGCTGCGCGCGGCGATCGTCCGGCGTGACCGTCTCGAAGCGTTGCCCGGCGCCGCGATGGCGCTGACGGTCGCGAGCGCCTCGCTCGCCGCCGCCGTCCTCGCCGTGCTGACGTCGATCCCGGTCGTGCTGCTCTACGCGGTGTTGTGCGCCGTGCTGGCCGGAACGCTGGCGATCGCCTACGTCGGCCTGCGCCGCGCCGGCATGCGCCGCGTCGCGTCGCTTCGCGCCCGGACACCGGGCTCGGTGCTTCCGTGGTGGCTTCAGACCTTCGTCGCGGTCGCCTGTGTCTCGCCGCTGACGTTCATCGACGTCGCGCCGCTGGCGGCGATGCTCGTCACCGTCGCGTCGCTGGGCATCGCCGTGCTCGGCGAGCGCGTGGCGCAGCTCCCGGCCCTACTCGGTGATGAGGATCCGGTGGTCGATGCGTACGTCGACGAGCGCCTGCGCGCGGTTCGCGCGGTGAACCTCGTCGGCACCGCGACGGCGCCGGCGTACGTCTTCGAGTGCATCACGCTGGTTCAGACCTACGGCACGCAGATCGGGGCGCACGGGCGCAGCGGGCTGCAGACGCTCGCGATGCTGTTCGTCTTGGCCGCGCTCATCGTCGCGTGCGGGCAGCAGTTCGCGCTGATGCGCCGCATGCCGGGCGCGGGCGAGCTCGAACGGTGGGCCCGCGTGCGTGTCTGACGGGTTCGTCGCGGTCGACGGCGCGCTCGAGACGCCGCCGTACCAGCAGATCGTCGAACAGGTTCGCGCGCTGATCGAACGCGGTGATCTCGACGCCGGCGCGCTGCTGCCGACGGTCCGTCAGCTCGCCGGCGACCTCGCGGTCGCGCCGAACACGGTCGCGCGCGCGTACGCCGAGCTGCAAGCCGACGGCTGGATCGTGAGCGACGGCCGGCGCGGCACGCACGTCGCCTCGCGCGCGCCGAACACAGACAAGCGCGTGCGCGGACACGCGCTGCGCGACGCCGTCGAGAAGCTCGTCGCGTCGCTGCGCCACCGCGGCTACTCACCCGGCGAGATCGGCGACGAGCTGCGGCGCACGCTGCACGTGCTCGGCTGAAGCGCCGTTTACGAGGCGGTCGCGGCCCCGGTGCTTGATCCAGTGTTGGGACGCAGGACGTAGCTGGCGCGCTTCGCGACCGCTTCGTCGATGATGCCGACGACGACGCCCGCGAGCCGGTCGCTGTCGTGCCGCACCGTGTCGGTCTCGCTGATCACGTTCGCGCGCACCACGCGCACGCCGAGCCGGTGCAGCTCGTCCTCGTCGAGCGCGACCGGGAGCTGGCCCTCTTCGGCGTAGGCGTCGCGCAGCTTGCGCGGGAGCTCGTCGTTCACGACCGCGATCTCGCAGACGTTCGCCTGCGCACCGCGCAGCAGCGCGGTGACGTGACGCGAGGCGGTGTAGCCGTCGGTCTCGCCGGGCTGCGTCATGACGTTGCAGACGTAGATCTTCACCGCGTTCGACGCCTCGATCTCGCGCCCGATCCGGTCGACCAGCAGGTTCGGCATGATCGAGGTGTAGAGCGAACCGGGTCCGAGCACGATCGCGTCGGCTTCGCGGATCGCCGCGATCACCTCGTCGAGCGGCGCGGCGAACGGCGGGTCGAGATAGACTTCCTCGATCCGCCCGCGCGCCTCCGGTATCAGCGACTCGCCTTCGACGATCGTGCCGTCGGCGAGTTTCGCGCACAGCCGCGCGACGGCGAGCGTCGAGGGGAGGACGCGGCCTTTGACGTTGAGGACGCGGCTCGAGACCTTGATCGCCTCGTCGAAGTTTCCCGTGATGCCGGTCATCGCGGCGAGAAACAGGTTCCCGAACGAGTGGCCGCTGAGCCCCTCGCCTTCCTGAAAGCGGTAGCGGAAGAGCTCCGTGACGAGTGCTTCGTCGTCGGCGAGCGCGACGAGACAATTCCGGATGTCGCCCGGCGGAAGGACGCCGAGCTCTTTCTGCAGGCGTCCCGAGGAGCCGCCGTCGTCGCTCACCGTCACGACCGCCGTCAGGTTCGTGGTGATCTTCTTCAGGCCGCGCAGCATCGTCGCGAGCCCGGTCCCGCCGCCGACGGCGACGATCTTGTAGCCGCGCTCGAGCTTGCGGCCCTTGATCGCTCCGAGCACGTCGCTCGTGCCGTGCGGGGCGACGGCGCTGACGATCGCGTTGAGCCAGCGCCAGATTCCGAGCGCGACCAGCAGGGCGCCGAGGATCATGAAGACGTACGACAGGTTCGCCGGCGGGAAGAACTCGGCGACCATCGAGTCGACGAGCTCGTTCACGCGCAGCGTCGTCCCTTCGTCGGTGAGCCAGCGCGAGACGCCGTTGACGAACAGCGTCGCGCCGACGACCGCGAGCAGCAGCCAGCGCTTCACGCCCAAGCCCGGCTGCAGCCAGCTCGCGAGCGTCAGCGAACGGCGCATCCGGGTGCTCATCGGTTCACGTCCCGCGCGTCGAACGTCGCGAGCGCGCCGGTCGTCTGCGTGAGGTGGCGCTGCAGCCGCCGGCCGAGGTAGACGCTGCGGTGCCGTCCGCCGGTGCAGCCGATCGCGATCGTGACCTGCGACTTGCCTTCGTGCTCGTAGCGCGGCACGAGGAAGTCGACCAGCCCGAAGAGCCGCGCCAGGAACGCTTCGGTGTCGGGGACGGCTTCCAAATACGCGGCGACCGCCGCGTCGTCGCCGGTCAGCTCGCGCAGTCCCTCGACGTAGTTCGGATTCGGAAGAAAGCGCACGTCGAAGACGAGGTCGGCGTCGAGCGGGATGCCGTACTTGAAGCCGAACGCGACGACGCCGACGCGCAGCCGGCGCGCCTCGGGGCCGGCGAAGGTGGTGCCGATGCGGTCCTTGAGCTCACCGAGCGTCATCCGCGAGGTGTCCCAGACGACCTCGGCGCGGTCGCGCAGCGCGGCCAGCGAGGCGCGCTCGGCGGCGATCGCCTCCGCCAGGCCGACGCCGTCCTCGCCGAACGGGTGGCGGCGGCGCGTCTCGCTGTACCGGCGGATCAGCGTCTCGTCCTTGGCGTCGAGGAACAGGACTTCGGGGCGCGTCCCGTTCGCGTGCAGCTCCTCGAGCGCGGCGACCGCGTCGCCGAACGGCCCCAGCGTGCGGACATCGAGCGCCAGCGCGGCCGCGGCGTAGCCGGCCTCTTCGGCGAGCGTGACGAACCGGCGAGCGAGGACCGGCGGAGCGTTGTCGAGGCAGGCAAAGCCGAAATCCTCGAACGATTTCATCGCCTGGCTCTTGCCCGCACCGGACAGCCCCGTTACGATGACGAGACGGCGCATAGTATGAAGCTCTTTTCGGCTGAGAAAGCGAACGCCCTCATCCCCGTGCTGGAGCCCCTCCTCGAGGAGCTCTGGGGGAAGCGTCGCGATCTCGCGATCCGGTTGCTCGAGACCGATCCGGCGCTCCGCGCCGGGCGCCCCGACGTCACGCGCGATCGCCGCCGCTCACGCGCGTTCACGGAGCTCAAAGCCGAGATCGTCCGGCTCATCAACCGGATCGAGGCGCACGGCTGCGTCGTGAAAGACCTCGACCTCGGACTGCTCGACTTCCCGTCGATGCGCGACGGCCGGCCCGTCTATCTCTGCTGGAAAGCCGGCGAGCCGGAGCTGACCCACTGGCACGGCACCGACGAGAGCTTCGCCGACCGCAAAGTGCTCTGACCCGGTTTAGGCGGGGACCGCTGAAGGGTCGACCTTGACAAAGTCCTCGGCCAGCCCTTGAAGCCGGACCTCGCCGAAGACGACGGTGTAGGCGCCGGCCGCGAGGTCGGTGACTTTCCCGAACTCCGGGACGCTCGCGAGCTGCGGGATCTTGGCGCGGATCTCGTCGGGGAGGCGAACCGTATCGCCGACCTCGAGCGCGGGCTGCTCGAAGAGCTTCTCGAGATCGGTCATCAGCAAGCCCAGCGGGATGCCGTATCCTTCGCTGACCTGTTCGATCGTCTCGGTCTCGCTGATCGAACAATGCGAGCAGCCGCCGAGATGGAAGCGCGCGAAGACGCGCTTCGCGCCGGCATGCGTCTTGAACGCTTGCTCGACGGTCATGTCCTTGGAGAAGTGCACCACGCTGGCCATCATTCGGTCAGACCGAGCAGCGGCCTCGCGGGTTGCGGGACGGCGCCGTGCACCCAAGCAGCCGCATCGACGGTTCGCCGCAGCGAGTCCAGCGGGGCGCCGTCGGCGAGGACGCGAGCGATCTCGGCCTTGAGAGCGGCCGTCTGCAGTGCGTCGAGCGCGTTCCCGAGGGCGAGCGCGACGCTCTCGATCGTCGCGACTTCGTCAGGCGCGTACGCCTCGCCGTTGGCCTTCGGCTGCAGCACGATGAAGCCGGTCAGCGCGTCGCGCACGTACATGGGGTAGGCCCGGTCACCGCGGAGGTCGGTTCGAACCTCGCGGAGCGCGAGCGGCGCGCGGGTCGCCCGGAGACGCACCAGCGCCGGGTCGTCGATGCCCGTCACCTCGACCGAGCCGAGGTCGACCGCTTCGGACGCATCCGAACCCGGCCCGTCGACGCGGACCGCCGTCTTCGCGTCGACGACGTACAGCGCGACGCCCGACGCCCCGGTGTGCGCGACGAGGTCGTGCTGCGCGCGCGCGATCGCGACCTCGGGAGCGGTGATGAAGCCGGCCTCGCGCGCGAACGCCCTCAGCGCGCGCTCCGCCTCGCGGCGCGAGCGGAAGAAGAGGTCGTCGACGGCGGCGTCGACCTTCGCGTGGATCGTGCGGAGCGAGAACCCGAGCAGCAGGGCGAGCCCGAGCTCGAGCGAGGTCGAGGTCACGTGCGAGATCTTCAGCAGCGTGCTGCCGAGCAGCCATTCGAGCGCCATGAACGCGATCACGACGATGAGCGAAACCGTACCGAAGACGAGCGCGCGGTTGATGACGAAGCCGACGTCGATCACCCGGTGCCGCACGATCGCGTAGCCGAGTCCGAGCGGGATGGCGAGGATCGTGAGCGCGAAGTACGACATCCACTCCGCGGGCGTGACGTGCGCGACGACGATCAGCACGACGTTGACGAGGACGCCCGAGAACCCGACCGCGAGCGAGAGCGAGACCCAGCGGACGCGCATGCGGTCGGCCCCGTGCGCGCTGCGGTTCGCGATCGTGAACGCCGCGGTCAGCGCGACCAAGTAGTACACCCATGCGTAACGGCCGACCGCGAGCAGCGCCGCGTTCGGGACCCGGTACTGATAGTAGATCGCGATCGCCAGCCACAACCCGGCGCCCGCGATCAGCGCGCTGACGGGGACGTTGAGGCGCCGGATCGTGCGCCGCGCACCGCCTGCGTTCGGGTCGGGGAAGACGGTCGCGAGATGCACCGCGAAGCCGAACGCCGTAAACTGCACGACGGTGATCGCCAGGTACATCACGCCGACCAGCCAGGGCGGCATCCAGTCCTGCGGCGAGAGCGTGAACGTGAGCCCGAGCAGCAACAGCGTCGTCGCGAGGGCGCGTGCTTCGGCCAGACGTGGGCGGCGCAGCGCGAGCATCGCGCCGACGACGATGAACGCAGCGATGATCGCGAGGAAGACGTAGCCGACCGGTTTCGGCGGCGAGCGAACGAGCCGAACCGTGACGGGCGGCCCGTGATCGCGATCGAACACGAAGGCGTCGCCGAGGCGCTGGCGGGCGTACCGGAACCGTTCTTCCGGCGAGGGGTCGTGCAGGCGGAGGACGTCACCGGCCGCGACGTCGGGTACGACGTCGCGGTTCGCATCGAGCCGGGTGATGCGATAGCGGGTGAGGTCGCCGGGCGTCGCGAGCTGCGCATGGAAGCCCGGCGCCGCCGAGCCGGAGAGGGCATTGCCCGCGATGAGCGCGAGCCCGAGAACGGCAACGAGAAGCGCGGCGATACGCCACGCCTGCCACATCATCTTCCCGTGTTCGGCGGAAGGCGCGGAGGACGCCTGTACGCCGGATTCTGTCAAAGCCTCCGAAGAGGCCGTGGCCGTCATCTCTCTGGGGTCGCTCTCACGAGCGGCCTCGGTGCGACATGTGCTCGATCCGCCGGGCCGGCGGGTGCTCGCGGTGAGGCGAGCACGAACGAGCGGTCTTGCTCCAGGTGGGGTTTACCCGCGCCCGCGTCACCGCGGATCGCCGTGCGCTCTTACCGCACGATTTCACCCTTGCCGCAACCATCGTCAGGCTTCCCTATCGAGGCGACGGCGGTATGTTTCTGTGGCACTTTCCTTCGAGTCGCCCCGACAGGACGTTATCCTGCACCCTGCCCGATGGAGCCCGGACGTTCCTCGATGCTTCCGCACCGCGACGACCCGGCGTCCTCCGCGCGGCCGATGCTACCCGAAAAGCGCGCTCACCGCAAGCGCGTCAGATGGGCCGGTCGCGCGACCACCACGAGGCGAGCCGGAACTCGGGGCGGCGGCGGGCGCCGCGGCGCGGCTTGAGCTCGGCGCGCGGTTCGGTGCTGGGCCAGATCGAGAACGAGCGCAGCGGTGCGCCGCAGAGGAAGCCGATCATGTCGGCCCGCAGATCGGCGATCGCCGACGGAACGAGCGACGCGCTCGCGCGCAGAACGCGGACGCCGTCGAAGCGGAACTCGATCGTGCACTCCGACCACGTGCGGCGCGTGACGGCGATGTCCGAGCGGCCGCGGATCACGGTGAGTCCCGAAGCCGCGTGCTCCAGCCGGACTCCCGGGATGAGCATCGGGATGATCAGTTCCAGATCGTCGACGAAATGATTGAAATCAACGCGTTCCTGAACGGGCGCATCCATTGCCACGGTACTCTCCCTCGCTGGACACCCGGACCATGACCGTAGCGTAAGCGAGGGAGCGCGAGCAAGGTGCTTTGCCGCAATTTAGCAGTGCCCTGGCCGTCCCCGAACGCTTGTGGAGGATAGGAGACTCGAACTCCTGACCCCCTGCATGCCATGCAGGTGCTCTACCAACTGAGCTAATCCCCCGGTCGCGACCGCCAGCATTCACGCCGTCGCGCGCGGTGTCCTTGGGGTCAGCGTGTCGATGCGGCGAGCGCGTGACGCGCGCGCCCGGCGACGACGGGATCGGGCTGCCGCGCCAGCGATTCGAGCTGCGCCCGTGCCGCGCTGCGCAACGACAGCAGCAGCCGCAGCGGGCGTTCGCGCTCCGCTGCCGGCCCGTGCAGCACCCGATCGAGCAACTCGGTCAGCAACGCCGCGAGTGCCGGCGGGTCGTCACGCAGATCGAACGCGAGATCGACCGCGATCAGCGGCGCGGCTGACGAGATGAGCGCCGCCCGCTCGGTCGTGGCGAGTGGAAACGGACGCCGGCACGCGACCTCGAGCCGCGCGGTGCCCCCGCCCGGTTGCGCGGCCGGTACGTCTTCCAGCCGCACGAACTCGTTCAGAACGAGCTCTTGCTCCAGCGAGCTGCGGGCCGCGACGACGACCGTTCCGACCGGCCCGCCGAAATCAGGCACCGCCGCGGCGGGATCGCGCAACGGCGTGCCGTCGCAGCGCGCGCTGAACGCGACCCCGGCGGGACGCCCGCTCATCCGGTCCCCGGCGAGCGCGACGAAGAGCGGATCCTCGGAGAGATTCTCGACGAAGAAGGCGATCTCAACGGGCCCGCGCGCGAGCGGGCCGGCGCTGGTCAAGCGGAACCCGGCGCGGACGTGCAGGCCGTTCCCGGAGAGGTCGGCGGTTGCTTCGCGGCGCTCCGGCCCGCTCACCGGAAGCGGACGGAGACCGTCTGCGTGCGTGCCGCGAGCACCGAGTCGGTCGCCGTCACTTGCACCGTCCCGTTGAACGCCGCCGGCCGCGTGACGGTCGCCGTCGCGACGCCGCCAGCCCCCGGGGCGCCAGGCGCCACGGTCACGCCGGCCGCGGTCGCGGCAGCGTCGACGGTCCAGGTCACGGTGCGGCCGCCCGGCTCGGCGACCACGGTCACCGCGGAGGAGAGTGTCCCCGGCGGCACCGGGGACGGAACGGCGCGCATGGTCCGCAGCCGCACCGGCGCGACGCGAACGTTGCCGTCGACCCGGCGGTTCGGGTAGATCGTGTCGGCCGCGCGCAGGGCGAACCGCCCGGCGGCGTTGCCGGCTTTGAGCGTCGCCGCGGCCGGCAGCGCTGCCGGATTCCCCGCCGTGAACGCCGCGTCGCCTCCCGCCGGCAGGCTCCAGTTGACGTTGCGACCGGCGACGGTCGAGGCGGCGACCACGTTGGCGGTCGAGGTGTTGTCCGCGGCGAGGCTGGTCGCGCCGGCCGCGGTCGGGGTCACCACGATATTGCTCAGCACGATCAGCGGCGGACCGGCGTAGGGCTCGTTGCGGACGGGCGCCGACGCGCGCGGAAAGATTTGCTCGCTGGTGAAGGCGAAGTTCGCGCCCTGCTGGATCAGCGAGCGGCGGTGCCGCCCCGTGTCCATGACGGTACTGAACACCGCGCCGCCGCCTTGCCAGGAGAAGTACACGAACCGCTGCTGGTAGATCACCCGGCGCGGAAGATGCGGGACGCCCGGCCCGACGAAGCGGTTGACGTCGATCGCGACGCGCGCGTCGACGGTACTGGCCTGCATCGGCGGCGTGATCAGATTGTCGTTCCAGGTATTCGCCGGAACGGCGAGCGCGAGCAGCGGGTTCGGATTGAACGCTCCGTTCGGAGGCGCGAGGTTGAAGTCGTCCTGCAGCCCGGTGATGAGCTCGCCCACGATTCGGATCAGCGGCAGATGCGCCGTATCGGATGAGCCGAACGAAATGTGATTCTGCACGCCGTACGGCCCGACCGCGCCGTTCGTCGTGAGCGCGTTCACGGTGAGGGGGACCGCGTTGATCACGAGCGTGGCCATCGGCACCGCCGGGACGACCGCCGACGGCTTCGTCTCGTCGAGCCGAGCCGCGGTCGCATTGTCGGTGACGCGCAGCGTGACGTCGCCGGTGTTCCGGCCAGGCGTCACGACCATGCCGGCGACCGCGGCGCCGAGCGAACGGCGGAACGCGACCGTCGCGGCGCGCCCGGCCGGCGCCGTGACCGGGTTGACCGTGACGGTGTTGCCCGCGATTCCGTCGCGGTTCGGCTCGCCGCTGTTAGGCGGAAAGACCCCCGGGATCAGCGACGGGACGTTCGCGAGAGCGGGTGCATTCGCGTAGGTCGCGCTCACGACTTGCACGAGCATCACCGGCGCGCTGTCGAAGAAATCCCCCGGCGTCGCGCTGAGCGCGGCCCGCACCGTAAACGGCGCGCCGCCGACGACGGCGGGCGGTGGCGGCTGCGCAGCGCGGATGCGCACGGTTCGTCCCGTTCCGACCACCGTCATCCCGGCCGGCGCGACACCTCCGGGGTTGATCGACCACGCCAGAGCCGGGCTCGCCGGCGCGCCCGCGGCAACCGTGGCGGTCGCGGTCATGTCGCGACCGCCGACGCCCAGCTCGGCGGCGGACGTGGCGATGTTGGTGACGCGCGGCGCGGCTTGCGGCCGGCCCGGCTGCGCGCGAGACGCGCGCTGCTGCACGACGTGCGCGAGCTCATGACCGAGCAGCGCGCGGTGAGCCGCGGACTCGGGGTCCGGCACGGCGCGGCTGAACATGATGTCGCGGCCGCTGGTGAACGCCCAGGCGCCGATGCGGTCCGCCGCCTCCGCGGCCGCCGGGCCGACGTGCAGCCGAACGTCGCCGAAATCCGCACCGAACGCGTCCTCCATCCGGCGGCGCAGGTCGCGCGAGAGCGAACGCCCTCCGGCTCGTCCCGACGTCTGCGACTCTCGCGGCGCCCGGCGGCTCGTCCCGTGCGCTTCGGGATGGTGGCGTTCGCCGCCGGACATGCTCGTGAGGCGCTCCGCGAACTGACCGGCGCGGTCGGCCTCGCGCTCGAGCGGATCGGCGCTGTGGCCGGAGGTGAGCTTCGCCTGGACCGGGATCCGGGAGACATCGCTGGGGCGCGGCTGCTTTGCGCGCACCCCGGGATCGGCTGCGGGACCGTGAACGCCTGGTGGCGGTCGGTCGCGTCGTTGCGCCGCCGGCGGCGACTGCTGTTGCGCGCGCAGGGCTACCGGCGCGGCGTGATGGGCCACCGTCTCAGCGCGTCGTGCAGTCGCTTGCGGACGTCATCGGCGGCGTTGCGCAAACGGGCTCGGACACGGATGCGGCGTCTCGCCCGGACCTTGCACGAGGCACGGCGCGCCGGTCGGGCTCGGCGGCGCCGTCGGCTGCGGCGTGGCGGTCGGACACGGCTGCGGCGAGCCGCCGGGACCGCTGATCAGGCACGGCGGCGCGCTCGAGCTGGGCGGCGCGGTCGGCTGCGGCGTAGCGGTCGGGCAGGGCACGGGGCTGCCGCCCGGACCGGAGACCAGGCATCCGCTCGATGACGGACCTGGCGACGGTGCAGCCGTCGCGGTCGGGCACGGCTGCGGCGACTGGCCGGGGCCGGCGATGAGGCACGGCGTCGGTGTCGGGCTCGGCGTGAAGACGACGGCTGCGTTTCCGCCGCGCGCGGTCGCGGGGAATGCTCGAGCTCCCGCCCCCGCCTCCGCCGCAGGCCACGGCCAAGGTCAGCAACGCAACACCAGCACCCAATCGAAGCAGCACGGCACCCTCATCTCGAGTCGACCCGCCGGCTAGCCTTGCCGAGCACGCTCGGCTGTTCCTGTACACGTGGAGACGAGGGGACTCGAACCCCTGACATCCTGCTTGCAAAGCAGGCGCTCTACCAACTGAGCTACGTCCCCGCAGAGGCTTTCCGTTCGCCGGGGAGGTCCCCGCCGGCCTCCGGCTCGCAATAGGGCGGAATGTCTCCGGCCGCCACGACGCCCATGCCGTACCCCGAGACGCCGCGGGTGGATCAAATCGACGAGTACTTCGGGACGCGGGTGGCCGACCCGTATCGCTGGCTGGAGGACGTCGACTCTGCGCAGACCGAGCGCTGGATCGCCGAACAGAACGACGTCTCGGAGTCGTTCTTGGCGACCGTCCCGCGGCGCGAGGCGATCCGCGGCCGGCTGACCGAGGTGTGGAACTACGAGCGGCGGTCCGTGCCGGAAAAGGCCGGCGACCTCTACGCGTACTTCCGGAACACCGGGCTGCAGAATCAAGCCGTCCTCTGCGTGACGCGCGACCTCGCCGAGCCGGGCCGCGTGCTGCTCGACCCGAACACGCTCTCGCCGGACGGAACCGTAGCGCTCTCCGGTTCGGAGTTCAGCGACGACGGAACGCGGCTCGCGTACAGCGTCTCGCAGTCCGGTTCGGACTGGCAAGAGTGGCACGTGCGCGACGTTGCGACCGGTAAGGATCTGCCCGATATCGTCAGGTGGTCGAAGTTCTCCGGCGCGTCGTGGAAGCGCGACGGCAGCGGCTTCTTTTACAGCCGCTACGACGAGCCGGCGTCCGAGACGAAGTACAAGGACGCGAACTACTTCCACAAAGTGTTTTTTCACCGGCTCGGCACGCCGCAGTCGACCGACGTGCTCGTGTACGAGCGGCCGGACCACAAGGACTGGAACTTCGCGGCGATCACGACCGAGGACGGGCGGTACCTGGTGCTCGACATCAGCCGCGGAACCTCGCCGGAGAACGCGATCTTCGTCAAGGACCTCGAGACCGGCGCGCCGGTCATCGAGCTGGTGCAGCACGACCAAGGCCGTTACGCCTACCTCGCCAACGACGGCACGTCGTTCTACTTTCTGACCACCAAAGGCGCGTCGCGCGGGCGCGTGGTCGCGATCGAGCTGCACGACAGGTCGCTCCGCGAGATCGTCGCCGAGACGGACGACTCCCTCGACGGCGCGGCGTTCTTCGGCGACCGTATCGTCACGTCGTATCTGCACGACGCGCTCGCGCGTGTCGTCGTCTTCGGGCGCGACGGGCGGCTGATCTCCGACGTCGAGTTACCCGGGCTCGGCAGCGTCGCGGGATTCAGCGGGAAGCGCGCGGACCGCGAGACGTTCTACAGCTACACGAGCTACACCGAACCGACGTCGATCTACCGCTACGAGGTCCCGAGCGGCCGGTCGACGCGCGTCTTCACGCCGCAGATTCGGTTCGACGTGCGCGAGTTCGACAGCGAGCAGGTGTTCTACACCTCGAAGGACGGCACGCGCGTCCCGATGATCGTGACCTGGAAGAAGGGGACGCAGCGCGACGGCAACGCGCCCGCGATCCTCTACGGCTACGGCGGCTTCGACATCTCCGTCACGCCGGCGTTTTCGTCGGCCGTGCTGGTGTGGCTCGAGATGGGCGGCATCTACGCGGTCGCGAACCTGCGCGGCGGCGGCGAGTACGGCGAGCGCTGGCACCAGGGCGGCACGAAGGCGAACAAACAGAACACCTTCGACGACTTCATCGCCGCCGCCGAGTTCTTGATCGCCGAGAAGTGGACGTCGACGCCGAAGCTCGCGATCCACGGCGGCTCGAACGGCGGACTGTTGGTCGGTGCGTGCATGACGCAGCGTCCCGAACTGTTCGGCGCGGCGCTGCCGTCGGTCGGCGTGCTCGACATGCTGCGCTTCCAGCGCTTCACGATCGGCTGGGCGTGGACGTCCGACTACGGCTCAGCCGAAGACCCGGATGACGCGCGCGAGCTCCTGCGCTACTCGCCGTATCACAACGTGCGCCCGGCAACGTGCTACCCCGCGACGCTCGTGACGACCGGGGACCACGACGACCGTGTCTTCCCCGCGCACTCGTTCAAGTTCGCCGCCGCGCTGCAACACGCGCAGAGCTGCGACAAGCCGATCCTCTTGCGCGTCGAGACGAAAGCCGGCCACGGTGCCGGCAAACCGACCACGAAACTGATCGACGAAGTCGCCGACCGCTACGCCTTCCTCGTCAAGGTGTTGGAGGTCGGGTAGGCGGCGCGGACGTGTCGTGCCGCTCGAAGGTCTCCGCGGTCGGCTGCGCGGGCGGCCGGCGCCGCGGCGGCGGGCCCGATCGCCGGGGCGGCGACTTCCGGGGCCTCAGCGTTTTGCGCGGAGACGGCCGTTGCACCGTTTTCGGCTGCGGGGTCGGGGAACCGAGATACGCGCGCGGGTCGACGATGATGATCGGCCGCGGCCTCCACGGAACGGGCGTGCTCCCAGGGGCCGCGGTCTGCGCGGCTGCTGAGGCAGCCAGTGCGGCGGTCAACGCGAGCGCCCTGAGCGAGGCGGCGAGCGGTTTCACGGCGCTATGATACCGCATCCAGGCCCGGATGGCTCCGGGGCGTCGTTGACAAAGGCGGCGGCGCTCCCCTACACTAAGCGCCGACCGCCTCGGGGCCATTAGCTCAGTTGGTTAGAGCGCATGCTTGATAAGCATGAGGTCCCTGGTTCGAGACCAGGATGGCCCACCATGTCGAAGCCCCGCACCGCGGGGCTTTTTTCGTCAGATCATCTTGATCCAGTCGTTCATCACTTGGTCGTCGCGTTTGATCTGCTGCATCGCGAGGTCGCGCAGGACGTTCATCTCGCGCTGCTGCTCGGCTTGCGCGGCGGCGATCGAGTCGAAGGTGCGCTGCTGCGCGATGGCGTCGAGATCGTCCGGTGTGGCGGGTTCCTTCGTGCCGACGCGCGCCGGGCGCTTCGCGGCCGCCGCGGGTGCGGCGGCGCGATGCGCGGGGCGGGCGTGCGGCGTTTGCGGGGCGATCGGCGCGACGTCCATCAGCCGATCGACCGAATGAACTCTTTCACGATCTGGTTATCCGCTTTCCGCTGCTGCATGGCGACGTCGCGCAGCGTGTTCGTTTCGCGCAGCAGCTCCGAGCGCTCCGACGTCATCTCGTCGAACTGCTGCGCCTGGCCTTGCAACTGCAGTTGGAAGACCATCTGCTGCGCGTTGAGCGCCTCGGTCGCGGTGAGATAACCGCCGTTGAGCATGTTCTGCGCGCCGTTGCTGAAGCCGCCGGCCGTGCTGGCGCCGCTCGCGCCGAAGCCGCCGGTGAGCGCGCCGGCGCCGATGGTCAGCGGATTGCCGCCCATCGCGGCGCCCTGCGCCGCTCCGGCGACGGCGCCCAAGAGGTTGAAGGCCATGTCCGTGTTCCTTTCTCAGTCGGTGTCGCCGGCGTCGTCGCCGAGCGCGGTCGCCGGCGCGAGATCGCGCTGCACGCCGTCGGGCTGCGCGAGCGGTCTGTACGCCGGGAGGTTCGGCGGGATCGAGCCGGCCGGGCAGTACCCGAGCTGGCCCGCGAGCCCGCGCAACTGGTCGACGGAAGCCGTCGCGTCGCGCGGGTCACCGGCCGCCGACGCCGCCCAGCCCGACCCGCCGGGCGCCGAGGCGAACGGCACGGATCCCGAGCCGGAGGCGACCCCGGCCGCGTGGGGCCCCAGCCGGGCGTAGTGGCGGAAGACGGAGTCGGCGTAGCCGACCGGCTTCCCGTCGCCCCAGTCGGTCGTGGTCCCGGTCGCGGCCGGCGAGCCGGCGTTGTAGGCGGACAGCGCCGCCCGCATGTCGCCGCCGTAGCGGTGGAGGTTCGACTCCAGCAGGCCGGCGGCGTAGTCCGCGTTGGCGGCCGGGTCCATGGCGGCCGGGCTGCGCGCGAAGGCGTGCCAGCGGTCGTCGATCTGGAAGACGCCGTGACCGTGGCCGGCGTCGCCGACGACGTTGCGGCCGGAGTCTGCGCCTGGGCCGCCCGTCTCCTGGGCGGCGACGGCGGCGAGCAAGCGCGGCTCGAGGTGGTGGCGGGTCGCCGCGGCCGCGATCTCCGGGCCGTAGGCGACGTTCATGTTCGTATTCATCGCGCCGTGCTCATCACACGACGACTCGCGTTGACAAGCCCCCCGGGGTGGTCTACCATGGTTCGGTTGCATGGGGGTCTCCTCGCGGGGGGACCCTGTTCTATGGTATGGGTTCTTCACTGGCAATCGACGTCGGATCCGTCCTGTCCGCAGGGCGCCCGATGTCGCTCGACGAGCACGTCGAGGTTCCGCCGTTCTCCTCGGTCACGTTCCCACAGCCGGCGCACGCTCGCCTGGAGGTGCGGCGTGTCGACCGCGGCTTGGACATCAGCGGCACCGTCGAGGTGAACGTCGCGGCCGCCTGCGACCGCTGTCTCGAGGACCTCGTCCTCCCGATGACGGTCGACGTCGAGGAGCGTTTCGATCCGCCGAGCGGAACGAGCGACCCCTTCGGCGAGAACAACGTACTGAGCGGGACGACCCTGGACGTGGGCGATCTGGTGAGGCAACTGGTGACCAGCGCGCTCCCGTACACGATCACGTGCCGCGAGGACTGTCTCGGTTTGTGCGACACATGCGGACGGAGCAAGAACGAAGGCGGCGGCTGCGACTGCCGCCCGACGGAAGGCGATCATGGCGAACCTCAAATGGAAGACACCCCGGTCCAAGACGCGTAGCCGGCGCGCGGCCAACTGGAAGCTCAATCCCGTCACGACGGTCGAGTGCCAGCAGTGCCACCAGCCGAAGCGGCCGCATTTCGTGTGCGATTTCTGCGGGACGTACGACGGCCGGCAGGTCGTGGCGAAGGACGAGCACGCCGGGCATCAGCACGGCTAGGCGTTGACCCACACCGGGGTCCGCATCGCGGGCGTCGGGCACTACGTGCCCAAGGGGCTTCTCACGAACGCCGACCTCGAGCGGATGCTCGACACGTCGGACGAGTGGATCACCACGCGCACCGGGATGAAAGAGCGGCACGTCGCGACCATCGACGAGCCTACCTCGGCGATCGCGCTGGCCGCGGGGCGGCGCGCGATCGCGTCGGCCGGGATCGAAGCCAAGGACCTCGACTGCATCATCGTCGCGACCGTCACGCCGGACTACATCTTTCCCGCGACCGCGTGCATCGTCGGCTCGAAGCTCGGCATCCCGGGCGTCCCGGCGTTCGACATCGAGATCGCGTGCAGCGGCTTCATCTACGGGCTCACCGTCGCGTCCAGCATGGTGCGCACCGGGGTCTTCAAGCGCATTCTGCTGATCGGCGCCGAGGAGCTCTCGCGCATCATCAACTACGAGGACCGCTCGACGGCGGTGCTCTTCGGCGACGGCGCCGGCGCGGTCGTCCTCGAAGCGAGCGAGACCGACTCGTTCCTCGCCTCCGAGCTGGGCGCCGACGGCAGCGACCCGACGAACCTCTACATCGCCGCCGGCGGCACCGCGACGCCGCCGCTCAGCGCCGACGACATCGCGTGCAAGCGCAACAAGGTCGTGATGAACGGCCGTGAAGTCTTCCGCTTCGCCGTCACCAAGATGATCGACGCGACGAACGTCGCGCTGAACAAGGCGAACGTCGCCGCCGCCGACGTCACGTGGCTGATCCCGCATCAAGCGAACCGCCGCATCATCGACGCCGCCGCGAAGCACCTCAACATGCCGACCGAGCGCGTCGTCGTCAACATCGACCGCTACGGCAACACGAGCGCGGCCTCCATCCCGATGGCGCTCTCGGAGACGGTCGAAGCCGGCAAGCTCAAGGACGGCGACGTGATCCTGTTCGTCGGCTTCGGCGGCGGCCTGAGCTGGGGCGCCGTCGCGTGGCGCTGGAGCGGCGACGTCAAACCGTCGCACAACGGCAAGCTCTCGTGACGGGCGGCAACGGCTAGCATGCGGGTCGGGGTCATCTTTCCGGGGCAGGGCTCGCAGACCGTCGGCATGGGTGTCGACGTCGCGCGCGCGCATCCGGCCGCGGCGCAGGCGTTTGCGGCGGCGAAGACGATCCTCGGCTACGATCTGCTGGCGCTGTGCAAAGAAGGCCCGATCGAGCGGCTGACCGAGACGCGCTACGCGCAGCCCGCGATCTTCGTCACGAACGTCGCGCTCGCGAAAGCGGCCGGCCACGCGCTGCAGCCCGTGGTCAGCGCCGGGCACTCGTTCGGCGAGTACTGCTCGCTCACGCTGGCCGGCGCGCTCACGTTCGAGACGGCGCTCGCGCTGGTCAACGAGCGCGGCCTCGCGATGCACCGCGCCGCGACGACGTCGAACGGCGCGATGGCCGCGGTGCTCGGGCTCGAGCCGGGCGCGCTGCGCGCCGCGGTCGCGCGCGCCGTCGAGAGCGGCGCAGGGCGCGTGCAGCTCGCGAACTTCAACGCGCCGGGACAGATCGTGATCAGCGGCGACGCCGAAGCGGTGCGCGTCGCGAGCGAGTACGCGACCGAAGCCGGCGCGAAGCGCGTCGTGCCGCTCAACGTCAGCGGCGCGTGGCACAGCGTGCTGATGGATCCCGCGCGCGAGGAGTTCGCCCCGCACGTCATCGCCGCGACCGTCATGCCGCCGCGCTTCACCGTGATCTCGAACGTCGACGCCAAGCCGTACGGCGACGACGTCGAGCGCATCAAGGCCAACCTCGTGCGGTCGGTGACCGACGAGGTCGTGTGGCACGACACCGCCGTGGCGATCGTCGCGACCGGCCTCGACCTGATCGTCGAGTTCGGCGCCTCGCCGGTGCTGGCGCCGATGTTCAAGCGCGTCGACGGCGCGCCGAAGGTGATCACCGTCTCGGACGCCGGCGGGATCGAGAAGTTACGCGCGCAGCTCGGTGCGCAGGCGGAGCTCGCGCGCGGATGACCGGCAAGATCGCCGTCGTCACCGGCGCCAGCCGCGGCATCGGCCGCGCCATCGCGGTCGACCTCGCGCGCGCCGGCGCCGACGTCGCGCTGTTCGGCCGCGACACCGCCGCGCTGGCCGAGACGCAGGCTGCCTGCGAGGCGGCGCGCGCGGGCGCCAAGGTCAGCACGCACGTCGCCGACGTCGCCAACGAGGCCGAGGTGAACGGCGCGATCGGCGCGGTGCTGCACGACTTCGGCCGGGTCGACGTCGCGGTCGCCAACGCCGGGCAAGCGAAGGACGGCTTGATCCTGCGCTTCAAGGGCGCGGACCTCGACCGCCTGATCGACGTCAACCTGAAGTCGGCGTTCTACCTGAGCGCGGCGGTCGCGAAGCCGATGATGAAGCAGCGCGGCGGGGCGATCGTCCTGGTTTCGTCGATCGTCGGCCTGGCCGGGAATCCCGGCCAGAGCGCCTACGCGGCGACGAAAGCGGGCCTGCTTGGTCTCGCCAAGTCGCTCGCGAAAGAGCTCGGGTCGCGCAACATCCGCGTCAACGCAGTCGCGCCGGGTCTGATCGAGACGGCGATGACCTCCGAGATGCCCGGAGCGGCGCGCGAGCACTATATGAACACGATCGCACTCGGGCGCGCAGGAACGCCCGAGGACGTCGCCCCCGTCGTCACCTTCCTCGCCTCCGACGCCGCCCGTTACGTCACCGGCCAAACGCTGGTGGTCGACGGCGGCTTCCTGATGTAAGCAATGGGCACCAGGGCGCCCGGCACAACTCTCACTTCGTCCCTAGGAGTCTGAACAACAACAATGGCTTCCGACACCTTCGACCGCGTCAAGAAGATCATCGTCGAGCAGCTCGGCGTCGAGGAGAACGAGGTCACGTCCGAGGCGTCGATCACCGACGACCTGGGCGCGGACTCGCTCGACCAGGTCGAGCTCGTCATGGCGTTCGAGACCGAGTTCGGCATCGACATCCCCGACGAAGAAGCCGAGAAGATCAAGACCGTCGGCGACGCCGTCGCGAAGATCGACGCGGTCGCCGCTCCCAAGGAATAGGATTGCTAGAAGCTCTTTCGGAGCGCCTCGGCGCGATCTTCGACCGGCTGGCGAACCGCGGCCGACTCTCCGAGTCGGACGTCGCTGAGGTATTGCGCGAAGTCCGCATCGCGCTGCTCGAAGCCGACGTCGCGCTTCCGGTCGCCAAAGAGTTCGTCAACGCGATCAAAGAGAAGGCCGTCGGCAGCGACGTGCTGACCTCGCTCTCGCCGTCGCAGACCGTCATCAAGCTGGTCCACGACGAGCTGGTCGAGCTGATGGGCGGCGCCGCGGCGCGGCTCACCTACAGCGACGCGCCGCCGACGGTGTACGTGCTGGTCGGCCTGCAGGGCTCGGGCAAGACGACGCACGCGGGCAAGCTCGCGCTGCGCTTGAAAGAACAGGGCCGGCGCACGCTGCTGGTCGCCGCCGACGTGTACCGCCCGGCCGCCATCGACCAGCTCAAGACGCTCGGCAAGCAGATCGATCTTCCGGTCTTCGACCAGGGTCAGGGCGACCCGGTGAAGATCGCGCGCGACGGCGTCGCGGAGGCGCGCCGGCTCGGCATCTCGACCGTCATCGTCGACACCGCCGGACGCTTGCAGATCGACGAGCGCCTCATGGAAGAGCTCGAGCAGATCAAGGCCGCGGTGAAGCCGACCGAGATCCTGTTCGTCGCCGACGCGATGACGGGACAAGAGGCGGTCAACGTCGCCAAGACGTTCAACGACCGGCTCGGCATCACGGGCGTGATCCTCACCAAGATGGACGGCGACGCGCGCGGCGGCGCGGCGCTCTCGATCCACCGCATGACCGGCGCGCCGATCAAGTTCGTCGGCGTCGGCGAGAAGGTCAGCGCGCTCGAGCCGTTCTACCCCGACCGCCTCGCGTCGCGCATCCTCGGGATGGGCGACGTCCTGACGCTGATCGAGAAGACGCAATCGGTCTACTCGGAACAGCAGGCGGAAGAGCTCGCGACGAAGCTGCGCAAGTCGCAGTTCACGCTCGACGACTTCCTGGCGCAGCTGCGGCAGGTACGGAAGATGGGCTCGATGACGGACATCATGAAGATGATCCCGGGTCTCTCGAAGGCGCTGCCGAAGGACTTGGAGATCGACGAGCGCGACGTTTCCAAGGTCGAGGCGATCATCTGCTCGATGACGCGCCGCGAGCGCGAGCGGCCGGAGATCCTCAACGGTTCGCGGCGCAAGCGCATCGCCGTCGGCAGCGGGACGCAGGTCTCGGACGTCAACAAGCTCGTCAAGCAGTTCGAGTCGTCGCGTCAGATGATGAAGCAGCTCGGCGGCCTGAAAAAAGGCAGATTCCCCAAACTTCCGCTCGGCGTCGGGCGGTAACCCACCCTAGAAAGTAGTCATGGTCAAGATCAGATTGCGGCGCATGGGCGCCAAGAAGCAGCCGACGTACCGGTTCGTCGTGGCCGACGTGCGGTCTCCGCGCGACGGCCGTTTCCTCGAGATCCTCGGGCACTACAACCCCCGCACCGAGCCGAAGACGCTCGTCGTGAACCAGGACAAGGCGAAGGAATGGCTCGCGAAAGGCGCGCAGCCGTCCGACCCCGTGCGCCGTCTGTTCGCGGAGCTGGGCATCGTGGAGCGCGGTTTCATCCCGGAGACGAAGCGCGCGCCGAAGGGCAAGAAGTCGTAGCGCCATGAGCGCGTTCGACGACGAGTTCGGCCTCTTCGGCGACGAGGAGACCCCGCCAGCGGAAGAGCGCACCTCGACGCTCGGCGCGCGCAAGATCGCGTCGGACGAGGCCGCGCACGACGACATCGAGCCGGAGGACGAGCGGCCGCGGCGCGGACCGCGCGGCGACCGGCGCGACCGTCCGGGCGGCGGCACCGCGACCGGCGAGGGCGGACGGCGTCCCGGCGGGCGGCGCGAGTACGCCGACCGCGGCGCGCGCAAGACCGACGACCCGGCGGTCGCACAGCAGCGCGCGCTCGATCTGCTCGGGTTCCTGGCGCGCAAGCTGGTCGCGCGGCCGGACTCGGTGCTGGTCGAAGAGGTCGACACCGACAAAGGGCCGGTGATCGAGCTGGTCGTCGAGCACGAGGACCTCGGCAAGGTGATCGGGCGCAGCGGCCGCGTCGCGCAAGCGCTGCGCACGCTCGCGCGCGCCAGCGCCGAGACGCGCATCAGCATCGACATCATCTCGTTCGAGGACGAGGTGATCGAACAAGAAGCCGAGCACGCACCGCTCGACGCGTCGGTGGTCGGTACCGATGCCGACGAAGCCGTCGCGGCTACCGTAGCGGACGACCGCGCAGGCGATGCGGACGCGGCCGAATCCGCCGGCGCTGCGGGCGCGGCCGAATCCGCCGGCGCTGCGGACGCCGGCTCCGAAGCGACGCCGGCGAAGGCGCCCGCGAAGCGCGGCGCGCGCGGCCGGGCGAAGAAGAGCAAAGACGCTTCCGAGTGACGCGAACGCCGGCCGCGTGGCCGGCGTTTTCGGGCTCCGCGGCGAGCTGAAGATCGTCGCCAGCCGCATCGGCGAGGACGCGCTCGTCGAGGGTCTTCACGTGCGCGCACACTTGCCGGACGGCACGTCCCGCGCGTTGCGCATCCGGTCGCTGCGCCGCCACAAGGACCGTCCGCTGGTCGCGTTCGACGGCATCGACGACGCGAACGCGGCGCAAGCGCTCGTCGGCGCGACGCTCGCGATCGACCGTGCCGCGGTGCGCCTCGCGCGCGGTGAGTACTTCGACGACGATCTCGTCGGCTGCGCGCTGGTGGACCCACACGGCGTCGTCCTGGGTCGGGTGCGCGCGGTCGAGCACCATCCGGCGCAGGACGTGCTGCTGGTCGGCCGCGCGATCGTGCCGCTGGTGCGCGCCTTCGTGAAGAAGATCGACATCGCCGCGAAGCGCATCGTCGTCGACGTACCGCCCGGTCTCCTCAACGACGCCGAGGCCGAAGAAGCGTAGGTTCCCGAACGGCCGCGTGCCGGCTCAGCGCGCTGCCGACGCTATGCGTTTACCGGCGGCGGCGTGGCGGGTTCAAATAGGCGCCGATTGCGCCGTCGACGGCGCGTTCCGTCGCGATTTGCTGGCCTTGCGCGCCGCCGGCGTCGTTCGAGTGCGTTTGATGCCACAGCACTTTGCCGGCGCAGTCGCTGGCGGTGAGGTCGAAGGTCGCGCTGGCGCCGCCGAACTGCGCATCGGGCCGCACCGTCAGGGCGCCGCTCAGCACGGCTCGCGTCGGATGCGCGGCGCAGCCCTGAATCGAGGTCTGCGCGCGTTCGCCGCCGGTCTTCGCCAACAGGCGCTGCGTCGCGAACTCGCGCAAGGCGGCGTCGGCCGGGCCCTCGACGGTCAGCACGACGTAGACCGGGGTCCCGGCCGCAGCGGCTGACGCGGCGGCCGGCGCTTGCGCGACCGCGGCGGGCGTCGTGCGCGCGGACGCCGGGGTCGGCACGGCTGCTGCGGCCGGCGCCTGCGTGGGCCGCGGTGCCGCCGCCGCGGGACGCGGCGACGGCGTCGGCGTCACGTTGACCAGCGCCGCCGCCGGAGCCGAGGCGGCGGCGACGGGGCGCGCGCTCGCGGTCGTGCCGGCCTTCGGCGTCGTGGACGCCTTCGGCGCGGGCGTCTTCTTCGGGCGGCGGCCGAACAGCTTGCCGAGGTTCGCTTCCGGACCGCCGCCGGGCTGCGGGCTGGGGCTGCTGGCCTGCGGCGGCGGGGTCGGGATCGCGGCCAAGCCGCGGTTCGCGTGGCGGGCGACGAAGAGCGCCAGGTCGTCGCCTTGGCCGGCCGCGTCGTTGTAGGTGCTGAGCTGTGCGCTCTGGCTGTAGACGACGATCCCGGTGGTCGTGCTGACGACCTGCAGCACGACCGAGACGCCGTTGCCGAGCGGCGAGATGAACCCGGAGACGTAGTAGTCGGCGTTGTTCGCGCGCGCGACCGCCAGGTAGTCCTTGCGCTCGGTCCCCGGCGGCGGCGGAACGACCGTGACGTTGTTCGTGTTCGCCATCTGCGTCGCGATGATCGTCGCGAGCCGCGAGCTCGCCTCACGGTCGACCGAGCTGCCGTTCGAGGCCAGCGGGTAGACGACGACGACCGGCTTGATGAAGATCGCCGGCGTCGCGGCGAGGAGCGGCAGCCCGAAGAGCGCGATCAGGCAGACGACGAGGAGACGGCGCACGAGGTCGCGTTCGTGTGCGGCCGGGACGATCCCTTACGAGGCGAGCGGGAGCGCGGCGTTCTCGCCGTCCTTCTCCCACGCAGCGCTGACGAACGCGCCGAACAAGAACACCACGCCGATCAGGTCGAGCCACAGCAGCAGCACGAAGAGGGCCGAGAGCGCGCCGTAGATCTGGAACGCGTTGGCCGCGAGGGTCGTGTAGACGGCGAACGCGATCTGCGCCAGCGAGTAGCCGACCGCGCAGGTCAGCGCGCCCGGGATCACCGAGCCCCAGCGCGGCCGCCGGTTCGGCAGATAGGCGTACAGGATCGCCGAGACGATGAAGACCAGCCCCGCCGACGCCGCGTACGTCAGGATCTGCGGCACCCAGCGCAGGGAATCGAGCTGGGCGAACTGCACGATCAGCGTCAGGATGACCGGCAGCACCGTCGCGGCGATCAGCACCATTCCGGCGAACGGAACGAGCGTGAGCGCGATCGTGATGTCCCAGACGATGTGGCGGTAGCGCGTGATCCCGAGCGACCGGTTCAGCGCGTACGTGAGCGCTTGAAAGAGGTTCTTGCCGGACCAGATCAGTCCGATCAGGCCGATGATGCCGCTGATCCCGCGGAACTTCACGACCGCGTCGACGTTGGTCGAGAGCAGGTCGCCCAGCGCCGGCGCGTAGGCCTGGATCGCGGCGTTGGCGCGCGCCATTCCGACGTCGGTGCCGAAGATGAACGCCAGCATCGAGACGGCGACCAGCGTCAGCGGGACCAGCGAGAAGAGCGCGGTGAACGCGATCGCCTGCGACATGAACGCCGCGCCCTCGGCGGAGAAGCGAAGCCCGGCCGCGCGGAAGACGCGGATCACCCGTGACATCGCCTCACCTCCTTCCCGTCGCGCTGGTCGCGCTCGTGCTGGTCGTCGTGGACGGCACGTTCGTTCCCAGCGTTCCTTCGGCGGCGCTGCGGGACGGCCGGGTGGTGGCGCCGCTCGACCTGGTCGCGCGGCTCGCCGACCGCGTCGACGTGGGCGCGGACGGAACGGTGACGGCGCGGCGCGGCGCCCGCGAGTGCTCGGCGCAGCCGGTGGCGGCGAGCGATCCGGCGCTGGTCGTGCTGGCGCCGCTGGCGCGCTGCCTGGGCGCGACGGGGATCGCCTGGGACGCGCGCGGCAAGACGCTGGCACTGAGCTTCCAGGGACCGGTCGTGGTGCGGACGCTGCCGCCGTTCGACCCGAGCGCGCCGCAGGTCTCGCCGACCGCGTACTTCACGCCCGAGCCGGCGCCGCCGACGCCGCGGGTCATCGACACCGGCTCGCCGCGCCCGCGCCGGACCGCCGTCCCGATCTTCGCCCCGCCGCCCGGCTCCGCTATAACCCCGCGTCCGTGAGCGCCTTGACCCAGCGCTGGGTGTCCGGGTCGTCCCACCAGTTCGCGACGCGCGCCTCGAGCACGGGGATACCGCGCAGCAGCCCGGCATGGCGCTCGACCGCGGCGCGATCCGGCTCGTCGGAGTGGAGCTGCTCGTGCAGGGCGTCGACCGACTCGGTGCCCGTCGGGTCGCCGCCCAGCGCCGCGCGCAGCTCGTCGTAGGGCGGATGCGGTACGTCGGGGGGAACGTCGGGCCGGCCGGGGTCGCTCATGGCGCGTGTGCTTCCCCGCGCTCGCCGCACGCGGCCTGCCGGGATCACGGGCGGGTTCCGTGCAGCATCCCGCGTGCTTCTTCGCGCAAGCCGGCGTACGCATCCCACGTCTCCACGACCAGGAAGCCGGCGCCGGTCGCGATCGCGATGGTTCCGACGGTCGCGACGAACAGCCCCACCATCGTGATGACCGGTGCGATCTCTCCGCGCACGATCGTCGCGATGCCGCCGCCGAGCAGCTCGGAGAACGTGCCGATGGCGAACGAGGCGACCGCGACGTAGAACGACGTCAGCGCGCGGTTCAGGGACAGCGCGCGGCGTGCAACGCGCAGAAGCTGCTGCTCGTGCTCCGCCGTGTCGGGCTGCGCCTCGAGCGCTCGGGCGCGGTCCACCGCGCGGGCGAACCGGTTGGACGTCGACAGCACGAGCACGGACGACGCGTTCGTCAGCAGCGCCGGCGCGGCGATGAACGTGAGGAGGCTGAAGGCGTTCTGCGTGTCGAGGGCCATCGTGAAGTTTATTTCCCGTTTCCCGCACCATGAGACGCGCTAATCAAGGGCGTGTGGCGGGCAGGGCGCGGGCCGCAACGCTGGCGGGAATCTCCTCGGTCACCGGAACCGCGTCGTCAACGGACCCCATTGAGGTCAGCGTCGCACAAGTGATCTCCGCCGCCTGGTCCACGGGTAGCGTCGAATCGGTTCCATACCAAACGACGCCAACGTTGACTAAACCATCCGCTTTCGTCCACGCCTTAGCAAGGATCGTTAGACCGGCTGACCGGTATTCGACGTGGGGTGTGACTGCAGTGGGACAGGCACGCCACGATGCGCGAAATGCGTGCTCGCGAAGGGTTCCACGATGAAGGCGCTGCAAAACTGCATTCACCGCGCGCTCGATCGCAATTGGATCGTTCAAATCGTACGCGCGCACCCTCAGGGGCCGTTCCGACAAGAACGCGAACGCGTACGCGCCATCGGTCAGACGCGGCGCGTTGAATCCGCTCGCCAAGGAACCGTCGTGCGGTGTCCAGCGCGTCCACCGCCGCTTCGTGATCGGATAGCACAAGCTCACTCCGGGCCCGCGGAAGGCGACTCCGTTGAATTGAATCGACAAACGTTCGGGAAGTTCGGAACGCGCGATTCGGGTACCGTTGTCATAGAAGTCAAGACGGTAGCGCCCCTGCATATCCAAACAATCGTTGTACCCCGAAGCGATCAGATACGAGCGAAAGTTTGATATCGACGCTTTACGGCTCAGGCGACTGGGGATCTGATACGTGCTGCTTGGAATGACGTACCACGAATGCCAGTCCGGCTCGTAACGGTAAGCGACAACGACGGTCGTGCCAGGAGCCCTAAGGTCAGCCGGGCTCATAGTTCGCCAACCTATCCCGTTCGGCGTGAGCACAAGCGACGGAGGCCATGCCGCGAAATCCAACTTCGTGTTCGCAAGCGAGGTTTGCCACGCCGCCCTCACGACCATCGATTCCATATGTTCCGCGAACGGCGGGATTACGCGCTCGCAATAATATTGCGTGACCCACTCGGCGCGGCAGTTTTCGCGAACAAGTTCTAAGTCGCTAATGGCCGCCGCCGCGACCGCCGTACGCTGGTCGTTGTTTGTCACACCCCTTATCAGTTCGAGTGCCTCGTCATATGTGCGTTCGGCCTCGAAGCGTTTCCCAGATCCGAGTTGAGCCATCGCGAAATGAATACGCGCCAGAACTTCGTTCGGGTTGCGCTCGACGAGCCGCCCAAGTGCCTCAAGGCTGCGATTCGCGACCGAACCGTCGTCGGCATCGAGTGCATACAAATAGGCATGAAAGTAATGCTGTGCTACGAATCCGTCCGACGGGTCACGTCCACGGGCATGCAACTCGTCCACGACGCGGTTCTCCGCGCGCACAATTCGTCGTACGTCGTTGCGGAAAACGAGGTCCGAATATCCGTTCTCCTTGTGTGGCGCCGCGATTGTCGAAGCAATTTGCGCTGCCCGGTACTGCGAATGCGTAAAGCCCTCTCGCAATTCTCCGGCTTTCTCGTACGCATCGTAGGCCTTGAACGCCGCTGTAATATCGCTCGTAGTCGTGCCGAGGTCGGCCGCGAGACGTTCGGCGTAGGCGTAGCACTCCGCTGCGGCGCTCATCCGCTCCCGAATTCTCTCGCCTGCGTCTGAGTGGCACGGCATCGGGACGGCAACCTTATCGTGAATTGCTGCGAGTGACAACGCGTTTCCGACAATCAAACTCACCGTCGACGCGATCAGCACGACGAAGCCCGTCAATCCGAGGACAGTCGCAGCCCGGAGGCCCTGCGCATCCACCATGCCGAGGGCCTGGCCGAGCAGGTTGAACCCGATTGTGCACACCGTTAGCGTGACGAGGAATATTGCGGCTTTGCGCTCCCACGCGGCGCGCTCTTCGTCATACGCGTCCCATTCCGCGAACAACCTCGCCGGCTCCGCTGTCGTGCGGTTTGCAAAATAGCGGCGGGGAAACGTACCGTCCTCGTAGGGGCCTAGAGATCCGTCAAGATCGCCGAAGATCTTTTGCCGTTCGTTCCCGGCTCGTCGGTATAACGGTGATTCCCAAAAACGGGCATCGAGTTCCGTCGCCGTTCGTTCTAGCTGTTCGTTCCAGAACGTTTCGGAAATCGGCTCCGGCTGCCGCCCCCCCCGCCGCAGCGCTTCGCCCGCCGTAGCGCGCCGGATACGCCCGTCGCGAATGGCGACAATCGAATGAATGTCGGCAAACGCGTCGAGGGCGCTCTTTGTGGTCACCTTGAACAGTGCGGTTTCGCGCTCAGACGCTATCGAAGCTGTGTAGTCCGACTCGCGTTCAGCCTTATTGGCAAAGTAACCGGCGAGCCCCATACTGAGCGCCGTCAATGCGAGAAGTACTACCAGCGATCGCTGCAGGCGCAGATGGGTGCGCGACGTGTTTGCGCCGAGCCGCCGAGGGATCGGAATCGGCGGCGTACCGGAGGGGCTCTCGATCTCGTGAGGCTCCATCGGCTCGCCCTCCATTCCGTGTTCGTTCGGAATGGTTTCCGGCTTGTCTCCTTCTTGATTTTCGCCTTCAAGAAAACGCGTCTTGAGAATCGCAATCCACAGCGCTGTTGTCAGGATGAGGAAGATCAGCGCGAATACTGGATAGTACACAGCGAGCCATGGGTCTGCCTCCAGTATTCCGAACGACGCTCCGCCGACGAACAAAAGCACTGCAAACACCTGAAAGCTACGCCGGACGCGTCCGCGATTGATTTCGGAGAGGGAACAGAACGCGAGGACGGCGATAAAGACGACGAGAGTAAGACTCTCGTGGAGGGCTCGCTTTCGAAGCGCCCGTAGGTCGGCCCGAAACTGCTTTACGTACGATGAGTCATCCGTTCGGGATGTTTTGCTAAGGTCTCGAGCAACTGATTTTGGTGCATCCGAAAGTACACAGCGATTCGGCAGCCCGATCTCGCGTAAGTCCTGCTCGATTCGCGCCGGTAATGCCGGTTCTAAATCGCGCTCCGCGGCATACCGAATTTCTAGTGGTGTCACGAAGTCGTTGAGAGGTTTCGCCGCGCGTGCCAGCGAGTTCTCGAGTTGGGCCGCGACGTCGACCGTCGATCGCGGAAGCTTCACGATTGCGGGTTGGCTCCGTGCCTTCGTCGTCAATCGTCGTGCCTGAGCTATATGCTCGTGATAGCGGTCAAACCAACGGCGATGGTCGGCTGTGAGCTGCAGATAAAACTGGCGCCGGATCAACTCGAACGTTTCCGCTGAGGCGAACCGGCGTTCGCAACTGCTGTTAGTGAACTCTGCCTGCGCTGCGCGCCAGGCGGTCACGCCCCCGAATACCGCTGTGAACGCCATGAACAATGCGAGTACCGTGCGCCGGCCCAACCCTGTCCGCTGGCGAAACCTGAGGACGCTGTATTTTCTGGTAGGAACACCCGTTTCAGCCATGATCCCCGCGATCAAAACGAAGTGACCTAGTTGAGGTTACCTTGCCTACGATGCGATCCCTGGTGCCGCTTGCCGGGAACGCAGCTGCTTCTACGCGCAGCCCGATGCCCTAGTGAATCTCGGGCTCGATGAGTTCCGGGGCGGGTGCGAGGACGTCGAAGTCGCAGCCGTCGTTCGCCTGCGCGACGTGCTGAGCGAAGATTGCGCCGTAGCCGCGCGCTGCACGCGGCTCGCGCGGCGTCCATGCGGCGCGGCGGCGCTCGAGCTCTTCGGGAACGACGTCGAGATGCAGGCGGCGTTCCGGTACGTCGAGCTCGATGAGGTCGCCGGTTTGCACGACAGCGAGCGGACCGCCGATGTAGGCTTCGGGCGCGACGTGCAGGACGCACGCGCCGTACGACGTGCCGCTCATGCGGGCGTCGGAGATGCGCACCATGTCGCGTACGCCGGCTTTGACCAGCTTGAGCGGGATCGGCAGCATCCCCCATTCCGGCATCCCGGGGCCGCCCTGCGGGCCGGCGTTCTTCAGCACGAGGACGTGATCGGGCGTCACGTCGAGATCCTCGCGGTCGACCGCGGCGGCCATCTCGTCGTAGCTCTCGAACGCCAGCGCCGGCCCGCGGTGCTTCAACAGGCGCGGCTCGGCGGCGGACGGCTTGATCACCGCACCGTCCGGCGCGATGTTGCCGCGCAGCACCGCCAGGCCGCCGACCGGGGAAACGGGATCGTCGAGCCGCCGGATCACGTCGTTTTTCCAAACCTGCGCGCCGGCGACGTCGTCGCCCAGCGTCGCGCCCGAGACGGTCTTGCACGCGAGGTTGAGATGCGGCGACACGCGGTGCAAGAACGCGCGCATCCCGCCGGCGTAGAAGAAGTCCTCCATCAGCAGACGGCCTGACGGCCGGACGTCCGCGATCACGGGCACGTCGCGCGCGATCTCGTCGAAGCGGTCGATCGTCAGCGGAATCCCGGCGCGCCGTGCGATCGCGACGAGATGGATCACCGCGTTCGTCGAGCCGCCCAGGCCGGCATGCGCGACGATGGCATTGTCGAGCGATTCGCGCGAGATGATCCGGTCTGGCGTGAGGTCTTCCCAGATCATCTCCACGATGCGGCGGCCGGCGGACGTTGCCATGCGCGCGTGCGAGGAGTCCGCGGCCGGGATCGACGACGCACCCGGCAGCATGAAGCCGAGCGCCTCCGTCATCGACATCATCGTGGCGGCCGTGCCCATCGTCATGCACGTTCCGAACGAGCGCGCGATCCCGCCCTCGATCTCGTGCCAGTCCTCTTCAGTGATGGTGCCGGCGCGCTTCTCGTCCCAGTACTTCCACGAGTCGGTGCCGGAGCCGAGGACGTCGCCGCGCCAGTTTCCGCGCAGCATCGGACCGGCCGGGACGACGATCGCCGGAACGCGCGCCGAGATCGCGCCCATCAGCAGCGCCGGGATCGTCTTGTCGCAGCCGCCGAGCAGCACCACGCCGTCGATCGGCTGGCTGCGGATCAGCTCCTCGGTCTCCATCGCGAGGAAGTTGCGATACAGCATCGTGGTCGGCTTCATCAGGTTTTCCGACAGGCTCATCGCCGGAAGCTCGAGCGGAAACCCGCCCGCCTGCCACACGCCGCGCTTCACCTCGTCGGCGCGCGTCCGCAGGTGGACGTGGCAGGGGTTGGCATCGGACCAGGTGTTGACGATGCCGACGACCGGCTTTCCGGCGAAGTCGTCGCGATCGTAGCCGATCTGCAGCAGCCGCGAACGGTGACCGAACGAGCGCAGTCCTTCGGTCCCGAGCCAGCGGAAACTGCGAAGCTCTTCGGGTCTCTTCGGCACGGGAACCGGATTACGTCCGGCTCGGCCGCTGCCCTTGCGTCAGCGCCTGCGTCTCCGCTTTCGCGCGAATCTCGGCGAGCGTCTCGCGCGGCGTGATGAGCTCGGGATCGATGCGAAGCTCGATGAGCGCCGGTTTGCCGGCGCCGAGCGCGGCGTCGAACGCGGCGGGAAAGTCCTCG
>DASWRW010000028.1:0-12688 GCA_036402975.1 Candidatus Elarobacter sp. | reverse complement strand
CCGTCGTCGTCGTGCTTGATGACGACGACGTGCGCGTCGGCCGCCGTGACCTCGCCGTGGGCGCGTGCGAGCACGCACCCGCCGGAGTCCTTGGCGGCGCGGTACTCCATGCCGGTGCCGACGATCGGCGACTGGGGACGGAGCAACGGCACGGCCTGACGCTGCATGTTCGCGCCCATGAGCGCGCGGTTGGCGTCATCGTGCTCGAGGAACGGGATCAGCGCCGTGGCGACCGACACGATTTGCTTCGGCGACACGTCCATGAGCTGCACCTTGTCGGGCGGCTCCTCGACGTATTCCTCGGCGTAGCGTGCCACCACGGAGTTCGCGGTGATCTTGCCGGCCTTGTCGATCTCGGTGTTGGCCTGCGCGACGATGTACTCGTCCTCACGGTCCGCGGTGAAGTAGCGGATCTCGTTGGTGACGATGCCGTCGTGCACGACGCGGTACGGCGTCTCGATGAAGCCGTAGCGGTTGACGCGCGCGAACGTCGCGAGCGAGCCGATGAGCCCGATGTTCGGGCCTTCCGGCGTCTCGATCGGGCAAATGCGGCCGTAGTGCGAGTGGTGGACGTCGCGGACTTCGAAGCCTGCGCGCTCGCGCGAGAGACCGCCCGGCCCGAGCGCCGAGAGCCGGCGCTTGTGCGTCAGCTCGGCCAGCGAGTTGGTCTGGTCCATGAACTGCGAGAGCTGCGAGGAGCCGAAGAACTCCTTGATCGCCGCGACCACGGGGCGGATGTTGATCAGCGCCTGCGGCGTGACGGTCTCGATGTCCTGAACCGTCATGCGCTCGCGCACGACGCGCTCGAGGCGCAGCAAGCCGACCCGGAACTGGTTCTGCAGCAGCTCCCCGACGCTGCGGATGCGGCGGTTGCCGAGGTGGTCGATGTCGTCCTTGTTGATCTGGTGCGTCGCGACCTTGATCAGGCGGCGGATGACCGCGATCATGTCCTCGCGCGTGAGCGCCTTCTTGTCGACCTGCGGCACGTTGAGGCGCGCGGCGGCGTACTCGCGCTCGAGCTTGCCGGAGAGCTTGTAGCGGCCGACGCCGGCGAGGTCGTAGCGCTTCTCGTCGAAGAACAGCGACTCGAGCAGCTTCTCCGCGTTCTCCGCGTTCTCGGGCTCGCCCGGGCGGAGCTTCTTGTAGATCTCCTTGAGCGCGTCTTCCTTGGTCTTGATGTCCTTGTCTTTGTCGAGGCAGTTCTTGATCAGCGGCGAGCCGTCGAACAGCGCCAGGATCGCCTCGTCGTCTTCCCAGGCGTGGCCCATTTCGGGGCGCGACAGCGCGCGCACGAACGTCGTCGCGTAGATCTTGCGGTTCTTGTCGATGCGAACGCCGATCGTGCCCTCGGTCTCGTCGTTCTTCGTCCCGTTGTCGGTCTCGAACTCGATCCAGGCGCCGCGGTTCGGGATGATCGTCGCGTTGAACGTGTCGCGGTTGTTGGTGTCCTTGTCCGCCAGGAAGTAGACGCCCGGCGAGCGGACGAGCTGGCTCACGATCACGCGCTCGGCGCCGTTGATCATGAACGTGCCCTTGTCCGTCATGAGCGGGAAGTCGCCCATGAAGATCTCTTGGTCGGGAATGCCTTTGATCTCGCCCGACTCGGCCGTGATCAGGCGCACGCGCACGCGCAGCGGCGCGCTGTAGGTCATGTCGCGCTCGCGGCACTCCTCGACCGAGTACTTGGGCTCACCCAGCGAGTGCTCGCCGAACTCCAGCACGAGGTTGCCGGTGAAGTCCTTGATCGGCGAGATCGAGTCGAACGCGTCCTTCAAGCCGTCGTTGATGAACCACTTGAAGGATGCTTTCTGGAGCTCGATCAGGTCGGGGAGCTGCAGGACGTCGGTGATCTTCGCGAACGAGTGGCGCTCGCGTTTCGCCCCGGGATCGTCCGGCAGCTCGACGGTGAACGCTTCCTCCGGAACGTGGAAGGCCGCGCTCGCGATGTTCTCTTGCTTGACGGCGGTACCCGAGCCGTTCGCCGGCGCCGGGGCCGTCTCGGCCTTCTTCCGGCTGCGTGGATTTTTGGTTTTGTCCGCCGTCGTCTTCGTCGCCATTCTGTTCTGAGGGTTCTTCCTGCGTGGGGTTCACGCGCGCGCTCGCCGGTAAACGCGAAAAGGCAACGACCACCCACCGGAGTGAGGGGTCCTCGCTCTCTCTGTATGCCGCTATCCGCCGAGGGGCATAGGGCCGTATCCTATCACCGCGCGTCCAGGGGAGTCAAGCGGTGCGGTCGGCCTCGGGCGGCCGTGCGGCTGATGAATACCGGCTAGGCCGCGTCGCCGTCGCCGGTGACGAAGCGGGTCGCGTAGACCGGCTCGGTCCGCACGCTGTCGACGGCGGCCTCGAGCGCGGCGTGCCGGTCGCGAGGGCAGCCGCAGCTCCTCAACCGGTCACCCGAGCAGCCCGTGTAGTCGTGGAGCGCGAGCGAGTGCCCGCACGGGCAAAGCACCAGATTGTCCATGCAGTTGTTCTCCCGAGACCGTCGGTCGTACTCCACCCATCGAACGATCCCACGCTCGCATGGTACCCGCGCGGCCAGGCCGCGCAAACGTCACCCGTGCTTCGCGCTGAGCCGCCGGGGCGCGCCGACTTTGGCCAGCATCTCGCCGATGCGAGCGCGCCGCGAGACTCGCGTCTCCATCGGCGTGACGGCCGCGGCGGCCGGGTCGAAGCGCAGGGCGGTGAACCGGGCGGTCGCCCCCGTCGTGCCGCCGGCCGCCAACGCCACGCGCACGCCGGCGTCCCAGGGCGGGAGCCAGGCGCCGTCGAGCCGGCCCCCGAGCGTCGTCCACTGGCGGCCGTCCTGGCTGAACGCGAAGCGGTACGCGCGCCCGGCGAGCGCGGTGCAGCGGAGGTGGACCTTCTCCTTGTCGACCCGGGCCAGCGCCAGCTCGACCAGGTGGCCGCCGCGGCGGCGCCAGACCGTGACCAGGCCGTCCTTGACGCCGATCCCCAGCGCGTCGCGGTGGCTGCCGTAGGCGCACAGCGAGGCCATCGTCCCGGCGGCCTGCTCGCGGGTGTCGACCGTCGTGGTCGCGGCGTAGTCGCCGGTCGAGACGGTCCGCGCGGCGACGCCGGCCAGCGGGTCGTTGCCGCGGCGCGGCTGCTGCGCGGTCAGCTTCAGGGCCCCGCGGTCGAGCTCGAGGCTCGGCGTCCCGGACTGGGGCCACTGCCAGCCGCGGTCGAGCGACCCGCTGAAATCGGCGGTCCAGCGCGCGCGCTGCGGCGCTTGGCGCTCGAGCGAGGGGAACGGCATGTCGGCGATCCGGCTCGGACCCTGCCCGTTGTTGATCGACGGCCAGCCGTCGGGCGTCCAGCGGATCGCGTCCAGGCAGAGCTGCCGCCCGACGTAGATCGCGTCGGGCCGCTCCTCGTAGGCGTGATAGAGGTAGTACCAGTTGCCCTTGCCGTCGTCGACCGGCGCGCCGTGGCCCGGGCAGCGGAAGGCGTCGTTGCCCGCCAGGACCGGGTTGCGCGGGCACTTCTCCCACGGCCCGCCGAGCGAGCGCGCGCGCGCGACGCCGACCGCGTAGGCGCAGTCCTCGCCGCAGCACGCGTTGCCGGAGTAGAACATGTAGAACCAGCCGTTGCGCTGGATCACGTGCGGCGCCTCGACCAGCCGGCCTTCCCAGGGCGCGTCGTTGCGCAGCAGCTCGACCTTGTCGCCGAGCAGCACGAGACCGTCGCCGGAGAGGCGCTGGGCCCAGATCGGGGTCGGCTTGTTGTGGGCGTTCCCGTCCTCTTTCCAGAGGAGCCAGCGCCCGCCGTCGTAGTCGTCGGCCGCCATCGCGTCGATCGAGCCGTGGGCCTGACCGATCAGCGGGCCGTGGTCGACGTAGGGCCCTTCCGGCCGGTCGGCGGTCGCCACGGCGACGCACAGCCCGCCGTCCTTGCGGCGGGCCGTGTAGTAGACGTAGAAACGCCCGTCCTTCTGCGCGAAGTCGGGCGCCCAGAAGTTCCCGGCGCACCAGTCCGGGCGCCGGGCGAAGACGTGGCCGACCAGCTCCCAGTCGACCAGGTCGGTCGAGCGGAAGATCGGGAAGAAGGGCGCCCAGTCGGTCGACGTCGTGACGGCGTAAAACGCCCGCTCGACGCGGATGACGGAGGGGTCGGGGAAATCGCCGGCGTGAACCGGATTGCGATACTTCCCGTGTAATGCCGCATGAAGCGGCTTCGGTAAGGAAACCACCACGTTCTCTATTTCGGACTATCGGCTCCGCGCCGAAGCCACTTGAGGAAGAAACGAGAACGTTACTCGATTCGTCGCGCCCCGTCGGCGGCTTTCACCTCGGTGACGGCGGCCTTGCGCCCGAAGCGCGCGGCGTACGCCGACTCGAGGGCCGTGGTGAGCGGCGCCACGGCATCCCGCCGCACGAGCGCGACGATCGACCCGCCGAACCCGCCGCCCGTCATGCGCGCGCCGTAGACGCCGTCGACGCCGTGCGCCGCCTCCACCAGCAGGTCGAGCTCGGGCGCGCTGACCTCGTAGTCGTCGCGCAGCGAGACGTGCGACTCGTTCATGTGCGCGCCCGCGGTCGCCAGGTCGCCCTCGCGCAGCGCGACCACCGTCGCCAGGACGCGCGCGTTCTCGCCGACCACGTGCCGCGCGCGGCGGCGCAGCGGCTCCGGCAGCTCGGCGCTGCGGCGCGCGAACTCGAGCAGCGAGACGTCGCGCAGCGTGCGCGCGCCGAGCCGGCGCGCCGCCTCCTCGCTCTCGGCGCGGCGGTCGTTGTACGCCGAGCCCGACAGCTCGTGCTTCACGCCGGAGTCGGCGACGACGACCGCGGCTTCGGGCGGGAGCGGGACCGGCGTCACGTCGAGGCTGCGGCAGTCGATCAGCAGCGCGTGCTCACGCACGCCGAGCGCCGACGCGAGCTGGTCCATGATCCCGCTGCGCAGCCCGACGAAGCCGTTCTCCGCCTCCTGCGCCGCGCGCGCGAGCTCGTGCGGCTCGAGCGACGCGCCGGCGGCGTCCAGCAGCGCCAGCGCGACCGCCAGCTCGAACGCCGCCGACGACGACAGGCCCGCGCCGATCGGCACCGCCGTGCGCAGCACGACGTCCGCGCCGTTCAGCGGAACGCGCCGCGCCAGCGCGAGCGCGACGCCGCGCGCGTAGTCGCTCCACGCGCCGGCCGGGCGCGGATCGGCCTCGTCGAGCTCGAACTCGGCGGTCTCGCCGCGGTCGAGCGAGCGAATGCGCACGCGGCGGTCGTCGCGCGGCGCGGCCGCCGCGACCGTCGCGCGGTCGATCGCCATCGGCAGCACGAAGCCCTCGCTGTAGTCGACGTGCTCGCCGATCAGGTTGACGCGCCCCGGCGCGCGGAAGAACGCCGGCGCGCGCGGGCTCAGCGCGGCGAACGCGTCGCGCAGCGCGTTCAGCTCGATCACGGCGCCGCGGGAACCTTCGCGCGCAGCTCGGCGGCTTTCTCCTCCGCGAGCGTGTCGTTGATGAACATCCCGGCGCCGGCTTCCGAGCCGGCCAGGTACTTCAGCTTGGTCGCCGTGCGCAGCGGCGGATAGAACTCGATGTGGAGGTGGTACGGGTCGTCGGTCTTCGGCGCTTGGTGGACCGCCATGATGTACGGAAACGAGACGTCGAAGAGCGCGTCGAAGCCGCGCAGCACGCGCTTCAGGATGCGCGCCAGGCCGCGCACCTCGCGCGGGTCGAGCTCGAGCAGCGTGCGCACGCAGCGCGTCGCGACCAGATGCGTCTCGTACGGATAGCGCGCGAAGAACGGCAGGTACGCGACCCAGCCGTCCTCTTCCGCCAGCACGCGGGTGCCGTCGGCGCGCTCGCGGTCGCGCACGGCGCAGAACAGGCAGCCTCCGGTCTTCGCGCGGTATGCGCGCGCCTGCGCGATCTCGCGCGCGACGACCGGCGGAACGAACGGGTACGCGTAGATCTGGCCGTGCGGATGGCTCAGCGTCACGCCGATCGCGGCGCCCTTGTTCTCGAACGGGTAGACGTGCGCGACGTCGCCGCGCGCCGCGAGCACGCGCGTGCGGTCGCGCCAGACGCGCACGAGGTGCTCGATCCGCGACACCGGAACGTCGGCCAGCGTCGCGTGATGATCGGGCGTGTACGCGATCACCTCGCACTCCCCGCGCGACGGCTCGACCGGCTCGAGCTCGGTCGACGCGACGGCCGGCGGCGGCGGATCGCGCAGCAGAGACGGAAACTTGTTCTCGAAGACGACGATGTCGTAGGTCGCGGCCGGGATCTCGGTCGGGAACTTCCCCGGCTTGGTCGGACACAGCGGGCAGTAGTCCTCGGGCGGAAAGAACGTGCGGTCCTGCCGGTGCGTCGCGGTCGCGACCCACTCGCCGAGCAGCGGATGCCAGCGCAGCTCGCTCACGCGCTAGCCGTCCGTCGCACCGTCATGAGCTCTCCCCCTGCGAGGAGCCGAGGCTGACGTCGCCAGCGTCGTCGCCTGCGGGGAAGGTGTAGTAGATCAGGTAGCGGCCGTCCGGGAGCGCGATCTGTTCCTTGCGCAGGCCGGGCTCGTCGGGAACGGACGCCGGTTCGCCGCGGCCGCGCTGCTCTTCGTCGTTCACGCTGCGACGTGCTTGCCCAACGCGTCCGCGAGCGCCTCGTCGTCCTCGGCGGCGACGCGCGCTAGCGACCAGCGCTCGGCGTGGCGCGCGACCTCGCCGGGGGCGAGCGTCGCGAGCGGCGCGAGCGTCTCGACCTCGCAGAACCCGCCCTCGCTGTAGACCTCGACCGAGCAGCCCTGGTCGGGGTACTCGGCCGACGCGTCGTAGGACGTGCGCACGACGAACGCCGTTCGCTCGACGACGTACGCGAACCAGCCGCGCTCGTTCGCGACGCCGATCTTGTTCGGCGCGGGGCGCTCGGGGTCACAGCGCAGGCGCAGGAAGCGCGGGCCGAACGCGAAGCGGTCGTCGGAGAGATCGGTGTAGCTCCACAGCACCATGCGGCGCGCCGGGAGCAGCGCCTCGGGCTGCGGGTGGAACGCTGCGTTCGGGATCAGCGCCGCGCCGCCGGAGCGCACGACGGTCAGCCCCCACGGCGCGAGCCGGCGCGGCGCGTCGCCTTCGTTCGCGAGCTCGTGCGTGACGACGACGTCGCTCGCGTCGGGCGCGAGCTCCAGCGTCATGGTCGCGACCAGCCCGGTGTGCGGATCGCGCGCGCGGCGCAGCGTCGCGCGGAGCTCCGACGATTCGATCGCCGGCGGGCGGTCGTCGACCGTGTACGTCTCGGGGAAGCGCTCCGGTGCGGCCCACAAACGGTGTCCGCCGTACGCGCACCACGTGCCGTGCGGCGTCTCGCGCCGCGCCGCCGCGCCGTCGCCGAAGACGTTGGGACCGCCGACGAAACCGTAGTGCGTCACCCGCGGGCCGTACGCCGTCGGGACGCGCAGCTCGACGACGCCGTTCGTGAGCCGGAGCGTCTCAGGCGACGGCGGTGCGGTCACGCTCCCACCACGCCGGTTCGGGCGGCGCGTGCGGGATGCGTCCGGCGGCGAGCTCGCGCAGGACGTGCGTGACCAGCGTCGGCTGCGGACGGCCGTTCCGGCCGGCCCACGTGTAGACGCCGTCCTCGACGATCTGCTCCTCGCGGCACATCAGCGAGCACCAGTCGACCATGCCGAACGCCGCCCACGCGCCGAAGCCGACGATCGGCACGCCGTCCGCCTGCGCGTCCAGCGCGTCGGCGAAGCGCTGCAGCATCCAGCGCGCGCGCTCGCGCTCGCTGCCGATCACGTGCACCTCCGAGAGCGCGAACGGCATGCGCAGCCGCTCGTGCGCGGCGCGCAGCAGCGGGCGCATGTCCATGCGCTCGGGCGCGAGGTCGACGACGCCCAGGTTGCGGTGGCCGCCCGCGCCGTCGCTCTCGAGCCAGCGCTCGGAGTTCGGATAGTAGTTCCAGCCCATCACGTCCGGGGGCTGGGGCCGGCGCGCGAGCCGCGCCAGCTCGGCCGGCGATATCCCGCAGCGCTCGACCAGGTACGCGTGCATCGGGTGCCCGTCGACGATGCGTCCCTGCAGCAGCTCGCACGACAGGAACATGCGCTCGCGCTTGTGCTCGACGTACTCGGCGACGCCCTCGTCGGCCGCGGTGAAGCTCTGCAGATCCTCGGTCAGCAGAAACGTCGCGTCGGGGATCAGGTCGCGGATGCGCTCCTGCGCCGCGGCGATCGCGAGCGATTCGTTGAGGATCGCGCGGCCGAACGCGCCGTGGTCGAAGAAACGGTTCGGATACCACGCCGCGTACAGCGTCGAGAAGCGCGCCGTCGTCAGCGGTTCGTTGATCGGCGTCCAGCGCTTGATCCACGGAAAGCGCCGCGCCGTCGCGGCGGCGTACTCGGCGAACAGCTTCGGAAAGGCCGGATCGACCAGGTCGGTGTAGGCCGGGCCGCTGCCGTGGTGCAGCAGGGTCACGATCGGCTCGACGCCGCGCTCGGCCAGCGCGCTGAGCCGGCGCGTCGCCCAGCCGTAGTCGCGCACGTGCGGGTCGTGCGGCGCCACCTTCTCCCACAGCACCGGGTAGCGCGTCGCGCGCACGCCCAGATCCGCGAGCAGGTCGACGTCGCTCTCGCGCGTCTCGTGGCCGCTCTCGCGAAGCTGGTCGCGAACGCGCAGCCGGTCGATGCGCGCGACCGTCGGTTCCGGCGAGGCCCAGATCTCGGGCAGTGCGGTGGTGCTCATCGTGCGGCGCCTACGACGCGACCGCCGCGGTCGTGCGCGCGAGCTCTTCGAACGTGACCAGCGCCGACGCGACGACCTGGTCCATGTTGAAGTACTTGTACTCGGCGAGCCGCCCGACGAACGTCACGTGACGCTGCGCGGCGGCCAGCGTCGCGTACTTGCGGTACAGCTCGCGGTTGTCGGGGCGCGGGATCGGGTAGTACGGATCGCCCTCGCCGCTGGGGTACTCGCGGCTGAGGATCGTCTTCGGGTGCGACTGCCCGGTCAGGTGCTTGTACTCGGTCGTGCGCGTGTACGGCACGCGGTGGTCCGGCTCGTTGACGCAGCCGACGGGCTGCACCCAGGCGACGTCCCGCGTCTCGAACTCGAACCGCAGCGAGCGGTACGGCAGCTTGCCGAACTTGTACTCGAAGTACTCGTCGATCGGGCCGGTGTAGATCACGTGGTTGAACCGCGCGCGGTCCAGGATCCATGCGAAGTCGCAGTCGGTCACGACCTCGATGCGCGGGTGGTCGAGCATCTTCTCGACCATAGCGGTGAAGCCGGCCTTCGGCATCGCCTGGAACCCGTCGTTGAAGTAGCGGTCGTCGTCGTTCGCGCGGGTCGGGATGCGGCCGCAGACGGTCGGGTCGAGCTCCGACGGATCGAGCCCCCACTGCTTGCGGGTGTAGCCGCGGAAGAACTTCTCGTACAGCTCGCGCCCGACGCGCGAGAGGATCGTGTGCTCGGAGTTCTCGATGCGCGGCAGCTTCTCGGCGCGGGCGGCGAGGAAGCGCTCCACGCCTTCGGGATCGAGGTCGAGGTCGTACAGCCGGTTGATCGTCGTGCGGTTGATCGGGATGGGGACGAGCAGCCCGTCGACGCGCGCCAGCACGCGGTGCTCGTACGGCGTCCATTCGGTGAACGCGCTCAGGTAGTCGACGACGTGCTGCGCGTTGGTGTGGAAGATGTGCGGCCCGTACTGGTGGTAGCGGAGCCCGTCGTCGTTGAGCGGGTCGTGGGTGTTGCCGGCGACGTGCGGGCGCTTGTCGATCACCAGGACACTCGCACCGAGCTGGCTGGCCAGCCGTTCGGCGATCGTGCTGCCGGCGAGCCCTGCGCCGACGACGAGAAAATCGTACACCTATATCAATCCTAAGCCGCGTCCGACGAGGCCGCGGTCGAAGAGTGGGTACAGCGCCTATACCCCCGGAAAAACGACCGCTACGCTAGCTTGCTTAACAAAGGAGATGGTCTGATTCCGTACGATCCCGTCGACGTCGTCATCGTCGGCCTCCATTTACGCTGGCGCGGCGTCTGGCAGCGGCCCAACCACCTGCTCGCCCGCGTCGCGCGCGACGTTCCCGTGATCGTGCTGGAAGAGGCGCTGGTCGACGGCCGCGACGACGACGAGATCTCCGAGAGCGACGGGCTGACGGTCGTCACGCCGCACCGGCCGAGCGCGCCCGGCGACGCGGTCGACGAGCGCGCGCTCGCGACCGTGCGGGCGCTCGTCGCCGAACGCCGGCCGCTGGTGTGGCTCTACACGCCGATGATGCTCGCGCTCGCCGACGCGTTCCCCGGCGCGCCGGTGGTGTTCGACAAGATGGACGAACTCTCGAAGTTCGCGCAGGCCGATCCGCGCATCGTGCCGCGCGAGGCGGAGCTGCTGGAGCGTGCGGAGCTCGCGTTCAGCGGCGGGCGCTCGCTCTTCCGCGGCATCGAGCGGCGCACGCGCAACGCGCGCTGCTACCCGAGCGGCGTCGACGTCGAGCACTTCGTGCGCGCCCGCACCAGCGAGCCGCATCCCGATCTCGCGCCGTACCGCGGCGGGCCGGTCTTCGGCTACGTCGGCGTGATCGACGAGCGCGTCGATCTGGAGCTGGTCGAGGCGCTCGCCGCGGCCAACCCGCTCGCGACGGTCGCGATGGTCGGGCCGCTGGCGAAGATCGAGGAAACGGCCTTACCGCGCAGCGCGAACATCGCGTACCTCGGCAAGCGCGAGTACGCCGAGCTGCCCGCGCTGCTGGCCGGCTTCGACGTCGCGCTGATGCCGTTCGCGCTCAACGAGCACACCGACAACATCTCGCCCACCAAGACGCTCGAGTACCTCGCCGCCGGCCGCCCCGTGGTGAGCACTGCCGTGCCCGACGTTGTCGCCGACCACGCGGACGTGGTGTACGTCGCGGGCGACCGCGACCACTTCGTCGCGCTGGTCGAGCGCGCGCGCCGGGGCGACGCGGATCGCACACGGCGCGCCGACGACAAGACGCGCGCCGCCACGTGGGACGCGATCTCCGCGGCGATGCGCGCCGACTTAGAGGCCGCCGGGATCTCCTACGCGGCCGCGAGCCCCGCGCGCAAGAACTCCGCAGCCCTGGCGTAGCAGGCGCACGACACGGCCGTGAGCCGCGCGTCGTCGACCACGCGCACGCGCGCATAGCCGTGCGCCACCATGCCGTCGTCCACGAAGCGCCCGAGCACGGTGACGACGCTCGCGCGGCGCACGCCGAGCATCATGGCGACGACGTCCTGCGTGATCTGGATCTCGTCGCCGACGCGGTCGCGCGCGGTGAGCAGCCACTTCGCGAGCCGCTGCTCGATCGTGTGCCGGGCATTGCACGCCACCCACTGGCCGCGGATCGCGCGCGCCGCGGCGACGTACCGCCGTCCGGCCTCGCGCAGCGCGGCGTCTCGCTCGAGCGCGTCCTGGAACACCTGCGCGTCCAGCCGCGCGAAGCGCCCCGGCGACTGCACGATCCAGGTATCCGGCGTGCGGCGGGAACCGAGGACGAGCTCGATGCCGAGGAAGCCCTCGGCGCCCGAGGCGTCGACCTCGACGTTCGAGTCACCGTCGAGCGGCCGCAACGTGGAAACGATCCCGGAGAGCGGGAACCACACCGCGTCGATCGGGCTGTTCGGGGATTGCAGGACGTCGCCGATCCCGCCGCCGTGCGCCGTCATGCGCGCCTCGAACACCGACCGCGTCCCCGGCGCGAGGGTACCCAGAAAGCGGTTCTTTTCGGCCGTACCGGCAAGCATGTCGGAACCGTCATACCCGTACATTTGCCGATCGCGCCTGCTTTGGGGCGTTTGTCCTAGTTTGCGCCCGCCAGGGGCCGGGCACGGCGAACCAACCGATGAGCGCGATCCGCTACCTGTACCTCCTCCACGTGCACGACGTGCGGTGCGCGCACTGCGGCGCCTCCGTCGTGGACGCCAGCCCGGCGCGCCCCGCACTGCAGGTCGCCGTCGGCGCCGGCTCGCGGCCGATCCGGCTCCCCGCGCTCGACGACCTTCCCGCTCCGGTCCTGATGTCGCTGCGCTGCCGCTGCGGGCGTGACGTGTTCTACGCCGCGCCGGCCGACGCCGTGCCGCTCCTCTCCGAGCAGCCGCCCGCGCCCCGGACGCGCGCCGCGACGTACGTCCTCGCCGGCGCGTAGCGCGCCGAAGGGGTTACGCCGGGACGTCTTCCCGGGCGAGATCGAGCGTCAGGCGCACGACCGTGTGCGCTTGGTGCGTGCGGATTTCGACGCCGTCCATCAGGGCGCGCATCAGCGGGAGCCCGCGGCCGCGCTCGTCGCGGCGCTGCGCGGGCTTCCACTTTCCGTCGTCCTCGATCGTGACGTGCAGCGCGTTGCCGTGCAGCTCGGCCTGCACGCGCACGAGGCCCGGCGATCCGAGATAGGCGTGCTCGACGGCGTTCGCGAGCGCTTCGCCGACCGCGGTGAGCAGCGAGAAGCAGTGGTCCTCGTCGAGACCGAGGCGCTGCGCGAACCGCTCGAGACTGCGCCGGACGATCGGTACCGCCATCGGCAGCGCCGTGCACGTGAACCCGAAGGGGGTGGCGCGCACGTCGGCGGCTCCGACGGTGAGCGTCGCGACGTCGTCGGTGTTCTCGATGCCGTCGAAGACGCGCTGCAGCAACGCGCCGGCGGGTTCGGCATCGCGTCGCGTGACGCTCTCGCGCAGCGCGTCGAGCAGCCGTCGCTCGCCGGCGATGAGATCGCGCGAATGCTCGATGAGCCCGTCGGTG
>DASWRW010000027.1:0-49921 GCA_036402975.1 Candidatus Elarobacter sp. | reverse complement strand
CGGGCGCCGTCGAGCATCGGCGGGGTGAAGTCGACGCCGACCAGCTCGAGCGTCGGGTCGGTCTTGATCACGTGGAAGACGAGGTCGCCCGTTCCGCAGCACAGATCGACGACTCGGCCGCCCTTCGGCGCGGCGAGCTCGGCGACGGCGCGGCGGCGCCATGCCTCGTCGACGCCCGCGGTGAGCAGCCGGTTCGCCCGGTCGTAGCGGGGGGCGATCGCCGCGAACATCTCGCGAACGTAGGCGCCTTTCCCGGCTGGGTCCGTGACCATCGCCCCCATCTTAGACGATCGCGGGACGGCGACCTCACTCCAATGTCACTCCGAGCCGGCCGAAGGGTGCAGCACCGGGCACGTGGCTCGGGATGACGGCGGGTCAGAACCAGCCCTTGCGCTTGAAGTAGAGCAGCAGGAGCAGCAAGGCCAGGACCTGCGTGCCGACGCCGATCGCGTAGAAGTCCCAGGCCTTGTCGATGTGGCTGACCATCCAGCCGAAGTTCTGGCCGAAGAAGCCCGTGATGTAGGTCAGCGGCAGAAAGATCGTCGCGATGATCGTGAGCTGCTTCGAGACCTCGCCCTGGCGGTGCGCTTCCGACGAGAGGTGGATGTCGAGCGTGCTGTTGAGGAGGTCGCGGATCGAGTCGATCTGCTCGGTGACGCGCAGCGCGTGGTCGTTCACGTCGCGAAAGTACGCCGCGAGCGCCGGATCGAGCGCGTCGAGCTCGCCGCGCAGCAGCGGGCCGAGCATGTCGCGCACCGGCGCGGCCGCGTGCCGCAGCTGCACCAGATCGCGCTTGAAGCTGAGCACCTCGCGCAGAACGGCGCGCTCGTCGCGCGCGCGGCCGCGGGCGAGGACCTGGTTCTCCAGCACGACGAGCCGCTCGTCGTACGCGCCGGCGATCGGGTTGTACCCGTCGACGACGACGTCGAGCACGACGTACAGCAGGCCCGTCGACGTGTGCGGGATCGAGCCTTTCGAGAGCCAGCGCCGCTCGATCTCGTCGAGCGGGTAGACCGGGTGCGCGCGGATCGTGACGACGAAGTTCTTGCCGACGAAGAGCGCGATCTCGTGCAGCTCGAGCCGTCCCTGCTCCATCGTCGCGGCGTGCAGCACGACCAGCCAGTAGTCGCCGTAGCTCTCGATCTTCGGCCGCTCGTGCACCAGCGCGGCGTCCTCGATCGCGGTCGGGTGCAGCGCGAACTCCTCGCGCAGCAGCTCGAGATCCGCCTGCGTCGGCTCGGCGAGGTCGAACCAGACGAAGTTCTTCTCGTTCTCGAGCAGGTCGGAGATCTCGCGCGGGTCCTTCAGCGCGCGGGCGCTGTCCTTGCCGGTGAAGATCATGCAGCGCGACTCGTGTCCCGGCGCCAGCGCGTTCGTCTCGCGCACCGGGCGCTCGCGGCCGCCCAGGATCACGCCGCGATCTCCAAGCCGAGCACGCGCCGCGCGTTCCCGTCGGCGCGCGCGATCACGGTCGCGACGTCGACGCCGAGGACGTCCGCGACGACGCGCGCGGTGTCGGCGACGAACGCCGGTTCGTTGCGCCGGCCGCGGTGCGGGATCGGCGCGAGGTACGGGCAGTCGGTCTCGAGCACGATCGCGTCGAGCCCGGCTTCCAGCACCGCGTCGCGCAGCGGCTGCGCGGTCTTGAACGTCACCACGCCGCCGATTCCGAGCAGCAGCCCGAACTCGGCGGTGAAGACGCGCGCTTCGGCGGGCGTCCCGGTGAAGCAGTGCACGATCCCGCGCTGCGCGTGCGCGTCGTAGCCCGCCCGCAGTCCGGCGACGAAGTCGTCGTGCGCTTCGCGCTGGTGGAAGATCAGCGGGAGGTCGCGCTCGCGCGCGTACGCGAGCTGCGCGGCGAAGACGCTGCGCTGCACGTCGCGCGGGCTGTGGTCGTAGTGGTAGTCGAGCCCCGTCTCGCCGACGGCGACGACGCGCCCGCCGAAGCGCGCGCGCAGCGCGTCGAACGCCGCCGGAATGTCGGCGGGCGCGTCCTTCGCTTCGTGCGGGTGGATGCCGACCGTCGCGGCGAGCCCGTACGTCTCAGCGACCTCGCAGGCCCGGCGGCTATCCTCCAGGTCGCAGCCGACCGTCACGATCGCGTCGACTCCGCGCTCTCGCGCGCGTGCCAGCACCGCCTCACGGTCCGGGTCGAACGCCCGGTCGTGGACGTGGGCGTGCGTGTCGATCATGGTGAATCCTTAGGCCTTCCGTGCAGTTGTTCCCCGAGCGCGACGACCGTAGCGGCCGCCGGCTGCTCCCCACGGCGCTGATCCTCTCGCTGCTGCTGCATCTGCTCACGGCGGGCGCGTGGCTCGCCTTCGATCAGCGCGTCGCACCGGCGCTGGCGAAGCTCGCTCCGCGCCCGTCGCCGACGCCGGAGATCGTCGCGCTCTCCGACGCGATCACGATCGAGAGGCGCACCGTTCCGCGCCCGTCGCGCCGCGCACCGCAGCCGCGTCCCGCGCAGCCGCGAGCACGCCCGCGTGAGCCGGAGTCCCGCGCGCTGGCGCACCTGCGGCCGCCTCCGATTCCGACGCTCGCGCCGATCCCGACCGCCGCACCGGCCGTCGCCGCGACGGTGCCCCCGACGACGGTGCCGACGACGGTGCCGACAACGGTGCCGAGGTACCGCCAGCGGCGCGGTACGATCCACCAGGCGCGGCTCGCGGCACCTGCGCCGCGCGCCGTCGCCGCGCCGCGCGACGTGCCGACGATCACGCCGCCGTCCGCGAAGACGGCGCTCTCGGCGCAGCACATGGCCGCGCTCGACGCGCGGTTCAGCCGGACGATCGCGCAGGCGCAGCGCGCGCTCGCCAACGTCCCGCCGCAGCGCCGGCCGCCCGCGCGCAACCCGGAGCAGATGCGCTTCGAAGCGATCATGGCGGGTACGCCGGAGATGTTCTTCGCGGCGGCGCAGGGCGACTGCGTCGAGCTGCAGGGCCCGATGCGGCTCGGCGCGCTGCGCGCATACTACATTCGCTGTCTCATCCGCTACAGCGACGGTTACTTCGAGGAAGTCTCGTATCCGTGGATCTACGCGTTTCCGCCGAACCGCGATCCGTTCGACCTGCGCGTGAACCCCGACGGCACGATGATCTTCGGCCCGCAAGGACCGGCGCCGGGGTTCGTGCTGCCGCCGAACTTCGCGCTGTCGCGCGCGGTCTGCACGTTCTACCGCGCGCAGTGCGCGAGCCTGATCGCGCGCGAGCGCGCCAACGGCAACCAGCCGGCGCCGGCCGCGCCGTAGCGCTTACTGCGGGCTGCGTGCGGCCGGCGCGGCCGGGTGATGGTGCGCGCGAACGGCGATCAGCAGCGAGACGACGCCGTAGATGATCCCGAACAGCCCGAGCGCGATCGCCGGCGCGAGCAGCCCGCCGAAGGTGAACCACAGCAGCGCCGCGCCCAGCGCGATCAGCAACACTCCGCCGAGCAGCCACAGCCACGCGTCGCGCAGCCGGCCCCACGCGACCGCCGCGAAGACGATCGTCAGGATACCGATCCCGAACGCCCACTCGGCGATCGTCCACGTCAGCGTGATCAGCGTGTGCGCGACGTTGTACGCGATCACGCCGAGCGCGATCCCGAGCAGCCCTTCGAGCGCGTGGATCAGCCACGCTTTGTCGCGTCCGGTCGAGCGCAGCGCGACGACGAGCCGCACGATGCCGTCCACGATGGCGAACGCGACGAACGCGCCGATCAGCAGCGTCGCGTAGGTGCGGTAGTACAGCGCGAGCACGCCCAGCGCAATCGCGACCAAGCCGCGCACCGCGAAGCCCGCACGGTGCAGCGCGTCGTTCGCGCCGGTGTGCGCGGGGGGATGCGGTCGGTCGGCGGCGATCGCCATGGCGTGCTCCTTCGGTGTGCGGGCGGTTATGCGGACGGTGTGCGGCGCGCTACGCGGCCGGCGGTTCGATGCGCGGAAACAGCGGTGCGCCGGGGTTCGTCTGCGTTCTCGCCGCGAGCCGGCCCCAGACCAGCTCGTCGCGCCAGGCGCGCTCGGGCGTGCCGCCGAGCCCGAGCTGGCGCCAGATCTCGGTCGATTTCGCGGGCATGAACGGGAACAGCAGCAGGCTCAGCCAGCGCAGCCCTTCGCACAGGTCGTACAGCAGCGCGTCGAGCTCCACGCCGCGCCCGTGCTTGTACAGATCCCACGGCTTGTGCTCGTCGATCGCGCGGTTCAGCAGCGTGACGAGGTTCCAGATCTCGTCCAGCGCCTCGCGGAAGCGCAGGCACCGCACGTGCTCGCGCACCAGCGCGGGCAGATCGGCGACGCGCTCCTGCACGCGGCCCTCGTTCGGCTCCGGAACGAGCCCGTTGCGGTACTTCTGCAGCATCGCCAGCGACCGGCGCAGCAAATTGCCGAGGTCGTTGCCGAGATCGCTGTTGTGGCGCTGGCGCAGCTTCTCGACCGACATCGAGAAGTCGCTGCCGAACGGCGCCTCGCGCATCAGGAAATAGCGCAGCGAGTCGGCGCCGAACTCGTCGCGCATCGCGAACGGGTCCATCGCGTTGCCGAGCGACTTCCCGATCTTCGTCCCCGCGTCGCTGGTGATCCAGCCGTGCGCGAAGACGCGGTCCGGTTCGGGCAGCCCGGCCGACCACAGCATCGCGGGCCAGATGATCGAGTGGAAGCGCGCGATCTCCTTGCCGATCAGGTGCGTCCCAGGCCAGAACGTCGCGTAGAGACCGTCGGGATCGTCGGGCCAGCCCAGCGCGCTGACGTAGTTGATCAGCGCGTCGTACCACACGTACAGCACGCCGCCGCCCGGCAGCGGGATCCCCCAGTCGAACGACGAGCGCGAGATGGAGAAGTCCTCGAGCCCTTCCTCGAGGATCGCCATCATCTCGTTGTAGCGGGACTGCGGGCGCAGGAACTCCGGGTTCGCGCGGAAGTGCGCGATCAGCCGGTCGCGGTACTTCGAGAGCCGGAAGAACCAGTTCTTCTCCGAGAGCCACTGCACGGGGCGGCGGCACTCCGCGTTCGGACAGCGCCCGTCGACCAGCTTCGCCTCCGGCCAGAACGTCTCGTCGTGCGTGCAGTACCAGCCTTCGTAGACGCCTTCGTAGACGTCGCCGGCCGCGCGCATCTTCTCGAACAGCGCCAGGCACGTGCGCTGATGACGCGGCTCGGTGGTGCGGATGAAGTCGTCGAAGCGCGCGTCGAACGCCGGCGCGAGCTCGCGCCACTTCGGCGCCAGCGCGTCGACGTAGGTCTGCGGCGTCATCCCGGCGGCAGCGGCCGCGTTCGCGACCTTCTGCCCGTGCTCGTCCGTCCCGGTCAGCGCGCGCGCCGGCCCGTGCGCGCGCGCCGTGCGCACCAGCACGTCGGCCGCGATCGAGGTGTACGCGTGGCCGATGTGCGGCGTTCCGCTGATGTAATAGATGGGCGTGGTGACGTAGAACGGACGGTCGTCGGGGGGCACCCGTCCCGCTTCGTCGCTCACGCTGACATTTCTGTTACGGCGCCGGCCGCGTCTCGACGCGCCGCGCGCCGACCCGCGCGTAGAGATGCCGGCGCTCGCCGTGGCCGGCGTCGGCGAGCCGCTTCGCGATCGCCGAGGTCGTCAACCCTTCGGCGAGCAGCGCATCGATCGCGGCGTCGAGGTCCTCGGCGCTCGGGCCGCTCGGCAGCGCGGCGGCGTCGGGCGGCCCGCCCTCGACGACGAACGCGATCTCGCCGCGGACCGGATCGGCCAGCCCCGCGGCGACCTCGGCGGCGGTGCCGAGGACCTGCTGCTCGAAGAGCTTGGTGAGCTCGCGGACGAGGAAGACGCGGCGCTCCGGCGCGACTGCGGCCAGATCGGCCAAGCTGTCGCGGATGCGGTGCGGCGACTCGTACCAGACGGTCGTCTCGCCGAGCGCGGCGCGGAACGCGGCCCGCCGCTGCGCGCCGGCGCGCGGCGCGAATCCGGCGAACAGCAGCCGGCGCAGATCGAAGCCCGACAGCACCGCCGCGACCACGAACGCGGCCGGTCCGGGCAGCACCTCGACCGGCACGCCGGCCGCGCGCGCCGCCGCGACCAGCGCCGAGCCGGGGTCGCTGATCCCCGGCGTCCCGGCGTCCGTGACGACGGCGACGCTCGCGTCGCGCGCGCGCTCGAGGATCGCCGGCGTCGCGGTGCGGGCGTTGTGCTCGTGATACGTCCAGATCTCTTTGCCGGCGATCTCGTAGGCCGAGAGCATCTTGCGGGCGACGCGCGAGTCCTCGGCGACGATCAGCGAGGCGTCGCGCAGCGCGTCGACCCCGCGCAGCGTCACGTCGCGGAGGTTGCCGAGCGGCGTCGGTACGAAGACGAGCCCCATGGGTTCCGCTTCGCCGTCCCCGACGGTCGTCCGCCGGATCGAGCTGCGCGGCCACATCCTCGACTCGGGGATCTTCAACCGCGTCCTCGGTGTGCTGACCGATCACGACCGCGCCGCGTACGTCATCGAAGAGTTCGACTCGGGCCGCACCAAGACCGATCCGTCGTACGCGCGGCTGATGGTCGAAGCGGACGACGCGGCATACCTCGACGACCTGATCGACAAGCTGCGCGAGCAAGGCGCCGAGGTGATGGAGGAAGGCGACGCCGTGGTCGAGCCCGCCCCGGCCGACGGCGTCCTCCCCGACGCGTTCTACGCGACGACGAACTATGCGACCGAGGTGCGCGTCAACGGCCACTGGCTGCCGGTCGAGAACCCCGAGATGGACTGCGCGATCGTGATCGACGACGGCGGCCCGCTGACCGTCGCGCCGTACGACATCAAGGCCGGCGACTGCGTCGTGATCGGGCACCAGGGCGTGAAGCTCACGATCCCGCAGCGCGCGCGCCGCAAAGCGGTGTTCGAGTTCATGGCCAGCGCCGTGTCGAGCGAGAAGCCGCGCCACGCGCTGCTCGGCGAGATCGCGCGCGAGCTGCTCGCGGTGCTGCGCTCGGGCAAGCGCGTGCTGGTCGTCGGCGGCCCCGCGATCATCCACACCGGCGCCGGTCCGTACTTGGCCGAGCTCATCCGCGACGGCTTCGTCAACGCGCTCTACGCCGGCAACGCGCTGGCCGTGCACGACATCGAGTCGCAGTTCTTCGGGACGTCGCTCGGCGTGAACCTCGACGACGCGTTCCCGGCCGAGGAAGGGCACGTGCACCATCTGCGCGCGGTGAACCGCGTGCGCGCGGCCGGCGGCATCCGCCAGGCGATCGAGCGCGGGCTGCTGCGCGAGGGCGTGATGTTCGAGGCGTACAGCAAGAACATCCCGGTCGTGCTGTGCGGCTCGATCCGCGACGACGGCCCGCTCCCCGACGTGATCACCGACGTCATCGAGTCGCAGCGCGCGATGCGCCACTACGTCCCGGAGATCGGGATGGCGCTGATGATCTGCACGCTGCTGCACTCGATCGCCGTCGGCAACCTGCTCCCCGCGACGTGCAAGACCGTCAGCGTCGACATCAACCCGTCGTCGGTGACGAAGCTGACCGACCGCGGCTCGCACCAGACGCTGGGCATCGTGATGGACGCGTCGTCGTTCCTGCGCGAGCTCACGCTCGCGATCCAAGCCGCCGTCGCAGTGGAACGCGGCGCCGCCGCCGGCTGACGACGTCCGTGCTGTCGCCGGCGTTGCAAAGACGATGCCGATCAGCGCCGCGCAAGCAGGCCCGCGACGGGGCTCAGCAGGAACGATGACGGTAGGTCCGGGCGCGGCCTCGAGTCGCGTTCGGCGGAGAAGGGCGGGAGCGGTATCAAGATCGTGAAGCCCGGTGCGTCCTCGACCGCGATCGCGAAGCGGGAGTCGGCCGCGCTCGGCATCCCAGAGTCGTCGGCACACGGCGGTCGCGGTTTGCTCGCCACACCGGCCGGCGCCGTCGCCTGCGAGCTCGAGCCGGTCGGGCTCGACGCGAGCGGCGCGCGGTACGAGCTGCGCGTGACGAACGGGACGCCCGGCGCGCTCGCCGCGACCGTCACCGCGGTGCGCGTCGACGAAGCCCGCCCGATCGCGGCGCTGGCCGTCGAGATCGAGCCGCACGCGGCGATCCGGACCGGCTTCACGCTCGACGCGCGGCTCGCGTTCGAGCGAGTCGCCGCGGATATCCGAGGCGAGGGGATCCATCTCATCGTCGAGGCGCCGCCGCCGCGCGGAGGGCGCCCGCGCCGCCGCTGGCTGATCCCGGTGACCGCGGCCGGCGCAGCGGCCTTCATCGCCGGCGCGGTGCTGATGGTCGTCGGCGCCGAGCGGCCCCGGGTCGTCGACGCCGCGCTGCTGGCGACCCCCGACGGCCGGCTGATCGCGAGCTGGGACACCGCCGGAACCGGCGCCGCGTCGTACGAGCTGCGCGACGCGCGCGGCGGCGTCGTCGCGCACGGCGCGTTGCCCGCGGCCCGCGGAACCATGCCGGTCGGGCAGGGCGACGCGGCGAGCCTGCACGTCGCGATCGCCAACACCTTCGGCAGCGACACGCGCGACGCGGCCTACGCCCGCGCCACGCCGCCGCCGGCGATCCGCATCCTCGCCACGCCGCCGCCGCGCATCTCGAGCCTCGCGGTCGACCCGCCGCGCCCGAACGCGCCGCTGACGGTCCGCTACTCGGCCGCGGCGCGCGACGTTCGCTTGGCGATCGTCGACCGCAGCGGCGCGACCTGGTTCTCGACGACGACGCCGTCCGGGAACGGCGTGACGCAGGTCCCCGCGCCGCCGGCCGGGCCGCGCGAGCCGTACATGCTGGTCGCGAGCGCGGGCGGCGCCGACGCCGGCCAGGAGACGCGCGTTCCGATCCCCGCCGCGCTCGCGTCGACTCCGGCGCCGTCGCCGCTGGTCGCGGCGGCGTCGCCCGGACCGGGCGCGAGCGCCGCCGGTCACGCGCAGGCGCGCGGCGACGGCGAGGCGCCGTCCGGGCCGAACGCGACGGTCGTCGACGTCGGCGGCGGCGACACGTTCTCGATCCGCCCGCAGCCGGTGAAGCCGGGCGATCCGTTCGTGGTCGAGATCCCGTTCGCGGACGGCGCCCGGGTCCAGATCGTGCGCAACCGGGACGACGTCGAGATCGCCGGGGCGGACCTGCGCCGCGGCGAGCGCAGCGTGGCGCTCACCGCGCCCACCGTCCCGGGCGGGTTCACCGTGCGGGTCACGATGCAGCGCGGCGTCGGCCTGGAAACCGTGGTTCGGCCGCTCCGCCTGGCCCCTCACTGAGACGACCGACACAATCTTTTCACAAAGTCCTAGTGTTAGGCAGGTCACACGGCGGGTATTTGTGTAGGCCCAAAGACCTAATTTCGGAGGGACCACGGTGCTCGAGCTCTCGTCCCGAGGCAAGCTTCCCAAGCTTGCCCCGGACACGATCCGGCGCGAACGGATTTCGGGTTGGCTAGCCGACCATGCCGACGTGCCGTTGCGTCTCGTCGCGGCCCCGTCCGGCTCAGGCAAGACGACCGCGCTCGTCACCTATGCCGCGGCGCCGCGGCACCGCGCCGGCTACGTGACCCTCGACGTCGACACGACGGTCGAGGCGCTCCGCTCGAAGATCGCCCGCTCGTTCGGGTTCCCCGAGCCGCAGGACGACGACGCGCTGCTGTGCTCGTTCGAGGACGGCGGCCGCTGCGAGGTCCTGGTCGACGAGGTCGACCGCGCGCCCGAGCCGGTGCGCGTCGCGCTGCGCCGGTTCGTCTACGAAGCGCCCGACAACGTCACGTTCGTCTACGCGACGCGCTCGCGTGAGGTCGTCGACGCGACGCGGCTGATCTCGCTGGGTCTGGGCGCCGTGCTCGACGCCGACCGGCTGGCGTTCACGATCGAAGAGGCGACACGGCTGGCCGAGGCGGCGCGCGTCGACGCCGACGAGCGCGAGATCGGCCGGCTCGTGCACGACACCGAAGGCTGGGCCTTCGCCCTCTGCTCGGCGATCCGCGACAGCGCCTCCGCCGGGCGTTCGCTCGACGGCGCCTTCGACCGCTGGCGCCGCAACAATGCGCGCTTCATGCGCCGCTTCATCGACGGCTCGCTCGCCGACGAAGACCCGATGCTCTCCGGCGCCGCGCGCAAGCTGTTCGACGGCGAGCTCGTCGACGAGCACATCCTCGACCGGCTCGAGCAGCGCGGCCTCTTCGTGCGCTGGACCGAAGGCTCGTACCGCCCGTACCGCGCGGTCGCGCGCGTCACCCGCGTCAGCACGCCGGCGGCGCCGGCGCGTTCGCTGACGCCGTTCGCGGTGAAGCTCTTCGGCAAGCCCGAAGTGCGCATCGACGGCCAGCAGGTCGCGTGGTTCCGCCGGCGCGACGCGCAGCTCTTCGCGTTCCTCGCGCTGCAGCCGCAAGGCCGCGCGCGCCGCGAAGTGCTGCTGCGCGCGTTCTGGCCGGAGGGCGATCGGCAACTGGCGGCCCAGTCCTTGCGCTCCGCCTGCAGCACGATGCGGCGTTCGCTGGCGGCGGTCGTCGGGTACGCGGATCTCGCGCACTACGTCGCGTTCGGCGACGAGATCGCGCTGAACCTCGATCTGTTCGCGGTCGACGCTCGCCGTGTCCGCGCGCATCTGCGCGACGCCGAAGCGGCATGGTCGGCGGGTGACGTGAACGCTGGGATGGAGCACGATCGCGCGGCGCTGAAACTGTCGCGGGACGAGCTCCTCGATGGGGACGTTCCGGCTGCGCTGGCCGGTGTGGCTTCGGAGCTCGATCAAGGGCTCACGCGCGCTTCGGCTCGCACCGGGCCGGAGTCCGACGACGGGGAACGGCGACATCTCGTCGCCGTCAGCTGACCCGGGGGCGTAGTCGCGGGCGGCGACACGGTACCTCGGCGGGCACGCGGCCCTCGCACGTCCTGTGCGAGGGCCGCTACCGCTCGCATCGCTCCCGCGCCTCCAGCGCTCCGCTCGCTCGCGAGTGCCCGCCGAGGTACCATGTCGCCGCCCACGACATGGTCGAGGTGCGCTCACGGTGTGAACGCGTTGTTCGCCAAGCGCGCGGTGAAGAGAGAACGCACGGACTAGGACTTTCTTCCTCGTATGATTCCGGCTCGCCGACGGTAGAACCACAGAACAGATCACTCGCCAGAATGGCGCACGGCAGGCAAGGAAGTTGCGATGGCCACGATCTCTATCACGGATGGTAGCAGCGAGTACGCAGCGGTTCGTCAGAGCGCGGCCGTGTTCTTGGCGCTCGTCCTCGGGCTCGGAGCCGGCCTTTGGGGCCCACAGTTAACGCACTGGCTCGCAAGCGGACCGTTCAGCCAGTCGTCGTTGACGTTGGTATTCCTCGCGCTCGGGGCAGCAGGTTCCGTCGCTCAGGCCATTGCGATGGCAGCCCAGTCAAAACGGTACACTTCGGGCGCGGGTTCAGTGGAGCAGATGTTGAGCGCGTTCTTCGCTCTCGCGCAGTCGGAGCAATCGGGTGGATTTGTTATCGAAGTCGACCATGAGGCGAGCCGCACACGGCGAATCGCGCCGCTGCGGTCTCACACGGTAAGCATTCAATTCGCGAAGCCCGCGCATCGTGGTCGGAAATTGGAGAAACGTCGATCTCATTAACGGTTGTTCTGCAGCTCCGTTGCAGCGCGTCCGGCGCCCCGCGATCGTTTCCGCTTTCGAGGGGATGCGGTCGCTCTCGCGAATATATCGACCCTGGTTCAGCCGCGGCCCCGATGCGGCTCGTTCGGCCGGATACCGGCACCAGAGTTTCCCGCGAGTACCAATCCACTCGGTTTCTGGCTGTGCGCTGATTGAAGCTTTCGGATGGCGACACATGAAGAGTTCTTGGACTTTCTTGTCGGCGAGGTCGAGCGCGGCGGTATGAACGAACCCCAAGTGCTCGACTTGTTGATTCAAAAAGCGCATTACGACGCAAGACGCCGGTACATTGAGGCCAGCCTTGCGGGCTCGTACGTCGGATTCACCGGCGGCAGGATGTACGTCGATGACAGCCTGGCCGGAATCCTCGAACGTGGCGGCCCTCGACACCTGGTTTACTTTGAATGCGCAGGGCGAGCGCTGAACGAGGTGGACGATGGCCGCCGATAATCTCGGACCCGGACCGCGTGGCGGGCGGCGTCCGTTCCAGCGCGGCGCCGCGCAAGGCGAGGCGCCGGGCGGTGGAAACGCAAACGAGGCGAAGGATTGGCTCATCGACACGGGTGCGGAGATCTCGGCAATCTCACAGGCGAACGCGGCACATTTCGTGACCACCCCGACCGGAGGCAGTGCGCGCGGCGTGAACGGCGCTCCGATAACCGTCGTTCGGGGCGTCACGATGCTGTTCAAGATCGCGACGGACGATCCGGCTTATCCGGGAGGCGAGCGCACGGTGTCGTGCGATCTGCCGGTCGCGGTCACACCGCGGAGCGATATCCTCGGCATGGATCAGCTTGGGGTCCATCATGTACGCGTGAGCTGGGATCCCGAGCGAAGAACGGGGAGGCTGTTCGAGGTGGCCGCAAAGAAGCGCGGCTGACTCCGGCTCGGTGAGCGTCGCGACGCGGCGACGACCGGCGCGCTAGACTGGCTCGAGCTCCAAGCGTTGTCCTGGTTCCAGCGGGTTCGCGGTGCTGAAGCCGGGGCCGAACTCGATCACGACGTGCGCTTTCGGCGCGCCGACGTAGAGCTTGTGCGGGGTCACGTTGGGCTCGATGCTCAGCACGCGGTGGTCACGGTCGAGGAAGACGATGTCGAGCGGCGTTCGCATGCCGATCGTGTGGACCGCGCCGCAGCGGTCGAACCACAAGCCTTCCTCGGGCGCGATCGAGCTGCGCGGTAAGAAGCCGATCGTGCGGTCGAGCCAGTTGTCGGCGCGCCGGACCCGCCAGGCTAAGACGCGCCCCGTGTCGACGTTGCGCACGAGCCACATCTTCATGGGGTGCGCTCTTTAGAGTGCCGTGAAGGCCGTGAAGAGCGCGGTCGCGCCGATCAAGTAGGGCGCGAAGGCCAGCGGCTGCATCGCGGTGGCGTCGCGGCGGAACTTCGCGGCGACCGCCGCGCCGAAGGCGGCGAGGGCGAGGGCGAGCAGCGCGTTCGACGCGCCGAGCAGCGCGCCGGCGACGGCGGCGAGCTTCACGTCGCCCCAGCCCATGCCGCGGCCGCGCGAAAGGTACGCGGCCAGCGAGAACGGGATCGCGACGATCAGCGAGCTCACGACCATGCGCGGGTCGTGCCAGACGAAGGCGAGGGCGGCGATGACGGCCATCGGGCCGAGCGAGAAGATGTCGGGGACCACGCCGCGCGCTACGTCGCAGTACCAGGCGGCGACGAACGCGGCGGTGACGACGGCGACCAGGCCCAGGCGCGCGACGTCGCCGTGCGCGCCGGCGATCCCGCCGATCAAGGCGGCGCCGGCGACCAGCGCGACGACCGGCGGGGTGCCGGGCTGCGGGCCGTCGTCGTAGCCTTCGACGCGCGCGCAGATCGCGGCGGCGGCGACCAGGCCGGCGATCGCGGCGCACGCGAAGAGCAGCGCGCCGAGCATGACGTGCGGGTTCATTTGTTGATCAGCTGCGCGGCGACCGCGCCGAAGATCATCACGAAGAGCGCGGGGAGCATGCAGAGCGCCATCGGGAACGTCATCTTCACCGGCAGTTGGGCGGCCAGCTCCTCGGCGCGCATCATCCGGTGCTCGCGCGCGTCCTGCGCGAGCTGGTCCAAGATCCCGGCGATGTCGCCGCCGAGCTTCTCGGCTTGCACGATCGCCGTCACCGTCGTCGTCAGCTCGACCACGTCGGCGCGGGCGGCCATCGCGGCCAGCGCCTCGGCGCGCGAGCGGCCGACGCGGATGTCGGAGAGGGCGGCGAGCAACTCTTCCCGGAACGGGCCGCGGACCGCGTCGACGGCGGCGGCGAAGGCGCCGTTCAGCGCGATGCCGGCTTCGACCGTCGTCGAGACGAGGTCGAGGAAGTCGGGCAGCGCGTTGCGGATTTTCTTCTTGCGGTCGGCGATCGCGCCGTCGAGCATCGAGCTGGGACCGATCGCGCCGGCCAGCGCCAGCACCACGGGCAGCAAGAACATCCACAGGTTCACGCGGTGCAGCACGAACGGCAAGATCAAGCCGACGAACAGGCCGGTGAACGACGCGGCGACGCTGCGCATCATGAAGCGCCCCGGCGTGAGCTTGTACCAGCCGGCTTGGATCAGGCGGCGCTCCAGATTGGTGCGGCCGCGCTCGTCGAAGAAGCGCGCGAAGACACCCATCTCGGCCTTGCGGTCGGCTTCGGCGCCGGCGCGCTCGAGCTGCGCGACGGTGCGCTCCACCGCGGAGCGGCGCACGAGCAGCGTCACCAGCAGGTACGCCAGGACGGCGGACGACGCGGCGGCGGCGAGGACCGCGACGATCTCGAAGATCTTCATATCTCGAACTGCATGATCCGGCGCAGCATCGCGATCCCCGCGCCTTCGAGCAACAGAACGAACACCATCACCATGTGACCGATGCCGGTGAAGACCAGCGCGTGGCGCATCGTCGGGTTCAGGCCGACGATCAGCACGCCGACGATGACCGGGAGCAGCGCGATGACCCAAGCGGTCATGCGGCCCTCGGCGGTCAGCGCGCGCATCTTGCGGTAGACGCGGCGGCGCTCCTTGATCGTGTGGGCGAGGTGCTCCAGCACCTTCGCCAGGTTGCCGCCGGTCTGCGACTGCACGCGGATCGCGCGGACCATCATCGCGCACTCGTCGCTCGGCATGCGGCGCGCCAGCGACTCGAGCGCGTCGTGCACGCTCTGACCGATGTTCGCCTGGCCGACGACGCGCATGAACTCCGTCTTGGCGGGATCGTCCAGCTCGTCGATGACGAGGACGAGCGCCTGCCGCAGGCCGAGGCCCGCGCGCAGGCCGCTCGCCATCAGCCGCAGCACCAGCTCGAGCTGGTCCGCGAACTTCGAGAGCCGCTTGCGCTTCTTGTGCGCGATCGTCCAGTCGGCGATGCACGCCGCCAGCGTCAGCGCGACCGGCAGCGCGGCGGCGCCCATCAGCGGGCTCAGGTGCAGCGCGAGCAGCGCCAGGAACCACATCACGATGCCGCCGCCGGCGATCATCAGCAGCACTTCCTCGCCGCGCACGCGCACGTCGGCCTGCTCCAGCGCCAGCCGGTACTTCTCGGCGTGCGGCTGCATCCAGGCGGTGATGCGCTGCCAGAACGAGGCGACGACCAAGCCCATCGCGCCGACCACGCCGAGGACGATGGCGAACGGCAGCACCGCTACCATGACGACACCGCCGAGAGCGCCGGCGCGCCGCCGAGCTTGCTGAGGCCGTGCAGGTCGAACGAGACGCCGAACTCGGCGAACTTCCCGAGGCACTCCGGCTGCACGCCGGTGAACTCGAACTCGCCGACGACCTTGTTGTTCTTGTCGAGGCCGCGCTGGCGGTAGCGCACGATCTCCTGCATCGTGACGACCTCGCCCTCGAGGCCGGCGATCTCGCTGATTCCGACCACCTTGCGGCTGCCGTCGCGCATGCGCGAGATGTGCACGATGATGTCGATCGCGCTCGAGATCTGGTCGCGGATCGCGCGGATCGGCAGCTCGAAGCCGGCCATCATCACCATCGTCTCGATGCGGGAGATGGCGTCGCGGGCGCTGTTGGCGTGGATCGTCGTGAGCGAGCCGTCGTGGCCGGTGTTCATCGCCTGCAGCATGTCGAGCGCCTCGGCGCCGCGGCACTCGCCGACGATGATCCGGTCGGGGCGCATGCGCAGCGCGTTGCGGACCAGCTCGCGGATGCGCACCTCGCCCGTCCCTTGCAGGTTCGGCGGGCGGCCCTCGAGCCGGACGATGTGCGACTGGTTGAGGCGCAGCTCGGCCGCGTCCTCGATCGTCACGATCCGCTCGCCCTCGGGGATGAACGACGAGAGGATGTTCAGGAACGTCGTCTTGCCGGAGCCCGTGCCGCCGCAGATGACGAGGTTCAGCCGGGCTTCGACGCAGGCGCGCAGGAAGTCCAGCATCGCGCCTTCGATCGCGCCCATGTTGATGAGGTCGTCCGGCTGCAAGCGGTTCTTGCCGAAGCGGCGGATCGTGAGCGTCGGGCCGTCGAGCGCGAGCGGCTCGATGATCGCGTTGACGCGCGAGCCGTCGGGGAGGCGCGCGTCGACCATCGGGACCGACTCGTCGATCCGCCGGCCGAGCGGCGCGATCATCCGTTCGATGACGACCCGCAACTGGCGGTTGTCGCTGAAGCGCTTGTTGGTCGCCTCGATCTTGCCGCCGCGCTCGACGAAGACCCGGCCGGGGCCGTTCACCATGATCTCGGTGACGTCGTTTTGCGCGAGCAGCTCCTCGAGCGGGCCGTAGCCCAGCGCCTCGTCGATGATCTCCTGGCGGATGCGGGCCAGCTCCTCGGCGGAGAAGACCGCCGGGTACGTGTCCAGGATCTCGCGGACGATCGTTTCGATCTGCGCGCGCAGCTCGGCGATCTTCTTCGGCTCGTCGAGCGCGGCGCTCGCCGCGACCACGTCGAGCCGCTGCGCGAGCGCGTCGTGGATCTCCGTCTTGAGCAGCTCGCGCGCGGTGCGCTCCATCGTCGCGACGATGTGCGCCTGGCTCGCGGCGCCGGAGGCCATCTCCTCGGCGGTCGCGTCGCCCTTCGGGCGGCGGTTGCTGGCGCGGCGGTCGCCGAGCGGCGTCTTCGCCGACGGCTTGAGCGGCTCGATGTCTTCCGGAACCGGGAGCCCGGTCAGCGCCGAGGCCAGCGCCTCGACGGCTTTCTGGTACCGGCGGTCGCCGATCGGCGGAATGTTGCCGAGCAGCCGGGCGCCGAGCGCGCGCTCGACCTCGTCGGGCCGGACCGCGGCTTTCGCGTCGCGCTGGTTCAGCACGAGGTAGACGCGCGAGGCGGGGATGCCGAAGCGCGCGAGCTCGGTCTGCACCGCGCGCGCGCTGGTGACGCCGAGCAGCGTCGGCTCGACGACCACGATGAAGTGCGCCGCGTTCACGACGAACGGGCGGACCGCGGCGGCGTACGGCTGCGGCGAGTCGACCAAGACGAGCTCGGTCGTCTCGCGCACGTCGTTCAGGATGCCGGCGACTTGGTCGGGCATCAGCGTGAACGCGCCGTCGATTGACGCGGTGAACTCGATCCCGGCGACGTCGTTGAGGATCGTCGCGGAGGCGAGGTTGCCGCCGATGCGGCCGGCGTCGAAGTTGCGCACGCTGTCGGTGAGCACCGCGACGCAGCGGCGGCCGCTGAAGTCGGCGTCGACCAGGCCGCAGGCCTTGGACTCGCGCAGGACGCGGATCAGCTCGACGCACAGCGTCGTCGAGCCTACGCCGCCTTTCGCCCCGACGACGATCGCGATCGTACCCCTCATCGCGGCCTCAGTGCGAGCCGGGCTGGACGACTCGGTCGCCGTCGATCACCGCGACCGGCGAGAGCGGCTTGGGCGTCGCCGGCGCCTGCTGCGCGACTTGCGGCTTCGGCGGCGCGTAGAGCTGCGGCATCATCTGCTGCAGAGTCGGCCCCGCGGCCATCGGCCGCGGCGGCTGCGAGCCGCCGTTCAGCGTGAGCTTCTCGACCGGCGCGCTGCGAAGGCTTTCCTTCGGCGAGCGCAGCGCCAGGCGCAGCATCGTGTTGACGTCGGCGAGCGCGAGGAGATCGGCCTGTTTCGTCGTCACCTCGAGCGTCGCGGTCTGATAGCCCGCGTTGCTGCTGCTGCCGTCGGGCGACGGCGTCGCGCCGGCTTCGGTGACCGTGCCGACGGAAAGGACCGTCGCGCCGCGGATGATGGTGACGGCCTTCGGCGCTTCGTTCGCGCGCGGCATCGTCGCCGCGATCACGTCGACCCTGTCGCCGGCCTGGATCAAGTTGGAGACGCCCTTGACGCGGTCGAGCGCGATCGCGACGGCGCGCATCCCGAGATGGACGCGGCCGGGCAACCCGTTCGCCGCGTAGCGCACGAGCTTCGAGGCGGTGATCTGGCTGCCGGCCGGGATCGGGTTGACCGTCGTCGCGCCGATCGCGGCGGCCGGGACGACGATCGCGTCGGGATCGACCGCGTCGGCCGCACGCGTCGTGCGCGTCAGCATCTCGGCGGTCAGGACGGTGTGCGCCGCGATCGGCTTGGACGCGACCAGGAGGGTGCGCTGCGTGGCCGGCGAGTTCGCGTGGCCGACGGACGCCAGGTAGTTGTACGTCAGCACGCCGGTTCCGACGGCCATGAGGCCGGCGACGGAGAGCCCGATCGTGCGCGTATCTAGCGGACGAGCAAGAACGCGGGACATAAGAGTGCCACCCACAAGAAGAGGGCGCCGCCGGCGGCGGCGACGGCATAGGGAAGCCGTTCACCGGTTTGCGGAAGCTGCCGAGTGATCAGCGCCGTCACCATCCTTTGCGACGCCGCGAGCGAGTAGAGCGAGAGAAGCCCGCCGCAGAGCGCGGTGTAGACCAAGAAGTCGGCCGCGAGGACGGGGGTGAGCCCGCAGCATCCTGCCGCGAGCAGCTTGATGTCGCCGCCGCCGAACCAGCCTCGCGCGAACGCGTAGGTGCCGGCGGCTAACGTGAGCGCCAGGATCGCGAGAGCGACCCCGGCTCCCGGAAGTCCGCGCGTCGCCCCGGCCGTGACGACGCCCGCGACCGCGAGCGCGCCGGTCAGCGCGTTCGGGATCTTACGAGCTCGCACGTCGCTCGCCGCAGCCGCCAGCGCGACTGCGGCGAGGATCGGGACGAACGGCGTCATTACGAGGCCGGGGTGATCTTCGTGGCGATCGAGTTGAAGGTGTCCTTCACTTGGCCGCCGAGCGCGGTGATGGCGACGATCGCGGCGACCGCGATCAGGGAGACGACGAGGCCGTACTCGACGAGCGTCGCGCCTTCGTCATCCTTGAGCATGTCGAGGAACGTAGTGGTCACGGAGAGCTCCTTCTCTGAACGGGTCAGTGCAGCGGGTCTTTGGGGAGGTGATCGAACTGGTCGGAATCGATGCCGGGGTTGGGTGCGCCGATGACGACGCGGGCAGACGCCGGGGCTACCCCGGGCAGTGACGTCGCCGTGACGGTGACGGTGCTGCCGCGGGGCATCGCCGGTGCGACTTGGATCGTCGCGTGGAACGTGCCGTCGGTCTGCAGCGTGAGCCGTCGCAGCAGCACGTCCGGAAGATCGCGAGAGATGGAGCCGACGAGCGTGATGGTCACGGGCACGGAAGCGGGTGCCTTCCCGTCGACGACGATCGCCTCGCGACCCGTCGCCAATCGCGCCGTCAGCGTGAGCGAACCGCTCGCCGCTACGGGCCCGGAGACGGGTCCGGTGCGCGCGCCCTCCATGGCACGCACATCCGGGTTGCGTCCGGCCAACGCACGCAGCTCGTTCACCACGTCATCCGGAACGACCAGGTCGCCGTTCTCGTAGACGGGTGCCTCGCTGGCGTACGCCACGCGTTCGTTGATCAAGTACCGGCGGTTGCCGGGACGTAAGACGACCGTGAGACCGGGGCGCGAGAGTGTGACCTCCGATGCGGACGCCGACCATGAATACACATAGCCTGCGCCATCGGCCACCCGCATGAGCGGGGTTCCGGTGTGGGCGGTTGCCGGACTGGCTAGGAGCATCGTTGCGACTATCGCCGCTCCGAGACGCCGCATCGAAAGAGTCACGGCGGGCTCATACCGTCGTTAGGACCTTCGACTCGCGTAGACGTGGGAAGTTTTACGGATCGTCGACGGGACGTCGACGCGTTAACGCCGTTCACGCGGGCAGAACGAACGCGGATGAAACCGCTGGCTTGGATTCTGCCTTTCGTCGCGTCGTTCGCGATCGCCGTTCCGGCGTTCGCGCAGCCGATCGCAGCGATCTCGCTCCCCTCCGGGCGTTCGACCACGATCGAGGCGCCCGGGCTCACGCGCGTCGCGGTGGGTGACGGCCGGATCGCCGGCGTCGTCCCCGTCGGGACGCAGCAGGTCATCGTCAACGCGAAGGGCCCCGGACACACGACCGTCCTCATCTGGACGACCGCGGGCCGGCGCGAGTACGACGTGACCGTGACCGAGCAGACCCTGGACGATCTGGCCGCGATGCTGCGCGGCACGCTGGCCGATCCGGCGGTCGAGGTCGAACCGATCGGCCGCGCGCTCATCGTCAAAGGCGACGTCGCCGACCAGACCCGCGCCAACCACGTCGCCGAGGTGCTGGGCCGCTTCGCCCTCTACGCGAAGAACCAGAAGTACGACATCGTGAACGCGGTGACGGTCTCGCGCCCGCTGGGCGTGCTGCAGGCCGACATCGCCCGCGAGACCGGCGCCCGCGACGTGCGCGTCGAGTACGACGGCAAAGGCAACGTGATGGTCAGCGGGCGCGTGCGCGACCGCGCCTCCGCCGAGATGGTGCTCCAGCGGGTGCGCGCCGTCGCCGGCGCCAGCCTCGCGGTCGACGGCAAGCTGATCGACCGGCTCGTCCTCGACGTGACGCAGCAGGTCAACACCAAGGTCTACATCTTAGAGGTCGACCGCACCGCCCTCACGCAGATCGGGCTCCGGCTGCAGAGCGCGACCGTCAGCCCGAGCGGGATCGTCACCTACGGCGACCCGTTCTTCTCGGCGTTCGACAACCCGGGCCCGACCGGCCCGAACGGCGAGGCCGGCGGCGTGACCGCGACCGGCCAGGCGTTCAACATCGCGCGCGGCCGTTTCATCCGGGCCGCGTTCCTGGCGCCGACCCTCGACGCGCTGATCCGCAACGGCAACGCGCGCGTGCTCTCGGCGCCCGAACTGGTCGCGATGCCGGGCTCGCAGGCCAACTTCCTGGTCGGCGGCGAGATCCCGTACGTCGTCTCGACCGGACTGGGCCAAGTGAACGTGCAGTTCAAGGAGTACGGCGTGCGGCTCAACGTGACGCCGACGATCCTGCCCGACGGCGGCGTCGAGACGAAGGTCACGCCCGAAGTGAGCGACCTCGACTTCCAGAACGGTACGGTCGCGAGCGGCATCCTGCTCCCCGCCTTCAAGACGAGCCGCATCACGACGGACGTCATCACCAAGAGCGGCGAGAGCATCGTGATGGCCGGACTGCTGCGCCGCCAGGAGACGCGCAACGTCGACAAGATCCCGGGCCTGGGCGATCTGCCGATCCTCGGCAAGCTGTTCCGCTCGACCCGCTACCAGAAACAGGAGACGGACGTCGTCTTCGTCATGACCCCCGAGGTGATCACGCGATGAGCTCTCTGTTGGCGATGCTGCGCGAGGAAGACGGTGCGACGCTGGTCGAGTACGCGCTGGTGCTGGCGCTCGTCGCGGTCGCGGCGATCATCGGCCTGAAAGCGGTCTACGACGCGGTCTCCGCGACGCTCAACAACGTCTCTACCAACCTGACGGCGTCGCAGAGCGGGTCGTGAAGCACTCTCGGGGAGCGGCGGTCCCCGAGACCGCGATCGTGCTCGGCGTCTGCTTGACGCTGCTGTTCGGAACCTTCGAGCTGGGCTTGATCGGGCTGATGCAGCTCGGCGGCGACGGCGCGGCGTTCCTCGCCGCGCACGCCTCGGTGCTGGGCAACGACCCGCAGGCGACCATCGCCGCGCCGTTCCCGCAGATCGCGCGCGATGCGACGGTCGCCGTGCAGCAGACGCAGCCCGACAGCACCAGCGTCGACGTCGACTACAACGTCTCGCAGCAGTCGAACCGGCACGGCGGCGCGCAGGTCGTGCGGCCGACGCACACCCAGGCGACCGTCACCAACGACGGCGTCGGGATCGGCGCGATCCTGCCCAAGACGAGCTTGTCGAGCGGCGTGATCGAGGCCAACATGATGGTCTCCGGCGTCGGCTTTGAGCTCGACGGCAACCCGTACAACTCCGCCGCCGACTTCGCCAAGCAGAAGTCGTACTTCAACGACGACGGAAACGCGCCGCCGTACCACATCGGCTTCCGCTACCTCTACCATTGTGTTCCGGCGCCGGGCTCCGGCTGCACCTTGCCGGCATCCGGCACGTTGTACGCGGCCGGGTTTGCCGAGTACCTCGACGGCGACAACTGGAACCGCGCGCAGGCCGGCATCCAGGCGGGCGGCGTGTACGAGGCGATGATGATCCACCAGCAAGTCTACGCGCGGATCGCGCAGCACCTCGCCGCCATGCCGTTCCCGGCCGGCGGCAACGCGGACCACACCACCCTCGATCCGAACCCCGGGACCTCGCCCGACGGCTGCATGCCGACGGTGAACAACTGGGACATCGGGATGCCGGCCGGCTACACGATCGGAACGACCGCGATCGGGTCGTATCCGCTGAACCCCATGGGGAAGAATCCCGGATGTTTCTAAGCTCGCATTCGCGCGGCCAGACGCTTCCGATCTGGACGCTCGGCATCGCCGGCGCGCTGATCCTCGCCTTCGCGGCGCTGCAGTACGGCGAGACGCTGCGCTGGCAGATCCGCGCGCAGAACGCCGCCGACGCGGCGGCGACCGCGGCGCTCTCGGTCCAGACGCAGACCTGGAACCAGCAGCTTTCGCTGGTGTACGCGGCTTCGCTGGAGGAGTGGCGAATCCGCAACCTGCTGAACGGGCTGCAGGCCGCGGCGTACGGCGACCCCGGCTGCGCCAGCCACGGGACGTGCCAGCAGTCGTTCGACGAGATGCGCAAAGAGTACATCCGCGCGGTCAACCGCTACACGCAGGACCTCGAGCTGGTCAACCGGACGTCGCAGTACACGTTCTCGCAGGCCCAGACGGACGCGCGGGCGCTCGTCAAGCAGCTCCAGGACAACTGCGGCAAAGCGAACGGCGGCGACTGCGGGTTCAGCTACAACGTGGTCAGCATCCAGCCGCGCACGCAGACGAACGACGTCGAGGAAGACGGTGGCGCTTGGGTGATCAACAACCCCGGCGTCTACGCGTCGGTGCGGCAGGACAACATGCCGATCCAGCTCGAGATCGTGACCTGCGCGAAGGTGCCGCCGATCGTCCCCGGCTTCCTCGGCTTCAGCCCGCCGACGTTCACCGCGATCGGCCGCGCCGCGGCGACGTCCGCGATGGTGACGCAAGAATGGATGCAGCCGGGCGTCGTCACGAACCCGCAGACCGGTCAGCCGTTCCAGCACAACGAGCAGTACGGCCCGCCGGGAGACGCGACCGGTCCGAACGCTTGGAACTGGTTTCTGATCACCTGGCCCGGCAACTCCGCCAAAGCGTTTCCGAAGTTCAACGCGTATGCCGAGCGGGTGAACGGCCCCGAGTATTCCGCCGTCACCGGCTGGTGGAACGCCGTTCCGATGAAGCCGTTCGCCGGCGCGCTCAACCCGGACAACCTGACATGCGCCAGCGCTTCGTGACGCACCGCGCGCGCGGCCAGGCGCTGATCGAGACCGCGATCGCGCTCCCCGTCTTCTTGCTGGCGATGTTCGGCGTGATCTGGGCGCTGCAGACCGGCGTGCTCGGCGAGCGCGTCGAGCTGGTCGCGCGCTACGGCGGGATGGTCTCCGCCGAACAGAACCCGTACCAGCAGTACAGCTTGTACGCGGCCTACGGCGCCGCGTCGGGCTTCCCGCTCGGCACGCCGTGCGCGACGCCGCCGCCGGACCTGGTGCAGAACGCCGGGCCGCTCGCCGCGCCCGCGACCGCGACGCAGGCGTTCTGGCAGCCGTCCGGCAGCGCGACCGCGTCGACGGTGTGCGGGAAAACGATCGCCGGAACGGGACTGAGCGCGCCGATGATGCTGGGCCGCAACGCGGTGACCGTCAGCGCGAGCAGCGACGTGCCGGCCGTGCTGCAGTCGCTCGCCGGTACGCAGACGCAGCGGAGCGCGACGATGAACGCGTTCCGCTCACCCGACATGGCGACGCTGGTCGGCTGCTACAGCGAGTTGCAGTCGGCGTTCGAGCATTCCGTCGATCCCGCCACCGATCCGGCCTCCGCGTCGCAGATTCCGACCGCGCTGAGCTCGTACGGCACCAGCCCGCTGGTCCTCTCCGGGCTCTGCGGCTAGCGCCTCAGGCGCGCAGCGTCGCGAGAACCTGCTTGAGCGACGGCGCGCGCCCGTAGAGCAGCAGCCCGACGCGGTAGATCTTCCCCGAGACCCACGCGAGCAGCACCGCGGCGCCGGCGTTGATCGCGAGCGAGAGGGTGACTTGCCACGCCGGAACGTCGGAGACCGCGATGCGGGTGAACATGACGAACGGCGAGATCAGCGGGATGAACGAGCACACGACGACGTTCGGGCTGTTCGGGAACTGCAGTCCGAGCTGTGCCAGGATGATCCCGACGACGACCGGGACGACGAGCGGCCCGGCGACGCTGCCCAGGTCTTCGGTGCGGTTGATCAGCGACGCCGCGGCGGCGTACAGCACGCCGTACTGCGCGAACCCGACGGCGAAGAACGCGAGAAACGCGAGCAGCTCGCCCGGCGCGACCGTCAGCGTCCCGAGCCCGCCGGTGGTGGCCGCGGCGCTCGCCGCGCTGCTCTCGCGCGCGAACATCGTGGTGACGAAGCGCCCGGCGAAGATGCCGGCGGCGACCCACACGCCGAGCTGGATGAACCCGGTCGCGGCGGCGGCGAGGATCTTCGCCGCGAGCAGCCGCGCCGGATCGAGCGTGGCGACGAGCAGCTCCGCGATGCGGCTGGTCTTCTCTTCGGCGACCGACGTCATGATCGACTGCGCGTTGAGCAGGATCGACAAGTACAGCAGCATGACGAAGAGGTAGGCGATACCCTTCGCGGCGTCGGCCGCGCCGGCGTCGGCGAAGCGCCCGGATACGTCGCGCACGTCGACGGGAACGTTGAGGTGGTGCCGGAGCCGGTCGACCGGGACGCCGGTCGCGAGCGCCGCCTGCAGCGGCGAGAGATCGCGCCCGAACGACTCCCGGAACGACGACGGATCGCGCGCGTACGCGACGACGTGCAGCCCGTCGGCGCGCCGGGTGAGCAGCGCGACCGCCGACGCCTTGCCGTGCGCGTCGAGGAACGCCGGCGTCGGTGCGCCGTCCAGCTTGTCGACGGTCCCGGTGATCTCGAAGTCGCGCTCGAGCAGCGACTTCGCGCTGGCGACGAGCACCGGATCGCCGGCCAGCACGATGGCCTTGTTCGAGCGCGACATCGCGCCGCCGAGCAGCGAGGGCAGCACCGCGATCAGCACGATGCTCGCGGCGCCGATCAGCGTCCCGGCCATGAAGGCGCGCGACTTGATGCGCCGCACGAACTCGGCGCTGAAGACGACGCCCAGCGTGTTCACGCCGCCGCTCCGATCGCGCGCAGATAGATGTCGCGCAAGCTCGGATCGACGCGCTCGAAGCGCGTCACGTCGCCCGCCGCGACCAGCCGCCGCAGCAGCGACGCCGTATCCGCGTCGGCCGGCAGCTCGTACGCGAGCGTCGGGCGATCGGCCTCCGGCAGCCGCCGTGCTCCCGGCGTCGCGTCGAGCACGCCGCGCAGCGCGTCGGCGACCGGCTCGATCTCGACGATTCGCGTCGGCCACGACGCGCGCAGCTCGGCCAGCGTTCCGCGCGCGCGCACCGTCCCGCCCGCGATGACGCAGAACGACTCGCACAGATCCTCGATCTGCCACATCTGGTGCGACGAGAGGATGAGCGTCGTCCCCGCCTTCTGCAGCGCGCGCAGCGCGTCGAGCAGCACCTCGGCGTTGACCGGATCGAGTCCGGAGAACGGCTCGTCGAGCACGAGCAGCTCCGGCTCGTGCAGCGCCGCGCACGCGATCTGCACCTTCTGCTGGTTTCCTTTCGAGAGCTCGGCGCACGGCCGGTCCGCGTACGGTCCGAGCCCGAGCCGTTCGATCCAGGTCTTGGCGCGCCGCTCGTCCTGCGGCGGCGCGACGCCGTGGAGCCGTCCGAAGTACGCGATCTGCTCCCGAACCTTGAGCTTGCCGTACAGCCCGCGCTCTTCCGGAAGATACCCGAACCGCCGCCGCACCTGGAGATCGACGGACTTCCCGTCCCACGTGACGCTGCCGCGATCCGGGACGAGGATGCCGAGGATCATGCGCATGGTCGTCGTCTTCCCGGCGCCGTTCGGTCCGAGCAGCCCGAACGTGATCCCGGCGGGGACGGTGAACGAGACGTCGCGCACGGCGACGACGTCTCCGAACGAGCGAGCGACGTTGGACAGGATCAAAGTACCCACTGGGCGACTTCCTTCGCGAGGAGGAACGTCGACCTTGCTTTCGATCGACTTACACGACCGGGTCAGCTTCGTGACGGGTGCCGCGCGCGGGATCGGCCGGGCCTGTGCCGAGGCCTTAGCCCAAGCAGGCTCGGCGGTCGCCGTGGTCGACGTCGACGAGTCTCAAGCCACGCAAACCGCCCGCGAGATCGCCGCCGAACACGGTGTAGCAGCGTGCGCGTATCCCTGCGACGTCCGCGATCCCAACGCGATCCGCGCCGCGGTGACCGCCGCCGCAGCGGACTTCGGCGGCTTGGACCACGTGATCAATAACGCCGGCGTGCAGTTCGTCTCCCCGGTCGCCGACTTCCCCGACGAGAAGTATCAGAACGTTCGCGCGATCGACTTGGACAGCGTCTTCTACGCCTCCAAAGCCGCCTGGCCGCATTTCGTCGCGCGCGGCCGCGGCCGCATCGTCAACATCGCCAGCGTCCAAGGTCTGATCGGCAGCCCGTTCAAGATCGCGTACTGCGCCGCGAAGCACGGTGTCCTCGGCATGACCAAAGTATTAGCGGTAGAGGGCGCGGAGCACAACATCACCGCGAACGCGATCTGCCCCGGCGCGGTGATGACGGATCTCGTGCGGAATCAAGCACCCGGCCTCGTGCAGTCGTACGGTGGCGGAATCACCGAAGAGCAGGCGCTGGAGCGCGCGTTCTTGGATGCGATGCCCACGAAGCGTTTCATCGATCCATCGGAAGTCGGTGCGCTGTGCGCGTTCTTGTGCAGTGATTTTGCCGTCTCGATCACCGGCGCGCCGATTTCGATCGACGGAGGCTGGGCGGCGCACTAGAGCGCGCGAACGTTTGCTTCCCAATCGTGCCGAGTCGCGGGTGCGACACGGTACTGCGGCGGGCACTCGCGAACGAGCGGAGCGCAGGATGCGCGGGAGCGATGTGAGCGGTAGCGGTCCTCGCACACGATGTGCGAGGGCCGCGTGCCCGCCGCAGTACCGTGTCGCACCCGCGACTGCCCGCATCGGAACAAGAGAATCCACCGAAGCGCTGTTGACGAAACGGCCGACCCCGTGCTAATCTCTGATACCGCTCGCGCCACCCGCGAGCGAACGCATAGAAAGGAGGAACGCGCTTTGACCAACCTTCGCCCGAACACCACCCCGATGCCCACGCCGACCGCTTTCGTCGTCGCGCGTTCTGATGCTGCACCCTTGGAGGAACCATCACGCTGACCTGACCGTAACGGCACGTCGGTCCTGATGAACCTCCGCTCACCGGAGGTTTTTTCGTGTTGTATTCACAGGAGGTGCTCGCCGTGCTGGTCCGTGACCGGCAGCGCGCGATCACCCAAGATCTCGCCCGAAGCCGGCGCGCCCGCCTGCGGCAGAAGGCCGCGTCCGCCGTCTACGCGCTGGCCAAAGCCGTGACGGTCGTGGCGGTCGCGCTCGATGACGACCCCGTGTACGCTGCCGTACGCCGGGGATGATGTGGACGTGACCCGCGTCGGCATCGTCAGCGACACGCACTTCCCGCGCTTCGGGCGCGCCCTGCCGCGCGCGCTCGAGCGCGGGCTCCGGCGCGCCGGCGTCGAGCGGATCTTGCACCTGGGCGACTTCACCGAGATGCTCGCGGTCGAGCTGTTCGAGGCGATCGCGCCGTTCGACGCGGTCGCCGGCAACAACGACGGCGCCGACATCCGCGAGCGCTTCGGCCGCAAAAAGATCGTGCGGATCGAGGACGTGCGGATCGGAATGGTCCACGGCGACGGCAAGCGCGGCACGACGCGCTCGCGCGCGCTGGAGGCGTTCGCGGACGATCGGCTCGAGGTGGTGCTGTTCGGGCACAGTCATCGTCCGCTCGTCGCGCGAGAACGCGGCGTGCTGCTCGCGAACCCCGGATCACCGACCGACAAACGCCTGAACCCGCTGTACTCGTACGCGATCTTGACGGTGAACGGTGCGAACGCGCGCGTCGACATGAAGTTCTACGCGTCGCGCGCGCTTTAGCTCAAGCGGCTGACCAGTCTTAGGCTTCCCCCTGCGCAGCGCGAATGGGATGATGCGCGCGGGAGCGCCGGTCGACGTCTCACCGAGGCGTCCCACACCCGGGCCGGCGTTCCCTCCGCTTTCATCGCGTCGATGACACGCAGCCCGACCGCAACGCGGCCGGGCTTTTCATCGCCAAAACGCGAGAAACGCCGCCCTTACGGCCGTGTTCGCGGCACACACCGAATGCCGCCCTGCGCCGTTGGCCGTTTCGTGCCGGGCCGAGCGTTACGACGACCCTGATTCCTGCTGTGCGCAGCGCGTCTTGCGCGCGCATCACACAGGAGGAATCGGTATGCTGCATCTGCTCGTCGCGCTTGCGACGGCGCTCGCGTTCTCGGCCGGGTTCGTGTCGCCGGCGCACGCGCAAGGAAACGGAGTCTTCCACCACGGCGTGCCGGTGACGCTCTCGTCGAACGACGGCGGCGACAACATCGTCGGCGGCGGACCACCGGGACAGGGCCACCCGTAGCCGAGCGCCCTCGCGTCGAGGGGGACGGCGCCGTCCCCTCCGATGCTTCGAAGACGTGCCGGCGATCAGGCTGGTTCAGCGCAGCGTCTTGATGTCGTCGAGAATCCCGAGCCGCGCGCACTCCGCGACCAGCGACGCGCGGCTGCGAACGCCGAACGCCGAGAAGATCGCCCGCGTGTGGTTGTTGATCGTGTTGAAGCTGCGGTCGAAGGTGGCCGCGATCTCGCGCGCCTTGCGGCCTTTGCACAGCTCGGCGAGCACACGCCGCTCCGCCGGCGTCAACTGCGCGAGCGGGTCGTCGTCGTTGGTGCGGCGCTCGAGCGCCTCACGCAGCCACGCGTTCGGCGTGTTCCGCAGCGCGTCCAAAGCGGTTTGCGCGAACCGCCGGTCGGCGGTGACGCCGCGCAGCGTGTTGGCCACCAGCGCGATGCGCAGCCGGTAGCCGAGCCGCGTCCAGAGCTGCAGCGATTGCTCCAGGTCGGCGACACCTTGTTGCGTCATGCCCTCGGCGACGGCCAGCTTGCCGCGCGCCCACAGCTCGTTGGCTTCGAGGCGGCGGTCGGCTTCGAGCGCGAGCATCTCCGTCTTGCGCGGTCGCGTCCGGTCGTAGAGCGTCATGACCTTGCGCGCGGTTTCGGCGCTTGCGGTCGGGGTGGCGCAGACGAACTGCAGCATCGCCATGCGGCGGTCGACGTCGATCCCGATCTGGTCGCCGCGCAACAGCAGGGCGCCTGCGAGGTCGAGGTAACGCGACTCCGAGAAGCGGTCGCCGACGATGCCGGCGACGGACGCCGCGTCGTTGAGCGCGCTGGCGTGATGGCTGGAGTCGACGGTCAACGTGAGGCCGAGCTGGCGCTCGTCCCAGGCGCGCGAGACGTCGCCTTCGAGCAGCGAGAGCCATGAAAGATGCTGCAGCACGCGGAAACGCTCGATGCGCGTGTCTTCGCTCCAGGCGCAGCTCTCGTACTCGCGCCGCACCAGCCGCCCCAGCCGCAGGTCGATCGTCTCGGCCGCGATGATGCCGAGCGCCATGAGGATGCGCGCGCGGCCTTTGACGTCGGCGCTCTTCGCTTTGTTGAGCTCGTCGAGGGCGGCGGTGAACTCGTGCGCCGCGGCGCCGTAGTTCTCGCGCCGCACGTCGATCCAGCCGAGAAGCTGCAGCAGCCGCGATTTGCCGACGTCGGTCGCCGCAGGCATCGCCGCGTCGATGATCTCCTCCGCTTCCGGGAGCCGATTGCTGCTCCACCGGCTCAGCGCGCGGTAGTACGCGATCTCCGTGCCGAGCTGCGGCCCGCCGCGCTGCCCGAGGCCCTGCGCGTCGTCGAGCAGCGCCTCCCCTTGCTCGCGCTTGTTGGTGCGCGTCAGCGCCGCGCCGAGCAGCATGGTCGTGGTCGCGCTTTCCTCGGAGCCTTTGGTTTCCTTGGCGGCGCGCTGCAACAACGGCACCGCCTCGTCGGGCTTGTCGAGCGCGAGGAGCGCGCGCGCTTGCACGTGCGCCGCGGCGACGCGGTCCTCGCGGCGGTCGAGCCGGGCACCGTTGAGTCCGCGCAAAACGCGCTCGTACTCTCCAGCATTCCAAGCAGTTTTCGCTTCGTCGAGCGCGGATTGTGCGTGACGCACCGGCAGGGCGGTCACGCGGCGCGAACTAGCCACGCCGTGCAGTTCTCGCTTCGGCGCGCGTGTCTTTGTCGGGCGTTGTGTAGCTCGTTTGAACGCGCGGTCAGGAAACGGGCGCGCCGCCCGCGACGAACCGTTCGAGCACCGCCGCGCGCAGCGCGTCGGGCGGCACGAGTCCTTGATCGAGGATGAAATCGTGGAACGCGCGCGCGTCGAAGCGCGCGCCGAGCGCCGCTTCCGCTTCGGCGCGCAGCGCGATCAGCTTCGTGTAGCCGTAGAAGTACGACGTCGCCTGACCGGGCGCGCGGAACGTGTAGCGCTCGACCTCGCTGCGCGCGAACGGCGCGGAGTACACGATCTCGCGCTCGAGGAACGCGTGCGCGTCTTCGGGCGTGACCGCACCGCTCTGCAGCTCCGGATCGAGAAACGCGCGCGCCGCGCGGTGCAGCCGCATCTGCAGCGAGCAGAGCTGCGCGGCGAGCGGCATGTACGGCAGCACGATCTCTTCGGCGTAGAGCGCCCAGCCTTCGACGTTGACCGAGTTGAACGCGAACACCGCGCGCGCGAGCGACAGCCCGCCCTCCAGCATGCGGTCGAACTGCACCTCGTGGCCCGGGCGCGCCTCGTGCGCGGTGAGCGTCCAGGTCACCGCGTCGTGCGTGAAGTCGTCGGCGCGCTCGGTGCCCGTCGCACCGGCGGCCGGCGGGACGTCGAGCGGGAGCACGAACTCGCCGACCTGTCCGGTGTTGCCGACCAGCGGCGCCGGGTTCATGTGCGCCGCCGGGGTCTCCGCGCTCTCGGCGAGCGAGGCGACGCGAATGCGCGCCGGCCGTTCGGGCAGTGTCACCAGGTTCTCGCGCCGCACGATCGCCTCGATCTCGTCCAAGCGCCGGCGGTAGAACGCGACGATCGCGTCGGAGTCGCCGTGGATCTGCTCGCGTTTGAGGTCGCGAATGACGTCGCGGTAGTCGCGCGAGCTGAAGCCGCGCTCGGCCGCGACGCGCGGCGCGAGCGCCTGCATCTGCGCTTGCAGCGCGTCAAAGGCGCCGTGCGCGAGCGCGATCAGCTCGTCGGGCGGGATGTCGACGCCGACGTCGTGCAGGCGGAACGCGTAGATCTCGGGCGGCAGACGGTGGTCCGAGCGCGCGCGCGGCAGCAGCTCCGTCTCGATGAAGCGCGCGTAGTCCGCGCACTGCGCGCGCAGCGCGGCGAACGGCGCTTCCCAGCCGTCGAGGCCGGAACCGCGCAGCAGCGCTTCGATCCCGTCCAGCAGCACCGGCCCGAGGGCGAGCGCGGTGCGCACTTCGACGACGTACGGTCCGGTCAAGCCGTCGCGGGCGAGCTGCGTTCGCGTCTCGGCCTCGGCGCTGCGCGCGAGCGGTTCGCCGCCCGGCTCGACGCCGGCGTAGCGGCGCAGCCGCTGCAGCGCCAGGCGCTTGCGCTCGAGCGGGTTCTGCTCGTCGAGCAGGACGCGAATCCCCGAGAACGCGATGCGCGCGACGTCGATCAGCGGGATGAGGTGCGCTTCGGTGACGCCGATCCCTTGCACGACGTCGTCGACCGCGCGCAGCAGGATGCCGGCGTCGTCCTTGACGCGCGGATCGGGCTCGCGGGACGCCGCGGCGCGCAGCGTCTCGGCGGCGCGGAAGGCGGCCTCGCGGATGCGGTCGCGCCAGCCTTCGCGCAGGTCGGCGGTGTGCGCGTCGGCCGGCGTGAGGCCGAGCGCCGAGGACGTCTCCGGCCCCGCCAAGCAGTAGAGCGCGACGACCGGCTGCGCGAGCTCGTCGCTGCGGCGGATCCACCCGCGGTCCTCGTGTGCATCTCGTACGGTCACAGCGTCCAGCTTCCCACGTTCCAGAAGTCACTGATCGCCTGCGCCGGTCGCACGCCGTGCAGGTCGTCGTTCCAGGCGTTCACGTTCGCGCGCCACACGATCGTGTGGTACGGAAGGACCTCGCCGAGGCGGCGCTCGACCTGCGCGTAGAGTCCCTTGCGCTTTGCCCGGTCGTAGATGCCGCGCGCCTGCGCCTGCAAGCGGCCGAGCTGCGCGTCGACGACGCCCGAGTAGTTTGCTCCGCGCGGCGGCAGCTGGTCGGGGCCGGCCGTCTGGGTGTCGTCGGGGTCGGGGAGCTGCGTCCACGCGTAGATCGCGAGGTCGAACTTGCCGGTCGCGAACAGCCCGCCCGCGCCGTACGGCGCGAAGACCATGTTCGCCGGCGCGTTGTGCACCTGCAGGTCGAAGCCGGCGGCGCGCAGTTGCTGCTGCATGAGCACCTCGGCGTTCTGGCGCGGGATCACGCCCGCGACGGTGCGGATCTCGACCTCGAGCCGGCGGCCGTTCTTCAGGCGAATCCCGCCGGGGCCGGGCTTCCAGCCGGCCGCGTCGAGCAGCGCGCGCGCCGCGCTCAGATCGTACGGCGACGGATCGGGCTGATCGGTGTGCGCCCACGAGCGCGGGAAGATGTCGCCCCAGTCGGGCAGGTCGACGTCGAGGTAGACCGTGCGCGCCAGCGCCTTGAAGTCGATCGCCTGCGCCGCCGCGCGGCGCACGCGCAGATCGTCGAACGGCGGGCGGCGCGCGTTGAAGACCAGCATCTCGAACTGCGCCGACGGTTCGGCGTTCACGGTGACGCTCGGCAGTGCGCGCAGATCGCGCAGCTGCTGCTCCGGCGCGCCCCAGTAGAAGTCGAGCTCGTGCGTGCGCAGCGAGACCAGCAGCGTGTTCTCGTTCGGCACGATGCGCAACGTCACGCGCCGCAGCCCCGGCTTGCCGCCGAACCAGTACGGGTTCGGCACCATCTCGATCACCGAGTTCGTGTCGTACCGCTCGACGACGTACGGCCCGCTGCCGACCGGCTTCGTGCTGAAGGGATCCTGGTTGAGGTCGGGCTTGCCGTCGAGCAGATGCTTCGGGAGGATCGAGCCCTGGACGCCGCAGCGGAAGAAGCCCGCGACGAACGGCGCCGACGGCGCGCGCAAGCGCGCGACGACCGTGAGCGGATCCTTGGCGCGCACGTCGACGGCCTGGTCGTACGGGAAATGGTACGGCACGTTGTTGCGCGCGTTCATCACCTGCCGCCAGGTGAAGACGACGTCGTCCGCGGTCAGCGGCTTGCCGTCGGCGAAGCGCACGTTCGGGCGCAGGTGGTACGTGACGGTCTTCCCGTCCGCGCTGATCCCGCCGTTGCGCTGGGTCGGCACCTCGCGCGCCGCGTCGGGGATCGCGTTGCCCTCCGCGTCGTAGCGGATCAGGCCGCTGAAGAGGAACTGCGCGATGTCGGTCACGCCGGCTTGGCCCGAGAGCAGCGGGTTCAAGTTGTCGATCGAGCGCAGCACGCCGATGCGCACGTGACCCGGTTCGGTCCACGGATGCCGTCCGGCGGCAGGGGCGGGCGACGCGGCGCTCAGCAGCGCGAGCGCGGCGAGCGTCCCGGCGACCCGTCTCACGCCCGGTGCGTCAGCGCGCGCGAGCGCGGCGGCCGCGACGCCGGCGATTGGTGCTGCCGCCGCCGGCTCCGTTGCCGTTGCCGTTCGCGTGCTTCAGCTCGCCGTTGACCGGGTGGTGGCCGTTGCTCGACGGCCGCGGTGCGTTGCCGTTGGCCGGGATCTGCGCGTAGCCCGAGAGCATCTCGTCGACGCGCTGGTAGGCGCTGCCGAGCAGCCCGACGAGCGACGAGCCGACCTCGATCACGCGCTCCGGCAGATCCTCGGTGGAGTACAGCGTGACGAACTTGTCACCGTCGCGCTTGACGTCGATGCGGCGGCGCTCCCAGCGGACCGACTTCTGGTTGACGTCGAGCATGCGGTTCGCGAAGCGCTCCGCGTCCTCGTGCGGCGCGACGCGCCGCGCCTCGGCGACCCACTGGTCCCACTTGCGCTGGAAGTCCGGGATCGGCCGGCCCTTGCGGTCGTACGCCGTCTTCTGCGGCGGCATCTCGAGCCGCCAGTGGCTCTCGGGATCGATCGGCGAGAACGTCGGCTTGATCTCGCGCGGCCCGTTGAAGGCGTCGATCTCGATCAGCGCGGTGTCGATCTCTTCGGCGGTGCGGACCTTCGCCGCGCGCTTGGGATCGCGGCGCAGCAGCTCCTCGAACCGCTCGGCGACCTGCGCCGTCATGCGGCCCTGGGCGTCGATGTGCGGCGGCAGGCCGTACAGCGACGGCACGGTGACGAGCTGGTGCCGCTGCGCCTGGTCGACGAGGTCGATCACGATCGCCGCCGGCTTGGGCGACTTCTCGATCAGCTCGCGCCGCTCGAGGCCGGAGTTCGTGTTCGACAGCGCGACCGCGATCTCGTCGAGCGGGCGCAGCGCGCGGCCGGTGATCTGCGTGTAGAGCGTCGTCGACTTGGTTGGCCGCGCGTTGAGGATCACCTGGACCGACGGGACGTCGAAGCCTTCGAGGTACAGGCCGCAGTTGACGAGCACGTCGATGCCGTCGCCGCGGAACTCGCGCACGATGCGCTCGCGCTCGTCGCGCGGCGTCTCGCCCGAGGCCCACTCCGCGTTGACGCCGTGCGCGACAAACTCCTCGGCGACGTCGCGCGCGTGCTCGACCGAGGCGGTGAAGACGAGCGCCTTGAGGCCCGGCGTGTTCTGCTTGTAGGCGGAGACGATGCGCACGTTGCGCTGGCCGATGTTCACCGCTTGCGCGAGCTGCCCGATGACGAAGTCGCCGCCGCGCGAGGCTACCTCGTCGAGGCTGATCCCGGTCGCGACCGCGTACGACTTGACGGGGACCAGGTAGCCCGCGTCGATCCCCTTCCGCGCGTCCATCGTGTAGACGATCTTCTCGAACACGTCGACCAGGCGGACGCCGTCGCCGCGGTTCGGCGTCGCGGTGAAGCCCAGGATCATCGCCTCGGGGCGCTGGCCCAGAACCGCGTCGACGATCGCGCGGTACGACGGCGCCGCGGCGTGGTGCGCTTCGTCGATGACGAACAGCGCGATGCGGCGCTTGAAGCGGGCGACGAACTCCTCCAGCCGCTTCTCGGCCAGCGTCTGCACCGTCGCGACGACGATGTTGCAGTCGTCGGAGGCGCGGCGCTCGGCCTTCTCGACGCCGATCAGCGCGTCCGGGTTCTCGACGCGAAACTTGTCGACGAGCTGTTCGATCAGCTCGTCGCGGTGCGCGACGACGACCGTGACGTCGCCGGTGCGCAGCGACAGCAGCTTCGGCAGCGTGGCGATGATGACCGACTTGCCGAGGCCGGTCGCGAGCGAGACGAGCTGACTGCGCACGCCGCGCGCGCGGTGCTCGAGAATCGCCTGCTGCGCTTCGACCTGATACGGACGAAGGTGCGGCGCCCGCGACGTTTCCGCGCGGTTCGTGTGGTCGTGCGCCGGGCGACGCCGCGGCCGCGTGTTGGCGGCCGGCGTCGCGTGTTGTAGTTCCATTGCGCCTTAGGGTGGAAACGCTCCGTCGCTCCTCGACGGGGCGAGAGGGCCGGTTCGAGGCACTCGCGTGCCGTCAAGAGCCGGGATTGTTGGGCGTTACCGTTCACGAACCGGGTTCCGACTCCTCGGTTGCACGGGGCTCGGGTCGTGTTCGGAAAACTGTACCGTCCGAGGCTGGCAGCTTTGCAGCCGCCCGCCGATAGTTGTATCGGCGGGTGCAGCTTCGATTTCCAGGAACCGGAGCGCGGCTCCCGCGTCCCGCATCGGAGCCACATGCCTGCTCGCCGCTTCGCCGCACTCCCGACGTACGCCGTCGGATCGATCGTGCTCGCCGCGCTCGCCGCGGCGGCCCTGCCCGTCGCGCACGTCGTGATCCCGGCGCTGGCGCCGTTCGGCCCGGGCTCGCTGATCGCTGCCGCGGCCGGCGAGGTCGCCACGTTCGGCGTGCTGGTCGCATTGTACGCGCGCGCGCCGCGCCGGTCGACCGCGGTCCTCGCGTTGACCTATCTCGCGGCCGCCGTCCTGACCGTCGTGCAGGCGGCCTCACTGCCGCTCGGCTCGGGCAGCGGACCGTTCCTGCGCTTCGCACCCGACGCCCCGGTGTGGCTGTACGCCGCGCGCTGTCTGGGGTTCGCCGGCTGCGCGTTCGCATACGCCGCGCTGCGCGGGCCGCTCGAGCGCGAGCTCGTCCCGGCGGCGGCACGGCGCTACCTGGCCGGCTCCTGCGCGCTCTTCGCGCTGCTCACCGCCGCCGCGATCGTCATCGCGAGCGGCGCCGGCGGGAACGACGCGCTGGTGCACCAGGCCGCGGCGGTGCTGCGCGCCGCTCCGCTCGCGCTGCTGCTGCTGCTCGCGTGCGCGCTCGCCGCCGGGGCGGTGCTCGCGCGCGGCGTGCGGACCGGGCTCGATGCCGGGCTGGCCCTGGTGGCGGTCGCGCTCACGCTCGACGTTGCGCTGTTTCTGGTCGACGGCCGCCGCTTCACCGGCGCCTGGTACGCGATGCACTTCCTCTATCTGGGTGCGTCGACGTTCGTCTTCGCCGCCTCGATCGCCGATCTGCTGCGCTGGCGCACGCGCGCGCTCCACCTCGAAGTGCTGCTGGCCGAACAGCTTCACCGCGTCGAGCACCACTCGCGCCGCCTCGAGACGTTCTGGAACCTGACCAGCAAGCCGGGGCTGCACGACGAGGCGTTCTTGCGGACCGTCTTGGTCGAGTCGGCCGAGGCGGTTCACCCCGGTCCGCGCTTCCACGGGATGATCGCGCACCTCGAGGGCGCCGAGATCGTCATCGACATCAACGACCACGGCGGCGTGATCGACAACGCGCTGCAGCCGGGCGCGCGCCTTCCGCTGGCGCAGACGCTGCTCTCCGAGCTGCTGCGCACCGGCCGGACCTGCGCGTGGGACGACGTCCGCGCGCACGCGTCGCTCGCGCACATCCCGCGCGTCCGGCAGATGCCGTGGCGCGCGTTCGTCGGGACGCCGTTCCGGGTCGGGCCGGCGGTGTACTTCCTCACCTTCACCTCGGAGTCGGCGCTGCTCGAGCCGTTCTCCGGCGAAGACCGCGCCTACGTCGAGATCGTCGCGGCGTTCTGCGCCTCGCGGCTGCAGCAGCGCGTGCAGCTCGAGCGCCTGCAGCACCAGTCGATGCACGACCCGGTCACCGGCCTGCCGAACCGCGCCGCGTTCCGCGTGGCGGGCACCCGGGAGCTTTCCGGCGGCGCGCCGCTCGCGGTCGCGGTCGTCGACGTGGACCGCTTCCGCCAGCTCAACGAGACGCTCGGGCACCAGACCGCCGACGCGGTGCTGGTCGAGGTCGCCGCCGCGCTCGCCGCGCGCGCCGGTGACGGGAACCTCGTCGCGCGGCTGGGCGGCGATACGTTCGGCGTGCTGATGCCCGCGGCGGCGTCGCACGAGGACGTCGAGCGCCGCGTCGCGCGCCTCCACGGCGCGTTCGGCGCACCGTTCGGGACCGGCGACCGCGACGGCAAGCAGCGCGTCGCGGTCACCGCGAGCATCGGAATCGCGGTCGCGCCGGCCGACGGAACGGCGTTCGAGAAGCTGCTCGCGCGCGCCGACGCCGCGGTGAGCGTCGCCAAGCAGAACGGGCGCGCGCGCTGGTCGTTCTTCGACCGCTCGGTCGAAGACGCGTTCGCGCAAGCGCGCACGATGCAGAACGATCTGGCCGAAGCGCTGGTGCGCGGCGAGTTCGTGCTGCACTACCAGCCGCACATCGAGCTCGCGACGGGCCGCCTCGCCGGCGCGGAGGCGCTGATCCGCTGGCAGCATCCCGAGCGCGGTCTGGTCGCGCCGGCCGAGTTCGTCCCGTTCGCCGAGGAGCACGGGATGCTGGGCGCGATCGGCGACTGGGTCATGCGCGAGACGGTGCGCGCCTCGCGCGAGTGGCGCGCGGCCGATCCGCGCTTCCGGATGTGGTTCAACCTCTCGGCGGTCGAGCTGAACGACCCCGCGCTGGTGCGCCGGCTGCACGAGCTCGGCGATCTGCGCGGGATGGGCGCCGAGATCACCGAGTCGATCGCGATGCGCGACGTCCGCGCGACGATGCGAACGGTGGCGGCGCTGCGCGAAGCGGGGCTGCAGATCGCGCTCGACGACTTCGGCACCGGCTACTCGTCGTTCGCGCACCTCAAGCGGCTGCCGATCGACGTGGTGAAGATCGACCGCGCGTTCACCTCCGGCGTCCCCGACGACCCGCACGACGCGGCGATCGTCGAGGCGGTGGTCGGGCTCGCGACGCGCTATGGCTTCGCGACGGTCGCCGAAGGCGTCGAGACGGCGCGGCAGGCCGCGTACGTGCGGCGCGCCGGCTGTACCTACGCCCAGGGCTTCGTGTACGCACCTCCGCTCGACGAGGCCGCGTTCGCCACGTATCTCCGCGAAGCGCGAAACACGCCGCGCGAGCACGCGTACATGAGGGCATGAGAACCACGACCCAACGACCCGACCCGATTCGCCCGGTGCGGACGCTCGCGCGCCCGACCGGCGCCGACGCCACGCCCTTCGGCGGCTGGGGAGTCCGCGTCCCCGGAATCTGACGGCTTCGGCCTGCCGCCGATCCGCCCTAAGGAATAGGTCCCACACCGCCGAACCGCGCGCCTATGCTGAAAGAGGGCTGGCGCGGGCGGTATTACGAGGACTTCGAGGCCGGCGACCTCTATCGCCACCGCCTCGGGCGCACCGTGACGGAGACCGACAACACGCTCTTCACGATGCTCACGCTGAACACGAACCCGATCCACTTCGACGCGAACCTCGCGGCGAAGACGCCGTTCGGAAAGATCCTCGTCAACTCGTGCTTCACGCTGTCGCTCGCCGTCGGGCTCTCGGTCTCGGACCTGAGCGAGCACGTCATGGCGAACCTCCAGTGGAACGACGTGAAGCTGCCGAACCCGGTGTTCATCGGCGACACGATGTACGCATCGAGCGAGATTCTCGCCAAGCGCGAGTCGAGCTCGCGCCCGGACGTCGGCATCGTGACGGCTCGCACGACCGGCGTCAACCAGCGCGGCGAGACGATCATCTCCTACGAGCGCACGTTCATGGTCTACAAGCGCGGTCACGACCCGCGCGACGCGATCCAGCCGGCCTGATCGCGCGATGGACCGCGAGAAGCTGCGCGCCGACGTGCGCGCGCTGTGCGAGCGCCTCGGCGGCGCGGCGTACTGGCGCGCGCTCGATCCCAAGCGGGAATACCCCGAAGCGTTCGCGCGCGCGTTCGCCGAGGCGCGCTATCTCGCGGCGCTGATCCCGGAGGAGTACGGCGGGCTCGGGCTCTCGCTCGGCGACACCTGCGTGATCGTCGAGGAGATCAACCACGCCGGCGGCAACGCCGGCACCGCGCACGCGCAGCTCTACACGATGGGGACGATCCTGCGCTGGGGCAGCGAGGCGCAGAAGCGCGCTTGGCTGCCAAAGATCGCGAGCGGCGAGGTGCGGCTGCAGGCGTTCGGGGTGACCGAGCCGGACGCCGGCGTCGACACGGCCAGCATCACGACCACGGCCGAGCGGCGCGGCGACGTCTATGTCGTGAACGGCCGCAAGCGCTGGACGTCGCGCTACCAGCACTCCGACGCGATGCTGCTGCTCGCGCGCACCGGTCCGCCGGCCGCGCGCGACCGCGGCGCGGGCCTGTCGGTGTTCCTGGTCGATCTGCGCGCGGTGCCGGCCGGGCGCATCGAGGTGACGCCGATCCGCGTCTGGATGAACAACGAGACGAACGAGATCGCGCTGCGCGATCTCGAGGTGCCGGCCGAGAACCTGATCGGCGAGGAAGGGCGCGGCTTTCGCTCGATCATCGACGGCTGGAACGCCGAGCGCATCCTGATCGCGGCGGAGTGCGTCGGACACGGACGGTTTTTGGTCGAACGTGCCGCCGCGTACGTGACGCAGCGCGAGATCTTCGGCAAGCCGCTCGGCGCGAACCAGTCGGTGCAGTTCCCGATCGCGCGCGCATACGCCGCGCTGGAAGCCGCCGACCTCGTGCGCCGGGACGCGGCCGACCGCTTCGACCGCGGCGAGCCGTGCGGCCCGCAGGCGAACATGGCGAAGCTGCTGGCGAGCGAGGCCTCGTGGCAGGCCGCGAACGCGGCGATCGACGCGCTGGGCGGAAACGGCTTCGCCGCCGACTACGACGTCGAGCGGATCGCGCGCGAGACCCGCCTCTACACGGTCGCGCCGCTCTCGAACAACTTGGTCCTGGCGTACCTCGGCAGCAAGGTGCTCGGGATGCCGCGCTCCACGTGACCGCGTCCCCCCACCGGAACGCGATCCGGCACGGACCGGCGGGCGAGCGCGAGGCGCGCGCGCTGCGGCTGATCGCGTGGGCCGCCGCCGCGGCGACGCTGGTCTTCCACCTCGTCGCGAACCCGCAGTACGGCTTCTTCCGCGACGAGCTGTACTTCATCATGTGCGGGTTCCGGCCGGACTGGGGCTACGTCGACCAGCCGCCGCTGGTCCCGCTGCTCGCCGCGATGACGCAGCTCGGCGGGCATTCGCTGTTCCTCCTGCGCGCGGTCCCGGCGCTGTTCGCGGCGGGGAGCGTCGTCATCGCCGTCGCGCTGGCCGCGGAGCTGGGCGGCGGCGCGTTCGCGCGCATCGCGACCGCGCTCGTGGTCGCACTCTCGCCGGTGCTGGACGACTTCGGCGCCAAGGTCGGAACCGACGAGGCGAACCCGTTGCTGTGGACGCTCGCCGCGTACGCGCTGCTGCGCGCCGTGCGCGGCGAGGAGCGCTGGTCGCTCGTCGCCGGTGCGGCGCTCGGCCTGGCGCTCGAGACGAAGTACAGCGGGATCTTCTTCGGGATCGCGCTGGTCGCCGCGGTGCTGATCGTGCCGGAGCGGCGGATCGTGCGATCGCGCTGGTTCGCCGGCGGGATCGCGCTCTGCGTCCTGATCGCGCTGCCGAGCGTCGTCTGGCAGCTCGCGCACGGCTTGCCGATGCTCGAGCTGCTGCGCAACGGACAGAACGGCAAGAACGTCGTCGTCGGACCGCTCGCGTTCATCGGTCAGGAGATCCTGATCACCGGCCCCTTGTACGCGCCGGTCTGGATCGCCGGGCTCGTGCTGCTCGCGCGCGACGCGCCGGCGCGTTTCCTCGCCGTCGCGTTCGTGCTGCTGATGCTGATGATGATCGTGCTGCACGGCAAGCACTACTACCCGGCGCCCGTCTACCCGATCCCGTTCGCGGCCGGCTGCGTCGCGCTCGAGCGCTGGACACGCGGCATCCGGTTCGCGCGCCCGGCGCTGGCGGCGGTGCTCGTCGCGGCGGGCGCGCTGTTCGTTCCGCTCTCGGTGCCGGTGCTGCCGGTGCCGCAGTACCTGGCGTACGAGTCGCGACTCCTCGGCGCGCTGCACGTCTCGCGCGGCGCGACGAGCACCGAGCACCATCGCGAGAGCACGCTGCCGTCCGACTACGCCGACATGCACGGTTGGCCGGAGCTGGCCTCGACCGTCGAAGGCGTGGTCGCCGGCTTGCGGCCCGGCGAGCGCGAGCGCGCGATCATCCTCGCCGGCAACTACGGCGAAGCCGCGGCGCTGGAGTTCTTCGGGCGCGGCCTGCCGCCGGTCGCGAGCCCGCACAACGAGTACTTTCTGTGGGGCACCCACGGCCGCAGCGGCGACGTGCTGATCGAGATCGGCGGCGACTGCGGCGCCGGCCGGCATTTCTACGCGAGCGCGGTGCGCGCCGCGACGGCCGGGACGCCGTACGCGATCTCGTACGAGCGCGATCTGCCGATCATGGTCTGCCGCGGCGCGCGCGCGCCGCTCGCCTCGATCTGGCCGCGGCTGAAGAACTACAACTGAGCGCGAGCGCACGAGGAGCGCGGGCGCGCGGCGCGACAGCAACCGGGATGACGCAGACCGCCCGCCCGCGCCCGCTCGCCGACGTCCGCATCGTCGCGGTCGAGCAGTACGGCGCCGGCCCGTTCGGGACCGTGCACCTGGCCGAGCTCGGCGCCGACGTGATCAAGATCGAGGACGTCCGCACCGGCGGCGACGTCGGGCGCGCGGTTCCGCCGTACCAGTCGGGCGACGACTCGCTGTTCTTCGAGACGTTCAACCACGACAAGCGCAGCGTCGCGCTCGACCTCACCAACGAGGCGGGGCGCGCGGTCTTCCACGACCTCGTCCGCGCGAGCGACGCGGTCTACTCGAACCTGCGCGGCGACATCCCCGAGAAGCTCGGCCTGCGCTACGCCGACCTCGCGCACGTCAACCCGCGCATCGTCTGCGTCTCGCTCTCCGGCTTCGGGATGACCGGACCGCGCCGCGCCGAGCCGGCCTACGACTACATCTTGCAAGGGATGGCCGGCTGGCAGTCGCTGACCGGCGATCCGAACGGTCCGCCGACGAAGTCCGGGCTGTCGCTGGTCGACTACAGCGGCGGGCTCGTCGCCGCGCTGGCGCTGCTGGCCGGCGTGCACGCCGCGCGGCGCGACGGGGCCGGCTGCGACTGCGACACCTCGCTGTTCGACACGGCGATGAACATGCTCACCTACGTCGCGTCGTGGACGCTGGCCGGCGACGGCGCCTACGAGCCCGAGCGCTTGCCGTCCTCCGCGCACCCCTCGATCGTGCCGTTCCAGAACTTCCGCACGGCCGACGGCTGGATCGTGGTCGTGTGCGCGAAGGAGAAGTTCTTCCAGCGCCTCGTCGACGTGCTCGGCATCGCGCAGGTCCGCGACGACGCGCGTTTCGCCGGCTTCGCCGCTCGCCGCGCGAACCGGGCGCTGGTTGCCGAGACGCTGCAGGACGTGCTCGCAACGCGGACGACCGCCGAGTGGCTGGCGAGATTGACGCCGGCCGGCGTTCCGTGCGCGCCGATCAACGACGTGCGCGCGGCGCTGGCCGATCCGCAGAGTGCCGCGCGCGGTCTCGTGGCCGAAACGGAGCACCCGGCATTCGGCACCGCGCGCTGGATCGCCAGCCCGGTCCGCGTCGGCGACGCGCCGGTCGAGCACCACCGCGCACCGGGTCTGGGCGAGCACACCGAAACCGTGCTGCGCGAGCTCGGTTACGACGATGCGAAGATCGCGCGGTTGCGCGGCGACGGTGCGTTCGGTGCGCGGGAACACCGCACGCATCAGAGCCTCTCGGAACCCGCGGTAACATAGCGTACACCTTGCGGCCACGGTGCGGCAATCGGTGAGCGCTATCACCGATGCATGCCGATACGCTTCGTGCCTGACCCGGGATCGATCTTGATCTGCGATTTCAGCGGCTACCGAGCGCCGGAGATGGTGAAAACGCGGCGAGTCGTCGTCGTGTCGCCCAAGCGCCCAGGCGTCGGTCTTACGGAGATGGTCGCTGTCGTCGTACCACTGAGTGAAGAGCCTCCATATCGTGTTCACCCTTGGCACCACCGTCTGCGTGGCGAATCGTACGCGACCTTGAGGACGTGCTGGGCGAAAGGCGATCTCATCGCGCACGTGTCCCTTGCCCGACTCGATCGAATTTACGTTGATGGCCGACGCGTCGTCCCAGTCGTCAATGCGGAGGATCTCGGCGCGATTCGCCGAGCGGTAGCGGCTGCAATCGCCTTGAGGATTACGTCGCCTTGACGATCGACCGCCGAACGGATATGATGAAGCGGTCTCGCAGAGCAAAACCGTTGCAGCGGCGCGAGCGATGAAGGGCCTGGAGCAATCCGGCCCCAAATGTCGGGCGGTTCACTTACGGTGACACGCGTCGACGAACCGTCACGGCGACTGTCTGCAGCAGTGTGACGGCAAAGAGGGCTCGGAGCGATCCGGGCCCATAAGTATTTCAGGCGCCCGCGCGTCGCAGCACGCGTTCGGCGGCGGTCACGATCGGCGGGTCGATCATCGTTCCGTCGAGGACGGCCGGATTCGAACGTTGCGCGGCTTTCACGACACGGCGCGCGTAGGCAACGTCCTCCTCGGACGGCGCGAAGGCGGCGCGGACCGGGGTGAGCTGCGCGGGGTGGATCAGCAGCTTGCCGTCGTAGCCGAGGCGCCGCGCGCGCTCCGCGTCGCGGGCGGGGATCGACGCGTCGCCGTACTCGCGCGACGGTCCGTCGATCGCCCAGCGCTGCGCGGCGCGCGCCGCGATCAGCACGCGCGCGCGGTGCGGATCCATCACGTCCGCGTCGGTGACGCCGCCGAGCTCGGCCGCCAGATCGTATGGACCGAACGCCAGCGCGAGCACGTTGGCCGCTTCGGCGATCGCCTCGCAGCGGGCGACGCCACGTGCCGTCTCAATGATCACGATTTGCGGAATCTCGTGCAACACGTCCGCCACGCGCGCGCAGTCGCGCGGATCGCCGACCTTCGGAACCACCACCGCCCCGACCGCACGCGTAGCGGCCAGCATCGCCAGATCGGCGTGCCCGTCCGGTGTTTCCGGCGGGTTCACGCGCACGGCGACGTTCGTCAGATCGTCGTGCGCGTCCAGAAAGCCGCGGACTTGCTCGCGGGCGTAGGCCTTGCGGTCGGGCGCGACGGCGTCCTCGAGGTCGAGGATCGCGCCGGTCGCGCCCGACGCGAGCGCTTTGACGAACCGCTCCGGGCGGTCGGCCGGGACGAACAGGAGCAGCGACGGGTCGAGCGGCATCGAGCGCCGTTCGACCCGGCCCTCAGAACGTCTTGGCTACGTAGTTCGGGCGTGCGGTCACCGATTGGCTCGCGATGGCCGCCTTCGCTTCCCGCGCCCACGGCGTGTTCGGACCGCCGTCCGCGTCGGCCGCCGCGACCTCGCCGACCACGTCGAACATGAACTGCGTCTGCGCGAACCGCTTGCTGTTGACCACGGCCCCGGCGAAGACGTCCTGCGTGAGCTGATGGTCCCACGCCTGGAACGTCGAACGGCTCGGCTTCGCGGCGTCGAACGAGTAGTTCTCGAACGCTTGCGCCAGCTTTTCGGCGTTGGTCGTGCGCGCTTCGGTGATGCGCTGCATCAGCGCGGTCGCGCCGACGTAGCCGAAGTAGTGCCGCCACGAGATCGGGCCGCTGACCGAGCGCTTGAGCCGCGCGGTCAGGCGGCGGGCGCCGTCAGAGCACGTCGGCGTCCAGGCGACCGGGAACGTGGTCCCGGCGATCGCGTCGAGCGGAACGGCCTTGTAGTAGAAGTCCTCGAGGTTGATGCCGGCCAGCTTCATCTTCTTGCCGAGGCCGTAGTCGACGAACTGCTTCGCGGCGTTCGCCGCGTCCAGCCCGCTGTTGGCGAGCATCAGCACGTCGGCGTCGCTGTTGCGCGCCTTGGTCAGGTTCGGCGAGAAGTCGCTGGTCCCGAGCTTCACGACGTCGTGACCGACCTCGGTCCCGCCCGCGCGCTGCAGGATCGCGGAGAGCTCGTTGTAGGCGTCCTTCCCGAACGCGTAGTCGGCCTGGATGAAGTACCACTTCTTGCCCAGCGCGAGCACGCGGGTCGAGAGCGTCTTGAGCATCATGCGGTTGTTGGGCGAGAACCGGTACGTCAGCTTTCCGGCCTTGGTGCCGGTGATCGTCGAGTCTTGCGGTCCGAGCTCGAGCAGGAACGTGCCCAGCTCGTTCGCGAGCGGCGCCAGCGCGAGCCCGTTCGCCGACGACGTCATCCCGAACAGGACGTCGACGTTGTCCTGGCCCACCAGACGCCGCGCTTCGGTCGTCGCGACGGCCGGCTTCGAGTTGTCGTCGGCGTACGAGAACTCGAACTTCACGCGGCCCTTCGCGTTCATGTCCGCCAGCGCGAGCTCGGCGCCGATCTTGTGATACGCGGCGATGTCGGAGAAGACGCCGCTGAACGAGTCGATGAAGCCGATCTTCACGGTCGCCGCGGGTCCGGCGGCCAGCGTGAAGCGCGGTGCGGAAACGGCTGCTGCGGCGGCCGCGCCGCCGGCGAGAAGCGAACGACGGGAGATCATGCGACGGCTACCTCCGGTATCAGGCGGTTGAGGGACGTTGAATCGACGCACGCGTTCACGCGACCTCGTTCTCGGACGAGATTTCTTCCGCCAGCGCGCGGCGCAGGTCGTCCGGGATGGCGACCTTGCCGATCCGCCCGCCGTCGTACCCGATCAGCACGCGCACCTCGAACCCGCGCGCGACTTCCTGTTCGCCGCGCACCACGACGTGCTCGACGCGGAACGAGCTCGCGCCGAGCTCGACGACCGTCGAGCGGATCGCGATCGCGTCGTCGAACGCGAGCGGTGCGATGAAGCGCGCGCCGCTCTCGACGATCGGGATCGGCCAGCGCGGCCGGTTGCCGTCGCCGAGCAGCGGGCCCGCCGCGGCGCGGAACAGTCCGCTGGTGCCGACGTCGAACCAGGCGAAGAAGGTCGGGTAGAAGACGATCCCCGCCGCGTCGGTCTCGCCGAAGCGCACGCGGGTTCGCGTGACGTGGGTCCGTCCGCGCATGCGCCGCGTCTCGTCAGGCGAGGCGGACGTACTCGTAGTCGACCGGCCGGTCTTTGATGCCCTTGTCGGGCGGCGCGATCCAGGCCGCCATCTTCCCCGGCTCGGTGACGCGCCGCATCAGCGAGGCGACGTAGGCGCGATCGCTCGCGCTCGGCAGCCACGACGCGATGCGCGCGTCGTACTCGTCCTGCGAGATCAGCCGGCCCGTCGGATCGGTCGGGACCCCGGCCCAGTTCCCGATCGTGCGCCGGAAGCGCGTGCTCGGCAGCGCGTAGCGGAACTCGTGCCCGGCGGCTTCGATCAGCTTGTTCCAGCGCGTGAGCCCGCGCATGCAGTCCTCGACGTAGGAGACGCGCACGACCTCGTTCATCGCGTTGCGCATGGCGACGCTCTCGGCGCGCACGCCGCCGTTGCCGTCCGGGACGTCGAGCTCGACGGTCGCGTCGCGCACGACGTGGTCCGCGTACTTCTTCTCGTCGGGCCGGCCTTTGATCCCCTGCGCGAAGTACGCCGCCGCGTTGGACGACGCTTCGGAGCCGAACAGATCGAGCGACGAAGAGAACCAGAAGTTCAGGTAGCGCTGAATCGTCGGCAGGTCGATCGCGCCGGCGGCGCGGATCGCCGCGGGCTCGTCGGTGCCGAGCTCGCGCATCACCTCGAGCGTGCGCTTCGTGACGCGCCCGATCCCGGTGTCGCCGACGAACATGTGGTGCGCCTCTTCGGTCAGCATGAAGCGGCAGGTGCGCGCCAGCGGGTCGAAGCTCGACTCGGCGAACGATTTCAACTGGAACTTCCCGTCCCGGTCGGTGAAGAACGTGAACATGAAGAACGAGAGCCAGTCGGTGATCGGCTCGTTGAACGTGCCGAGGATGCGCGGGTTGTCCGCGTCACCGGAGTGGCGCGCCAGCAGCTCTTCCGCTTCCTCACGCCCGTCGCGGCCGAAGTACGCGTGCAGCAGGTACACCATCGCCCATAGGTGACGGCCTTCCTCGACGTTGACCTGGAACAAGTTGCGCAGGTCGTACAGCGAGGGCGCGGTGTGGCCCAGCGCGCGCTGCTGCTCGACCGAGGCCGGCTCGGTGTCGCCCTGCGTGACGATCAGCCGGCGCAGCGTGCTGCGGTACTCGCCGGGAACCTGCTGCCAGACCGGCTTTCCGAAATCGTCGCCGAAACCGACGCGCCGGTCGGCCTCGGGCTCGGCCAGGAAGATCCCCCAGCGGTACTCCGGCATGCGCACGTAGCCGTAGTTCGCCCAGCCTTTGGCGTCGACCGAGATCGCGGTGCGCAGGTAGACGTCGAGCGCGTTGAAGTCGGTCGGGCCCATCTCTTTCCACCACGACAGAAACGCCGGCTGCCACTGCTCGAGCGCGCGCTGCAGCGTGCGGTTCGTCGAGAGCTCGACGTTGTTCGGGATGCGCTCCGCGTAGTCGATCGCCATATCGGGGTTACACTCGTTCCTGGTCGAAGTCGGGTCGTGAGCCGGTGCCGAACAGCTTGAGCGCGCCGCGCTCGCCGGTCGAGTTGGGGCGGTAAAACACCCAGTTCTGCCACGCGGAGAGCCGGCCGAAGATCTTCGTCGCCTCGGTTTCCGGGCCGGGGAAGCGCAGGTTGGCCTCCATCGCGGTCAGCGCGTCGGGGGAGAGCGAGGCGCGCTCCTCGACCGCCAGCCGCAGCTCGTCGTCCCAGTCGAGGTCGTCGGGCGCGACGGTGATCAGGCCGGCGTCGAGCGCGTCTTGCGCGCGGTACCGGTAGCCGAGCGCGGCCTTCGCGGTCGCCAGCGTGCCGCGGTCGCCCTCGAAGCGCGTGCCGATCCGCGACAACCCGTTCGCCATCGGGTACAGACCGAAGTTCGCCTCGCCGAGGACGATCGTCGGCGCGTTCGCCTCGTCGTCCGGCAGCGCCAGCATGTAGGTGCGGTCGGCCGCGAGCGCGAGCTCGAGCAGCGTCCCCGCGAAGCACGAGCCGTCGTCGATGACCGCGTACAGGCTGCGCGACGTCACGTCGAGCCGCGCCAGCGCGCGGCGCAAGAAGCCGATCGTCTCGCGCACCAGCCAGTGCTCGCGGTGCGCGAGCAGCGTGCGGTCGGCGGCGAGCACCGCGCCGGCGTCGCCTTCCGTGCGCAGCAGCAACAGCCCGAGCGCGGGCTCGTTGGTGCGCAGCATCAGGATCGCGTCGTCGAGCTCGCGTGCGAGCGCGAGCGGCCACCACGCGTCGCCGGCCGCGACGATCGCGTCGGGATGATCGGGAGTGCCGGCGCGCGGCGCGCGCACGGTCAGCGTCGCCGTGCGCGCCTCGCGGTCGAAGACGACGTCGACGTTGTCGTAGTGATAGCCGCGCTCGTCGACGCTGCGGCGCAGCGGGCGCAGCGCGATCCCGCGCGCGCTCGCCGGGCGCGGCGAGCGGGCGACCTGCGCGGCGGCGCGCTCGCGCACCAGCCCGTCGAACTCCGACGGCGCGGCGATCGCGTCGACCAGCTTCCACGCTTTCGCGCGCTCGGCGCGCACTCCGTCGGCGTTGGTGCAGAACAGGTCCGCGACGTCACGGCGCACCTTGCGCTTGTCGACGACGCGCGTCAACCCGCCGGTGCCGGGCAGCACGCCGAGCAGCGGCACCTCCGGCAAGCTGACTGCGGTCGAGCGGTCGTCCACCATCAGGATCTCGTCACAGGCCAGCGCGATCTCGTAGCCGCCGCCCGCGCACGCGCCGTTCACCGCCGCGACGAACCGCAGGCCGTCGTGGCGGCTCGAGTCTTCCATCCCGTTGCGCGTCTCGTTGGTGAACTTGCAGAAGTTGACCTTCCAGGCGTGCGAGGACAGACCGAGCATGAAGATGTTGGCGCCTGAGCAGAAGATACGGTCTTTGGCGCTCGTCAGCACGACAGTGCGCACATAGGGGTGCTCGAAGCGAATGCGCTGGAGCGCATCATAAAGCTCGATGTCCACGCCCAGGTCATAGGAGTTGAGCTTGAGCTTGTAGCCTTCAAAGAGCGTCGCATCCTCCTGCACATCCATCGAGAGGGTTGCGACCGCTCCATCAATCTTCAGTTTCCAGTGCCGGTAGGATTCCGGCGATGTCTCGAAATTAATCATTCAGAACCGAACTCCGTTTTCCTGCTCGAAAGCTTGCGAAGGAGACGAACAATCACGTAATCCAAAGGATAAACTTACCTGGCCGTTCGAACGTCCGTTCGAATATATTAATAGCCTGTGCCTGGTCAGTCAAGCCGGGAAGGTTCTCTAGCAGCTTTCAAATGAGTGTGGCCTTACCGCCGGTTTCAATCTCAGCCCAAAGGGGCGAAATAAGATAGCCTGGGGCAGCGCCAGAGGAACAGCGTTGTAGGTTTATTCATCAAGCCCTGAAAGGGCGAGATAGTATTTCGCCCCTTCAGGGCTTGCGGTGATGATAATGCTTTGAGTCCTGGGGCGCTGCCACAGGCTATTACATCGCGCCTCTTTGGGGCTGATGAAAAGTGCAACGAACAAGGCGCACTCTTTGAAGCTGCTATAAGAGAGGAATTATTTCACTGTA
>DASWRW010000026.1:0-55113 GCA_036402975.1 Candidatus Elarobacter sp. | reverse complement strand
CGAACGTGATCAGCGAGACCGACACCGTGCGCCACGACAGCGACCGCCTCGCAGGCGTCGTCGTCGGCATCATCGACGAAGCGGTCGCGAAGCGCGCGAGCTACGTCTTGCGGCCGAGCACCGGCTCCAGCACCGGGACCGCCACCGCGTCGTAGAGCGCGCCGCTTACTTCTGCGGCTCCTTCAGCGCGCGGCGGTCGGCCCCGAGCTGGTGCAGCGTGAGTGCGATCGCGTTTCCGGCTGCGTCCAGCTCGAAGGTGACTTGCGCGTCGACGCCCTCGACTGCGAACGTCTGACCCGTCACGGGCCTGAGCGCCAGCGCCGGCTGACCGGTTCCCTGCGCGTAGAGACGCCCGTTCTGCTTGAAGACCGTGATCGCGAACGTTGCGCCGAGCCGGTAGACGCCGCTGTACGGGGAGCTTTCGTGCGCCGCGCCGGCGTACGCCGGTGCCGGTATGAGAGCCGGAACGAGGAGATGGAGCGCCAGCGTTTCGACGACCGGGTCGAAGGTGTTGGCGAGGACGACGACGCCTTTCCGTGACGATCGCTGGAACCCGACGAACGCGTAGTATCCGCCCGTCGCACCGTTGTGCCAGGTGATTCCGGAGCGCGTATTCGTCTGCCACGCGAGGCCGATCTTCTGAATCCCGTCGGGCGTCGTCGGCGTGCGCGGCTCCTGCGCGAGCGCCGTCGCCCGGCCGAGCGGGCCGGCCGGCGCCTCGAGGTTCGCCTTGAGAAAGAGCAGCATGTCGTTGAGATCCGACTCGATCGATCCCGCCGCGCCGAGCTCGCCGAAATCCCACGGGCGCTGAGGCTGTCCGTCCGGCCCGTAGCCGGCAACGAGGCGGGCGCGCGTCGCCGCGGTCCCGACGACGACCGTGTCGCTCATCCCCAGCGGTCGCAGAATCCGGCGGCTCACCAGCTCGGCGTAGCTCGTTCCCGCGCGGTTCGCAAGCAGTTGCCCGAGCAGCGTGTAGCCGAAGTTCGAGTACTCGTACTGTGACCCGGGCGCCCGCGCGAGCGTCACCCGGGCAAGGTCGTCGTACAGTTGCGCCCTTGCGTACGCGGCGTACGGGTTCGCCGGATCGCCGTTGAGCATCCCGGCTGCGAGCCGCGGCAATCCGGACGTCTGCTCGGCGAGCGATCGCAGCGTGATCGGCGTGCCGTGGAAGTCGGGCGCCTTCGTCCCCGCCGGCAGATACCGTTGGATCGGGTCGTCGAGCGCGACATCGCCGGTCTCGACCATGAGCGCGAGCACGGTGGCGGTGAACGTTTTCGTGACCGATCCGATCTGAAAACGCGTGTGCGTATCGGCCGCGCCGGACGGGGCGGCCGCGCCTCGCACCGCCGCGACGTCGTCGCGCGTGCCGTCGACGAGCGCGGCGGCGACCACGGCCTGGGGGTGCGCGGCGACGTACGCCGACAACTCGCCGCGCACGTCCGGCGGATCGGCCGCCGGCGCAGCGGCGGGCGCCGCGGCCGAAAGGCACAGCGCGAGCATGGCCGTCGCGCCGATCACCCGGCGCCGCGAAAGGTCATTCATAGCGGTCTCTTCGACGCCGAAGCCCCGTCCACCGACCGCTCGAGCTCGGCGAGCGCGCGAAGCGTATGCCTGAGCTCCTCGCCGATCTCGACCGCCGAGTACCCGCGATGGCGCAGCACGGCGATCAGCTTTCCGACCGCCTCGCGCAGCGCGCGCCCGCGCACCCGTTTGTCGGTGTGCGGGACCCGCGGCGCGACGCGCGTCCCGCGCCGGCCGTCGCTGACGATCCAGCCGTCACTCTGGAGCTCGGCGTACGCGCGCGCGACGGTGTTCGGCGCGACGGCGAGATCGCCGGCGAGCTGTCGAACCGTCGGCAGCAGCGTCCCGGCCTCGAGCTCCCGGCGCTCGATCAGCCCCCGCACCTGCTCGAGGATCTGCTGGTACGGCGGCGTCTCGAGCGCGCCGTCGACCGCGATGAATCCCTCAGCCACGGCTCGAGGCGATCGTCATGCTCCGGCCCATCGCCGCACGTCGGCCGCCCCGGGACTGCGCTTCATCAGGATCAACTGCGCTCCGACGCCGACGACCAACCCGGCGAGTCCGATCAGCATCGCCGTCGTGTGGAACGGCGGAAAGCGGTGCGTCTCCATCGCTCCGAGGACGAGCGTGATCGCCTCGAAGACGTACGCCGGAGCGGTCGCTGTGGCGAGCACGTTGACCGCGCGAACCGAGCGGAGACGTTCGTCGACGTACGCATCGACGAGCGGATCTTCGTCGCTCAGGATCGCCGGAAGGCGTGCGACGCGCTCGCCGAGCACCGCGATCGCCAAGGCGGCGCCGGTGACGAGCACCGCCGCGACCGGCTCCACGTCGACGAACGCCAGCGGCGAGACCACGGCCATCGCGACGACGGTTTGGAGCCACCACGGCACGATCGTGCTCAACGTGCGAGCGCGCAGCGACGCAACGCGGCGCGGACCCGCGCGCCGCAGCCGGACGTACGCGGCGGCCAGCGTCGCAGCGAGCACGACGCAGACGACGGCATACAAGATCACCGTCGGCGCCGGCGTGAGCGTGCCGGCGACGGCGGCCGCGAGCGCAGCGCAGCCGACCGTATTCCCCATCGCCGCGGCGGGGAGCCGCTCGAGTCGCTCGCGGCGTTCGATCGCGACGCGCAACCGCGCTTCGTCTGCGCCGTCGAGCGCGGCGACGCCGATCAGCGGGCCGACGCGCGCGAGCTCATTGCGCCACAGCACCATCCCGGCCCCGAAAAGGGCGAAGAACACGATCATGTACCAGTGCAGCCAGGTCCCCACGCTCGCGGTCATCGGTTCTCTCCCTGAACGTGTTTGTATCATCACCATGACACAATCGGACCGTTTGTGTCAAGTGAATTGATACAAACTGGCACTCCTACGCGCTGTCTAGCACGCTTGACATTCTGACAAGGGTCGTTTACTATCGCTGCATGAACGAGCCGCGGCGGCACATGGTGCGCTTCGTGGTCTGGATGGCGGCGTACAGCGCGATCATCCTGGCCGACGGTTTTCTTCTGCCGAAGCCCCCGGCGCTCGATGCGATCCACGTCGCGGGCGCGCTCCTCGCAATGATACCGCTCGGGTTCGCGGGCTTCGCGATCATCGCGCGCGTTCGTGCGATGGACGAACTCGAGCGGCGAATCCATATGGAAGGGATGCTGCTCGGCGTGGTCGGCACCAGCGTCGTCATCGTCAGCATCGGGCTGCTGCAGTGGCTCGCGGCACTGCCCACGTTCAGCGTCGGCTGGCTGTGGGTCGTGCTGTGCGCGTTCTACGGCCTCGGGACGGCACTCGCGCGGCGCCGTTACGCGTGAAGAACCAGTTGCGCGTCCTGCGCGCCGAGCGCGGCTGGTCGCAAAGCGATCTCGCGGAGCGGCTCGGCGTGAGCCGGCAGACCGTGAACTCGCTCGAAGTCGGCAAGTACGATCCTTCCCTTCCGCTCGCGTTCAAGATCGCTCGCGTGTTCGGGCGCCACATCCACGAAATCTTCCTCGAAGAAAGTCACCACCATGCGTAAGCTCATCACGGCGGCGGGTGCCGCGTGCTTCTCCTTCACCCTCATGACCGCAGCCGGCGCCGCGACGCTCGCGCCCGGACTCCCCGCCGCCGTCGCGGAAACCTTCGACGTCGGGATGCTGCACGTCGAGCGGTACGCCGGGCGCGGTCCGGCGGTGATCCTGATCCCCGGTCTTGCGAGCGGCGCGTGGACGTGGAACGGCACCCTCCCGCCGGTCGCTCCCGGCGTTCCGGTCGAACGGGTCATCCCGAACAACGGCGTGATCCCGCACTTGGTCTCGTCGTACACGGTGTACTCCGTCACGCTGGCGGGATTCGCGGGCCGTCCCGCACCGTCGGGCGAGGTGTCGATCGCGCGCTTCGACGCCGATCTGAGCGCGCTGCTCACCGGACGCGGCATCGTCCGCCCCGTGTTGGTCGGCCACAGCCTCGGCGGAACGCTCGCGATCGCCTACGCGGAAGCGCATCCGGATCGGCTCGCGGCAGTCGTCGCGATCGACGGGCTCCCGGTCTTTCCGGCCGTCGCGCAGATGACCGCGGTCGAGCGAGCCGGAGCCGCCGCACGCTTCGGGGCCGGCGTTCGCGCGCAGTCCGACGAACAATTCGCCGCGTACGAGCGCCAGTACATGGCGACGATCGGCGTCACGGACGCGGAGCTCGCCGGACAGATCGCGGCCGCCAGCGCGCAGAGCGATCGCGCGACCGTGGGGAGCTGGCTGCAGGCGGATCTCGCCGCCGATCTTCGGCCGGACCTTCCCAAGATCACCGTGCCGCTCACCGAGATCACCGGGTGGAGCAGCGGCGAGCCGTACACCGAGGCGCAGAAAGCGGCGTTCTACGGTGCGCTGCTCGGCGGCGCACCGAAGGCGACCGTCGTCACGATCGCCGGCGCGAAGCACTTCGTGATGCTCGATCAGCCGGAGAAGCTCAACGCCGCGCTCGACGCCGCGCTCGCGCGGCGCTGAGATCCGCTCGGCGAGCGCTATCGGATGGTGAGCGTGAGGGTGTACGGGACCGATTCGCCGGCTTCGGTATCGACGTGCAAACTGTACGCCCCGGATACCGGGAGCGCGACCGGGACGCCGGCGCGCACCCGGATGATCTGTGAGAGGTCGGTGCCGTACGCGAAGAACGTGAGCGGCTGGGCCGAACGTATCCCGGAAACGGTCAGCCGCTGCCCGCGGCTCGCGCCGAAGCGGTAGACGTCGTACCAACCGGCGGCCACGGTGCCGTGAAGGGTCGCCGCCGACGCGCCCGGGGCGAACCGGACGTCGGCGTGATCCGGCTTGCGCGATCCGTCGTCGCCGCGCACGCGAAAGGCTGCGGTTTGCGCGTAGGTACCGCCGCGGTAGCCATACGTCGTCTCGTCCATCACGAGAGCGCTGTCGTGGCCGGTGACGACGACCGACGGCATCCCGGATGGGTCGGCGACGAGCCGAGCGGCGAAGCCGTAGGCGGTGAAGAGCTCGCGCGCGCGACCGCGCGTCAGCCGGATCCCAACATACGGGCAGTTGTGCGCACCGCAGAAGCACGGCTGCTGGATGTCGGCGAGGATGAGCTCGTCGCCGTGCGTGCGGCCGAGCCGCCGGATCGTCGCCGACCGCGCGGCGCTGCGGGTCTGCGCTTCGTCGCAGCCCGAGGTGTCGAAGCGCATCAGCGCGTCGAGCACGGCGGCGTGCGACGCGTCGAGCGGCGCGGCAGCGAGGAACGCGGCGAAGAGGACGAGCTGCACATCAGCCTCCGTGTTCGTTGCGATGGGTGGTCAGCAGGGCGGTCGCCCGGGCGGCGGCTGCGCGGAGGTTCGCCGCCGTGTTCCGCATCGCTTCATCGAGCGTCACGGGTCCGGCGACCACCGGCACGCACCGGACGCCGCGCGCGCGCAATCGTGCTTCGACCGCCGGGTCGATGCTGCCGCCGAACGCGATCACCGGAGCACCGGCCGCGCGGGCGAGCACGGCGACGCCGTCGACGACCTTCCCGCGCAGCGTCTGCTCGTCGATGCGGCCTTCGCCGGTGAAGCACCAGTCCGCGCCACGGAGCGCCCGCGCCAGCCCGCGCACTTCGGCGACCAATGCGACGCCGGGCTGCAGGCGCGCGCCGCACGCCGAGGCGAGCGCCCAGCCGAGTCCGCCGGCAGCGCCGGCGCCCGGCCGCGCGCGCTGATCGCGGCCGGTCGCGGCGGTCATCGCGTCGGCGAGCCGCGCCAGGACGCCGTCCAAGAACCGGACGTCCTCCGGCGAGGCGCCCTTCTGCGGGCCGTAGACCGCGGCCGCGCCGTTCGGCCCGATCAGCGGGTTGTCGACGTCGCAGGCGACGGCCAGATCGACGCCCTGCAGGCGCCCGTCGAGGCCGTCGAGATCGACCCGCGCGACGCGCGCCAGGGCGAGCGGCGCCGGGTCGAGCACCTCGCCGTCCTCCGCCAGAAAGCGTGCGCCGAGCGCGGCGAGCGCGCCCGCGCCGCCGTCGGTCGTCGCGCTGCCGCCGATCCCGAGCACGATCCGCGTCGCCCCGCCGTCGAGCGCGTCGCGCAGCAGCTCGCCGGTCCCGCGCGTCGTCGCGCGCCGGGGGTCGAGCTTCCCGTCGAGCAGCGCGAGTCCGGACGCGGCGGCCATCTCGACGATCGCCGTCCGGCCTTCGCGCGCGTAGCCGGCGTCGACCGGCGCGCCGAGCGCTCCGCTCACGCGGGCGGTGCGGCGCGTCGCGCCGCCGGCCACAAACGCCTCGACGGTGCCGTCACCGCCGTCGGCCATCGGGATCAGCGCGCAGTCGGCGTCCGCGAGCACGTCGCGCACGCCGGCGGCGAGAGCGTCGGCGACCCGTGCGGCGTCGAGGCTGCCCTTGAACTTGTCCGGCGCGACGACGACGCGCACGCGGCTCAGCGTTTGGTCAGCGGTACGTCGACGGTGATCGTCTGACCGGTGCCGATGCTGCCGTCGTAGGCCGGCTGCCGCGGCGCGTCATAGCCGGACGGCGGGATCGGCGAGAGCGTGTACGTTCCGAGCGGGACGTTGCCGATGCGATACGTCCCGTCGCTGCCGCTGGTCGAGCTGAGGATCGTGTCGACCGTCACGACGGCGCCCCCGACCGGCTGATTCGTCGCGGCGTCGAAGACGCGGCCGGTGATCGTCCCGTAGTTCTGTGCGGGCGGCACTTGCGGCCCTCCGCACGCGGCCAGAACGCCGAGCGCCGAGGCAAGGATGGCGAAGCGAAGGCGCATCACGCGGACCGCGTTCGCGTTAGGCTGGGACGACGCCCTCCTCGGCGTCCTGCCGGTCGAGATTACCGGCCTTCTCCTCGAGCAGCCAGCGGTTCGCGTCGTCGCGGCGTGCCTCCGGGACCCGCGCCTTAATCCACGTCAGGATCTCGTCGTCGGTCTGGCATGTGTCGAGCGCCGCGTCGAACATCCGCGCGGTGATCCCCCAGCGGTCGAAGACGCCGCGGTCCATGGGACACGGATAGATGTAGTCGTAGATCGTCTCGTCGCGCGCGGCACGCGCCTTGTCGAAGACTCGGGCGAGCCACAGATAGCCGTCGAGCGCGTCGCGCCCCCGGCGCGGAAACTCGCCGTTCCTGAAATCGGTGGCCATCCTCTTCCCTTCTCTCGCTCGCGACCGTCGCAGTGCCCAGGACGCAGGCTGCCATCTCGGAGTTGCGGAACGCGACCGGGTCATGGCCCTGACCGAACCCCGTCCCGCGACCGGGATGACCTACTACGAAAACGCCCTCGACGCTGTCGGTCATACCCCGCTCGTGCGCCTGAATCGCGTGATCGACGGGGCAAAGTGTCTGGTCCTCGCCAAAGTCGAGTACGTCAACCCCGGCGGGTCGGTCAAGGACCGCCCGGCGGTTGCGATGATCGAGGACGCCGAGGCGCGCGGGGTGCTCAAGGCAGGCGCGACGATCATCGAGGCGACGTCCGGCAACACCGGCACGGGGCTCGCGATGGCGGCCGCGATTCGCGGGTACCGCTGCATCCTCGTCATGCCGGACAAGATGTCCCAGGAGAAGATCGACCTCCTCAAGGCGTACGGCGCCGAGGTCGTGGTGACGCCCACCAACGTGCCGAACGATTCGCCCGAATCGTATTACGGCGTGGCGAACCGCCTCACCGCGGAGATCCCGGGCGCGATCCAGCCCGACCAATGGCACAACGCGCAGAATCCCGGCGCGCACTACCAGACGACCGGCCCCGAGATCTGGGAACAGACCGCCGGGAAGATCACTCACTTCGTCAGCGGGATGGGGACGGGCGGAACGATCTCCGGAACCGCGCGCTTCCTCAAAGAGAAGAACCCGAACATCGTCGTCGTCGGCGCCGATCCCGAAGGCTCGATCTACAGCGGCGACACGCCGAAGTCGTACAAGGTCGAGGGGATCGGGATGAGTTACCTCCCGCAGACCGTCGACATGCGCGTGATCGACCGCATTCTGCGCGTCACCGACAAAGAGAGCTTCTTGATGGCGCGCCGCATCACGCGCGAAGAGGGACTGCTGGTCGGCGGCTCGTCCGGAACCGCGGTCGCCGCCGCGGCGCGCGTCGCGAAGGAGCTGCCGCCGGAGGCGATCCTCGTCGTCGTCATGCCGGACAGCGGTCGCGGCTACATGTCGAAGATCTTCAACGACGAGTGGATGCGCACCAACGGCTTCCTGGAAGACGAACGCCGCAAGGATACGGTCGGCGACGTGCTGCGCACGAAGCAGCCGCTTCCGCCGATCATCACGCTCACCGAGGACCAGACCGTGAAGGTCGCGCTGGACCTGCTGCGGAGCTACGAGATCTCGCAGCTCCCGGTGATCCGCGGGAGCGAGGTCGTCGGATCGATCAACGACGTCGCGGTGATGCAGCAGGTCTTCGACCACGCCGACATCATGCACAAACCGGTCGGCGAGGTGATGGGCCGCCCGTTCCCGATGCTCGAGCACGACGTCGAGGTGGGGCGAGCCTACAAGCTGCTGACGATGGCGAACTCGGCGATCGTGGTGACCAACGCCGGCAAGCCGGCCGGCGTCGTGACCCGCCAAGACATCATCTCGTTCTTGTCCGCCCAAACGTGATCCGTCTCCGAGGCCGGAACCCCGCGGACGCGGCGGGTATCTGAAGGGTCATGGACTTCGCGACGCGCGCCATTCACGCCGGACAGGACCCCGACCCAGCGACGGGCGCGACGATCGTTCCCATCTACGCGACCTCGACCTACACGCAAGCCGCGGTCGGCGAGCACAAGGGGTTCGACTACTCACGCGTCGCCAACCCGACGCGCAACGCGCTCGAGACGCAGCTCGCCGCGCTCGAAGAGGCCGAGCACTGCATCGCGTTCGCCTCCGGGCTCGGTGCCGAGAGCGCGATCACGGCGCTGCTCTCGAGCGGCGACCACATCGTCGTCAGCGACGACACGTACGGCGGGACGTACCGGCTGCTGACGCGCGTGCTCGAGCGCTTCGGGATCACGTTCGATTTCGTCGACATGACCGACCTCGCCGCCGTGCGAGCCACGATCCGCCCGAACACCAAGATGTTCTGGATCGAGACCCCGACCAACCCGATGCTCCGGATCATCGACATCCCGGCGGTCGTCGCGCTCAAGCGGCCGGGGCAGCTCGTCGTCGTCGACAACACGTTCTGCACGCCGTACTTCCAATCGCCGTTGGCGCTCGGCGCCGACGTCGTGATCCACTCCGCGACGAAGTATCTCGGCGGTCACAGCGACGTGATCGGCGGGGCGGCGATGACCAGCGATACCTCGATCGCGGAGAGCCTGCGCCTGCTCCAGAAGACGCTGGGCGCGAACCTGAGCCCGTTCGAGGCGTTCCTGATCTCGCGCGGGGTGAAGACTCTGGCGATCCGGATGCGCGAGCACGAGCGAAACGCGCTGGCGATCGCGCAGTTCCTGAGCGAGCGCGACGACGTCGCAACGGTGCTCTATCCCGGTCTGCCGTCCCACCCGCAGCACGAGCTGGCGCGCACGCAGATGCGCGGCTTCGGCGGAATCGTCTCCGTGACGCTGCGCGGTCCGGAGTCGCGCGCGCTCGAGTTCGCCAAGCGCACGAAGCTCTTCTCGCTCGCGGAAAGCTTGGGCGGCGTCGAGTCGCTGATCAATCATCCGGCGCGGATGACGCACGGCTCGATCCCGAAGGACGAGCGTGAGCGCCGCGGGATCACCGACGGACTGCTGCGGCTCTCGGTCGGGATCGAGAGCGCGCACGATCTCATCGCGGACCTGCGGCAAGCGCTCGACGCGACCAGTGCGCTCGCCGGAGTCGGCGGCGCGAACGGCGTCGGCGATCCGCCGAATCCGGACCGCATCCCCGCGACGCAGAGCGAAGGGGCGCCGACTTCCTAGCGGCGCTTAACGCGATTCTGGGCGTCTTCTCACCCGCCGCTCACCGCTTTCCCAGCCTCGCCCCCGGCCGCGGCCGTACGCTGCCGTCATGAAGTTGTCTCTCCCCGTGCTCGCCCTCCTCGTGGCGACCGGACTCCCCCTCGCCGCCTGCGCGCAGCAGAGCAACGCGGCAGAGAACGGACCTTCGCCCGAAGTTCGCCAGCAAATGCAGCAGGCGCGCGACGCAACGAAGACAGCCGCACTCAACGACCTCAGCCCGGCCAGCCGGGCGAAGGTGCAAGCGATCGTCGACCAGGTCAACAAGGGTCAGCTCACCGACCTGCGCGCCGCAGCGCAGCAGATCGATGCCGCGATCACGCCGGCGGAGGCGAAAGCCGTCCTCGGCGAGCGCGACAAGATGATGCAGACGGTCCGCGCGAACATGCCGCCGCGCGGCGAGAACGGCCCCGGCCCGAACGGCGCCGGTCCGAACGCTCCCGGCGCGAACGGCCCCGGCGCGAACGGCCCCGGCCCCAACGGTCCGGGCGCGAACGCCGATCACCCGCGCGGCCCCTGGGGCGCGCGTGCGAACGACGCGGGGCGCTTCCTCCTCCAGCTCTCGGTGAGCCGCGAGAAGATCCGCGAGCTGCGCAACGCGCAGCGCCCGCAAGGCCAGCAGTAAGCGCTCAGGCGCACTGACCGACCGGAACGCGTCCCGCACCAGCGGGGCGCGTTTTTTCATTCGCGGTCGAGCACCTCGGCGAGCGCGGGGAGCGAGATTGCATAGCGGTAGCCGACGTTACGGTGATCGTCCTCGAACTCTTCGTGGCGCATCTCGAGGCCGAGATCGCGGCAGCGCCGGACGAACACCCGCGCGCCGACGTCGAGCGCGTACTCGTCCTTTCGGCCGCAGTCGAGATATCGCAGTCGCAATCGCTCCAGCGCCGCGCGGCCGCTCGCGACCCGCTCGCACGGGTCGAACGCGAGCCAGCGCGCGAAGATATCCTCGCGCAGCTCGCCGGTGTGCTCGTCCCAGGGCAGGTCGATCGCCCAGCGTTCCTTCGCGCGCGGCGAGTACGCCGATGCGTAACCCAGCATCTCGACCGTCTCATAGAAGTGCTGCGGGCGCTTCGGCCGCCGCTCGAACTCTTCGACGAAGGCCTCGATCGAGCCGAACTGCGCGAGCACGCGGTGCGCGGTCGGGAAACCGCGGACGTTGGAGTACCGGAAGTACGCGTCGCCGCTGTGCGAAGCGAACGCGGCGAACACGCCGGGGTGCTCCAAGCAGAGATGCAGCGAGCCGAAGCCGCCCGAGGACTTGCCGAAGACCGCGCGACCGCCTTCGCGCGCGATCGTCCGGTAGTTGGCGTCGAGGAAGCCGACGACGTCGCGCACGGTGTACGTCGCGTAGTCGCCGTTGTGGACCGAGTCGACGTACTGCGAGCCGCCGAGGCGCGTGAACCCGTCCACGACGGCGAGCATCGCCGGAGGCATGCGGTTATCGGCGATCAGCCGGTCGATCCACTGCACGACGTTGGTCTCCCACGCCTTCGCCGAGACGAGCGCCCCGACGTCGCCGGTGTAGCCGTGCAGGCAGTACAGCACGGGATACCGACGGGATCCCTCGGGCTCGTAGCCGGGCGGCACGTAGACCGCGAGCGGACGCGCCGCGGGATCGCCGAGCGCGTTGTCGCGCAGTGCGGGGCTGTCGACGTCGTCGATGCGCAGCGTGCCGCGCAGGCGGAGGAGACGCGAGAGGTCGTTCACGGTGACGGCGAAGGGCGTTCGTATGATCCGAGGCGTGGGCCTGCGTTCGGCGGTCGCGATCAACGTCGCGACGATGGTCGGAGCCGGTCCGTTCATCACGCTGCCGCTCGTCGTTGCGGCGCTGCACGGCTCGGTCTCCGCGGTCGCATGGGTGACCGGCGCGGTGATCGCCCTGTGTGACGGGCTGGTCTGGGCCGAGCTCGCCTCGCGGTTTCCGCGCACCGGCGGCACGTACACCTATCTGCGCGAAGCGTTCGGCGCGGGCCGCGCGGGACGGCTGGTCGCGTTCTTGTTCGTCTGGCAGTTCATGTTCTGGGCGCCGCTGATCCTCGCGTCCGGCTACATCGGCTTCGCGCAGTACGCCGCCTACCTCGTCCCCGCGATCCAAGGCTTCGGACCGACGCACGCGCTCGCGGTCGCGATGGGAATCGTCACGATCGTCGCGCTGTACCGCCCGATCCCGCAGATCGCGCGCGCCGCGCTCGTGCTCGGAGCGATCGCGCTCGCGACGCTGCTCGCCGTCGCCTTCGCCGGGCTCACCCATCCGTTCGCGCCGATCGGCGGCACGCTTGCGATGACGCTCGCCGTCGGCGTCGGGATCGCGCCGCTCGGCCAAGCCTTGATCCAGACCCTCTACGACTACAGCGGCTACGGCGACGTCTGCGCCCTCGGCGACGAGGTCGTCGCGCCGAGCCGCACGATCCCGCGCGCGATCGTTCTCTCCGTCGCCTTCGTCTGCGCCGCCTACGTTCTGCTCAATCTCGGCGTCGCCGCGGCGGTGAGACCGAACGAGATCGCCGGCTCGACGGCGATCGCGTCGCTGGTCGCCGAGCGCGCGGTCGGCGCGCCGTTCGCCGTCGCCGTCACGCTGGCCGTGATGATCACCGCGTTCGCGTCGACGTACGGCTTGCTGCTGGCCGCGTCGCGCATCCCGTACGCCGCCGCCGCCGGCGGCGATTTTCTCCCCGCGTTCGCGCGCCTGCACCGGAGCGGGCGCTTTCCGGCGGTGTCGCTGGTCGTCATCGGGACGCTCGCACTCCCCGCTTCGCTGCTCCCGCTCGACGCTGTGATCAGCGCGCTCACCGCGGGGATCGTGCTGATCCAAGGCGTCGGCCAAGTCGTCGCGGTCGAGCTCGCACGGCGGCGCAACGAGGGCGTCGCGCCGTTCCGCATCCCGCTCTATCCGCTCCCGCCGCTGATCGCGCTGGTCGGCTGGCTGTTTCTGTTCTGGTCGACCGGCGCCGCCTCGATCGCGTTCGGTCTCGTGACGCTCGCCGCCGGGGCGGTGGTCTATCTCGTGCGCGCACGTGCGGGCCGCATCTGGCCGTTCGCCACGGCCGCGCTGCTCGTGATCGCGCTTGCGCCCGCGAGCGCGCTCGCCGCGCCGCCCCCGGGCCGGCCGGCCGATCCCGCGTTCGGGCACGCGGCGATCGTCCGTGACGCGTCGGGGCACGCCGAAGTCGCCGTCGACGGCAAGCCGTTCTTCTTCCTCGGTGGAGCGTTCTTCTACGAGCGCATCCCGCGCTCGCGCTGGCGCGACGCGATGCAGCGCATGCGCGAGCTCGGCGCGAACACGCTCGATCTCTACGTGCCGTGGAACTGGCACGAGCTCTCCGACGGCGATTTCGACTTCGACGGCCGCACCAGCCCGCGCCGCGACCTGCACGAAGTGATGCGGCTCGGCAAGGAGATGGGCTTCTGGTTCATCGTCCGCCCGGGACCGGTGATCCGCAACGAGTGGCGCAACGGCGGGTATCCGGCGTGGCTGCTGGAGCGCCCGGAGTACGGCATGCCGCTGCACGACGTGCTCGAAGGCCGCTACCCGGCGACCGCGACGCTGCAGAACGCGCGCTCCGACGCGGCCGCGGCGGAATGGCTGAACAACCCTACGCACCTGCGGTACGCCGCGCGCTGGCTGCACCGCGCGCTGGCCGAGTTTCGCCCCTACGCGGACCGCGTGATCGCGGTCCAGCTCGACGACGACCAAGCTGCCTACCTCGACAACGACACGTATCCGGCGCCGCACCTGCAGCGCTACCTCGGCTGGCTGCGAGCGCAGGTGCGCGACGTCGCGGGTGCGCACGTTCCGGTCTTCATCAACACCTTCGAGATGAAGGTTCCGTCGTCGTCGCCCGTGTGGGCGATGGGAAACTGGTATCAGAGCGATGCATACGCGATCGGTGAGCACGATCGCGCGGAGCTCGCGTTCGCGACCGCGACGCTGCGCACGCAGGACGCCGTCCCGCTCGCGTACAGCGAGTTTCAGGCGGGTTGGCTCGCCGGACCCGAGGATCCGCAGCCGCGGCCGGCCGATCCGTCGAACACGTCGCTCGCGCTCGCCGAGCTGACCGGCCTCGGTCTCAAGGGGCTGATCGATTTCCCGCTGCTCGACACGCTCGCGCCGTTCGGGTGGGAAGCGCCGTTCTCCAACGCGCTCTACGCCTGGGACGCGGCCTACGATCTCGAGCTGACGCGCCCGTTCGCCGAGCCGGTCGTTCCGGTCTCGCGCTGGTCGACGACGCGCGCCGTCTTCGCCGCGCTCGCGCTGTACGGGCCGGCGCTCGAGGAAGCCGAACCCGTCGCCGACGTCGCGGTGCCGTACGACGGGCGCGCCGACGCGTACCGCGCGGCCGCGTCGCTGAAGGCCGACCTCGCGGCGTGCCGCAGCGGCGGCGTCGGATGCGATACGGTCGATCCGCGCGCCGTGACGGCGACGCGGCTGCGCACGTTCCGCTACGTGGTCGCGCACCCCGACACGGACGGCGGGTTCGTGCGGCGCGCGCGCGCCCTCGGCCTCACCGTGGTCGGCTCGGTCTCGGCCGCGCTCGGCGCGCGCCGGTTCCCGCACGGAACGCTGCTGCGCGCGCGCAGCAGCCGCCGGCACGGAACCTTCGCCGTCGTCGAAAACTGGAGCGATCAGCCGGTGACGATCGATCCGCGCGCGTACGGCGCGCCGCCGGTGCTGCACCCCTTCGTCCTCGGCGCGCGCGCGGCGCGCGTGATCGTGCTCGACCTCGACCTGAGCGTCGTCTCGCCGCGCTATCGCCGCGGTGACCGGTTGGCGACGACGTGTCCGGTGCTGGACGCCGCCGACGGCGGAACGTTCGGCGGTTACACGACCCTGCAGCCGATACCGACGGCCGAGCGCTGCACGATCGACGTCGTCGCGGGCCGCGTGCGGCGCCGGCGCGAGCTGGCCTGGTCGGAGACGTATGCGCTCCTGACCGGAACGGTGCGCAGCGGGATCGTGAAGTTCACGAAGTTCGCCGGCGCCGCTCACGGCGGGATCGAGCTCGCGCCGGGCGAGTGGTTCCCCGCGCCGGCCGGTTCGCCGCCGCCCGCGGGGGCGGTCGCCTCGCGCGAAGACGTGTTCGAGGACGGCGCCTCCGAGATCGTGCTGCGCAACGCGCAGGCACGGGCCGTCGTCGTCCCGGCGGGGGGCGGCCGCGTCGTCGCATTCGACGCCCCCTGGCCGGCGCAGAACGCGGCGCCGAACGCCTTCGACGCGACCGGCGCGCTGCGCGACGACGTGCTCGCGCAGCCGCCGCCGTCGGCGACCGACCGTATCGCCAAGTACACGCACACCTATCCCGCCGGGATGTTCAACCGCGAGTACCGGGGATGCACGCTTGCGCACGGAACGGCGGCCGGCGCCTATCTCGCGTACGACGCACCGGACGTGACGCCGCACGGCGCGCGCTTCGAGCGAACGATCGCGCTGGCGTCGCCGGCCGCGCGACTGGTCGTCGATGAACGGTTCACGCCGCACGACGGCGACGCGGCGCAGCGCCACGTCTCGCTCTCCGCACTCACGATCCGGCCGGGGACGATGCTGCATGCGGGCGCGCTCTCGGCGCCCGCCGCCGGTGCCGCGACGCTCGACCCCGGTGCGGGCGGGATGCGCCTCAACGAGACGTCCGCCGGTCACCCGTCGACATTCGCGGTGTCATGGCGGCCTGCCGACGTGGAATCCGCCACCTGGACGCCGGCGCGCAGCAACGGGACGCTGCGGCTCGTCTTCGCGCCCGGCGACGCCTGGCACCGGATCACCTTCGCGCGCAGCGCGGGCGTGCGGCCGATCGGCGCAGCGTTCGCCGAAGCGGAGCGCGCCTGGCTCGCCGCGAATCCGCCACCTGCGAGCAAGGAAGACGGGGAAGTGGCGAAACGGTATACGCAGTCGCCTCAAAAGCGACCGAGTGAGAGCTCATGTGGGTTCGAGTCCCACCTTCCCCAGTGACCGCGCGATGAACGACGTCTCCGATTTCCAGCGCGAGTCGTACCGCATCGATCAGCAGATCTGGGACGCGCTCGCCGTCCACCCCGGCGAACGCGTGCTCTTCGTGGGCTTCGCGAACGAAGGTGCGTGGGCCGCGCGTGCGGTCGAGATCGGCGCCGTGGTCACCGTGCTCGCGTCGAACGACGCGCAGCTCCCGCGGATCGGCGAGATCGGCGCGACGCCGATGCGGGGCAGCGTGACGATGATCCCCGCGATGGAGAACGCGTACGACGCCGGCGTCGCGATGCACTACCTGCACGAGATCGACCCCGGCTTTCACGGCCGCGCAGTCTCGGAGCTGGCGCGCGTCGCGCGCCGCGTCGCACTCGTCGAACCCTCGCCGCCGGCCGATCCGCTCGGCAAGCGCATCGCGGCGCTGTACGCGCGCGCGAAGCGCGAGAACGGCCAGTTCGAAGGCTATCAGACCATCGACTACTGGCGTAAACTGCTGGCGAGCGTGAAGGCCGACGTCTGGCAGAACCTCTATACGTTCACGCGCGTCCCGCCGCCGCACGCGGTCGCGGAGACGGTCTCGCTCGTGCTCGACGCGATGGTGATCGAGGAGATGCCGCGCGCGTATCTCGATGAGCTGCGCGCGCTCGCCGCGCGGCCCGACGCGCAGTTGCTGCCGCTTTCACGGATCGTCCTGGTCGGCACGGCGGCGGGTGTCCCGCTCGCGCAGAGCGCGGGGACGCCGTTCCGCCCGAACGCCGACATCGCGCCGCCGCCGCCCCGGCTCGCGGAGACACCGGCCGCGGTCGGACCTGCGCCGCCGGTCCCGCCCGCGCCGGCACCGGTCTCCGCGGCGGCGCCGCTGGTGCCGCGCGACGATTTCCTACCCTGGGCGCACGAGCCGCCGGCGCCTCCGCCACCGGGCTTCGCAGTGCCGGAGCCGCCACGGCCCGCCCCGCCGCCGGCGGTCGCGGCACCGTTCGGCGCACCATTCGCGCTGCCCGGAGAGCCGGACGACGAGGAGGGCGCATTCGGCGGGACCGGGGACGAATCGCGCACCGGCTTCGGGTGGGCCTGGGAACCGCCCGAGGAAGAGCCGCCCGCTTAGCGCGCCGGAACGCCGATGTCGTAGTACTCTTCGACGAACGAGCCGCCGGCGGACGGCGGCACGGGCTGGAAGCCGTGCGGCGGCGGGGAGACGCGCAGTGAGACCATCGCTTCGACGACCTGTGCCGGATCGAGGAGCCACTCGATCGGCATGAGGTGGCCCCAGCGGAGCGCACGCAGCCGCGCCGCGATCGCGCCCAAATCGAAGGCGACGGGAAAGACGCCGGCGCGCAGCGCGATCGACAGCGCGTAGCAGTACGTTTCCGGCCAGACCGAGGGATACCACGCGAAGTCGAGTTGTGCGCGAGCCAGACGAGCCTCGGCCTCTTCTTCACGGTAGCGTCCGGTAATCGTGACTCCGAGTTCGCGCAACTCCTCGTCGATGTCGGTGAAGCCGAGCACGGTAAACGCCAGCGGAAGGTTGCGGTCGCGCGCCAACCGCGCGCACTGCGCCAAGAGGCGCGAGCCCTTGTGCGGGGCGATCGCGCCGACGAGCCCGACCTTTCGCACGACGGCGCCGTTCACGATGCGCGGCACCGCGAGCGCCTCCGTCAGCGCGGCGCCGAGCGCTGCCGGCGGTTCCGGATGCGGGCGAAGGACGTAGCGCGCCGAGGGGATGTACCGCCGCAATCGGGTCGCGACGTCGGCGTCGGGGACGAAGACCGCTCGCGCGTCGCGCAGCAGGTGTTCGAAACGCGCCCGCCAGAGCCATATCGGCGTCGCTTCGACGTCCGGTCCGGCCTGTGCCAAGCAGCGCGCGCACCCGTCCTCATCGGGCTCGCCGCAGTAGTAGCCGCTCGCGTCGATCAGCGTGATGCGCGGACAGATCGCGAGGTAGTCATGGATCGTGACGTCGTACGGCACGCGGAGACGCGCCGCCGCGATCCGAAAGAACTCGGCGCTCTCCGACGGGAAATCCGCGAGGTGCTGCAGGTGGACGTGGACGACGCCCATCGCGAGCAACGCGTCGCAGAACGCGCCGAGACCGCCCGGCGACATCTCGACCGGCGGGAGATTCGGGGCATCGAGCGGCGGAAACGAGAGCTGGACCGTTTTGGCACCGGCCGTCTGCTCGGGGCGACAGAAGAGCACGCCGCCGCCGTCCGCGGTGATCGCGTGCACGAGGTCGTTGACGTGCCGCTCGGTTCCGCCGCCGCGCATGTGCGTGACGAATAGGAACGTCCGCCCGCCGGTCCAGCGCCGGATGCGCTCCGCGTCGACCTGCGCGCGAAACGGCTTGACGGGGTCGCTTGCGATGAAGCCGCGCACCTGCGCGGCGTAGCCGGAATGCAGCTCGGCGATCACCCGGCCGGCAGCGTGGACACGCTCGTACTTCGAGGCGCCGAACGACACGCCGCCGTAGTGGCGCACGAAGACGTCGGCGGCGAGCACGTTGCGCCAGCCCAGGCGCGCGGCGCGGAGCGAGAAGTCGTTCTCTTCCCCGTACCCGAGTCCGAACCGCTCGTCGAACGCGCCGACGGTCGCCAGGCACTCGCGCCGCAGGTACATGCAGAACCCGACGGCGGTCGGCAGATCCACGATGCGCCCCGCGTTTACCGACGCGAAGACGCGATCGAGCTCGGCGTCGCTCAGCTCGAGACGGCGATCGTTGTTGCGCAGGAAGCGCGGATAGCTGCAGATCTCGGCGTTGTTCGAGAACGGCGTCACCGTGCCGACGTTCGGCTGGAGCGCCGCAGCGCGCAGGCGATCCAGCCAGCCGGCGAAGACCTCGGTGTCGGCGTTCAGCAGGACGACGTCACGCCCGGGGTGCAGGCGCATCGCGAAGTTGCAGCTCCGCACGAAGCCGCGGTTCTCCGGGTTTCGGAACAGGTTGATCCGCTGCGCCGCGGCGAGCTGCCGCAGCGCCTCGGCGAGCGGGCGGTTCGGCGACGCGTCGTCGACGACCCAGACCTCGAATTCCGTCTCGACCGCGGCCGCGAGGACGCTGTAGATGCAGCGCAGCGTCTCGGCGTAGCCGTCGAAGACGGGCACGATGACGTCGACCGCCGGTGCGCCGCCCGGCGTGCGGGGCGGCAGCGCAGCCCATTCCTGCGGCGACGGCGCGACGGCGCGCGCCAGCAACCGCGTATCGTCCGGCTCGCGGCGAGAGCCGAGCGCAAGACGTCCTTCGGCGCGCCCGTACAGGATGTAGTGGACCAGCGGGTTCATCTCGGCGGCGCGAACGTCGGGATTGACGTCGAGATAGGACGCGGTATCGAAAGCGGGACCGGGGTTCAGCCTCTCGCGCCATCCGGTCTCGATGTAATGCCGCACCAAGTCTTCGACGTGGACGAGCTCGGGATGCTGCGCGCGGTAATAGTCCGGGTCGAAATACGCGCTCTGCGCGACGGCGTCGATCAGCCGCGCGAGATCGGAGCCAGGCTCGTCCGCGCTCAATCGCGCACGCTTTCGGACGGCTGCGCGCGGCCGGTGCCGACCAGGCCTCGCTTGAGCCGCCGCAGCGGCACGGTCAAGCGCCACGAGCGGGACGCCAGGATCGAGGCGAGCGCCGCGTCCCGCGCCTGCAGCTCGCCTTCGAGCTCCGCCGCAGCCACTGAAGCCGCCGATGCGCGCTCGGCGGCCGCCGCGGCTCGCTGTTCCGTCTCGATGACGCGCTGTTCGGCTGCGAGCACCGCGACGTGCGCTTCGGAGGACGAGAGCACGAGGAGCGTGGCCCGCTGCTCCGCGCTCTCCGTCCGCAGCCGCTGCGCCTCGGCGCGTTCGTGCGCCTCGATGGCTCGTTGCTCAGCCTCTGCGACTCGGTGCTTGACGACGGCGATTCGTTGCTCGGCCTCGGCGATTCGTTGCTCCGCCTCGGCGGCTCGGTGCCGGCTCTCCGCGGCTCGTTGCTCGGCCTCGCCGGCTCGGTGCTCGGCCTCGACGGCTCGGTGCTCGGTCTCCACGGCTCGGTGCTCGGCCTCGGCGGCTCGGTGCTCGGCGTGCGCGGCGCGCTCTTCGGCGGCGATGAGCGCGCCCTGCGCGGCGGAGTCGGAGGCGGCAAGCGACGCGGCCCGCTGCTCGGCGCTGTCCGCCCGCACGCGCTGCAGCTCCGCTTCGGAACGCTCCGTGTCCGCGATCTCGTGCGCCCGTGCGACGTCGACGGCGGCCTTGCGTTCGGCCTCGGCGAGCTCGAATGCGTTCTTCACGACACGGTAGCGAAGCCGCACGAGCTCGTCCGGCTCGGACGGACGCGGGCCGGCGTGGAAGAGGCGGTCGAAATCCGGCGCCGAGGGTACCGGCGTGAGCGCTCCGATCCCCGCGAACAGCGGGGCAAAGGCGTCGTGCAGTTCGCGCGGGAGGCAGAGGATGCTGGATTCGGTCGTCGCACCGAACCGGTTCATCGGGTTGGCACGATGATTCGCGGGATTGAACGCGGCCGTTCGATTGATGGAGAACGTGTACTCGGCGTCCGCCAAGAGCGTGAGCACGGCGGCGCCGGCCTCGGCCGAGTTGCATTCGACCGAAACGACCGGGCGACAGCGGCGGAGCGTCCGCACGGCGCCGCGCAAGACGTCGCACTCCATCCCTTCGACATCGATCTTGATGAGCCGAACGGCGTCGAGCTCGAACGAGTCGAGGGTCACGACGTCGACCGGATGCGACGATTCCTCGGCGTCGCTAAGCAGCGAGACGGCGCCTACGTTGACGTGCGCCGCGTAATCGGTCGGTGGCGCGTACCGGACCGATCGTTCTGCGCCGAGAGCGAAGCGGTAGAGGCTGACGTTGTCGTAGCCGTTCGCTTGAACGTTTCGCTCCAGCAGTTCGAAGACGCGCGGCTGCGGCTCGAACGCGATCACCCTACCGCCGGTGCCGACCGCGTTCGCGAACGCGGTCGTATGGGTACCGACGTTCGCGCCCACGTCCACGACGGTGTCGCCTGGTCCGACGAACCGCAGCAAGACGTCGAGCTCGAGCTGCGCCCACTCACCGTACATCCGCAACGAGGCGCCGATCGGATCGTCTCGGCGAAAGTAGGCCAACCGGCCGTATCGCGCGTCGGCGATCGCAACGTCGACCGTATCGAAGCCAGCGGCAGCGGTCATGGGAGAAGGTCGATTGGCCCTTCGCCGCTATACGCCTGCCGAACGGAAGCATCGTGGAGGTGCACCATGCGAGGGACGAGCCGGAGCCAGGACGGAACTGACCCGCTGATGAGCGAGCCCGGGATACGGCCGTATTACGAACGACGACCGCCGTCGGAGCAGAACGTCGCCGATCTGTTCCGCGGAAGCTGGAAATCGCGTCTTCCGCACGAGCTGGTCTCGGGTACCGCCCCGATGTTCGATGACGGCCGCCCGGCGTGGGCAGCGAGCGTCATCCCCGGCGGTTTCGCGGGCAAGGACGTCCTCGAGCTCGGGCCATTCGAAGGGTATCAGACGTACGGGATCGCGCGCGCCGGCGCTCGCCGGATCGTCGCCGTCGAAGCGAACTCGATGAATTTCTTGAAGTGCTTGTGCGTCAAGGAGCTCTATGGCCTCGACGTGGCGCAGTTTCTGTTCGGCGACATCGCCGCTTACGCCGCCGCTTGCGCGGATCGCTTCGACGTCGTGTGGGCGTCCGGCATACTGTACCATCTGCAAAACCCCACCGATTTCATCACGCACCTCCCGCGGTTGGCGCCGTACGCCTACATCTGGACGCACTACTACGACAGCCGCGCCATGGCGGCTCTGGACGAGGTGCAGCGGCGGCATTTCGTCCCCGCCGCAGACGTCGTGCGCCGGTACGGCACGCGGGATGTGGTGCTGCACGCGCGCTCGTACATGATTCCCGATTATGGAAACAGCGTTCCGATGTACTGGGAAGGCGGGCTCGACGACCTCACCTACTGGCTCGAGAAGGACGACATCGTGTGGCTTTTCGAGCGCACCGGAATGACGATCGTTCAGATCGAGTTCGACGACGCGCGGATCAACGGCTTGCCCGCGTTCGGTCTCCTCGCGCGCCGGGACTGACCGGGCCGATCACACGTCCCAGGAGATGTTCTCGCGGATCACGCGGGCCGGGACACCGGCAGCGATGCAATTCGCGGGGATCGGCCCGGTCACGACCGCGCGCAGCGCGATCACGGAACCGCGTCCGACATGGCCTCCTTTGAGCACTGCCGCGTCCTGGCTGATCCAGACGTCGTCTTCGACCGTCACATCGCGCGGGGAATTGATCCGTACACCGGTTGCACGGTCGTAGATCGGATGCATGTCGCTCACGGTGAACAGCGTTCCGCTCGCGATGCCGCACCGGCTGCCGATCGTAATGCGACCCGGCTCGTGGAGATAGAGCCTCGCGTGCCAGGTAAAATAGTTCCCGCTGCCGATCGCGATGTGCCCGTCTTCGAGCGCGTAGACCTCGATCGCGTTCAAGCGCGACCCAGCTCCGGCGGTGAAGGTGCAGCGGCTCCCCAGCTCGATCCGGGCGCCGCTGAGGACGCACTCCGGCCCGACGGCGACGTCGTTCTCGTCGCCCGTGATGGTGATCGTGCCCGTACCGCTCGCCAGCACGTCCGCTGCGATCGCAACGCGGTTGCGCGCGCCGCGGTCGTCGATCTCTATCGCCATCGGCTCAGGGGACGACCAGCAGCGTCGAGCCCCACAGCCGCTGCTCGACGTTCGCGCGGTAGGCGGGAAGGTTCGACCGGAACGCCGCGCTCCGTGGCTCGCGGTCGTCGGCGACGACGTGCGATTCGAATGCGGCGACGTATCGAGCAGCCGCAGCGGGACGCGACAGGAACAGCTTGTTCGCCGTGTACGCGAAAGGCGCCAGACGCCGCGGCTGCTCGAAGAAGCGGTGCACCCCGTCGTTCACGCCGAGCGTCACGGGATTCAAGAAGTCGTCGACCGCAACGATGCCGAGCGGCGCGAGAATCTCTTCGCAGAGCACGAGATCCGAGCGCACGTCGTCGCGCTCGTGCGAACCGTCTATGCTGACGAACCGCGGCTCGCCGCCGAGAATCGTGCGCAGCTCGTCGGCCGAAAGGTCGACAGACCGTCGTCGAACGAACTGCATCGTCTCCGCCGCCGCCATGCCGGCCATCCGTTCTGCGATCTCCTCGGGCTGGAAGTACTGGAAGGTGTCCACGCCGACGATGCGCTCGCCGGCGCGCACCGCCGAGCGGAGGAGTACCGCGAAATACCGGCCCATGAAGACGCCGATCTCGAGCAGCGGGCCCGTGATGCGCGCGTTCTCCTGAAGCGCAAGGAGGTCCATCGTGCGCAGCGCCGCGTACTCTTCGAGCCAGCCCGGCACCGCGCTCACGAAGCCGGTGAAAAACGTCCGATCGTCGGCGTCGATCCAGCGGCGATCCTCGCGCGCGCTCGGCACGCTCATCCGGTGCGGCCGGCGGTCAGCGGCGCGCGAACAGCCGGAATGCGGCCGTCTCTGAGCGTACGAAGCGAATCGCGGCGAGCAGCTCCGGCGGGATCGGCCCGCGCCGGATGACCACGAGCGCGGCCTGCGCCCGAGCGATCAGCAGCGGCAGCGCAGCGGCGGCGTTCTCGAGCCGGGCGACGTCCGCATCGACCCGTTCGAGGCGCTCCAGCACCGGCGCGCCGGCGAGAGCCTCGACGTGCTCACCGAGCCGCGATACCTCGCGCAGCGCGCGCAGCGCCTGCATCCCCGTCATGGCGAGCACGATCACGAGCGCGACGGCCGTCGCCAGCCAGACGATCGCGTGCGGCGACACGCTTACGCTGCGCTCGCTTCGCTTTTCTTCGAGGAGCCCGACTCGCCGCTGGACGCGGCCGGCGTCGCGCTCGGCGTCGTAGCGGCCGGCGCCGCGCTCGAGTCCGTGGACGAAGCGCCGGCCGGGGACGAGCCGGTGGACGACGACGGCGCCGGGGTCGAGCCGGAGGACCCGCCGGACGACTCGGATGCGGCCGGCTTGCGCGAGTCGGTCAGATAGAACCCGGACCCCTTGAAGACGATCCCCGCGGGGGTGAAGACCCGCGCCAACTGGTCGCTGCCGCAGTCCGGGCACGTGCCGTCGAAGGTCTCGCGGAAGCCGTGGCGCACCTCGGTGACCTTGGAGCAGTTCCGGCACCGGTAATCGTAGAGGGGCATCGCTTACAGTTTACCCGGCTTAGCACACTGCGTCAACGAGTGCTAGAAATCGTCCAGAATCGCCTCGGGCGACTGGTCGAACTCGCACAGCCCCTTGAAGTGGATCAGCGAGTCGTTGAGCGCGACATCCAGCTTTCGCCGGCGGGTGAGCCGGTCGACCAGCGCGCCGACCATCCCGCCGTAGGTGGGATAGTCGACCCGAACGACGAGCTTCGAGCGCTCGCTCTTCTGCTCGATCCGAATGTCGATCCGGCGCCGAACCGAGAACGCGCCGACCAGCGAGAGCTGGTGGCCCGGGATGAACCGGTCGACTTCGAAGAGCTCCTCGTCGTCGCCGGGGATCAACGTCGAGCGGACCGCGATCTCGCTGCCCAGAGCGATCGGCTCTCCCAGCTCGAGACGGCGAGCGCTCCTGACGAAGGACAACCACACCGGCCACTTCTCGACCTCGCAGGCGAGGTCGAATGCAGTACGCGCGGGCGAAGCGACGTCCTGGCAGCGGTGAAGCGCCCGCGGTGACGGCCGGTCGAGAGACACGGACGGCATTGCCATGGACCCTCGCCTTCGCCCGCCGATCGGGGCCAGCCTGCCGAAAACCACAAGATATTGTGCACGCCCTCCACATTTGGTACTACTCCTTGTGGAAGACCCTGAGGAAGCGGTGGAGAGCGCACCGCCTCGGCGCGCCCCGGCTACGGCCGGCGCACGGGGACGGGAACCGAGCCGTCGCCGACGCCGCGAGCGAACGCGACGAGGGTGGCGATCCCGGTCGGGATCGCGTCCTCGTCGAGCCGGAACTGCGGGCTGTGGCCGGAGTGGATGCTTCCGACGGCCTCGTTGTAGATCCCGAGCCGCACCATCACGCCCGGGACGCGTTGCGCGAAGTATGCGAAGTCTTCGCCGCCCATCGTCGGTGCGGGCCGCTCGACGGTGAAGCCGTGCTCCCGCTGATACGCCGCGAACGATTCGGCGAGGTCGGCGTCGTTGACGACCGGCGGATACCCGTAGATCATCTTCAGCTCCGCGCGCGCGCCGTACGCCGCCGCGACGCCCTCGACGATGCGGCGCAACTTCCCTTCGGCGGCGTCGTGGATCTCAGGATCGTGCGTGCGCACGGTTCCCGTCATGAAGACGCGGTCGGCGATCACGTTGTTGCGGTAACCGCCTTCGATCGTGCCGATCGTGACGACGATCGACGCGAGCGGATCGGTCTCGCGCGCGGCGACGTTCTGCAGCGCGAGGATCGTCGCGCCGGCGCACGGGATGACGTCGACGGCCTTGTGCGGATACGCGCCGTGCCCGCCCTTGCCGCGAATCGTGAGATGGAACTCGTCGGCCGCGGCGTTCACCGCGCCGGGCGTGATCCCGATCGAACCGGTCGGAAGCCGCGGATCGACGTGCAGCATCGTGACCGCCTCGACGCGCGGATCGTCGAGCGCGCCCTCGTCGATCATCGGCTGCGCGCCGCCCGGCCCTTCTTCCGCCGGTTGAAAGAGCAGCACCGCCGTGCCGTGGAACGACTCGCGCGATTCGTGCAGCACACGCGCCGCGCCGAGCAGCATCGCGGTGTGCGAATCGTGCCCGCACGCGTGCATCTTGCCGGCGACTTCGGACGCGCACGCTTCCCCGGAATCCTCGAGAATCGGCAGTGCGTCCATGTCGGCGCGCAGTCCCGTCACGTGCCCCGGCAGCGCGCCGCGCACGATTCCGACGACCCCGGTCTTCGCGATCCGCCGGTGCTCGACGCCGATCGCGTCGAGCTCACGCTCGACGATCGCCTGCGTGTTCGTCTCCTCGAACCCGAGCTCGGGATGCCGATGAATCTCACGGCGAATCTCGGTGGCGCGGGAGACGGTCTCGACGGACAGCGCGGTAGTCACGGTCGGCTGTTCGCTTCCTGTCGTTCGCGCGCCCTGCGTTCCGCGCGATACGTCTTGAAGTATTTCATCCCCGTGTCGCACATGAGCGTCACGACGGTCGCGCTCGCTGGGAGCGTCTCCGCGAGGCGCAGCGCCGCGATCACGTTTGCGCCGGTCGAGGCGCCGGCGAAGAGGCCTTCCTCGCGCGCGAGCCGCAAGGCCATGGCGACGGCTTCGTCCGTCGAGACGCGTTCGATGCCGTCAGCCAAGGCTTCGTCCCACAGCGGCACGACATAGCCTGCGCCGATCCCGTCGATCGAATGCGCACCAGTCGAGCCTCCCGAAAGAACCGGCGATTCGGCGGGCTCCACCGCGCTCACCTGGACGCGCGGATTCCGCTCGCGCAGCCGTTCGCCCACACCGCGCAGCGACGCGGCGGTGCCGACGCTCTGCACGAAACCGTCGACGCGGCCGCCGGCCTGTTCCCAGATCTCGTCCGCCATCGCGCGGTACGCCGAGAGCTGGTCACGGTTCTTCATCTGATCAGTCCAGAACGCGTCCGTTTGCGCCGCGATCGCGCCGGCTTCGGCGATCATGTCCTTGGTCAGCTTTTCGGTCATGCGCCCGGCGTCGCTGCGCACGATGCTGAGTTGCGCGCCGAGGATACGCATGTGGTCGAGTTTCTCTTCGGAGAATGCATCCGACGTGACGATGTGGAGCGAGTATCCCTTCACGGTGCAGACGAGAGCGAGCGAGACGCCGGTGCTGCCGCCCGTGTACTCGACCACCGCACCGCCGGGGGAGAGCCGTCCGTCCGCCTCCGCGGCCTCGATCATCGCGAGCGCCATGCGATCCTTCATGCTCCCGGTCGGGTTCTCGCTCTCGAGCTTCACGAGAAGCCGCGCGCCGTTGCGCGGGACGACGTTGCGAAGCGGCACCGCCGGCGTATCGCCGATGCCGTCCAAAACGTTGCGACGGGATGCTCGCATTCAGCATGGCTCCAGGCGGCAAGGGGTCATTCCTTCCCGCGGTACCTGGCGGCGCGCCTTCTCCGCTCAGCAAGGCCAGCGCCGTCGCCGGCTCGACGTCTTGAAAGCGAACAGCCCGCCGTACGAGCGGGCCGTTCACCTCAGGAACGTCGCCGCGTCAGCTGCGGTAGCGCAAGAACGCCGGGACCTCGATGTCGTCCATGTTGACCGGGGCGACCTTGTCGAACTCGATCGGCGCGCCGAGCGATGCGGCCGTCGTCTGCATGCGCGGGCGCCCTTGGCCGAAGCCGGCCGCCAGCACCGTGACGCGAACCTTGCCTTGGAGACTCGGGTCGACCGAGGCGCCGAAGATGATCTGCGCCTCGCTGTCGACGGCGCGGGCGATCATCTCGGCCGCTTCGTTGACTTCGTACATCGAGAGATCCGGGCCGCCGGTGATGTTGAAGATCACGCCGCGCGCGCCTTCGATCGTGGTCTCGAGCAGCGGCGACGCGATCGCCTTCTGCGCGGCATCGGCGGCGCGGTGCTCGCCCGTGCCCTCGCCGATCCCCATCATCGCGGAGCCGGCGTCGGTCATGATCGTCTTCACGTCGGCGAAGTCGAGGTTGATCAGGCCGGGCTGCGTGATCAGGTCGCTGATGCCCTGAATCCCCTGGCGCAGCACGTCGTCGGCGTACGCGAACGCTTCGTTGAGCGGTGTCTTCTTCTCGATGATCTGCAGAATGCGCTCGTTCGGGATCGTGATCAGCGTGTCGACCTTCGACTCGAGGTCGGCGATGCCGCGCTCGGCGGCCTGCATGCGCTTGCGGCCCTCGAAGCCGAACGGCTTCGTGACCACGGCCACCGTCAGCGCACCGGACTCGCGCGCGAGCTCGGCGACGACCGGCGCCGCGCCGGTGCCGGTGCCGCCGCCCATGCCGGCGGTGATGAAGACCAGGTCGGCGCCGTCGAGGATCATCGCGAGGTCCTCGCGCGACTCGTCGGCGGCTTCGCGCCCGATGTTCGGGTTCGCGCCGGCGCCGAGGCCGCGCGTGAGCCCGCTGCCGATCTGCACCGTGTTGTTCGTCTTCGCGTTGCGCAACGCTTGGACGTCGGTGTTGATCGCGAAGAAGTCGACGCCCGAGAGTCCTGCGTCGATCATGCGGTTGACGGCGTTGCAGCCGCCTCCCCCGAGCCCGATCACCTTGATCGTCGCCGCGTGCTCGGGCACGAACCGTTTCGCATCAGCCATGTCTGCTTGTTCCTCTTCCGGGAAGAGCGGGAGCAACGATCAATTCCAGAGGGACTTGAACCACGAGACGAACGAGGTGAACACCCCGCCGCCTTTTCCGTTGAGATGCGGCGCCTGCTCGCCGCGCGGACCGAAGAGCACGAGACCGACCGCCGTCGCGTACTCCGGCTGTTTCACCGCGTCGGTGAGCCCCGCCACGGTCGACGGGACACCGATTCGCACGGGCAGGCCGAAGACCTCGGCGGCGGTGGTTTCGATGCCGCGCAGGTGCGCGCCGCCGCCGGTGATGACGACCTCGCTGAGCACCTGATCGCGCGGGATGCGGTCGACGATGTTCGCCTTCGCGAGCCGGAAGATCTCGAGCACGCGCGGTAAGACGATCCCGCGCAGTTGCGAGGACGTGACCTCGCGCGTGCTGCGGCCGTCGAGCGATTTCACCTGGAACGTCTGATCGGCTTCGTCGGAGCGCACGAGCCCGGAGCCGTAGGTGCGCTTCACGTTCTCGGCTTCGGCGAACGTCGTCTTCAAGCCGAGCGCGATGTCGTTCGTGAGGATGTTTCCGCCGACCGGGATCGTCGCGGAGTGCAGCACGCCGCCGTCCGCGAAGACCGCGATGTCGGTCGTGCCGCCACCGATGTCGAGCAGCACGACGCCGACTTGTTTCTCTTCCGGCAGCAGCGTCGCTGCGGACGAGGCGAGCGGCTCGAACACGATGCCGGCCGGCTCGAGGCCCGCGCGGTGCACGCATTTCAGCACGTTGGAGATGAATGTCGAACCGCCGGTGACGATGTGCGTGTCGACTTCGAGCCGTCCGCCGCTCATGCCGACCGGATCCGTCACGCCGTCCTGGCCGTCGATCGTGTAGTGGCGCGGCAGCGAGTGGATGATCTGGCGGTCGGCGGCGAGGTTGATGATCTTCGATGCGTCGACGACGCGCCGGACGTCGTTGCTGATGACCTCGCGGTCCTCGCCGGTCACCGCGACCACGCCGCGGTTGTTCGTCGACTGCATGTGCTCGCCGGTCACGCCGACGTAGACGTGCGAGACGTGCACGCCCGCCATCCGCTCGGCCTTCTCGGTCGCGGCCTCGATCGCGTGGACGGTCGCTTCCAGGTCGGTCACGACGCCTTTCCGCATCCCGGTCGAGGGCGCTTCGCCGACGCCGATGATCTCGAGGCCGTCGGGGCCGGATGCGGCGACGACGGCACACGTCTTCGTGGTGCCGATGTCCAGGCCGGCGATGGTCTCGCCCCTAGCCATCCGTCGTCGCCTTCACTTGCACCACCATATATTGTGGGTCGCCGGACGATCACCTACCACATCATCCACACCGGCCCCACCGATTCCATCCACGGACCCTGTGGAGAACTAGCGGTAGACGACCACCGGCGTCCCCGGCGCGCGCAGGTCGATGGCCCGCACGACGCGCCTGGTTCCGATCCCCGCCCGGACCGGCTGGACCAGCGCGGCCTTCTTGTCCAGATCGGCGTCGTCGCCGAAGCGCAGGATCACGCCGGTCACGTCGACGGCCTCCAGGCCGCCCCAGCGGTCGCGTCCCAGGCTGCGCACGGCGACGTCCGCGTCGGAGAGGGTCTTCGCGTCGGCCAGCAGGCGGGTGATGTCGCGGTCGGCGATCGTCCCGCCCGGGGCGGGGACCTTCGCGGGCCCGGCTGCGATGATGGCGGCCGACTCGCGGGCGCAGCCGTTCTGCAGAACTCGCGAGGTGGCGTCGATCGTCACCTCGCGGTTACCGGCGCGCACGCACGCGGTCGGCCGGCGCACCGTCGCGGTCAGCTCGACGAAGGGCTGCGGGAACTGCCCGCGGTGGACGCTCGCGCGGTCGATGTACGGGATCGCCTCGATGCGGCGGCGCATCGCGCCGGTGTTCAGCAGCCAGACGTTCGCGCCCGGCGCGATCGCGGCGGCACGGCGAACGTCATCGCGCGAGACGGGCGCCGCGAGCGGCAGGTCGATCCCGACGCGCGCGACGCGGAACCACGGCGACTGCACCAGCCACGCGCCGCCCCAGGCGCACAGCACCGCGAGGATCACTAGGAAAATCCAGAACGGGCGGACGCGCGCGGCGAGCGAGGGTTTGCGGCGCCGGGGCAACGTGCGTGCGCGGGGCGCGGAGCGCGCGTTCGACTTCATCCGAGCACGTAGCGTTCGATCGCTTCGGCGACGCCGTCGTGCGCGACGTCGGCGACGACGTGGTCGGCGCGCGCGAGCAGCTCGGGCGGGCCGGAGCCCATCGCGATGCCGACCGCGGCGGCGTCGAGCAGCGGGACGTCGTTCCACGCGTCGCCGACCGCGAGCGTATCGTCCAGCGAGACGCCGTGGCGCTGCGCGACGAACGCCAGCGCTTCGCCCTTGTTCACGGCGGGATCGACGACTTCGACGAAGTCGACGTGGCTGCGCGTCAGGTACGCGCGGTCGCCGAGGAGCGCGCGCAGCGCGGCCAAGTGCGCGTTCGCGCGCTCGGCGTCGTCGACCAGGACGATCTTGATCGTGGGGCGTTCGGCGAACGCCTCGCGCAGCGACGGCACGACGACGGGCTCGACGCGTGCCAGATCGGTGTAGCGCTTCGAGAAGCGGTTGATCTCGTCGACGTACAGCGTGTCGTCGGCGTAGCATTGCGCGTGGACGCCGCGCTCGTGCGCCCACGCCAGCGTCTCGCGCGTGACCGCGCTGCGCACGGGCGTCTGGCGGAGCGTCGCGGCGGTCGCCGCGTCGAAGATCGCGGCGCCCTGGTAGCACACCACCGGGCCGTCGATCGCGAGCGCCTGCACGAACGGCCGCGCCGCCGCGAACATGCGGCCGGTCACGATGGTGACGGCGACGCCGTTCGCGCGAGCCTTGGAGACGGCGTCGCGGACGCGGGGCCGGAGAACCAAGTCTTCGCCGATCAGCGTTCCGTCGAGATCGAGCGCGACGAGCCGGATGCGCGTCGTGGAGAGCATCGAATCGCGCCTTCGACGCCCCGACGCGATTTTCCGCGAAGCGAGGACGGCGCGCGTGACGGAAGACGCGGACCGGTGCGGCGGCGAAGTGCCGGAGCCGGACTGGTCAGAGCCCGCGGTCCTCGGGCTTCAGCCGGACTCGCGCATTCGCGCCGTGCGAGCGTGCGCGGGCAAGCCCTCGAAGTCCGCCAGCGCGGCGAGCGTGGCGGCGTCGGCGGTCATGCGGGACGGCGAGTTTTCGACGACGGACATCGTGCGCAGGTAGTCGGCCGTTCGCAAGCCGGAGGAGAAACGCGCGGCTCCTGAGGTCGGCAGCGTGTGATTCGTGCCGGCGATGTAGTCGCCGGCGGCCACCGGCGTCGAGTCGCCGACGAAGATCGCCCCGGCGCGTCTGATCTTCGGAAGCCATGCGCTCGCGTCCGTGACCATCAACGAAAGATGCTCCGGCGCGAAGCCTTCGATGACGCCGGAGATCTCGTCGTCGTTCGCCGCGTGCACGAGCCAGGCGCGTTCGTCGAGGACGTTCGTGACGATCTCGTTGCGGCCGCTCGATCGCGCGAACGGTCCGTCGAGCAGCTCTGCGACCTTCTCCAGCAGTGCGCGGTCGCGCGAGACGGCGGCGACGCGCGCGAGCGGATCGTGCTCGGCCTGCGCGACCATCTCCGCGGCGACCAGGTCGGCGCGGGCACGTTCATCGGCGACGACGAGGACTTCGGACGGACCGGCCAGCCCGTCGATGCCGCAGGTGCCGAAGACCTGACGCTTTGCCTCGGTGACGAACGCATTGCCCGGACCGACGATCTTGTCGACCGGCGCGATCGTCGCCGTGCCGTACGTCAGCGCGGCGATCGCTTGCGCGCCTCCGACCGCGTACAGCTCGTCGACGCCGGTCAGCGCGCACGCGTAGAGCACGGCCGGGTTCACGCGGCCGTCTCGTTGCGGCGGTGAGACGACGACGACGCGTTCAACGCCGGCGACCTTCGCCGGGACGACGGTCATAAGCACGGTCGACGGATACGCCGCAGTGCCGCCCGGGACGTACGCGCCGACCGCCGCGAGGGGTCGCGAGAGGAAGGCGTAACGCGTGCCGTCGGCGGTGTGGTAGTCGATCGGCTCGGGAAGCTGGCGCCCGTGGAAATCGGCGATGCGCTCGCGCGCCAGCTCCAGCCCGGAGGCGACCTCGTGGGGGACGAGCGCGCGTGCCTCGGCACGCGGCGGGATCGCGACGCGCAGTGCGTCGCGCGATGCATCCGCGAAGTCCCAACGGCGGGTGTAGTCGAGCAGCGCGTCGTCACCGCGCGCGCGCACGTCTGCAAGGATCGTGCGCACGCTGTCGACGATGGCGGGCGGCGGGTTCCAGCCGCCCGCATAGAGCCCGTGCAGCGCCTTGCGATCCGCGGCGGCAGTGATCTTCACGAGGCGGTTCCGGCCGGCGCGGTCGCGCCGTCGACGGGCATACCGGCGCAGAACGCTGTCGTCATGCCGGCACCGCAATCGGGTCTGGCCGTTCGGCCGGCGACACCAGGTCACGCAGGCGGTGCATCAGCGAATCTTCGCTGGCCGCGATCCGGTCACTGGAAGGGAGCGAACGGATCACCTCGCGCGCGACATCCGCGTCGTCGACGAGCCGACGGAGATCCATCTGTATCAGCAAGCGCTTCGTGATCGGTCTCTTGCCGCGGAAGATGCCGCTCGTCAACGTTTCGATCGCACGGCGCGACGACAGCAGGCCGGCGACGAGGCGCGCATCCAAGGCGGTCTCAAATCCAAGGGTATACGCGGTGTCGCTCACCTGAATCGGGCGGTCGCCGGAAAGAACCACGAAGCGTGGCGCTCGGTGGAGACCCGAAACGGCGACCTTGTGCAGAGCGAAGGAATACGGTCCCACACCGAACGTCGCGAACCGCGGCGCATTCTGGTAGATCGACGAGCGCCGCGCATCGAGCACGGCGGCGTGAGCTGACAGGTAGGCGTGGAGCAAGGGCGCGGCGTCCCGCAGCTCCTCCTCGTTGCCGCGCAGACCCCGGTATGGCATCAGAACGAAGGTCGTCCCGTCGTGGCCGAGGCCGCGCGCGAGGTCCCGCGCTCGAACGAACGGGAACACGGCTTCATGCTCAACGACGACGCGCTCGCCATACCCGTTGACGAAGCCGGCGTCATGCTTCGACAGCTCGAACACAGCGGCGGCGTCGTGTTTCATCCCTTGCCGCCAATCGAGCTCCGAGACGGAATCGCCGGTACCCAGCGCCTCGCTCGTCGCCACGACCGAATCGCTGATAAACCACTGCGCGCTCGAGTCGTCATCGAGCGATTGAACCACGGTCGCGGAACGCAGCGGCCCGGCCGAAGGCTCGAACGCGACGTACAGCAGGCACGCATCGACCGCAACGCCGAACACACCGGCCGCATCGATGCGCACGACCATCGCGTCGGCGACTCCGAGTCCGCGCCGCCGGATCTCCAACAGCAACCGGCGCGCAACGGACTCCTTCATCAGAAGCGCCAGCGCGCCGTTACCGCTCCAGGCGGAGCCGATCGCGTCGACCAGGCGGATCGCGATGTACTCCGCGATATCGAACGACGACGCGCCGGTCTTCGCATCGAGACCGCGGAGCGCTTTGGGGTTCGTCCGTCTCGGGCTGCGGTGGACGCGCATCTTCGTCAGCCCGTCGGTCGTGACCCACGGCAGGTTTCCGAGGATCAAACCGCCGCGAGCGATCGAGCGCCGGAACAGCTCGTCCAAATCCACGCCGCACGCATCACCGAAGCAGAGCTCCGTGTTCGCATCGAGCAACGCGTCGAGGTCCGGACGATACTGCTCGTTGATCTCCAGGCCGAGAACTCGCGGAGCTTCGCCGAAGACCGCGCGCGCCGCACGGATGAACGCGCCCGAGCCGCAGGTCGGCTCGAACACCGCGGGCGGCACACCGAACCGGCGCGCGATCCAGCGTGTCACGCGGGCGGCGAACCAGTCCGGCGTTTGAAAGTCTCCGCGCGCCCGAACGGCGACACGGCTCGACGTCGGCATCCGCTAGGCCGGCACGGACGCGAGCCGATCGAGCAGCGCCGTCAGCGCGTCGTACTTCGCGCGAAAGCGGACCGGGTTCACGACGAAGCGCGCCGTGCTTTCGGCGACCTCTTCGACGACGACGAGATCGTGCTCGCGCAGCGTGGTCCCGGTCGCGACGAGGTCGACGATCAGGTCGGCGAGCCCGACCAGCGGCGACAGCTCGACGGAGCCGTGCAGCGGGATCAGCTCGACCGGCAAGTCCCGCTCCGCGAAGAACGACTCCGCCGAGCGAATGAACTTCGTCGCGACGCGCAAGAACGTCGGATACGGCGCGCCTTCGTGATAGCGGTCGATGCGGCGGCCGGCGACGACCAGGCGGCAATAGCCGAAGCCCAGATCGGCGAGCTCGGCGACGTTGCGGTCGGTCTCCCAGAGCACGTCTTTGCCGACGATGCCGCAGTCGGCCGAGCCGAACTCGACGTACGCCGGAACGTCGGTCGGCCGCAGGAACAGCAGCGTCGTTCCGTCCGGCGTGCGAACGGTCAGCTTGCGGCCGACGTCGTGCGGGACCTCGATCCCGGCGGCGCGCAAGCGCTCCGCCGCATCGCGGAACAGCGCGCCCTTGGGCACCGCGACCGTCAGCGCGTCGGGCAGAGCGCCCGGGGACTTGCTCATCGCGCATCCCAGTTCGACGGCGTGCGCGGCACCGGCAGATCGCCCGGGCGCGGGCCGACGCGCAGCTCGCGGACGCTGCCGTTCAGCGCGATCACGACCCGCGGGATGCCGTGCGCACGCGCTTCTTCGATCAACGCGTCGTCGCTGAGCTGCGAACCGGCGTACCGCACGACGTTGCCGGCGGAGCGCTCACGCGCGGCGACGACGTCCGAACCGGCGACCAGCACGTCGACCCGGTGCCGCCGCCGCCGCAGATGCTTGCCGCGCCGCTCCAGCGCGATCAGCAGCCGTTCCACGCCGGCGGTCCAGCCCACCGCGGGCACGTCGAACCCGAACCGCGGCAACAGCGAGTCGTAGCGACCGCCGCCGCACAGCGAGAACCCGATCTCCTCGACGTAGCCCTCGAACAGGAATCCCGTGTAGTACTCGAGGTCCCGCAAGAGCGCGAAATCGACCGTGACGCGGGCCTCGTAGCCGAGCGCCGCGGAGCGTTCGAGGATCGCGTCCAGCTCGTCGAGCGCCGCGAGCGACTGCGGCGTGCGGCAGAGCGCGCGCGCCTCGGCGATCGCGTCGTGACGCCCACGCTTCTGCGCGAACTCGACCAGCGCCGGCCGGTCGAACTTCCGCAGCGCGACCAGGTTGCGGACCTTGATGAACTCTTTGGCCTCGTGCGCCGCCTGACCGTCCAGTCCGACGCCGTCGAGGATACCGTCGACGATCCGCGCATCGTTCACGTCGAACTTCGCGTCGCGCAGGCCGATCTCGTCGAGCCCTTCGATCGCCATGAAGAGCGTCTCGGCGTCCGCGTCGATCCCGGCCGCGCCGATCAGCTCGACGCCCGCCTGCGTGAGCTCGCGCATCCGGCCTTCTTGCGGCTGCTCGTAGTAGCGGAACACCGGCGCGATGTAGGCCAGCCGCAGCGGCAGCGGCGCCTCGCGCATCCGCGTCGAGACGAGCCGCGCGACCGGCGTCGTCATCTCGGGCCGCAGCGCGAGCGCGGTCGAGCGCCGGTCGTTGAACTGGAACAGCAGCTCCGTCGTCTCTTCACCGAGCCCGCGTTCGAGCACGTCGAATCGCTCGATGATCGGCGTCTGCAGCTCTTCGTAGGCCCAGCGCCCGAACACCGCGCGCATCTGCTGCTCGATCTCGCGCTTCCGCGCCAGCTCGTGCGGCAGCCAGTCACGGACGCCGGCAGGCAGTCTCACGCGCTACGGAAACCCTTCGCGCACGTTCGTCTCACCCACGATCGAGACCAGGCGCTCGCGCACGCGGCGGTCGGACGAGATCGTGCGCTGCACGGTCGTACCGTTGATGTGGAGCACCAGCGCGGTCATGCCGGTCGCCGAACCGGACCATTCCGACATCAGCAGCACGAGATCGTCGATGTGCTCGCGCGAGGTCACGGTGACGTGCCAGCCGTCCGGGGGCGGTGGCGCGGTGCGGACGCTGTTGCGGTCGAACGGCTGGACGTCGTTGACCGAGACGTTGAGCTCCAGCGGGACCTCTTCGCCCGGCGTCGAGCCGCGCCGCTCGCGCAGGCGCAGGCGGCCGGTGATGACGATGATCGCGTCTTCGATGAAGCGCGCCTGCAGGTCGGCGTACTGTTTCGGGAAGACGACGCACTCGATCGCGCCGGTGGTGTCCTCGACGGTCGCGATCAGCATCTGCGACTGCGCTTTCGTCAGCGTGCGGCGCACGGCGGTGACGAGACCGGCGATCTTCACCTGGCTGTCGTCCTCGTAGTTTCGCAGGTCGCGCACGGGAACGGCGCCGGTGCGCGCGAGCGCCTCGGTCACGTCGGCCAGCGGGTGGCCGGAGACGAAGATCCCGAGCGTCTCCTTCTCCCAGCCGAGCTGCTCCATCGTCGACGGCGCCGCCAGCGCGCGGAGCATCGGCTTGAGCGACGGGTGGGGCTCCTCGATCATCCCGAACAGCGAGCCTTGTCCCATCTCCCGGTCGCGCGCCTCGCGGGCCGCGCCCTCCAGCGCCGAGTCGAGCGCGTCCAGGAGTTGCGCGCGGTTGCCCGGCAGCGGGTCGAACGCGCCGCACTTGATCAGCGCCTCGTAGACCTTGCGGTTGACCGCTTTGAGGTCGACCCGCTTGACCACGTCGAACAAGTCCGCGAACGGCCCGCCCGATTCACGCGCGTCGAGCAGCGCGCGGACCGCGTTCTCGCCGACGCCCTTCACCGCGGCCAGCCCGAAGCGGATCTGATCGCCGACGACCGCGAAGTCGACCAGCGAGGCGTTGATGTCGGGGGGCAGGACGGGGATGCCCATCTTCTTCGCCTCGTCGATGTACTCGACGAGCTTGTCCGTCTTGTCGCGCACCGACGACATCAGCGCCGCGAAGTACTGCAGCGGGTAATTCGCTTTCAGGTATGCCGTTTGATACGCGATCCACCCGTACGCCGCCGCATGCGCTTTGTTGAAGCCGTAGCCCGCGAACGGTTCGATGAACGAGAACACACGCTCGGCAACGTCCGCGGTGATGCCGTTTCCGACGCAGCCGTCGACGAACTTTTGCTTGTAGTAGGGGATCTTCTCTTTTTGCTTTTTCCCGACGACTTTGCGGAGCTCGTCGGCCTGACCCATCGAAAATCCGGCCAAATCACGCGCGATGCGCAGGATCTGCTCCTGAAACATTGCTATTCCGTACGTTTCGCCGAGGATCGGTTCGAGCTTCGGATGGATGTACGTCGGCGTCTTGCGCCCGTGCTTTCCGGCGATATAATCCGGAATCCACTCCATCGGTCCGGGTCGGTACAGCGCGACCAGCGCGATGACGTCGCCGAGCTCGGACGGCTTCAGTTCAACGCAAACCCTCTTCATGCCGTCGGACTCGAGCTGGAACATGCCGAGCGTCTCGCCGCGCGCAATCATGTCGTAGGTCTTCTTGTCGTCGTCGGGGATCGTGGCGATGTCGAAGTCCGGCTTCACCGTGCGACGGATCTCGTCCATCGCCGCCTTCATCACGGTGAGGTTCCGCAGGCCCAGGAAGTCCATCTTCAGCAGCCCGACCCGCTCGACCATCGACATGTCGTACTGCGTGTTGATGCCGTCCTCGCCGATCTTCACCAGCGGGACGTGGTCCGTCAGCGGGTTCTTCGAGATCACCACGCCGGCGGCGTGGGTCGAGGCGTTGCGCGCAAGCCCCTCGATCGACTTCGCCGTGTCGAGCAGCTTGCGAATCTGCGGGTCGTTGTTGTACAGCAGTCCCAGCTCCGGGATCTGCTCGAGCGCGTGCGGGATCGTCAGGCCGCCCGGGCCCGATGGGATCAGCTTCGCGACGCGGTCGACGTCCGGGAGGGGCACGCCGAGCGCGCGGCCGGCGTCGCGCACCGCGGCGCGCGCGGCCATCGTGCCGAACGTCACGATCTGCGCGACGCGGTCCTTGCCGTATTTTTCGGTGACGTAGCGGATGACTTCGTCGCGCCGCTCGACGCAGAAGTCCGTGTCGATATCCGGCATCGAGATGCGCTCGGGGTTCAGGAAACGCTCGAAGATCAGCCCGAATTTCAACGGGTCGAGGTCGGTGATCTTCAGGCAGTACGACACCACGGAGCCGACCGCCGAGCCGCGGCCGGGACCCACCGGGATGTCGCGGTCGCGCGCGTACTTGATGAAATCCCAGACGATCAGGAAGTACGACGCGAACCCCATCGTGTTGATGACGCTCAGCTCGTACTCCATCCGCTCGCGCAGCGGGCCGTCATTCTTGGCGCGCTCCTCGCCGTAGCGCTGGACGAGCCCCTGCTCGCAGACCAGCCGCAAGTAGTCCTCCGCGGACATCGCGATCTCGCGATTCGGATCGAGCTCGGAGACCGCAGCGACCGCGAGCACGCCCGCGACATCCTCCGCCGGCGTTTTCGGCACGGGATAATCCGGCAGGTAGAACACTTTCTCGGGGATCTTGATGTCGATGCGCTTGACGATCTCGAGCGTGTTGTCGCACGCCTCCGGGATGTCGGCGAAGAGCTCGCGCATCTCTTCGGCCGACTTCACGTAGAACTGGTCGGAGAAGAACTTCATCCGGCTCGTGTCGGAGACGGTCTTGCCGGTGCCGATGCAGAGCAGCACGTCGTGCGCCTGGGCGTCGCCTTGGGTCAGGTAGTGCGAGTCGTTGGTCGCCACCAGCGGGTAGTTCAGCTCGCGCGCGATCTTGATCAGGCCCTCGTTGATCACGTCCTCTTCGGGCATCCCGTGGCGCATGATCTCGATGTAGAACCTGTCGCCGAACATCTGCCCGAACTCCAGCGCGTTCTTCTTCGCCGTCTCGTAGTCGTTCTTGAGCAGCGGCGCCGACACGAGCGACGACATGCAGCCCGACAGGACGATCAGCCCCTCGTTGTACTGCGCCAGCAGATCCATGTCGATCCGCGGCTTGTAGTAATAGCCCTCGAGGAAGCCCTTGGAGATCAGCGTGGTGAGGTTCTTGTAGCCGACGTCGCTGGCGGCGAGCAGCGTGATGTGCGCCTCGTCGCGGACCAAACGATCGAACCGGCCGCGCGGCGCGATGTACGCCTCGCAGCCGATGATCGGCGTGAGGCCGTGCTTCTTCGAGGTGTCGTAGAACTCGACCGCGCCGAACATGACGCCGTGGTCCGTCAGCGCGATCCCGGGCGCGCCCTCGTTTGCCGATTTCGCGCACAGGGATTCGACGCGGCACGCGCCGTCCAGCAGCGAGTACTCGGAGTGGACGTGCAGATGGACGAACGAGCTCAAACGAAAAATAACCTGCGACGAGACGGGGAGTCGGGAATCCCACCTGTTACCGGCAGACCGCGCGAGCGCCCTGCGGACCGAACCGATGCTTTCCAGAACCCCGGCCGGCTCGGGGAAGTTCGCTCGCGGCCGCCCGACGCCGCCTAGGCGCTCCTCGGCCAAGCAAGCTAGCGGCGCCCGCGCTCGGGTGGGACGGGCGTTCGACCCGGGAAACAGCCTTCCAGCGGGCGAGGGAGCGTCGACCGCGGCGTGCGACGAAGGTGGTGCGCCGCGGAAACGCGTTCCGTGTAAAGTAGATCAGATTCCACCTCGGTCGACAGAGGGGCAACACAAAGCAAGGTGATCAAGCACGACATCGTCGTGGTCGGCGGCGGCCTGGCAGGGATGCGCGCCGCGGTCGAAGCGGCGGAACGCGGAGCCGACGTCGCGATCGTCTCCAAGATGCACCCGGTCCGCAGCCATTCCGGCGCCGCCCAGGGCGGGATCAACGCCGCGCTCGGCAACCGCGAAGAGGACTCGCCCGAGAACCACGCCTTCGACTGCGCCAAGGGTTCCGACTACCTGGGCGACCAGGACGCGATCGAGGCGATGGCCGAGGACGCGCCGCGCCAGATCATCTGGCTCGAGCACCGCGGCTGCATCTTCTCCCGCATGCCCGACGGCCGCATCGCCCAGCGCCCCTTCGGCGGCGCCGGCTCGCCGCGCACCTGCTACTCCGCCGACGTCACCGGCCTGGTCATCCTGCACACGCTGTGGGAGCAGCTCGAGCGCTTCGGCGTCAAGGTCTACGAGGAGTACTTCGCGACCGCGCTGTGCGTCGAGGATGGGATCGGCAGCGGCATCGTCGCCTACAACATGCGCAACGGCGAGCTCGAGCTGGTCACCGCGAAGGCGACGATCTTCGCGACCGGCGGCCTCGGTCGCGTCTACCGCAAGACGACGAACGGCTACGCCTCGACCGGCGACGGGATGGCGATCGCGTTCCGCGCCGGCATCCCGCTGATGGACATGGAGTTCGTCCAGTTCCACCCGACCTCGCTCAAGGAGAACGGCGTGCTGCTCTCCGAGGCGGCGCGCGGTGAGGGCGCCTACCTGCTGAACTCCGAGGGCGAGCGCTTCATGTTCAAGTACGCCCCGAACAAGGGCGAGCTCGCGTCGCGCGACGTCGTCAGCCGCGCCGAGTGGACCGAGATTCTCGAGGGCCGCGGCGTGGACGGCTGCGTCTTCCTCGATCTGCGGCACCTGGGCCGCGAGAAGATCCTCGAGCGCCTGCCGCAGATCCGCGAGCTCGCGCTCGACGCGACCGGCAAGGACGCGATCGACACGCCGATCCCGATCCTCCCCGGCATGCACTACGCGATGGGCGGGATCGAGACCGACAAGTTCGGCGCGACCCGCATCCCCGGCATCTACGCCGCCGGCGAGTGTGCCTGCGTCTCGGTGCACGGCGCGAACCGTCTGGGCGGCAACTCGCTGCTCGAGACGATCGTGTTCGGCGCGCGCTCGGCGCAGCACGCGTCGGACTACATCAAGAACCTCGGCGACGTGCGGCCGTCCGAGAAGACGCTGAAGAGCGAGCAAGAGCGGATCGACGGGATCCTCGCGCGCAGCGGCGGCGAGCGGCACAGCCACGTCCGCAAAGCCGTCAACGAAGCGATGAGCGATCACGCCTTCATCTTCCGCAACGACGCGGAGCTGAAGGAAGGCGTCGAGAAGCTGCGGCAGGCGCGCGCGATGGCGCAGACGATGACGGTGCAGGACAAGTCGAAGACGTTCAACACCGATCTGGTCGGTGCGCTGGAGACCGAGTTCCTCGCCGACATCGCGCAGCCGATCATGATCGGCGCGATGAACCGCCAGGAGTCGCGCGGCGCGCAGGCGCGCACCGATTTCCCCGACCGCGACGACGAGAAATGGCTCGTGCACACGCTCATGCGCTACAAGGGTCCAACGGCCGACCCCGAGCCCGACTACTCGCGCAAGGTCGTCTTCACCAAGTGGCAGCCCCAAGTCCGGACGTACTGATCACATGGCCTACACCCTAGATATCTTCCGCTTCGACCAAGCGACCGACGAGGTTCCGCACCGCGACCGCGTCGAGATCACCGACTTCCCCGAGACGGCGACCGTGCTCGACGCGCTCGAGCACGCGAAAGCGGAGATCGACGGCTCGATCACGTTCCGGCGCTCGTGCCGCTCGGCGATCTGCGGCTCGTGCTCGATGAACATCAACGGCACGACGGGTCTGGCGTGCAAGACGCCGGTGCGCACCGTGCTCAAGTCGGACCGCAGCATCGCGATCGACCCGATGCCGAACTTCCAGCCCATGAAGGACCTCGTCGTCCACATGGACCCGTTCTGGGACAAGTACACGCGCCTCAAGCCGTACCTGCAGCCCAAGGACAAGGACTCCGACCACGCGACGGAACGGCGCGTCTCGCCGGAGGACATGAAGAAGCTGGTCGCGGTCGCCAACTGCGTGATGTGCGCGACCTGCTACGCGCTGTGCCCGGTGGTGTCGGTCGATCCGGCGTTCGCGGGGCCGGCCGCGATCGCGTACGCGTACCGCTTCATCGAGGACGTGCGCGACTCGAAGCGCAAGGAGCGCGCGGCGCAGATCGCCGACGACTACCTCTGGCTGTGCGCGCACTGCTACGCGTGCTCGTACTGTCCGAAGCACGTCGACCCGCACGACGACATCATCGCGGTCAAGCGCGCGACGATCGAGGAAGGGCTGACGGACGCGGCCGGCCCGCGCCACGCGCTGGTCGTCGCCAAGACGGTGAAGCAGACCGGGATGCTGCACGAGACCGAGGTCATCCAAGGCACGGTCGGCCGGTTCAACATCAAGGGGCTGATCAAGGTCGCGCCGCTGGGGATTCGGCTCGCGCTGGCCGGGAAGATTCCGCCGCTGTTCCTGAAACCCGTCCCGAAGGTCGACGAAATCCGGACCATCTTCGAGACCCTGGAGGCTCCGACACTCTGATGACTGCCACCCTGGACAAGCCGCAGATCCGCGGCAAGTCGAAGTCGGCGCAGATGCGCAAGTACGGGTTCTTCCCCGGCTGCGTCGCCAAAGAGTCGTGCAAGGAGCTGTTCAACTCGACGATGCTCCTGGCCGACCGGCTCGGCATCGAGCTGGTCGAGCTGACCGCGGCGTCGTGCTGCGGCGCTTCGGTGCTGAACGACACGAACCGCGACGTCGCGCGCGTGCTCAACGCGCGGACGTACGCGCAAGCCGAAGCGCTCGGGCTCGACGACGTGATCACGATCTGCTCGACCTGTACCGGCCACATGCGCGCGGCGAACAAGGAGCTGCTCGAGGACGAAGGCCACATGTCGCAGGCCAACGCGATCCTGGGCAAGTTCGGCGCGAAGTACGACGGCACCGTGATGGTGCGCCATCTGCTGTGGCTGCTGATCGACGACATCGGGCTCGACGAGCTCAAGAAGATGGTCGTGAAGCCGCTCAACGGGCTGAAGGTCGCGCCATTCTACGGCTGCCACATCATCCGCCCCGAGTCGGTGAACGGCTGGGAGTCGGCGCGCAACCCGCACTCGCTCGAAGACCTCATCACCGCGCTCGGCGGCGAGGCGATCGACTACGCCGGCAAGACGCGCTGCTGCGGCTTCCACGTCCAGCTCGAGAAGGAGGGGATCGCGGCGAACATGGTCGGCCAGAACATGCGCATGGCCAAGGACCAAGGCGCCGAAGCGGTGCTCACGCCGTGCCCGCTCTGCCACCTCGCGCTCGACGGCTACCAGGCCGACTCCGTGTCGCGCTGGGGGCGCACGGATCTCCCCATCTTCCACCTCCCGCAGCTCGTCGCGCTCGCACTCGGCGTCGACCCGTCGACGCTCGGGATGAACAAGCACATCATCACGCCCGGACTCGTGCTGCAAGAGCACGATCTCGCCCCGGCGCACGTCGCGTAGCGGCTAGCCGGGTACTGCTCTGAAACCCGAAAGGCGTCGCACGGAGTGCGGCGCCTTTCCGTTACCGGCGGCCGGGCGGTGTCCGCTTCGCCGTCAGCGCCCGGCGTTTCTGTTGCGGCGTTCTTCGATGAAGCCGCCCCAGTAGATGATCGCGCCGAGCGCGGCGCTCATCACGACGAGCAGAACGGGGATCAGGTAGTACGCAGGCACGGAGTCTCCTTTCCCGGATCGGTTCGCGCGGACGCATGTCGTCCCTTGTGCAGCCAGGCGGGGACCCGCCCGGTTCCACGCGTGCTCGGCGCGGGTAAAGGCTTCGGATCATGGATGCCGAGATCACGCTCCGGGTGAACGGGGCGGCGCACCGCGTTTCCGTCGACACGCGGACGACGCTGCTCGACGCGCTGCGCGAGCGGCTCGGGCTGACCGGCTCGAAGAAGGGCTGCGATCACGGGCAGTGCGGCGCGTGCACCGTCCTGATCGACGGGCGGCGCGCGAACAGTTGTCTGGCGCTCGCCGTCGCGCACCAGGACGCCGAGATCACCACCGTCGAGGGGCTCGCGAGCGACGGCGCCTTGCACCCGCTGCAGGCGGCCTTCGTCGCGCACGACGCGTTTCAGTGCGGCTACTGCACGCCGGGACAGTTGTGCTCGGCCGTCGGGATGCTCGACGAAGTCGAAGCGGGCTGGCCGAGCCACGTCACCGAGGATCTCGCCGCGGAGGTGCGGCTCGGCGACGAGGAGATCCGCGAGCGCATGAGCGGGAATCTGTGCCGCTGCGCGGCGTACGCGAACATCGTGCCGGCGATCGCGGAGGTCGCCCTTCGACGAGCTGAAGGCGGGCTGAGCCGATGACGCCGTTCCGCTACGAGCGTGCCTCCGACGCCGGTGCGGCCGTCGCGGCGCTCGCCGCCGCGCCGCACGCCGCGTTCCTCGGCGGCGGCACGAACCTCGTCGACTTGATGAAGCTCGGCGTCGCGGCGCCCGACGTTCTGGTGGACGTCGCACGGCTTCCGCACGACCGCATCGAGGTGCGGGCCGACGGCAGCGTGCGCATCGGCGCGGCGGTGAAGAACAGCGTTCTCGCCGCCGACCGCACGATTCGCGAGCGGTATCCCGTGCTGGCGCAGGCGCTGCTTTCGGGCGCGTCGGGACAGCTCCGCAACCTCGCGACGACCGGCGGCAACCTGCTGCAGCGAACGCGCTGCCTGTACTTTCAAGACGTCACCAAGCCGTGTAACAAGCGGCATCCCGGCAGCGGCTGTCCGGCGCGCGACGGCGCTCACCGCAACCTCGCGATCCTCGGCGCCTCGGAGGCGTGCATCGCGACGCATCCGTCCGACATGGCCGTCGCGATGGCGGCGCTCGATGCCGTCGTGCAGGTCCAAGGGCCGCGCGGCGAGCGCGCCGTTCCGCTGGTGGAGTTTCACCGGCTGCCCGGCGATGCGCCGCAGCGCGACACGGTGCTGGAGCACGGCGAGCTGATCACCGCGGTCGATCTCCCGCCGCTGGCCTTCGCGGCGCGCTCGCGCTACCGCAAGGTGCGCGACCGCGCGTCGTACGCGTTCGCGCTGGTCTCGGTGGCCGCGGCGCTCGAGCTCGACGGCGGCCGCGTCCGCGACGTGCGCATCGCGCTCGGCGGCGTGGCCCACAAGCCGTGGCGCGCCAGCCGAGCCGAAGCCGCGCTGCGCGGCGCCGCCGCCGACGAGGCCGCGTTTCGCCGCGCGATCGACGCGGAGCTCGCGGCGGCGACGCCGCTGCGCGACAACGGGTTCAAGGTTCCGCTCGCGCGCAACGCGGTCGTGCGGACGCTGCTGGAGCTCGCTGAGGGCGCGCGATGATCGCCGCGCGCGCGACCGGCGCGCCGCTCGACCGGATCGACGGCCCGCTCAAGGTGACCGGCGCGGCGAAGTACGCGTTCGAGTATCCGGCCGAGAACGCCGGATACGTCCATCTCGTGCAGAGCACGATCGCGAAGGGCCGGGTCGCCTCGATCGACGCCGGCGCCGCCCGGGCGCTTCCCGGCGTGATCGCGGTGATCACGCACGAGAACGCTCCGCGCATCGACGTTTCCGACGAGGACGCGACGCTGCGCGTGATGCAGAGCGACGCCGTCGCGTACCACGGCGAGATCGTCGCGGCGGTGGTCGCCGAAACGTCCGAGATCGCCCGCCACGCGGCCGGGCTGATCGGCGTGACGTACGAGCAGCACGATCACGACGTCGAGCTGCGCGCCGACCGGCCGGATCTCTATGCGCCCGAAAAGGTCAACGCCGGCTTCGCGACCGACACGTCCGAAGGCGACGTCGACGCGGCGTTCGCGGCTGCGGCGGTTCGGCACGACGCGACGTACACCACGCCGTACTATCACAACAACCCGCTCGAGCCGCACGCGACCGTCGCCGTCTGGAACGACGACGGGCTCACGCTCTACGACGCCAACCAAGGCCCGCACGGCATCCTCGACGACGTCGCGAAGGCGTTCGGGCTGTCGCCGGAGCGCGTGCGCATCATCTCGCCGTACGTCGGCGGCGGCTTCGGTTCGAAAGCGTTTACCCATCCGCCGGTGATCGTGGCGGTGATGGCGGCGCAGGTCGCGCAACGCCCGGTGAAGCTGTCGCTCACGCGGCATCAGATGTTCGCGCTGGTGGGGTACCGCACGCCGACGATTCAGCGGCTGCGTCTCGCGGCCGGCGCCGACGGCCGCTTGACGGCAATCGCGCACGACGTCGTGGAGCAGACGTCGCGGATCGAGGAGTACGCCGAGCAGACCGCCGTCGCGACGCGCATGATGTACGCGGCGCCGAACCGTTCGACGACGCACCGGCTGGCGAAGCTCGACGTCCCGACGCCGTCGATCTTTCGCGCGCCCGGCGAGACGCCCGGGATGTACGCGCTGGAGTCGGCGATGGACGAGATGGCGATCGCGTGCGGTCTCGATCCGGTCGAGTTCCGCATGCGCAACGAGCCGGAGATCGACCCGGACACCAAGCACCCGTTCAGCAGCCGCGGCCTCGTCGCGTGCCTGTGCGAGGGCGCGCGGCGGTTCGGCTGGGACGGCAGCGATCGGCAGCCGCGCGCGCGCCGCGAAGGAACGTGGTACGCCGGCACCGGCGTCGCCGCGTCGACGTACCCCACGCGCCGGCGGCCGTCGCAGGCGCTGATTCGCGCCGACCGCAGCGGCCGGTACAGCGTGCTCATCGACGCGTCGGACATCGGCACGGGGACGTGGACGTCGCTGACGCAGATCGCCGCCGACGCGCTCGACGTGCCGATCGAACGGGTGCATCTCGAGATCGGCGACTCATCGCTCCCGAAGGCACCGAACGCCGGCGGTTCGATGGGGATCACGTCGTGGGGCTCGGCGATCGTCGAGGCGGCGCGGATGCTGCGCGGGCGGCTGCACGACGACTACGGCGGCGTCGTCCCCGCCGACGGGCTCGAAGCGCGCGCCGAGACCGGCCCGAATCCCGAGACCGAGCGCTATTCGATGCACGCGTACGGCGCGCAGTTCGCGGAGGTGCGCGTCGACGCCGACACCGGCGAGGTGCGCGTGCCGCGCCTGCTCGGCGTCTTCGCCGCCGGCCGCATCATCAACGCGAAGACGGGCCGTTCGCAGCTCATCGGCGGGATGACGATGGGGCTGTCGATGGCGCTGCACGAGGAGACGCTGCTCGACGCGCGGTTCGGCCACTTCGCCAACCACGATCTGGCGGAATACCACGTCGCGACCAACGCCGACACGAAGAGCGTCGAAGCGTACTGGATCGACGAGGACGATCCGCACGTCAACCCGCTCGGCGCGAAGGGGATCGGCGAGATCGGGATGACCGGCACCGCCGCGGCGATCGCGAACGCCGTGCACCACGCGACCGGGATCCGCGTGCGCGATCTGCCGATCACGCTCGACAAGCTGTTGCGCTAGCCGCGCCGAACGCGTGACCCGGTGTCGGAGGCGAGCGAGCAGCGGCCGAGCCGGCGGCGGTTGTTCGTCGCCGTCGATCTCGACGACGCTGCGCGAGCGGCCTGCGCCGCGGTCGCGAGGCGGCTGCGCGCGGCGGGCTGGAGCGGCAAGTGGGTCGCGCCGGAGAACTATCATCTCACCGTCGCGTTTCTGGGTGCCGTCGATGAAGCGCGCGTCGCCGGCGTGGCCGCGGCGCTGCGTGAGGTCGCAGCTCGCACTCCGTCGTTCGAGGCCGGGCTGAACGCGGTCGGAGCGTTTCCGAACGCGCGCAAAGCGCGCGTCGCGTGGGTCGGCCCGGCGGCGCGCGTGCCGGCGTTCGGGACGCTGTGCGGCGCGGTGCGCAGCGCGCTCGCGGCGCTCGGATTCGCCTTCGACCGCGACGCCGAACCGCACGTGACGCTCGCCCGTGCCGACGGGCGCGGCCCGCTGCCGAGCGTCGAGCCGCCGGACGCGCCGCCGTTGCGGGTCGGCGCGCTGACGCTCTACCAGTCGTTCACCGAACCGTCCGGTGCGCGCTACGTCGCGCTGGAGCGCTTCCCGCTGGCGCCGTGAACGGCCGCGGCGGGCGGCGCGTAGGGGGTTCGGATCACTCGCGCTCGAGCGCGGCGTTCGCCAGCTCGGCGCTCGCGAAGCTGCGGTAGGCGTCGTAGGCGCTCGCCGCGTCGACGCGGCCGCCGACGATCCCGATGCGGCCCGAGAAGCTGCGCAGGATGCGCGTGACGTCCCATCTGTCGGCGGCGACCGTTCCGAACTCGACCGTCACCGTCGCCGCGGTCGCATGTTCGGGTAACGTCGCCGGCTGAAAGACCACGCGCACCGGACGGTGCTGCGCATCGACGGTGAGCGTTCCGTCGCCGTGCGCTTCGTCGCGCACCTTCGCGTGAAACGGGATCGTCGTCGAACCCGCTTCCTGCCGCGGCTGCCCGAACGCATACGCGTCGACGGCGTCGGCCGCGTACGGCAGGCGCAGTCCGAACCGGCTCAGCGCACCGTCGGGCTTTGCGCTCGCGCGCTGCAGCTCGTCGGCGCCCGCCGTATGCCGTCCCTCGACCAGCCGCAGCACGCGCTTGCGCGACGGCTTTCCGTCGATCACGACGTACGCCGCCGACTCCACGTCGTCGCGATGGTACGGGCCGCCGCGGATCTGCGTGCGCGTCGTCACGTCGAAGACGATCACGCCGCGCGTCGCGGCCGCGTAGGTTTCGGCGGCTCGGCGCGCGGCCGAAGTTCCGTCGTCGGCGCGCGGCTCGGGCGCTGCGCCGGCGAGCGCGGTCGCCGCGAGCAGCAAGAAGCCGAGCGACAGGGGGCGCTTCGGCGACGCGTTCACGCGCCGGCGGGCTGCGCGACCCAGCTCTTGAAGTAGTTCGCGTCCTCCACGCCGCCGACGGTCTCGGCGACGCGCAGCGGACCGTACGCGTCGATCGCGACGGCGAGCTCGTCGGTCGACTGCTTCCCGAGCGACGCTTCGACGGCGCCCGGCTGCGGGCCGTGCGGTGCGCCGGCGGCGTGCAGCGTCACCGAACGCTCCTCGATCCCGCGGCGCGACATGAAGTTCCCCGACGCGTAGTAGATGATCTCGTCGCAGTCGACCGACGAGTGGTTGTACGGCGCGGGGATCGCGAGCGGGTGGTAGTCGAACATGCGCGGCGCGAAGAGGATGAAGGCGGCGCCCGGCGCGTCCCAGATCTGGTGCGTCGACGGCGGCTGGTGCAGCTTCCCGGTCACCGGCGCGTACTCGTCGGCGCTGAACGCCCAGGGGTAGCAGTAGCCGTCCCAGCCGACCACGTCGAAGGGGTGGTTCGCGACGGTGTACTTCGCGTGGCGGCCCTTCGCGGTGACGCGCACGTCGAACTCGCCGACTTCGTCGACCGGGTCCTGCAGCACCGGCGCGCGGAAGTCGCGCTCGTAGTACGGCGCGTGCTCGGCGAGCTGGCCGAACTCGTTGCGGAACTTGCGCGGAATCGTGATCTGTCCGGACGACTCGGCGATGAAGAGCGACGTCGGCGTGCGCGGCTGCAGCCGGTACGTCGTCGCCATCGGCAGGTAGAGGTAGTCGTGGGCGCGGTACTCGAGCGTGCCGAACGGCGTCTCGAGCACGCCGGCGCCGCTGTGCACGAACAGCATCTCGTCGCCGCTGGCGTTGCGGAAGAAATAGCTCATCGGCTCGGTGACGACCGCGGTCGAGAGCACGATGTCGTCGTTGCCGACCAGCGGAACGCGCGCTTCCACCGCGTCGCCGGCCTTCGCGATGCGGCCGGTGAACCAGTGCCGGTTGCGGACCGGATCGTTCGGCAGGAAGCGCACCATCGGGCGCTCCCACGGCTGCACGTCGAGCGTCGCGGTCGGCGGGCGCAGGTGGTACGCGAGCGAGTAGACGCTCTCGAACCCCTTCGTCGACATCAGCTCCTCGGCGTAGAGCGCGCCGCTCGGCGAGCGGAACTGCGTGTGCCGCTTCTCCGGCAGGCGGCCCTGGCGAACGTAGAATGCCACGCCGAAATCTTCCCCGGCGCGACCGGCGAACCTCGGTGCGAAAAGACGCCGTCGGTCGGGACGGCCTGCGTCGGCCGAGGAGCCTTCCGGCCGATCGGGTACGATCCGAGCATGCCGTATCTGCGCCTGTCTTCGCTCCCGCTCGACGAGGCGACGAAACGCCACTTGGCCGACGAGCTGACCGCGACGGTCCTCGACATCCTCGAGGGCGAGAAGCCGGAATGGACCAGCGTGCATTTCACGCCGTTCCTGCCGGACGACTTCGCGATCGGCGGGCGTCTCGTCTCCGACGGCGCGATCCCGGACACGCACCTGGAGCTCAGCGCGCCCGGCGTGGACGAGAAGCGCTGGTTCGCGCTGCGCAACCGGCTGACCGACGTGCTGATCGAGGCGCTCGCGATCCCGGACAGCGAGCGCTGGCACGTCAACGTGAAGCTGAACCGCTACGATCCGCACTCGTTCGCCGTGGCCGGCAACGCCGCCGACGAGATCTCCGGCCACGGGCTCTCCGAGGATACGGCGCCGGCGGTCGACTCGCTCGTCCGACCGACGAACACGCGTGGCGAGCGGGGAAGCTGGCGCGGTCGCGGCGTCGTCCTCGGCCTCGTGGTGGGCGCGGTCTTCGCGTACCGCTGGCTGTCGCAGCGCGTCGGTACCGACGCGACCGTCGACGCCGCGGACCCGCTCGTCGGCGAGGCGGTCGCGGCGGGCGATCCGGACGGCCGCTTCGTCGCCGACGCGAGCAGCGTCCGCGAGTACTGACGGGCGTCGCGCGAAGCGCGCGGCAGAAACGCGAAGAGCCCGCGCGATCATCGCTGATCGGCGGGCTCTTCGGACGGATTATCTGGCGGCGTCCTACTCTCGAGGGACCCTGCGGTCCGACTACCATCGGCGCTGGCGGGCTTAACTGCCGTGTTCGGGATGGGAACGGGTGGAACCCCGCCGCCATGACCGCCAGAAACTTGATCCGCTCCGCGATGCCGAGCCTGAGCTCGAGGCGATCGCGGGCGAAAGCTGCACAGAGAAGAACTTCCATGGCCAAACGATTGCGTTCGTTCGTAGCGTACTTATTAAGTGTCCGGGCGATTAGTACCGGTCAGCTCCAGCGATTGCTCGCCTTCCACCTCCGGCCTATCAACGTGGTAGTCTCCCACGACCCTTCACCCTTGCGGGATTGAGATCTCATCTTGAAGTCAGTTTCACGCTTATATGCTTTCAGCGTTTATCTGATCCGAACGTAGCTACCCGGCTATGCTCCTGGCGGAACAACCGGTTCACCAGAGGTTCGTTCAACCCGGTCCTCTCGTACTAGGGTCGACACTCCTCAAATCTCCTACGCCCACGGCGGATAGGGACCGAACTGTCTCACGACGTTCTGAACCCAGATCGCGTACCGCTTTAATGGGCGAACAGCCCAACCCTTGGGACCTACTGCGGCCCCAGGATGCGACGATCCGACATCGAGGTGCCAAACCTCCCCGTCGATGTGGACTCTTGGGGGAGATAAGCCTGTTATCCCCAGAGTAGCTTTTATCCGATAAGCGACGGCCCTTCCATTCGGTACCGCCGGATCACTTAGCCCTGCTTTCGCACCTGCTCGGCCTGTCCGCCTCGCAGTCAAGCTCCCTTTTGCCTATGCACTCGTCGAACGGTTTCTGACCGTTCTGAGGGAACCTTTGGGCGCCTCCGTTACTCTTTAGGAGGCAACCGCCCCAGTTAAACTACCCACCAGGCACTGTTCCTGAACCGGATCACGGTCCGAGGTTAGACAGCCAGAGTGACCAGAGTGGTATTTCAACAATGACTCCACCGACACTAGCGTGCCGGCTTCACAGTCTCCCACCTATCCTACACAAGCCACACCGACCACCAATACCAAGCTGTAGTGAAGGTCACGGGGTCTTTCCGTCCTGCTGCGCGTAACGAGCATCTTTACTCGTAATGCAATTTCGCCGAGTTCGTGGTTGAGACAGCTGGGAAGTCGTTACGCCATTCGTGCAGGTCGGAACTTACCCGACAAGGAATTTCGCTACCTTAGGATGGTTATAGTTACCACCGCCGTTTACTGGGGCTTAAATTCTGAGCTTCGCCTTGCGGCTGACCCGTCCTCTTAACCTTCCAGCACCGGGCAGGCGTCAGTCCGTATACATCGTCTTGCGACTTGGCACGGACCTGTGTTTTTAGTAAACAGTCGCTTCCCACTGGTCTCTGCGGCCGTGCAGCGCTCCCGGAGCAAGTCCGTTCACGCCTCAGGCCCCCCTTCTCCCGAAGTTACGGGGGCATTTTGCCGAGTTCCTTAACCACGATTCTCTCGATCCCCTTGGTATTCTCTACCTGACCACCTGAGTCGGTTTGGGGTACGGGCGGCTTGAACCTCGCGTCGATGCTTTTCTAGGCAGCATAGGATCACCGATTTCGTCCGTGAGGACTACCCATCGGGTCTCAGGCTTCATGAGGAACGGATTTGCCTATCCCTCGCCCTACGCCCTTAGACCGGGACAACCATCGCCCGGCTCGGCTACCTTCCTGCGTCACACCTGTTAATACGCTCACCGCACCAGACGGGTTCGAGCGCTACGCCTCCGACCGCCACTCCTAAAAGGAGCGCGTACCGAAGGTTTCGGACTCTTAGCACTACTGGATTGGCGTGGGCGGTTCTTCGCCGGTACGGGAATATCAACCCGTTGTCCATCGACTACGCCTGTCGGCCTCGCCTTAGGTCCCGACTTACCCAGGGCGGATTAGCCTGGCCCTGGAACCCTTGGTCTTTCGGGGGACGGGTTTCTCACCCGTCTTTCGCTACTCATGCCTGCATTCTCACTCGTGTGGCGTCCACGGCTGGGTTACCCCGCCGCTTCACTCGCCACACGACGCTCTCCTACCGATCCGCACGGCTGGACCGTCTTGCGACGGCCTGCCAAACATGCGAATCCCACGACTTCGGCGGTGTGCTTGAGCCCCGTTACATTGTCGGCGCGGAATCACTTGACCAGTGAGCTATTACGCACTCTTTCAAGGGTGGCTGCTTCTAAGCCAACCTCCTGGTTGTCTGTGCAACTCCACATCCTTTCCCACTTAGCACACGCTTGGGGGCCTTAGTCGGTGGTCTGGGTTGTTTCCCTCTCGACGATGAAGCTTATCCCCCACCGTCTCACTGCTGCGCTCTCACTTACCGGCATTCGGAGTTTGGCTGACGTCAGTAACCTTGTAGGGCCCATCGGCCATCCAGTAGCTCTACCTCCGGCAAGAAACACGCAACGCTGCACCTAAATGCATTTCGGAGAGAACCAGCTATCACGAAGTTTGATTGGCCTTTCACCCCTACCCACAGCTCATCCCCCAGGTTTTCAACCCTGGTGGGTTCGGTCCTCCACGCGGTCTTACCCGCGCTTCAACCTGGCCATGGGTAGATCACTCGGCTTCGGGTCTAGATCACGCGACTGTGACGCCCTATTCGGACTCGCTTTCGCTACGGCTGCCCCACACGGGTTAACCTCGCGACGTAACACTAACTCGCAGGCTCATTCTTCAAAAGGCACGCTGTCACCCCGAAAGGCTCCAACGGCTTGTAGGCACACGGTTTCAGGTACTATTTCACTCCCCTCCCGGGGTACTTTTCATCTTTCCCTCACGGTACTAGTCCGCTATCGGTCACCAGGGAGTATTTAGGCTTAGCGGGTGGTCCCGCCAGATTCACACGGAATTTCACGGGCTCCGTGCTACTTGGGATCCCACTCGGGAGACACGCAACTTTCGTCTACGGGGCTCTTACCCACTATGGCGGACCTTCCCAGATCCTTCGACTAGCTGACGCGTTTTCTTACTCCCTGCCCGGGCGGCAGCCCGGACCAAGTGGTCCCACGACCCCAACACTGCAACGCCTGCCGGCTATCACACAATGCTGGTTTAGCCTCTTCCGCTTTCGCTCGCCACTACTCACGGAATCACTGTTGTTTTCTCTTCCTGAGGGTAATGAGATGTTTCACTTCCCCTCGTTCCCGCCACGCACCCTATGTGTTCAGGTGCGGGCAACAAGGCATGACCCCTGTTGGGTTTCCCCATTCGGAAATCCTCGGATCACAGCTCGGTTGACAGCTCCCCGAGGCTTATCGCAGCCTCCTACGTCCTTCATCGGCTCCTGGTGCCAAGACATCCACCGTGCGCCCTTAAAAACTTGGCCACAAAGATGCTCGCGTCCACTGTGCAGTTCTCAAACAACCAACGGCAACCACCAGGCACCCCGCCACCACACCCCACCACCACGTCCCCGAAGGAACCCAGCAACAGAGCCGTCTGACGGCCCAGCGGCCCGAGAGGCAAGCAAGCTCGCTCCCTCAGGACCCAACAGCGCACCAAGCCACCCACCACCAACCGCGACGTCGTTCACCAGCCGGCCCCCGAAAGAACCCGCCCGTTACTGAACCGCCACGGCCACCAGCCGGCAGCCAAGTCAGCGTTCCACCCGTGAGCACCGCCCCGGCACGAAAGGCCGGGCAACGGCGTCTGGACCCAACCCACCACCCCGCATACACAGCGGGACAGCCTACGGGCGGGCCAGTGCTCCTTAGAAAGGAGGTGATCCAGCCGCACCTTCCGGTACGGCTACCTTGTTACGACTTCGTCCCAATCGCCGATCCCACCTTCGACAGCTCCCTCCCCACAAGGGGGTTGAGCCACTGGCTTCGGGTGTTACCGACTTTCGTGACGTGACGGGCGGTGTGTACAAGGCCCGGGAACGTATTCACCGCAGCGTTGCTGATCTGCGATTACTAGCAACTCCGACTTCACGGGGTCGAGTTGCAGACCCCGATCCGAACTGAGACCGGCTTTATGGGATTCGCTCCACCTCGCGGCTTAGCAGCCCTTTGTACCGGCCATTGTAGCATGTGTGCAGCCCAAGACATAAGGGGCATGATGATTTGACGTCATCCCCACCTTCCTCCGAGTTGACCCCGGCAGTCTCCTATGAGTCCCCGCCATAACGCGCTGGCAACATAGGACGAGGGTTGCGCTCGTTGCGGGACTTAACCCAACATCTCACGACACGAGCTGACGACAACCATGCACCACCTGCACGCAGCCCCGAAGGACCCGACGTTTCCGCCGGATTTCTGCGCATGTCAAGCCTTGGTAAGGTTCTTCGCGTTGCGTCGAATTAAGCCACATGCTCCGCTGCTTGTGCGGGCCCCCGTCAATTCCTTTGAGTTTTAGCCTTGCGGCCGTACTCCCCAGGCGGGGCGCTTAATGCGTTAGCTGCGGCACGGA
>DASWRW010000025.1:0-29726 GCA_036402975.1 Candidatus Elarobacter sp. | reverse complement strand
CCGAAGGGAACGTCTCCCGCGTCGGTCGCTGCCGGGGTATCCGCGCCGGCGGCGATCTGCGCTTCGAGCGGATGGGCTTCGCGCTCGAGCCGAGCGCGCCGTACGAGGTTCGCACCGCTTCCGGCGGCATGGGGTGCGAGGACCCGCGCGTCACGTACCTCGCCGCGCTCGACCGGTACGTCATGGCGTACACGGCGTTCGGCGCCGACGGGCCGCGCATCGCGATCGCGCTCTCGCGCGACGGCTACGAGTGGGAACGGCTCGGGCTGATGCGGTTCGCGCCGGATCTCCACCAGGGCGACGACAAGGACGGCGTGTTCTTCCCCGAGCCGGTGCTCTCGCCGAGCGGGGTCCGCTCGATCGCGTTCTATCACCGGCCGATGATGCGGCTCTCGACGATGAACGGCCGCAGCGCGATCCCGACCTTGCTCGAGCTTTCGCCCGAAGAGCGCGAGTGCACGCGCATCGCGTACGTTCCGCTCGAGCCGGTGCTCCGCGACGTGCGTGCGTTGCTCGACGCGCGCGAGAGCGCGCTCGTGATCGCGCCCGACGCGCCGTGGTGCCGGCTCAAGACGGGCGCCGGGACGCCGCCGGTCCGGATCGCCGAAGGGTGGTTCTCGATCTTCCACGGCGTCAACGCGCGCGAGCTCGGCGAGGGGGCGTACGCGATGCAGTACAGCGCGGGGTTCGTGCTGCACGACGCGCTGCGCCCGCACATCGTGCTCTATCGCTCGCCGCAGCCCGAGATGGTCCCCGAAGGCGTCGACGAGACGCACGGGGTGGTGAGCAACGTCGTGTTCCCGACCGCGATCGAAGCAGTGGGCGAGCGCCGCTACGAGTTCTTCTACGGGATGGCCGACGCACGGATCGGCCGCGCGCGGCTCGAGCTCGACCCGCCGCAGTCCGGCGAGCCCGCCGAGATCGCGGGCGACGAGGCCGAGGACCCCGCCGCATAGAGCAGCGCGCGATGTGGCGCTACTACGCGCTCGCGACGCTGATCGTGCTGCTCGCGGGAAGCGCATTGTTCGCGCAGCGGCTCGCGGTGCAAGGATGGAAGCTGCACGCCGAGACGCGCGGAACGCCGTCGCGCGCGCAAGGGAACGCGAACGCGGGCTTCGTGACGACGCCGCAGCCGTTTTTCAGCGGGCAGGGCGGCTGGGTGCTCAGCGCGCTCCCCGGCTGCTTCGATCAGCAGTCGTCGATCGAAGGACCCTCGCAGGCGCTCGTCCTTCACGTCCCGCCGGCGCGCGACCGCGTGCCGGCCGGGACGACGCTGCATGCCGGCGACTGCACGGTGCTCGTGCGCTCCGACGACCTCTGGGTCTCGCGCGGCAAGGACCGCGTCCGCGTTCCGCCCCGTGCGTCGCTGTACCGGGTGAGCGACGGGCTCACGCTCGTGTACGAGCATGACGGGAACACGGACGTGCGCGTGTACCGGGTCGCCCCCGCGCGCTGACTCAGCGCGCGATGCGCCGCGCGGTCCGGAAGATCGTCACCGCGAGCAGCGTGACGACGACGAGCCCGACCGCGGCCGAGAGATAGGCGGTCAAGCCGCGCGGGGCCTCGGAGCCGCGCGCAGCGATCGCGACGTCGGCGCCGCTCGTGCGAATCGACGGCCAGAGGTCGCGGTCGGACGGAACGGGGACCGTGAGCCGGCGGCCGTCGTTGAGCTCGAGCGTCACGGTGGCGGCCGGGATGGTGACCCGCCGGACGTCGCGCCGTTCGAGGTGTGCGAGGACCTCGCTCGGCGGTACCTCGCGCACCGGCGGCTCGACGAGCTTGTCGATGATGAAGATCGCAAGGACCGCGATCCCGACGACGACCAGCGCGAGGCGTGTCCAGCGGCCGCGCCCGGGCCGCGGCGCAAAGGGAGTCCCTGTTCCGTACATCGTCGGTCAGGTACCCGGTACGAGCGGCTCTGTTACGCGAGAGTCGGGGACCGCCGTCACGTCGAATGGGCTCAGGTCATGGATCTCCGCGAGGAAGTCGCCAAGCGGCGCACGTTCGCGATCATCTCGCACCCCGACGCCGGGAAGACGACCCTGACCGAGAAGCTCCTGCTGTACGGCGGGGCGATCGTGACGGCCGGTCAGGTCGCCGCGCGCCGGCGTGCGCGCGCCGCGACGTCGGACTGGATGGAGCTCGAGCGCGAGCGCGGGATCTCGATCACGTCGACGGTGCTGCAGTTCCCGTACGGCGGGCACACGATGAACCTGCTCGACACGCCGGGCCACCAAGACTTCGGCGAGGACACGTACCGCACGCTGCTCGCGGCCGACGCGGCGGTGATGCTGATCGACGCGGCGCGCGGGGTCGAGCCGCAGACGAAGAAGCTGTTCGCCATCTGTCGCGCCCGGCGCATCCCGCTCTTCACCTTCATCAACAAGATGGACCGGCCGTCGCGCGATCCGCTCGAGCTGCTCGACGAGCTCGAGAACGTGCTCGGGATCGGTGCGTACCCGATGAACTGGCCGCTCGGCAACGGCGAGACGTTCCGCGGCGTCTACGACCGCGCGACGCACGAGCTGCACCTCTTCGAGCGGACGCAGCACGGCGCGAAGCGCGCGCCGGTGACGACGACCGACCGCAACGACGCGCAGATCGCGGCGCTGGTCGACGAGCGCACGCACCGCCAGTTCCTCGACGAGCTCGAGCTGCTCGAAGGCGCGGGCGCCGATTTCGACAGCGCGGCGATGCTGCGCGGCGAGACGACGCCGGTGTTCTTCGGCAGCGCGGTGACCAACTTCGGCGTCGAGCTGTTCCTCGACGCGTTCGTGCGGATGGGACCGCCGCCGGCGCCGCGCGTCGACGCCGAGCGGCACGTCGTCGAGCCGACCGACGAGCGCTTCAGCGGCTTCGTCTTCAAGATCCAGGCCAACATGGATCCGCGCCACCGCGACCGCGTCGCGTTCCTGCGCGTGTGCAGCGGCAAGTTCGAGCGCGACATGACGGTGCGCAACGTGCGCACCGGGAAGGACGTGCGGCTGACGCGCGCGATGAAACTGTTCGCGTCGGAGCGCGAGTCGGTCGACGTCGCGTTCGCCGGCGACGTCGTCGGGCTGGCGAACCCCGGCGTCTTCGCGATCGGGGACACGCTGGCCGAGGGCGAGGGCGTGCGCTTCGACCCGATCCCGGCCTTCGAGCCGGAACATTTCTCGCTGGTGCGCAGTACGGACACCGCGACCTACAAATCGTTCCAGAAAGGGATCGCGCAGTTGCGCGAGGAGGGAGCGATCCAGGTGTTCTACCCCTACGGGCAAACCCGGATCGAGCCGATCCTCGCCGCGGTCGGCGCGCTTCAGTTCGAGGTCGTGAAGTACCGCTTGGAGGCGGAGTACAACGTGAAGACGGTTTTCCAGACGCTCCCGTACACCACCGCCCGCCGCGTGCGCGGCGAAGCCGCGGCGACGGCGACGCTCGGCTCCAGCGCGCGCCTCGTCGAGGACTGGGACGGCAACCCGCTGGCGCTGTTCGAGAGCGCGTGGAGCATCAACTTGGCGCAGCAATGGAATCCGGGACTCGCGTTCGAGCCGTTCGGGGCGAGCGATCTGGCGCGCGAGGTGCCGGCGTGAGAAACGTCAGCCCGCCCGCCGCCGGCCCGCGTCCGATCACGACGCCGAATCCGGCCGCGCGGCGCAATCAGATCATCATCTTGGCCGTCTTCGTGATCGTGCTGGTGCTGCTCGTCCGCGCCTGCGCGGGCGGCGAGAACCGCTACGAGAAGATCGCCCACGAGCTCACCGCCGCCGTGCAGAACAACGACTACAACGCGGTGGCGAAGCTGGAGAACTCGGAGACCGCCGCCGAGATGGGCCGCGCCCGGCTCGGTGCGGCGGCCGACGCGCTCGCGCCGCTCGGCAAGATCCGCCGCGTCAAGGAGAGCACGCCCTCGACCGACGGTCCGCGCGTGCACGAGTTCGACGTGACCTTCGAGCGCGGCAGCGTGCACGAGAAGATCCAGCTCGACCCGGACAACAAGGTCTTCCACTTCGCCTACGACCGGCCGCAGCGGGCGAAGTGACGGGCCGACATCAGCACGCACCGTGATTGAGACGGGCTTCGCCGCGACGTTCGCCGACGTGCGGGCGGCGGCGGAGCGGCTGCGGGGCGTCGCGCACCGCACGCCGGTCGTGACGTCGGCGACGCTCGACGAGCGCACCGGCGCGCGCGTCTTCCTGAAGGCCGAGAACCTCCAGCGGGTCGGTGCGTTCAAGTTCCGCGGGGCGTACACCGCGATCGCGCAGCTCGACGCGGAGCACAAACGGCGGGGCGTCGTAGCGTTCTCGAGCGGAAACCACGCGCAGGGCGTCGCGCTCGCCGCGAAGCTGCTCGGCGTCCCGGCGACGATCGTGATGCCGTCCGACGCGCCGGCGCTGAAGCTCGCCGCGACGCGCGGGTACGGCGCCGAGGTGGTGGAGTACGACCGCGAGCGGATGAACCGTGCCGAGCTCGCCGCGTCGATCGCCGCCGAGCGCGGTGCGACGCTGATTCCGCCCTACGACGATCCGGCGATCATCGCGGGACAGGGCACCGTGGCGCTCGAGCTGATCGAGGACGCCGGCGCGCTCGACGTGCTGCTCGTGCCGCTCGGCGGCGGCGGGCTGCTCGCCGGCTGCTGCCTCGCCGCGGCCGCGCTTTCGCCGGGCGTGCGTATCTACGGCGTCGAGCCTGAAGCCGGCGACGACTGGGTTCGTTCTTGGCGGGAGAACCGCATCGTCTCGATCCCGGTTCCGAACACCATCGCCGACGGCCAGCAGACGCAAGCCCCCGGCGAGCGCAACTGGGCCATCGTGCGCGCGCTCGGCGCCGGCGTCGTCACCGTGACCGACGACGAGATCCGCGCCGCGATGCGGTTCGCGTTCGAGCGCCTGAAGCTCGTGGTCGAGCCGAGCGGCGCGTCCGCGCTCGCCGCGCTGCTCGCCGGTCGGGTCGACGCGCGCGGCGCGCGCGCCGGCGTCGTCATCAGCGGCGGCAACGTCGACTCGGCCAGGTTCGCCGACTGCATCGCCGCCGCCCGATGAGCGAGCCTTCGCTGTTCGCGCCCGCTCCTCGGGCGATCCATCCGTACCGGCGCTCTGCCTTCCAGATCGCGTTGCTGATGTTCCTGACCCTGGGGGTCTATATCTTCGTCTGGGCGTTCTACGTTCGCCGCGCCTGCGCGGAGCTCTTGGAACGAGACGACCAGCCGTTGTGGAAGAGCGTCGCGCTCGTCGTGCCGATCTTCAACCTCTTTCAGATGTTCGACCTCGGGAGGATGATCGAAGGCGTGCGCTGGCGGGCCGACCCCGACCGTCCGCAGACGAACCGCCTGCCGTGGCTCGGCGTTTCGCTGTTCTTCATCGGCGCGTGCTCGCGAATCCCGAACGCGCTCTGGACGCTCGGCATGCTCGGTTTCGTACCGGTCGCGATCATGCACCTCACGTTCGCACGAGCGCAAAGCACGCTCTCCGGCGAAGGCGCGCGCCCCACCCCGTTCCGCTGGCCGGAGTGGATCGTCATCGTGCTCACGTCCGCCTTTTGGCTCCTCATTCTGGTGGGGTTGAGCGTGCCTGACGAAGCCGGCGTCCGCACACCGTATTGGTGGGTGGGGTACGTCGTCACGGCGTTCGCAGTTTTCGCCCTGATCGCGATTCGCGTCACCGAACGTCGCGTCTCTTCCGCCGCTGCAGACGCGAGCGTTCACATCGAACGCTAGCGCACCGGACTGGGCCGGACCGGTTCCGCGTATTGCCAGCAAAATTGGCCGAATTGGGCGAGGAGAAGCCGACGCATTCGCTACAACGCGGTCAGAACGGTGTTCCTCGCATATATTGATGACTCGAAGGATCGGACGTTCGCATGTTTTTCCGCGATCGTCCTGCCTGCGTCAGAATGGTTCGCATCCGAGCGGCTCATTCTCCATTTTCGTGCCGGCCTCGACGCGTCTGACGGCATCAGCATGACCAAAGAGCTTCACGCGACCGATTTTATCGCCGGCCGCGGCGACCTCGGTAGCGTCGTTTCAAAGTGGCGTCGCGCTCGAATATTCGAGGAAGCGCTGACGTTCGTAACCACACTACCAAAGGTCTCCGTCGTGAATGCGTGCCTGTCTCGGCGTTCGGAGGACCTTGCCTTCGCGCGACTCGTGGATCGCCTCAATGCCTTCGCGATGGAACGAGACGAGCACATGTTGCTGATCTCGGACCAAGGTAAAGATTACACGCCGCTTCTGCGGCGGATGCGTCGCCACGACGTCTCCCTGACCGGCATGACATCGGAGATGCCGAGCATCGCCGCTGCGCGGGAGCCCGTCGAGCGCATCGTGGAAGACATCGTATACCGGGATTCGAAGCTGTCGACGTTTATCCAGCTAGCCGATTTCTGCGCGTTCGCGCTACTTCGCTTCTTGAATCCGACGACGAAGATCGTCGCCGCGAGTTTGAGCACCGCATTTCTCAGACTCGGCCCTGTCGTGGTTGCGGACGCGATCGACGATGCTGCAAAGGCCGGCGGGTCGATCGCATGGTCGGTGAAAAACAAGCAGGGCCGCAATCGCCCTACGGCGCGCTAGCCCTGCCGCAACATTGTAACAGGACGCGGTAGCAGCGTCAACAAACAGATCGCCGCCGTAGGCGAGCCGGCGTTCGGACCAGCCCGCCCGCCCTGAGCAGCACGCTTCGCGGTGTATGCTGACGGTTGTCGATCACTCGCCATTCGCGCCTAGCGGGTGTGACCCGGGCGGCCCATCTCGTAGAACTGCGGGTTGGGGCGCATGTCCATGAAACCGGCCATGCGGTTCGAGAAGCCGAAGAAGCCCGCGACGGAAGCGATGTCCCATGCGTCCTCGTCGCTGAGGCCGACGGCTTTCAGTTCGGCCAGCTCTTTGTCGGTCGCCGCGAAACCGCGCTCGTTGACGCGCGAGGCGAACGTCAGGATCGCGCGCAGGCGCGGCGACAGATCGGCCGTGCGCCAGTTCGTCGCGACCTGGTCCCCGACGAGCGCGTCCTTGCCCAGGATGCGCAGCGCCGCGCCGTGCGCGGTCACGCAGTAGAGGCACTCGTTCTCCGCCGACACCGCGACCACGATCGCCTCGCGCTCGGCGCGCGAGAGCCCGCTCGGGCCTTTCATGATCAGATCGTGGTAGTGCATGAAGGCGCGGAAATGCTCCGGACGCTTCGCGTATGCCAGGAACACGTTCGGGATGAACCCCAGCTTCGCGCGCGACTCCTCGAGCACGGCACGGACGTCGTCGGGCAGCTCGTCGAGCGGCGGAGCGCCGAAACGCGAAGGCGCCGCGTTGTGCGCGGCGCCTTCGTTGAACGGCGGGTGACTACTTGGGCGCGGTGAGGTTCCCGCAGGAGACATAGACCGGAAGCTCCTTGGTCGACTTGTGGACGTTGATCGCGAAGGGCGACTTCTCGAGCTGCGCGATGGTCACGTTCTCGATCGTCGTCTCCGAGACGCCGTCGTGAACCGTCTTGAGCGGGTACGCCGGCTTCGGGTCGAGCTTGTCGCACGTTCCCTTGTGGATGTGCGCCGGCTGGTCGACCTCGCTGCCCGACATGCGCAGCCGCACGATCAGGCCCTTGGCACCGTCGTAGAGCGTCGCGGTTCCGGTCTCGCCGGAGTTGTTCTGCGCGAGCAGATGCATCTGCGTCGGCATCTTCTTGGCCGGCGCCGGCGCCGGGCTCTGCGCGGTCGCCACGGCGACCAGCGCGGCGCCGAGCGCAACGGTAGAAACGAGCTTCAGCAAACGAAACCTCCCCGTGAAAGCGAGTTGCCGTTCATTCGCTGCACCCGGCGGGTTGCCTCCGGGGCGGATCTCCGTCGCGCCACGACCGATCACCCGCGCGTGCTTTTCAGCATCTCCCGTGCCGCGTTCCAGCCCGCGGCGCCCATCACGCCGCCGCCCGGATGCGCCGCCGACCCGCACAGGAACAGCCGCTTCACCGGCGTCCGGTAGTTCGCATAGCCGGGCGCGGGACGGAACATGAACAGCTTGTTCAGGCTCATCGCGCCCTGGAAAATGTTGCCGCCGGTCAGATTGAACGTCGCCTCGATGTCGACCGGGGTCAGCACCTGGCGCCCGATCACCGACGCCTTGAACCCCGGCGCGTACTCCTCGACCACGTCGAAGCAGCGGTCGGCGAACGCGTTGCGCGCCGCGTCGTCCCAGACGCCGTCGCGCAGCGTGTACGGCGCGTACTGGCAGAACATCGACATCAAGTGCTTGCCGGGCGGCGCCACCGTCGTGTCGACGGCCGACGGGATCGTGCACTCGACGACCGGGTTCGCCGACGGCTTCCCGTACTTCGCATCGTCGTAGCCGCGCTCGATGTAGTCCTGGTCCGGGCACAGGTGGACGGTGCCGCGGTGCTGCGGGCCGGGTTCACTCCCGGGGCACGCCGTGAAGCTGGGCAGCGCGTCCAGCGCGACGTTGATCTTCGCCGAGGCGCTGGCGTAGTCGATCCGCCCGATCTCCGCGACGAACTCCGGCGGCAGCTCGGCCGGATCGAGGAACGTCTCGAACGTCAGCCGGCAGTCGACGCCGCTCGCGACCGTGCGCGAGCGGATCTCGTCGCCGCTCGCCAGCACGACGCCGGTCGCGGCGCCGTCCGCGGTGATGATGCGCGCGACTTCGGCTTCGGTGCGGATCTCGACGCCGAGATCGGCGGCGGCCCGCGCGAGCGCCTGCGTCAGGCCGCCCATCCCGCCGCGCACGTAGCTCCACACGCCGCGCGCGCCGTTGGTCTCGCCCATGACGTGATGGAACAGCACGTACGCCGTCCCCGGCATCGACGGCGCCGCGAACGCGCCGATGATCGCGTCGGTCGCCAGCGTCGCCTTGAGCTGCTCGGACTCGAACCAGCGGTCGAGGATCGGCCGCGCGGCGCCGGTGAGGATCTCCACCGCCTCGCCCAGCGCACCGTCGAGGCCCTTCACCGAGAGCCCGAGGTTGCCGAGCGCGAGCAGATCGCCGAGGCCCGGCTTCAGCGGGTTGGGCGGCGTCTGGACCAGGGTCGGCTCGATCACCGCCGCGACGCGCTCCAGCATCGCGAGGTACTGCGGGTAGCGCTCGGCGTCGCGCGGGCTGAACTTCGCGATCTCGCGATGGTTCAGCGCCGGATCCGCGCCGAGCATCAGGTAGCGCCCGTCCGCGAACGGGGAGAACGACGACGGGTTGCGCTCCAGCAGCTCGAAGCCGTAGTCGCGCAGCCGCAGATCGCGCACGATCTCCGGGCGGAAGAGGCTGTTGACGTACGCCGCCGTCGAGACCTTGAAGCCCGGGAACGTCTCCTCGGAGACGCATGCGCCGCCGACGACGTGGCGGCGCTCGAGCACCAGCACCTTCCACTTCGCGCGCGCGAGATAGCAGGCGGTCACGAGGCCGTTGTGGCCGCCGCCGATGACGATCGCGTCGTAGGTCGCGGTGTTCTTCGCCGCGACGGCCGTCACGTCGGCGTGCGGCCGTTTTTCGCGGCGCCGTTCATCCGGCCGCGCGCGCTCGCCGGGCGCCGCTTCGGCTCGTACGCTTTGCCCACTTTGTACTGTCCCGCGCGCGGCAGATCGGTGTCGACGTCCTCGCAGCCGATCGGCGTGAACGCGCCGCAGTCGTGCGGGCGGAAGTCGTAGATCCCGCAGTAGTGGCGGCCCGACTTGTTGCCCATCAGGAACACGCACTTGTGCACGGCGTCGTCGCTGCGCTCGCCCTTCTCGTCGACTTTGCGCAGCCACCCGACGGTGAACCCGTCGGCCGACTCGCGCTTGACGACGTACTCGTCCATCACCTCGTCGAAGGTCATGCCGAAGCGGTCGGCGATCCGCTGCACGTCGGCGCGGTTCACGAACGGCTCGTAGCCGCTGCAGCACTCGGCGCAGCCGGGCGGGCACGTCAGGTTCTCGGGAAGGTCGTACTGATGCTTGCGCGCCAGGTCGATCACGGTGCGGATCGCGGCGACGAACTCCAGGTCGTCGTTGTACTTGTACGTCCACTCGCGCTGCGTGATCTCGTTGGTGTTGTAGCGGTGGACTTTCTTCTGGTTGTACTTGACGGTGATGTGCTCTTCGTCGATCTCGATCTCGTTGACTTGCGTCATCGGCTCGAGGTCGAGGTTGGCGAGGTTCGTCGGCTGACCGGTCTCCCGCGAGAAACGCTGGAGGTTGCGGAGCTCGCGGTGGGCGATGAGATCGATCGTCTCTTGCATGGCGGGCATTCTTCGTGGCGGACGGCGGACGAACCCGGCGCTTCGGAGAAACCGAACACGATGCAGCGCCGTGTCTTCCCGCTCGCCCTGCTCGCCCTGCTGGCGGCCGCCTCGGCCGGCGCGCGCGCCGACGACGCGGCGGCGGTGAGCGCCCGGGTCACCGCGGCGATGCAGTCGGCGAAGTCGTTCGTCGTGACGACGACCGCTTCCACGGGCTTCAGCGTCACGATGACCTTCGTCGCCCCCGACCGCTATCACAGCGCGCTCGCCTACAACGGGCTCAACCGCGACGTGGTGCTCGTCGGGTCGTCCGCGTATGTCAGCGACGGCGCCGGCGTCTATCGCAAGACCGACGCGCCGCCCGAGGTGATCGCGGCGGGCCGCCAGCTCCGCGACATCCCGGTCGAGCGCGTCCTGCCCGACCGCACCGCGGGCGGCACGACGTGGGGCCGGTTCGGGACGACCTCGTCCGGCGTGCAGAAGGACCAGCACTTGATCTGCAGCTACGACAAGAAGACGTACCGCGTCGCGGAGTGCGCGAACGAAGGGCTCACCTTGGTCTTCTCGCGCTACGACGATCCGGCGAACGCGGTCAGCGTCCCCGCCAACGTCGCCCCGGCGCGCCGCTGATGGCGCGCGCGGCGATCGGGGTCGATCTGGGCGGCTCGCACGTGATGGCCGCCGTCGTCGGCGAGACGGGCGAGATCCAGGCGCGCTTCGAGCACGACATCGACGACCGCGCGCCGGCCGCCGTCGTCGACGCGCTCGCCGACGTGGTGAAGAGCGCGCTCGGCTCGACGAAGCACGAGATCGCCGGGATCGGGATCGGCTCGCCCGGCAACATCGATCCGGGCAGCGGCACGATTCGCTACTCGCCGAACTTCGGCTGGCAGAACGTGCCGCTCGGCGCGCGCGTCCGCGACGCGTTCCCGAAGTACCCGGTGTTCGTCGCCAACGACGCGCGCTGCGCGACGCTGGGCGAGTACGTCCACGGCGTCGGGCAGGGGACGCAGCACTTCGCGCTGCTGACGCTGGGCACGGGGATCGGCGGCGGGATCGTCGCCGGCGGCGTGCTGACGCTGGGGTACCAGATGGGCGCCGGCGAGTTCGGCCACCACACGATCCGCCCCGACGGCGGCTTCATCTGCGGCTGCGGCAAGGTCGGCTGCTTCGAGGCGCAGGCCTCGGGGACGGGGCTGCTGCGGCACGCCTTCCGGCTCGCGCCGTCGTTCCCGCGCAGCACCCTGCTCGACCCGCAGCCGCCCAAAGACAAGGACAAGGACAAGGACGGCGACGACCCGCGCGCCTGGCGCGAGCGGCTGGGCTCGAAGAAGATCCGCAAGGCCGCCCAAGCCGGCGACCCGCACGCGCTGGCCGCCTGGAGCGCCTTCTGCGAAGACCTGGCGCTGGGGCTCTCCAACGTGATCGCCTTCGTGAACCCGGAGGTCGTCGCGCTCGGCGGCGGCGTCTCGAGCGCGGGCGACTTCCTGCTCGAGCGGATCCGCCCGCTGGTCGAGCTGCGCACGACGATGGTCCCGCGCGGAACGACCCGGATCGTCCGGGCGACGCTGGGCAACGACGCCGGCGCGGTCGGTGCGGCGACCGCCGCGATGCGGGGCGGGCTGTTCGCCCAGCCGCGGCCGGCGGTCCCGGCGTAAGAGGTTCGTAAGCGTCCGTAAGAGGTCCGAAATGGCCGCGTGACACGCTCGGGTCGTGAACGAGCGCGATATGCCGGCGCTGTTGCCGCCCATTTGCGACGACTGCGGCCACCGGGCGTCACTCCACCACCTCGAGGGCTGCCGAGCAATTCTGCTCGGCCGCGGCGCAGCGGCCCCCGCCGCCTCACGGACGTGCGGCTGCCGGACGACCTTGCGCGAGATCTTGGGCGCCCGCTATCCGCGCCCGCCGGCCGAGCTCCTGGAGCGCCGCCAGGCGATCTAGCCGCGCCTACGGCGCGTGGAGCGGTGCGTCGAGCGCGAGCGCGGTCATCATGCGCACGCCGGTCTGCAGCGCCGACTCGTCGATGTCGAAGCGCGCGTGGTGGTGCGGCCAAGCGCTGTCGGGGCCGCCGTTGCTGCCGACGGTGAAGAAACACGCCGGCACGCGCTCGGCGAAGAACGAGAAGTCCTCGGCTCCCATGAGCTTCGGGACGTCGGCGACGTGCTCGGCGCCGGCGACGCGCTCGGCGAGCGCGCGCACGTAGCGGGTCTGCTCGACGTCGTTCGACGTCACCGGATAGCGCCACAGGTACTCGAAGCGGTAGGTCGCGCCGGAGCTCTCGCAGACTCCGCGCAGCACGCGCTCGATCCGCTCCGCCATCTTCGCGCGCACCTCGGCGTCGAAGGCCCGCACCGTTCCCATCAGCGTGACGCGGCTCGGGATCACGTTGTGCGTCGTGCCGCCGTGGATCGCGCCGATCGTCACGACGGCCGGCTCGATCGGGTCGATGGTGCGCGAGACGACCTGCTGCACCGCGACCACGAACTGCGAGGCGACGTAGACCGGGTCGATCGACAGGTGCGGCGCGGCGCCGTGGCCGCCTTTGCCCTCGACCGTGATCTCGATCGAGTCGCTCGACGCGTAGAACGCGCCTTCGCGAAAGCCGACCTGTCCGGCCGGATGCGACGACGCGAGATGCAGCCCGTACGCGCGCTCGATCCCGAAGCGCTCGAGGACGCCGTCGTCGACCATCGCTTTCGCGCCGCCCTTCCCTTCCTCGGCCGGCTGGAACAGAAAGCACACCGTGCCCGCGGTCTCGTCGCGCCGCGACATCACGATGCGCGCGGCGCCGAGCAGCATCGCGACGTGCCCGTCATGTCCGCAGGCGTGCATGCGCCCCGGCGCGGAGCTGATGTACGGGACCTGGTTCTCCTCGTCGATCGGCAGCCCGTCCATGTCCGCGCGCAGCATGACCGTGCGGCCGGGCCGCGCGCCCTTCAGCACCCCGACGACGCCGGTCTGACCGATCCCCGTGTGGACGTCGAAGCCGAGATCGCGCAGCCGCTCCGCAACCAGCTTCGAGGTGCGGTGCTCCTCGAAGCCGAGCTCGGGATGGACGTGCAGGTCCCGCCGGGTCGCGATCACTTCGTCGGCGACCGCGGCCGGGACGTCGACGGTCATGGCCGGTGGCACCGAAGCTCAGCCGGCGGCGGAGACGGTCTGCCGGCCGCTGATCGCGATCTGCGCGATCAGCTCGGCGATCTTGCGCGACGAGCCGCGCGGTGCGATCGCCGTCTGCTGCGAGCGCATCTTCACCAAGCGTTCCTGGTTGTCGACGATGCGCCGCACCGACGCGACGACTTCGGCGGTGCTCAGCGCGACCACGCCGATCCCGTTCGTCCGCACGTAGTCCAGGTTGCCGCGCTCCTGGCCGGGGACGTAGTCGTACACCACCACCGGAACTTCGGCGACCGACGCCTCGGCGATCGTCCCCGGACCGGCCTTCGTCACCAGCAGATCCGCGGCGCGCATCAGCTCGGGGACGTCGTTGCGGAAGCCGAGCACCGTCATCGGCGTCGCCAGCGACGGCGCCAGCTCTTCGAGCTTCGCCTTGAGCGCCGCGTTGCGGCCCGTCACGACGACCAGGTGGAAGTCCATCCCGGCTTTGGCCAGGCCGAGCGTCGTGGGGAGCAGCTTCCCGCCGCCCTCGCCGCCGGCCATCAGCAGCGCGATCGTCGTGTCCTGCGGTAACCCCAGCTTCTTGCGGTGCTCGGCCTTCGAGCCGGAGACGTCCTCGAAGCGCGGGTGGATCGGGTGGCCGAGCAGACGCAGCCGCTCGGGCGGGACGCCGCGCTCGATCGCGCGCTGGTAGACCTCCCGCGCCGGAACGACGGTCAGATCGGCTTCGGGGAGCAGCCAGCCTTCGTGCACGCGGCCGAGGTCGGTGATGACGGTGACGATCGGGACGTGCTGCATCCCGGCGTCGGCGCGCGCGCGCAGCGCGGCGTGGTTCAGCAGCGGGTGGACCGAGACGATGACGTCCGGCTGGTATTGCGTGAACACCTCGCGCAGCCGTTCGCGGTAGAGCGGCTCGCAGAAGCGCACGATCGTCTTGTAGCGGCGCCGCCCGTTGGTGGCGTGGTAGAGCGCGCCGTAGATCGGCGGGGCAAAGCGAAGGGCCGCGCTATACGCCGGCCCCAGCTTGGAGAGCGGAAACGTGCAGTGGGTGGCGATGTCGTCGATGCGCCACTCGAAGCGCGTCGCTCCGTCGATCTCGTCGAGCGCTGCGCCGACGGCTTGCGCGCCGGCGCGGTGTCCGCCGCCCGTATCGGAGATCAGGAACAGGACGCGTTTCGTCATCCAGCCTCAGCTCGTCTTGATCATCTTGCGCCGCTTCATCCCCGCGGCGGCCTCGCGCTTGCGAGCCATCGCGGCGCGGCGCAATACCGCCGCGCGATGCTTCGGGTTGAGGTTCCGGCAGAACGTGATCGTCGCGCGCGCCGGAGCGTCGTAGAAGCGGAAGATGTCGCCGAACTCGATCTCGGGGTTTTTGTGGTGGAAGTCGTGGTCCTCGGGCAGCACGATCTGCAACGCGCGGGCGAGCTTCACGCCCCAGGCGGGCGTCCGCCAGCCGAGCTCGGTCGTGTGGCGCCACCACACGTGGAGCTGGCCCAGGACCAGCCCGGCGACCGCGCCGGCGACCGAGATCATCGAGCATGCGAGCGCCAGGACGATATACGGGACGGCGCCCAGGAAGCCGTCGAGCAGGACCGCGGGATCGCGCGACAGCACGGCGTGATCCCAATATGACCGGCGCCGATCGTGATGAGTCCGGAGGTGGAGCTTGCCCCACACGTGCTGCGGCACGTGGTAGAAGAACGTCGAGGCGAAGTCTCCGACGAGAAGGACGATGAACATCGCCCCGATCGCGGAGAACACCGGCGAGCCCAACGAGATCGTGTTCACGCTGATCCTTGTGCTTGAAGAGGGCTAACGGCGGATTGGTCCCGACTCCCGGAAACCCTCTCGGCGCCGTTTTCGTCGCAGCCGCCCTGGCCGTTTCCGGAGTTCGGATCGAGGGCCTGCGGGACGCCGCGCTGTCGTGGCATATACCCCCGCCGGTTCCCGTTATGCGAGGGCTGCGGCTGTGCATGGACGCCGGCCGCAAGGCGCCGCCCGCCGTCAAAGTCGCCCGCGAGGTCATGCGCACGAACCCGCGGATCGGCGCGGTGGATGCGCTCCTGCTCGCGACGGCCGTCGTCGCGACCGCCCGCGAGCACGACCTCGAGCCGTCCTTTCTGGCCGCCACCTTGCTCCAAGAGTCGGCGTTCGACCCGTCGGCCGTCTCGGCCGCCGGCGCGGTCGGGATCGCGCAGTTCACCGTGCCGACCGCCGCCGAGTACGCCGTCGACCCGTGGGAGCCGGACTCCGCGATGCACGGCGCGGCGCGCGTGCTCGCCGCGTACCTGGACGACTACCGCGCGCGCGACGACGACGATCCGTACGCGCTCGCGCTCGCCGCGTACAACGCCGGACCGGCGGCGGTCTCGCACTACGGCGGGGTTCCGCCGTACGCCGAGACGCGCGACTACATCACCGACGTGCGCGACCGCTGGTCGCGCATCGTCGGACGCTGACGTCGGACTACGCGAACGATCGGCGCAGGAACGACTGCACGCGGTCCCAGGCGTCGGCGATCTCGCGCGTCGCGATCGTGCCGAGGTCCTGGCGGAAGAACGAGTGGCCGACGGTCGGGTAGATCTGCACATCGGCGCTCTTGCCGGCGGCGTTGAGCCGCGTGCGGATGCGGTCGATCTCGCCCTGGCTGATCTCGGTGTCGGCGCCGCCGTAGATCAACAGCAGCGGCGTGCGAATCTTGTCCGCTTCTTTGATCGGCGCGTCGCCGCCGTCGGGCAGCCCCTTGGTGATGCTCTGGCCGTAGAATGCGATCGCGGCGCTGATTCCGGGCAGCATGGCGCCGATGAACGCGACCGCGCCGCCGACGCCGAACCCCATCAGCCCGACCTTGCCGTGCGCGACGTAGCGCTGATCGTTCAGCCAGTCGCGCGTCATGGCGAGATCGTCCTCCATCGTCGCGGTGTGGAAGCCGTGCGCGACGTCGTCGCCGCGCAGGTAGTCGATCGCGCAGCCGACGTAGCCGGCGCTTCCGACCAGGTCGGTGATGCGCCGCAGCTCGTCGTCGAAACCGTAGATCCCCTCGAGCACGATCACCGCCGGGCGCGGCGTCTCGTCGCGGCGCGACACGTAGGTCCGCATCGGACCGCGCGGGCCGCTGATCTGCGTCGTCTCGGTGATCACTGCCGCATCCTCCGGAAAAGCACGCCGAACGCCGGGTCCCGTCGACGCCCCGCCGCCTTGGCACCGTACCCGGCCCGGCCCCGCGAAACCCGCCGTCCGCGGTGCCGAAACGGGGCCTGCGAGCGGCGCCGGGTATACGGGCCGCAGTGGAAAGCGGACGAGCGGCCAGACGGCCTCCCCAGGCGCAAACCGTGCCTGTGCCTGCGGGTTAGGCGACGCACCATGGCTTGGACGAGCTCGGCCTCGCTTTCGGACCGCTTCGCGCTGTACCGGGACCCCCATCCGGTCCGTGTCGCGACCTTCGCCGAAGACGTCAAAACCGGCCTCGGCGCGCGGCCGCTGAGCCTGTCGCCGAAGTATTTCTATGACGATCTCGGCTCCGCGCTGTTCGAGGCGATCACGCGGCTCCCGGAATACTATCTCACGCGGGTCGAGCGCGATCTGCTCGCGACCTACGGCCGCGAGATCGCGGCCGCGCTGCCCGGACCGCTCGAGCTGGTCGAGCTCGGCAGCGGCAGCGCGCTGAAGACGCGGCTGCTGATCGACGCGATCCTCGAGCTGCAGCCGGCGCTGACGTATCATCCGATCGACATCTCCGCGGAGGCGCTGACCGAGTCGTCGCTGGCGCTGCTCGGGGCGTACGAACGGCTGCGCGTCATCGCGTACGCCGGCGACTATTTCCCGCTGCTGCGCGCCAAGGGGCTGGCGACGCGTGACCGCGCGCTGACGCTCTTCCTCGGCTCGAACATCGGCAACTTCGAGCCGAGCGACGCGCGCGAGCTCCTCACGCTGCTGGCCGCGGCGCGGCACCCCGGCGACGGGCTCTTGATCGGCTACGACCTGAAGAAAGATCCGTCGATCCTCGAGCTGGCGTACGACGATCCGACCGGCGTGACCGCCGCGTTCAACAAGAACCTGCTGGGGCGCATCAACCGCGAGCTGGGCGCGGATTTCGATCTGCATGCGTTCCGGTTCCGCGCGCGCTGGAACGAGGCGTGCGGTGCGGTCGAGTCGTTCCTGGTCAGCGAGCGGGAGCAGCGCGTGCGCGTCGCGGCGGCCGGGCTGACCGTCGACTTCGGCGCGGGAGACGCGATCCACACCGAGTCGTCGTACAAGTTCAGCCGCGAGGAGATCGTCGAGCTCGCGCGGAGCTGCGGCTTCGCGGAGCGTTTCACGCGCTCGGACGCGGCCGGCCGCTACGCGCTGAGCCTGTTCACCGTCGCCTGAGCCCGCACGGCGTCAGCGCACGCACAGGTTCAGGACGGCTTTGCGAACGTTCGCGTCCTCCGCGACCGAGCGGCGGTGGCTGTACGCGGCGGCGACCGCGTTCGTCGCGTTCACGGCGATCACCGCGAAGCCGGTGTAGCGATCGGCGTCGGTGGTGCCGCGGTCGTCGGCGTAGTCGGCGTACCAGCCGTCCTGCGTTCCGTTGCAGACGCGGACCGCGTGGCCGCCCTTCGGAAAGTCCGCGCCGCCGCTGAACTCTTGCAACGTCCGGCCCTTCGCGGGCTCGCCGCGCAGGATCACGATCTCGCCCTCGCGTCCGTCCCGTCCGACGACGAGCGCCCGCGTGCCCGACTCGAAGTTCCCGCCGACGACGCGCCAGTCGCCCGGGAGCTGCAGCCGCAGCCCGAGCGGCGCGATCGAGTCTTCGAGCTTGGCGGACGGAACGGGCGTCGCACTGGGCTCCGGCCGCGGCGACGAGGCCGGCGCGCGGGACGGCACGGAGGACGGCACGGAGGACGGCACGGAGGACGGCGCGGGCGACTGCGCGCGTGCGGCAACCGCGCCGAGCGTGAACAGCGCGAGAACCAGCGTGGTGACGAGGCGCAGTCTCATGTGCGAACGGCCTTCTCCGCGGCGCGCAGGATCACGTCGGCGGCGATCGCGAGCGCGGCGGCCGCCAGCGCGCCGGCGAAGATCTTCGCCGGGTTGTTCGTCCCGATCCCCTCGAACAGCAGCACGCCCAGCCCGCCCGCGTTGATCCAGGCCGCGACGGTCGCCAGCGCCACCAGCGAGACGGTCGCGACCCGCACCCCGCCCAGCACGACCGGGAGCGCGGCCGGGAATTCGACCCGCGTCAGCGTTTGCCGCGCGGTGAAGCCGAGGCCGCGCGCGGCGTCGACGAGCGCCGGATCGACCCCGCGCAGGCCGGCGACGACGCCGCGGATCAGCACCATCTGCGCATAGGCGACGAGCGCGACGATCGCGGTCGGCTTGCCGAGGCCGAGCGCGGCGACCAGCAGCGCCAGCAGCGCCAGGCTCGGGATCGTGTACACGACGCCGGTGATGCCGAGGACGATCGTGCCGGCGCGCGGCGCGCGCGCGGCGAGCACGCCGAGCGGCACGGCGACGGCGAGCGCGACCGCGAGCGAGACCAGCACCAGCACGACGTGCTCGGCGAGCAGCGCGCCGACGCGCGCCGGATGCGCGGCGAGGTACGTCATCGAGCGATCAGCGGGCGCTCGAGGACGAGCCGGCGCGTCTCGGGATCGACGCCGACCAGGTCCCGCACGAACGCGTCGGCCGGCTGTTCCAGGACGGTTGCGGGCGGCGCGGCCTGCACGACGCGGCCGGCGTTCATCACCACGATGCGGTCGGCCAGGCGCAGCGCCTCGTCGACGTCGTGCGTGACGAAGACGACCGTCGTGCCGAGCTCGCGGTGGACGCGGGCGATCTCTTCCTGCAGCGAGGCGCGCACGATTGCGTCGACCGCCGCGAACGGCTCGTCCATCAGCAGAACGCGCGGCTGCGCGGCGAGCGCGCGCGCGACGCCGACGCGCTGCGCTTCGCCGCCGGAGAGCTCGCGCGGCCGGCGGCCGCGGTAGCGCGCCGGATCGAGCCGGATCAGCCGGAGCAGCTCGTCGACGCGCGCGTCGATGCGCGCGCGCTCCCAGCCCAGCAGCTGCGGCACGACGCCGACGTTCTCGGCGACGGTGTAGTGGGGAAACAAGCCGACGGCTTGGATCACGTAGCCGATCCCGCGCCGCAGCTCGGTGGCGTCGCGGCGGCGCGCGTCGACGCCGTCGATCAGCACCTCGCCCGCCGTCGGCTCGACGAGCCGGTTGAGCGTGCGCAGCAGCGTGCTCTTGCCGCACCCCGACGGGCCAAGCAGCACCGCGAACTCGCCGGCCTCGATGGTGAGGTCGACGTCGTGCACCGCCGCCGTCGCCGCCTTCGGATAGCGGACGGCGACGCCACGGAGCTCGACGCGGGCGCCGCCGGCGCCGCGCTCAGCCGAGCCCGTTCTGCTTGAGGAAGTCACGCGCCACGTCGGCCGGCTCGCGCTTCTGCGGGCCGTCGACCTGCAGGTTCAGGTTCTGCATCGCGTCGTTGGTGAGCAGCGGCGCGAGCGTGTTCAGCGGCTCGGCGAGCTTCGGCTTCGCGTCGAGCACCGTCTTGCGCACGACCGGCGCGACGGCGTACGACGGGAAGAGATGCTTGTCGTCCTCGAGCACGACCAGACCGTCGGCCTTGAGCTGGCCTTCGGTCGAGAACGCGATGATGACGTCGACGTCGCCGTGCTCGAGCGCCTGGTACTTGAGCCCGTTGTCGACGATCTTCGTCTGCTTGAACGTGAAGCCGCCGTAGCGCTTCCGCAAGCCCGGCAGCCCGTCGGCGCGAGTCAGGAACTCCGGCACGGCGCCCAGCCGCAGCTCGTTCGCCTTCGCCGCGAGATCGCTCAGCCGGCCGAGCGCGTAGCGGCCCGCGACCGCCTGCGTCAGCGCGAGCGCCTGCGTGTCGTTCATCGGCGCCGGGTCGAGCCAGACGAGCCCGAACTGCTGCGTGTAGGCGCGCTTCACCGCGGCGTACGCGCGCTTCGGATCGCTCTCCGGCGGCAGATGCAGCACGTTGAGCAGCGCGGTTCCGGTGTACTCGGGATAGAGGTCGATCTCGCCGCGCTTCAGCGCCGCCATCGCGATGTCGGTCGTGCCGAGATTCAGCTTGCGGGTCACGGCGAAGCCGGCGTGCTCGAGCGACTGCGCGTACAGCTCGCCGAGGATCAGCTCCTCGGTGAAGTTCTTCGAGCCGGCCTTGAGCGCGTCGCCGCCGCCGCACGACGCGGCGAGCGGTGCGGCGGCGAAGAGCGCGAGCGCGCGGGCGCGAGTCAGCAGCATGAGCCTCTCGTTCAGACGGCCAGACGGCGCTGCGCGTAGCCCAGCGCGGCGTCGGCGAGGAGTGCGAGCGCCGCGACCGACGCCGCGCCGAGCAACAGTTCCGGCAGGTTCGACGTCTGCAGCCCGCCGACGATGTAGTCGCCCAGGCCGCCGCCGCCGATGAAGGCCGCGAGCGTCGCCGACGCGATGACCTCGACCGCCGCCGTTCGCACGCCAACCGCGACGACCGGAAGCGCGAGCGGCCAGCGCACGCGCGCGCCGATCTGGCGCTCGGTCATCCCCGTGCCGCGCGCCGCTTCGAGCGTCGCGCGCGGAACCGAGCGCAGGCCGACGTCGGTGTTCACCAGGATCGGCGGCAGCGCCAGCACGACCAGCGCGAGCAGCGCCGGCCGGAAGCCGAGCCCGAGCAGCGGCAGGGCGAGGGTGAGGATCGCGAGCGACGGCACCACGCGGAAGCCGCCCGCCAGCGCGAGCAGGGCGCCGCGCGGCGCCGGGCGGTCGGCCGACACGCCGGCCAGCGGAATCCCGATGAGGAGAGCGAGCAGCAGCGCCGATCCGGCGAGCGCGACGTGCGTACCGAGGTGGGCGATGAAGTCCGCGCTCACGTGCCGAACCGCTCCGGGATCATGCTCTCCGGTTCGCAGGTCGGCTCCGAGCTCCGCCCGGCCGCCGTCGCGCTCGCGCCGCTCGCGCTCGACGACCCGTCGCTCTACATCAACCGCGAGACGTCGTGGCTCGAGTTCAACGACCGCGTCCTGGAGGAAGCGCTCGACGACCACAACCCGCTGCTCGAGCGGCTCAAGTTCGTCGCGATCTACGGGACCAACCTCGACGAGTTCTTCATGATCCGCATCGCGGGCCTGATGCAGCAGTTGGCGGCCGAGGTCCACAAGCGCTCCGACGACGGCCGCACCCCGGAAGAGCAGCTCGAGCTCGTGAGCCAGCGGCTGCGCCGCTCGCTCGGCCTGATGACGGACTGCCTCGAGAACGAGCTGTTCCCGGCGCTCGAGCGCCACGGCATCCGCGTGCTCGCCTACGACCAGCTCGACGTCGAGACGACCCGCGCGATGCGGCGCTACTTCGAGGAGCGCGTCTTCCCGGTGCTGACGCCGCTCGCGATCGACAAGGGACACCCGTTCCCGTACATCTCGAACCTGTCGATCTCGCTCGCGGTCGAGCTCGAGGAGTCGACGCCGGACGGGCCGATCCACTACGTCGCGCGGGTCAAGGTGCCGCCGTCGCTGCCGCGCTTCGTCCCGGTCGAGCACGCGCCGCGCGGGCAGCGCTGGTACGTGATGCTCGAGGACGTGATCGCGCACAACCTCGAAGCGCTCTTCCCCGGGCTGCGCGTCACCGCGTCGTACCTGTTCCGCGTCACGCGCGACGCGGACCTCGACTTGCAGGAAGACGAGGCCGACGATCTGCTGGCCGCGATCGAGTCGGAGCTGCGCCGGCGCCGTTTCGGCGAGCCGGTGCGGCTCGAAGTCGAGCCGGAGATGCCCGCGCACCTGCGCGGGATGGTGCTCGAAGCGCTCGAGCTGGACGCCGGCGACTGCTACGAGGTCGACGGGATGATGGGGACCGCCGACCTGTGGACGCTGGTCGGCCTCGACGACGCCGAGCTGCACGACCCGCCGTTCACGCCCGCGATCCCGAAGCGGCTGCACGGGCAGACCGATCTGTTCGCGGCGATTCGCGAAGGCGATCTGCTGCTCCACCACCCGTACGAGTCGTTCGACCCGGTGGTGCAGTTCGTCACGCAGGCGGCCAACGACCCGGACGTGCTCGCGATCAAGCAGACGCTGTACCGCACCTCGGGCAACTCGCCCGTCATCGGCGCGCTGGCCGAAGCGGCGGAGAACGGGACGCAAGTCGCGGCGCTGATCGAGCTCAAAGCGCGGTTCGACGAAGAGAACAACATCCACTGGGCGCGCACGCTGGAGCGCGTCGGCGTGCACGTGATCTACGGCGTCGCCGGGCTGAAGACGCACGCCAAGGTGACGCTGGTCGTGCGCAACGAGCCGGACGGCATCCGGCGCTACATGCACTTCGGCACCGGGAACTACAACGACCGCACCGCGCGCACGTACACCGACCTCTCGCTCTTCACGTGCCGCGCCGACCTCGGCAGCGACGCGACGCAGCTCTTCAACGCGCTGACCGGCTTCTCGAAGGCCGACACGTACGAGCAGCTCATGGTCGCGCCGCACGGCCTGCGGACCGGGTTCGAGGAGCTGATCGACCGCGAGACCGAGCACGCGACGGCGGGGCGCGCGTCGGGGATCGTCGCGAAGCTCAACGCGATCAGCGACGCCGGGATCGTGCAGGCGCTCTACCGCGCCTCGCGCGCCGGCGTTCCGATCGACCTGCTCGTGCGCGGCATGTGCGTGCTGCGGCCCGGGATCCCCGGCGTCAGCGAGACGATCCGCGTGCGCAGCATCGTCGGGCGGTTCCTCGAGCACTCACGGATGTTCGTCTTCGCGAACGGCGGCGAGCGCGAGGTCTACATCGGCAGCGCCGACTGGATGGGCCGCAACCTCGACCGCCGCGTGGAGACGGTCGTCCCGGTGCTCGACCCGGTGCTGCGCGAGACGATCTGCGCCGAGATCCTCGACGTGCACCTCGCCGACAACGTCAAGACGCGCATCCTCCGCCCCGACGGCGGCTACGAGCGCCGCACCGCGCTCCCGGGCGAACCGCGCATCAACGCGCAGGAGATCTTCCTGAAGCACTATCAGGCGGTGTGACGCTCGGCGAGCTTGACGATGAGCTCCCATTCGTGCGGCGCGACGGGCTGCACGGAGAGGCGTTGGCCTTTGCGCAGCAGCGGCATGAAGGCGAGCTCGGGGATCGCGCGCAGCTCGTCGATCGGGACGAACCGCGGCAGCTTGCGGACGAACGCCACGTCGACGCACCACCACTTCGGGTCGTCGCGCTGCGCGGTGCGGTCGTAGTAGTCGGACTTCTTGTCGAACTGCGTCGAGTCGGGGTGCGCCGCGGCGACGACCTCGCAGATCCCGGCGATCCCGGGCGGCTGGATGCTCGAATGATAGAAGAAGCCGAGATCGCCGGGCTGCATGTCGCGCATCAGGTTGCGCGCCTGGAAGCTGCGCACCCCGGACCACTCCTCGCGCCGGACGCGCTCCAGGTCGTCGATCGAGAAGCTGTCCGGCTCGGACTTGAACAGCCAGTACCGCGGCACGGGCGCCCCTTCGCCGGGAAATGAGAAAGCCCGCCGCGTGTGCGGCGGGCTCCTCGGATCGCGACCGCCGGCGCGCTACGGCGTGACGTCGAGGTTGATGCGAATCGTGCGCGGGTTGAGCCCGTTGATGTTCGCGTTCGCTTGCGACGGCAGCAGTTGCCCGCCGGAGAGGTAGACCGTCGGCTGGAAGTTGCCCTGGTTGCTCAAGCTGCGGCCGAGATACGTCCCGGTGTTGAGATTGAACAGGTTCTGGGCCGAGATCAGCAGCCGGACCTTCGGGTGGATGCGCAGGCGAGCCGACGCGTCCCACACCGTGTACGACGGCCCGAACGAGAAGTTGTTCGCTCCGCCGAAATCGGCGCCCAGCTCGAACACGTCGCCGCGCGCGTTGCCGTAGAGCAGTTGCGTGTACGACTTGAAGAACGGGTGGCCGAAGATCTGCGCGCCGTTGATGTTGAAGTTGCCGTTCGTCGGCGAATTGTTCGCCAGGTAGATGCTCAGCGGAAGCTGGTCGAGGAAGGTGCGCTGCGCCGAGCCGGCGACGAAGTAGCCCCACCCGTTGACCGGGTTCTTCGAGAGCTGGAGCTCCACGCCGTACGAGCGCTGCAGCGGGCCGTTGATCTGGTTCGTCTGGAGGCACAGCGCGTTCGGGAACCCGGGGTTCTGGCCGGGACCGCAGATCCCGGGGATGGGATCGAGCAGAATCGAGTTCGCGAGGAACACGTCGTGGACCGTCACGTTGTAGAAGTCCATCGACAGCACCCCGCCGTCATGCAGCCGGTTGTCGAATCCCAGGTTGTACGAGACGGTCGTCTCCGGCTTCAGGTTGAAGTTCGGAATCGAGTTCGTGTAGTTTCCGCCGTTGGCGGCGTTCGGGATCGTGACGGCTCCGAAGCCCGAGACGAGCGCGGGCCACGGTTGCGTGATCGACGACCCGGCGTTCCCGCGCACCGAGAGCGACGGCGTCGCCCGGAACTGGAACCCGAGGTGCGGATCGTAGTGCGAGTAGTTGTTGGTGCGGGTCACGAGCGCGACGGGAGACGCGCCGGCGTTCCCGGCAGCTTGGTACAGGGCAACGACGGCCGGATTTTCGACCTGCGCGTTGACCTTCCAGTTCGAGAAGTAATTGCCCAAGAACACGTGGAGGCGCGGCCCGATCTCGAACGATCCGGTCAGCGCCAAGTCACCGTACTGCGCGACCGTGGGCGGCGTATTGATCGCGGAACGCGGGAGGAACCCGGGTAGCGTGCAGCTCGGCTGGTACGGCGACGCGGGCACGGCGGGGCTCGTCGGCGTCGCCGGTATCGCCGGGTGACCGAGCGACGTTCCGGGGCTCGTGACGACCGCGCTGCCGCTGCCGATCACGAACGTGCAGCCGGCCGCCGCGGCGGTCTGGTCGCCGCTCTGCGACTGCGAGAAGTCCTTGCGATAGTCGTAGCTCAGGTTGAGGACGTGAGGGCCGACCGGGTGGATCCAACTGAACGTGTAGCCGTTCAGGCGGTCGAGCTCCGGCTGGCTGAAGGGCGTACCGAACGCCACCACGCCGTCGTTCTGCACGCCGGTCGTCGTCGTGAAGCACGTGAACGGGGGCGCCGGCGAGCACGCGGGCGCGTTCGGCGTCGTCGCGAACTTGTGCGGCGTACCGTCGGCGCCGATGTAGGCCGGGCCGTTCGGCGTCGTGCTGACCGGGAAGCACGGTCCCCGCGCTCCGGTGCCGGCGACCGGGGCGACGAACCGCACCTGGCAATTCGCGGCGTTCGTCACGGCGAACCATCCGCCGCCGTTGCCCGGATACGAGTTCTCGAAGTCGCCGCTGATGAAGCGGTTGATCAAGTGCGTGTACGGGCGGAACAGGATCGTGTCGTTCTTGAGCGACGTGCGAAACTCGGCCGCGAACGTCGGCTCGTTGTTCTGGATGAACGAGTTGGGGAACCACGTGTACGCGTCGACGGTATTCCCGATGTTCGAGAAGGTGTACGGCGCGGTGTAGGTCGAGGTCGCGCCGCAGGTGGCGAGCGTCGCTTGGAACGCGGCGCCGGTTTGGCACGCCTGAAGCGTCATGTTCCCCTGGTACGCTGCGTACGAACCGCCCTGCGGCTGGTACTGGCCCTGCAGCCCGAGGTACTCGAGCGTGACCGAGGTGTTCTCGCTGAAGCGATACCGCATCTTCACCAGCTCGCCTTGCAGCGAGTACCGGTTGGAGAAGTCGCCCTGCCACTGGTCGAGCCCGATGATGCTCGGCGCGACGAGCGTGCCCTTCGCGATCGCGGCAGTGTTGTTCGCGCCCATGCGGTCCTTGAACTGGTTGTTCCACGGCCCGTTGAACCCGTAGAACGCCTTCTGCACGATCAAGCTGGCGCGGTTGTTCTTGAGGAAGTTGACGTCCGCGAAGAGGTTGTACTGACCGCCGTTGTAGCTGTCCCACCCAAAGGTCAGCCCGGTGGTGTTGTTGCGCGTGAAGTCGCGCGTGCGCAGGTTGACGGTTCCGACCGCCGACTCACCGGCGATCGAGCCGTTGAGTCCCGCGCCTTTCACGACTTCGACGTCCTGGAAGATCGACGACACCGCGTAGTTGGTGTTCCAGGTTCCGGAGATCCCGGAGCTGATCGGGTGACCGTCGATCGTGACGCGCGTCTGCGCCGCCAGCCCGCGCACGGCGAAGCTCGTGTTCGGCGTCGCGGAGAAGGTGCGCGTGGCGACGACGCCCGGCAGCACCGAGACCGTGTCGGTGAGGTTGACGTTCTGCCGCAACTGGATCTCGAGCGGCGGCAGCACGTTCACCGGCGACTCCGAGATGTTGAACGGCGTGCGCGCCACCGACGTGCCGGTGCGGCCGATGGTCTGGAGCGACGACAGGTTCTGTTCCTGCAGTGCCACGGAGACCACGGACCGGCTGCCGGCGACGACGGCGACGTCGTTCTGGACGGTTTGGAAACCGCCGCGGCTGATCGTGACGCCGTAGACGCCGGGCGGTACCGTCACCGCGAACGTGCCGGAGTTCGAGCTGGTCGTCCGGTACGTCTGTCCGCCGCCTTCGACGGTCACCTGGGCGCCCGACAGCGGGTTGCCGCGAGAGTCCGTGATCGTGCCGGTGATAGAGGTTTGCGCTGCCGCGGCCTGCGCGATCGTCGTCGAGGGAACGTCGGGACTCGTCGCCGCGCTAATGGGTCCGGCGAGTCCGAATGGCAAGAGGACGAACGCGAAAAACGCCGCTGCACGGAAGGGTGTGCGCACGGAGCTTCCTTTCCAAGAAGGGTGGTAGGGACGCGTTTTGCGCGCTCCTCACGCTAGCCTGCTGCCGGTCGGTATGGATTCCGTGACGCTGGTTGGGCGAGGGTCTCTGGACCCGACGCGGCTCTAGTCCCAAAGTCCTAGCGCTCGCGCGGCGGCACCTCGAACGACGTTTCTTCGAACGCCTCGAGCTTCGCGCGCTGGCCGGGCGTCCACGGCGTCGCGTTCTCGTCGTTCGCGGAGCACACGACCGCGATGCGCGCGATGGCACGGATCTCCGCGGTCGCAGCCGGCGTGAGCGCGTGCTCGAAGATCGCGCTGCTGCGGCCGAGCGAGGCGATCCGCGCGCGCACCAGCAGCGGCTCGTCGTAGAAGCACGGCCGCAGCATGCGCGTCGTGATCTCGACCGCCATGTGGTTGAAGGCCAGCACCCGCCGCGGCGCGTCCTCGGCCTCGCCGATCGACTCGAAGTAGCGCAGCCGCGCCAGCTCCCAGTACTCGGTGTAGACGGTGTTGCTGACGTGGCCGAGGGCGTCGGTCTCGCAGAAGCGCGGCCGCAGCTCGTGCGCGAAACGAAAGGAGCGAAGCCACGCGGCTTCGCCCCCGGGTTCGTACAGCTCCAGCACGTGGGCGGGAGCTAGCGGAGCTGGATCGTCGGCGTGACGCCCTTGCCCTCGAACGCCTGCTCGAGCACTTTGCCGAGCTCGCCGCTCTGGGCCATCGGCCCGAGGATGTCGGTGTCGCCGTAGAACTGGCCGTTGATGAAGACCTTGGGCAGCGTCGGCCAGTCGGTGAGCTGCGCGAGCGCCTCGCGCTTCGGCATGTTCTCGAGCACGTCGACCACCTCGAACGGGTAGCCGAACGCGTTGAAGAACTGGATGGTCTCCAGCGTGAAGCCGCAGCGCGGTGCGTCTTTGGTTCCTTTGCCGTAGACCAGGATCGTGTTGCCGGCGATCTCGTTCTTGATCTCGTCGTTCAGGTCAGCCATGGGGGATCGTGTCCTCGGGGAGCGCGGTGCGGATCTGGAGCGCGTGGATGCGCCCGTCGGCGCGGGCGGGGGCGAGCGCCTTCTCGACCATGCGGTGCCGGTCGAGCGGTGCGACTCCCGCGAACGCCTTCGAGCGTACGAACACCTCGAGGTGGTCCATGGTGCCGGTCATGTCGTACACCCGCACCTCGGCGTCGGGCATCGTCTGCCGCAGCATGGCGGCGATCTGCTGGTCGATCACGAGCGGCCCGTCTACGACCCGCCACCGTCCGGCACCCCCGTCCCGCCGCGCACGGTCTCGGTACGCCGGCGCCCGAGGTCATCCGAACGAGCCCCGGAAACGTATCAGAGCAAGATGCGGACCACGGGCTCCGCGCGGTTCGCCGCGCTGTCGGTGCTGGCCGCGGTCGCCGGAGCGGCCGCGCTGGGACTCGCCGCGCTGGCGCATGCCGGCTTCCACGTCTGCGCGCACCACGTCGCACAAGCGGACGCGCACGTCCACGCGCTCGCCGGCAGGGCGATGGCGCACGGCGCGCCGCCGCCGCTCGCCGGCGAGGAAACCGGGCTGTGCCCGGTCGTCCTGTACGCCGCCGCGGTGGCCGCCGCGCTGTCCCTCCTCGCGCTGGTCAGCCTGCTCGCCTCGCGAGCGAGCGCGCCCGCGGCGCTCGTCGCGGCCGCCGGGCTGGTGTCGCGCGTCCGGCTGGGGCCGCTGACCGGGCTGCTCGGCGCGCTGGGCATCGTGCCGCTGGCCGCGATCGTGCTGAGCGAAGGCGTTCCGAGCGGGCTGCCCGCGGCCGGCGCGCTGGCCGCGCTGGTCGCCGGGGCGTTTCTCGGAGCGGTGGCGCTGGCCGGCTGCGCCCGGGTCGTGCTCGCGTTCGCGCGCCGGCTCGCGGTCGCTATCGCCGCCGCGTTCCGGCTGCTCGTGCCGGGCGCCGATGCCCCGTGGACGCCGCACTGCGCTCCCGGCCTGGTCCCGGCCGGCGTCCGCCTCGCGCGCCGCAGGCCGTCGCGCGCACCACCCTCCCTCCGGCTCTAGAGCCGCCGCGCCTTCAGGCGCGACTCACGCGCTAGACGCATCGTAGACGGAGCCGCCGTAGGCTGAGCCCGTTCGATGCTCGTCCGTCTTGGAGTTGGAGAACCATGATTCGCTTTCGTACGGCGCTCGCCGCGCTGACGTGCGCCGGGATCGTCATCTCGGCCTTGGCCCCCGCGCGCGCCGACGTGGTGGGGATCGTCCGCGGCACCCTGACTCGGCCCGACCACCGCCCGCTCGTCCACGTCGCCGTCACCCTGAGCGGCGACCGCGTCACGCAGACTGCGGTCACCGGCGACGACGGCCGGTTCGCGTTCGCGCGCGTCCCGTTCGGCCACTACACGGTTCGCGCGACGGCGCCCGAGGGCGCCGCGCTGGCGACCGTCGACGTCGCGACCGACGCGATCGTCGACGTCGCGCTGGTCGCCGCGCCGGTGATCGGCCGGACGAGCGCGACCACCACCAGCGTGCGCGGCACGCCGGTCTCGCAGAACGCGTTCGGCGCCCGCCGGCTGGCCGCGCTGCCGCGCAACGACCGGCTCGACGCGATCGTCGAACAAGTTCCCGGGGTCGTGCGGTTCTCGTACGACGAGCCGGTGGCGCACGGCTTCCACGGCCTGAGCTACGAGCTGGACGGCGCGCCGCTGCCGCAGTCGACCAGCTCGAACTTCGCGCAGCTCGTCGACCCGCGCAACGCGCAGGCGGTCGAGGT
>DASWRW010000024.1:0-32702 GCA_036402975.1 Candidatus Elarobacter sp. | reverse complement strand
GTTGCGGGTCTCACCGACGCGGTCAAACAGCCGGAGTACGCGACGGCTGTCGGTCTCGTACTCTTCGGCCCACGCGGCGAACAAGCGCCGCACCTCAACGGCCGCAGCGGAAGTGGTCCGCTCGGCGCATTCTTCTCCTGGTTCAAGTCCATCTGGAATTGATCGTTGCTCCCGCTCTTCCCTGAAGAGGAACAAGCAGACATGGCTGATGAGAAACGGTTCGTGCCCGAGCACGCGGCGACGATCAAGGTGATCGGGCTCGGCGGCGGCGGGTGCAATGCGGTCAATCGAATGATCGAGGCCGGGCTTTCCGGCGTCGATTTCTTCGCGATCAACACCGACGTCCAAGCGCTGCGCAACAGCAAGACGAACAGCACGGTGCAGATCGGCAGCGGCCTGACGCGCGGCCTGGGCGCCGGCGCGAACCCGAACATCGGGCGCGAAGCCGCCGACGAGTCGCGCGAGGATCTCGCGATGATCCTCGACGGCGCCGACCTCGTGTTCATCACGGCCGGTATGGGCGGCGGCACGGGCACCGGCGCGGCGCCGGTGATCGCGGAGCTCGCGCGCGAGTCGGGCGCGCTGACGATCGCGGTCGTGACGAAACCGTTCGGGTTCGAAGGCCGCAAGCGCATGCAGGCCGCCGAGCGCGGCATCGCCGACCTCGAATCGAAGGTCGACACGCTGATAACGATCCCCAACGAACGCATCCTGCAGATCATCGAGAAGCGCACGCCGCTCAACGAAGCGTTCGCGTACGCCGACGACGTGCTGCGCCAGGGCATTCAGGGCATCAGCGACCTCATCACGCAGCCCGGCCTGATCAACCTCGACTTCGCCGACATCAAGACGATCATGACCGACGCGGGCTCGGCGATGATGGGCATCGGCGAAGGCACGGGCGAGCACCGCGCCGCGGACGCCGCGCAAAAGGCGATCGCATCGCCGCTGCTCGAGACGACGATCGAAGGCGCGCGCGGCGTGATCTTCAACATCACCGGCGGCCTGGATCTCTCGATGTACGAGGTCAACGAAGCGGCCGAGATGATCGCCCGCGCGGTCGACAGCGAAGCGCAGATCATCTTCGGCGCCTCGATCGACCCGAGTCTGCAGGGCAAGGTCCGCGTGACCGTCCTCGCCGCCGGCTTCGGTCAGCGCCCGCACCGCACGCAAACGACCGCGGCATCGCTCGGCGCCCCGATGGAGTTCGACAAAGTCGCCCCCGTCAACATGGACGACATCGAAGTCCCGGCCTTCTTGCGGTATCGCAGCTGACCGCAGTGCGGCCCGTATCGGCGGCGACGTAACGCCAACCCCAGAAAGGGAGACCGTGGGTTCGCGTCTCCCTTTCTGACTATCTCTCGTGGAATACACAGGAAGACGCGGGTGCATTGATGACCCAGGCAGAGCTGCGAGCCCGAATACTTAAGATCACTTATGACGCGTACCGCGCGGGCAATCTACCGTTACAAATACCGGATTACGTTAGAACTTTAGAAATTGAGCATGACGACCACGCGACCGTTGATATTTCTAACGGCATCGGCTACCTCGTTGACAGATCGGCAATTGATGCTAAGCGCATTGACGCACTTGGTCGCCGCTTTCCACTGTGGCTCGTTCTTCAACCGACGGCGGAAGGAATAGATGCCGTAGAAGCACCCGAGCGTCATCCTGACGTTATTGCGCCACATGTTGTGAACATATTTCAGGGCCCGGTGGGAATAGGAAATGTCGCTGGCGGTACGGTGATCTACTACGCATCCCCTTTTCCGGCGGGCGCGATCCGTGACGCATTAGAAGAAGACGCCGAGAGTCAAAGAGCGATTGACCAGCTTGAAGAAGAGCTGTCCGCGCCGGCTACCGCTAACGCCAGTATCGTCCTAAAGGCGGTGGGCACACTGAAGACCGCAGCTGATGCCGTGGGCGGAGTACGCGAATTGGCTGGGTGGCTCAGCGACCCGAATACGCAACATTTCATCACCGCGATGACAGCGAAGCTCCTCGGCTCTTAGCGACATGTGCCCTAACCGACGTAACGGATAAGGAGAGAGCCGAATAGTCTTGTTCAACGCTTCACGGCCGTCGGCTTGCGAATTCTGGAAAGTGAGACATCAATGGGCTCCATTTTCAAAGTCACAGCTTCGGTAGAGCTTGCAACGACTGCTAAACGGGTGGCGCGCGTCATAGACGTTCGTGAAAGCAAGATGCGCCTCGCCGTCGAGGGTGTTAGCGATCATCTCGGTGTTTACGTTTTTACTATGGCTGCCGCGCGAGGTGCGACGCCTTGGTATGTTGGGAAGACGTTAGGGTCGTTCTACGGAGAATGCTTCACAAATGATAAGGTTCGCAAGTATAATGAGGTGTTGGCGGATCATGTGAGGGCGCGGCCCGTGTTGTACTTCCTGTCTCTTCAGCGCACGCGTGGGCCGATAGCTGCGAACGCAATTGAAGAACTAGAGTCGATCTTGATCGGTGTTGCACTAAAGCGCAATCCTGCGCTTCTAAACGTATCTAAGACCAGAGAACTTGGCCTTACGGTCCGTGGTGTACTCAATAGCACGCAGGGAGCGCCGACGCTAGTCTCACGCGAATTTAAGAGTTTGATGGATTTGTAGCGCATCCGGGGCGCGCTCCGATAGTACAGCTCGAAGGCCGTCCGGTTCGTATCCCTAATGAGGACAATACCCGCGTGCGGCGCCGTCGGTCATGCCACCCCGGTCGCGCCGGGATCGAGCCCGGTTCGAAGAGACTAATACGCGGCCGATCGCGAGCGCCAGCTCGACGCGATCGGCGTCGAGTACCGGTGGCTCAGTTCCCCCTCATATTCGGAGCGAATTGGACGCACCGAGTGTCACGTTCGATTCGCTCGTATCGCCGTCGGCAGTGTACGTGATCGTCTGCTCGTGCTGGTCGCTTGACCGAAGCGAGCGCTGGACGAGCGCGTGAACGCGCTCGACAACGTCGAAGCTCAAGTGCGGTTCCGCGACACCTTCGTACACGACTTCGGTGGCCGGAATGCGCTGAACCGTGACTCGTCGCGTCCGTCCATGGTTCTTGCCCGGTGTGTACGTTTGCGTAATCTCGACGGGACGTCTCGTCATTCGGCCTCCATCATAGCGCATGGACCGTCGCGACGACATACTCGCCGATCCCGTTTGGTCGCCCGGCTCCGTCGCAAGATCTGCCGGAAGTTTGCCGTGGGCAGGAGTGGTGCGGCTCGGCAACGAGCCACCACTGATGATCGAACCGCGGCGAGACATCTTGGACTGCATCGGCAACACGTCACTGCTGCGCCTGCGCCACGTGGTTCCGCGCACCGGCGCGCGGCTGCTGCTGAAGATCGAGAGCGAGAACCCGACCGGCAGCATGAAGGACCGCGCGGCGCTCGCGACGATCGAAGCCGCCGAGACGGACGGACGGCTGCGCCCCGGAGGTACGGTCGTCGAGTACACCGGCGGCAGCACCGGCGTCTCACTTGCGCTCGTCTGTGCGGTAAAGCGCTATCCGCTGCACATCGTGACGTCGGATGCATTTTCGGAAGAGAAGCTCGACCACATGCGGATTCTCGGTGCCGAGCTTGAGATCGTGCGCAGCGATTCAGGACGCATGACCGAGAAGCTGACGAAGGACATGATCGCGGCTGCCGGTGCGATCGCGGCTGAGAGGCACGCGTTCTGGGCGGACCAGATGAACAATCGCGATCAGCTCACCGCCTATCACGCGATGGCCGACGAGATCTGGAACGACACGGGCGGCCGCGTCGACGGCTTGGTCCAGAGCGTCGGCACGGCGGCGTCGTTGCGCGGTCTCGGCGAACGGTTGCGCCATCACGACCGGCATGTTCGCCTCGTCGCGGTCGAGCCGGCCGAGTCTCCCGTTCTCTCGGGCGGTCCGACCGGTGCGCACGCGATCGATGGAATCGGCGCGGGCTACGTGGTGCCGCTTTGGGATCGCCGGTTGGCGGAGGGCATCGAGCTCGTTTCAACGGAGGAGGCGAGAGCCATGGCGCTCCGGCTGGCCCGCGAAGAAGGGCTCTTTGCCGGCACCTCGACCGGCGCGAACGTCGTCGCCGCGCTGCGGCTCGCCGAGACGCTCGGGCCTGAAGCGACCGTCGTGACGATCATGTGCGACACCGGGATGAAGTACTTCAAGTCGTACCGTTCGATGAGCGCTCGCTGACCGCGAGCCCGGTGCCTCGCACCGGGCTTTCGCTTTTCGATCAGGCGTCGGAACAGCCCGGCGCGCCGCCGGCGGATTCCGCGGATTCGACCTCGACGAAGGCCCAGCGTGCGGTGATCATCCGGGCGAATGCACGCTCCGCGTGGCGATTGCGCCGACGCCTGCGTCGTCCGGTTGCAGCGTCTTCATTTGCGTCCCGGGTAAGACGATGCTGATGAGCTTGCCGTTGGGCACGTCCTGAAGGTTCACTTCTTTGCACGCGGTGATCGTCGTCGCGACGGCCGGGATGGTTCGCGCCGACGTCGGCCCGGTGTTGGCGATGATCGGCGTCGTGCTGTTCTGCGCGCTCTTGTCGGCGCCGGCAACGTCGCCGAGGAAGATCCAGCCATGCTGCTTTACCGGCTTCGGGAGTGCGGCGATGAGCGCAGCGCTGGCCGCGACTGCCGCGTTATCGCTCTGCGTCAGCGGCGTGTCGCCCGACTCGGCGGCCGAGTTGTTCCCGGGTGCCGTTCGCTTCGACGAGCCCTGCCCTTTGAGTGGCAGCGTTGTTTTCGTTTGCTGCGCCGCTGCAGCCAGGATGCCGCCCATCGAGGCCAGGATCTTGCGGTCGGCGGCGGACGACGGCGATTGCAACTGATCGTCGTTCTTCATCAGGATCGCCATGGCGTCGAGGCCTTGCCACTGTTTGGAAATCTGCGCCATCTGGATCAGCACGAGCTTTTGCTGCGGCGTTCGCGCCAGCGTGTAGAGCCGCGAGAACTCCACCATCGCCTTCACTTGCTTGTCGGTGGTGATGAAGTCTCGCGCCTCGTGGATGCCCGCAGCGAACGTCTGGGTCGCCTGGATCTGCGCGGTCAGGTCGTCGATGCGCCCCTTGTTCTGATTCGACTGATAAGTGCCCCAAGCGCCGAGGGCCGTTCCGGCTGCCGCCAGTAGAGCCAGCGTCGTGCTGACCCAAGGCATCGCGCCGGGTGATGCTCGTCCACCGGCCCCGTTGGAGACGCCACCGTCTTTTGCGGCTCGAGGATCGTCGTGTTCACCGTCTGCCATCGTCGCCCAAGCTCCGAGGGCCCCGCACCGGCCGTACGGTCGTCGCGGACGCGATTCTTCGCCCAATCGCTAGTATCGTCCTCCTATATAAGGGAGTTAACATCTACCTTGCTACATAGAGCAGGTGGCAAGCTGGTGTGGTAATGCAAGCGTGCAGGGAGGCGCACGCTCTCACGGAAGCCGTGCCGCAAGCCGCGGTCTACCGCTGCGGCGCCCATGCGTATCCGTTGAAGGTGACGTGATATGACCGTGAAACGGCGTGATTTTCTGGCCGGCGCTGGATGGGGATTCCGTGGCAGTGCGACGCGTTCAGTTGCCAGCAGGTCTCGTTCGCGAACGACTTCCCAACGCGACGTGGTGGCCTGCGCTGCTGCCGATCGACGTGCTGCCGCAGCGCTTCTACGATCAGGTGATGAACCGGTCGCTCTCGGCGACCGAGCGCGCGAAGTTCTTCGCGAGCCGCGTCGCGTGGTCGCGCGGCGTCGCCGGCATCGGCTATCATGCCGAGGCCAGCTACACCGACGGCCTCAACCAGATGATCTATCTCTGGAACCGCATGGGCTTCGTGGTGCGCAAGCCCGGACCGAGCGATCCGGACCGGCCGCGCGAGATCCCGCCCGTGCTCTTCGTCGAGGTCGACCGCGGCTCGATGGCGCTCGAGTCGAACCAGATCTACAGCACCACGCGCCCGTTCAACCGGCCGCCGGGATGACGCTCACGCGCGCCGCCGTCGTGGTGGTCGGCGGCGGCGCCGCGGGTGCTGCGGCGGCGCTGACGCTCGCGCAGCGCGGCGTCTCGGCGTGCTTGATCGCGCCGCGCGCGCCGCACGGCGATCGTCCGGGCGAGTCGCTCGCGCCGGCGGCGAATTCGCTGCTGCGCGAGCTCGGCGTCGCCGAGGCGTTCGCCGCCGGACCGCATCGTGAATCCAACGCGACGTACGCGAGCTGGGGCGCCGCGCTCCTCGCGCAGCGCAACGCGATCGGATCGGCGGACGGTCCCGGTCACGTCATCGACCGCCCGGCCTTCGAGCGCTTGCTGTTGCGCGCGGTCGTGCGCGCCGGCGTTCCGGTGGTCGAGGACGCGGTCACCGGCGCGATCCCTTCGTCGTTGGGCTGGTCGATCGCGCTCGAACACGGCGGTCGCGTCGACGCGCGCTTCGCCATCGACGCCAGCGGCCGCGCCGCCGTCCTTGCGCGCGATCTCGCGGCGCGCCGCCGTGCCGACCGGCTCGTCGGCGCATACGCGTTCCTGCGCCAAGCCGATCACGAGATCGAGCCGACCCCCGCGACGCTGATCGAAGCGGTCGCCGGCGGCTGGTGGTACGCGACGCTGCTGCCCGACTTCCGCATCGCGCTCGCGTTCTTCAGCGATCCCGACGGTTTGCCGCGCCGCCTCACCGCAGACGCGCCGGCGTGGACCGCGATGGTGCGCAACACGCTCTTCGTGCAGCGCTGGATCGAGAGCGCCGGATACGTGGTCGAAAGCGCGCCGCGCATCGCGAGCGCGGCGACCACCTGGCTCGAGCACGCTGCCGGGCCGGCGTGGGCGGCGGCCGGCGACGCGGCCGCGTCGTTCGACCCGCTCTCGTCGCACGGTCTGACCACCGCACTGTGGACCGGCCGGCGCGCCGCGCTCGCCGCCGCGGACGCGCTGGCGGGCGATCTCGAAGCGCCGGCGCGATACGCGACGACGCTGCGCCGCGCCATCGACGACGTGCTCGCGCAGCGGCAGGCGATCTACGCCGAAGAGCGCCGTTTCAGCGGTCAGCCGTTCTGGGACCGCCGCGCACGCGGGCATCACGACGTCAGCGGCGAATCGCGCGCTGATATCCGCCACGCCATCGTCTGAGACCGGTGCGGACCTCTAGCCCTGCACGGGTTTCGTCTTGACGCTGATCTCGGTGCCGAACTGGTTCAGGATCGTGCGCTGGAGTGCTGCGACCTGCCGGCGCACGGCGTTCACCTGATCCGCCGGAACCTCGAGGAAGTAGTCGTACTCCTCGTCGCCGGCCCGCAAAGACCGTACGTCGATGATGTCGCCGAGGTTCTTCATGAAGAAGATGCTCGCCCGCGCCAGGACGCGTCCGAAACGGATGAGCTCCGGCTCGAGTTCGGCCCGGACGCTGAAAACCGTCATAGTGACCAACCGACCTTACGTGGCAATCGACATGATACTGAAGCCGACATCGAACCGCTCCGTTGCGATGAATTTCAAGTGTGCGAGCCGGTCGCCCACCTCCGGCAGCCGGCGACAAGGAACCTCGACGAAGTAATCGTCCTCGAAGTCCCCTTCGCGGAGCGTTCTCACGTCGACGAGCGCCGGAAGACTCGCGAGAACGTAGGCGTTCGCCCGGCGAAGCACGCGGCGAGCAGATTCGAGGTCGAGATCGGCCTCGGGCTGTGTGCGATGTGCGATCATAGCAGCGTCTTCAGATCCTCGATGAGATGATTGGCACGAGCCAGTCGGTCGTCGGCTGCGTCACCGTCATACGGCTCTACTCGCGCGGTCGGCCCGTAGTCTGCGCGTTTGCGGTCTTCCTGCAAACCGGAAGTATATTCGACGGCCCGAGCATCTGTCAATCGCCGAACTCATCATGTGTCATGGTCGTCCCAGCGTATCCTCGGCGTGTGCCTAGTGTGTGGCATTGTCGCGAAGGACTCAGAGATCTGCCTTCGCCGGGAAACTTCCGGCATGCCGCTGAACGTGTCGGCGTGACGACAACGCTGCCTGAAATAACCGTCGCCCGCGCGACCGCGATTCGGCGGGAGATCCATCGCCATCCGGAGCTGGGGTTCGAGGAGACGAACACGCAGGCGATCGTCGAGCGCGAGCTCGATGCGATCGGCGTCGAGCACCGGCGCATCGCGAAGACGGGCGTCGTCGGCATCGTGCGCGGCGCGCTGCCCGGGCACGTGAGCGGATTGCGCGCCGACATGGACGCGCTGCCGATCACCGAGGACTCCGGCGAAGAATGCGCGTCGCGGATCGCCGGCAAGATGCACGCGTGCGGGCACGACTCGCACACCGCGATGCTGCTCGGCGCGGCGCGCGCGCTGCAGGAGTCGCGCGACTCGTTCCACGGCACGGCGGTGCTGCTGTTCCAGCCGGCGGAAGAAGGACCGGGCGGCGCGCAGCCGATGATCGACGAGGGCGCGCTCGAGAACCCGCGCGTCGAGGCGGTCACGATGCTGCACGTCGATCCGCGCCTGCCGACCGGCGCGATCGGCATCACGCCGGGTGCGGTGAACGCGGCCGCCGACGAGTTCCACCTCACGATTCGCGGCAAAGGCGGGCACGGCGCGTACCCGCACAAGGCCGTCGACGTCATCCCATGCGCCGCGGCCACGATCCTCGCGCTGCAGAACGTCGCGGCGCGCGAGACCGATCCGCTGGCGTCGATCGTCGTGACGATCGGCACCATCGAAGGCGGTTACCGCAACAACGTGATCGCGGACCGCGTCTCGATGACGGGCACGGTGCGCACGCACGACCCCGCGATTCGCGACGACGCCGAGAAGAAGCTGCGCCGCATCGTCGACGGCGTCGCCGACGCATACGGCGCGCGCGCGCAGCTCGAGATGATCTACGGCTACCCGCCGGTCGTGAACGACGCCGAGCTCGCGGAGTCGTTCGCGGAGTACGCGCGCGCGCAGGAGTTCACGGTGGAACGGCCGGCGCCGACGATGGGCGGCGAGGACTTCGCCTACTTCGCGCAGCGCGTGCCGGGCGTGATGGTGCGGCTGGGCATCTACAACGAGTCGGTCGGCAGCATCCACTCGGGCCACAGCCCGCAGTTCCGGCTCGACGAGGGCGCGATCCCGACCGGGATCGCGACGCTCGTCGCGTTCGCGCGCGGGATCGGCGACGGCTCGGTGCCGGTTCCCGCGCGGCCGTAGCCCGCCGCAGAATCGCGGGTCTTCCACCGCTTCCCCAGGCTCTTCCACAAGAAGTAGTAGCGAATGTGGAAGGCGTGCACAATATCTTGTGGTTCGGGGCAGGCTTGGCCCTAGCCGCGGCGAAGTCGCTGGTCCATGGCAATGCCGTCCGTGTCTCTCGACCGGCCGTCACCGCGGGCGCTCCACCGCTGCCAAGATGTCGCGTCGCCCGCGCGTACCGCTTTCGACCTCGCCTGCGAGGTCGAGAAGTGGCCGGTATGGTTGTCCTTCGTCCGGAGCGCGCGGCGCGTCGAGCCGACCGAGCCGCTGGGGCTCGGCAGCGAGGTCGCGGTCCGCTCGAACCTGATCCCCGGCCAAGACGAGGAGCTCTTCGAGGTGGACCGGTTCATCCCGGGCCATCAGCTTTCCCTCGTCGGCGCCTTCTCGGTGCGGCGCCGGATCGACATCCGCATCGAGCAGAAGAGCGAGCGCTCCAAGCTCGTCGTCCGGGTCGACTACCCGACGTACGGCGGGATGCTCGGCGCGCTGGTCGACCGCCTCACCCGTCGCCGCAAGCTCGACGTCGCCTTGAACGACTCGCTGATCCACTTCAAGGGGTTGTGCGAGTTCGACCAGTCGCCCGACGGCATTCTCGACGACTTCTAGCACTCGTTGACGGCGTTTGCTAAGGCGGGTAGACTGTAAGGGATGCCGCTCTACGATTACCGGTGCCGCGCCTGCTCGAAGGTGAACGAAGTCCGCCACGGCTTCCGCGAGGCGTACCAAGGAACGTGCGCCGAGTGCGGCAGCGCCGACCTCGCCCGCGTCTTCAACCCGGCTGGGATCGTCTTCAAGGGCTCCGGCTTCTACGTGAACGATTCGCGCAAGCCGGCCGCTTCCGAGTCCGCGGCGGCGAAGTCCGCGTCGGGTTCCGAGCCGTCGTCCGGCGCGCCGGCGTCGGCCTCCGAAACGGCTTCGGCGAAGTCCTCGTCCGGGTCCGACGCGGGCTCGAGCTCGACCGCGCCCGCCTCGACGCCGTCGACGCCGTCCGGCGCTTCCGCTCCGAAGAAGAACGAGGCGAGCGCGGCGTAGCCGTGTGGACCTCGCCGCACGCGCTCGTCTGGTGGGCCGTGCTCGCCGCCCTGCTGGTCGTCCTCGCGATGACGGGCGCTCAGCTCCTGCGGGCGCTGCGCGAGCTCGAGCGCGCGGGCGACCGCGCCGCCGCCTTCGCGGACCTGCCGGTGCTGCGGAAGCTCCAGCGCGCCGAGGACGACGTCCGCCGGATCGAGGCCGCCGTGGACGCGGTCCCCGGCTTGGTCGCCCGCGCGCAGGCCGCGGTGGCGGCGATTCGCCGCGGCCCGATCCCGCCCGAGCTCCCGGCCGCGATCCGCAGCGTGCGCGCCGAGATCGCCGCCTTCAAGAGGTTCGCCCGCCGCTGAGCGGGCGCCGGCTGAGCGGGCGCCGCTGAGCCGCGCCCCGCGCCTCAGCCAGGCTCTTTGGGCTCCTCTTCCGGCGGTTCCCACGACCAGCCGAAGCCGGTGCGCGGTTCGGCGCCCGAGCCGAACGGCGCCTCGTCGCCGGCCGGCTCTCCGGGCAGTGCGAACGGCGCCCCGAACGGCGGTGCCGTCGCCGGGGGCGGCTGGGCCGGTACCGGGACGCCGGCCGGCAGCGGCGGCGGCGCCTGCCCGAACCCGGGCGGCGGAGCGCCGGGCGGCGCCGGCTCGGCATGCCACGGCAAGAAGTCCTCGCGCGGCGGCGCGGCCGGCGGCGGCAGGGTCCCGCCGGCCGGCGCCGGCGCGGTCGGCGAGAGCGGGAGCGGCCGAGGCGGCGCGGGGGGTGCCGGAACGACGGCGGCCGGCGTCTCGGCGAGGCGCGGCGGCGGCGGAGCGATGCCGACGCCGGGCCGGAACGGCGTCCCCGCACCGGCTGCCAGCGGGACGCCCGCCGCCGTGCCGACCAGCACGATCCGCGAGAGCGGCAGAAGCTGCGCGTCCGGGCGCGCGGCGAGCGCGCGCAGCTCGTCGAGGTACGGCTTCGGCATCTCCTCGATCGCCATCGCGTCGAGGACCAGCGAGACGGTCTCGGCGACCGCGCGCCGCGGCGGAACGCGCGTGAACGTGAAGAGGTTCTGCCAGACGTCGGCTTTCGCGACGGCGAGCAGCTTGCGCCAGTAGTCAATGGGGTGATAGCCCTCGAACTGGCCGCTCTCGCGCTTCGCGCGGGCGTACAGCGCGGCGATGCGCTTCCCGAGCGGATCGGCCGGCGGCGACGGCTCGACGATCGCGACACGGCGCGCGACGCGCGCCAGCTCCGAGACGACGCGCGCGTGGAAGCCCGGGTCGATGTCGTGCAGGTAGTGCATGGCGACCGCGACGTCGTACGCGTTCTCGGTCGCGCCGATCATCGTCGCGCTGCCGCGCATCCCCGTCGCGCCGATCCGCTCGACGGTCGCGAGCTGCGCGCCGTCGTTGGCGAGCACCGTCACCTCGGCGCCGATCTCGACCGCGCGCGCGGCCCACGCGCCGTCGTTGGCCAGCCCGAGGAACAGCGCGCGCTCGCCGGGGCGGATCGCCAGCGCGTCCCAGATCTGCTGGTCGATGCGATACGACTCGCGCTCGAAGTCCGAGACGTCGTTCATCGCGCGGTCACTGGGGAAGGTGGGACTCGAACCCACATGAGCTCTCACTCGGTCGCTTTTGAGGCGACTGCGTATACCGTTTCGCCACTTCCCCTCGCCTATCGGGCTCGGGCGGGATTCGCGGCCACCCAGGCTCGCTCCGCCTCGACGAAGGCCGTCGCCGCTGCGCGCGTCGGCACGCGCGCCATCGCGTAGGTGACGCGCCGCCACGACGGCGCGAGCACCAAGCGCAGCGTGCCGTTGGACCGGTGTGGCTCCCACGCGGCCGACTCGACGTCCCCCGGCCGCCACGAGACCGCGACAACGAGGTACCCGGCCGGCCCGTCCGGCTCGAGCAGAAAGACGCCGCGCGGCGCGTCGAGCGCACCGCCCGCGGCCGGTGCGTCGTCCCCGGCGCGCAGCGTGCGCTGCGCTTTCCCGTCGCGGTCGTTCGCCGTGCTCAGCGCTGAGAGGACGACGGCGCGCTGCGCTTCGGCGCCCGGTCCGGGCGCGAAGGTCGCGCGCTCGTCGACGACGAGGCGCGCCGCGCCGGGCAGCAGCGAGACGACACGCTCGAAGCGCGCACCGTTCGGAACGACGTCGGGCACGTCGGCGACGACGCGCGCCGAACCGTCTCGCGCGTCGCTGACCGAGTACGCGCGGTTGAAGGTGCCCGCCGGAAACGAGTGGGTGTATTTCGCGATCCGGTCGGTGGCCGACGGCGGCGGCTGCACGAGCACGTCGTCGCGCAACCCGCCCGTCGCGTCGAACACGTTGCTCATGCTCTCCACGAGCGCGTCGCCCGGAGCGGGGATGAGCCCGAACACCGGGACGCGCGCGCCGCCGTCCGGCACCAGAACCGCGCGCGCCGTCTGGTTTTGCAGCACCACGCTGCTGCCGCCGTCCGCGAACGCGTCGGCGCGGTAGGTCTCGGCCCCCGGCCCGGGCTCGTGCAGACCGGCCAGCGACACCGTGGTCGTCGCGGAGAGCGGAACGTTGCCGGCCCCTCCGCTGTTCCGGATGACGTCGTCGCCGCCGAAGGCCGGGGGATCGGGGGCGCGCAGCGTTCCGTCGGGCAGGACGCGAAGGCGTTCGGGACCGCGGAGACGGCGCGCGAACGAGCGCCCGCGCGCGCGTCCGGCGACCTCGCAATCTTGTCCGCTGTAGCTCTCGACGCGGACGCCGCCGGCGTCGGCCAACAGCGTGCACGTGGTCGAGATGCGCGCGTCGCTCGCATAGCGCGGGTCGAGCCGGTCCAGGCGCACGCCGAGGGCGACCAGCCGTCCCGATTTCGGCGGCAGCGCGAACGCGGCAACGTCGAGCGGCGCGCCCGCGAAGCGCAGGTGCGTCGCGGGGACGGGCAGCGCGCTATCGCTCCAGTTGACCGCGACGACGAACGTGCCGTCGCGCCCGCGCAGCACCGTGCCCGGCAGGCGCTCCGCGGGGACCGACGCGTCGACGCTTCCGCCGCCGCGGCGGTATGCCGCCAGCAGTCCCGCCCGCGCGCGCCGCGTCGCGTCGTCGCCGACCACGACGACACGATACCGTTGCAGGCGCTCGATCCCGGTGTAGGCCAGATCGACGACGTCGCAGGGCGTTCCGCGCGCCGCGCAGTCGCGGAGATGCTCGCGAAAGCGCGCGAGCGCCGGGAAACCGGCGGCCGGATCGCCCGGATACGAAGAGAGCGGATAGGCGAGCGCGACGTCGGAGACCCGCCGCGACTCCGCGAGGAGTGCGCCGAAGCGCCGGACGAGCTCGCCGAAGCGCGCCGTCGGGTCATAGCGCTCAGCGATCCAAGCCGACGGCGTCGTTCCGTCGGATCCGGCCGTCGACGGCCAGGTGGGCGACCACGGATACCGCAACGCCGCGTCCCATGCGTACAGGCTGTTCGAGAACGGCGCCTCCCAGCCGAACGGTGCCAGCGTGTCCTGCATCGGAAAGTCGATCACGCCCCGCGCTCCCCAGCCGAGCAGCTCGAAGAGTGCGAGCTCGGTGTTGCGCGGATCGGCGGGCCGCGGCTGCGGGTCTTCCGGCGGCGCGAGCCAGCCGGCCTGGAACTCGCTGATCGCGAGCGGACCGCGCCGGTTCGTGCGCAGCATCGCGGTCGCCAGATCGAGCGCGACACGGTCGTGATCGCCGAGCGTGAACGCTTCGCTCTGGTACCAGTTCCCCATCGTCCAGACCGGCGATGACGCCGGGACGCGCATCTCGTAGGTGTTGATGAAGAGCGGCGTCGATGCGCCGGCTACGTCGCGCACCTGTGCCGCGAGCCAGTCGAGGTACTGCTGAAGGTGCGGCGCGGGATACGTCTGGTTGTCGGCGTACGCGCCTTGGTCGTCGTCGAGCTGCACCGCGACGACGCGGTCGGCGACCGGCCGCAGCTCCGTCAGCGCGCGGTGCAGCCAGCGCGACGCGTAGCGCCGATGCGTCGCGTTCGCCATCCACGCGGCGGCCGCGTCGTCGCTGTGCGCGTTCTGCAGCGTCGCGGTCGCCGGATACCGGCCTTCGAGAACGTCGTGCAGCGGCATCCCGTACTCGGGCCGCGTCAGGAGCCAGGCCGGATACCCGCCGTTGCGCCACTCGTTGCGGATCACCGGGCCGGGCCGCACGACGAACGCGAAACCAAGCTCCTTCCCGAGTCGCAGCACCTCGCGCAGGTTGCGGCGCGGGTTCGTGTGCCCGTCGAAGTCGAACTCACCGTCGCGAAGCTCGTGCCAGTTCCACGGCACGTACAGGTCGAGCGTGTTCACGCCCAGTTGCCGCAGCGCCAGCATCGCGGGCCGCCACTGCGCTGCCGGCAAGCGCTCATAGAAGAACGCGGCGCCCCAGAAGAAGAACGGCTTGCCGTCGAGCTCCAGCGTCGGCTCGCCGTCGCGCTGCACGAGGCGGGCGTGACCGAACCCGGCCGGCGCCGTGACCATATGCGCGGGAGCGGCAGCGTTGGCCGGGGCGCTCGCGGCGTACGCGATCGCGAGCACCACCGCGGCGGTCGTGCCGAACGGCCAGATGCGCCCGACGCGCGCTCGCACGAGGAACACCGCCGCGCCGACCGCGAGCGTCAGCAGCCCGAATCCGATCGCAAGTGCGCCGGTCGAGACGAACAGGAACAGCCAGCCCGCCAGCGCGATCAGCGGCGGCAGCGGATAGAGCGGGACGCGGAACGGCGCGTCGGGCTGCGCGCGCCGCGCGAGCGCCAGCGCGACGATCTGTCCCGCGCCCTGCACCAGCACGATCCCCGCGGTGAGCGCGTTGATGACGAGGTCGAGCGGCAAGAGCGACGCCGGGATCGAGAGCAGCCCGATCGCCACCAGCGAGACGTTCGGAAACCGGCCGCTGCGGTGCAGCCGCGCGAACGGCGCCAGAAAATCACCGTCGCGCGCCGCGGCGAACGGGATGCGCGACGCGGCGAGCAGCAGCCCGTACGTCGACGCGAACGCGGTCACCATGACGGCGAGGGTCACGGCGACCGCGAAGGGCACGCCGAAGGCGCGCTCGGCGACCAGCGACCCGATCGCCTTGGCCTTCATGATCTCGTCGGGCGCGACGGCCGACGCGACGCCGAGGTTCAGCAGCACGTACGACGCGCCGACGAAGAGCACCGAGAGCAGGATCGCGCGTGGGATCGTGCGCGCCGGCGCGATGACCTCGTCGCCGAGCGCGCACACGTCGCCGTAGCCGCTGTAGTCGTACAGCGTCTGCACCAGCGCGCCGCCGAGCGCGACGACGCCCACGGCGAGCGTGAAGGTCGCCGGGATCGTCCGCGCGAGCGGCGCGTACGGGTGCGTGATCCCCGCGAAGGCGACGGCGAGCAGCGTGATCAGCGCGATTCCCCCCAGCACCAGCGCGGTGCGTGCGATCTGCGGGATCGCGCGGTACAGCGCGAGCAGCGTCAGCACCGCGACGCCGGCCGCCACGATGTGCGCCGGCACCGGCGCCGCGAGCGCGGGGACCAGATACCCCGCGTACTGCGCGAAGCCGATGTACCCGGACGCGAGGATCAGCGGCGCCCAGAACAGGTACTGCCACACGAACAGAAAGGCGGCGAAGCGGCCGGGGCCGTGCGCGCCGAAGGCTTCGCGCAGGTACGCGTACGTCGCACCGCTGCGCGGGTAGCGCGATGCCAGTTCGGCCCACACCAGCCCGTCACACAGCGCAATCAGCGCGCCGGTCACCCAGGGCACCGCGGAGACCGATCCGTTCAGCGCCGCGACGACCAGCGGCAGCGTGATGAACGGGCCGGCTCCGACCATCGTCGCGACGTTGATCGCGACCGCCGAACGCAGGCCCACGCCTCGGATCATACGAACGCCCTTCGCCGTCACCGTGAACGACCTCTCGCGACTCCTCGGGCTGCAAGGCACGCTGCGCATCGGGTTCCTCGACAGCCCCGCGCTGCGCGACAACGCGCTGGGCGACCCCTCGACGCGCCCGCTCGCGGTGTACACTCCGCCCGGCTACGATGCCGACGGGTCGCGCCGCTATCCGGTTCTGTACGTCCTGCACGGCTATACCGGCGACGTCGCCGCACTGGTCGGCGCGCGCGCCTGGGAGACGAATGTCGTCCAGTGGATCGACCGGCTCGTCGCCGACAAGAGCATGCCGCCGGCGATCCTCGCGATCGTCGACGGCAACACCCGGCTCGGCGGATCGCAGTACGTCGACTCGGTGCACAACGGCGACTACGCGACGTACACCGTCCGCGATGCCGTCGGCTTCGTCGACGCGCAGTACCGCACGCTCGCGCGCGAAGGCGGCCGCGCGGTGCTCGGCAAGTCGTCCGGCGGCTTCGGCGCGATGCACCTCTGCCTCGAGCACCCGGGGACGTTCGCGGCGTTCGCGTCGCACAGCGGCGACTCGTACTTCCGCTACGGCAACGTGCGCGGCTTCCCGACCGCGCAGCGCGTGCTCGAGGAGCTCGGCTCGATCGAGGCGTTCGTGCTGGAGTTCGAACGGCGTCCGAAGCGCCCGCAGCATTTCTACGAGACGATCGAGATGCTCGGCTACGCCTCGGCGTACTCGCCGCGCGCCAAGGAGCGCTGGGCGATCGACCTCCCGTGGGACGAGCGCACGGGCGAGATTCGCGACGACGTCTTCGCGTGCTGGCTGGCGTTCGATCCATGCGAGCGCGTGGCGACCGGGAAGGCCGCGCTCGAGCGCTTGCGCCTGCGCTACCTCGACTGCGGCCGCAAGGACGAGTACGCGCTCGACGTCGGCGCGCGCGTCTTCGTGCAGCGCTGCCGCGACCTCGGGCTCGCGATGCGGCACGAAGAGTTCGACGACGACCACCGCAACGTCGGCTACCGCTACGCGATCTCGCTCCCCGCGCTCGCGAACGTCCTGGACCGCGAATGAGCGACGCGAATGCGGAGTACGACCCCGCTGCGATGGCCGAGGTGCTCGCCCGCGTCGTCGTCGCCGAGCCGGAAAATGCGGTCGCATGGTACGAGCTCGGACTCGCACACAAGTATCTCGGCGATTGGCGGCAGAGCGCCGACGCGAACCTGCGCGCGCTCGCGATCGTTTCCGAGCCGGGCGATCCGGCATGGTGGAACCTGGGGATCGCCGCGACGGCGCTGCGCGACTGGGCGCTCGCGCGCAAGGCGTGGCGCGGGTACGGGATCGACGACCCCGGGCTGGGTGACGGCACGTCGCCGATCGAGCTGGCATGGAACATCAGCCCCGTGCGCATTCGGAGCGACGACGGTGAATCCGTCGAAGTCGTGTGGGGACGGCGTCTTTGCCCGGCGCGCATTCGGATCGAGAGCATTCCGTATCCCGCGTCCGGCCATCGCTGGGGCGACGTCGTTCTTCACGACGGTGCGCCGAACGGTGAGCGGAGAGTCGGTGAGACGACGTTTCCTGTCTTCGACGAGTTGGAGCGCTGGAGTCCCTCGGAGATCCCGACGCTGCAGGTCTCCGTTCGCTGTGCGACCGAGGACGACGCGTTGGCGCTCGTCGACCTGTTTCGCGCTGCGAGCTTCGATGCGGAAGACTGGTCGACGAACGTCCGACAACTCTGTAAAGCCTGCTCCGCAGGACGTCCGGAACCGCACGAGCATGCGTTCCCCACCGGGGGCGAACACCGGCTCTTCGGCATCGCCGCACCGGTCGGGCTCGCGTCGCGGACGCTGCGCTCGTGGCGCGACGCGGCGCCCGCCACGCGAGACTTCGAGCAACCCGAACCGGTCGGCTGAGCCCGCAATCACCGCGAATGAAAAACGCGCCCCGCTGTGAAGCGGGGCGCGTTCGCCGATCAGTGCGCCTGAGCGCTTACTGCGACTGCTGTTGCTGCGGGCGCTGCGCGTTGCGCAGCTCGCGCATCTTCTCGCGGCTCACCCCGAGGCTCAGCAAGAACCGGCCGGCGGTCTGCGTGCGCGCGCCGCCCCACGGGCCGCGCGGATGGTCCGCATTCGGAGCGGCGCCGTTGGGACCGGCGTTCGGGCCGGGTGCGCCGGCGCCGGGGCCGCCGTTCGGGCCGGGGCCGCCGTTCTGACCGTTCGGGCCGGGGCCCATGCCGTCGCGGCGCGGGAAGCTGGCGCGCATCGACTGCATCATCTTGTCGCGCTCGGCGAGGACCGCTTTCGATTCCGCCGGGCTGATCGCGGCGTCGATCTGATCCGCAGCCGCGCGCAGGTCGGTGAGCTGGCCGTTGTTGACGCGATCGATGATCGCTTGAACCTTGGCGCGGTCGGCGGCGCTGAGGTCGTTGAACGCGGCGGTCTTCGTGGTGTCGCGCAACTGCTGCATCTGCTGGCGAACCTCGGGCGAAGGACCGTTCTCCGCCGCGTTGCTCTGCTGTGCGCAGGCAGCTAAGGGCATACCGGTCGCCACGACGAGGGCGAGCACGGGGAGAGACAATTTCATACGACTACGCTAAAGGTCGCACCGGGGCGGCGCCTGGGAAATCGGTGAGCACCCGATGAGAAGCCGCCCAGAATTGCGTTAAGCGCGGCTAGGCGGTCGGTGCGCCTTCGCTTTGCGTCGCCGGGATACGGTCCGGATCGCCGGCGCCGTTCGCGCTCGCGCGCGCCGTGCCGATGCCGGCCGGCTCCAGCGTCGCGTCGAGCGCTTGCCGCAAGTCCGCGATCAAGTCGTGCGCGCTCTCGATGCCGACCGACAGCCGCAGCAGGCCGTCGGTGATGCCGCGGCGTTCGCGCTCGTCCTTCGGGATCGAGCCGTGCGTCATGCGGGCCGGATGGTTGATCAGCGACTCGACGCCGCCCAAGCTCTCGGCGAGCGAGAAGAGCTTCGTGCGCTTGGCGAGCTCGAGGGCGCGTGACTCCGGCCCGCGCAGCGTCACCGAGACGATTCCGCCGAACCCGCGCATCTGCTTGCGCGCCAGCTCGTGCTGCGGGTGCGACGGCAAGCCCGGATAGAGCACGCTCGCGACGTCGTCGCGCTCGGTCAGGAACTGCGCGACCGCCAGCGCGTTGCGCTCGTGCTCGCGCATGCGCACGGCCAGCGTCTTCACGCCGCGCGAGATCAGGAACGCGTCGAACGGGCTGAGCGTCGCGCCGAGCGTTTTCTGCAGCAGCCGCAGCTCGGCGGCGACCGCGTCGTCGTTCGTCATCGCGGCGCCGCCGATCACGTCGCTGTGGCCGCCGAGATACTTCGTCGCCGAGTGGATCACGATGTCGGCGCCGAGCGCGAGCGGCGACTGGAACAGCGGCGTGCAGAAGGTGTTGTCGACGACGACCTGCTGTCCCGGCCGTTTCAGCGCGACGACCGCCGGGATGTCGACGATGCGCAGCATCGGGTTGGTCGGCGTCTCGATCCAGAACATCTTGGTGTTCGGCCGCATCGCGGCGCCGATCGCCGCGAGGTCCGTCATGTCGACGAAGGTGAACGTGATGCCGAAGCGCTCGAGCACGCGCGTCAGCAGCCGGTACGTTCCGCCGTAGGTGTCGTCGCTGACCACGATGTGGTCGCCGCTGGAGAGCAGCCCGGTGATCGCGCTCTCCGCGCCCAAGCCGGAGGCGAACGCGATGCAATGACTCGCCTCTTCCAGCGCGCCGAGCTGCGTCTCGAGCGCGTTGCGGGTCGGGTTCGCGACGCGCGAGTAGTCGAAGCCCTTGTGGTCGCCGACCGCGGCCTGCGTGTACGTCGAGGTCGCGTAGATGGGCACGATCGTCGCGCCCGTCGCGGGGTCGGCGTCCTGTCCGGCGTGAATGGCGCGGGTCGCGAAGTCCATATCGCTCCAGATACGCGCCGGAGACGATCGGTTCCGTTCCGGCCGGCGGAGGCGCGGTAGCTTGGTTGGTCGCTACGTCTGCGCGGACAAGAACGAGATGATGTCTTGGCGCGTGACGACGCCGACGGGCTTGCCGTTGTCGGTCACGACGATCGCGGAGTTGGCCATCGTCAGCAGCTTGTACGCGCGCCCGACCTCGGTGTCGTGCTCGAGCATCGGGAAGGGGCGGCCCATCACCTCGCCGACCGGCTTGTGCACGATGTCGGCGTGGTCGAAGACCTGCTGCATCACCGCCACGTCGTTGATCGAGCCGACGACCTCGGCCCCGCGGATCACCGGGAGCTGCGAGATCCCGAAGCTGCGCAACAGATCGAGCGCGACCTTCACCGTCTGGTCCTCGGTGACCGTGATCAGCGGCGGCAGCGGCTGCTTCGTGCGCAGGACGTCGCCGACGGTGTCCTTGCGCCGCTCGTCCTCGAGAAAGCCGTTCGTGCGCATCCACTCGTCGTTGAAGATCTTCGACATGTAGCCGCGTCCGGAGTCCGGCATCACGACCACCATGATCGCCTCCGGCGGCAGCTCTTTGGCGACGCGCACGGCCGCGGCGACCGCGGTCCCGGACGAGCCGCCGACCAGCAGCCCTTCCTCGCGCGTGATCCGCCGCGCCATCAGGAAGCTCTCTTTGTCGGTGATGCGCAGGATGCGGTCGATCACGCGCATGTCGACGGTCTGCGGCAGGTAGCTCATCCCGATCCCCTCGACCTTGTACGACTTCGGGGTGTCGCCGCTGTAGATCGAGCCCTCGGGATCGGCGCCCACGACGACGATGTCCCGGTTCTTCTCTTTCAAGAAGCGAGCCGTGCCCGAGATGGTGCCGCCCGTCCCCATGCCGCTGACGAAGTGCGTGATCTTGCCGGCGGTCTGCTCCCAGATCTCGGGTCCCGTCGTCTTGTAGTGCGCGCCCGGGTTCTGCGTATTGTGCCACTGGTCGGGCTGGATCGCGCCGGGGATCTCGGCCGTGAGCCGGTTCGCGACGCCGTAGTACGACTCGGGCGAGTCGTTCGGCACGTTGGTCGGCGTGACGACCACCTCCGCGCCGTACGCCTTGAGCAGATCGATCTTCTCGTTGGACATCTTGTCCGGCATCACGAGGATGCAGCGGTAGCCGCGGATCGCCGCCGCCATCGCGAGGCCGGTGCCGGTGTTCCCCGAGGTCGCCTCGATGATCGTCGCGCCGGGCTTGAGGACGCCGCGCGCCTCGGCGTCTTCGATCATCGCGACCGCCGGGCGGTCCTTCACCGAGCCGCCCGGGTTGACGTACTCCACCTTGGCCAGCACCAAACAGGTTGCGTCGCCGGTCACGCGATTCAGCTTGACCAGCGGGGTATGACCGACAGCGTCGAGCGCGTTTTCGTAGTACGTCATCCCGGTCGCGGGACGGGGTTCGGTGAGGGCCATGACCTGGTCGCGTTCCGCAACTCCGGGAGGGCAGCCTGCGTCGAACGCAATGCAACGGGCCGAAGAGGGTACGAGGGTAGAGACGACCATGGCCACCGATTTTCGCACCGGTGATTTTCCGCGCCGCGGGCGCGAGCCGCTCGACGGCTATCTGTGGCTGGCCCGCGTCTTCGACAAGGCCCGCGCCGCGCGTGACGGCACGATCTACGACTACATCTATCCGTGCCCGATGGACCGCGGCGTCTTCGACCGCTGGGGGATCACGTCGCGCATGTTCGACGCCGCGCTCGACACGTGCCAGACCGACGACGAGATCCTGACCTGGCTCAAGGCGCGCGTCCCCGAGGCGAGGCGCGACGACGCGAACCGCTGGCTGCAGGAGGAGAAGGCGTCCAACCTCGACCGGCAGGACGCGGAAGAGGGCGTCGTCCCGGCATGACGCGAACGCGCTCCGCGTGACGCGCTTTCGCTTCGCCTTCCTCGCCCTCGCGCTGAGCGGCCTGGCCGCCTGCGGCGGCCCGCAGGTCCCGCCGCAGCAGAACTACGGCACCATCACCGGGCGCGTCTTCGACACGGCGACGAACCAGCCGGTGCCCGGCGTCGTCGTCACGGTCGACACGATCCTCAGCGGAACCAGCGGCAGCGACGGGACCTACCGCGTCGTGAACGTCCCGCTCGGCACGTACCGCCTGCAGCCGATCGAGCCGGCCGGCTACACGGCGCCGCAGCAGCCCACCTACGACGGCAGCATCGCTGCCGGTCAGACGATCACGGTCGACGTACCGCTGACCAAACGCTGAACCGGGTGCGCGTCGTGATCGCGCCGGACAAGTTCAAGGGCAGTCTCGACGCGGCGCGCGTCGCCGAAGCCCTCGCCGCCGGCGTCCGCGACGTGCTCCCCGACGCCGACTGCGCGCTGATCCCGATGGCCGACGGCGGCGACGGGACCGTCGAGGCGTTTCTGGCCGGCGGTGCCGTGGCGCGCACCGTGCGCGTCAGCGGGCCGCTCGGCGCGCCGGTCGACGCGACGTACGCGCGCGACGGCGCGACGGCGATCGTCGAGATGGCGGCCGCCTCGGGCCTCGTCGTCCTCGGCGGGCGGCGCGAGCCGCGGCGCGCGACGACGCGCGGCACCGGCGAGCTTCTGCGCGACGCGCTGGACGGCGGCGCGAAGCGCATCGTGCTGGGGATCGGCGGCAGCGCGACGACCGACGGCGGCGCCGGCGCGCTGGCCGCGCTCGGCGCGCGCTTCCTCGACGAAACGGGCGCCGAGCTGGAGCCCGCGCCCGAGGCGCTGGCGCGCGTCGCGCGCGTCGACGTCGACGGGCTCGACGTGCGGCTGCGTTCCGTCGATCTCGCGGTCGCATGCGACGTCGACAACCCGCTGCTCGGGCCGCTCGGCGCCGCCGCGGTGTACGGGCCGCAGAAGGGCGCTTCACCCGAGGACGTGGCGTTTCTGGACGGCGTCCTGACGCGGCTCGCCGACGCCATGACCGCCGCCACCGGGCGCGACCTGCGCGCGCGGCCCGGCGCCGGTGCGGCGGGCGGGCTCGGCTGGGCGCTGGCGAGCGCGTGCGGCGCGCGGCTGCAGCGCGGCGTCACGCTGGTCGCCGAGGTGCGCGGGCTGGCGCGGGCGCTGCGCGGCGCCGACTGGTGCTTCACCGGCGAAGGCCGGATCGACGAGCAGACGCTGCGCGGGAAGGTCGTCGACGGCGTCGCCGCGCTGGCGCGCGCTCGCGGCGCGGCGGTGATCGCGTTCGGCGGCAGCGTCGACCTCGCGGCGGAGGTCGCGCTGCGCGCGGGCGGCGTGCGCTGCGTCCCGATCGTTCCCGGGCCGGTGACCCTCGACGATGCGATGCGCGACGCGCCCGCGAACTTGCGCGCGGCGGCGGCGCGGGTCGCCGCGCTGCTGATGCTCCCCCGCAACGGACACTGAGGCTGATGTGCTGACGATCGCGCTCTTCGCCGCCTACGCCGCAACGGCGCCGCTCGACGCGGCGCACGCGGCAGTGCTCACGGTGCTCGCGCATGCCGAGACGACGGGCTGCGACCAGCCGCAGTTGCGCGACGCGGCCGCGTCGGCGCGGATTCGCCGGCTCGGCCGCATCGCGGGCGACGAGGTAATCCTGGCGGCCGTCGAGCAGCCGTGCATGTGCGGCGCGCACAACTGCCCGTACTACGCGATCCGGCTGACGCCCGGCAAGCCGCGCGAGCTCTTGACCGCGTTCGGCTTCGAGGCCAAGCTCACGCGCGACGCCTCTCCGCTGCCGGCGATCGTCGTGCGCGGCCACGACAGCGCGCTGGTCGTCGACGAGACGGTCTATGCGTACCGCAACGGCACGTACGCGCAGAGCGCCGCGTACCGCGTGCGCGGCGACGACGGCTCGCGCAAGCCCGACACCGTTCCGGTGCGCTTCGCCGCCGGCGCGTCGTCGGCGCCGTTGCGCGGCAGCGCGGCGCTGGGATGGTTCGACGCCTACACGTTCGACGCTGCGAAAGGCCAGCGGCTGACGATCGGCGGCGTTCGTTCAGCCGCGAAGCTGACGGCGACGCTGTTCGGGCCGAACGGCGTGCAGGCGGTTCAGCTTCGTCCCGGCGTGACGCAGACGCTGCCGGCGACCGGAACCTATCACCTGCACGTCGAGAACGACAGCGAGACCGCCGTCCCGTACGCGTTGACGCTCAGCATTCGCTAGCGTCGCGGCGACGGGCAGCGGTCCCGCGGGGCAGCCGCTTCAGCGCGCGGCGAGGGCGCGGTCCAGCGCCGCGCTGAACAGCTCCGGTTGATCCAGCATCACGAAGTGCTTCGCGCCGGGGATCGTGACGACGTTGACCTTCGCCGCACCGGTCAGCAGCATGCGATAGAACGCGGCCTTCTGCGCTTCGCTATACGGTTCACCGGAGCTCCAGCCGGCGATCTCGGTGAACGGCACGGTGATCGCCGAGAGCTGCGGGCGCAAGTCCGCGCCGAGATCCGCCATCAGCCACGCGGCCACCGTGGCGCGGTCACTCTGACCGCTGAGCGTGCCGATCTGCTGCGCGAGCGCGGCGTCCGAGACGCCGATCGAGCCCATGTACTGTCTCTGATACGCTCCGAACTGCTCGTCCGTCTGACCGCGCACCGCGGTGGCGATCTGTCCGGCCATCGCGGTGCGCTCGGCGGCGCTCATCTGAGCCGCAGTCGGGAAGACGGGAAGCCCGTCGACGGCGACGACCGACGCGATGCGGTCGGGGTGCGCCTCGGCGTACGCGATCGCGAGCGTTCCGCCGAGACTGTGCCCGACCAGCGCAGGCCGAACGATGCCGCGCGTCGCGAGCAGCGAGCTGAGATCGGTGTCGAAACGCGCGAACGAGACCTCGCCCGCCGGCGCGGGACGGCCGGAGAAGCCGGCGAGTCCGACCGAGTACACGGCGTGCGACGCGGCGAGATGCGGGATGACGCCGTTCCACGTCCAGGCTCCGCTCGCGAGGCCGGGCAGGAGCACGACCGGCGGCCCGCTGCCGAAGCGCTCGACGTGCAGCATGCCGACGTCGAACGACTCCGCCGCAGCGGGCGCGGGCGCCAGCGCCGCCGCGCGCGCCGCCGTCGCGGCGCAGAGCGTGATGAGCACGGCGCAGGCCGCCGTGATGAGCTTATGCATGATCGTTGCTTTCTTCGAGAAAGATCTCGTGGATGGGGCGCCCGAACACGCGGGCGATCTTGAACGCGAGCGGGAGCGAGGGATCGTACTTACCGACTTCGAGCGAGTTGACGGTCTGGCGGCTGACGGCGAGTTGCTCCGCGAGATCGCCTTGCGACCAGCCGCGCTCGGCGCGCAGCACGCGGAGGCGGTTCTTCACGCGTAGCGCCGGTGCGCGAGCGCGGTGCCGAGACCGTAGAACGCGCACAGCACGACCCACAGCCAGCCGACGCTGAACGTCGGCAGCGCGGCGATCCATTGCAGCAGCCCGACGCTGAGGATGACGACGCTGGTACCGACCACGCCGAAGAGCATCCCTTCGAGGTGGATGCGCCGCTGCAGCTCGTCCATCGCGCGCACGCGCGCGATGACCTCGAAGCCCGCGAACGCGAGCGGGAGCATCGGAACCAAGGCACCCGCGACGTGGACGGCGTCGAGCGCGGCCGGCCGCGGCAGCAGATAGCCGTCCGCGACGATGAGGACGCTGTAGAGCGCCATCCAGACGACAAACCGGATCTGCCGCCGCCCGAGCTCGTTCTTCATGGCCTAATGGTAAGGTGTCCTTGTCTGAATGTCAACTATACTTGTCTATAAGTCGGCGATCCTTGACACGGACGGTCCGATTGAGCCACCGCGGCTACTCACCGGGCGAGATCGGCGACGAGCTGCGCCGCACGCTGCACGCGCTCGGCTGAACCGCGGCTACGAGGCGGTCGCGGTGCCGGTGCTCGATCCGGTGCTGGGGCGCAGGACGTAGCTGGCGCGCTTCGCGACCGCTTCGTCGATGATGCCGACCACGACCGCGGCGAGCCGGTCGCTGTCGTGGCGCACGGTGTCGGTCTCGCTGATCACGTTCGCGCGCACGACGCGCACGCCGAGCCGGCGCAGCTCGTCCTCGTCGAGCGGGACCGGAAGCTGGCCCTCCTCCGCGTACGCTTCGCGCAGCTTGCGCGGGAGCTCGTCGTTCACCACGGCGACCTCGCAGACGTTCGCCTGCGCGCCGCGCACCAGCGCGGCGACGTGCCGCGAGGCGCTGTAACCGTCCGTCTCGCCGGGCTGGGTCATCACGTTGCAGACGTAGATCTTCACCGCCGAGGACGCTTCGATCTCGCGCCCGACGCGGTCGACCAGCAGGTTCGGCATGATCGAGGTGTACAGCGAGCCCGGGCCGAGCACGATCGCGTCGGCTTCGCGGATCGCGGCGATCACCTCGTCCAGCGGCGCGGCGAACGGCGGATCGAGATAGACCTCTTCGATCGTGCTGCGCGCTTCGGGGATCAGCGACTCGCCCTCGACGATGCTGCCGTCGGTCATCTTCGCGCACAGCCGCGCGACCGCGAGCGTCGACGGCAGCACGCGCCCTTTCACGTTCAGCACGCGGCTCGACACCTTGATCGCCTCGTCGAAGTTCCCGGTGATCCCGGTCATCGCGGCCAGGAACAGGTTCCCGAACGAGTGCCCGCTGAGCCCTTCGCCTTCGACGAACCGGTAGCGGAACAGCTCGGTCACGAGCGCCTCGTCGTCGGCGAGCGCCACCAGACAGTTGCGAATGTCGCCCGGCGGAAGCACGCCCAGCTCTTTCTGCAGGCGCCCCGACGAGCCGCCGTCGTCGCTGACGGTGACGACCGCGGTGAGGTTCGTGGTGATCTTCTTGAGCCCGCGCAGCATCGTGGCGAGACCCGTCCCGCCGCCGACCGCGACGATCTTGTAGCCGCGCTCGAGCTTGCGCCCGCGAATCGCGCCCAGCACGTCGCTCGTCCCGTGCGGCGCGACCGCGGTGACGATGGCGTTCAGCCAGCGCCAGATCCCAAGCGCGACCAGCAGCGCGCCGGCGGCCATGAAGACGTACGACAGATAGCCGGGCGGGAAGAACTCCGCGACGAGCCCGTCGACCAGCTCGTTGACGCGCAGCGTCGTCCCTTCGTCGGTGAGGTAGCGCGAGACGCCGTTGACGAACAGCGTCGCGCCGACCGCGGCGAGCAGCAGCCAGCGCTTCACGCCGAGACCCGGCTGCAGCCAGCGCGCGAGGCTCAGCGAGCGGCGCATGCGCGTGCTCATCGGTTCACGTCCCGCGCGTCGAACGTCGCGAGCGCGTCCGTCGTCTCGCCGATGTGGCGCTGCAGGCGCCGGCCGAGATAGACGCTGCGGTGGCGCCCGCCGGTGCAGCCGATCGCGATGGTGAGCTGGGATTTCCCTTCGTGCTCGTAGCGCGGCACGAGGAAGTCGGTCAGTGCGAACAGCCGCGTCAAGAACTCAGCGGTGTCGGGGACGGCTTCGAGGTACGCCGCGACCGGCGCGTCGTCGCCGGTCAGCTCGCGCAAGCCGTCGACGTAGTTCGGGTTCGGCAGAAACCGCACGTCGACGACGAGGTCGGCGTCGAGCGGGACGCCGTACTTGAACCCGAACGCGACGACGCCGACGCGCAGCCGCCGCGCCTCGGCGCCCGCGAACGTCTCGCGGATGCGGTCCTTGAGCTCGCCGAGCGTGAGGCGCGAGGTGTCCCAGACGACGTCGGCGCGGTCGCGCAGCGCCGCCAGCGAGGCGCGCTCGGCGGCGATCGCCTCGGTCAGCCCGACGCCGTCCTCGCCGAAGGGGTGGCGGCGGCGCGTCTCGCTGTAGCGCCGGATCAGCGTCTCGTCCTTGGCGTCGAGGAACAACACGTCGGGCCGTTCGCCGGCCGCGCCGAGCGCGTCGATCGCGGCCACGGCGTCGCCGAACGGGCCCAGCGTGCGGACGTCGAGCGCGAGCGCGGCGGCTTGGTACCCGGCTTCCGCCGAGAGCGCGACGAAGCGCTGCGCGAGGACCGGCGGGGCGTTGTCGAGGCAGGCGAAGCCGAAATCCTCGAACGATTTCATCGCCTGGCTCTTGCCCGCACCGGACAGCCCCGTTACGATGACAACACGGCGCATAGTATGAAGCTCTTTTCGGCCGAGAAAGCGAACGCCCTCATCCCGGTGCTGGAGCCGCTCTTGGACGAGCTCTGGGGGAAGCGTCGCGACCTCGCCATCCGGCTGCTCGAGACCGACCCGGCGCTCCGCGCGGGGCGTCCCGACATGACCCGGGACAGGCGCCGCTCGCGCGCCTTCACTGAGCTCAAGGCGGAGATCGTGCGGCTGATCAACCGCATCGAGGCCCACGGCTGCGTGGTGAAAGACCTCGACCTCGGGCTGCTGGACTTCCCGTCGATGCGCGACGGCCGGCCCGTCTATCTGTGCTGGAAGGCCGGTGAGGTCGAGCTCGCCCACTGGCACGGCACGGACGAAAGCTTCGCCGACCGCAAGCCGCTCTGAGCGAAGCGGCGCTTAGGCCGGAACGGCGGCGGGGTCGACCTTGACGAAGTCCTCGGCCAGACCTTGGAGCCGGACTTCGCCGAAGACGACGGTGTAGGCGCCGGCCGCCAGGTCGGTCACCTTGCCGAACTCCGGCACGTTCGCGAGCTGCGGGATCTTGGCGCGGATCTCGTCCGGGAGCCGGACCGTGTCGCCGACCTCGAGCGCGGGCTGCTCGAAGAGCTTCTCCAGGTCGCTCATGAGGAGGTTCAGCGGGATGCCGTAGCCTTCGCTGACTTGCTCGATCGTCTCGGTCTCGCTGATCGAACAGTGCGAGCAGCCGCCGAGATGGAAGCGCGCGAAGACGCGCTTCGCGCCGGCGTGCGTCTTGAACGCCTGCTCGACGGTCATGTCCTTGCTGAAGTGCTCCACGCTGGCCATCATTCGCTCAGACCGAGCATCGGCCTCGCAGGTTGCGGTACCGCACCGCGCACCCAAGCCGCCGCGTCGACGGTTCGGCGCAGCGAGTCGAGCGGCGCGCCGTTGGCGAGCAGGCGTGCGATCTCGTCCTTGAGGGCGGCCGTCTGCAGCGCGTCGAGCGCGTTGCCCAGCGCCAGCGCGACGGATTCGATCGTCGCGATCTCGTCCGGCGCGTAGGCTTCGCCGTTGGTCTTCGGCTGCAGGACGACGAGCCCGCTCAGCGCATCGCGGACGTACATCGGATAGGCGCGGTCACCGCGCAGCCGCGTGCGAACCTCGCGCAACGCCAGCGGCGACCGCGACGCGCGCAGCCGAACGAGCGCCGGATCGTCGATGTCCGCGGATTCGGCGAACGCGGGATCCACCGCACCGGCCTGCGCGAATGCGGTGATGCCGGAGGGACCGTTCGATTCGGTGGCGTCGACGCGCACGGCCGCGCCGTCGTCGACGATGTAGATCCCGACGCCCGCGGCGCCGGTCCGCGCGAGCAGCTCGTCGTGCGCGCGGGCGAGCGCGACGCCGGGATCGGTGATGAACCCGACGTCGCGCGCGAAGGTCTGCAGCGCCCGCTCGGCCTCGTGGCGCGAGCGGAAGAAGATGTCGTCGACGAACGCGTCGACCTTCGCGTGGATCGTCCGCAGCGAGAACCCCAACACCAGCGCGAGTCCGAGCTCGAGCGACGTCGACGTGAGGTGCGAGACCTTCACCAGCGCGCTGCCGAGCAGCCATTCCAGCGCCATGAACGCCATCACGACGATCAGCGAGACCGCTCCGAACACGACCGCGCGGTTGATCACGAAGCCGACGTCGATGACGCGGTGGCGCACGATCGCATAGCCCAGCCCGAGCGGGATGACCAGGATCGTCAACGCGAAGTACGCCATCCACTCGGTCGGCTTCAGCTGCGCGACGACGATCAAGACCACGTTCACGAGCACGCCCGAGAAGCCGATCGCGAGGGACAGCGACACCCAGCGCACGCGCATGCGGTCCGCGCCCCGCGCGGCGCGGTTCGCGATCGTGAACGCGGTGGTGATCGCGACCAGGTAGTACACCCACGCGTAGCGCCCGACCACGAGCAGCCCCGCGGACGGCATGCGGTTCTCGTAGTAGATGATGTGCGCCAGCCACAGCCCGGTGGCGGCGATCGCCAGCGAGACCGGAACGTTCACGCGCCGGATCCGCCGGCGCCAGCCGCCCGCGTTCGGGTCGGGGAAGATCGTGGCGAGGTGCACAGCGTAGCCGAACGCGATGAACTGCACCGTCGTGATCGCGAGGTAGCTCAGGCCGACGACCCACGGCGGCATCCAGTCTTCCGGCGCGAGCGTGAAGGTGACGCCGAGCAGCAGCAACATCCCGGCGAGCGCGCGCGCTTCCGGCAGACGCGGCTGACGGAGCGCCAGCAGCGCGCCGACGACGATGAACGCGACGACGATGGCCAGGAACGCGTATCCGACCGGCTTCGGCGGACGGTGCACGAGCCGCACGGTGATCGGTCCGCCGTGGTCGCGGTCGAAGACGATCGTATCGCCGAGCCGCTGTCGCGCGTAGCGGAACCGTTCTTCCGGTGAGTTCTCGTGAAGCCGGATGACGTCGCCGACGTGCACGTCCGGACGGACGTCGCGGACGGGGTCGACGCTGACCACCTTGAAGCGGGTGAGGTCACCCGGGGTCGCGAGCGTCGCGTGGAAGCCTTGCGTCGCCGAACCGGACATCACGTTGCCGGCGACCAGCGCCAGCCCGAGAACGGCGACGAGAAGCGCGACGATACGCCACGCCTGCCACATCATCGTGGGCTGTTCGGCGAAAGGCGCGGAGGACGCCTGTACGCCGGATTCTGTCAAAGCCTCCGAAGAGGCCGTGGTCGTCATCTCTCTGGGGCCGCTCTCACGAACGACCTCGTTGCGACGTGTGCTCGATCCGCCGGGCCGGCGGCCCTGCGCCGAAGCGAAGGGAAACGAGCGGTCTTGCTCCGGGTGGGGTTTACCCGCGCCCGCGTCTCCGCGGAGCGCCGTGCGCTCTTACCGCACGATTTCACCCTTACCGTTCACGGACCGAAGCCCGCGGCGGCGGTATGTTTCTGTGGCACTTTCCTTCGAGTCACCCCGACAGGACGTTATCCTGCACCGTGCCCGATGGAGCCCGGACGTTCCTCGGCGCTCGCGCGCCGCGACGGCCCGGCGTCCTCCGCGGTCGGATTGGTGGAGGATAGGAGACTCGAACTCCTGACCCCCTGCATGCCATGCAGGTGCTCTACCAGCTGAGCTAATCCCCCGGCCGACCGACGTGCATTCACGACCCTCGGGGCGCGGTCCTGGTGCGACTGAAGCGGTCACAATGTCACAAATCGTAACGTGTGTGACTCGCTTCAACGTTAAGACCCCTATTTCTGGGGTACGGGACGTTAGGCCTAAGTCTAAGGACTGGGCACTCACGTGCCGCCGGTGGGCGGACCAGCGGCACGACGATCACTCGACGCCGGGACCGACGCGGATGCAAGTCGGTCGCCTAAGGGTCTTCACGGATGAAGCATTTGCCGACGACTACGACGGACGTCTTCCGTCCGCTGCCACCGTTCGACCGGCCTTCGCCGATGCCGCCGTCGCCCAAGACCGGGCGCACGAAGGCACTCTTCGCAGCCTTCGCGCTGATCGTCGCGGCCGGCTGCGCCGCCTCGGGCGGCGGTTCCCACGTCCCCGCCACGCGCGGCGGCCAGAACATCGCGCGGGCGCTGCCCGCGGTTTCCCCGACGCCGGATCCCGCCGACCAAGCCAAGTGCGACGGCGACGGCAAGAACGCCGGCTGCGACGTCAGGAAAAACCCGAATTCGGGCGTCACGAAGACGTACGCGAACGGGCTGACGCCGGGCGATCTGCGCAGCGCGTACGGTCTGCCGCCCGCGTCAGCGAGCGCGACCCCCAACGGTCCCACGATCGCGATCGTGGACGCGTTCGAGAACAAGAACGCCGAGTCCGATCTCGGCGTGTACCGCAAGCAGTTCGGGCTGCCCGCGTGCACGACGAGCAACGGCTGCTTCACGAAGGTGATGCAGGAAGGCGCGAAGATCTCGAACGGTCAGGCCAAGAAGATGAACAACGGCACGGGGCTCACGACCTGGGCCGACGAGATCGCGCTCGACCTCGCGATGGCGTCGGCCGCGTGTCCGACGTGCAAGATCCTCCTCGTCGAAGCCGGCGGGCAAGATCTGGACAGCCTCGCCGACGCGGTGAACACGGCGGCAAGCTACAAGCCCGCCTCGATCAGCAACAGCTGGGGCGTGCTCGAAGGCGGCGGCAACGCGCCCAACATCGACCCCGACGCGCAGGCGGCCTTCAACCATCCCGGCATCGCGATCACGGCGAGCGCAGGCGACTCGGGCCAAGTGCAGTTCCCGGCCTCGTCGCCCTTCGTGACCGCGGTCGGCGGCACGACGCTGACGCGGGACGCCACGACGGCCCGTGGCTGGACCGAGGCCGCCTGGGCGCAGACGGGCTCCGGCTGCAGCATCATGTTCGCGGTTCCCGCGTGGCAAACGGGCTCAGCGTGCACGACGGGCCGCGCAGTCGCCGATGTGTCGATGCTGGCGGACTACAGTCCCGGCGTCGCGGTGTACAGCACCGTCGAGGGCGGCTGGGTCGTGCTCGGCGGGACGAGCGTCGGGGCGCCGTTCATCGCCGGCCTGTACGCGGCGGCGAACGACTACGGCTCGGCGACGATCGGTGCGCCCAAACTCTACGCGAACGACGCGGCGTTCAACGCGGTCACGGGCCCCGCCGGCGCGGCGCTGCGATCCCCCAACGGGCTGGGCGCCTTCTAGGCGCCTTCTCTACCACTTCAGGCCGGGCGTCACCGAGGCGGTGGCGCCCGGCCGATCACTTTCGAGGTTGACGTGAACCGTTC
>DASWRW010000023.1:0-14905 GCA_036402975.1 Candidatus Elarobacter sp. | reverse complement strand
CTCGCGCTCGCCGCTCGGTGTGGACGACCTGCTGGCCTCGGGTAGCCTCACCGCGGTCCAGGCCGACATCCTCGAGCGGTGTGTGCGCGGCCGCCTGAACATCGTCGTATCGGGAGGGACGGGCACCGGAAAGACGACCCTCCTGAACGCTTTGGCGGGGTTCATCGACCCGAGCGAGCGGATCGTGACGATCGAGGACGCGGCCGAGCTGCGCCTCAACCAGTCGCACATCGTGCGGCTCGAAGGACGCCCGGCGAACCTCCAGGGCGCCGGCGAGGTCCGCATCCGCGATCTCGTCCGCAACGCGCTGCGCATGCGGCCCGACCGGATCATCGTGGGCGAGTGCCGCGGCGGCGAGGCGCTCGACATGCTGCAGGCGATGAACACCGGCCACGACGGCTCGCTCACGACCGTGCACGCGAACTCCGCGCGCGACGCGCTCTCGCGCATCGAGACGATGGTGCTGATGGCCGGCTTCGAGCTGCCGGTGCGCGCGATCCGCGAGCAGGTCGCCGGCGCCGTGGACCTCGTCGTCCAAGTGGCGCGCCTGCGCGACGGCTCGCGGCGCGTGACCGGCGTCAGCGAAGTGGTCGGGATGGAAGGCGACGTCGTCACGATGCAGGAGCTGGTGCGTTACCGCCAGCGCGGGCTCGACGAGCGAGGCCGCGTGGTCGGCGAGTTCGTGGCCTGCGGCGTGCAGCCGAACTGCCTGACGCGCTTCGAGGAGCTCGGCGTGACGTACGATCCGGTCGCGTTCCACCTCTCGCCCTCGCAGCGCGCGGAGGCGGCATGGCTGCGATAGCGCCGCTGGCGATCCTGTTCGGCGGCGTCGCCGCGATCGCGCTGCTGTTCGCCTCGTTCTCCGAGCAGATCTTCGCCCGGCTCGGCACGTTCGGGACGCGCTTCGCGACCGACATCGAGGCCGCCGGGATGCGCATCGAGCCGCAGCACTACGTGTTCGTGCTGGCCGGCGTCGCGGTCGCGGGATGGGTCGTGCTGCTGGTGATGCTCCACCCCGCGCCGATGATCGCGGTGCTGCTGCTGCTCGCGTGCGCCGCCTTGGCCGCGTACGGCGGGCGCTGGTACTTGCGGCGGCGGCGCGCCCGGCGCATCGCGTCGTTCGGCGAGCAGCTCGAAGGGGTGCTGCGGACGCTGGCGGGCGGCGTGCGCGTCGGTCTGGGCATCCGCCAAGCGCTGGTGCTCACCAGCGAGCAGAGCCGCGAACCGGCCAAGAGCGAGCTGATGCGCGTGGTCGGGCTGAGCAGCCTCGGCGTCAGCATCCTGGACGCGTTCGACCAGCTCGCGCTGCGCATGACCACGACCGAGACGGCGGTGCTGGCGCGCGTCATCCGCGTGCAGGCTCAGACCGGCGGCGACTTGGCGACCGTTCTCGAAGGGCTGGCCGGCACGATTCGCGACCGGCGCCGTCTGCGCCGCCGCGTCAAGGCGATCACCGCGCAGGGACGCGCGACGGCGTGGCTTCTCGGCTTGCTGCCGATCGCGGTCGGGGCGTTCACGCTGACGCAGCCGGAGCTGCGCATCGCCACGCTCACCACGCTGCCGGGACAGTTCTTCCTCGGCACGGCGCTCGTGCTCGACGCGTTCGCCATCTTCGTGCTCACGCGCATCGTGAGGATCAGCGCGTGATCGCCGTTTCTCCGTATGCCGTCGCGGGCTGCGGCGCCGTCTCGGCGTTCCTGATCGCGATTTCGGCGTTCCCCGCGCGCAGCCCGATGGCGGCACGTCTCAAGAAGCTGGAGCGCATCGACGAGAAGTCGGTCGCGACGCGCTTCACGATGATCGAGCACATGGTGAGCAAGGAGCAGCACTCGCGGCTCCAGCAGAAGCTGATCGAAGCCGGCTGGTACGGGGTGACGCCGCTGGCGATGACGCTGCGCGGGATCGGCGCGCTCGGCATCGGCGTCGTCGCCTGCCTGACGTTCATCCTGCTGTTCCAGGCCAACGTGATCGGGATCTTGGTCGGCGCGTTCGCCGGACTGGTCGCGTGGCGCGTCCCGAGCATCATGCTGTCGCGCGCGGTGAAGGCGCGCAAGGAAAGCATCCAGCGCGAGCTGCCCGACTTTCTCGACTTTCTCGGCAGCACCGTGCAAGCCGGGCTGGCGCTGAACGCGGCGCTGGTGCAAGCCGCCGACGCCACGCACGGCGCGCTGGGCGACGAGCTCACTTCGATGCTGGCCGAGATCCGGCTGGGCCGCCCGCGCGCCGACGCGTTCAACGCGCTCGCCGACCGCGTGAACGAGGAGTCGACCACGACGATGGTCACCGCGATCGTTCAGGCGGAGAAGCTGGGATCGAACCTGAGCGTCGTGCTGTCGGAGCTCGCCAAAGAGATCCGCGACCGCCGCTGGAGCCAGGCCGAAGAGCGCGCCGCCAGCTTGCCGGTTAAGATGATCCTGCCGATGGCGCTGTTCATGATCCCGTCGCTCTACCTGATGATCTTCGGACCGGTCATCGCCGTCATGGTGATGCCGAAGTGACCGCGCCGTTCATGACGCCGCGCGACACGGCGGCGACCGCGCCATGACGTCGATCGCGTTCGGCGCGCTTTACGCGCTGCTGTTCGCGGGCGCCGCGTTCGCCGGCGTGCTGATCGCCGAAGCGTGGTGCGCCGGCCGCCGGCCCTACGCCGACGGCCCCGCGAGCGTGCGCGTGGGACGGATGCCGTTCGCCGTTGCCGGCGGATGCATCGGGCTCGCGCTCGCGTCTCAGGCCGCGCCGCCGCCGGCCGTCGCGCTGCTGGTCGTCGTCGTGCTCGCGCTGGCCGGATGTGCCGCAGCGGACTTCTCGTGCGGCGCATTGCCCGACGCGTTCACGCTGCCGCCGCTCGCGCTCATCATCGCCGTGGGCGCGTTCGCGCACGACTGGGCGCCGGCGTTCGGTTCCGCGTTCATCGCGGCGCCGTTCGCGCTCGCCGCGCTGCTCTCGCGCGGTCGCGGGATGGGTTGGGGCGACGTGAAGCTGGCCGCGCTCGGCGGCGCGCTGCTCGGCGGCGCCGACGCCACCCTCGCGTATCTCCTCGCCGCCGTCGCTGCGTACGTCGTCGCGCGCCGCACCGCGGGCGTTCGCCGCCCGATCGCTTTCGGACCCTACCTCGCGGCCTCGATCGCCGCGATGCTGCCCCTCGTGAGGACTTTCTGACGTGCCGCTCCTGCGCAACTCCACCACCGGCAAGATCGTGGCGACCCGGATCGACCAGCTCTCGACGTTCCTGCACCGTGCCGTCGGCTTGCTGGCGCGCACGACGATTCGCCCGGACGAGGGCGTCTGGATCACGTCGTGCCGCGCGATCCACACCATCGGAATGCGCGTCGCGATCGACGTGATCTTCGTCGACGACGACGGTCACGTGATCCGCGTCGTCCACAACGTCAAGCCGAACCGCGTCGCACTGAGCTGTCCCGGCGCGCGCGCCGTCGTCGAGCTCGGCAGCGGAGCCCTCCGCGAGGTCGACGTAGTCCCCGGCGACCGCCTCGAGCTCGTCTAGCTCGCGAGCGCGTCAGCGCGGGGCGGTGACGATCGTGCGGATGACGGTCTCTTCGCCGCCGTTGCGGGTGTAATGGATGGCGAGCAGATACGTCGCGCGCTGCGGCGATGCCGGCAGCGTCAGCGATGCGAGCGCTGCTCCGGCCGGAACGTCGCGCTGCGCGATGACGGCGCCGGCCGCATCTTCGAGCTCGATGCGCATCGGGCTCGGTTGCGGCACGATGCGCAGCGCGAGCGGGCGACCGGCGACGGCCGGACGTTCCACGGTCACGACACCTGCTTCTCCCGCCGCTTGGTGCGATGCGGCGAGCGCGGCACTTTGCGACTCGGCCGGATCGGCCGCCGGTGACGGCTGCGGCGACGGAGCAGCGGTGGGCGCCGCGTTCGGCGCGACGGCGACGCTCGAGACGGCCTTCGTGACGCCGCGGTGGACGGTGATCTGCGCGATCATCGGCAGCGCGCGATAGGCCTTCGGGACCGCGAGCCGTACGGTGCCGACGCGGGTGAACGGTGCCGACGTGATGACGGTTCCGGCGTCGTCGAGGAGCGCGAGCGTGCCGCGCTCGCCGACCGCGAGGTAGGATGCGAGAACCGTCTCGCGGCCGCCGGGCAGCAGGTCGCGCCGCGCGGAGAACGACTGCACGCTCGCGGGCGCGACCGCTGCGGTGGCGGCGCGGTGTACCGCCGGCGCGACGAAACGGCTTGGTGAACCGTGGTTCACGTTGCGCGCGAACGCGAGCGGGACGGTTCCCGCGCCGAGCGCAACGATCGCGACGCCGAAGATCCACGCGGACGTGCGCAGCAGGCGAGAGCGCGGCGCGGCCGGCGGCTGCGGCGCCTCGATGCGGAGCAGCAGCTCGTCGGAGCGGATCTCCAGGAACATCGCGTCGTACGCGCCGGTTCGCGGTGTCGTCACGGCGAAGCGCGCGCTGCTGACCGAGCCCGGTGAGGCTGCGACCGAGCCGAGCTCGTCCACGCGGCCGCCGCGGCGCATGCCGACCAGCCGGCCGGTGACCGGCGCCTCGTTCGCGGCAAGCTGCACGGCGTACCAACTGCAGCGGTTCTTGCGGTCGACGCGCTCGACGCGCACGTCGGCGCCGACGCTCTCCGATGCGAACTGCAGCACGCTCACGGCACCGCGGCGGCTGCGCCGCGGCGCGAGCGCACCGCGCTCGACCGGAACGATCGCGGTCACGCGGTCGCCGCGGGTTCCGCCGGCTGCGCGGCGATGCACGCCAGCGCGCGGCGCTGCGCCTCTTCGCTGTTGCACGAGAGCAGGGTCCGCGCCGCCTCGCGGGCGGTCTCGAAGTCGCCGGTCGCCGCGTGGAGCTCGGTGATGCGCGTCAGCACCTCGACGTAGAGCGCCTCGAACCGTTCGGCATGCCGTTCCAGGCACGGCTCCGGCGCTTCGGCGGCCAGCACGCGGTCGGTGTAGATGCGCTGCGCGATGCGGTAGTGGTGCTTCGCTCCGTCGAGCGCGCCGCGCGCGTCGTCGATGCGGCCCTGCTCGATGCGGTCGACGAAGCGGTGGACGTCAACGGCGACCGCGCGCGTGTTCACGCGAATCTCGCCCGCCGTCTCGAAGTACCGCTGCGGATCGACGGCCGGTACCGCTTCGCCGATCGCGCGCCGAATGCGGCTGAGGGTCGTGCGCAAGCCTTGCGAGGCCACGCCGTGATTGATGCCGGGCCAGAACGCGTCGAGCAGCTTCTCGCGCGTCGTCCGGCACTCGGGCTGCAGGACGACGAACGCGAAGACTTGCTGGTCGCGCCGGCGCGAGAACGGGACCGGTTTTCCGGCGATCTCGCAGCGGAAGCGGCCGAACACGTTCACCGCCATGAGCGGCGGCAGCGTCGTGGTCGTGCGGACGTCGATTTTCTCGGGGACCGGCGCGGTGAGCCGGGTCAGCATGCGGTACGGGCGCAAGCCGTTGCGGGTGCGCACGATCGGCAGGCCGAGCTGCTCCAGCCGCTCGGTCTCGTGCGCCGCGTCCGGCCAGCCCTTGCGCAGCGCGCAGAAGAACGTCTCGTAGGCGGCCGCGTCCTCGAAGCCCTCGCGCTCGATGAACTCGAGCAGCACGTGCCCGTTCCGGCGGCGCCAGTGGGCGAACGCGTCGTGCAGCGAGCGGGTGTTCTCGGCAGCGTCGCGCACGAGCCATTCGACGGCGAGCGGCCAGCCGTCGGTGTCGTGCAGCAACTGCACGATGTCGTCCTCCGCGAAGCTCGCCCCGGTGGCGGCGGCGAGGCGCTCCACTTCGTCGGCCTCGAAGGCGAGCACGTCATCGGTGCACGCCCGCGCGAAGCCGCGCGCGAGGAGGCTTTCCGCACGCAGGCGCCGCCGCGAGCGGCCGATCAGGACGAGCTTGCGGTCGATCTCACCGCCGAGAATCGCGTCCACCAGCTCGTCGTACACCGCCGCGCCGATGCGGTCGACGTCGTCGAGCACGACCGTCTCGAGCGCCGGCGAGGTCGCGATAATCGCGCGCAGCCGGTCGGCGTCCACGCGGGCCGGTACGCGGACGTACGCGGCGTAGCCCTCGCTGCGCGCGACGAACTGGCGCGCGGCGAACGTCTTGCCGCACCCGATCGGTCCGCACAGAATCCGAACCGGCACATCCGCCGACGCGTCCAGCCAAGCCAGCACGCGCCGCCGCTCGACGCCGTTCGAAACGGGCCGGGGGCAAACGGACAGCACGGGTCCCGGAGCGATCAAATCAGCCTCCATACCGAAAAATCCGGGTGCTGATGCAATCGTCACAAGCCACCCGTCGCTTGAGTGTTTTCGGGCCGTCGGCAGCGCCTTGTGCGGTGCGTCACGCGGAAGCGTTGTCGCGCCGTTGACGCAGTGCTAAATAATTTCGACTGGCCTCTCTATCACTTGTCGGCAGACGGGCCGGAAGGTTAAGCTCGTGCCGGGACGGGTGCGACAACCGCGCTATCTCAAGGACGAAGGCAAGCCCTTTTATGGAGCTGGGTTCGACGCGCTGGAAAAGCGGCCGGGAAGCTGAACGAGGTCAGGTCGTACCGATCGTGGCAGTCGCTTTGCTCGTGCTTTTCGGCGCCGCGGCGATGGCGACCGACGTCGGCTATCTGCGCTACACGCAGCGCATTCAGCAGAACGCCGCCGACAGCGCGGCGATCGCCGGCGCCAACGAGCTGGCCTATACGGCCGACCCCACGGCCGCCGCGCGCGCGGATGCCGCGTCGAACGGCTTCACGCACGACGGCACGAACGTCACCGTGACGGTGAACACGCCGCCCTCGACCGGTCCGTACACCGGCAACGCGAGCGCGGTCGAGGTGATCGTCAGCGCCCGGCACGCGATGTTCTTTGAGCGGGCGTTCGGCATCACGTCGCAGAGCGTCGCGACGCGCGCGGTCGCCGTCTTCGGCGCGGGCAACGGTGCGGGTCCTTGCATCTACGCGCTCAAGACCGACATCGACATGAACTCGGCGACGATCCGGGCGCCGAGCTGCGGCATCATCTCGAACGGGATCATGAACCTCAACAGCGACACGATCACCGCCGCCTCGATCGGCGCCGTCGGCCAGATCAGCGTGAACGCGTCGACGTTCCCCGAGGCGAGCCCGCAGCGTGCGATCGCCTCGATCGACCCGTGCCCGACGATTCCGGCTTGTGCGTACCTGACCGCGCACCCGCCCGCGACCTCGCCGTGCACCTACTCCAACCTCAGCGTGAACAGCGCCGCCGTGACGCTCAGCCCCGGCGTCTACTGCCAGTCGGTGAACTTGAACAGCGCGACCGTGACGCTGCAGCCCGGGACCTACGTCTTCACCAACGGGCTGAACGCGAACAGCACCTCGTTCCGGGGCACGGGGGTGACGTTCTACATGGTGGCCAGCTCGCTGAACGCCAACTCCTGCACGTTCAACATGACGGCTCCGACGGCCGGCAACGCGGCCGGAATGCTGATCTTCCAGCCGGCGTCGAATACGTCGAGCGACAACTTCAACTCTTCCGGCGGCTCGGACGTCGAGGGCGCGATCTACCTGCCGACCGGCACGCTGACGACGAACTCCACGTTCAACACCTACGTGCTGATCGTGACCGGCGACATTCACATGAACTCCTCGAGCGTGACGGTCCCCGCGAACTCCTCGTTCGCCGGCTCGCCCCGTCACGGCTACCTGGCGGAATGACGATGGTGCGAACGCTGCTGCGCCGCGCGGTCCGGCGCGCCGACCGCGGCCAAGCGATCGCGGAGCTGGCGCTGATCGCACCGCTGCTGATCCTGCTCGTCATCGGCTTGATCGAGGTCGGCCGTTTCGCGGAGCTCAGCATCCTGGTCGGCAACGCGTCGCGCGCCGGCGTGCAGTACGGCGCGCAGAACCTCGTAACGGCGCTCGACAACACGGGGATGCAGAACGCCGCAACCGCCGACGGGCAGAACGTGAGCGGCCTGACCGCGACGGCGTCTCACTTCTGCACCTGCGCGGACGGATCGGCGTCGACGTGCCTCCCGACCGACTGCGCGGCCAGCCACCGCCTGGTCTACGTCCAAGTGGACGTGACCGGCACGTTCACCTCGCTGGTCCGCTTCGCCCACGTGTCGCCGAGCATCACGATCCCCGGCCGCGCCGTGCTGCGCGTCTCGCAGTGATCCGCCGCCGAACCGTCACGTCGCGCGAGCGCGGCTCGTCGATGGCCGAGTTCGCGATCGCGCTGACCGCGTCGCTGACACTCATCACCGGGATCGTGGAGTTCGGGCGCGGCATCTATACGTACCATTTGGTCGCCAACGCCGCCCGAATGGGGTCGCGCTATGCGATCGTGCGCGGCGGAACGTGCACCGCGACGGGCTGTCCGGCGACGCAGACGTCGGTTCAGACCTACGTGCGCGGCCTCGCACCCGAGCTGAACGGCGCGAACCTCACCGTTACGTCGACCTGGACCACGACGACCTCGTGCACGAGCATCCCGGCGAACACGGCCGGTTGCCAAGTCGCCGTGCGCGTCACCTACCCCTTGACCTTCGCCGCGGTCCCGATGCTGCCGCGGTTCACGATGTCGATGTCCAGCACGTCGACGATGATCATGTCGCAGTGATCAGAACGGAACGCCGCCCGCATATCCGGTCAGCTCGACGTACCCGACGCCGAGATGCCGCCCCGAAGCGGCATCGTTAACGTCGACCGCCCCTTCCCAGTAGGACACCCCCGTCGCCAGGTTCGCGAGCTCCTGATCGAGCACCGTCGGCACGAGAACGAGATCCATCCGGGCCATCGGAACCCGCACGTGCCATCCGCTGGGATACCGTGCGCCGGTATGCGGACTGATCCACGTTCCCGTCGCGTCGACCAGCACGTCATCCCTGCGCAGATACCGCACGCCGCCGCGCGCGTCGACGAGCGATCCGCTCGATTCAGGCGTCAGCGACCCGTCCTTCTGCCGCAAGCGGTACTCCATGATCTCGCGCCGGTCGTCGAGCTGAACCGAGAACCAGTCCCAGCCTGCCTGATCGCGCTGCAGCTCATCGGACCCGAACTCGTGATCCATCCACGAGACGCCGTCCACCCTGAGCCGCTCGCCGCCGTACGCGATGGTCCCAGCCGTCCGCAACCGCGTCATCGAGTAGTAATGCGAAGCGCACGTAGCGCAAGCCGCCTTGACCGAAATTCCGTCATGCCCGTGCACCGCAGCCGGTTTCTCCGCCGTCTGCACGAGATCAACCCCGATGCCGCCGGCCATCGCCCGCATCCGAAACGGCGCCGTCCCCCGCAACGACCAATCCCCGGCCGCGACATCGAGCGCCCGCGCAGACGCCCGCCCCATGCCCAGCGCCTCCCGAACGAACCGTTCGTAGTACACGAACCGCTTGCCGCGCTCGTCGGTGATCGCAAGATGTGCCGGATAGATTTGATTCCCGCGCCACCGTGACTGCCCGTTCGCCGGCCGCGGATCCCCCGGCCGCAACCCGAACCGGAAAAACGTCAGCTCATACCCGAACCGCCGCCCGTCGCGAGCACGAAGGTGTCCGGTGTAATACCACCACTCGTTCTGAAACCCGAAGTGCGCCGCATGATCCCGCGGAAACTCAAACCGCCACGGCGCCCGAGCATTGAGAAACCCGCCCGCCGCAGTCCGTGGCGCACCGTTCGCCAACCTCACCCTGACACGACGGCGCGCATCCCGCACAAACGCTGCAGAGTCCGCACTCAGCAGCGGGTTCCCCGTACCCGGCAACTCCACCATCCCGCCACCCCCACCCCCGCCGTGCGCGCCACGATGTTCTCCCGTCGTGCCGAGCGGTGCGGCGTACGCTTCGTCGCGGGGCACTGTGAGCGGTCGCGGAGCCAGGATGGCGAGAGCGACCGCGAGCGTAGCGACAGCGCGCGCAGGAGGCGCGCGCCGAGCGGCCCCGCGACGAAGTGTACGCCGCACCGCTGCCCCGATCGCCCGAGCCGCCGTCATTCCGTCCGCACCACATCAGCAGTTCGAATCCGAGCAGCCACCCCCGCCGGATACACCCCCGCCAGCACCGCAGCCACCACGACGAGCAGCACAGTCTCAGCGAGAAACACCCAAGGCACATGCAGCTCGATGAGCCACCCAAACGCCTGCCGATTGACCACAAAGATCAACAACAGCGCCAACAACAGACCGACGACGACACCGAGGACCCCGCCGAGCACGCCAATCCCAGCCGCCTCAGTGAGCACGGCAGCCCGCACCCCACCCCGAGTCACCCCCAAATACCGCCAAACCCCAAACTCCCGCCGCCGCTCCAGCACCAAAGCGAACAGCGTCGACACCACCCCCATCACCGCGATCGAGATCGCGATGACATCCAGCGCATACGTGATCGCAAACGTCCGGTCGAAGATCCGCACCACGAGCTCCCGCAGCTCCCGATTCGTAGCAACGTCGACCCGCAGCGGCAGCACCGCGCGCACGATCGCCGACCGCAGCGCCGGCAGGTCGCTCCCCGGCAGCGCGAACACCGCGATCGAGTTCACCGCATCGTCCTTGAACAGCCGCCGGTACGTCCGCATGTCGATCAGCACGACGCCCGCGTCCGAGGAGTAGTCGTTGTAGACCCCGGCCACGGTGAAGTCGACCGGCCCCGACGGCGTCGGCAGCCGGACGATGTCGCCCCGCCGCGCCCTGAACTTCGTCGCGAACGGATCGGAGACGAGCACGCCGGTGGTCCCGGGCAGCGCGCGCGCGAGCGCCCGCGCGTCGACGCCGCCCAGCAGACGCAGGTTCCGCCGCACGCCGAGCACCGAGAGATCGGTCGCGAACAGGTTGGTGAGCCGGCCGCGGTACGGTAGCTCGACCGACCGGAACGTGTCGACGTGCGCGACGCCGCGCACGCGCGCGATGCGCTCCGCGACCGCCGGCGAGAAGCGCGCGTCGCTGGAGGCGTCGGTCAGTCCCAGCGGCCGCACGAACAGATCGGCGAGCAGCGTCTCGCCGGCCCACGCCACGACCGTCACCCGAAACGACGCGACGAGCACGGCGACCGAGACCATCATCCCGATCGCGATCATCAGCGAGGCGACCGCGACCGACGTGCGCAGCGGCGCGCCGGCCAGGTTCGCTGCCGCGAGCCCGAGCGTCGGGCGCCGCGCGGCCAGGCGCGCTCCGCCGCGTGCGAGCGCGCGCACCGCGAGCGGCGCGCACAGCGACGCGCCGGCGATGATCAGCAGCCCCGCGGCGTAGCCGAAGACCGGCACCCCGTCGAGCGCCGGAGCGAACGTGCACAGCCATGCGAGCGCGAGCAGCGCGAGCCCCGCCAGCGCGGCGCGCGGAGCGAACCGCGGCCGGCGCGTCTCGAACCCTTGCGCGCGCATGGTGATCGCGGGCGGCGTCGAGGCCGCGTCCAACGCCGGCACCGCCGCCGAGACGAGCGCCGCGACGACGCCGACCGCGAACGCCTTGACGAACACGAGCGGGTCGTACAGGACGCGGTCGGCGTGCGTCCCGACGTACAGCGAGTCCACCGTGCGCGAGACCGCCGCGACCGAGAACGTCGCGAGCACCGCGCCGACCGCAAGCCCGAGCAGCGAGCCGGCGACGCCGATCAGCGCGCCCTCGCCGGCGAACGTGCCGAACACCGCGGCGCGCGTCGCGCCGAGCGCGCGCACCGTCCCGATCTCGGGCCGGCGCTGCACGACCGAGATCGCGACGGTGTTGTAGATCAGGTACATCCCGACCAGCAGCGCGACCCACGCGAGGGCTTGGAGATTCAGGCGGAAGCTCTGCAGCATGCGCGCGATCTCCTCGGTGCGCACCGCCGGCCGGATCGCGCGCGCGCCGGGCGGGATCGCGGCCGCGACGGCGCGCTCGACCTGGGCCAGCCGCGCGGGCTCGACGATCAGATCGATCCGATCGAGCAGCCCGACTTTGCGGAACAGCTCCTGCGCCGTCGCGACGTCGACGAAGACGACGCTGGAGTCGATCCCCGCCGTGCCGCGCGGGATGATGCCGGCGATCGGCAGCGTCACGTCGCGGTCACCGGCCAGCGCGTGCACCGTCTCGCCGGCGCGCCAGCGCAGCCGCTGCGCGAGCGCGGCGCTGACGAAGGCGCCGTGGCCGTTCACGAGCACCCACGAGTCGGCGTTCTGCTCGGAGATGCTCCCGGGCGAAGCGCTCGCCCGCGCCGCGCCGCCGGGGAGCGGCCGCAGCAGGTCGACGCCCAGCACGCGCAAGACCTCGCCCGAGAGCATGTCGCCTGCGCGCGCGCCGACCGTGAGCGAGTCCTCGATCGCCGGCATCGCCGAGGTCACGCCGGCGATGCGCTGGACGCGCACGATCGCGCGTTCGTCGAACCCGCCGCCCGCACCGAGCACCTGCAGGTTCACTTTGTTCGACACGACGTCGACGCTCGAGGCGAACGACGCGACCGCCGTCCCGTTGGCGAGATCGATCGCGAGCCCGATCGCGACGCCGAGCGCGACCGCGACCAGCGTCACCAGCGCGCGCAAGGCGTTCGCGCGCAGCGGCCCGAGGACGAGCGCGCCGAACAGCGTCACACGACGCGCCCGTCGCGCAGGTGGATCGCGCGGTCGCAGATCGCGGCCGCCTCGTCGCTGTGCGTCGCCATCAAGATCGCCTGACCGCCGCCGGCCAGCTCGCGCAGCAGCTTCAAGACCGTCGCGCCGGTGCGCGAGTCGAGGTTGCCGGTCGGCTCGTCGGCGAGGACGATCGCGGGCTCGCCCACCAGCGCCCGCGCCACCGCCACCCGCTGGCGCTCGCCGCGTACCGCCGGGGTGTCGGCTTCGTCTTCCAGCGGTACCACCTGCTCCCCGCGCTCACGGCGCTGGACAACGTGCTCGCACCCGTCCTGCCGTACCGGACCGACTTCGACAAGCAGGAACGGGCCCGCGAGCTGCTGGCCGCCGTCGGGCTTGCCGGCCGGGAACGGTCCCTGCCGTCCCGGTTGTCGGGCGGCCAGCAGCAGCGGGTCGCCGTGGCACGGGCCCTGGTGAACCGGCCACGACTACTACTCGCCGACGAGCCGACCGGCAACCTCGACTCGCACACCGGGGCCGAGATCGTGGACCTCCTGCTCCGGCTGCGCGAGGACCAGGGGATGACCGTCCTCATCGCGACGCACGACCCGCAGCTCGCCGCCCGCGCCGACCGGGTGCTGCGGCTGCGGGACGGCGCGATCGTGGACGATCTGGCACTGGCGGACGACCGGGAGCCACAGGACACCCTCAGGCGGATCAGCCGGCTCTATTGAGGACAGGGCCCCGGGGTCCCCCGGCTCAGCCCGTCACCGGCAGCTGTGTCAGCCGGATGTTGTTGCCCGACGGGTCGCGGAAGGATGCGTCGATCCCGTACGGCCGCTCCTCCGGCTTCTCGACGAACTCGACGCCGCGGCCGCTCAGCTCCTCGTACGAGCGCCTGCAGTCCTCGGTGGTCAGGAAGACCGTGCCCGCGAACCCCTTGCTCATCAGGTCGGTGACCTGCGCGGCCGTGGACGGGTCCATGATCGGCGCACCCGGGATGGCCATCAGCACGATGCCGATGTCGGGCTGCGCGGCAGGTCCCACCTCCAGCCACCGGAAGTTGCCCATCTCCGGGACGGTCACGTCGGACCGCACCTCGAACCCGACCTTGTCGGTGTAGAACGCGAGGGCCGTGTCCTGGTCGTGCACCCAGAGCTGCACGCTGCCGATCCGAACCATGTCTGTGCTCCTCCGTCATCTGGCGATTACGGAGAACACTAGGACGACGACGCCGCCGGGTCTTCTCCAAACGTGCTGTGCTGCGGACGGGAGTACGCGCGCAGGACGCAGGCCGGTATGAGCGCACGCGCCGAGGCCGGCGGGTGGTCGGCGCGGTACGCCGTCGGGGGCCGCCCGTAGGTGCGGGTGAAGCTGGACGTGAACGAGCCGACACTGTGCAGCCCGACGAGCATGCAGATGTCGGCGACGGAACGGTCCGTGCTGCACAGCAGCGCCGCCGCACGCTCCAGGCGGCGGCTCAGCAGGTAGCCGTGCGGAGTCTCGCCGAAGGCGCGCCGGAACTCGCGGCTGAAGTGGGCGCGCGACAGGCCGGCGACGCGGGCGAGGGCGTCCACGTCGAGCGGATCCATGTACCGCGCGTCGACGGCGTCCTTCGCGCGCAGCAGGTGGCGGGCAGTGGGCACGGATGGCACCCGCCCAGTATCCCTCCGCCACGCCCGGGACCCCGGCGGCTCTGTGCGAGCCTCACCTCCGCGCAGTGATGGATATCTCGTTGACAAACGGGCGGGCTGCCAGCTTTGTGCGATAATGCGCGGGTACGGCACGCGCGCAGCCCGCATCGGTCCGGCGTCGAGGGCCGGGCCCGACCTGCCAGCAGGGAGGAACCCATGGGCACCCCGCGAGAAGAGCACGAGAGCGAAGAGGGCCACGGCGTCGTCAGCGGTCAGGAACCGTCGACCGAGGAGCTCGAGCAGCGCTTCAAGGAGCAGCACGACAAGGTCGACGAGGGACCGTCGTCGGAAGACAGCCCGACCCCGTGACCGGACGGGACCAGTAAGAGGTCCGGCGGGTGGCGCGGTTCGGGAGAACGGACCGCGCCACCCACTTTGCGCCTGACGCGACGTCGAACGGCGAACCCGGCCTCTGCTCGTTCAAGCGACACAGCCGAGAGTCTGTGCAGCTCAACGCGGTGACAGCGCTGCTCGGACGCGGAGGGCGTGGGATTCGAACCCACGATGACTGTCACGAGCCACAGCGGATTTCGAGTTCCCTCGTAGCTGTCCGACCAGCGTTGGCGACGTCCGTCGCGCACAAGCAACAGGCGGGGACACGGCGTTCGGCGTCCGCGCCCCGTCCGCCGGTGCTGACGGATGCCGTCGCGTCCGTGAAGGTGTGGACGTCACCCTCGTCTCGAAGCGGCTCGGTCACTCCCGCAGCTCCTTCACCGCCGATACCTCCACGCG
>DASWRW010000022.1:0-7284 GCA_036402975.1 Candidatus Elarobacter sp. | reverse complement strand
AGGAACAGGAGGATGGACTGGCGTTTGCGCTGCATGGAGGGGTTCCTTTCAGAGGTCAAAGAAGGTTTCCGCGCACCTCTTCGATCTGCAAGGCACCCCCGGCTCGGCCCGCGGAGGGCCTCGCAGAAGGAACATTTCAATGTGCAAATTTAATACCTGATAAATCTCCGTGCCTGCCCGCGGAGGGCTACTCGTAGCGCAGCGCGTCGATGGGATCGAGCCGCGAGGCCTTGCGGGCCGGGTAGAAGCCGAAGAAGACGCCGATGGCGGCGGCGAAGCCGAAGGCGAGGAGCACGGAGCCCGAGCTCACCTGGGTCGGCATGCCGGCGAAGCGCGTCACCAGGTAGGGGGTGAGCAGCCCCAGGCCCACGCCGATGGCGCCGCCGACGATCGACAGGGCGATCGCCTCGAGCAGGAACTGGAGGAGGACGTGACGCCCCTTGGCACCGATCGCCAGGCGGACGCCGATCTCGCGCGTGCGCTCGGTCACCGAGACCAGCATGATGTTCATGATGCCGATGCCGCCCACCAGCAGCGAGATCGCCGCCGCCGAGCCGAGCAGGATCGAAAGGGTTTTCGAGGTCTGCTCCGAGGTGGAGGCGATCTCCTCCTGCGAGCGCATGTTGATGTCGCTCTCCTGGCCCGGCGGGATGCGATGGCGCTGGCGCATCAGGGCGTCGATTTCGTTCTCCGCCTCCTTGACGTCGGCAGCAGAGCGGGCCGAGATATAGATCATGTTGATCCGCGGCGAGCCCAGGAGCTGCTTCATCACCGTCGTGTAGGGAGCGACGATCTGGTCGTCCTGGTCCTGCCCCATCATGTTGCCGCCCTTGCGCTCCAGCACGCCCACGACTTTGAATGGCACCTTCTTGATGCGGATCGACGACCCCACGGCGTCGCCGTTCGGAAAGAGATTCTGGGCCACGGTGGCGCCGAGGACGCAGACCTTGCTGGAGGTGCGGACGTCGACGTCGGTGAAGAAATCCCCATCGGCGACGTTCCAGGCGCGGATGTTCGGCCAGTCGACCCCCACGCCCCAGACCTGGGTCCCCCAGTTGAGCTCGCCGGCGACGATCTGCGCGTTGGTCCGCGCTCCGGGCGAGACGTAGGCGACCGCCGGGCACTCGGCCTTGATGGCGTCGGCGTCCTCCGGCGTGATGCGGGATTGATCGGTGAACATGCGGGCTCCGCCCGTCGTCGCAGCGCCGGGAAAGAGCATGATGAAATTGGTGCCCAGCGAGTTGATCGTATCCTGAATGGAGCTCGAGGCGCCGGTGCCCACCGCCACCATGGTGATGACGCAGCCGACGCCGATGATGATCCCCAGCATGGTGAGCAGGGAGCGCATCTTGTTGCGCGAGATCGCCATCAGGCCGACCTTGGTGATGTTCCACAGTCGCAGGGCGGAGACTTTCATCGAGCCACCTCTTCGGATACCGGTTCGGCAGCGGGCGCCACAGTGAAGGGGAAGGCGACGGCCAACTCGGGCTCCCCGGCGGGCGCGCCCGGCTGCGCCCGCATCTGCACGATCCGCTCGTCGCGCCACACCACGCCGTCGCGCACGTAGACGACCCGCTTGGAGTGCGCCGCGATGTCCGGCTCGTGAGTGATGAGGACGACGGTCTTGCCGGCGTCGTTGAGCTCCTGAAAGATGCCGATGATCTCCTCCGAGGTCCGCGAGTCGAGGTTGCCGGTCGGCTCGTCGGCGAGGACCACGGCCGGGCGGTGCACGACCGCGCGCGCGATCGCGACGCGCTGCATCTGCCCGCCGGAGAGCTGCGCCGGATACGCGCGCGCCTTCTCACCCAGACCGACGCTGTCCAGCACCGCACCGACGCGCGCCGCGATCTCGCCGCGCGCGACGCGCTGCAGCACGAGCGGCAGCGCGACGTTGTCGAACACGCGCAGCGCGGGCAGCAGGTTGAAGAACTGAAAGACGGTCCCGACCCGGTCGCGCCGCAGCCGCGTGAGCCGGTCGTCGTCGAGCTCGTGCGTCGGCTGGCCGTCGACGTACACCGCGCCGCTCGTCGGCAGATCGACGCACCCGACCAGGTTGAGCAGCGTCGACTTGCCGCAGCCGCTCGGCCCCACGAGCGCGACCATCTCGCCGCGCCGCACGCCGAGCGTCACGCCGTCGAGCGCGCGCACGAGCTCGTCGCCCTCGCCGTACACCTTCGTCGCGTCCCGCACGCTGACGGCGTCGCTCGCCGCCGCGCCGGCCGGCTGCGCGTCAGCCGAGCGCACGGAAGACGAGCGCGGCGTTGATCCCGCCGAAGCCGGCGGAGTTCGAGAGGACGCTGCGGACCGGGCGCTCGAGGCGCTCGGCGGTGACGGCCAGATCGGTGTCGGCGTCAGCGCTGTTGACGCTGCGCGGGACCACTCCGTTCGCGATCGAGGACAGCGCGAGCGCCGCCTCCCACGCACCCGTCGCGCCGAGCGCGTGCCCGTGCTGGCCCTTCGTCGCCGTGACCGGCACCGTCGCGGCGCGGTCGCCGAAGACCAGCTCCATCGCCAGCGCCTCGGCGCGGTCGCCGAGCGGGGTCGCGCTGCCGTGCGCGTTCACCAGGTCGACGTCCGCGGGCGCCAGCTCGGCCTCGTCGAGCGCGCGCCGCATCGCGGCGGCGTTCATCGTCGCGTCGGGACGCGGCGCGGACATGTGGTGCGCGTCGTTGGTGAGGCCGTAGCCGGCGATCTCGCCGTAGACGCGCGCGCCGCGCGCGAGCGCGTCGTCGAGCCGCTCCAGCAACAGCACCCCGGCGCCTTCCGCCATGACGAACCCGTCGCGCGCGCGGTCGAACGGCCGGCTCGCGTTGGCCGGATCGTCGTTGCGCGTCGACATGGCGCGAATGATGGTGAACGCGCCGTACACGAGCGGCGAGAGCGGCGCCTCGACGCCGCCGGCGAGCGCCGCGCGCACGTCGCCGCGCGCGACCGCCCGGAACGCGTCGCCGATCGCGACCGCGCCGGACGCGCACGAGTTGCCGTTGGCGACGGTCGGGCCGCGCAGATCGAACTCGATCGCGACGTTGCACGTCGCCGCGCCGCCGAAGACCGAGATCGCGAGCAGCGGCTTCACCGCCTCGAGCCCGCGCTCCCGAAAGACGTCGTGCTGCTCGTCGGCGAACGCCAGCCCGCCGAGCGCCGAGCCGAGGTAGACGCCGACGTCGTGCGAGACGCCGTTCGGGCGGTAGTTCGCGTCGTCGAGCGCGAGCCGCGCCGCGGCGACCGAGTACTGCGAGAACAGATCAGTCCAGTGCAGCCGCTTCGACGCGAGGAAGTCGCGCGGCTCGAAGTCGTCGATCTGCGCCGCGATGCGCGAGCGGTACCCGCCGGCGTCGAAGCGCGTGATCGGCGCGACCGCGACGCGCTCCGAGAGGACGCCGTTCCAAAACGCGGCGATGCCGATCCCGAGCGGCGTGACGACGCCGATCCCGGTCACGGCGACCCGGTGCTGCGCCGGGCGCCCGTTCACGCGCCGCGCTCCGCGAGCTGCTTGATGCGCGCGAGCGTCTTGGCGGCGACGCCGTGGACGAAGTAGTCCGAGACGAGATGCTTCCCGAGCCATGCGCCGGCGACGGGAAAGCGGAAGGTCAGGCGGTGCTCGATCGTGACGCGCGTTCCGCCCGGGAACGGCTCGAAGATCCACTCGACGTCCATCCCGCGCGTCCAGCCGCGCAGGTGGTGAAACCCGATGTGCGGCGTCAGCGGATCGTTCGTCTGCTCGGCGACCCACGCGATCGGAAAGACGTCCTGGCGCGCGCCCATCGCGACGACGCGCTCGGCGCCGCGCTCTTCGAGCACGCGCACGTAGCGGTAGTGCGGCAGGATCTCGGGCCAGCGCTCCGTCGCCGCGGCGAGCGCGTAGACCGCCTGCGCCGGCGCGGCGATCTCGACGGTGTTGCGTGTGACGGTCACGCGATCAGCCTGCCGAGCACCGCCGGCCGAAACGCGCGCTGCGGCGGAACGATCCCGGACAGCGCGTCGAGCAAGGCCGCGCCCGCTTCCGGCCGCCGCCCCAAACGCTCGGCGGCGCGCCGCGCCAGGAACGGCACGTCGACCAGCAGCGCGACCGCTTGCGACAAGCGCTTGCGCCACGCCAGGTCGCTCGCGCGCCCGCGCGCATACTCCTCGAACGCGTCCTTCGCGCGCTCCGGCTCGCGCAGCGCGAGCGCGATCGCCTCAGCGGCGCGCTCGGCGCTCGTCAGCGCGAGGAAGACGCCCTGGCCGGTGAACGGGTCGAGAAAACCCGCCGCGTCGCCGACGAGGAGCGCGCCGGCCTGCTCGGCGCCGGTCACGTCGTGCGCGAGCGGCCCGACCGAGACGCGCCCGCCGACGCGCGTGACGCCCGCGAACGAGCGCACGCCGCGGCCGAGCTCCGCCGCGGCGCCGTGGATCCCGGCGTCGACGTCGGCCGACCATCGTGCCAGCCTGTCCTTCGGCACGACGACCATCACGTTCGCGCGGTCGAGGCCGAGCGGGTTGAGCGCGAAGTACGCGCCGCCGCCGACGTACATCTCGATGTGGCCGTCGAGGTTCCCGAAACCGGCGTAGTGTCCACCGACGGCGTAACGGGCGTTCGGCCGCGGCGGTTTCGCGAGCGTCAGCGTGCGCGCCACGACGGAGCCGGTTCCGTCGGCGCCGACGACGTGGGACGCCAAGCGATCGCGCAGCGCGCCGGCGTCGTCGCGCACCGTGACGCCGACGCACTGGCCGTCCTCGACGATCAGCTCCTCGACGCGCCCGTGCTCGAGCACCGCGCCGGCGTCGCGCGCCGCGTCGAGCAGCAGCGCGTCGAGCGTCTCGCGCGGACACGCCAGCGCGAGCCGCTCGAACGGCAGCTCGACGCCGGGCGCATCTTCCGGAACGAGCCGCACGCCGTGCAGCGGCGACGACGCCGCGCGCACCGCCTCGAGGACGCCGAGCCGCGCGAGCGCCTCCACCGCGCCCGCGTTGAGATACTCGCCGCAGACCTTGCGCCGCGGAAAGCGGCTGCGCTCGACGATGCGCACGGCGACGCCCGCGCGCGCGAGCATCAGCGCGACCGCGCTGCCCGCCGGCCCGGCGCCGACGACGACCACGTCGTCGTCCCGCGCCTCGTGCGCCGTCATCCCGGCTCGTCGGTGAGCGTCATGCGGAAGAACGGCTCGCGGCGCACCCGCGGCGCGCGCCAGCCGGCCTCGCGCGCGAGCGCGGCCGCCTCGTCCGGCGTATACGCGCGGCGCACCGAGAGCGGCGCGTCGTGCCGCGTGAGCCGGTTGCGCGACGTGCGCGACCACAGCCACGTCGCCGCGAACGCGACCGCGCCGCGCCGCAGATCGCACACCAGCGGCGTGAGGCGCGCGACGCGGCGCATCTCGCGCAGCAGCGCGCGCGCGCCGTCGGGCTGAAAATGGTGCAGCGCCAGCGTGCACGTGACGACGTCGAACGCAGCGTCGGCGTACGGCAGCGACTCCCCGTCGCCGCGCACGAACGCCAGGCCGGGATGGGCGCCGGCCGCGCCGCGCGCGAGCGCGAGCATCTGCTCGCTGGTGTCCAGACAGGTGACGTGCAGTTCGGCGCCGCGCACCGCGGCGTCGCGCAGCAGCGCCAGCGCGACGTCGCCAGCGCCGCTGCCGACGTCGAGCACCGTGCGGGCCTCGAGCCGGCGCAGCGCGCGCACAACGGGGGCGGCGCCGCCGAGGCGGGCGTTCGCGAACGCGATGTCGCGCAGGTTCCCGGCGAGCTCGTCGACGTCGTCGACCGGCTCGTCCATCAGCTCGCGCGCGACCGCCCTCCGCACGCGAGCTACCTACGTCCTACTTCTTGTACCACTCCGCGTTGATCTCGATGTAGTTCTTCCACTTCTCGGGGATGTCCGAGTCCGCGTAGATCGCCTCGACCGGGCACGCCGAGACGCAGGCGCCGCAGTCGATGCAGACCTCGGGATCGATGAAGAGCATCTCATCTTCGTCGTTCCCGTGAATGCAATCGACCGGACAGACGTCGACGCACGACTTGTCCTTGGTGCCGATGCACGGTTCGGTGATGATGTAGGCCATCGCGAGGGAAGGGGTTGCCCGGGGGAGGGGCTCGCTCCTACCGACAAAAGACGGAAACGCCCGTCCCCGAAGGGACGAGCGTGCTTCCGTCGCGGATGCGGGTCAGTACGTGGCGCGCCGACCAGTGACCGCGCGCATGATGAACAGCAGCACAGCGGCGCCGACGAACGCGACCAGGATGCTCCAGAGCGTCAGCCCGTTCACGCCGGGCTCGCCGAACTGGTGGAAGATCCAGCCGCCGATGAAGGCGCCGATGATGCCGATGATGATGTCGCCGAGGATGCCGCCCGGGCCCTCGCCGGGGACGGCGTACTTCGCGAGGAACCCCGCGACCAGACCTACGACCAACCAAGCTAGAATGCTCATTTTCGGTGTGTTCCCTCTCCCCCTGAACGGTAGGCGGCCGACGCCGCGATTGCCAGGAGTACCTTCCCGAAACGGTTTTTCCCGAAACCGGACCATGCTGCGGTCCGAAACCGCCGCGGGCCGCCACGGGTAGGTGATGAGCGATGGCCGCCACCTGCGAGGTCTGCCGGGAGAAGCCCGCGCGCGTCCGCGATTTCGCCCTCCGCGCGGGACGCTGGGTCGAAGCCGAGGTCTGTGACGACTGCGCGCGCAAGCGCCGCCGCACGCCCTTCGCGGTGCTCGGCGTCGCCGCGGCAGCCGCGGCACTGTTCGGCGGCGCCGCGATCGCGATCGACGCGGTCAACCGCCGCAAGGACGCGGGGAGCGAGCACTCGCCGTCTTCGGCGCCACAGCCGTTCGCCGACCTGGGCAAAGTGTTCCGCCCCGGCGCGACGACGCTCGCGCAGTACTCGCGCGACCTGACCGACGCGGCGAAGAAGAACGAGCTCGACCCGGTGATCGGCCGCGACGACGAGGTCGAGCGCGTCGTCTCGATCCTCGCGCGGCGCAGCAAGAACAACCCGGTGCTGATCGGCGAGCCCGGCGTCGGCAAGACGGCGGTGGTCGAAGGACTCGCCCAGCGCATGATCGGCGGCGACGTGCCCGAATCGCTGCGCGACAAGCGCCTCATCGAGCTGAACGTCAATTCGCTCGTCGCGGGCGCGAAGTATCGCGGTGAATTCGAGGAGCGCGTGAAGCAGATCGTCGATGAAATCGCCGCGAACCGCGAGACGCTGCTGCTCTTCGTGGATGAAGTGCATACGATCGTCGGCGCCGGCCAGGGTGGCGCCGAAGGCGGCCTCGATATCGCGAACGTCTTCAAGCCGGCGATGGCGCGCGG
>DASWRW010000021.1:0-91105 GCA_036402975.1 Candidatus Elarobacter sp. | reverse complement strand
TCCACTGCTGCGCCAAGTTGATGCTCCAGGCGCTTTCGAAGAGCGCGAGCGCGTCGCCGTCCCAGTCCTCGACCAGCCGCGCGCTCGAGCCGAGCGTCGCGCCGGTGACGGCCTCGGTCCCGGCCGCCGTACGGATGCGGCGCGCCGTGGTGTAGGGGAGCGTCTGAAAGACGGTCTTCACGTTGTACTCCGACTCCAAGCGGTACTTCACGACGTCGAACTGGAGCGCACCCACCGCGGCGAGGATCGGCTCGATCCGGGTCTGCCCGTACGGGTAGAACACCTGGATCGCACCCTCCTCGCGGAGCTGGGCGATCCCTTTCTGGAACGATTTGTACGTCGACGTGTCGGTACTGCGGACCAGCGAGAAATGTTCCGGCTCGAACGCCGGGATCGGCTCGAAGCGGACGCCCTCGCCCTCGGAGAGCGTATCGCCGATCGCGAAGACGCCCGGGTTCGCGAGGCCGACCACGTCGCCGGCGAACGCGACCTCGACCGACTCGCGGTCCGACGCGAACAGCTTCATCGCGCGGGTGAGCCGCACGTCCTTGCCGGTCCGCACGTTGCGGACCGTCATGTCGCGCTCGAACTTTCCGCTGCACACGCGCAGGAAGGCGATACGGTCGCGGTGCCGCGGGTCCATGTTGGCCTGGATCTTGAAGACGAACCCGCTGAAGCGCTCGTCGGTCGGCTCGACGACGTGCTGCTCGGCGTCGATCCGCGGCGCCGGCGGCGGGCCCATGCGGACGAACGCGTCCAGAAACAGCTCGACGCCGAAGTTGGTCACCGCGCTGCCGAAGAACACCGGCGTGACGGCGCCGCGCAGCATCGCGTCGCGCTCGAACGCCGAGCCGGCCCCTTCGAGAAGATCGAGCTGGTCGAGGAACTCGCGGTAGGTGCGCTCGTCGACCAGCGCTGCGATCTGCGGGTCGCTGCGGTCGCTCGTGGTGACCGGCGCGCGCTTCGCGCCGTGCTGCGTGCGCTCGAAGACGTGCACCTCGTGCGTCGCGCGGTCGTACACGCCGCGGAACGTCTCGCCGTTGCCGAGCGGCCAGTTCATCGGGTAGGCGCCGATCCCGAGCACGTTCTCGAGCTCGTCGAGGAGCTCCAGCGGATCGCGCGACGGCCGATCCATCTTGTTGATGAACGTGAAGAGCGGGATGCGCCGCGCGCGGCAGATCGCGAAGAGCTTCTTCGTCTGCGGCTCGACGCCGCGCGCGGCGTCGATCAGCATCACGGCCGCGTCGGCGGCGAGCAGCGTGCGGTACGTGTCCTCGCCGAAATCCTGGTGGCCCGGCGTGTCGAGCAGGTTCATCGTGTGGCCGCCGTACGGGAACTGCAGCACCGTCGACGTGATCGAGATCCCGCGCTCGCGCTCCAGCTCCATCCAGTCGGAGGTCGCCGCGCGCGCGCGCCGGCGCGCCGCGACCTGGCCGGCCGTCACGATGGCCCCGCCGTACAGCAGCAGCTTCTCGGTGAGGGTCGTCTTCCCGGCGTCGGGGTGCGAGATGATCGCGAACGTGCGCCGTTTGGCGACTTCCTCGCGCAGTTCCATGACCCGGCACCGTTCGACGCCCGCCCTCTCGGCGACTCTCGCAACGCCCGCGGTGGACCGGATGCCCGGAACGACGAGGGCTAGCGCGCGACCCGCCGGTAGACGCGCACTTCCGTCTTGCCCGCGTGCTCGTAGACCAGCGTCAGGCCGTCCTTCGCGTCGAACAAGCGCGCCTCGGGCGGGACGCGCAGGCGGTCCTTGCCGCGCCACACCCACAGGTCGTGCGGACGCACCAGCACCCTGCAGTTGCCGCTGTGCAGCGTCGTCCCGGGCGCGACGCGCTGCGACGGCGGCGGGACGTGGAACGTGAGCGCGAGCGACGGCCCTTCGATCGAGGAGAGCTGGTCGAAGCAGCCGGGCAGCGCGCTGAGCACCCAGCCGCCCTGGCCGGCGAAATACGGCTCCGGCGTCGCGACGAAGCCTTCGTTCGCGTTTCCGTGCGCGGTCGCGGGCGCGGGCGTCGCTTTGGCGTCGGGCCGCAGCTTCCAGCCCTGCATCGCCAACCGGTGCGCGAAGAGCGCGCTGCCGAGCGCGGCGACGATCAGCGCGGCGAGCGCGTAGTACCGCAGCATCCCGCGCTGAACTATGCGGCGGACTCCTCCGCGGCGTCGTCCGCGATGCGCTCGCGTTGCGCGGGCTGCTGCGGCGCCAGGTCCAACCGCGCGCGTCCGATGCGCGCGTCGGCCATGCCGTAGAAGAACTCGTACCGCCGCTCGCCGAGCGCGTGGATCGCGGTCGGGAACACGACGTTGTTCACCGTCCCGTGCGTCTCGTCGACGCCTTCGGGCACCATCTCCGCTTCCGGCGAGCGATAGCGCACGACGTGCGGGCGCCGCGCGTCGTGCACGACGAAGCCGGCGCTGTACTGCATCGCGTAGGTGCCGTCGCCGATCTCGCGCGCGTTGACGCCGTGGAAGATCGAGAACCAGCCTTCGGCGATCCGCACCGGCGGCGTCCCCGCGCCCGTCTTGATCCGGCACCACGGCGCGTCCGGCGCGATCACGAGCGCGCTCTCGCGCGCGTCGAGCAGGTTCGTCACGTCGCGCAGGACCGGCTCGAGCGGAACGTACGCGATGCGGGTGCATTCGCGCTCTTCGGGTGCGAGGTCGAGCAGCGTGGGGATCGCGCCGCGCCCGTCCATCGTCGAGAGCCGCAGCATCGGCCGGTGATAGAACGCGATCGACCGCACACCGCTCGGCGAGAGCACCGGCTCGGGGAAGAACACGCCGTCCTTGTCGTCGCCTTGGTGCAGCTCCGGTGCGAACCGCACCAGCCCGAGCCTCTTCCACGCGTACCCGTCGTCGGAGAGCGCGACCGCGATGCGCGGGCCGTCGGGGCCGAACGCGGTGTACGCCATCACGTAGCGGTCGAGCGCGGCGACGAACGTGACGCGCGGGTCTTCGCAGCCCATCCCGCCCGGCGCCGTTCGCAGCTCGTACGGAGCTTCGGGGACCAGCGCGAAACCGTCGCGCTCGAAGCGCACCGCGTCACCCGCGCGCACCCCGCGGCAGCGTTCGATTCGCGAGACGTTCCCGGCCGCGACCGCGCGCGGATACAACAGCAGCGCACCGTCGCGGGCCGTCGCGCCGGCGGGATTGAGCACGCCCTCGCTCTCGTTCGCCGAGCCGTCGGGGCTGAGCACGACGCCGAGCCGGGTGATCGTCCCGGCGAGGCGGACGCGTTCTTCGAGCGAGGGTCTCATCTCCACGCCAAGCCTACCACCAGCGCGTGCGCGCCAATCCCGGCGCGCGCGGCGAGCGCGTCGACGTCGTCGCCGCGGCCGATCAGCACGCGCGGGTCGTGCTCCGGGCGCTCGAGGCGCGTGGTGTACTGCATCCCCACGGAAAGAATATCGGCGCGACCGGCCAGCGCCACCGGAAAACCGTCACCGTAGCCGCAACGCAGCACGACGACCGAGCGGTCCGCGGCGACGCGCGTGTCGCCGTAGCCCGCCCAGCCCACCTCGCCCGGCGCGAAGCGCCGCACGACCGGCGCCGTCAGCCTGACCGCGCACTGCGTGTCGACCGACGCCCCGAGCCGCGCGCCGAACAGGCCCACGCCGACGCGCAGCCGGTCGAACGCGAGCCCGCGCCGCGCCTCGGCGGTCCCGGCCACGTCGGTGGAGACGACCCGCACGCCGGCCGCCTCGAACGCGCGCACGGCGGCCAGGAAGCCGTCGAGGATGGGGCCGGCCCGCGCGGCCGACGCAACGTGCGTCCAGAGCTCGACCGCCAGCGCCGTCCCCGCGACCGCCGCGGCGAACGCGGCGGCGTCGGACGGCCGGATCGCGTCCCAGCCGGCCGCGTCCAGCACGCCGACGCGCACGGTCAGCCCGCCGCGGCGCGCGGCCTCGGCGGCGGCTTCGGCCAGGGCGGCGCCGGTGCCGACGTTCGGGATGCCGCCCAGATCGGCGATGCGCGCGAGGCGGCCCGGCGCGGCGCCGGCGAGCAGCCGGATCGGCTTCGCGGTCGCCGGCCGCAGCGCGGCCAGCTCGTCCTCGTCGGCGACGACGTACGACTCGACGACCTCGTCGAGCTCGCGCGCGAGGCGCCGCGCGCCCCAGCCGTAGCCGTCGTTCTTCACCACCGCGGCGACCGGCGCGCCGAGCGCGGCGAAGGCGGCGGCGTTGGCGCGCAGATCGTCGCCGTCGAGCTCCTTCTCGGGGCGCACTACTTCAGCGTCGTCGTCGCGATCGGCTCGCCCGACGGCGCGACGACGTCGACGTGCGAGCCCGGCCGGTAGACGGCGTTGGGCACGATCCAGACCGTGTACGTGCGGTACTCGCGCGGCGCCGGCTCGCCGCCGTCGAGCGGCGCGCGCTCGAAGGCGACGATCCGCACGCGGTCGGTGTTGGCCTTGATCGACTCGACGATCTGGCTCCAGCCGGTCTCCTTGTGCGGCCCCATCAGCAGCACGACCGCGAACTCGTGCCGGAAGTCGACCGGGACCGCGACCCCGAGTGACTCCAGGGCACGCTTGTCGCGCACGACGACCACCTCGCGGGCTCCCACGACGGGGGTGGTCCCGGAGCGAACCTGGTTGACCCGCACCTCGCGGCAGCCGGCGAGAACGACGGCCGTCGCGAGGGCGGCGAGGACGCGCCGCATCGGCGACCGTCGTTCGACAGTTTGCACCGAGGATACCCCGCGGGTACGATGAAGTCGGGTACCCTGCACCCGGGAGTACGTCCATGCTGATGCTTCTGCCGATCGTCATCGCACTCGCCGCCGTCGAGCCCGCGCCGGCGCCGCCTGCCGCGCCCGCCCCCGCGAGCGGTTCCGCGACGACGAGCTCGGCGAAACCGACGCCGCTGACCGAGATCGGCCGCGTTCGCGCGCTGCCCGCCTGCGTCCCCATCGTCGCCCACGCCAACGGCGCGATCACGCAAGCGCTCGAGAACGATCGTGCGCTCTCGATCCTCTCGACGAACCTGCACGGCACGGACTTCGACAAGCTCAACGTCATGCAGCGCCGCAACACGATCGAGTCGCTGATGAAGCAGGCCGAGCTGATGCGCATCGCTTCGTCGGCCGGCGACGCCGAGGTGAAGAAGCTGCGCGAGTACGCGAAAGCGTCGAACGACGCCAAGCGCAAGGAAGAGCTGAAGACGTTCGCCGACGCACTCGGCGGCGCGCTCTACCGCCAGAAGAAAGCCGCGGTCGAGTTCATGCGCGACGTGACGATCATCCGCGGGCGCGAGGAAACGGCCGAGATCCACGACATCAAGGCGACGATCCCGACGGGCGGCGAGACGAAGGCCGGCCAGATGATGCAGCGAGTCGGCTCGCCGATCCCGCCGCCGCCGGCCTCCTACAACAAGGAGATGGCGTACCTCGGCGACGTGCTGGACGGGCTGACCAGCGGGATCCAAATGGACGAGGGGATCGCGGCCGACCACAGCATCGCGGCGACGTCCGGCTGCTGACGACCTGAGTCGTTCCGCGCCGGAGGGTCCGGCGGGTACAGTGGCAGGGATGTTCCGGGCCTTCTCGCTGGCGGCCGCCGTCGCCGCGTTCCTGCTCGCCGTCCTGGGGAGCTGGGTGCGGATCAACGGCGCCGGAATGACCTGTCCCGACTGGCCGCTCTGCCACCACGCGCTGGTGCCGGCGCTGGCCGGCGGCGTCGTGCTCGAATGGTCGCACCGCCTGCTGGCGCTCGTCACCGGCGTCCTCGTGCTGCCCGCGCTGTGGACCGGCTGGCGGGCCCGCGCGCGGATCGGCGGCGTCTCCGCGGTGCTGGCGTTCATCGGCGCGGTCTTTCTGGTGCAGGTCGCGCTCGGCGGCCTCACCGTCGCGCTCTCCAACACGCCGTGGTCGGTGGTGGTCCACTGGGGGACGGCGATGCTGCTGCTGGCCGGGCTCACCGCGCTGGCGATGCTGGCGTTCCTGCAGCCGGGGCCGGTCGCGGTCCGCCGCTCGCTGCTGGGCGGGCTGCTGACCGCGTGCGCGGGCCTGGCGTTCCTGGCGATGCTGGCCGGCTCGTACGTGAGCTCGAGCGGCGCCGGGCTGGCCTGCGCGACGCTGCCCGCCTGCGACGGCGGCTCGTGGACCGGGACGGCCGGCGGGCAGTTCGCGCAGATGGCGCACCGCTGGATCGCCGCGGCGTTCTTGGCGGTCGCCACGGTCGCGGCGTACGTAGCGGCGCTCACCGGGACCCCGCGCGTGCGGGCAGCGGCGCTGCTGGCGTACGCGCTCGTCGTGCTGCAGGTGATGCTCGGGATCGCGAACGTCGCCGGGCAATTGCCGGCGCTGCTGCGCGAAGCGCACGCGGCCAACGCCTGCGCGGCGTTCGTGGCGTTCGTCGCGTCGCTGGTGTTCGCGGCGGTCGACGGAACGGTCGTTGCACGAGCTGCGTCGTCCGCTCGGCGGTTGACGATTCCGGCGGGTCACGCCGCGCCGGCGTCGCCGGTGCTCGTGCACGAAGCTGCGGAGAGCAGCGCCCGATGAGCTCGACGCTCTCGCGCGTCGACGGCACGGTCGGCATGGTCCCTCCCGGCCACAGTGACGGCTGGCGCGGTGTCGTCGAGGACTACTACGAGCTGACGAAGCCGCGCATCATTTCCTTGCTGCTGGTCACCACGCTGGCCGCGATGGTGATGGCCGCGCGCGGCGTTCCGCCGCCGTGGCTGACGCTGTGGACGCTGCTGGGCGGCGCGCTGTCGGCGGCTTCCGCGGGCGCGATCAACTGCGTCTGGGACCGCGACATCGACCGGCTGATGACGCGCACGAAACTGCGCCCCGTCGCGCGCGGCGCGATCTCGGCGCGCGACGCGCTGATCTTCGCCGCGCTCGCGCAGAGCGCGGGCTTCGCGATGCTGTACGCGTTCGTCAACCCGCTCGCCGCGGGGCTGTCGCTGGCCGGAAACGCGTACTACGTCGTGATCTACACGATGTGGCTGAAGCGCGTGACGCCGCTGAACATCGTGATCGGCGGCGCCGCGGGCGCGGTTCCGCCGCTGGTCGGCTGGGCCGCGGTGACGGGCCATCTCGGCTCGCCGGCGTTCGCGCTGTTCGCCTTGATCTTCTTGTGGACGCCGCCCCACTTCTGGGCGCTCTCGCTGATGACGAACGTCGACTACGACAAAGCCGGGATCCCGATGCTGCCCAACGTCAAGGGCATCCCGCGCACCAAGCGCGAGATCATGGTCTACTCGCTGGTGCTGGTCGCGGTCTCGCTGGCGTTCTTCCCGCTGCACGTGCTCGGCCCGTGCTACGGCGGCGCCGCGCTGATCCTCGGCGCGATCTTCCTGTGGGACGCCTGGAAGGTCGGCGGCGACTCGACGAAGCGCTACGCGCGCGTGCTGTTCAAGTACTCGCTGCTGTATCTCGCGCTGATGTGCGTCGCGATGGTCGCGGACCGCGTCATTTGATCGCGGCCGAGACAGCGTAAGCACGATGGCCGTCACGGAGCCGACTCCGGGCGCGGCCGACACCGCAGCGACGGTCGCCGGCCACCCGGTCGATCGCAGCACGCTGCCGCTGCTGATCACGCTGGGTCTCGGCGTCTTCGCGGGCGCGCTCGACCTCGGCGTCCTGTCGCCCGCGCTGCCGGCGCTGGGCGCGGCGTTCGGTGCGGGACCGCGCGAGCTCGCGTGGGTGTTCACGCTGTACCTGCTGGCGAACGTCGTCGCGATCCCCGTGATGTCGAAGCTGGCCGACCACTACGGCCGGCGGCCGGCGTACATCGCGTGCGTTGCGATCTTCGCGCTGGGGAGCGTGCTCGCGATCGCCGCGCCGTCGTTCGCGCTGTTCCTCGCGGCGCGAGCGATCCAGGCGATCGGCGCCGGCGGGATCTTCCCCGTGGCGACCGCCGCGATCGCGGATCGCGTGCCGCTCGAGCGGCGCGGCGCGGCGCTCGGCCTCGTCGCCGCAACGTGGGGACTCGCTGCCGTGATCGGCCCGGTGCTGGGCGGCGCGATCACGCACTTCATCTCGTGGCGCTGGGTCTTCGCGATCAACGTCCCGCTCGCGGTCGTGGTCATCGCGATGGCGCGCACGACCGTTCCGGCGCGTGCCGCGCGCGCGCGTGGAGCGCTCGACGTTGCCGGAATCGTCACCCTCGCGACCGGACTGCTCGCGACGATGAGCCTGCTGTCGCGGCTGTACGTCGTCGACGGCCGGGCGAACGAACCGCTCGCGTGGACGATGCTCGTCGTCGCAGTCGTGGCGCTCTCGCTGTTCGTGCTGGTCGAGCGGCGCGCCGAGCAGCCCGTGATCCCGGTCGCGTTCTTCCGCGACCGCCAGCTCCTGGTGACCTACGCGCTCGAGCTGCTGATCGGCGCGCTCGAAGGCGCGCTCTTCTTCATCCCCGCGGCGCTGGTCGCGGCGCAGCACCTCAGCTATGCGGCAGCAGGCGCGGTCGCCGCGGTCGGCGCGCTCTGCTTCGTCGCGGTGATCCCGCTCTCGGGGCGCGCGCTGGACGTCGTCGGCAGCCGCGCGGTGCTCGCGGCGGGCAGCACGCTGACCGCGCTCGGCATGCTGATCTTCGCCCTCGGCTTCACCGACTTGAAACTGGCGCTGCTCGCGATGGTCGTCGCCGGCGTCGGCTTCGGCGCGCTGCTGGGCGCCCCGACGCGCTACATCGTGACGAACCGCGCCGGCCCGGAGCAGCGCGCCAGCGCCGTCGGCCTGCTCTCGATCATGCTGATCGTCGGCCAGATCGTCGGCGGCTCCCTCGGCGGCGGCGTCGCCGACTCGCACGGCGACGTCGTGAGCGGCTATCGGATCGCGTACCTTGTATTCACCGGAATCGCGGCTGCCGCGGCGGTCTTCACCGCCGCGCTTGCGTCACGGGTTGCCGAGCGCCGCGTCATCGCTGACACGAAGCTCGCGCCGCGCGTCGGCGGCGTTACATGATCTCCGGCTGAGCGATCTGCGCACGGCGCTGACGCGGCACGACGGAATGGTGCGCCGTGCGCCCCGCGAGGAGCGGTACCGTCGCCATATGCGCATCGAGCCGTTCGACGAGAACGGGGTCCAGTTCCAGATCGTCTTTCAGGGCGGGCCACTCCGCTCGGATGCGCTGCGCCATGTCTCGCGCGGGAGCGAGCACCACGCCGCGCGGGACACCGGCTCGGCGCGCGAAGCGTTCGAGGCTATCCTCCGAAACGTCGGACCATTCTTTGCTCCCAGCGATCGACAAGGCGAGCGTGTCGCCCGGAATGTAGACGATCGTAGAAACGTAGTCGTAGGCCGGAGCGAGCGCCGGGGTGCGACGATCTCGATAGATGACGCTCCAATTCTTGAGATGCATGTCACCGTTCCCGATCGCAACGTTGAATACCAAGCGACGTACGAATTCCCGAGTGTCCGCTTCCCCGAGGACGTTCCAGATGCCGCTCAGCATGTTTCCGTAACTCACATTCTTGTATTTGTCGGCCGGATACTGCGCGAAGATCTGGTTGAAGTCCTCGATGTGGATCCGCTCGCCGCCGTCACGGTCGAAGCGCTTGACCGAGATCGCGAGCCCGAGATCCGTTCGGACTTCGTCCGGAAGGTTTCTGACGCTCGCCGCATCGACGAGGCGGTGCTCCGGCACGTCGATTCCGACGCGCGCGGCGAAGCGCAGCATCGCATGCTCGTTCTCGGGCACGCGCGGATACGTCGCGGACGGCAGCTTCAGAATCCAGCGACCGTGCAGTCCGTGCACCGGGATCGTGAGCCCGCCGTGTGCTTCGAGCACGGCGCTGAACTTCAATTGCACGCCTGCCAGTGAGAACTTCAGCAGCCCGGGGTCGTCCTCGCCGCGCGCCGCGGCGATGATATCGGCGTCGTCGGGCGGCGTCGTCAAACCCTCGGCGTGAGAGGCGCGGACAGCGCCCGGGAGATCTTCGCCGGTCAGCCACAGGAGCGGGAAATCCCGAGCGGGGTTGACGCGCGCGCGCCGTGCCAAGTACGCGCGAAGATGTCCTTCCGAGAGCAGGTTCGAGAAGAACGGCAACAAGCGAACGTGCGGCGTGCGCACCGGGAGGCTGAGCTTTCGTTCGGCGTTGAGAAATCCGAGGCTGAGCGTCGGAGCCGCAGGGTCGTTCGCATAGTCGTCGCTGAAAGCGAAGACATTGTGATCGCTCGGGAGATTGGTGATCGTTCCGATGAAGCGATCGTGCAGAAAGACGTTGATGACGTTCGGCATCAGTCCGGCTCGGCGCTGAAGAGCAGACGCTCATCGGCGTTCGAGGCGTGCTCCAGAATCGCGCGAACCGCAGGAAGCAGCTCGGCCGGGACGAGGACGAGCTCCGAAGTCGCCGCGCGCGCAACCTCCAGCACGGTGCTCAAGCGCGGGTCCAGCGCGCCGCGCTCGATCTTCGAGAGATGTGTCTGGGTGATACCGGCCCGCTCGGCGGCGGCGCGCTGGCTGAGCCGTAAGCCGCGCCGCCGCGCAGCCAATGACTCAGGGATAGGCATAGTATTGCCTAACATACTAAAATTATATCATATAATGCCTAAGATTGGAAAAGACCAGACCTTGACCCGTCTAGGCAACCGCTTGGCTACGGGCTCTCGATGAAGATCTTGCGGGCGAGGCGGTACACCAGGTACGCCAGCGCGCCGAAGATGACGAGGACGACGGCGAGGTCGGCCAGGCCGCTGAAGCCGGCGACGCTGTTGCCGCACATCGCGACCGCGGTTTCCGACAGCCAGAGGTTCAGGCGCGCGAGCGGATTGCTCGCGATGCCGTGGTTCGCGTCGATCTGCGCGAGGATCTCATTCGGGAGCCACGACGTGTCGGTGATCATGCGCGTGATGCGGCCGGTGCCGTCGACGATCACCGTGTTCTCGGCGTGGATGATGCCGATGCTCGGGTCGGGGAAGGCCGTGACGCCGAACTGCGCGGCGAAGTTCAGCGTCGGCTCGGCGTCGCCGACCACGATGCTCCAGCGCTGCGGGTCGGCGCCGAACGTCGTGCCGTAGCGCGCGAGCACCGCGGGACGATCGAACGTCGGATCGAGCGTGACCTCGACGAGATGCAGGTCGCGCGCGCCGGCCTGCACCTGCATCTGCCGGAACTTCGCGCTGATCAGCGGGCACATCCGCGCGTCCTGACAGCGCGTGTAGATGAACGACAGGACGACGTCCTTGCCGCGCAGGTGCGAGAAGCGGAACGGCTTGCCGGTCTGGTCGAGGAACGGCGTGTCGGGGACGACGTCGCCGAGCTTCAGCGGCGTGACGCGGCGCAGCGGCGTGGTGTCGCTGGTGAGCGGCTGCGCGCTCTCGCTGGTCACGTTGGAGAGCGTCCAAGGCTCGGTCTTGGTGTCGACCGTCGCCTCGATCGTCGAGCCGGGTTGCAGTTGCGCGGCCCGCTCGCGGGGAACGATCCGGAACGGCATCGTCATCCCCGGCATCGAGCCGAACGGGTCGTGGCGCACGATGACCTCGCCGGTCTTCGGCGTCACCGCGAGGACGACGCCGTGCAGGCGCGCAGGCCCCGACGGGTGCGCGCTCGCAGTTCCCGGGAAGAGCACCACCAGCAGCATGATCGACAGCACGAAGATCATCCACGGCGTGCGGCCGAGCCGGCTCAGCGCCGACGACCGCGCGAAGACGCTGATCCGCCGCCCGTGGACGCGGGCCGAGCGGCGCGTCGTGCTGCACGGGTTCTTCGGCCGGCTCAGCATCGCGATCGAGCCGATCCTCTGCGGCATGGTCTTCACGGCGATCACGGTGGGCGTCTTCTTCGCTCCTCGGCTCTCGGCCGGCAGGGTCAACGCGGACATCGTCGTCGTCGCGCCGGTCTTCGCGTTCGGCGCCCTCGCGTGCGCCGCGTGGCTGGTCGGCGTGATGTTCGCCCCGGTTCGCGCGCTGGCCCACACGCTGCGACCGATCTACGTGGTCGACGGTTACATCCGGTACCGCCGCCGCGACGCGCGCTCCGCCGACGACACGAACGGCTACGTCGCGGTGCTCACCGACGACCGGGCCATCGCCTGCGAGTGGCCGACCCTCGGCGACGTCGAGCTGCCCGACACCCAGCGCGCGGCGCTGTGCGAGTTCAGCGAGTACGGCGGCGTCCACCACATCGACGGCCGACCGACCGGCGTGCTCCCGAGCAAGATCGCACCGCTCGGCGTCGGCATCCACGGCCGCAAAGAAGAGATCGCCTAAGCCGCTACAGCTTCAGGTTGGTCGCGTTCTCCGCCGGCCAGACGTGGTTGTTCTCGGACGTTCCGACGACCATCCCGGCGATGATGAAGATCAGGATCACGCCGGCGATCCCCGCCCACATCACGAGCGGCGGAATGCCGCTGGAGATCGGGACGCCGCGTTCGTCTTCGATATCGTACATCAGGCCGCTCCTCCGGCGGTGTGCGGCAGAATCCCGAAGCACGCGAGCACGACCAGGATGCAGCCGACCGCCATCAGGCCCAGCAGCACCTTGGTGACGTTGTCGTCGAGCCCGTTCTTGTGCCACTCGCCGCGCAGCCCGACGCAGGCGAAGAAGAACACGATCAGCGCCCCCACGAACGCGATGATCTTCTCGATGTTAGCCACGTTTTCCATCGCGCCTCACCACAGGTAGAACAGGAAGAAGAGCACGACCCAGATCACGTCGACGAAATGCCAGTACAGCGTTCCGGCGGTCAGGCCGAAGAAGCGCGACTGGGTGTAGACGCCGCGCGAGCTCTGCAGCCACAGCGCCAGCAGGAAGCAGACGCCGAGGAAGACGTGGATCCCGTGCATCCCGGTCAGCGTGAAGAACGACGCGCCGAACGTGTTCCCGCTCCAGCCGCCGATCTGCGCGTGCGCATACTCGTAGGCCTGGCCGCCGAGGAAGCCCAGCCCGAGGATGACGGTGAAGAGCATGAAGAGGTTGTAGCGCCCGCGGTTGCCGTGCTTCCAGTGCTCGAGCGCGTAGTGCATCGTTACGCCGGACCCGAACAGCACGACCGAGTTGAACGCGGCGAACGCGGTGTCCAGCCGGGGGAGCTGATGGCCCGTGACCGGGTCGTTCGGCGGCCAGGCCGGGATCGAGTTGCGCAGGTAGATGTACGCGAAGATGTACGACGAGAACAGGATGACGTCGGAGAACAGGAAGAGCACGAAGCCCATGAGACGCATGTCGCGCGTCTCTTGGTAGATGATGTCGTCGTGCCCGTCGTGGCCGCCGTGTTCGATGCCGTGTCCGTGAGCGACGGAAACCGCCATGTGCTGCTCCGTCTCCTCAGTGCGTCGGGACCGGGTGCGAGACCGACGTCGGCGTCGCTTCCGTCGCGCCCGGCGCGGCGTCGAGGCCGAGGTACGGGAGCGGGTTGCCGAAGTCGTACGGCGCCGCCAGCACCGCCGGGATCTTCTTGAAGTTGTAGTACGGCGCCGGCGAGGAGACCATCCACTCCAGGGTGCGCGCGCCCCACGGGTTCGGCCCGGCCTTCTTGCCGCTGCGCAGGCTGTCGATCAGGATGTAGATGAACAGCAGCGCGCCGGCGGCCATCACGTACGACGAGATGGTGGCGAACTGGTTCCAGAAGGTGAACTGCGGGTCGTAGTTCGGGACGCGCCGCGGCATCCCGAGCAGCCCCAGCCAGTGCATCGGCGTGAACGTCGCGTTGAAGCCGATGAAGGTCAGCCAGAACTGGAGCTGGCCCAGCTTCTCGTTGTACATGCGCCCGGTCATCTTCGGCCACCAGTAGTAGATGCCGGCGAAGAGCGTCATGATCGAGCCGCCGTACAGCACGTAGTGGAAGTGCGCGACCACGAAGTAGGTGCCGTGCTCGTGGTAGTCGGCCGGGACGGCGGCCAGGAAGAATCCGGTCAGACCGCCGTAGGTGAACGTGATCAGGAAGCCGGTCGCGTACAGGGCAGGCGTCTTCCAGTTGATCGCGCCGCCCCACAGCGTCGCCATCCACGAGAAGATCTTCACGCCGGTCGGGATCGCGATCACCATCGTGATGATCATGAACGGGAGCTGCAGCCAGGGCACCATCCCGGAGGTGAACATGTGGTGCGCCCAGACCGAGAAGCTCAGCAGCGCGATCGCGACCGAGCTGAAGGCGATCATCTTGTAGCCGAAGATCGGCTTGCGCGCGAAGGTCGGCAGCACTTCCGAGATGATCCCGAAGCCCGGGATGATCATGATGTAGACGGCGGGGTGCGAGTAGAACCAGAACATGTGCTGCCACAGCACCGGCGAGCCGCCGCGGTGCGGGTCGTAGAACGGCACGCCGAAGACGCGCTCGATGAACAGCGCGGCCAGCGCGGCTCCCAGCGCCGTCGTCGCGATGAAGGAGAGCGGCGCGGTCGCGAACTGCGCCCAGACGAAGAGCGGCATGCGGGTGAACGTCATCCCCGGGGCGCGCATCTTGAAGATGGTGACCAGGAAGTTGATCCCGGTCATCGTCGAGCTGACGCCGATCAGGAAGACTGCGATGCACCACAGGTTCGTCCCGGGCGGTCCTTGCAGCGAGATCGGGGGGTACTCCGTCCAGCCGGCGTCCGGCGCGCCGACCAGGAACGACGAGAACAGGATGACGCCGGCGACCGGGAACATCCAGAACGCGACCAGGTTCAGCCACGGGAACGCGACGTCGCGCGCGCCGATCTGCATCGGCATCACGAAGTTCCCGAACGCGCCCGTGAGCAGCGGGATGACGACGAACCACACCATCGACGAGCCGTGCATCGAGTAGATCGAGTTGTACGTCGCGGGGCTGACGATCGCGCCGTTCGGCGAGAGGAGCTGGGTGCGGATCAGCTCGGCCAGGAACCCGGAGATCGCGAAGAAGATCGCGCCGGTGATCATGTACTGGATGCCGATGACCTTGGCGTCGATCGAGAAGATGTACTTGCGGATGAAGCTCGTCGGCTCGGGATGGATGTGATCGAGAACCGCGTGATAGGGTCCGGTCGGCACGCCGGGGGCGATCGTCGCCATGCAGTCTGTCTCCGTTACTTCTTCGAGAGGCTCGCGAGGTACGCGACGAGGTTCGCGATGTCGGTGTTCGAGATCTGATTGACCTGCGCGCTCGGCATGACGCCCATGTCGCCTTGATAGCCGTTCTGGATGATCGCGGCGACGTTCTGCGGCGTCGGGTCGGCGCCGTTCACGAGCTTCGGATGCGCCGGGTCGCTGAAGATCTTGCCGAGCCCCGGCCCGACCTGCTTCTGGTCGAACGGCCCGACGGAGTGGCACGCGCTGCACTTCTGCCCGAACAGCTTCTGCCCGGCGTCCGCCGTGCCGGAGTTGAGCGGAATCGCGGCGCCGCCGGAGCCTCCGCTCGCGCCGCCTCCGCCGCCGCTCGCGCCGCCCTGCTTTTTGAACCACTTCGCGAAATCTTGCTGGCTCTCGAGCACCGCCGTCGCCTTCATGCCGCCGTGCAGGACGCCGCAGAACTCGGTGCACACGATGCGGTACGTCCCGGCCTTGGTCGGTGTCACGCGGATCGTGTTGATCAAGCCGGGCACCATGTCGGCCTTCATGCGCAGCTCGGGGATCCAGAAGCCGTGGATCACGTCACGCGACGTGACGTGGATCGTCGTCGGCGTGTTGAGCGGCAGGTGCAGCTCGTTGGTCACCGGGTTCGCGAGCTTGGGATAGCGGAACTGGAACCCGAACTGGTAGCCGATCGCCTCGACCGTCAGCACGTCGCCCTGCGTGTTCTGCAGATCGGCCCAGATCTTCACCGAGTAGATCGAGAGGATGATGACGAGGATCGTCGGGATCACCGTCCACCAGAACTCGAGCACCGGCGCGTCGTGGATCTGGACGCCGATCATGTTCGCCGGCGCGTTCTTCGGCCGGGCGAACACGATCCCGAAGTAGATCGTGTAGATCACGACGATGTTGAAGATCACCGCCGCGACCGCGCCCAGGAACCGGAACAGGTCGTCGATCGTGCCGGCCGGGTCGCCCGCCTGCTCGAGGCCGATCGGGAGCGGGCTCGTCCAGACGAAATACACCATGACCAGGGAGACGACCGCGATCAGCGCGGTGACGGGCCAGAACCCCGGACCGAGGTTCGTCTTCGGCTTGACGACTCGTTGTGCCAACTGATCCTCTCTGGAGCGCTGTTCCCCGCCGGGGACGGTCCCGCGCATTCGCCGCCCGGGCCGGGACGACTTCCTAGTATGAAGTTCTTGTGAACCCCGAGCGCGGACTTCTATCGGATGCGCGCGCTCGCTCGCCCGCTATCCCGCGCGCGGCGCGGCGCCGGCGAAGCGCCGGACCAGGGCGTCGACGTTCGTGATCGCCGTCCCGACGACGACCGCGCCGGCGCCCGCGGCGAACGCGGCCCGCACGTCCTCGGGCGAGCCGACCCCGCCCTCGCAGATCGCGAAGGCGCCGCTCGCCGCGCAGGCGCGCACGAGGTCGAGCGGCGGGAGCGGCGTGCCGCGCGTCGCGGCGGTGTAGCCGCACAGCGTGGTCGCGACGATTGCGGCGCCGGCCGCCGCGGCGCGGCGAACGTCCGCGGCGTCCGCGCAGTCGGCCATCGCGAGGGCGCCGCGCGAGCGGATCGCCGCGATCACCGCGCCGACGTCGCGCCCGTCGGGGCGCGCGCGAGCGGTCGCGTCGAACGCGACGATCTCGGCGCCGGCGGCGCAGACTTCGGCGATCTCGCGCTCGCTTGCGGTGATGTACGGCTCGAACCCGGGGTACGCGCGCTTGACGATGCCGACGACGGGGACGGCCACCGCGCGCCGCACGGCGCCGAGCCGTGCCGATCCCTCCGCGCGAATCCCGACCGCGCCGTTCGCGACCGCGACGCGGCTGAGCCGCGCGATCGTCTCGGGCTCGCCGAGCGGCGAGCCGGCCTCGGCTTGCACCGAGACGATCAGCCCGCCGCGCAGCCGCTCGAGGACGTCGAGCGGAGCGCTCATCCTTCGATGATCCGGTCGGGCTGCGGAAGGTCGGCGTCCGCGAAGGCGAGCAGCGCGGCGCCGATCGCCGGGTCGTAGCGCGGCTTCACCGCCTGCGCGTTCGGCGCCAGAACGTTGAGCCGCTCGCGCGTCCGCGCGAAGAACGATTCGCTGTTGAACGCACCGCCGCTGAGCGCGACCTGAACGGGTCGCTCGCCGAGCTGCAGGCGGTCGATCGCGATCGCGGCGAGCGACGCGACCGCCGCGGCCGCTTCGCTGACGATCGCCGCCGCGTCCGGGTCTTCGAGCCGTGCCGCGTCGTGCACGACGCGCGCGAACGAGGCCAGCTCGCCGCGCGGAATGCGGCCTTGCAGCGCCGCGGTCGCGAGCTCGCGCAAGCTGCGGCGGTCGAAATACGCGAGGGCCGCCTCGCCGAGCGGGCTGCGCACGCCGCGGTCGTCCTCGCGCATCGCGTGCGCGAGCGCCTCGCGCGCGACCGCGAACGCGCTGCCTTGGTCGCCGAACAGATACCCCCACCCGCCGACGCGGGCCGAGACACCGGCGCCGTCCTCGCCGTACGCGACCGAGCCGGTCCCCGCGATGACGACGATCGCCGGACGCGCGTGGACCGCACCGGCCAGCGCGATCCGCGTGTCGTGCTGCACGCGCAGCACGTCGGACGGCAGCTCGGGCGGCACGCCGTCGAAGTCGTCGTCGTACCCGGAGAGCCCGGCGTGCACGGCCTCGAAGCGCGTCTCGCGCGAGAGGCCCGCGTCCTCGATCGCGCGCCGCAGCGCGGCGGCGCACGCGTCGGCGAACTTGCGTGACCGCGGCGGCTCGTCGACGTGGTCGGCCGGCCCGGCGGTGCCGCGGGCGCGCACGATACCGTTCTGGTCGACGACCACCGCGGTCGTCGACGACTGCCCGCCGTCGATCCCCGCGACGAACTTCACGCGCTGCCGCCGGCGCCGAGCAGCGCTTCGGCGAACGCGTCCGCGGCTGCTTCACGCGCACGATGGTTCGCGATGCGCGCAGTTTCGCCGATCGCCTCGCGATGGTGATAGAGCTCGTGCGCGATCGCTCGGTTCAGCCACGGTCCCGCCGGCCGGCGCGCGTTCACGCGAATCACCGGGCCGTCCGGGTCGTACTCGGCGACGAGGTTCGCCGTGCCCCAATCGCCGAGGTCCGCGAGCTCGATCCGCACGCCGTACGCCGCGGCCAGCGCGCGAACGTCAGGCATGCGCGGCTTGCGGGCGGCGCAGGTCGACGCCGTCGCGCACGAGCGTCTCGCGCAGCATCGCCGGATCGAGCGCGCGCGGCGAGACGCCGTGCCGTACCGACAGCGCCGCGGCCGTCCCCGCGGCTTGTCCGAGCGTCATGACGGTCGGCGTCAGGCGCGTCGACGCCAGCGCTTCGTGCGTCGTCGAGATGCAGCGTCCCGCCACCAGCAGGTCCTCGGCGTTCTTCGGGACGAGGCAGCGGTACGGGATCTCGTACGACGCGCCCGGCGGCAGCCGGCGCGTCGTCGTCCCGCTGCCGGCCGGATTGTGGATGTCGATCGGGTAGGCGCTGCGCGCGACCGCGTCGTCGAAGGCGCGCGCGGTCAGCACGTCGTCGGCCGTCAGCGTGTACTCGCCGGCGATGCGGCGCGACTCGCGCACGCCGATCTGCGTCGCCGTCGCCGCGATGCGCGCGTTCGCGAAGCCGGGAACGTCCTTGCGGAAGAAGTCGAGCAGTTGCATGACCTGCGCGCGCGACTCGACCTCGGCGCGGGTGAGGTCGTCGGGGTCGAGCGGGTCGATGTCGACGACGCGCGTCATGTTGACCGTGACCTCGTCGGCGTACGGGGTCGCGAAGAACGACACCAGCTCGCGCGGAACCGTCACGGCGCCGCGCTCGCGGGCCGCGTCCCACAGCTCGTACAAGCCCGCCACCGCGGTCAGCGCGTCCGGGGTGCGCTCGTGCGTCTTGAGCGAGCTGCGCATCTGGTCGGGATGCTGCCGCACGTAGTGCGACAGCGCCGCGAAGTCGACGTGCGAGAGCCGGAACATCAGCGACGCCGGCTGCACGCGGCCGCGCGCGTCACCTTGCTGCGTCGGCACGCCCGCGCTCGCCGCGACGTAGGCGTCGGCGGTCGCGTCGATCGTGCGCTTCGCGCGCAGCTCGCGGATCCCGCCGACCGTCGCGACGCGCGCCCCCGCGACGCGCGACACGTCCCCGGCACGCTCCACCAGCGCGTCCAAGAACCAGGCGTGCAGCAGCAGCCCGACGCCGCTCTCGCGCATCATCTCGAACAGCAGCGCCTTGTGGATCTCGGGATCGAACGGCGTGATCGTCGGAACGTAGTCCGACGCGTCGTGCACGTGGCCGGGCGAGCCGCCGCGCGCGACGAGCCGCTCGACGATCTCCTGCGCGATACCGCCGACGATCCGGTCGTCGCCGGAATGGAACGTCATCCACGGTCCGACCATCGACGCGGTCGCCGTCCCGCCCAGGAAGCCGTAGCGCTCCGCGAGCAGCACGCGCGCCCCGTTGCGCGCCGCCGCGAGCGCCGCGGCACAACCCGCGTTCCCGCCTCCGACCACGAGGACGTCGTATTCGCGCACGGCCGCCCCTTCGCGGAGGTTACGGGTTTCCGCTGCCTCCCGCCGCGCCGAAGACTTGGCCGGTGGAGTAGCTGGACTCCGCCGAGGCGAGCACGACGTACACCGGCGCGAGCTCCGCCGGCTGACCCGCGCGCCCGTACGGCGTCTGCGCGCCGAACTCGGGCAGGCTCGAGGGCGGCTGACCGCCGCAGACTTGCAGCGGCGTCCAGATCGGTCCGGGCGCGACCGCGTTGACGCGAATCCCTTGCTTCGCGACCTGCTTGGCGAGCGATTTGGTGAACGCGACGATCGCCGCTTTCGTCTGCGCGTAGTCGAGCAAGTTCGGGCTCGGCTCGTACGCTTGCACCGAGGCGGTGTTGATGATGCTCGAGCCGGGGCCGAGGTGCGGCATCGCGGCCTTGGTGATCCAGAACATCGCGTAGACGTTGGTCTTGAACGTCCAGTCGAAATCCTCGGTGCTCAGCTCGGCGATCGCGTCGTGCGAGTGCTGGCGTGCCGCGTTGTTCACCAGGATGTCGAGACCGCCGAGCTGAGCGACGGCGTCGGCGACCAGCTTCTGACAGAAGGCCTCGGTGCGAATGTCACCGGGGAGCGCGACGGCTTTGCGTCCCGCGTCGCGGATGATCTGCACGACCTCGCGCGCGTCCGGCTCTTCGGCCGGCAGATAGCCGATCGCCACGTCCGCCCCTTCGCGCGCGAACGCGATCGCCGCGGCGCGACCGATCCCCGAGTCGGCCCCGGTCACGAGCGCCTTGCGGCCGGCCAGCCGCGCCGAGCCGCGGTACGTGCTCTCGCCGTGATCGGGCCGCGGGTCCATCTTGCTCGCGAGTCCGGGCCACGGCTGCTGCTGCACCGGGAACGGCGGCCGCGGATACTCGCTCGCGGGATCGCGCTTGGTCGTCTGATCGGGGCCCGAGCGCTGCGCGGTTTGCGCGTTCGCGGGCTGCGCCGAGGTCGCGACCGCCGCGGCGATGCCCGTGCCGACGCCGCCGACGAAGCTGCGCCGCGAGCTCGTCCCGAAATCCTTGGAGTCCATCGTTCGAGCCTTCCCCGCGCGCAGCGGAACGATGCTCACCGTCCGCTCGCCGTGCAGCCGCCCGCGACGGTCAGGCGCGCTTCGGCACGACGAGCAGCACGACCGGCTCATCGTCCGCCACGCCTTGCTGCTCGTCACGCACCAAGCCGGTGATCTGCGCCGCCTCGGCCATCCCGGTGAACTCGCCGATGCGCGCGCCGCGCAGCAGAAACACGTCCGGCAACGCGCGGCCGACGTCGCCGAACGTCGTGTGCTCGTCGACCGCCCGTGCGAGGACGCGCTCGGCGTCGCCGGCGCGCGCGGGATAGCAGGCCGCGCCGGGGAGCACCAGCCGCACCACGCCGCGCGCGTCGACGACGGCGCTTTCCTTCGCCGACGCGATCACGGCGAGCGACGCGGTCCGCGCGACGACGCGCGCGCCGCCGTCGCCGGCGCGCATGTGCGCGGCGGCGGATGCGAGCTGCGCGGCCTCGCCGACCGCCGCGGCGGTCTGCGCGCCTTCGACCAGCGCGGTCGCGCCCGAAGCGGTCGCGCGGACGCGGTTCCGCGCAGTGTCCACCTCGACGACCACTTCGACGCGGTCGGGTGCGGCGCCCGATGCGATCGCCGCGTCGATCGCCTCGCGCCGGATGCGCGCGAGATCGGCCGGCGCCGGATCGACCACGGTGCGTTCGACGACGTCGCGCACGAGCGCCAGCGCCACGCCGAGCGGCGAGATCACTTCGGCGTCGCGCGCGATGCGGTGCTCGAAGCGGAGGCGCTGCGCGGCGTACGGGACCAGCGCCGCCGCGCCGCCGCCGCCGCCGACCAGCACCACGTTCGCGCGTTCGAGCGCGTAGTCGGCGATCAGCTCGTCCAGCGTCGCGCGCAAGCGCTCCGTCGCGCGGTCGAGGATCGCGCGCGCGAGCTCCTCGGCGGTGAGCCCCAGCGCGGCGCCGACGATCTCGCACGCGGCGCGAGCCGCGCCGGCGTCACCGCGCGCGAACGCGGCCGGCGGCACCGTCCCGAGCGCGTTCGCGGCGCAGGTCGGCGTGATCGCGATGCGCGTGCCGTCGGCCGCAACGAGCGCAGCGAAGCCGGCGCCGACGTCCGCTCGCGCAGCCGCGACCACGGCCTCCTCGGTGAACGCGGCGTAGCGGTAGCCCGCGATGTGCGCCGACCGCGGACCGATCTCGACCACACGGTTCCCGCTCACGCGCGCCAGCGAGCCGCCCGCGACCGCGATCGTGCGCACGTCGAGCGTGCGCAGCAGCGTGCGGTGGCCGCCGATCCGCGCCGGCCGCATCTGCGGCTGACCGCGCCGGATCACCGAGCAGTCGGCGCTCGTCCCGCCGACCTCGATGAAGACGCCGTCGGTGACGTTCTCGTGGAACAGCGCGCCGGCGATCCCGGCCGCCGGCCCCGACAGCATCGTGAGGATCGGCCGCCGCTCGACCTCGGCGACGTCCATCACGCCGCCGTCGCTGCGCATGATCATCAGCGGCGCCGGAATGCGCGCCTCCTTCACGGCGCGCGCCGTGACGCGCGACGTCCGCAGCATCCGCGGCAAGATCGCGGCGTTGAGCGCCGCGGTGCGCGTGCGCGCGCGCAAGCCGTACTGCGTCGACACCTCGGCGCCGCTGGTCGCCGCGAGCCCGGCGGCGCGCGCGGCGGCGACGATCGCGCCTTCGCGCTGCGGCCGGTCGACCGCGAACGGCTCGCTGACCGCGACCGCCTCGACGCCCGCCGCGTTCACCGCGTCCAGCACGCCGGCGTCGCGTCCGTCGAACCAGAGCGGCGCGAACCGCACGCCTTGGGCCAGCGCGAACGGCTTGAACCGCGCGAACGCCGACGCGATCGGGCCGCCGACCGTGACCACCCCGACCTTCGCGACGTCGCCTTCGAGCAGCGCGTTGGTCGCCTGCGTCGTGGAGTGCGCGATGAACGCGATCGACGCCGGCTCGATCGCGTGCTCGCCGAGCAGCCGCTCCAACCCGGCGACGATCCCGGCCGCGACGCCGTCCGCATGATCGTGCGTCGTCGGCACCTTCACCGACGCGACCATCTCACGAGTCGACGCATCGACGGCGACGACGTCGGTGAACGTGCCGCCGACGTCGATGCCGATCCGGACAGGAGCGGCGCCGCTCAGCCGAGCAGCTCGTCGACGGAGAGCACGATATCCGAAAGGGCTGCGAACGATACCTCGTCACCACGCCGCGCCAAGCGATACGAGCCGTACTCGTCGCCTACCGGGCCGCGATACGTTTCGATGCGATCGCGGCGCACGTCCACGATCCAGTACTCTGGGATACCGGACGCCGCGTACAGCCGGAGCTTGTGGTTCCGATCGCGGAAGAGCGAGGAGTCGGCGACTTCGATCACGCCGTAGACGTCCTCGATGCGAGGCAGCGATCTTCGATAGCCCTCGGCCCGCGGGACGAGGACGGCAAGGTCCGGCTCGAGCTCGGTCGTCTCGGACATGATGACCGGAAGCTGCGCCCAGAGAGCCGCGCGTCCCCGGAGCCGCGCATGCAGCGTCTCGGTGAATCCCCACACCGCGCCGGCATGCGCGGGTCCATGCGGCGGCGCATAGCTGACGAGGCAACCCTCGACCAGATCGACGTGCTCGTCAGGCGCGAAGATCCCGATCTCCGCCATCATGGTGTACTCCTCGACCGTCAACCGCCGGCGCACGTACTCGCCCGGCAGGTTGGGGGCGACGGCCGTCATCCGACGAGCTCCTCGACAGCGAACACGACGTCCGGAAAGGCGGTGAACGCGACCGTCTGCCCGGTGCTCGCCACGGAGGGCGAGCGATAACCGAGATCGTGGCGGTCCCGGTACAGCTCGATGGCCTTCTGCTTCACGCCGACGATCCAGTACTCTTCGATCCCGACCTTCGCGTAGAGCCGCAGCTTCTCACCGCGGTCGAAATGCAGCCGGGTGTCGCCGACCTCGACGATCGCCACGACGTCGCTCGGGACGGGCAACTGCGTCGCGTAGCAGTCGTCCCGGTACCGGAGCAGCGTGAGATCCGGGACGGGTTTGGAGCGCTCCGTCGCGACGAACGGCAGTTGCGCCCAGGTCAGCGCGCGGTTCGCCAGGGTCCGCGTCACGACCGACGTCAGGCGCGCGACGATAGACGCATGCGGCGCGTTCATCGTCTCGCGGCGGACGAGCCGGCCTTCGACGAGCTCGAGGCGGTCGTCCGGGCCGATGATCCCGCGCTCCCACATCCGGTCGAACTCTTCGACGGTGATGAGCCGGTCGGCGTTCTCTGTCTGTGCCATCTCACTCAGAGATTTCATCTCGGCGAGATGATCGGGCGATTGCCGCGTTGTGTCCATACCTCAGCCGCCGGCGGTGCCGATGTCGCAGGCGACGACGATGGTTCGCATCATCATGGTCACACGGCCGTCGCGGCCGAACCGCTCGACCAGCGCCCGGATCGCCGCCTGCAGCTCCGTTCCGGCCGCGCCGTCCTTCGGCAGGTAGGACGTGCTGCGCGCGCGAGCGAGGACGCCGGCGAGGTCGAGCTCGTGCTCGTTGCGCACCTCCACGTGCCGCTTGTCCTTCCAGGCCTCGAACGCGGCGAACGCCTCGAGCCCCTCGGCGCGGCGCCGTTCGGTGTCGTCGGTCTGGTACGTGCGCACGAGGTCGCCGTACGCGGCGGTGAACGGGTCGCGCTCGTCGCGCTCGTTGGAGATGACGGCCGCGCGGCCGGCGGGCCGCAGGATGCGCACGATCTCGTCGAGCGCCGCGCGCCGCTCGAACCAGTGAAAGGCCTGGAACGCGGTCACCAGATCGGTGCTCGCTTCGTGCAAACCGGTTCGTTCCGCGCGAGCCGCGACCCATTCGACGCGCGGGTGCGGCTCGGCGGCGTCGCGCATCGCCTGGTTCGGCTCCACCGCGAGGACGCGCGCGCCGCGCTCCGCGAGCAGCCGCGCCGAGATCCCCGTCCCGGCGCCGAGATCGGCGGCCACGACGTCGGCCGGATCGCCCAGCCCGTCGAACAGCACGTCGAGCGCGGCGGGCGGATACGACGGCCGCCCGGACACGTAATCGCCGGCGCGGTCGGAGAAGCGCTCGGTGAAACTCATCCCAGCGCGCCGGCGAGCTCGTCGTAGAGGTACGTCATCGTCTCGATGCCGCCGAAGAACTGACCCAGGTCGAACTTCTCGTTCGGCGCGTGGATCGCGTCGTCGGGGAGGCCGACTCCGATCAGCACCTGCGGCAAGTGCAGGATGCGGTCGAACGACGACACCGGCCCGATCGTCCCGCCGGTTCCGATGAACACCGGCGGCTTCCCGAACCCGAGCTCCATCGCGCGCGCCGCCGCGGCGACCGCCGGATGGTCGCGCGACGTCTCGACCGCGCGCACGTCGCCGTGCGCCTCGACCTCGACGCGCACTCCCTTGGGCGCGACGCGCTGCAGAAACGTCGTCACGGCGTGCTTCACCTGCTCGGGATCCTGGTGCGGCACCAGCCGCGCCGAGAGCTTCACGCGCGCGTACGACGGGATGATCGTCTTCGAGCCGGCGCCTTGATAGCCGCCGTACATTCCGTTCACCTCGAGCGTCGGCCGGAACCACATCCGCTCCAGCGGCAGCCGCGTCGTCTCGCCCGCGAGGTCGGTCACGCCGAGCTCGTTGGCGACCTTCGCCGGATCGAGCGGGAGCGCGGCGATCTCGGCGCGCTCGTGCGGTGAGAGCTCGCGCACGCCGTCGTAGAATCCCGGAACCACGACGCGCCCGTGCGCGTCTTTGAGCGACGCGATGATCTGCGCGAGCGCCTCCAGCGGGTTCTTCACGATGCCGCCGTAGTAGCCCGAGTGCAGGTCGCTGGTCGGACCGTGCACCGTCACCTCCCAGTGCACCAGCCCGCGCAGCGACGTCGTCAGCGACGGCACGTCCTCCGCGAACACCGCGGTGTCGGAGACGACGACCACGTCGCAAGCCAGCCGCTCCTTCTCGCGCGCGAGGAACTCCTCGAAGTGCGGCGAGCCGATCTCTTCCTCGCCTTCGATGACGACCTTCACGTTCAGCGGCAGCTTGCCGTTGACGCGCAGGTGCGCCTCGAGCGCGGCGAGGTGCATCAGGCACTGGCCCTTGTCGTCGACCGCGCCGCGCCCGTAGATCTTGTTCGCGCGCACCGCCGCGTCGAACGGCGGCGACGTCCAGAGGTCGAGCGGGTCGGCCGGCTGGACGTCGTGGTGGCCGTAGATCAGGATCGTGCGCGCGCCCGGCGCCCCGAGCCACGCGCCGTAGGCGACCGGATGGCCGCCCGCGGCCGTCTCGAGCACCGCGGCTTCGGTGAGTCCCGCGGCGCGCATCCGTTCGACCGCGTGCTCCGCGGAGCGCCGCACGTCGTCCGCGTGATCGGGCTGCGCGGAGATCGAGGGGACGGCGATCCAGGCCTTCAGCTCCTCGAGATAGCGGTCACGGTTGGCGCGAACGTGTTCGATGAGGGCGTCGGCGTGCGGGGCGATCATGACCCCCGTGGTTCAGCCGCGAGGAAGGACGATCATCCCCGGCCCCAGCTCGTCACCGGGGGGATCGCCGGCGGCGCGCTGACCGCACCGCTCGCCGCGGCCGGCGCGGCCGCGGGCTGCTCGCGCAGCTCCGACTCGCGCGGCTCGTCGAGGTCGATGCGCACCCGCAGCCGCCAGGCGCCGAGCACGAGCGCGAAGTGCGTCGCGAAGATCGTCATGCCGGCACCTCGCGCACCGTCCAGAGGCGCGTCCCGATCGCGACCGCCGCGATCGCGATCAGCCAGGCGACGAGCGCGTGCGACGGAGCGGAGCCGCCGAAGAACTGTCCCTCGCCGCCGGCTTGAACGTGCACGCCACCCCGGTCGGGCCCGCTCGACGAGAGGTACGCCAGCGGGTTGATGTAGTTCAGCGCAACCATGACCTTGTGCAGCAGCGGCGGGAACGGGATCGCGGCCAGGCCGGGGACGAACAGGGCGTACGCCCAGCTCGCGCCGACGATGGCGTTCCCGCGCCCCGGAAGGAGCGTCGTGCAGAGGAGCACGAGCCCGTACCACATCAGCGCGCAGCCGAACGCGAGCGGCAGCCACGTGCCGAGCTGATGCGCGTCGCTGCCGTTCACGTACTGCGCAAGTCCGAGCGCCGCGATGCCGATCAGCGCGACGGCGATGGTGAACGCCCACGCGGCGAGCAGCGTCGCTACGTCGATCGCGACGTATGTCAGCGCGATGCGCAGCCGCTCCACCGGACGCGTCCAGGTGATCGCCGCGGTCTTGAACTCGGCGTCGAGCCCGACCGCCATGAAGCCGGCGAGCAGGATCGGGCCGAATGCGGCTCCGAGGAGCAGCCCTGCGAGCGGGATGACCGGGTTCGCGCCGTGCGACATGTGCATGCGCGGCGGACCGTCCTTGAAAGCCAGCGCGATACCGAGCGCGGCGCAGGCGAGGAAGATCCCGCCGTACCAGACGAGCGCGCGGCGCGCGCGGAGTAATTCGGCGTAGTACATCAGCGGTTTTCTCCGTCGGCGACGGCGTCGAGGAAGATGTCTTCTAGGCTGCGGTCGACGACGCGCACGCCGTTCCCGCCGAGCTCGCCCAGCCGCGCGGCGACCGCGTCGGCGCGGCCGTTGGTGAAGGCGCGCACGGTCATGCCGGCGGACTCGAACCGCTCGACGCCGGCGATCTGCGTCAGATCGGGGATCGCGTTCGCGAACGTCGCTTCGACGATGCGTGACCCGGCGCGCAAGTCGTCGATCTCGCCGCTGAGGACGAGCCGTCCGTCGCGCAGGATCGCGACACGGTCGGCGGCGCGCTCGATCTGACCGATCTGATGCGACGACAGCAGGATCGTCGCGCCGCTCGTCGCGGCGTCGATCAGCAGATCCAGCACCGCGCGCTGCATGACGGGATCGAGTCCGCTGGCGGGCTCGTCGAGGATCAGCAGCGACGGGTTCGTCGCCAGCACGACGATCAGCGAGAGCGCCGTCTGCTGGCCTTTCGAGAGCCGCTTCGCCTTCTTGCGGCGTTCGAGCCGGAAGATCTCGATGAGCTGGTTCGCGCGGGCCGCGTCGTACTTCGGATGCGAGCGCCGGATCAGCTCGAGATGCTCGCCGACCGTCATCCAGCCGTAGAGCTGCGGTCGCTCCGGCACGTACCCGAGCTTCTCGAACGTCGCCGGCGCGAGCGGCGCGCCGTCGAACAGCATCGTGCCGGAGTCCGCGCGGGCGAACCCGAGCAGGCATTTGAACGTCGTCGTCTTGCCCGCGCCGTTGCGCCCGAGCAGACCGCACACCGATCCCGACGGGATCTCGAGCGTGAAGTCGTCCACCGCGGCGACGCCGCCGTAGCGTTTGGTCAAACCGCTGATCGCGATCACTTCTTCTCCTCCGGGTACCAGCGGTCGATCGCGGCGTCCGCGATCGTCTTGATCTCGGCCTTGGCGACGCCCAGCGAGCGCGCTTCGCGCACCGCGGCGTCGACGGCGCGCGCCGCGACGTCCCCGAGGACCTGGCGGGCCTGCGCGACGGTGCCGTTCTCGCGAACGAACGAGCCGCGGCCTGGGGCGGTGTCGATGATCCCGTCGCGCTCGAGCTCGCGGTAGACGCGGGCGACCGTGTTCGCGTTGATCTTCAAATCGTGCGCCAAGCTCTTCACGGTCGGCAAACGTTCTCCGGGAGCGAGCGCGCCGACGGCGACGGCGCGCTTGATCTGCTCCGTGAGCTGCATGTAGATGGGCGGTCCGCCGTGGGGATCGACCGCGAAGAAGGCCGGCAACGGATCAGAGCGTCGGACCCCAGCCGCGGAACAGGCCGGAGTCGGCGGGGCGGCGGACGAGGGTGGGACGGGCCGGCGACGCGGGACGGAAGGGCTTGATCGGGGCGGCGATGGCGTTCATGGGACCTCTCCGGCGTTGAGCCGTTGTGCTGTCGTACTAGTGTGCTAGTACAATAGCGCGTTAGGTTCCCGCCGTCAAGCGGTCCGCGAAAGAATTTTCGGCGTCAGGCCCCGGTGAAGGGCTCGGCGAGCTCGACGTGCGCCGGCGGCCCGCCGACCTTGCCGCGCTCCACGTCGAAGGTGTGCGGCTTGCCGTCGTAGGCGCGGAGCTGGGTCTGGTACGTGCCGTACTCCCACCAGAAGCGGCCGTCGAGCTTGTCGACCACGTCGCCGGTCCGCAGCCCCGCCGCGTAGGCCGGCCCGCCCGGGCGGACGAGCGCGCGCATGTAGCCGTCGGCCGGCTTGAAGAGGACGTAGAAGTAGGTCGGGCGCGCCGTCGCGGGATCGAACGACAAGCCGCGCTCGAAGACCTCGGCCGCGAGCGCGGGGTGCTCGCGCGACCAGACGCGGACGCGGAAGAGCGCGGCGAGCGCGGCGGTGCGGACGTCGCCCTGCGCGTGCCACTGGTCGACGGTCCAGCCGGCGCAGTCGAACAGCTCGAGCCCGACGTCCCGGCCGCTCGCGCCGAGCGGCGTGACGCTCAGCCGCATCACCGCGGCGTAGGGTTTCGCCCGGCAGTCGCCGGCGGCCGGATCCTGCGGCGCCTCGACGACGCGGTAGCCGCTCCAGCCGCGGGCGACCGCCTCGGCCACCTCGCGCGCCGCGCGGGCGCCGTCCGGCGTTCCGTCGTTCGTGACCGCCACCGCGCGCGCCGACGACGCCGGTGCGAACAGGCCCTCAGGTGCGAGCGTCGCGGCGGCCGCGGCGCGCGGCGCGAAGGCGGGCGTGCCGAACAGCGCGCTTCCGAACAGCACCGCGACGATCACCGCGATCGTGGCGACCGCGACCTGCCACGGCAGCAGCAGGCGCGTGATGCGCTCGACGCCGGTGCCGGTGAAGTTCGCGACCCAGACGTTCTGCGTGTTCGTCGGGTCGCAAACGTTCTGCACTTGCACGACCGCCATCACCGCCGCGACCAGCGCGACCGCCGGCAGCACGTGCAGGCCGGCGAGCACGGTGTAGACGCCGATCCCGACGCCGTACGGGTTCAGCGGCCCGCGGTACAGCGCGAGCGGCGAGAGCAGGCCGAACAGCACGACGTACGCGAGCGGCGAGCGCGGCGCGACCGCGTTCACCAGCGGCGTCACGGCGGCTTTCACCTCCGGCGTCTGCGAGGCGACGAACAGCATTCCGATCCCGATCATCAGGATCGCCGCCGGCGCGACGTCCTCGATCCCGCGGATCCACGACGAGACCAGCGTCTTCACCGCCTCGCGCGGCCGCGTCACCAGCACGCCGTAGACCGCGGAGATCAGGAACCCCACGATCGGGTCGACGCCGAAGCGCGCGTACAGCACGAGCGGCACCAGCGGCGTGATCAGCGCGAGCGGACCCACCCGCTTGCGCGGGGCTTCGCCGGGCTCCACCTTCGCCGCGTAGTCGCGCGTGGCGCGGGCGCGAACGACGGCGTACGCGATCAGCACGACCGCCTGCAGCACGAACAGGACGAGCGCGTAGCTCTGGAACGTCGCGCGGTCGACGCCGAAGAGCGTCGTGTAGAACTTCCACTGCGTGATGTTCAGGATGTAGCCCAGTCCAAACGCGAGCAGGAACAGCGTCGCGGAGAGCGCGCGCGGCAGGCCGACCGTCATCATCACCGGCAGCACGATCGTGCCGATCATGATGATCGCGCCGAGCCCCTGCACCGTGGTGAACAGGATCGCCACCACGCCGCACATCAGCAGCGCGAGCACCAGCGGGCGGTCACCGCCGAACTCGGCCGCGTACGTCACCAGCGTCTCCGCGATCCCGGTCGTCAGGACCACGCGGCTGAGCAGCGCGCCGAAGAAGAGCGTCGCGTAGACCGGCGCCAGGCGCACCGCGCCCAGCGTGACGATCGAGGCCACGTCGTGGACGCCGGCCAGCGCTGCCGTCGCCAGCGCCATCAGCGGGACGGCCAGCAGCGCGGGCAGCTTGCGCGCGATCATCAGCGCCGCCAGCGCGAGGAAGACGGCGACGATCGCGATCCCGCTCAGCGCGCCGATGACATCACCTCGTCCCACGCCGGGACCGTGCCCTTCCGCAGGTAGTCCTCGCGCGTGACGCGATCGATCCGGTCGGCGCAGCGCTGCGCGTCGTCGGCGGCGACGCGGTAGTGCGCGCGCATCCGCTCGAGTCCCGGCTCGGTGGACTCGTTGCGCCACGCCGCCGCGTACAGCGGCTCGAGGTCGGCGACGCCGTTGCGCAGCTCCCAGCACAGGTACTTCGCGACGTTCAGGCTGCGATAGACCTGCGAGACGCCGGGCGCCGTCGCGTGCGCGCGGGCGTCGTCGTAGTAGTCGCGCGCCTCTTTGCCGATCTGCAGCCGCCGTCCGAGCGCATCGTAGCGCAGCGCGCCGAGCTTCATCGCGGCGACCGCGCCGGCGTGCAGCGGCGGACGTGCGTTCCAGAGATGCCGCAGCGCCGTCTCCGCGCGCCTCCGCAGTGCCGCGGTGTCGATCGACGCGGCGCGCGCCTGGAGCGCCGGGTCGAACGGATCGTGCCAGAACAGATAGTCCGGCGGGTCCGACGGCGTCGTGCGGATCAGCGAGCGCATCGCTTGCAGGTTGTCGAGATCGCTCGCGTAACCCGCGTCGTCGCTGCCGAAGAACGCGCGCGCGAACGTGCGGTGCCACGTCTTGTCGTCGACCGGGTCGCGCTGCCACGCGCTGGCCGCGGCGTACGCGACGGCTGGCCAGGTCGCCTCGAACAGCGACTCGCCGTCGTCGTGCCACACGGTCATGAACATCCCGAGCATCCCGCGCGCACCCTTCCCTTCGCCGACGAAGCGCGCGAGGTTCGCGTACGACGTGCCGAGGTCGGGGTAGATCTCGTTGAAGTTCGCGGCGCTGGGTGAGACCATCTGCTGGAAGCCGGCGCCGGCGACCGCGTCGATGTACGGCTTGTACGTCTTCTCGACCCCGTAGTGGAAGGTCACGATGACGACGTCCCTCGGCAGCAGCGGCAGGATCGACGGATCTTGCTGCACCGCGTCATCCCAGATCATCGGCCGAGCCCGCGTTCCGGCGAGAAACGATGCGACGCGTGTGACGTGGTCGGCGAAGACGTGCGGCGTGCGCGGCGTGCGGCCGCGGCCGAGATCGAGCGGCTCGTCGGCGCCGAGGTGCACGAAGGGCGTCCGCTTCGCGGCCTCGGCGACGCCTTTCACGAGCGGCTCGAGATAGCGGTACGTCGCCGGATCGCTTTCGGCGAGGAGGTACCCGTGCGGGAGCTCGGCCAACGGCGCGAGCGTCTCCCACTTGAGCGACTCGTGCATGTGCGCGAACGTCTGCTGCTCGGGGATGAGCATGACGTGAAAGCGCCGCGCGTACGCGGTGAGCTCGCGGAGCTGCGCCGCCGTGAAGCCGCTCGGCCACGCGGCGTACGGGTGCGCGGGATCGAAGAAGGTCTGCTCCATGTACGGCGACCAGCCGTTGATCTTGAGCGACGCCAGGGCACGGATGCGCCGCTTCGCGTAGTCCATCGTCGGAAACGGCCCGCGCGAGATGTCGTCGGAGACGATGCGCCAGCGCATCACCGGTTCGTCTTCGATATCGGCGCACGGCAGCACCCAGCGCCCGCCGCGGCGCACCGGAAGTTGCGCGAGGGTCGTCAGTGCGTCGAACTCGCCTTCGCTCTCGTCGAACGAGCCGTACCATCCGCCTTCCGATTTGCCGAGGATCTGGACCGACGTTCCGACGCGCAGACGATAGCTCGCCGTCGAATACGACCCGAACTCCGGCGGGTCGACGATCGTCTGCTGGAGCCTGACGACGACGTTCGCCGGTGTCGCAATCAGCGGAGCCGGGATTCCGAGCGCGGTCCAGCGGCTGCGCACCAGCTCGAATCCGGCGGGATCGATACCGGGCGGAAAACGCAGCGAGCGCGCGAGCGAGAGCGGCGCCGGGCACCGCAGCGCCCGGACGGTCGCCGGCTGCGGCACGAGCGCCGGCACCGCGACCGGAGGCCCGGTCTGCGCGGCGCCCGCGGCGCCCGACATCGTTATGGCGACGGCGGCTCCGGCGAGCAGGACGGACGCGGAGACGAGGAACCGGCGCACCCGGCGCGCTACACCGGCGCGTGCACCGTCTCCTCGCCGCGCTGCTCGCGTCCGTGCTCTCGACGAGCGCCGGTCCGGCTTCCGGCGGCTCGGACGACGACGTCGTGCGCCGGCTCGGCGTGCGCTTCAACGAGACCGACGTGCGCGGACGGTCCTGTCACGAGGCGGTCTCGCGCAACCTCGAGCTGGGCGACGCGGCGATCCACTTTCAGTACAGCGTCAGCGGAGCGTCCGAGATCGGCTCGACGCGCTACACCGGGCGCGTGCGCTTCTCGCTGGGCGAGATCGTCATCACCATGCCGCGCTAGATCGCGTGGGCCAGCATGTCGCCCACCGACCGCGCGCACACCGACGCGCTGCTCGGCGCGATCCGCCATCACGAGATCGGTCACGTGCGGGTCGCCGAGGCGCTGCGCGACGAGCTCAACACGGGCGGCCCGATCACCGGGCCGGACGAGTTCGCCTTCCACGCCAAGGCCGACGCCGTCGGACGCGAAGGCTTCGCGCGGTTCGAGCACGAGGAGCGCGACTACGATCAGGTCACCGACCACGGCCGCCGCCAGCGCGTCGCGCCGGGTGTCCTCGCCGGTCCCGACACCGCGATCGTCTGCACCGCCAGCAGGTAGCGCCACCGCAGGGAGCCGCTCGGGCCGACCGAAGCGAGCGCCATGGCGCTCAGCCCGTTGGACATCGCCGTCATCGTCGCGTTCTTCGCGATCAACCTCGGCATCGGGCTGTGGTTCGCCCGCGGCAGCGGCAAGAACATCGGCGAGTACTTCCTCTCCGGGCGCAGCGCGCCGTGGTGGCTGGCCGGGACGTCGATGGTCGCGACGACGTTCGCGGTCGACACGCCGCTCGCCGTCACCGGCTTCGTCGCGCAGAACGGGATCGCCGGCAACTGGCTGTGGTGGAACATGGCCGCCAGCGGCATCCTCACGGTCTTCTTCTTCGCCGCGCTGTGGCGGCGCTCGGGCGTGCTGACCGACGTCGAGTTCATCGAGCTGCGCTACGGCGGCGCGCCGGCGTCGTGGCTGCGCGGCGTGCGCGCGGTCTACCAGGGCGTGCTGGTCAACACGATCATCATGGGCTGGGTCAACCTGGCGATGGTGAAGATCCTGTCGCTGACGCTGCACGTTCCGACGCTGCCCGCGCTGTACGTCTGTCTGGTGCTGACCGCGCTGTACGTCACGATCGGCGGCTTCTGGTCGGTGCTCGTGACCGACTTCCTGCAGTTCATCGTGAAGATGACGATGGCGGTGGTGCTCGCGATCGCGGCGGTCGCGGCGGTCGGCGGCATCGCCGCGCTCAAAGCCGGTCTGGCCGGGATCGACGCGCAGCACGTCGCGAGCGGCGGCGGCTCGATCCTCGCGTTCGTGCCGTCCGGTGACGCGAGCTGGATGCCGCTCACGACGTTCTTGGTCTTCGTCGGCGTGAGCTGGTGGGCGTCGTCGTATCCGGGCGCCGAGCCCGGCGGCGGCTCGTACGTCGCGCAGCGCATCCTGGCGTGCCGCAGCGAGAAGGACGCCGTCGTCGCGACGCTGTTCTTCAACGTCGCGCACTACGCGCTGCGGCCGTGGCCCTGGATCCTGGTCGCGCTCGCCGCGCTCGTGCTCTACCCGCACGGCGTGATCGGCGCGAACGGCAAGCCGGATCCGGAGCTCGGCTACGTGCAGACGCTGGTCGACCACCTTCCCGTCGCGCTGCGCGGCTTGATGATGGCCGGCTTCCTCTCGGCGTACATGTCGACGATCGGCACGCAGCTCAACCTCGGGGCGTCGTACCTGACCAACGACCTGTACCGGCGTTTCGTGAAGCGCGACGCGACCGACGCCCACTACGTCGTCGTCTCGCGCTGGATGACGGTCGTCGCGCTGGTTCTCGCCGCGCTGGTGACGCTGGTGATGACGTCGGTCGGCGAGGCCTGGAAGTACATGCTGACGCTCACCGCGGGCGTCGGGCTGGTGATGATCCTGCGCTGGTACTGGTGGCGGATCAACGCCTGGAGCGAGATCTCGGCGCTGGCGGCGTCGGCGATCGTCGGCAGCTGGTGCTACCTGAGCGGGATCGTGGCGGGCGACGATCCCAACGCGACGGCGAAACGCTTGCTGATCACCGTCGTCGCGACGACGATCGTGTGGCTCGCGGTCACCTTCGTCACCAAACCCGAAAGCGAGGCCACCTTGAAACGCTTCTACGAACGCGTCCGGCCGGCCGGGAACGGCTGGGGGCCCATCGCGCGGCTCGTCCCGGGCGGCTCCGAGGACAAGCTCGGGATCGCGCTGCTCGACTGGTTCGCGGGGCTGGGCCTGGTCTACGGCGCGCTGTTCGGGATCGGGCGGCTGGTTCTGGGCGACGTCGGGCAAGGGCTCGCGTGGTGCGCGCTGGCGCTGGTCTGCATCGCGATCATCGCGCGCACGCTGCGCACGCCGCGGCTGAAGGCCGCGGTCGCCGCCACGCTCGTGCTCGGCGTCGTGCTCTCGCCGCAGAGCGCGCCGGCCGCCGCGAACGACAAGACGCTGGTCAACGTGAAGGGCAGCGTGACGTACGAGCGCAGCGGCAAGGAGTCGGCGCTCGTCCCGGCGGCCTCCGTCGCGCTCGCCACGCAGGACTGGGCGACGACCGGCGACGGCTCGCAGGCGCGCGTGCTGCTCCCCGACTCCTCGCGCGTGCTGATCGCGAGCGGAACGCGCGTGCAGATGGCGCGCTTCGAGCAGGGCGACATCGCGCACGCCCAGTTCGTGGTCGACCGCGGCCGCGTCCGCTTTCAGGTCGAGCACCCGCAGGGCGCGCGCGCCGACTACACCTTCAAGACGACGACCGCGAACATCGCGGTGCGCGGAACCGAAGGCGACATCGGCGTCGACGGCGACGATCTCACGATCAACGTCTACAACACGAAGTCGCCGGACGCGCCGGTCGAGGTGACGTTCACCGCGGGCGACCAGCCGGGCAAGGTCGTGCGCCTCTTCGCCGGCCAGTCGCTGGTCGCGCGCATCGTCGACGGCGTCGTGCAGACCCAGGTCGCGAAGATCACGCAAGCCGCGCTGAATCAGTTCGCGGAGCTGGGGGTCCCGACCAGCATCGCCGATTTCAAAGGCCGCGCCGAGGACGAGGTCCGCAAGCGGCTACCGTCGATCCCCGGCTTCCCGCATTAGCGGGGCGGTAGCGCCTACTGCGACGGCGCGTCGGCGATCGCGCCGAAGCGTTCGTCGAGGCAGCGCGCCGCCGCGTCCAGCTCCGTCGCCAGCGCGTCGGGTGAGCTGACCGCGCGGATGCGGCCGGCGCACTCCACGATCTCGCGGTCCAGCTCGTGGACGCGCTCGACCAGCTCGGCGCCGAAGCGGGCATGGTCGGCGGCGCGGATCACGCGCTGGTCGGAGAACTCGCAGCGCAGGAGCAGCCCGTCGAGCCGCTCGGCCAGCGGGCCGTCCGGCTTCACCGCATCGCGCGCCGCGGCGAGCGCCTCGCCCAGGAACGCGCGGATCTGCTTGTCCACCTCGTGCCGGGCCGTGTCGTCGGCGTAATCGGCGTAGCCGGGGATGCGCGCCTTGAGGAGCTCGAGATCGGTCATCCCGCGATTTACGGCGGCTTCCGGCCGAACACCCAGGTATGTCGCTGCTCCAGGCGCTGCTGGCTCTGGGGGCGCTCGGCGCCGCCGCCGGGTGCCTCTTCGCGTGGCGGAGCTGGAGCGAGCAGCAGCGCGAGACCGCCCGGGTGCGGGCGACGTTCGCGCGCTACGTGGCGCCGTCGGTCGTCGACGTGCTGCTGGCGCGCAAGGACGAGCGCATGTTCACCGGGCGCAAGGTGCGCGCGACGATCCTGGTCTGCCGCATCCGTGACTTCGCGCACTTCATCGAGCCGCTCGCGCCGGAAGAGGCGCTGCGCTACCTCAACGAGCTCTACGCGCTGACCGGGACGGCGATCCAGCGCCGGCGCGGGATCGTCGACAGCCTGCTCGGCGACGGCATCGTCGGCGTGTTCGGGGTCCCGCTCGACAACCCGACGCAGGAAGACGACGCGCTGCAAGCCGCGCTCGACATCGTGCGCCACGTCGTCGCGATGCGCGCGCGCTGGGAAAAGCAGCACCGCAAACCGTTCACCGTCGGGATCGGAATCAACACCGGCGAGGTGATCGCGGGCGACGCGGGCTTCCGCGACCGCCGCGAGTTCACCGTCGTCGGCAACGAGGCCAGCTACGCGTACCGTTTGCAGGAAGCGGCGTTCTCGCTGAACGCCTTCATCGTCGCCTCGCGCGCGACGTGCGAGTCGCTCGCCAGCGAGTACAAGCTGGTTCCGCTGCGCGGCGTCCCGCTGCCCGGCGTGCGCCGGCTGCTCGACGCGTACGTCGTGCGCGCGCGGCTGCGCGGACAGGAAGCGTTCACCGTCCCCGACGACGCGATGGTGCGCACGACCATCGAGCCGCCACCGCCGCCCGCGCCGCCGCCCGCGCCGCCGCCCGCGCCGACCGCGGCGGAGAACGATCCGCCGCTCGCGCGCCGGCGCCCGCAACCGCAACCGCAACCGCAACCGCGCACGGCGAGCGCCGCGACGGTCGCCGCGTCCGCGACCGAGCCCGAGATCGCGCTGCCGAGCCTCGAGCCGGGCTGGACGCCGCTGCACGACGGGCCGGTGTTCCCCGACCCGCCGCCGCCGCGCGCGACGTACGAAGACCGCGGCGGCTCGTTCGACCTCTGAAGCGGTTCGCGCGCGGCGCCCGCGGCTACGGCGGAACGATCTTGTAGTAGGCGAGATTCTGCAGCGGGACGCGCTGCGTGTGGTCGCGCGGCAGCGGGCGGTTCGCGAGCGCGCGCTGCATGTCGGCCAGCACCGAGCGCTCTTCGTCGAAGTAGCTGTGGCCGAGGATGCTGGTGTCGACCGACGACGCGTCGACCGTGTCCATCCGGTCGACGACCGTCGGCTTGCGGAAAAAGTATCCCAGGCGCGGACCGCTGTGCAGCACCGACGACGCACGCAGCGCTTGATCGCGGCTCGAGACGTAGACGGTGAAGCGCCCGGCCGAGCTCGGAATGTAGCGCAGCCGCGCGAGGAACTCGTCGGTCGGCACGTCGGCGGCGGCCATCACGACGTGGCTCAGGGGTACCGCCGTGCCGCCCGACGTTCCGGTGCCTTGGATGAGCCGCGCCACGAGGCGGTTTCCCATGCTGTGACCGACCAGCTCGATCGGCGTCCCGGGCAGCTCGTGCGCCAGCCGCTCGACGAACGCGGTGAACCGCGGCGACGAGACGCTCGCGCGCGTCTCGTCGCTGCCGTAGCGCAGCAGATCGCCGTTCGAGGGCCAGTCGTACACGACCACCGGCGCATCGAGCGCGAGGCCGGCGCGCAGCTCGCCCGCGCAGCGCACGGTCTGCGTGAACGTCTGGTTGTAGCCGTGCACGAACAGCAGCACCGCGTGCGAGGACGACGCGGCGACCTCCTTGCGCAGCGCCGCGAAGAAGGCGGCGCTCCCCGCCGGTGCGAGCGCGCCCCGCACGAAGGTGTGGTGGCCGGGATCGGTCGAGCCGTCGAGCCGGAATCCGCGCGGCGCACGGGTTCCCGTGGCGACCGGAACGCTCACCTCGGCGGTGCCGAACGCCGCGACGGCGCCCGGCGTCTGTCCGAAGGCGAGCCGCCCGCCGGCGGTCGCGCCGCCGCGCTCGGTCACGTAGTGCACGGCCCGCGTGATGTACGGCCCGGGCACGGCGCCGTCGCTGCGCAGGACGATGTTCTGCACGATCTGGTCGGGATGGCTGACCGCGAACGCCACGCGCTCGACGGCGGTCCCGTACGCCGACGCGGCGAGCTGATACGTCCCTTCCGGGAGCTGCAGCGCGAGCGCATAGCGCCCGTTGACGTCCGTCTCGACGTAGGCGCGCCGCTGGGAGTACGGGCCGGCGGGAGACGCCTGCGCGACCGCGCGTCCGGCGCGCGTCGCGCGGGTGTGCTGCAGGCGCGGCGCGGCGCCGGCCGGCGCCGGTGAGCGGGTGACGAAGAACTCGATGCTGGCGCCCGCGACGGGCCGGTCGAGCGCGTCCGACACCGTTCCGACGATGGCGACCGCGTAGCGCGGCGGCCGGGTCGTCCCGGCCGCCGGCGTCGCGGTCGCCTCGGGCGCCGGCGTCGGCTTCGGTGTCGCCGCACGCCCGTGCGCGAGAGCGTACAGCGCGGTGAGCAGACCGGCCGCGAGCGCCGGCCCCATCACGTCCTCCGTGCCGGTGATGGTCGCCGGCGGCGCGCCGCCGTCTCCTTTGACGGACGCGGCGCACGGTGTCGCGGCGAGCAGCGCGCTCAGCACGAGCGACAGCACACGAATCCCGGGTTTCGATGCCATCGGGCACTCCCTTCGCCGCGCAGCGGCGCCCCGCGATGCTAGCCCGGATGCATTACCAAACGCTTACGCCGGATAGAGCCGCTTCAAAACCGGCTCCAGCGGGAGCCCTTGCAGCACCAGCGTGACGAGGACCGTGGCGAAGACCGCGTCGAGGATCTCGGCGCGGTGCGCGAGGCCCGGCGGAAGCGAGAGCGCGAGGGCGAGCGGCAGCGCGCCGCGCATACCGGCCAGGAACACCGTGACGCGCGCCGCGCGGTCGGGCGCGGCGACGAACGCCAGCGGAACCCGCGCGGCGAACACCACCGCGATGGTGATCACGATCAGCAGCGGCTCGTGCAGCGCGCGCCCGGCGTCGATCGACAGCCCGGTCGCGATGAAGACGAGCGCGTTGACGACGTACGCGCCGGCGCTCCAGAAACGGTCGACGGCGTCGCCGTCGCGCGCCGCCGGCGGCGCGCGGCGCGGCAGCGCGCGCAGCGCGATCCCGGCCGCGGCGGTCGCGAAGATCCCCGAGCAGTGCAGCGCGTCGGCGGCGAGATACGCCGCGTACGCGAGCGCGACCGTCGCGGTCACCTCGTGCTCCGCGGCGGTGGTGAGCCGCAGCACGCCCGCCACGGCGAACGCCAGCACGACCCCGATCGCGGCGGCTGCCGCGATCTGCACGATGCCGAAGCCGATCGCCGCGAACGCGTCGACCGCGCCGCCCGCCGCGAGCGTCAGCGCGACGCCGTACACGACGACGGCGACGCCGTCGTTCGCCAGCGACTCGCTTTCGACGATCGTCCGCACCTGCGCCGGAACGGACGTCCGGCGAAAGACGGCGACGACCGCGACCGGATCGGTCGCCGAGACCATCGCGCCGAGCAGCAGCGCGGCGCCGAACGGCAGCACGCCGCTCGCCGCCAGCGCGAGCGCGATCGCGACCGCGGTCAGCAGCGTGCCGGGAAACGCGAGCAGCGCGATGCGGCCGGCCCGCTCGCGCAACGCGCGCACATCGACGCTCCACGCCGCCTCGAAGATCAGCGGCGGCAGAAACACGAACAGCAGCGCGGGCCCGAAGTCGAACGGCGGCCGCAGGTGCAGCAGCGCGCCGGCCGCCGTCCCCACCGCCACCATGGCGACCGCGGCCGGGACGCGCACGCGCTCCGCCGCGATCGAGACGACGAGCGCGACGGCGAGCAGTGCGGCGAACGCGGCGACGCTCAGCGCGACGGCGTGCTCGTTCACGTCAGGAGCGGGAGCACGTCCGAGGCGCGCGCGCGGATCGAGCGGTCGGCGTGCGGCGTCAGCGCCGTCTCCTCGGGGTTGATCTCGACGACGTAGGCGCCGGTCACGCGCCGGCTCGCGAGCGACGCGGCCGGCTGCACGATCGCCGACGTTCCGACGACCAGCATCAGCTCGGCCCGCCGCGCCGCGTCGAACGCCGCTTCGAGGACGTCCGCCGGCAGCGCTTCGCCGAACCACACGATGTCCGGGCGCCACATCCCGCCGCACGCGTGCGCGAGCGCGTCGACGTCGAACGCGTCGTCGAACGGCCGCCGCGCGTCGCAGCGCGTGCACTTCGCCTCGCGCAGCTTGCCGTGCAGCTCAAGCACGTTGCGCGAGCCGGCGCGGACGTGCAGCGAGTCGACGTTCTGCGTGACGAGCGTGAAGTCGCGGACGCGGCGCTCGATCTCCGCCAGCGCGCGGTGCGCCGCCGACGGCTCGACCGACTTGTGCGCCTGTCGCCGCTCGTTGTACCAGGTCCACACCAAGCGCGGATCGCGCGCGAAGCCTTGCGGCGAGGCCAGCTCCTCGACGCGGTGCGTGCGCCACAGGCCGCCGACGCCGCGAAACGTCGGCAAGCCGCTCTCGGCCGAGATCCCCGAGCCGGTCAGAACCGTCACCGCGCGCGCGGCCGAGAGCCGTTCGCGCAGGTCGCCGACGTAGGCCGCCGTCTCGTGCATCCCGTGCGCTTCGACCGCTTCGGCCATCCGCCCGTCCGCGCACCGCGTTACCCCAGGGGTGACGGCGATGACGAAGCGAAGGCCTGCCCGATGGATCCGGGGGTCCGCCTGATGGAGCGAGTGAGCGCGCGCGACGTGACCGCGTTCGAAGCGCTCTATGACGGATATCACCGGCTGGTCTTCGGGATCGGCCTGCGGATGCTGGGCGACCCCGCGATGGCCGAAGATTTGACGCAGAACGTGTTCTTGAAGATCTGGACCGCGCCGGACGCGTTCCGCGGCGGCTCCTTCGTCGCATGGGTCTCGCGCGTCGCGCGCAACCGCGCGCTCGACGTGCTGCGCTCGAAAGCGGTGCACCCCGAGAGCGAGATTCCGGCCGACCTGCCGCTCGAAGGCGCGCTCGACGACGACGTCTTCGCGCGGCTCGACGCGCAGCGCGTGCGCGACGCGCTGGCGAAGCTGCCGCCCGAGCAGCGCGGCTTGATCGAGCTCGGCTTCTTCGGCGGCGTCACGCACCAGGAGCTCGCGCGCCGCACCGACACGCCGCTCGGAACGGTGAAGACCCGCATCCGCAGCGGCTTGAAACGGATGCGCGAGACGCTCGGCGAGCGGGTGTCGCGATGAGCGAGAACGGCGCCCGCGAGGCGATGCTGGAGTCGGTCGCGCTGTACGCGCTGGGCGTGCTGCCGCGCGAGGAGTCGGCGCTGGTCGCGGCGTTCATCGCGAACGACGACGAGGCGCGGCGCGAGTACCTCGACCTGCGCGCCGCCGCCGACGCGCTCGCGCGCACGGCCGAGGAGCCGGTCGACTCGGCGCGCTCGTCGCGCATGAAAGAGCGGCTCATGGCCCGCGTGCGTTCGGACGCCGCCGACGGAACCGTCGCGCGGCGCCGCGCCGGCTTGCTGTATCCGGCCTGGCTGTGGGGGACGGGGCTGGCCGCCGCGGCGGCGATCGTGTTCGCGGTCGTCACCGTCGCGCAAGACCTGAACCTGCGCGGCGATCTGGCCAGCGCGCAGCGGCGCAGCACGACGCTGCAGACCCGGCTGGCGCAGAGCGAGCGCGTCGGCGCGCAGGACCGCCGCACGCTGACCGACCTGCTCGCGCCGGACGCGAAGCGCTACGAGGTCGCGGCCGGGACGATCGTCGTGCGGCGCGAGCGCATCTACTTCGCGTTCTCGAAGCTTCCGCCGCCGCCGCGCGGGCACGTCTACCAGGCCTGGACCGCGGCGAAGGGCTCGACCAGCGTCGCGCCGAGCGTCACCTTCACGCCCAACCCGGACGGCGTCGCGGTCGTCGCGCTGCCGGTCGACGCTACCCGGGTCGGAGCCGTCGCGGTCAGCGTCGAACCGGAGGGCGGGAGCAAAGCTCCGACCACCACGCCGACCTTCGTCCGGCCGCTCAGCTAAGAAGACCACCGCCGCTGCTCGAGCCCGTCACCCGCGCGACGCGGCGCGACGCGATCCAATTCGCCGCGCGCCGCCCGTTCGACAACGTCTACCTGCAATGGGTGCTCGAGGGCGGCCACGGCCCCGCCGCGCCCGATGAGCTGGTCCTCAATCGCGACCAGCGCGGGCGCGTGAACGGGCTGATCTACTTCGGCGGACAGCTCGTCCTGGCGGCCGAGGAGGAGAGCGCGCTCGACGCGTTCGCGATCGAGACGCGCCGCCACCGCGGCCTGCGCAGCTTCGTCGGGCCGAAACCGGCCGTCGACGGGCTGTGGTCGCGCGTCCGCACCTGGCATCCGCCGCCGCTGCTGCTCCGCACCGAGCAGCCGCTCTACATGCTCGCGCCGGCCGCGCTGCGGGCGTTTCCCGACGCGGGCGTCCGGCGCGCCCGCGAGGACGAAGCCGAGCTCGTCGCCGAGCACAGCGGCCGGATGATCGAGGCCGAGCTGGGCTACGACCCGCGGGTCAACCGCGCCGGGTTCGTCGCCGCGGTGCGCCGCGCGATCGGGCAAGGCCTGTGGTGGGTGTGGATCGACGGCGGCGCGCTGCGCTTCCAGCTCAACGTCGGCCCGCGCACGGCGGCGACGGCGCAGTTGCAGGGCGTGTGGACGCCGCCCGAGCAACGCGGCAAAGGCTACGCCGCGCTCGCGCTCGCCGCGATCGCGCGCCGGCTGTTCACCACGGAGAAAACGCTCTCGCTCTACGTCAACGACTTCAACGCGCCGGCGATCGCGCTCTACGAACGGGTCGGCTTCACCCGCGTCGGCGCGTTCGCGACGTACCTGTTTCCGTGAAGCGCGCGCTCGCGCTCGACGTGCTGGCCGTCGTGCTCGCCTGGGTGGCGTCGTCGGCGCCGCTGCCGCGCGGCTGGGTCGAGCACGGCTACGCGAACGGAATCTTCGCGGCGATGAACCGCGCCTTCGTCCCGTTCAGCGACGCGGTGCCGTTCGCGTTCGGCGATCTCGAAGCGATCGTGGTCCTCGCGGCGCTGGCGCTGTGGTGGGTGCGCGCGATCCGGCGCGCGCCGCGCGGCCGCAAGAAGCGCACCGCGCTCGCGCTGCTCGCGCACACCGCGGCGATCGCCGCGCTCGGGATCGTGCTCTTCGAAGCGCTGTGGGGGATCAACTACCGGCGCACGACGATCGCCGCGCGGGTCGACTACAGCGAGGCGCGGGTGACCGACGACGCGGTCGCGCGCTTCAGCCAACGCATCGTCGCGACGCTGAACGACAACGTCGCGGCCGCGCACGCCGAGTCGCTCGACCGCGCGAAGCTGCGCGCGGCGTTCGCGCCGCTGATCCGGCGGCTCGGCGACGACTGGGACGTCGCGGTGACCGTTCCCAAAGCGACGATCCTCGAGCCGTACTACGAAGCGGCGGGGATCGGCGGGATGTACTCGCCGTACGCGTTCGAGACGCTGCTGAACAGCTCGTTCCTGGCGCACGAGGTGCCGCGCGCGCTGGCGCACGAGTGGGCGCACGCCGGCGGCTTCACCGACGAAGGCGACGCGAACTTCATCGGCACGCTCGCCTGCCTGCGCTCCGACGACCCGCTGATCCGCTACTCCGGCGCCTTCTGGACCTACGGCGAGCTGCCCGACTCCGAGCGCCGCCGGCTGCGGCTCGACCCGCGCGTCGTCGCCGACTTCCAGGCCAGCCGCGAGCGCTTCTTGCGCCACTACCAGCCGCGGATCTTCGCGCTGCAGTGGCGCTTCTACGACCGCTTCCTGCGCACCAACGGCGTGCGCGGCGGCGTTGCGTCGTACGGCTTCTTTCTGAAGCTGCTGGTCGGAACGCGACTCGACGCGAACGGTCTGCCCATCGTGCGAGACGGGTTCGCGATTCGGTAGGGCACCCGGCCGCGGGCCGGGAACGGTTCGGGACCTGCACAGGAGCGCGTGCGTGACGTGATCGTGGGACCGGGTCCACCGTCCGCCGAGGATCGGCGCGGGCGTCTGCTGATCGGCGAGGTGGCGCAGCTCTTGGCTGCCGACCGCTCGCCGCGCGAAACGATCGCGTCGCTGTGCGAGCTGCTGACGCGCGTCATCGACGTCAGCGTCTGCTTCGTCGCGCTGCGCAGCGGCGCCGCGCTGCGGATCGAGTACGCCAACGACCACGGCGTCGTCCGGCCCGCGCCGGAGATCGTCATCGAGCGCGGCGGGCGCTCCTGGGAGACCGTTCGCACCGGCCGGTCGCAGCTCTTCAGCACGAAAGAGGACTGGGCCGCCGTGCGGCGCCGGCCGCTGAACACCGCGCAGCCGTGGACCGACGACACGGTGTCGGCGATCTTCGTCCCGCTGCAGGCGGGCGGCGCGCGCATCGGCGTGCTCTCGGTGCAGAGCACGAACGAGAACGCCTACGACGCGACCGACGTGGCGCTGCTCGAGGCGATCGGGCGCTATCTGGCGATCGCGCTGCGCAACCAGCGGCTCTTCGCGCGGCTGCAGCGCGTCGCCGAGGTCGACCCGCTCACCGGGCTGGCGAATCATTCGACCGTGCTGCGCAACATCGACGAGCGGCTCGCCGAGCTCGACGGCGCGGTCGGGATCGTGCTGCTCGACATCACGAACTTCGGCCGCATCAACGACGTCTACGGCACGCGCGTTGGCGACCGCGTCCTCGACGCGCTGGCCGAGCGCCTCGCGACGCTGGCCGACGCGGACACGCTGGTCGGGCGCTTCGGCGGCGACGACTTCGTGCTGGTCGCGCGCCGCGACGAGCGGGCCGCGGTCGCGCAGCTCGTCGCGGACGCCGGCGCGCGCAGCGCGGACCTGTCGTTCCGCGGCGACGACGACGTGATCCCGATCTCCGTGAACCGCGGCTGGGTGACGGCGCCCGAAGAGGGCACGGTGCGCGGCGATCTGCTGGCGCTCGCCGAGATGCGGCTGAGGCTCAGCATCGAGCAGGGCGGCGTCGCGGTCGGCGACGAGGTCGCACCGCTGGTGCGGTTCGGCGACTTCGGCGCGACCGAGCCGCTGGTCGAGACGGCGCTGGTGCGCGATCCGTACACGCGGCTGCATCTGCTGCACGTGAACCGCATCGCGCACGCGTGGGCGCCCCGCCTCGGCCTGAGCGCCGCGGCGCACGAGACGTTCGTGCGCGCGGCGCTGCTGCACGACATCGGAAAGCTGCTGGTCCCCGAATCGATCCTGCTCAAGCCGGCGAAGCTCGAAGCGGGCGAGTACCGCACGATGCAGCGCCACGCCGAGTACGGGCGCACGATCCTCTCGGGCTACGCCGACTTCGCCGAGGTCGCGCGCATCGTCGGCCAGCACCACGAGCGCTGGGACGGCCACGGCTATCCGAACGGCATCCCCGGCGCGATGATCGATCCGCTCGCGCGCGCGGTGAGCGTGATCGACGCGTTCTCCGCGATGACGCTCGACCGCCCGTACCACCGCGCGATCGGCGAGCCCGAAGCGCTGCGCGAGCTGGAACGCTGCGCCGGGACGCAGTTCGACGCCGCGCTGGTCGCGTCGTTCTGCGCGCTGCTGCGCGAGCGCTAGCTACGCGAACGCGGGCGTCAGCTTCTTCGCGTTCTCCGCGGTGATCGCGCGCAGCGCCGCGTCGGTGAGGTGCAGCGCGCGCAAGCCGCGCAGGTCGCCGTCGTACGGGTACGGGATGTTCGGCCAGTCGGTGCCGAGGACGATTTGGCTCGCGCCGCGCTCGACGTCCTCGCGCACGATCGTGATGCGGGACGGCGACTCCGGGCCGAACGCCATCGTCGTGTCGAGGAACAGCCGCGGCTCGCGTTCGATCAGATCCAGATAGCGCGCGTGATCGGGCATGCCGAAGTGCGCGACGACCACGCGCAGCCGCGGGTGCGCCTCCAGCACGCGCGCGATGCGGGCCGGCCCGTCGTACGTCTCGTGCGACCACGGGATGTGACCGACGTGCGCGAGCACGAAGCCGTCGTGCTCCGCGACCGCGGCGAGCGCGCCGGCCAGCCGCGGGTCGTCGAGCCCGAAGCGCTGCACGTCCTCGTGCACCTTCAATCCGGCGCAGCCGCCGCGCAGCGCGTCGCGCATGTCGGCGGCGGGATCGGCGTCGTCGACGTGCACGGTGCCGAGCGGAACCGCGCCGGCGCCGAGCTCGCGCGCGGTGTCGTTGAGCCAGTCGTTGAGCTCGCGCGCCATCCCGGGCTTGTGCGCGTACGAGCAGAAGGCGAACTTCTCCACGCCTTGCTCGCGCAGCGACCGCGCGACGGCGTGCGGTTCGGTCGGGTGCTCGAGCACCCACGCGCTGCGCTCGGCGAACCAGCGGCGGATGGCGGCGAACAGCCGCGGCGGATGCAGATGCGTGTGGACGTCGATCACCGCCGCGCATGAGCGCGCGGGGCCGCCGCCGGGTTGCGCGCAACCGCCCGCCCGGCGTGCGCCTCCTGGAGCGCATGCGAACGGCGGACGACATCACGCGCGCGGCCTCGGTTCACTGGGAAGGCAACACCGCCCGCGGCAAAGGCTCGATCGCGACCGAGAGCGGCTTCGTCAAAGCGGACTACTCATTCGGAACGCGCTTCAGCGGCGACCCGGGGACGAACCCGGAGGAGCTCCTCGCCGCCGCGCACGCGGCCTGCTTCACGATGGCGATCAGCCTGTACCTGACCCGTGCCGGCCACCCGCCGGCCTCGATCGACACGACGGCCCACGTCCACCTCAAGCGCGAGGCACGGGGGATGGACATCCCGCTCATCGAGCTCACCACGACGGTCTCGGCGGCCGGGCTGGAGCCCGAGAAGTTCCAGCAGCTCGCTGCCGAGGCCAAGGCGAGCTGCCCGCTCAGCCGGGCGCTCCGCGCCGTCGAGATCACGCTCGACGCCCGGCTCAATCCTTAACGGACCGGCTCGGCTCGCTCGCCAGGAGTCGCCGGTCGAAGGGCGCACCTGCTAACGGTATGCAAACCGCGACCGCTAAGCTGCGGCGGACGCCCGCTTGGGCGAATTTTACCGGCCTCTCGATCCTGCACCTTGGAGCGCTCTGCGCCTTCATCCCCGGGACGTTCCACTGGAGTGCGCTCATCGTGCTCGCGGTGCTCTACTATGCCACCGGCGCCTGGGGCATCTGCCTCGGCTACCACCGCCATCTGACCCACCGCAGCCTCAAGCTGTGGAAGCCGCTGGAGTACGTGACGACGATCCTCGGCGTGCTGGCGATGCAGGGCGGTCCGATCGACTGGATCTCGACCCATCGCGCGCACCATGCGCACACGGACAAGGAAGGCGACCCGCACGACATCCACAAGGGCGTCCTGTGGGCCCACATGGAGTGGCTCTACAAGCGCAACGAGTCGATGCTCTCGATCGAAGAGCAGTACCGCCTCGCCCCCGACCTCGCCAACGACCGGTTCTACCGCTTCATGGAAGCGTCGAACATCTTCTGGACGATCGGTCTGGGCGTGCTGCTGTTCGTGATCGGCGGATGGTCGTGGCTGGTCTGGGGTCTCTTCGTGCGCGTCGTGGTGACGTACCACATCACGTGGCTCGTGAACAGCGCGGCGCACTACAGCGGCTATCAGAGCTTCCGCACCGGCGACAAGTCGCAGAACAACTGGTGGGTCGCGATCCTCGCCTGGGGCGAGGGCTGGCACAACAACCACCACGCCTTTCCGTTCAGCGCGAAGCACGGTCTGCGCTGGTTCGAGATCGACACGACGTGGTGGACGATCAAGGTCCTCGCCTGGCTGAAGCTCGCGCGCGACGTCAAGCTGCCGACGCCGCAGATGATGCAGCGGCTGCAGGTCCAGCGCGTCCAGCGCGAACAGGCCTGACCCGAAGCTGAGCGACGACGCGCGCCGCAACCGCGCGCACTGGGATGCGCTGAGCGACGCCTATCAGGCCGCGCACGGCGATCAATTGCGGCGCGCGGGACGCGGCTGGGGCGTGTGGTCGATCCCGGAGGACGACCTGCGCGTGCTCGGTGACGTCCGCGACAAGGACGTCCTCGAGCTCGGCTGCGGCGGCGCGCAGTGGTCGATCGCGCTCGCGCAGCGCGGCGCGCGCGTCGTCGCCTTGGACAACTCGGCGCGGCAGCTCGACCACGCACGGCGGCTCATGGCCGAGGCCGGCGTCGACTTCCCGCTGCTGCATGCGAGCGCGGAGAACGTTCCGCTGCCGGACGCTTCGTTCGACGTGGTGTTCTGCGATCACGGCGCGATGACGTACGCCGACCCCGACCGCACGGTGCCGGAGGCGGCACGGCTGCTCCGCAGCGGCGGGCTCTTCGCCTTCAACGCCGAGTCCACGCTGCACGCCATGTGCTGGGACCCTGAGACCGACACGGTCGGTGAAACGCTGCGGCACGGCTATCACGACGTGATGCGCATCGACGACGGCGAGTCCGTCAGCTTCACCCGGCCGTACGGCGCCTGGATTCGCCTCTTCCGAGCGAACGGCTTCGCGGTAGAGGACTTGATCGAGCTGCAAGCACCGCCGGGCGCAACGACGACGTACGAGCCGTTCGCCGGCGACGCCTGGGCGCGCCGGTGGCCGGTCGAGCAGATCTGGCGCGTGCGCCGAAGCTGATCCGCGCAGGGAACGCCCGGCCGCGCAGAGCAGGCGCAACGTCGATGGACGACCGCCGCAAGGACGAGCGCCGCAAGCTGTTCGGGCAGCGCTTTCTGGCGATGCTGATCGGCGTGCTGCCGGAGGACCGCCGCAAAGCCGAACGCCGCCGCGCCGCCGCCGAACCGCCGGGCGCATCGCAGCGGGACTCCGGTGCAAATACCGCACCGGCCGAGGACGCGGATCGCTGAGCGCGCATGGCGGGAACGTGTCGGAATCGAACCGACCAGCCGCCTTGCGACGGCCTCACCAGTTTTGAAGACTGGGCGAGCCACCAGACCCGTACGCTCCCACGCCGACCCCGCCGGTTCGCCGCGGCGCCGCTCCCGCCTTGCCGTCGCCGGCGTCCGCGGCGTCAGCGCACGATCGCGCGGGCCTCGTCGAGAAGTACGCGAGCGCTAGCAGCTCGTCGCGCGAGCGCCGTGAGCTCGCGCCACTCCGCGGCAACGGGGTGCGGCAGCGTCTCGTGCGCGACGGCGAGCGCCGCGAGCGCGCGGTCGATCATCTCGGCCGCGATCCCGCCCGCGTAGAGTCGCACCGCGAGCACGTCGGGCGCTCCGATTCGCGCCTCGGCATATGCCGTCGGCTCTTCGCGGGCGAGACGTGCGCTCACGTACGTCGCCCGGCCGGCGGCTACGTCGTCACGGCACGCGATCACGGCGGCGAGACGGGCACGCGCTTCGGCGTACGCGTCGATGCCTCGCTCCCACGCGGGCAGCGCCGTTTCGTCGCCCGCGAGCAGCGCGAGACCGGCGGCGGCGAATCTCGGCAGCACCACCGAGGCGCGCGCATGCGCGGTCGCGGCCGGTTCGTCGAGCTCCGCGATGTCGCGGCGACCGCTTCGGTAGAGCTCGTCCTCGGCGCGCGCCCACGCCGCGCGCGCGGTGATCTCGCGCAGCGCCGTCCACACGCGCGGGTCGCCGGGGAAGAGCTCGGCGAGGATCGCATGCTGCTCGAGCTGCGCCGCGAGCGCGCCGTCCGGTGCAAGGCGCGGGATGTCGGACAGCAGCCGGCACGCCAGCGCGAAGCGGCGCAGCCGCGCGTCCGAGATCGGTGCGAATGCAGCGGCGAACGTATGAACCGTCAGCGCCGCGTCCGAGCTGGCGCGGGCCGCGACGATGCGGACCGCCGCCGGCCATGCGCCCTGCAGCAGCGTGTGGTCGTTCTCCGCGCGCCGCGCGAAGCGCAGCGCGGGCAGATCGGCCGGGTCAGGCATGGACCGCCTCGGGCGTGCTCGCGCGCAGCACCACCGCAGCCAGCGCGCGCAGCGCCGTCGCGGTCGTGAACAGCCCGAACGGGTCGAGCACGCTCGCTTGCGGGTCGCCGTCCTCGTAGTTCCACGGGTCCGGTCGCATGAACGGGACCGCGGCGGTGAAACGGCCGTCGATGCGCTGCAGCGCGAGCAGATCGTCGAGCAGCGCGGCCGCGTCGGCCGCATCGCCGAATCGCGCGACCGTCTCGAGTGCGAGCGCGAGCGCGAACGCGTCGTCGCGTGGCACGTCGTCGCAAGCGAAGCGGACGGCCGCCTCGAGCCGATGCAGCGCGAGCAACGCCGCACCGTTCTCGCGAAGGGCTTCGCGTGCGTCGAGCCGGTGTCGCGCGCCGAGCGCGTGCAGCGCGTCGAGCACGAAGGCGACGGAGTACGCGCGCGTCGTGTACCAGAACGAAGGCCACGAGCCGTCGCCGAGCTGCTGCTCGGCGAGATAGCGCGCGCAGCGCTCGATGCTCTCGGTGTCGCGCGCCGGTTCGGTCAGCAGCGCGCGCAGCGCCGTCGCCGAGACGTCGCCGTGACTCACGGCCCACGTCGAGACGTCCGAGAAGCGTTCGTAGCACGAGTAGCCGCCGTCGTCGTGCCGGTGACGGCGCAGCGTGTCGTATGCCGCCGCCGGCGCACCACCCGTCGACGCGAGGAACGTGGTGGCGAGCGCGGTCGAGTCCGCGTCGACCGGCGCGTGCGCGTTGAAGCCCCAGCCGCCGCGGCCTTCGCAAGCGCGCAGCAGCCACGCGCGCGCGCCGCGCAGCGCCGCATCGGCCGACGGCATGGCGCCGGGCAGAGCGGCGCGGGCGGCGAGGAGCCCGAGCCCGGCATAGCCGGTCACCCAGGCGTCGGACGGCGTGCGGTCGAGCTCGAAGTCGAGCCATGCCCCGTCGGGCTGCTGCGCTTCGATCACGTACCGCGCCGCCGCGCGCAGCGCGTCGCGTGCGCGATCCGCGCGGCGCGAACCGTTCGAGCCGCTCGTGCCGGTCATGCGCTCGCGAGGACCGACGTGACGCGCTCGCGGCGCTCGGCGATGCGCGCGCGGCGGTGCTCGATGAGCTGTGCGAACCGCATCGCGCCTGCCGCGCCCGCCGCAGCCGCCGCGCCGGCGACCAGCTCCTCGGCGACGACCAGGACGCGCTCGACGTGCCCGTCGCGATAGAGCCGCAGGCCGATCGCTTCGAGATCCGCGCCGTCGGGCCGTGCCTCGCAGGCGCTGCGCAGCAGCACCGAGACGTTGCGGTCGCGCACGTCCTCGCGCCAGTCGTTGAGGTCGTCCAGCATCTGCTCGCCGGCGAACCATTCCAGCAAGATCGCGTCCGCACCGGCGCGCTGGTCGCCGCCGGCGAGCCCGGCGACCGCGGCGTCCACCAGCCGCACCAGACCGTTCTTCCCGCGCACGATGCCGAGCGCCGCCTCGGCCGTGCACGCGCTCCACGCGTCGTCGTCGCGCGCGATCCGCGCTTCGAGGGCCAACGCGTCGACGTACTCGCTGAAGTACGCGCGCAGCGGGTCCCAGAACCGCCGCTCGCCGCCGAACAGCTCCGCGAAGACGCGGTACGCTTCGGCGAAGATCACCGCGATCTCGGGGAGACGGCGCGTCGCGTCGGGATCGGCCGCGGCGTAGTCGATCACGTCGTCGCACGCGACGATCGCGTCGCTGAACGCGCACAGCGCGAACGCGGCGCGCGCGAGCCGGGATTCGTCGACGGGCGGGTACAGCTCGGCGACCAGCGACGGCAGCGCCAGAATGCGGCTCCGCTCGTTGAGCGCACCGTCCGGCAGCAGCCGCAGGCGCCCGCCCCACGCGGCCTCGCGTTCGGCGAGCAGCGCGCGCACGGCCTCGGCGATCACGGCACCGCTCCGCTCAGCGCACCGTCGCCGGCGCGCGCCGGCTCGGCGTGCAAGCGCTCCAGCTCGTCGCACACGCTCGCGGGGCCGTCGTGCTGCGCGATCTCGCGCTGCAAGACGCGAGCCGCGGCACGGAACGCCGGTTCGTGCAAGAGCCGCTCGAGCGCGCGCGGCACGGCGTCGCCGTCGGCCGCGTCGATCTCCACCGCGGCTCCGCCGCGCACGCACGCTTCGGCGTTCTCCTCGGTGCCGCTGCCGGCCGGCGCGATGCCGAGCGGGACGCCGTGCGCCAGCGCGCCCAGCACCGCGGTCGGATGCCCGGCGCACAGCACCGCGTCGGCGTGCGGCAGCACCGCGTCCTGGGCGACACGCGCGCGGACCAGCGCGTTCTCGGGCACGCCGTCCAGCACGCCGTCGAAGCGCTCGGTGCAGACCACCGCCGCGACGTCGAGCCGTTCCAGCCGCCGGCGGAACGCATCCCAGAACGACGGCTTGTCGAACACGCGGCCGAGCTGCACGTACACGATGCGGCGCCCGTGCGCGCGCTGCCGCGCGATCCACGCCGTTTCCTCGACGCCGTCGTGGCCCGGCGCGTCGAACGTGCACGGCCCGGCAAAGCGCACGGCAGGCGGCAGAGCGTCGCGCAGGCGCTGCAGCGCCGGAACACCTTGCAGCAGATAGCGGTCGCCAAACAGCGGGCTGCGCTCGTAACCGTGGTCGGGCAGCACGATGCCGAGCGCGTCGGCGGCGCGCGTGAGGTGGCGCATCTGATCGGCATGCCGCCACGCCAACCGGCCTTCGATCTCCGCGTCGGCCGGATCGTCCGACGGCCGCAGCGACGGCCACAGCAGCACCATCGGGCCGAGCACCGCGACCGGCACGGGGACGAGGCGCCGCACCAGCAGCGGCCCCATCGCGAGGTTGGACGCCAGCACGACGTCGGGCGTCTGCGCGCGCAGGGCGGCGGCCAGATGCCGCACTTGCGTCGCGATCCGCTGCGGGTCGAACCAGCCGTCGAGCTGGAAGCTCGGCGCGTCGTCCGCGCCGTTCGGCAGGCGCGCGAAACCGCGCGCCGCGAGCGCATCGGCGTACGCGGCATCGGTCACGAACGCGACCCGGTGGCCGCGCGCGCGCAACGCCTCCGCCACGGCGAGCGACGAGAAGACGAAGCCGGGCGAAGCCAGCGTCGCGATCAGAACCCTCATCGGTGCATCACGCGACCGTGTCGCCGCGCGCCGGCGGGCGCGGGAACGGTCGGACACGCCGCCGTTCCCGCACGGAGCCGGAGAGAACCGCCGCGGTCAGCCGTTCGAGCCGCAGTAGTACGGCGCGTCCATCGCGTCGTTGCCGGTGAGCTGGACGCGGCGTTCGAGATCCTCGAGCGCGATCTCGATCCCGCCCTCGGTCGGGTTGAGCTTGATGACTGCTTCGACATTGGGCATAGTGAATGTTCCTTTCGTTTCGAAGTGTGTCGCGTGGACGGCGTTACTTGTTCGTGCCGCAGTAGTACGGCGCGTCCGCCTCGGCGCCGACGGCGTCGTCGTCGCCGGAACCCGCGGTGAGGCGCTGCTCCAGCTCCTGGAGGCTGTTGCCCCAGTCGCCGAGATTGATCCGGATCGTCACGTCGTTATTGGGCATTCAACCGGGCCTTTCAGGGGTTCGTTTGGTTGGGGCGAACTCGCTCGGCGCGCGCAAACGGAGCGCGCACCGAGACGTCTTGCGGCGTCCCGGGCGCGCGTCAGAGCGCGCGCAGCTCGAGGACGCGGTCGTCGTGCGGAAGCGCTTCGTTGCGGGTCGCGTACGCGTCGCGCACCGCGTGCCGGAAGCGGCGGCCGAACGCGTCGCAGTAGTTCCCGAACATCGTGCCGTGCACGTCCTCGGCGAGCACCGCGCAGCCGCCGCCGCAGTACATCGCGTAGCGGCACTGCGCGCACGTCTCGTTCGTCGAGACGGTGCGCGAGCGCCAGCCGGCGAGCCGGTCGGCGACGAGCTCGGCGCGGCCGTCCTCGCCGATCCAGCCGATGCGCACGTTCTTGTCGCCGGTCCGCTCCCAGCACGCGTAGATGTCGCCGAACGCGTCGATCACGTACATCCCGGTGTGCGCGCCGCAGTAACTGGCCTTCATCATGCGCGGCATCGGGTCGGCGCCGTCGCGCATCACGCGCCGCAGCCGCGAGCGCAAGCCGTCGTCGCGCGTCGTGATCGCGGCCATCGCGGGGTGCTCGGCGCGCAGCGCCGCCAGCGCCTCGTTGAGCTCGTGCCCGTTGAAGCAGCTCTTGCGGTCGATCGACGGGTTCGTGGCGTGGACCGGCGCCGCGTACGAGCTGAAGCCGGGATGATCCGGCCAGCCGCGCTCGGCGAAGAACTCCGCCAGCGCGGGAAGCTCCGCCGCGTTGCCGCGGTCGACGTTCATCCGCACGTCGACGGAGACGCCGCGGCTCAGCGCGAGGTCGACGTTCGCGGCGATGCGGTCGAACGAGCCCGAGCCGTCGGCGTAGACGCGGCGCGCGTCGTGCCGCGCGCGCGGGCCGTCGACGGTGATCTGCAGCAGCGAGATCGCCTCCGGGCCGAGCAGATCGGCGTACGCGTCCAGCTCGGTGGCGTTCGTGACGGCGGCGAACACCGCCGGCGACGCCTCGCGGGCCCGCGTCATGAAGCGCTCGATCACGGGGCGCGAGCGCGCCAGCAGCGGCTCGCCGCCGAAGAACATGAACGAGCGCCGGCGCGAGCCGGGGACGATCCCGTGCCGCTCCTCGATGCCAGGCAGCGCGGCGATCGTGCGATCGATCAGCGCCGGGGTCATCGTGCGCAGCAGGTGCGCGTACGACGCGTCGGTGCGCATGTGGTCCTGGAAGCAGTAGCCGCACCGCAAGTTGCAGTCGTACGTCGGCATGATGACGTACGACGGCGTCGCGTCCTCGTGCGCGTGCTTCATCGCGATCACGCGGTCGAAGAACGCGCGCTCCTCCGCGCGCGTCATGGTGGTGAGGAAACCGCGCTGCTTCAGCGTCTCGATCGTCGCGTCGGACGGCACCGGGACGTCGTCGCCGACGCGCTCGTCGGTCCACGTCCCGTACAGTGGCTTCGGCGGGCGGGCGTCGAGCGATCGCACGTACGCGGCGACCGCGTTCGGCACGAGATCGTACGCGCCGGTATAGCCGTGCGCGAGCAGCGTGAAGCCGTCGCCTTCGGCGATGTCGACGTAGATGGTGTAGCTGCTGGCCCGGATACCGGCCGGCGCTGAGACGCTCGAAGCGAGCACGACGTGACCCCCTCCATCGTGGCGCCGTCGAGGCCCTCGAGCGCGCGTGAACCGGGAATTCCTGGTTCTGCCGAGCACCGTGGTAACCGACGGGGCGCTTCTCTTCAGGGGCCGGGCCGCTTATCCTTCTGCCGTTTCGAGCACCAGCGAACGCGCCAGCGGAACCGGCGCGAGCGCGTCGTGCAGCACGCGCAGCGCGGCGACCGTCCAGGGCAGATGCACGGCCAGCCGGATGTCGCCGGCGGCGCGCGAGCGCGGCGGAAGATGGCCGTACGAGCCGTCCACGCGCTGCTGCCGCCGCACGAATTCGAGCGCTTCCCGCGTGACGAACGCGTCGAGCTGCGCACCCGCCGCGACGCGCAACAGCGCCATCGCGAAGACGCTCTTGACCGGCGCGCGCGCGGCGGAGAAGGCGCGCGCCGCGAGCGCCAGACCGAGCTCGCGCCGCTCGCGCGCCGGCCCGGCGACGCCGCGCAGCTCGGCCCGTTCGCAGAGTGCGGCGAGTTCCGGCTCCGCGCCGCGCAGCGCGACCGCGCAGGCGTCCGGCCCGGCGCCCACCCCGTCCGTCGCGCGCGCGGCGGCGCGAAGCGCGTCGCGCGCCGCGCGCAGCGGGGGCTCGGCGGGGTGCAGCGCGCCGGTCAGCCCGAACGGGAGCCGGTCGCGCACCGCGGCGTCGGGTTCCGCGGCGAGCGTGCGCGCGAGCCGTGCGGCCGCGCCAGCGGCGTCGCGCCGCACGCCGTCCGCGTCGAGCAGCGCTGCGGCGACGCTGAGGCCGAGCGCGAGCGCGCACCACGTCTCCGCACCGGCGCCGGCATCGTGCGCGAGCGCGCGCACACCGGAGAGCCACGCGGCGGCGCGCCCGACGTCGTCGAGCAGCGCGGCGCGGTCGGTCGCCGGAACGCTCACGTCGCGGCGTGCGCCCACATCAGCGTCGCGTGGTAGCGCTGGAAGAACCGCGCGTCCTCGACGGCGGGCGGTTCGGCGAAGGTCGGGATGCTGCCGTCCGCGTCCTGCGCCGCGGCGGCGAGCGCGAACGCCTCGCGCACGAACCGCGGCTCGTCCATGCCGAGGTACCGCACGCACGAGACGGACTCGGCGAGCAGGTCGTGCTCGCGCTCGATCAGCGCCATCCGCCCGCACAGCGCGACCAGATCGCGCAGCCGCGCGACGACCGCCGCCGGCGCGACGCTCTCCGCCGCGCGCGTGCCGTCGTCGCACAGCGCGAACACGATGTGCGTCACCGCGTAGCGGTCGTGCGTGGTGTACGCGGACGGCGGTTTCCCGAGCGGCGCCAGCGCGGCGCGCAGCCGCTCCGCGAACGTTCGCTCGCGCCCCGCGCCGGCGCCGCACGCGGCGAGGAGGTGCTCGAGCTCGAACATGCGGTACGGCGCCAGCTCCAGCGCGTCGACCGTACCGAGCGCGGCGTGGCGCGCCGCCGCGGCGCGCAGCGGCTCGGCGTCACCGCCGAGCGCGGTCCGAAAGCGGGCCGCGACCAGCACCGCGACGACGAACGCCGGCGAGCGGATCGCCTGCGCCTCCCAGTCGTACGCGTCGAGGCCGCCGTCGACGAACCGCGCGAGCCGCTCGACCGCGCCGCCGGACGCGCCGCGGCGCAGGCAACCGCCGAGGATGCCGGTCAGCTCGCCGTACGCCAGCAGCCGCCTCGCACGCGCCGGGTCGTCCTCACGAAAGGGCTCGAACGCGCCGCGCTGCCGTTCCAGCCAGTCCCAGCACCGCGCGCCGACCGCCGCGCCGAACTCGTCCATCACCCTCCTTGCCGGGCGCACCGCGCTCTGCTACCATTCCTGAACGGAGCGGGCCGCCGGGTGCTCCGGAGCACTGTTCGACGCCTCCGGCCGTCTCCATGGGGTGAGGGAATGATGTACGCGTATCCGCCCGCCCGCCGCGTCTTCCACGACGCGTCGCTGCAAGCGGCGCTCGACCGCGACGGATACGTCGTCGTCGATTTTCTGAGCGACGCGGACGTCCGAACGCTCGTGAAATGGTTCGTCGAGAATCCGGACTCGATCTACCGGCGCGGCTTCGGCCCCTCGGTGCTGAGCCAGAATCTCGAGTACCGCATGGCGGTCGCCGACATCATCGAGTCCGTCTACCGGATGCCCGAGCGCGGCTTCCTCGACGACTACCGCTTCGCGATGGCCGGCTTCTTGTGCAAGCGGCCGCACGACGGAATCGTGCAGGTCCATCAGGATCCGACCTTCGTCGACGAGACGCTGTACACGCCGGTGCAGTTCTGGGTGCCGCTGATCGACGTCGATCTGAACAACGGCTGCCTGCGCGTCGTGCGCGGCAGCCATCTGCTGAACCGCGAGCTGCGCCCGTCCGAGCCGGTGTTCCCGTACGATCATCTGCTGCGCACGATCTACGCCGACTGCCTGACCGACGTTCCGATGCGCGCGGGACAGGCGTTCGTGTTCAGCCCGGCGCTGTTCCACAGCTCGCTGGCGAACCAGAGCGACGGCTACCGCGTCGCGGCCGGCGCGATGTACGTGCCGAGCGAAGCGCAGCTGCTGTGCGTCGATCCCGACGACCGCTTCAAGCCGACGTCGCTCGACGTGTTCGCGGTTCCCGACGAGTACTACAGCAGCAAGCCGTACATGTCGCGCCCGGACTACGGCGACCCGCCGCTCTACTCGGCGCCGTTCACCTGGGCCCCGCTCGACGAGGAGACGCTGCGCGCCACCGCGCGCCACCCGGAACCGGTCACGGCGTAACCCCGCAAGGTTTCGGCGGCGCGCCGAGGTAGCGCACGGACCGCGTTGAAGGCGGTCCGCCGATGACACCGCACGACCAGCCGGTCGCGGGAAGGCACTTCGGCTACACGCTACCGCTCGTCGTGCTCGGAGCGGTTCTGGTCGTCATGGCGCTGACGCACGTCGCGCTGGCGTGGCTGCTCCAGTTGCGCCAGCCGTACAGTGCGGCGCAGCTCGCGGTGTACGTGTTCGCGCGCGAAAGCGCCGCCGTCGCGGCCGTGTGGCTCGCCGCACGAGCGTTCCGGTGGTCGCCCGGCGCGCTCGGCTTGCGGTGGCCCGCGTTGCGGGAGATCGCGCTCGGCATCGCCGTGGCGGTCGCGTTCGCAATGCACGTCGCGACGAATACGGGGCTGACGGCCTTGTGGATCGTCCAGCTTTCCCGCGCGGGAATGTAGGCTTGCCGATGGCTTCTTCGTGCCCGTGGAGGATGAGGCTGCTATCGGCGGCGGTGCTGGTTACCGCAGCGTGCTCGCCGGCGGCGGAACGGCAGGTCGCCGCGCCGCCCCGCGCCGAGACGCTGATCGTCGCGCAGCAGCGCGAGCCCGGGTCTCTGAATCCCGCGCTCGAGAACGGAACCGCCTCCACCCAGTGGGGTGAGCTGCTGTTCCAATACCTCGTCAAGTACGATGATCGCGGTGCGCTGGTCGGCGACGCGGCGACCGAGCCGCCGACCCCGGGGAACGGCGGGGTCAGCCGCGACGGCCTGACGATCACCTACCACCTGCGGCCGGGACTGAAGTTCGCCGACGGCGTTCCGCTGACGGCGCGCGACTGCGTCTATTCGGTCGACGCCATCAACGACCCGAACAACGGCCCGCAGTCGCGCTTCGGCTACGACGTGGTGCGGAAGGCGGAGGCGCCGAACGACACGACGCTGGTGCTGCGCCTGAAGCGGCCGTTCGCGCCGCTGCTCGTCACGGTGCTCGCGCCGCAAGGCTTCCCCATCCTGCCCGCGCACGTGCTGGCGAAGCTGCACGACTTCAACCGGATTCCGTTCAATGCGCGGCCGGTCGGTTCAGGCCCGTACGTCGTGACGAGGTGGACGCGCGGCGACGCTGTCGAGCTGCGCGCGAACCCGTACTACTTCCGCGGCAAGCCGCAGATCGAGCGCTTGCGCATCCGTTTCGTCCCCGATCCCAACACCGCGATGAACCTGCTGCGCACGCGCGAGGCGCACGGCTACTTCTCCGACCTCGACTACGGGAACTACCCGCTGCTGCGGGAGATCCCGGGCATGCGCGTCACGCGCACGCCGATGAACGCGGTCGGCGCGATCATCTTCAACACGCGCGACGCCGTCACGAGCGATCCGCAGGTGCGCCGCGCGCTCGCCACCGCGATCGACATCCCGTCCGTGATCGCGAAGACGTATCGCGGCGCGGTGAGCACCCAGGATGCCGGGCGCGGTCTCTTCATCTGGGCCTACGATCGGAAGGCGTATCCCGACGCGCGCTACGACCCCGCCGCGGCGCGCGCACTGCTCGACGCAGCCGGCTGGAAGCTGGGCGCCGACGGGGTGCGCCACAAGAACGGCAAGCCGCTCGACGTGCTTCTCATCATCCAGGCCGCGACGCCGGGCGACACGATCATCGGGAACGCGATCGCGCAGTACGCGAAGGCGGCCGGCGTCAACGTGACGCTCAAGGCGTTCAACGTGACGCAGTTCGTCGCGCCGGCGAACCAAGGCGGACCCGTCTACGGCGGGAAGTTCCAGATGGCGCTGTACCCGTTCGTCAACGGCGACGACCCGGACACGAGCGACCAGTTCAGTTGCGCGACCGTTCCGCCGCACGGCTACAACAAGTCGCGGCTCTGCGACCCGCGCATCGACGCGCTGCTCCTACGCGGCCAGCGAACCTACGACGTGGCACAGCGCAAAGCGATCTACGCGCAGCTCCAGCAGCTCCTGCACGAGCAGATGCCGATCGTGCTGCTCTACCAGCGACCGGAGCTCGACACGTTCACCGAGCGCCTGCGCGGGCCGACCGGGTCGCTCTCGACCGTGTGGTGGAACGCCGGCGCCTGGAAGCTCGCGCCGTAGCGCGCCGCTACTCCTCGCCTTCGTGCTCGGGCGGGTCCTCGAGCGTGATCGGGCCCTCGAAGACCTCGAGCACCTCGCTGCCGGCGATCACGACCGCGTCGCGCTCCTTGTCGACGATCGCCTCGCTCGCCTCGAACCACGCGATCGGACCGTCCTCTTCGTCGGCCTCGCCGGGCGCGAGGTAGGCGAACTCCAGCAGGCCGACGGCGGCCAGCGCATCGACGATCGCCGCCGCCGGCCCGAGGGCCTCGCCGCGCGCCGCCTCCTCACCCTCGTCGACGCGGCGCAGGATGGCGCGCAGGTCGGCCGAGAGGTGCTTCGTGACGTCCGCGTGGTCGAGCGGGTCGGCTTGCGTCTGCGTATCGTCGTGGTTCACGCGGGCGGGCTTCGACGTGCGATCCGAAACACATGGTCCGGCAGCCCCCTGCTCGGTGCGGGGCGGCTCCGGGAACGCGCGGACGGGTCCGCACGTTGCTTTCGCAGTGTTTACGCTGTTGCACGCACGCCGCCCGCGCGGTCTCTTTGCCGCGCTCGCGCTGGTCGCTTTCACGTTCGGCACGCTGCCGCTCGCGTCGCCCGCCGCGCCGGCGCCGAAGCCCGCGAGCGCGAAGACCGCCGCGAAGAAGGCGGCCGCCGCCACGAAGTCGCCGGCGAAGAAGCCCGCTGCGAAGCCGGTCGGCTATCATCCGCGGCCGGGGCTCGCGCCGGCCGACGAGTACTTCGGCCGGCTGCAGATGAGCGTGCTCGGCGTGCGCAACAAGGTCAAGGATCTCGGCCTCGACGCCGATCTGCACCCGGAGCACGAGAAGGCGATCCTCGGCAACGCGATGTGGGTCGAAGACGCGATGCGCGACTGGGCGAAGAAGTACCCGTTCGACCGCTGGCTGCCGCGCTACGCCTACGCGCTCGAGGTGATGTACGAGCGGATCCCGAGCACCGACGCGCACCGCCGCGCGGTCAAGCAGATCTCGTATCTCACCGCGTACTTCCCGCAAACGGTGTACGGCAAGATCGGCCGCGCCAAGCTCGCGCTGGGCGTGCCGACGCCCGATCCGTCGGAGACGCCGGCCGCGATGAGCGAGCTCGAACGGCTGGCGCTGCTCGACGGCAAAGTGCTTCCGACGCTGCCGCCCGCACCCGCACCCTCCGCGACACCGGCGCCCGCGAGCGCGGCGCCCGCCGCCGGCGAAGCGGTTCCGGCGAGCGAAGCGCCGGTCGCGTCGCCGTCGCCGAGCACGTCGCCGTCGCCGGCACCGATCGGGACGCTCACGCCGATGCCGCGCGCGACGACCAGACCGGCCTCGCCTTAGCGCAACCCGTCGTAGCGGTCGCGCGCGAGCCACGACTCCGTGACGCGGCGCCGCAGGTCCAGCTCGCGTTCCGTCGCGGTCGCGACAGTGCCGCCGACGCGCTGGTTCAGCGTCGCGTGCACTTTCCGGTGCTCGACGCCGAAGCGGTTGCTCACGCGCTGCACGAGGCCGTGGAGCGAGCGCCGCAGTGACTCCTTCCGTTCGGCGCTCGTCAGCAGCGCCGCCGCGTGCGCGGCGGTTTGCGGCTCGCGCGCGCCGTTCGCGCCGCCCCGTTCGCCGGCCCGGCCGTCATCGTGCGAACCGCCATCGGAGTCCGCGTACGATCCCGACGCGAACGCCGCCGGATTGAACAGCGGGCCGAGATCGAGGACGCGCTCGTCCGTGGTGCGGGCGGCGATCGCTTCGTAGAGGCCCTCGTCGCTCGCGCGCTCCGCACGCGCCGCGGCTTCCAGCGCGAGCGCTTCGTCCGCGCGCTCGTCGCGCCCGCGCAGGCCGTGACGCACGTCGACGGTGATGCCGTGCGCGAGGATCCGCAATCGCGGATCGTCCGGCACGAACACGTACGCTTCGGGATCGTGCGCGCCGTCGATCGTGCGCACGAAGCGCCCGCAGAACTGCCGGAAGTAGAGCTCCGTCACGACGTTCGAGGCGTACACGCCGACCCGCAGCCGCGGGATGTCGACGCCTTCGCTGACCATGTGGACGGCGACGATCCAGGGATCGTTCGAGCGCGCGAACGCCGCGATCCGGTCGGAGGCGTCGGCGAGATCCGACACGACGATCGCCGGCCGCACGCCGATCCGCCGCTCCATCAGCGCCGCGATCTCGCGCGCGTGGTCCTGGTTCATCGCGGCGACCAGACCGGCCGCGTCGCGGTGTCCTTCGGCGCGCACCGACATCAGCCGCAAGTGCGCGCGCGAGAGGACGTCGCCGATCCACGCCTCCTGCGTCAGCATCGTGCGCAGCCGCTCCGAATGGTGCCGCTTCTCGCGCAGCGCGGTCTCGAACGTCGCCGCCATCTCCGTGCCGTCGCGCGCGATCCATTCCGCCTCGCCGCCGTGCAGCGCGAAGACCAGCGCGCGGCAGACGCCGTCGCGCAGCGCCGAAGCGTAGTCGTACGCGAAGTCGGCCACCGACAGCCCGCCGTCGTAGCGCACGAACGGAATCGCCGTGCCGTCGCTGCGGAACGGCGTGCCGGAGAGCGAGACGCGGTGCGAGGCCGGGTCGAACGCGTCGCGCAGCGCCTTGCCCCACGTCGCGTCGTCGCCGGCGTGGTGGATCTCGTCGAGCAGCACGGCGACGCCTGGGCCGTGCACCGCCTCGTCGCGGCACAGATGCCGGTACAGCGTCGGCGCCGCGCAGACTTGCTGGTAGGTCACCACGGCGCCATGGATGTCGCGCGCGAGCCGCCGCTGCGCGTTCGCGAACTTGTGGTCGAGCATGATTCCGGCGCCCATCATCGCCCGTGCGACCTGCGCCTTCAGGTGCTCGCGCGGCACGACGACCACGACCTTCCCGCTCGTCCCGTCGCGCAGCAGCGCGTGCGCGACCCGCGTCGCGAAGCGCGTCTTCCCGGCGCCCGGGGTGGCGACGATCAGCGCGTCGCTCGGGCGACCCGCATCCCATCCCTCGAACGCCCTGCGCTGCCACGAGCGCAGCGGCAATCTCCATCCTGGAAGACGCGGTCCCGCCACAGCGGAAGCTCGGTTCGGACCCGCCGCAGGGCCTTCATCCGAGGAAGATCACCCGCGAACGACGACGCGGCTCCGCCCCAGGCATGGGAGGGACTCCTTTGCGGTACAGAGTATTGCCACTCAACCCGCCGCATCGGAGCACCCCCGTGGACGTCACCCGCGCCATCGCCGACCTCGACGAAGTCCGGACCCGCCTCGCCGCCGTCCAGCGCTTTCGCGGTCTGTCCGGGCCCGCCGCCCTCGCCAGCGGGCTGGGCGCGCTGGGGACCGGGGCCGTCCAGCTCGCCGTCCTCCCGTACCCGCGGGGGGCCGACGATGCGAGCCGCTACGTCGCGCTGTGGATCGCCTGCCTGGCGTTCGCGCTGGCCGTGAACTACGGCGCGGTCGCCGTGTGGCTGATCAAGAACTGGTCGTCGCGCACGCGCACCGAGCTGCGCACCGCGGCGCTGACCATCACGCCCTCGATCGCCGCGGGCGGCGCCTTCACCGCCGCCCTGCTCGCGCGCGGCGAGGTCGGGCTGCTCCCGGGCACCTGGGCGCTGCTCTACGGGCTCGGGCTCCTGGCGGCGCGGCCGATGCTGCCGCGCGGCGTCGTCTTCGCCGCGGTCGGCTTCGCGGCGACCGGCGCGGCGCTGCTGTTCGCCGGCGGAACCAACGCGCTCGCGTGGTGGGTGATGCCGTCGACGTTCGGTCTGGGCCAGGTCGGCATCGCGCTGCTGCTGCTGCGCGACGAGGCGTCGCGCGCGGCGGACGAGCCGTCGCGCCCGGCGGGCGAGGTGCGCGCGTGAACGCCGACCACGACGCGCCGTACGCGTTCCCCGGGCTCGAGCGGATCTTCCACGAGCGCGGGCGGCTCGCGGTGTGCGCCTGCCTGATCGCCAACCCCGACGGGATGCGCTTCACCGATCTCCAGGACGCCTGCGGCTTGACCGACGGCAACCTGAACCGCCACCTGCACGCGCTGGCCGAGGTCGGCGTCGTCGCCAGCGAGCGCGTCCGCGGCCGCGGGCGGCCGACGACGATCGTGCGCATCACCGGCGAAGGCCGCACGCGCTTCCTGGCCTACGTCGACGAGCTCGAATCGGTCGTGCGCGGCGTGCAGCAGCGCGCCGAGTCGCCCGCGTCCTCGCACCTGGCCGCGCAGTCGTGATCGAGCGCCAGCCGGTCGCGGCGGGCGTACCGCGCCACGTCGCGATCATCATGGACGGCAACCGCCGCTGGGCGCGCTCGCACGGGCTCTCCGCGCTCGAAGGGCATCGCCGCGGGATGCAGGCGCTCGAGCGCACCGTCGATGCGGCGCTAGCGACCGGAATCCAGATGCTGACCGTCTACGCGTTCAGCGAGGAGAACTGGAGCCGGGAGCGGGGCGAGGTGTTCGGGCTGTTCGGGCTGGCCGAGTCGTTCGCGCGCGAGAAGGCGGCGGCGCTCGCCGCGCGCGGCGTGCGCGTGCGCGTCATCGGGCGGCGCGACCGCCTGCCGCGCGGCGTCGTCGACGCGTTCCGGACGCTCGAAGAGCGCACCGCCACCGGCAGCGCGATGCTGCTCACGATCGCGGTCGACTACGGCGCGCGCACCGAGCTGCGCGACGCGTGCCGCGCGCTCGCGCGCGACGTCGTCGCCGGCCGCATCGCCCCCGAGCAGATCGACGAGCCCGCGATCGCCGCGAAGCTGTGGACCGCGGGGCTGCCCGATCCCGATCTCGTCGTGCGCACCGGCGGCGAGCTGCGGCTCTCGAACTTCCTGCTCTACCAGTGCGCGTACGCCGAGCTGTGGTCGACCCTCGATCCGTGGCCCGACTTCGACGCCGCCACCCTCGACCGCGCGATCGGCGCCTACGCCGCTCGCGAACGCCGCTTCGGAAGCTGAGCGCTAAGCGTCCGGCGGCTTTTTCGGCGGCCGCTGCGGTTCCGCAGCGTTTGCCGCGCGACGCAGCTTGCGCCGCCGCGGACGCGTGCCGTACGCGACGCGAAGCACGTCCGGAGCGTTCGGGCCGATGACCGTCGGCGTCGGAACGACCGGGGCGCGCCGTACCGCAGGCTCCCTGCTGACGCGGTCGACGGGAAGGAGCGGCATGGCGCCGCGGCCTCCATCGGCGAACCCGCCGGCCCGAATGCCGCCGTCGGACGAAGCCGCGCCGTCGATTCCGTCCGGATCGAGCCGCAGGTACAGATCGTCCATCAGCGCGCGGAGCAAGCTCGACGCACGGCGCCGCGCCAGCTCCGCTCGCGCGGTTCGGATGAGCGCGCGGCCTTTGTCGATGCGCTCGCGGGCGAACTCGACCAGCCCGAGGCCGTAGTCGCCGTAGATTTTTCCGGACGGCACGCCGCGCCCGCGAATGGCATCGAAGTTTCGCTGGGCTTCGTTCAGCGTCTCCGGCAGGTGGCCGGGCAGCATCACGAGCGCCAGACCGAGCCGCGGGTGCAACTGGTATCCGAGCCCGTCGTTGTACGCGCGCGCCTCCGCGGCCGCGTTCTCATAGCGCCGGTACGCCTCCTCGGCCCGGCCGGAAGCGAGCGCGAGATCTCCCGCGGCCATCTGGATTCTCATGCGGATCCAGGGCGGTAACGCGTCCGCCGCGGCAAGCGCTTGCGCGATGAGCTCGGAGCCTTGCGATGCGAAGCCGAGGCGCGTGCGCGCGACGGCCCTCCACGCTTTCGCGACCGCGAGCAGCTCCTCGTACGTCTCTTCGACGTGCTCCGCGATCTCTTCGCCGCGCGCCACCTGGAACTCGGCCTCGGCGGGCTTACCTTCCTCGAGATACGTCCAGGCCAGCGCGTCGATGCGCAGCAGCGCCAGGTCGTCGGGACAGTCGTCGTCACCATATGCGTCCACGACCGCGGTCGTGTACGCGATCCGTTCGGCGTTGAGGCAGCGGCTGTCCATGTAGTGGACGAGGTGGACCACCAGCTCGCGCAACAGGTCGACGTCCTTGCGCTTGGCCCACTCCAGTTGCTCGCGAATCATCGGCCAGTGCGGATCGAGCTCGCGCATCTCGGCCGAGACCAGCGACCGCCAGTACCGCACGTGCGGCGCCTGCCGGCCGCGGTGGATCACGCCTTTGACGAGCTTGCAGTACTCCTCGGCACACTCGCGGCGCGCGCGCCGTTCGAAGTCGGAATCCGCCCGCAACTGCCGCGCCGCGAACTCCCGCACTTTCGGATGCACCAGGAATCCCGTGCCGTCGAGCGTCTCCTCCAGCAGCGCGAGGTGCGTCGCCTGTTCCACCGCGTCGTCCGCCGCGTGCCGGTCCAAACGCGCGGTTCGAATCAGCACGCCGCGCGGGACGGGGGTCGAGACGAACAACGCCACACAGGTCATGAGCGACCGGGCACTCGGCGACAGCGCCTCCCACGCGGAACTGAGCAGCGCTTCGTACACGGCGTCGAGCCGCGTCGCGTCGTCGTTCGCTGCCTGCGCCCGCTCCAGCGCGCCGAGCATCTGCGGAAACGTCAGCGCACCGTCCTGTACGACCGAGACGGCGAGCTTCATCGCCTCGGGGTTTCCCAGCGCGTACTTGACGACGTCGGGGAAGCGCGGGCGCCCGGCGGCCAGCGTATCGCTTTTGTCGAACCGTCTCGCGTACCGGTCCAGCAGCGCCAGAGCGTCCGGCTCGTTGAGGCCATTCAGCTCCATGACGTGCAGCCCGAGGCGGCCCTCCGCGCCGGCCGCCCGGGGGCGCGACGTGACGAGAACGGCGCTCGGCGGCGGAACGGTTGCGACCCAGTCGGCAAGCTCGTCGAGCTGTTCGTCCGGCACGGTTTCGAAATTGTCGAGAACGATGAGAACCGGTGCGTTCGCTGCGGCGAGGACGCGGGTCAGCTCGTCGCGTTTCCAGACGACCTCCTCAGGCCCGTGCGTGGCGATGTCGCCGCGATTGACCTGGACCGCGACCGCGTCGAGAATCTCGTTGAGCCAATGCGTCTCGCCGGAACGTTCGCGCGCCGAAAACCACGCGACGCGCGAGCGGGGCGCATCGCGATGCAGCCAGTTGCGCGTCACCGCAAGCGCCGCGCTCGTCTTTCCCATACCGGCGAGACCGCGGATCAGCACCGCGCTTCGTGCGTCGAGGGCGGCGAAGACGTCTGCACAATACGCGTCGCGGCCGATCAGGTCGACGGAGCGTCGCGGCAGCGCCGCCGGCTGCTCGTCGGCGACCTGCTCCGCACTCCGCTTGTGCGCGACCAGGCGCTCGAGCTCGGCCAGCCATTCGATCGACGCTTGCGCGACGTCGCCGCGGCTGGGCACCTCGATCACCGTCAAGCCGAACCCCTCCAGCCGCTCCCTCTCCGCCGGCGCCGGATCGAACGCGGCGATGTAGTGCTTGCGCGCGAACTTTCCCGCTCCGTGCTGGACGCGCCGAAGGATCTTTTGAATATCGGGATCGCCGAAGCCGTACCCGACGAACAGCACCGTCCTCGTGAGGAAGTCGTGGGCGAGAGCGTTCACCATCTCGGGGCGCTCGTCGAGATAGCGCTCGAAGTCCGTTGCCGCCAGCACGATGGAACCCGGCGCGTTGAGATCGCCGTGCAGCTTGATGATCCAGAAATCATCGGGCGGCGCCGAAGCAAAGGTCGCTGCGTCGATGATGACCGCGGGCCGACGCCCGCATGCCCGGCAACCGAACTCGAACAGGTCGTCGAAATTCGTCGTGTACACCTTGCTCAGCCCGAGCCCGCTCGCAAGGACCTCGTGCGCTCTGGTCGGCTGGACCTGCAGGTTGCGGAGCTCGACGACGAGCGCGCGGCTCAGATCCGCGGCGCTGCGCCGGTCGACGTAGAGCTGCGCGACCTCGAGCGGCGAGTAGTGCTCCGGATCGATCTCGAGCTCATCGGCGAGCCGGCGGGTGAGCTGATTCCACGTCGCCAGCCCCGCGCCGGCGGAAAGACCCGCGCCGACGAAGACCGCCGCTTGTCCCTTGGCCAGCGCATCGACCAACGCGTTGAGAGCAGGCTGAGCGATCATGAAGACACCCTCGCGGATCCGGGCGCATTAGCTTCCGCGACCGCTTATGCACCCCTCCCGTTCAAGGAACATTAGGAAGCGGGCGGGCAGGCGCTCCGTCGCGCCGCGCCTGCGTCAGCTCATCAGCGCTTGGAAGCGGGCGTCGTCGCGCAGCGGCGCGAGCCGCGGGTCGAGCGCGTAGAGCTTGCGCTGGCCGCGCGTCTTGGCGTCCTTCAAGCCGATCTTCACCCAGGCCATCGCTTCGTCGCGGCGGCCTAGCGCGAGGCAGAGCGCCGATGCGGTCGCCGTGTCGACGTGCTCGTCGTTGCGCGGGCGCAGGTCGGGCATGGCGCGCGGAGTGCGCCCGGCGCGCACGTCGAGGAACGCCTGGAGCATGCCGACGTACGCGTGCTTCTCCGCCGGGAAGTGGTACGCGGCGAGGGTGGTCCAGGCTTCGTCGTGCTTGCCGAGCTCGGCGTCGGTCAGCGCGAGGTAGACGCGCGCGTCCTTCCACTGCGCGTCGAGGTCCATCACTTGCCGGAAGGCGGTGCGCGCTTCGGCGTAGCGGCCGCCGTAGTACAGCGCCTTGCCGTACCACAGCAGATCGATCGGACTGAGCGGATCGAGCTCGGTCGAGCGGCGCAGCGCGACGCGCGCGCCTTCCGCGTCGCCGCGGTAGAGCCGCGCGACGCCGAGGAACTCGTACGCCGGCGCGTGATCGGGACGCAGCGCGAGCCCCGCGTGCAGCATCCGTTCGGTGGTGTCGAGATCGTTGTCGCGGTCGAGCGCGATCCAGGCCAGCGTGGTGAGCGCTTCGCCCGAGCGCGGGTCGTGGCGCAGCGCCTCGCGCGCGTACGCCTCCGCCTTGCGGAACGCGACCGCCTTGGGCGCGATCTTCGTGTACTCCCATTCGCCGGTGGTCATGTACGCGTCGGCGAGGCCGGCGTAGCCGCGCGGGTCGTTCGGCGCGAGCTCGACGACGCGCGTGAAGTTCGCCAGCGCGATCCGCACGGCGGGCTCGGTGCGGCGGTTCCAGTTGTAGCGCCCGACCGCGTACGCGCGCGCCGCGTCGCCGCTGAGCGCCGGCTGCGCCGAGGCGGCGCTGCTGCCGATCGAGATGCCGCCCGACAGCACGACGATCGCCAGCCCGGCCGCGGCGGTGCGCAGCGCGAAGGCGGCGCGCGACGCGGCGCTGCGCGGCGGCGGCTGCTCCTCGCTGACCGGCCCGACGAAGCGGTATCCGCGACGCGGGATCGTCTCGACGAACGCGCGGCCGTCGCCGTCCGGATCGAGCGCGCGGCGGATGAGATAGATCGTCTGCGTGAGGTTGCCGTCCTCGACGAAACCGTCGGGCCACAGCGCGTCGCGCAGCGCGTTCTTCTCGACCAGCGCGCCCGGCTCGGCGAGCAGCAGGCCCAGCGCTTCGGCGACTTTCGGCGCCAGCGGCACGCCGCGGCCGTCGCGGCGGAGAACGCGCTCCTCGCGGTCGAAAGTGAAGGGCGGAAAGACCAGCCGGGCGCCCATGGTGGGCGCAGAGACTTCGCCGTGCGGCTCAGACGCCGCCTCCGAGGCGCAGCAGATACTTGACAATCCAGCGGTCCAGGGTGGAGTTCGCAGCAGGCGTTCCATAGTTCAGAAAGAGCTCGTTTCCGTTGGCGAAGCGTTTGCGCAGCGATCCTGCCAGGTTTCTGCCGGGCGTCGCGAAGCCGCCGCGGCCGCTGATGTCGCGGTACGCGATCGAGGCGTTGCCGTCGCGGCCGAACGGCATCGCGAGCGAGATGCGGCGCAGCCACTGTCCGTCGCTCGTCCCGGAGAACGCCGCCTCGCGCGTCCCCGCGTAGTCGATCGAGACCGTCGCCGACCCCAGCGCGCGCGCGAACGACGTCGTGGTCTGGTGCAGAAAGAACGTCCCGAACGTCCCGGCCTGGTAGTCGGTGCGCAGCGCGTTCGGCGTCCCCTCGCCGTAGCCCACGCCGGCGCTCCACGTCTTGTACGGCAGCATCTGCTGATCGCGGTAACCGTGCGTGCCGCCGCTGTAGTAGTCGCCCTCGTACGTGCGCAGCGAACCGTTCTGGTCGTTGAGGTAGAACGCGAACGGCGAGCGCAGCCGCAGCGTGAGGTACGCGTCGGCGTCGGCGACGTGCACGTTCCCCTGATGGTCGAGCCAGCGGTCCGCGTACAGGTACAGATCGGCGTTCTTGAACGGCCCGTGCTTCGGCGAGCGGTTCAGGTCGAGCGAGAGCTCCGGACCGCGCACGTCGGCGATGTTGGTGAAGCCGTCGACCGGCGCGTACTGCGCGCCGGTGTCGACCCAAAAGACCGCGCCTTCCAGACCGGGCTTCTGGATGTCGACGAACGCGCCGTTGTTCTGCGCCTCGCTCGGGCGCGTCACGAACGTGCCGGTCTCCTGCGCGTGCGACGCGGCGTAGACGAGCCCGCTGGCCAGCGCGCGCCCGAAGGCGCCGACCTCCCAGGTGCGGTCGTTGCCGTTGCCGTGCGAGGCGCTGACGCCGTCGATCCAGTACGCCAACGTGTTGTTCGGCCGGCGGTGGCGGTACCCGAACGCGACGTCGTCGAACGGCATCCCGGTCAGCGGATCGCTGCCGCGCACCTCGAGCGCGCCGTACGACTCGTTCTTCTTCGTCCCGACCAGCTTGAGGCCGCGGTCGAACGGCCCGATCGCGGGCGAGTAGAACAGCACCTCCTGCGGCAGGTTGAACTTGTACGATGCCAGCGCCGCGTTGATGTACGGCGCGCCTTGCGCGAAGAACGGCCGGTACTCGGTGAACGAGCGGCGGAACTGCTGCGGCGCGATGCTCTGCTGGTCGACCTCGACGTTGGAGAAATCGGGCGAGAACGCGCCGACGAACGAGGTCGTGGCATCGAGCGGAATCGTGATGTCGGCGCCGGCGGTGCGCGGCGCGCGGTGGACCGTCGCCCCGGACGGCACCGTGAACGCGTCGCGCGCCGTCCCGGTGCTTTCGAGCGCGTACAGCTCGGCGCGCGGCTTCGGGCGCGGCACCGCGCCGCTGAGCGTCATGCCGCGCACCGTCGGCCAGAAGCGCCACTCGAAGCCGAGGTTCGGCCAGCCCGGCATGGCCTGGTACTGCATCAGCCCGCTGTACGCGAGCGTGTCGTGCTCGGCCGTCGCCGCGATGTTGCGGATGACGTTGATGCGCCAGCGCTGCGGGCCGTCGGCGGAGAGCTTCATCGCGCGGTAGGGGATTCGCAGCACCGCGTTCCAGCCGTCGGGCGTCGTGGCCGCCGCGGCGCTCCACTCTGGCTTGTAGCGCGCCGACTCGCCGGCGAAGGCGTAGCGCGTGCCGCGCGGCGTCACGGCGAACATGTACGTGCGCAGCCCGTTCCCGCTCACGTCGAGCAGGACGGCGACGAAGTCGTCGCCGCCGTAGCCGATGTCGTCGGTCGCCTGCGTCGAGACGACCGGCGTCTTCTGCTCGGAGCGCACGCCGACATAGAGCGCGCGGTCGTCGTACCACAGCGCGACCGACGTTCCGACCGGCGCCGGGCCGCGGGTCCCGGTGTCGACCAGCGGGCCGGTCAGCGCGCCCTCCGCCCAGCGCGGGTCGTCCAGCGACGGATCAAGCGGGAGCGGGGTCGCCGCGCGATGGACCTCGACGCTGTCGGACGGCGACAGGGCGACCGCTTGGGCGATCCCGGGCGAGAGGACGACCGCGAGAACGGCGGCGGCGAAGCAGTGGCGCAGCATGGCGTCCCGACCGTACCAGCAGGCGCCCTGCCGCGTCGTTCAAGCGCGCCTCACGAACCGCCTCACGGAGTCCTCATGCCGAGGAAACCGGCCGCCCGGCGGCGCGCGAGCGGCGACGTAAGCAGGTGCGGCCTGGACGGGGTACGTGCTATCATAGGCACTTATGGCTCAGACCCGGACGCGGCCCGACATCCGCAACGTCGCGATCATCGCACACGTCGACCACGGCAAGACGACCCTGGTCGACGCCATGTTCAAGCAGAGCGGGATCTACCGCGAGGGGCAGCACACCGAGGCCCGCGCGATGGACTCGAACCCGCTCGAGCGCGAGCGCGGGATCACCATCCTGGCCAAGAACACCGCGATCGAGCACGCCGGCGTGAAGTTCAACATCGTCGACACGCCGGGCCACGCCGACTTCGGCGGCGAGGTGGAGCGCGTGCTCCAGATGGTCCAAGGCGTGGTGCTGCTGATCGACGCCGCCGAAGGCGTGATGCCGCAGACGCGCTTCGTGCTGCGCAAGGCGCTCGAGCTCGACCTGCGCGCGATCGCGGTCATCAACAAGATCGACCGCAAGGACGCTCGCCCGGTCGAGGTCGTCGATGAAGTGTTCGACCTCTTCATCGAGCTGGGCGCGACCGACGAGCAGGCCGACTTTCCGGTCGTCTACGCGAACGGCAAGGCCGGGATCGCGAAGCGCGAGCTGTCCGACGAGAGCGCCGATCTGGAGCCGCTGTTCGAGACGATCGTGCGGCACGTCCCCGAGGCGCCCGCCGAGGACGGCGGCTTCCAGATGCTCATCTCGGCGATCGACCACAACCGCTACGTCGGGCGGATCGGGATCGGCCGCATCTTCCGCGGCAGCTCGAAGGTGAACGCCCCGATCGCGAAAGTGGCGCGCGACGGCACGGTGCAGAGCGGGCTGCGTCTGACGAAGATGCTCTCGTTCCACGGGCTCGAGCGGATCGAGGTCGAGGAGGCGTCGGCCGGCGACATCATCTGCGTCTCCGGGATCGAAGGCCTGAACATCGGCGACACGATCGCCGACGCCGCGCTGCCGGAGGGGATCGCCGCGACCGCGGTCGACGAGCCGACCGTCTCGATGTACTTCATGGTCAACGCGTCGCCGTTCGCGGGGCGCGAAGGGAAGTACCTCACGTCGCGCCAGATCCGCGAGCGCTTGATGCGCGAGCTGGAGTCGAACGTCGCCCTGCGCGTCGAGGACACGGAGTCGGCCGACACGTTCGAGGTGCGCGGGCGCGGCGAGCTGCATCTCTCGATCCTGATCGAGACGATGCGGCGTGAAGGCTACGAGGTCGCCGTCAGCAAGCCGCGCGTGATCATCACCGAGCGCGACGGCGTGCGGATGGAGCCGGTCGAGTACGTGGTGATCGACGTGCGCGAGGAGTACGCCGGCGCGGTCATCGAGTCGGTCGGCCGCCGGCGCGCGCAGATGTCGAACATGGTCACCGTCGGCGAGACGCGGCGGCTCGAGTACACGATGCCGACGCGCGCGATCTTCGGGCTGCGCGGCGAGCTGCTCACGCTCTCGCGCGGCACCGCCGTGATGTCGCACGTGTACTACACCCACCAGCCGCTCGCGGGCGACATCCCCGGGCGCTCGAACGGCGCGCTCGTCGCGAGCGAGACCGGCACGGTGACCGCGTACGCGCTGATGGGACTCGAGCAGCGCGGGCGCTTCTTCGTCGATCCCGGCGTCGAGGTGTACGAAGGGATGATCGTCGGCCGTGCCAACGACGACAAGGACGTCGCGCTCAACGTCGTGCGCGCGAAGAAGCTGACCAACATGCGCGCCGCCGGCACCGACGAGAACTTCCGGATGCCGCCGGCCGAGGAGATGTCGCTCGAGCGCGCGATCGAGTTCATCGAGGACGACGAGCTGGTCGAGATCACGCCGCAGTCGATCCGGCTGCGCAAGCGGGTGCTCGACGAGCAGGAGCGGATGAAAGCGCGCCGGCGCGAGAAGGCCCTCGCGGGATAGCCCAAGACCGCTCCGGGAGCGGTGCTCCGCCGGCCGAGCGAGAACGGGCGCTCGGTGAAACGCCTGCCGCTGCTTCTCGCGCTCCTGGTCGCGCTCTCCGCCTGCACGCGGGTCGCGTCGACCCAGTCCGGCGGAACGCCGGGCGGCCCGGCGGGCGCCGGACAGCGGCACTCGTGGAGCAAGCCCGGCGTCCTGCGGATCGCCACCTTGAGCGACCCCGACACGCTGAACCCGCTGCTGGGCTCGTTCCAGATCGACACCGACATCTCGATGTTCTGGGGCGGCTATCTGTTCAACTACAGCGACCGCAACGAGCTGGTCCCGGAGCTGGCGACGGCGCTGCCGACGCTCGAGAACGGCGGAATCTCGCAGGACGGTTTGACGATCACGTATCACCTGCGCCGCGGCGTGCGCTGGCACGACGGCGCGCCGTTCGACGCGAAGGACGTGGCGTTCACGTGGCGGACGATCATGAACCCCAACAACAACGTGCAGACGCGCACGGGCTACGACGTCATCCGCGCGATCGACACGCCGGACGACTACACCGCGGTCGTCCACCTCAAACAGCGCTTTGCGCCGTTCGTCGCCACGTTCTTCAGCATGTCTTCGACCTCGTATCCCGTGCTGCCGCGGCACCTGCTCGAGAAGTATCCCGACATCAACCGCCTGGCCTACAACAGCGCGCCGGTCGGGACCGGTCCGTTCGTGGTGCGCGAGTGGCATCGCGGCCAGATCTTGCGCATGATCGCGAACCCGCACTACTGGCGCGGCGCGCCCAAGCTCAAAGAAGTCGACTTCCAGTCGATCCCGGACGAGAACACGCTGTCCACCTCGATCGGCGCGCACGACATCGACCTGTGGTTCAACGCCTCGTCCGCCAACTACCCGACCGCGTCGAAGGTCGCCGGCACGCACGTCGTGCTCACGCCGTTCACGCAGTATTCCTACATCGGCTTCAACAACACGCGTCCGCCGATGCGCGAGCTGGCGGTGCGCCGAGCGATCGCGTACGCGACCGATCGCAAGCGCCTGATCGACACGGTCACGTACGGCGTGCAGCAGCTCGGCGAAGGCGATCAGCCGCGCTTTCTGTGGGCCTACAACGCCGCGCTCCGACCGATCCCGTACGATCCGGCCAAGGCGCGCGCCACGCTCGACGAAGCGGGCTGGAAACCGGGGCCCGACGGCATTCGGGTGAAGAACGGCGAACGGCTGCGCATCGTGTTCGCGACCTCGACGGGCAGCGCGGTGAGCAACCGCGTCGGCGTCTTGCTGCAATCGGCGCTGCGCGACGCCGGCGTCGAGGTCGAGGTCAAGCCGTACGCGACCGCGCTGCTCTTCGCGAGCTACGCCCAGGGCGGCATTTTACAGACCGGCAAGTACGACGCCCAGTTCGCGTCCTGGGTCAACGGCGTCGACCCGGACGACGCGACGACGCTGACCTGCGACGCGATCCCGCCGAACGGCCAGAACTCGATGCGCTTCTGCAACCGCGAGGTCGACGAGCTCGAGCGCGTCGCGCTGACGCACTACGACCGCCCGACGCGCAAGAAAGCCTACGACCGCATCCAGGAGATCGTGGTCGACCAGGTCCCGTGGCTGACGATGTGGTTCGCGCGCCGCTTCGACGTCGTGAGCGACGACCTGAAGAACTACAAGCCGGCCCACGCCGTGACGACGTTCTGGAACACCTGGGAGTACGAGATCTGAGACGATCGCGGTCGCGCCGGGCGCGCTGGCTCGCGCTCGTTCAGCGACCCGCCGTTCGCCGTTCGAGGTACTTCACCGCGCCCGGATAGCCGGCGAGCACGTTCGCGACGAGCGACGGCGCGAAGAGTCCGGTCGCGACGACGCCATGGATCCCGCGCAGCGACGCGTCGAGCGCGGCGGCATCGCCGATCGCGCCGAAGCCGCAGTCGAGGATCGCGTTGCCGTTGTCGGTGACGAACGGCGCGTCGTCTCCGCCGCGGCGGCGAACCGCCACGCCGGGATGCGCCGCCTCGATCGCCTGCGCGACGACCGCGACGGTGAACGGCACGACCTCGACCGGCGTCGGAAACGCGCCGAGCTGGTCGACGAGCTTCTCGGGCGTCACGACGACGATGAACCGGCCGGCCGCCAGCGCGACCGCTTTCTCGCGGAGGTGCGCGCCGCCGCCGCCCTTCGTGAGCGACCAGTCCGGCGCGACCTCGTCGGCGCCGTCGATCGCGACGTCGATCGCGCGCTCGCCGAGCCCGACCAGCGGGATGCCGAGCTCGCGGCATTGGCGCGCCGTCGCCTCCGACGTCGGCACCGCGACGATCTGCTCCCCCGCCGCGATGCGCTCGCCGACGCGGGCGACGGCCCAGCGCGCGGTGCTGCCCGTTCCGAGGCCGACGCACGTGCTCGAACGCACGAACGCGTCGACCGCGGCGAACCCCACCGCGCGCTTCGCCTGGTCCGCCTCGGTCATGCGGCGGACGTTCGCAGGATCAGCGGCAGTAGCCCTGGACCCACGTTCCGTTGCGCCGGCGGTGCGCGCTCACCCAGTGGTGACCGGGCGCGCATCGGCGCTTCATGTGGCCCGGGGCCATCATCGAGTGGCCGCGCATGGCGTCGTTGTCATGCTTGGCGAAGGCCGTTTGCGGCGCGAAGGCGAGCCCCGCCGCCATCGCGATCGCGAAGATCGAGGCTAGGAACTTGGTCATGAGTGCGTTTCCTCCGGTATGAAATGAAAACGAGGACAGGAGGATGACCGTGTTCTGCCGAGCAGCGGCCGTCCCCCTATCCCCGTAACGGAGGAGGCAGCCCGGCGGTGCCCGGGCCGCCGACCAATTACCGGAAGGCGGGCATCTCGGGGAGCGGCTCGACGACCTTGAACGTGAGCTCGCCGCGATCCGTCCCGTCGTCGATCCGCACCACGTCGCCGTCGCGCACCTCGCCGGCCAGGATCTTCCGGCCGAGCGGGGTCTCGACTTCGCGCTGGATCGCGCGCTTCAGCGGGCGCGCGCCGTAGGCGGGCTCGTAGCCCGAGCGGACGAGGTGCGTCTTCGCAGCGTCCGTGATCTCCAGCGTGATGCGGCGGTCGCGCAGGCGCGTCCGGACGCGGTCGAGCTGGATCTCGACGATCTCCTTGAGCTGCTCTTCCGAGAGCTTGTGGAAGACGACGATCTCGTCGATGCGGTTCAGGAACTCGGGTCGGAAGCTCTGGCGCAGCTCGTCGAGGATCGTCGCGCGCATCACCGCGAACTCCGCCCCGCCCGCGTCGTTCGACGCGTCCAGGATGCGGTGCGAGCCGATGTTCGAGGTCATGATCACGATCGTGTTCTTGAAGTCGACCGTGCGGCCCTGACCGTCGGTCAGACGACCGTCGTCGAGGATCTGCAGGAAGACGTTGAAGACGTCGGGGTGCGCCTTTTCGATCTCGTCGAAGAGCAGCACCGAGAACGGGCGCCGCCGGACGGCTTCGGTGAGCTGGCCGCCCTCGTCGTAGCCGACGTAGCCGGGCGGTGCGCCGAGCAGCCGCGCGACGCTGTGCTTCTCGCCGTACTCCGACATGTCAATGCGCACCAGCGCGCGCTCGTCGTCGAACAGGAAGGTCGCCAGCGCGCGCGCGAGCTCCGTCTTGCCGACGCCGGTCGGGCCCAGGAACAGGAACGATCCCAGCGGGCGGTTCGGATCGCCGAGGCCCGAGCGCGCGCGCACGATCGCTTCCGCGACCGCGGTGACCGCTTCGTCCTGACCGATCACGCGCCGGTGCAGCTCCTTGTCGAGGTTGAGCAGCTTCTGGATCTCGCCTTCGAGCAGCTTGCTGACCGGGATCCCGGTCCAGCGGCTGATGATGCCGGCGATGTCTTCCTCGTCGACCTCTTCCTTGAGCAGGCGCGAGCGGCCGTCGCTGAGCGCGGCTTCCTTGTCGCGCAGCTTGCGCTCGAGTTCGGTCAGACGGCCGTACTTGAGCTCCGAGGCCTTCGCGTAGTCGGCGGCCTGCGTCGCGCGGTCGATCTCGAGCTTGGTGTGCTCGATCTGCTCGCGCAGCGCGCGCTGCTGCGCGACCGCGTCCTTCTCCGACTGCCAGCGCGCGCGCAGCGCGTCGGTCTGCGCGTGCAGCTCGGCCAGCTCCTGGTCCAGCTTCTCGAGCCGCTGTTTGGATGCGTCGTCGCTTTCCTTGCGCAGCGCCTCGCGCTCGATCTCGAGCTGCATCATCCGCCGCGACGCTTCGTCGAGCTCGGCCGGCATCGAGTCGATCTCGGTGCGCAGCTTCGCCGCCGCTTCGTCGACGAGGTCGATCGCCTTGTCGGGAAGGAAGCGGTCCGCGATGTAGCGGTTCGAGAGCACGGCGGCGGCGACCAACGCGGCGTCTTTGATGCGGACGCCGTGGTGCAGCTCGTAGCGCTCGCGCAACCCGCGCAGGATCGAGATCGTGTCCTCGACCGACGGCTGGTCGACCATCACCGGCTGGAACCGGCGCTCGAGCGCGGCGTCCTTCTCGATGTACTTGCGGTACTCGTCGAGCGTGGTCGCGCCGATCGTCTGCAGCTCACCGCGGGCCAGCTTGGGCTTCAGGATGCTTGCCGCGTCGATCGCGCCCTCGGCGGCACCGGCGCCCACCAGGGTGTGCAGCTCGTCGATGAACAGGATGATGTCACCGCGGGTGTTGATCTCCTTGAGCACCTTCTTCAGGCGTTCCTCGAAGTCACCGCGGTAGCGGCTGCCCGCCACCAGCGAACCCAAGTCCAGGGTGTAGAGCTGCTTGTCCTTCAGCGTCTCGGGGACCTCGCCGTGCACGATGGCCTGCGCCAGGCCCTCGACGACGGCGGTCTTGCCGACGCCGGGCTCTCCGATCAGCACCGGGTTGTTCTTGGTGCGCCGGCTCAGCACCTGCATCACCCGCTCGATTTCCTTCTCGCGGCCGATGACGGGGTCCAGCTTGCCTTCCATCGCGGCGGCCGTCAGGTTGCGCCCGAACTGATCGAGCACCAGCGACGTGGACGGGCTGCCGGACTCGCCGCCGCGGCCGCCGGTCCCGGCTTCCGCGGCCTCCTTGCCCTGGTAGCCGCTCAGCAGCTGGATCACCTGCTGGCGCACCCGGGTCAGCTCGGCGCCCAGCTTGACCAGCACCTGGGCGGCCACGCCCTCACCCTCGCGGATCAGGCCGAGCAAGATGTGCTCGGTGCCGATGTAGTTGTGGCCCAGCTGCAGCGCCTCGCGCAGGCTCAGCTCGAGAACCTTCTTTGCGCGCGGGGTGAACGGGATGTGTCCCGACGGGGCCTGCTGGCCCTGGCCGATGATCTCCTCCACCTGGCTGCGGACGCCCTCCAGCGAGATGCCCAGCGACTCCAGCGACTTCGCCGCGACGCCCTCACCCTCGTGAATCAAGCCCAACAAGATGTGCTCGGTGCCGATGTAGTTGTGGTTGAGCATCCGGGCCTCTTCTTGCGCCAGGACGACGACCCTGCGGGCACGGTCGGTAAATCTTTCGAACATCGGTGGTTACCTGCTCTCCCTCACCATCGGTACAACGCAACTGCCGGTCCAGTGGGGCCGGAACCGCGTACCTGCCATCCACTGTAATGGTCGGCCCGCCGGGGGTCCTAACGTTGCGGTGGCTGGTGGTCCAGGCCGCATACCCGTTTCGGCGCAGAGCCGTAACTGGTAAACGAGGAAAATCACCAAAGCGTTTCCCGCGCGGGCCGGCAATCGTTCCGCCGCCAGCGAAATCGAAAACACCGACGCCCGGGCCTTGCGGACCCGGGCGTCGGTAAGCGCTTCGCTTAGGTCGCCGCGTGGAAGGCGTCGATGACGTCCGCGGGGATGCGGCCGCGGGTCGACACATTGTGCCCGTTGCGGCGCGCCCATTCCCTGATCGCGGCGCTTTGCTCGCGGTCGATGGCGCCGCGGCCGCGTCCCGAGCCGGAACGCCCGCGACGACGACCGCCGACGCGGCGGCCCGCCGCCACCCATTGCTTCAAATCGTTGCGCAGTTTCGTGGCATTCTTGGACGAAAGGTCAATCTCGTAGGTCACCCCGTCAAGCCCGAATTCCACCGTTTCGTCGGCCGCGCCCGCACCGTCGAAATCATCGACCAAGGTGACGGTCACTTTTTTCGCCATTAGCTTACCCTCGCGTTTCGTCCTGAGCAGATGCTGAGCAGTTCGGATTCACTCCCCAAGGACCAATCTGCCATAACAACGCAGGATACTCAATCCGGACGCAACGGGTAACTCAACTGGAGTGCGGCCGAACAATCGGGAACAAAACTGTCTCTCTAATTGACAGGCCGGTCAAAGACATCAACAACCGATCGATACCTATTCCGGTTCCCGTGCACGGCGGCATCCCATACTCGAGCGCGGCGAGAAAGTCTTCGTCAAGCGCCATGGCCTCGTCGTCGCCGGCGGCCGCGGCGCGGGCTTGCGCGGCGAACCGCTCGCGCTGCACGACGGGATCGTTCAATTCGGAATACCCGGTGGCCAGTTCGACTCCGCGAAGGTAAAGGTCCCACTTCTCGGTCACGCCGGGAATGCTGCGGTGCTGGCGCGTCAAAGGCGTTGTCTCCACTGGGAAATCCTTGACGAATGTGGGCGCGGTCAGGGAGTTGCCCACCATATGCTCCCACAGTTCCTCGACGAGTTTGCCGTGCCCGTAGCCGCGGTTGTCGGGGATCTCTGGCATCTTGGAGCCGAGCTGCCCGATGATGGCACGCAGCCGATCGACCGTCGTCTCGGGCGTGATCTCCTCACCCAGTGCCGCCGACAGCGACGGATACATTTGTATTGACGCCCATTCTCCGTCTATGTCGTACGCGCTGCCGTCTGGCAACGGCAGTTGTCTGGTTCCGATCGCCTCGTCGGCCACCTCTTGAATAAGCTCACGCGTGACGATCGCTGAATCGTCATAGGTTCCGTAGGTCTGGTAGGTCTCCAACATGGAAAATTCCGGAGAATGCGTCGAATCGGCTCCTTCGTTTCGGAACACGCGATTTAACTCGAAGACCTTGTCGAATCCGCCGACGATGCAGCGCTTGAGGAACAGTTCCGGCGCGATCCGCAGGTAGAGATCGATGTCGAGCGCATTGGAATGCGTGATGAACGGCCGGGCGGCGGCGCCACCGGCGAGGGTCTGCAAGATAGGGGTTTCGACTTCGAGAAAGCCGCGCCGTTCCAGCGCGTTGCGGATCGCTCGGACCACCGCGATTCGCTGCCGGGCCACCGCGCGGGCCTGGGGACGAACGATCAGGTCGACATAGCGCTGCCGCACCCGCGACTCCTCGCTCAGCTCCTTGTGCGCGACGGGCAGCGGCCGGAGGGACTTGGCCGCCATCCGCCAGGAGTCGGCCAGCACGGACAATTCGCCGCGCCGTGAGCTGATCACGTTGCCGTGCACGTAGACGATGTCGCCGAGGTCGACGTCGGCCTTCCACGCGTCGAGCGCCTGTTGGCCGACCTTGTCGAGGCTGATCATCACCTGCAGGGTGGTGCCGTCGCCGTCCTGGAGTGTCGCAAAGCACAGTTTTCCGGAGTTGCGCGCGAAGATGACCCGGCCCGCGACGCCGACGATGTCGTCGGTGGCGGTGTCGGTCGGCAGGTCGGCGTGGGCGGCGCGCACCTGGGCCAGGGTGTGGGTGCGCTCGATGGCGACCGGGTAGGGGTCGGATCCCTCCGCCAACAGGCGAGCGCGCTTGTCCCGGCGGATCCGGAACTGCTCAGGAAGGTCGGGCTCGGCGGAGTTCACGACGTGCCAGCTTAAATGACGGGGTCGAGTGTGCGTTCAGGGCTTTGACTGTGCGCTCTTGGCTTTGCGTGTGTGCTGTGGGCGGAAAATCCGGCCGAACGCCTGCCAGGCTTCACACTCGACGCCGTGGATTCACACTCAGCGCCCAGGCTTCACACTCAACGCCGTGGATTCACACTCAACGCCGTGGCTTCACACTCAACGCCGTGTCTTCACACTCAGCGCCCAGGCTTCGCACTCAACGCCGCGGCTTCACACTCAACGCGGAAAGCCGGCGTCTACCGCGCCGTCTTCAGCCGGCCGCGCTGGACGTCGCGGTTGCGTTCGAAGACCAGCTGCAGGCCGTGCAGCGTCAGGTGCTGGTCGTAGTGGTTGACGGAGTGCAGTTCGGGCAGCAGCAGCGGCGCGGTATGGCCGGTGGTCACGACCACCACGTCGTCGCCGGCAAAGCCGTCCACATCCTCGCGGATGCGCTGGATCAAACCGTCGACCAGCCCGGCGAAGCCGAACACCGCGCCGGCCTGCATGCATTCGACGGTGTTCTTGCCGACCACCGAGCGGGGGCGGGCCAGCTCGACGTGAAGGAGCGCCGCGGAGCGGGCCGCGGCGGCATCTGACGAAATCTGCACCCCCGGCGCGATGGCGCCGCCGAGAAACTCGCCCTTTGCCGACACCAGATCCACACAGATAGCGGATCCGAAATCGACGACGATGGCGGCACTTTGAAACCGGTGATATGCGGCCAGGCAGTTGACGATTCGGTCGGCACCGACTTGTTTCGGATTGTCGACCAGCAGGGGGATCCCGGTCCGCACCCCCGGCTCGATGAGCACGTTCGGCACCGACGGCCAGTACTGATCGAGCATGATCCGCACCTCGTGCAGCACCGAGGGGACGGTCGACAGCGCGGCCGCGCCGGTAACGCGCTCGGAATCGTCACCGATCAGGCCGTCGATGATCAGCGCCAGTTCGTCCGCGGTTGCCTCGGATTCGGTACGAATCCGCCACTGCTGCACGACTTTTGCGTGCTCCTTGGATCCCGATAGCAGTCCGACGACGGTGTGGGTGTTGCGGACGTCGATGGCCAGCAGCACGGCTACCGCGCGCCGATCCGGGGATCGAGCAGCTCCGCCGCGTCAGCGGGCACGAACGCCGGGTCGTGTCCGAGGTCGATCGGCTTGTTGCCGGCGTCGACGAACACGATCCGCGGCCGGTAGGCGCGCGCCTCCGCGTCTTCCATCGTCCCGTATGCGATCAGGATCACCAGGTCGCCCGGGTGGACAAGATGCGCTGCGGCACCGTTGATTCCGATCACGCCGGTGCCACGTTCGCCGGTGATCGCATAGGTGACCAGGCGGGCGCCGTTGTCGATGTCCACGATGGTCACCTGTTCGCCCTCGAGCAGGTCCGCGGCGTCCATCAGGTCGGCGTCGATGGTCACCGAGCCGACGTAGTGCAGGTCGGCCTGCGTGACGGTGGCGCGGTGGATCTTCGACTTCAGCATCGTCCGTAACATCAATTCCTCCAATGTGATTCGAGGGTGTCCCGATAAGCGTCCGGCCCCAGGGGTGCCGGCGAGGTTGCTCCTACTTCGATGGCGATGTTGTCCAGCAGTCGGGTGGTGCCCAGGCGGGCCGCGACCAGCAGCCGGCCGGGCGCGCCGGCCCGCGGCGGGCCCAGGTTCGCGTCGCGCAATTCCAGGTAGTCGACGCTGATCGCTGGCACGGCGTGGAGCACGGCGCGGGCGGTGTCCAGCGCGGCCTGCGCGCCCGCGGGCGCGGCGTGGGCCGCCGCGGTCAGCGCCGCGGAAAGCGTGCCGGCCAGTTCGCGTTGCGCCGGGTCCAGGTAGCGGTTGCGCGACGACATCGCCAGGCCGTCGCATTCGCGCACCGTCGGGACGCCGACCACGGCCACGTCGACGTTGAGGTCGGTGACCATCTGGCGGATCAGGACCAGCTGCTGGTAGTCCTTCTCGCCGAAGAACGCGCGGTCGGGACGGACGATCTGCAGCAGCTTGCACACCACGGTCAGCACGCCGGCGAAATGGGTCGGCCGCGCGCCGCCCTCGAGTTCGCCGGCCAGCGGGCCGGGGTGCACGGTGGTGCGCAGACCGTCGGGATACATCGCCGCGGCGGTCGGCGCGAACACGATCTCGACGTCTTCGCCGCGCAGCAGCGACACGTCGTCGTCGAGGGTCCGGGGGTAGGCGTCGAGGTCTTCCCCGGCCCCGAATTGCAGCGGGTTGACGAAGATCGAGACCACAACCACCGAGCCGGGGACCCGCTTGGCGGCTCGTACCAGGGCGAGGTGCCCGTCATGCAGGGCGCCCATGGTGGGCACCAGCATCACCCGCCGGCCGGTGTGGCGCAGCGCACGGCTGACGTCCGTGGCATCGCGCGGCGCCGAGTAGACGTTGAGTTCGCCGGGTTTGAAGGCGGGTGGCCGGCGCTGGGTCGGGTTCATCGCGCCAGCACCTCGAAGACGTCGGCAGGGGCGTGCGCGCGCTGGGCGGTACGCAGGGCGTTGACCCGGTACGCCTGGGCCAGTTCCGGCTCGACCTCGGCCAGCGCGGCCAGATGCTCGGCGACGGCGGCGGCGTCACCGCGGGCGACCGGCCCGGTCAGCGCGGCCTGGCCGCGGAGCAGGGTGTTCTCCAGCGCCGCCCGGGCCAGCGGCCCGGCGATGCGTTCGGCGAGGCCGCCCGGCTGGTCGTCGATGGTCTGTTGCCCGAGCAGTTCGCTGCCGCGCAGTGCGGCCCGCAGTGCGTCGACCGCGTCGGCTAGCACCGTCACGATGTGGTTGCCCGCATGCGCCAGGGCGGCGTGGTAGAGGACTCGGGCGTCCTCGCCAACGCAGAAAGGCTCCCCGCTCATCTCGAGGACCAGCGACTGGGCGATCGCGTACCCGACCTGGTCGGCCGCGGTGATCCCGAAGCAGGTGTCGGGCAGCCGGCTGACGTCCTCGTCGGAGCCGGTGAACGCCATCGCGGGGTGAATCGCCAACGGTGTGCAGCCGTCGTGGGTCAGGGGCGCGAGGACGCCGACCCCGTTGGCGCCGGACGTGTGCGCCACGATCGTGCCGGGCCGCACGGCCGAGGTCGCCGCCAGCCCGGACACCAGGCCGGCAAGTTCGCTGTCGGGCACCGCCAACAGCAGCAGTTCGGCGTTGGCGGCCACGTCCGGCGGCGACATCACCGGGGTATCGGGCAACCGGCGCTGCGCCCGCTGGCGCGACGCGCGCGAGACGCCGCTGCACGCCACCACGACGTGGTCGGCGCGCTCCAGCGCGACACCGAGCGCGGAGCCCACCCGGCCGGCGGAGATGATTCCCACCTTGAGCCTGGCGGGGCGCAGTCCGTCGAACTGCCCCATCGCAGACGACCTCACAGCTTTCTTGGTTCGTTCCAGTCCCATGCTCGGGTACCGGACGGTCACTAAGACTTTAGTCGATCCATCATGCCGATCCCACTGAAAGCCGGTGTGAGGAAGCTCCCAGCTCAGCCGTCACGGCGACGGCGGCGGCCGCCACCGGACGGCTCGACCCGCAGCCGCGCCAGCAGGTCGGCGACGGACTGGCCACCGCTCGGCGGGGCGTCGTCAGAGCCATCCGAGCCCCCCGCCAGGGGATCGGCGCCGCGATGGCGGGGTGCCGCCTCCGCGTGCGGCGGCGGAGCCATCTGCGGTGGTGGCGGCGCGGCCGCGGGGGGCGGCGGTGCCGGTTGCGGAGCTGGTGGCGGCGGGGCGGCGGCGGCCGGCGCGCCCGCGGGAGGGGGCGGCGGCGCGGGCGGCGCGGGCTGGTCCGTGGCCGAGAAGTTGCGCACGCCGTAGTCGCGGTACTCGGCCGAATGGCGCGCCCGCGCCCGGCGACCGGGCTCACCGTAGGGCGGTGTCTGCGGGTGCTCGAAGGGCGAGCCGTCGATGGTTTCTTCGAAGCCGTACTGCTGGGCGCGCCGCGGATCACCAACCGTCGGACCGGCCGGGTTGCCGCCGGCCCAGTTGCTGCCCGGCGCCCCCGGGGGAAGCCACTGTCCCTCCGTGGCGGCCGGCTGCCAATCCCGCATCTGCGGCTGTGGCTGCGGTGCCGGCTGCTGCGGTGGCGGCGGGGGCTGACGTTGCTCGTATCGCGGCTCCGGCGGCGGCGTCATGTACGGCGGCTCCTGAGAAACCACGTACGGCGCCTCTTGGCGGACGTCGTACTGGCCGCGCTCGCGCGGGGGCGGCTGATGCCGGGGCGGCAGCAGCGGTTCCTCGGGCACGTCGATGATCGAGGCTTCGTCGGCGCGGCTGTCCGCATGGCCGGGCGGGGTGTCCCGGGCGACCGCCGTGACGCGGTCGCTGGACACCCAGTCCGGGTTGCTCTCGCCGTTGCGTTCCCAGTCGCCGTAGGCCCGCCCTCGTGGCGCCTCGGCCTCGTGCGTCTCGATCGCCGGGCGGTGCTGCAGGTCGGTGTCGAACAGGATCTCGAGGCTGGTCCGTAACGCGCCCAGTTCCGCCCGCAGCGCCGCCAGGTCGTCGGCGGCCTGGGCGCGCAGCTCGGAGGCCAGCTCGCGACGCAGCTGCGACTCCACGGTCAGCTCGTACTCGCGCCGGGCCGAGATTTCCCGATCCAGCTGCAGGTCGTAGACCAGCTTCAGGTCGCGGACGCGGGACTGGTCCGCGTCGCTTTGGCGGCGGTACAGGACCGAAACGAAGGCGCCGGCGACCGCGGCCCACAGCGCCAGGATTACAGCGAGCTTGAGGAGTTCCACCCGATTGGTGAAAACCAATGCGGAACTGGCCCCCATCGCGAGGACCAGCAACGCCGTCAAGAGCACCCACCCCGGCCTGCGGCCGCCGCGCCGGACCCTGGCGCCGCGGGACAGAACGGTCATGGCCTGACTGTACCTGCGCGAGGTCACTGCGCGTGTCGCGCGACTCCGGCGATTCTCACCTGGGTTAATCGTGCGGTCGCGGAGGTCGCTAGGTTTCCGCACCCGCGCCCTGCTCGGTCGGGTCCTGCGGCGACTTGCAGCAATGCTGCAGCCACAGCGCGGCGACGACCAACGCCAGCGCGCTGACGGCGGCCACCACCGTGCCGGTGGTGTCGTCCGCGGCGACCCGCAGCCACGACCGCCGCGGCAGGAAGTACACCAGCACCCCGACCCACCAGCCCAGCACCAACGCGCCCACCCAGGCCGACGCCTTGGCCACCATCAGGCTGCGTGCGACCGCCAGCGGGTGCAGCCAACCGGGCCCGTCGCCGATTTCGCCCTCGTTGATCTTGGCCCGCACGCGACGCGCCCACAGCGCCTCGGCGATGGCCACACCGAGCAGCGACAGGCCGGTCCACACCGTGATGGGTGGAAACCACCGATACAGCGAGACCACCAGCAGATAGCCCGCCACCGCAGCGCCGACCACCGCGGCCGTCAGGTCACGCTTGCGGGTCGGCCCCATCAGTTTTCCGGTTCCGGTTTTCCGTCGAGCTTGAGCGTCAGGCTGGACAGCCGAACACCGGCCCGGTCGGCCGGGTCCAGCTCGGCCAGCAGCTGCGCGACGGGACGCGGCCCTCCGGCGAGCGTCAGCCGAGCGTCCGGCTCGATGGCCAGCCACGGCACCATCACGAAGGCCCGCAGGTGGGCCAGTGGGTGCGGCAGCGTCAGGTTCGGCTCGCGGGTGATCACTTCCGTCTCGCCGTAGCAGGCGATCACGTCGACGTCGAGGGTGCGCGGGCCCCAGCGCTCGCCGCGGACCCGGCCCGCCGCCCGCTCGAACTCCTGCGCCCGGCTTAGCCAGGCCTGCCCGTCGCACGCCGGGTCGTCGGCGATGAGCACCGCGTTGAGAAACGGGGCCTGCTCCACCCGGCCCCATGGGTCCGTCTCGTAGATGGGAGACACCGCCACTATCACTTCCTGGAGCCCGTCGACGACCGACTGCAGCCGCGCCAACCGGTCTCCGAGGTTCGAACCGATGGACAGCACCACCCGCGTCATAGCGCCCCGCCGGCCGGGATCACCGAACCGCGACCGCCGCGCCGCGACCGCCGAACCACCACGGCCACGTCGGCGAACTCTTGCGGGATGGGGGCCTGCGGCTTGTGCACCACCACCTCGACGGCGTGCACGCGCCGGTCGTGCATCACCCCGTCGGCGATCTCACCGCCGACCGTTTCGATCAGCTTGCGCGCCGGCCCCGCGACGACATCGGTAGCCAGCTGGGCCAGCGCCGCATAGTCGTAGGTGTCGGCCAGGTCGTCGCTGGCGGCGGCGTCGGCCAGGTCGATCCACACGGTGATGTCGACGACGAAATCCTGGCCGGTGGCGCGTTCGTGTTCGAAGACCCCATGTCGGCCACGAACCGCCAAGCCGCGCAATTCGATTCGATCAGCCATTCTGCGTCCAGGCCTCGACGACCTTGAGGGCATCGACGGAGGCGCGCACGTCGTGCACGCGCACGCCCCAGGCCCCGTGCAGGGCGGCCAGCGCGGAAATCACCGCGGTCGCCGTCTCGCGCCCGTCGGGCGGGCGCGGCGACCCGTCGGGCCCGGCCAACAACGTACCGAGGAATCGTTTGCGAGACGCGCCCAGCAGCACCGGAACCCCGGTGGCGACGAGCTGAGGCAGCGCGTGCAGCAGCGCCCAATTGTGTTGTCCCGTCTTGGCGAATCCCAGCCCTGGGTCGATCACCAGCTTGTCGGGATCGACACCCGCGGCCACCGCGTCGTCGACGTTGGCAAGCAGCTCGGCTCGCACCTCGGCCACCACGTCGCGGTAGTGCGGGGCCTCATGCGGGCGCTCGGGCGACACCGATCGCCAATGCATCAACACCCACGGCACCCCCGCTTCGGCAAGCAGCGGCGCCATCGCGGGATCGGCCCGCCCGCCCGACACGTCGTTGACGATCCGCGCGCCGCTCTGCAGCGCCGCCCGGGCGACGTCGGCATGCATCGTGTCGATGCTCACGGTAATGCCCTGCGCGGCAAGTTCTTTGACGACGGGAACCACACGGGACGCCTCGATCCGGGGATCGACGCGAACCGCGCCGGGCCGGGTCGACTCCCCTCCGACGTCAACGATCCCCGCGCCCTCGGCGGCCATCGCCAAACCATGAGCGACGGCGTCGTCGGCATCGAGATAGCGCCCACCGTCCGAGAACGAATCGTCGGTGACGTTCAGAACTCCCATCACCTGCACGGGCGCCGGACTCACCTGCGCAGGATCAGATCGAGCGCTTCGGCTCGAGAGGCGGGACTGGTCTTGAACATCCCACGCACCGCCGACGTCGTGGTCACGGCGCCGGGCTTGCGGACCCCGCGCATCGCCATGCACAGATGCTCCGCCTCGATGACGACGATCACCCCGCGCGGATCGAGTTTGTTCACCAGGGCATCGGCGATCTGGCTGGTGAGCCGCTCCTGAACCTGGGGCCGCTTGGCATACAGGTCCACCAGCCGGGCGATCTTGGACAGGCCGGTCACCCTGCCCTCCTGGCCGGGGATGTAGCCGACGTGGGCCACCCCGTGGAACGAGACCAGGTGATGCTCGCAGGTGGAGTACATCGGGATTTCCTTGACGATCACCATCTCGTCGTGATCCTCGTCGAACATGGTGTTCAGGACGGAGTCGGGATCGGTGTAGAGCCCGGCGAACATCTCGCGGTACGCGCGCGCGACGCGGGCCGGGGTGTCCTGCAAGCCATTTCGATCGGGATCTTCGCCGATCGCATACAGCAGCTCGCGGATCGCGGCCTCGGCGCGTTGGTGGTCGAACGCCCGTATGCGCGGAGTCGCTTGGCGGGTATCCGGCAGCGCCATCGAATCCTCCGTTTCGTCAGCCGTGTGCCGGCGGATTGGACCGGCTCACGTCGTCATCCTTTTTTTCGGGAGACTTTTCGGCATCCGGATTGGATTGACCTGGTGGCGGATAGGGCGGATACGGCGGGTAAGGCGGATGGGGCGGCGGGCCCTGCTGGCCCGGATAGCTCGGCACCGGCTGCGGCCAATAGGGCTGCTGCGGGGGCTGCGCGGGCGGATACCAATAGTTCGGGTTCTGGTCCGGCGGAGGCCATCCCGGCGCATACCAGCCCGCCGGGGCGCCGTAGTCCGGCTGGGATGGGCCGTACGGAGCGGGCTCGCGATTGCCGCCGGGTTGGCCCCCGTGAGAACCGTTGGGGCCGTTTGTGTTTCTATCGGCCTCCGCCCGGGCGGCCGCGGCGGCTTCGCTGGCCTGAGCGATGGCCGCCTTGAAGGCCGGCTCGACGACTGGCGGCGGCCACGGCTCGCCACGCTCCATGGCCAACTCGCCGGGCGTCTTGATCGGCGGCTTGTCCGACGGGATGCGGCCGCCGAAATCGTCGAACATGGTGAGCCGCGGTCGCTTTTCGACGCCGGAGAAGATGCCCTCCAGCTCGGGCCGGTGCAGGGTCTCTTTCTCCAGCAGCTCACCGGCCAGCGTGTCGAGCACGTCACGGTACTCGGTGAGGATTTCCCAGGCCTCGGTGTGCGCGGCCTCGATCAGCTTGCGCACCTCGTCGTCGATGTCCCGGGCGACCTCGTGGGAGTAGTCGGCCTGCGTTCCCATGGTCCGGCCCAGGAACGGGTCGCCGTGTTCGGTGCCGTACTTGACGGCGCCGAGCTTGGAGCTCATGCCGTACTCGGTGACCATGGCGCGAGCGATCTTGGTGGCCTGCTCGATGTCGGACACCGCGCCCGTGGTGGGCTCGCGGAAAATCAGTTCCTCGGCTGCGCGCCCGCCCATGGCGAAGACCAGCTGGGCGATCATCTCCGATCGGGTCCGCAGGCCCTTGTCTTCCTCGGGCACCGCCACCGCGTGCCCGCCGGTGCGTCCGCGGGCCAGGATCGTGACCTTGTAGACCGGGTCGATGTCCGGCATCGCCCAGGCCGCGAGGGTGTGCCCGCCCTCGTGGTAGGCGGTGATCTTCTTCTCGTGCTCGCTGATGATCCGGCCTTTACGGCGCGGCCCGCCGATCACCCGGTCCACCGCCTCTTCCAGCGCGGGTCCGGTGATGACGGTGCCGTTTTCGCGGGCGGTCAGGAGCGCCGACTCGTTGATGACGTTGGCCTGGTCGGCGCCGGTCATGCCGACGGTGCGCTTGGCCAGCCCGTCGAGGTCGGCGTCCGGGGCGATCGGCTTGCCCTTGGAGTGAACCCGCAGCACGGCGCGGCGGCCCGCCAGGTCCGGGTTGCTCACCGGGATCTGGCGGTCGAAGCGGCCGGGCCGTAGCAGCGCCGGGTCGAGGATGTCGGGCCGGTTGGTGGCCGCGATCAGGATGACGCCGGCGCGTTCGCCGAAGCCGTCCATCTCGACCAGCAACTGGTTGAGGGTCTGTTCGCGTTCGTCGTGGCCGCCGCCCAGGCCGGCGCCGCGCTGGCGGCCCACCGCGTCGATTTCGTCGACGAAGATGATGCACGGGCTGTTCTGCTTGGCCTGCTCGAACAGGTCGCGCACCCGCGAGGCGCCGACGCCGACGAACATCTCGACGAAGTCGGAGCCGGAGATCGTGAAGAACGGCACGCCGGCTTCGCCCGCCACGGCGCGGGCCAGCAGCGTCTTACCGGTTCCGGGCGGCCCATAAAGCAGCACGCCCTTGGGGATCTTGGCGCCCAGCGCCTGGTACCTGCTGGGGTTTTGCAGGAAATCCTTGATCTCGTAGAGCTCCTCGACCGCCTCGTCGACGCCCGCGACGTCGGCGAACGTGGTCTTGGGCATGTCATTGTTGAGCATCTTCGCCCGCGACTTGCCGAACCCGAAGCCCATTCGGGCGCCGCCC
>DASWRW010000020.1:0-354398 GCA_036402975.1 Candidatus Elarobacter sp. | reverse complement strand
CCGGGCGTGCGGCGCAGCCGGGCGATGTGGTCGGCCAGCCAGCTGTCGAACGCGACCAGACCGCGCTCGACGGTGCGGAACTGCCGGTACGGCAACGCGAAGTCCAGGCTCGGCGCGACGTGGTCGCCGAACTCCAGCACGAGCTCGCGGTCGGCGTCGGAGACCCCGAGGATGTCGCTGATGATGGCGACCGGCAGCTTCGCGCAGTAGCGCTCGACGATGTCGACGGGGCCGGTCTCGCGGCTCAGCTCATCAAGCAACCGGTCGGCGACCGCCTGGACGTCACCGCGCATCGCCGCCACCGCGCGGGCGGTGAACACCGACGACACGAGCGTCCGGTAGCGGGTGTGCGTCGGCGGCTCGACCGACAGCAAGGACGGTGGTTCGAGCGGGTGCAGCGCGCCGCTACGGGTCGAGCGTTCGATCCACTGCAGGCTGGGCAGCACGCTGGAACTGACCGAGGTGGTCCGGAAGTCGTCCGAGCGGAGCACGGAGAAGGCGACGGCGTGGGACGCGCTGATGAAGCCGAGCCGGGTGGCGTTCAGGTCGCCGCGCGAGCGGATCTCCTCGTAGATCGGGTAGGGGTTCTCGCGGATCGACGGGTCGGCGATCAACCGCGCCTGCGGGTCGCCCTGGGCCGCCCACCGCCGCGTCGCCATCCGGCCGAGGCCGTGTAAGACCACCCATCGGGCCACCATTCGCATGCAGTCACTCTGGCAGACGCTCTGGACCTCTCCTCCCCGCCGTCGTAGTTTCGGCCGATGAGCGGAGTACGGGTACTGGTCGGCACCCGGAAGGGCGCCTTCGTTCTCACGTCGGACGAGCAACGGCGCGACTGGGATGTGCAGGGGCCGCACTTCCCCGGTTGGGAGGTCTACCACGTCGCCGGTTCCCCAGCTGATCCCGATCGGCTGTACGCCTCGCAGTCGACCAGCTGGTTCGGCCAGCTGATCCAGCGTTCCGATGACGGCGGCCACACCTGGGAGCCGGTCGGCAAGGACTTCACCTACGCCGGGGTCCCCGGCACCCACCAGTGGTACGACGGCACGCCACACCCGTGGGAGTTCGCCCGCGTGTGGCACCTCGAACCGTCGCCGCACGATCCGGACACGGTGTATGCCGGCGTCGAGGACGCCGCCCTCTTCCGCTCGACCGACGGCGCGCAGACCTGGGAAGAGGTGCGCGGCCTGCGCGAACACGGCTCCGGGTCGCACTGGCAGCCGGGCGCGGGTGGCATGTGCCTGCACACGATCGTGATCGATCCGACCAATGAAAACCGCATGTTCGTGGCCATCTCCGCCGCGGGTGTGTTCCGCACCGAGGACGGCGGCACAACCTGGAAGCCGACGAACAAGGGCCTGCAGTCGGAAGGCATCCCCGACGGCGACGCCGAAGTCGGGCACTGCGTGCACCGCATCGCGCTGCACCCCTCCGCGCCGAACACGCTGTACATGCAGAAGCACTGGGACGTGAACCGCAGCGACGACGGCGGCGACACCTGGCACGAGGTCAGCGGCAACCTGCCCTCGGATTTCGGCTTCCCCATCGACGTGCACGCGCACGAGCCCGAGACGATCTACGTCGTGCCGATCAAGAGCGACTCCGAGCACTTCCCGCTCGACGGAAAGCTGCAAGTCTACCGCAGCCGCAGCGGCGGCGGCGAGTGGGAAGCGCTGACGAACGGGCTGCCGCAGCAGGACTGCTACGTCAACGTGCTGCGCGACGCGATGGCGGTCGACTCGCTCGACGCGTGCGGGATCTACTTCGGCACGACCGGCGGCCAGGTGTACGGGTCGGCCGACGCCGGCGACACGTGGGCGCCGCTCGTGCGCGATCTGCCGCCGGTGCTCTCGGTCGAGGTGCAGACGCTGTCGTGATCCGCGTCGTGCTGCCCGCGCACTTGCGCACGCTGGCGCGCGTCGGCGGCGAGGTCGGCGTCGAGGTCGACGGCGAGCCGACGCAGCGCGCGGTGCTCGACGCGATCGAGGCGCGCTTCCCGCAACTGCGCGGGACGATCCGCGATCACGTCACGCACAAGCGGCGCCCGTTCGTGCGCTTCTTCGCCTGCGAGCGCGATCTCTCGCACGACTCGCCGGACGCCGCGCTTCCCGACGCGGTGGTGAGCGGCGCCGAGCCGTTTTTGGTCGTCGGAGCGATGGCCGGCGGCTGAGCTACGGAGCCGCGCGCTCCGCGCGCCGCAGCAGCACCGCGCGTTCGCGCTCGTTGCGCGTGAGCGACGCGGCGCGCGCGAACTCGGCGCGCGCCTCATCGAAGCGGCCGAGCTTCTCCAGCAGATCGCCGCGCACGGCCGGCAAGAGATGGTACGACTCCAGCGACGGCTCCGCGGTGAGCCGATCGGCTAGCTCGAGCCCGGCGGCCGGACCGAACGCCATGGCGAGCGCGACCGCGCGGTTGAGCTCGACCACCGGAGACGGTGCGAGCGCGGCGAGCCCGTCGTAGAGCGCCGCGATACGAGCCCAGTCGGTCGCGTCCGGCGTCAGCGCGCGCGCATGGCACGCCGCGATCGCGGCCTGCAGCGCGTACGGGCCGAGCGTGCCGCCTAGCGCCTCCGCACGCGCCAGCGCCGTGAGACCGCGCCGGATGAGCACGCGGTCCCAGCGCGCGCGGTCTTGCTCGAGCAGCGGCACGGGCGCGCCGGAGCGATCGACGCGCGCGCGCAAACGCGAGGCCTGGATCTCCATCAGCGCGACCAGCCCGTGCACCTCCGACTCCTTCGGCGCGAGCTCGGCGAGGATGCGCCCCAGACGCAGCGCGTCCTCGCACAGCGACGGGCGGATCCAGTCGTCGCCCGCCGTGGCGGAATAGCCCTCGTTGAAGATCAGGTACAGCACTTCGAGCACCGACGCGAGCCGCGGCGCGAGATCGGCGTCGCGCGGAACCTCGAACGGCACGCGCGCTTCGGCCAGCGTGCGCTTCGCGCGCACGATCCGCTGCGCGATCGTCGGCACCGGGGCCAGAAAGGCGCGCGCGATCTCCTCCGTCGTCAGACCGCCGAGCAGACGCAGCGTGAGCGCGGCGCGCGCCTCGCTCGACAGCACGGGATGACAGCAGACGAACACCAGGCTCAGCAGGTCGTCCGCGCTGTCGTCGTGCCCCGGCAGCGCGCGGCTCGCCGTCGTCGTGCGCGCGTCGGCGTCCAGCTCGCGCGCGAGCTGCTCCTGCTTGCGGCCGAGCAGCGTGCCGCGGCGCGCCGTGTCGATCGCACGGCGCTTCGCGACGGTCATCAGCCACGCCCCGGGGTTCTCCGGAACACCGGAGCGCGGCCACTGCTCGAGCGCGGCGACGAGCGCGTCCTGCGCGAGATCCTCGGCGAGGGCGAGGTCGCGCGTGAAGCGCGCGAGCCCCGCGATCAGCTTCGCCGACTCGATCCGCCAGACGGCCTCGGTCGCGCCGTGCGGATCGGCTATCGCTGCCCGCCCGCCTGCGCGCTCGCTTGCGCGCGCAGACGGTCTTCCTGCTCGCGCAGCTCCGGCGTGAACGCCTCACCGAAATCGTCCGACTCGAAGACTTGGCGGATCTCGATCTCGCTCTCGCCGTCGAACGGGTTCGGGCAGCGCTTCACCCACTCGATCGCTTCTTCTCGGGACTTGACCTGGAAGAGCCAGTAGCCGGCGATCAGCTCTTTGGTCTCGGTGAACGGGCCGTCGGTCACCGTGCGCGTGCTCCCCGAGAACTTCACGCGCGCGCCCTTCGAGCTGGGCTGCAGCCCTTCGCCGGCCAGCATCACGCCGGCTTTGACCAGCTCTTCGTTGTACCGCCCCATCGCGGTGAGCATCTCTTCGCTCGGCAGGACGCCCGCCTCGCTCGCCTCGGTGGCTTTGACGATGACCATGAAACGCATCGTGGTTCTCTCCTCGGATTCGGCTTCTTGACGTCACGTCGAACGGGCGCGCACGCAATTCGACACGACCCGAAAATTTTTCCGGCGGTCGACGGCTCACCTAGCCGGGCGCCGGGCCAGCGACCGGCCCGGTGGGACGCCCCGCCGCCGAGCGGGTTCATTCGCGCGCGCGCACGGGCACCACTGAGACGTGGTTTCTCGCCAACATTCCAGTGAGGGTTCATGACACGAACAACGTTGAGCCGCTCGGCGGCGATGGTCGCGTTCGCACTCGCGATACCGCTCGCGGCCGGAGCGCAGACGGCGCAACCGTCACAGGGACAGCCGGCGCAGGGCGCCGTGCCGGGCAACACCGTCCAGACGCCGAACCGGGATCAAGAGCTGCAGTTCTCGACCCTGCAAGGCGCGGTCAACCGGCAAGCGGCCGTGAATCAGATGCTGTCGGCCGGCAACACGGTGATCGGGCAAGGTGACATCGCGCTGATCCCGGTCAGCCGCTTCAAGCTCGTCGCCGCCGATCAAGCGGCGCTCAAGAAGTCGATGACGCCGGACGCGCAGTCGGGGCTGCAGGCCGCGCTTTCCAAAGCGACGGTGCAGTACACCAACGGCGGCGCCGGCACGACCGGCGGGCCGGCGACGCCGACGCTCGCCGAGCATCTCAAACGCCTGGGCGTCGATCCGGCGTCGGTGATCGCGGTCGCGATGTCGCCCAAAGCCGGAACGGGCGCCGCGACCGGAAATCTCGTCACGATCTACTATCGCGACAAAGGCATGCCGCAAAGCCCGACCGGAACCTAACCTCAGTTCTTCTGCGGGGCCCGCGACGCGGGCCCCGCGTTCGTGTCCGGGAACGCCGGCGTGTTCGGCGAGCAGCCGTCGGGCGCGCCGACGGGCGGCGTGTACGGCGCCGGCTGCGTCTGCGTCACGCCGTACTCGAGCGGGTAGAACGACCCGCCGTCGGTCATCGTGAGCGTCGTCGACGCGCTCGCCGAATGCGCCGGAAGCTGATACGTCGCGACCCAGTACGGCTGCTGCATGCGCACGCAGCCGATCTCGCGCATCTGGCCGTCGACGATGAAGGTGCTGCGCACCGGGCCGCCGGCCGGCTTTTCGTACAGGTAGATCGTGCTGGGCGTGTCGGTCGGGTTCAGCAGCGTGAACGTGATGCGGTGGACGACGCCGTAGTCGCCGTAGTCGCGGCCGGGATCGGCCGGATCCATGTTGCGCGGAGTGGGAACGCGCGCGCCGTACCGCACCGCGGCGTCGGGACCGCCGGCGGTGTACGATTGCGCGAGCGCGCCAAAGCCGTCGAGGTCGAAGACGCCGTGCCGGTTGTGGCCGTCGAACGCGACGCGCGGGCCGCTCAGGTACGGCTCGGGACGGCCGCCCGCGGGCGACGCGACGACGTTGACGCCGACCGCGCCGTTCAGCACGTGCACGTCGACCGCGCCGGCCAGCACTTCGCCTTGCAGCAGCAAGCCGTGGCGCAGCACGAACGGCCGTCCCGGCTCGACGTCGACGACGATCCCTTCGTTCCCCTGCTCGAAGCGCAGCAGATCGCGCGTCACGGTGTGGCCGACGCTCATGACGTCGAGGTCCGGGCCCGCGGCCGACTCGATGAGCTGCACGCGCGAGCGCACCGTCGCCGTCAGGACGACGTCGAGATCGCGCGGCACGCCGGCGTCCGAGTGATAGTAGTACAGCCGCGCCGCTCGCTCGGGCGTGACGGTGCCGCGAAAGACGAGCCCTTCGCTCTGCAGATACTCCGGGTCGTCGCTGAGGAACAGCACGCGCGGCGGCGCGGGCGGGACGACGACGCCGTTCAAGACCACCATCGTCACGCCGCTGACCGGCGCGGTCGTGGCGTCACCGGCGATCGTGACGGTCACGTTGACCGCGGCGCGCGTTCCGGACGGCAGCGGGAGCAGCGGCCACGGCACGATCGGCCCGTAGCGCACGCCCGAACCGGGCCGAAGATTCGGGCGGATCGCGCGGTCGAGCGCGGAGCGGATCTGCGCTCCGAGGACGTCCGGATCGGCGGCCGGCGAGCCGGTCACGTCGAGCGAGATGCTCGACGGAATCGCGCCCGCCGCCGGCAGCGGCTCGGACGGCGCCGGATACGGCGCCGGTGTCTCGGGCTGGGCCAGCGCCTGACCGGCGAGGAGCGCGAACGCGAACGTGAATGCGGTGAGAGAGCGGTTGAGCACGATTCTGTAGCTGGGGAGCGAGTGGTGACGGCGGCACGACCGCGTGAAGCGCGGCCGCCTGTCATACGACGGCGGCCTTCACGAGCGTACCGCGATCCGTTCGCCCCAAACCACGGCGGTCCCAAGCGAGCGCTACCGAACTCGTGATCAGCCACCGCGATATGCGCAGTGATCGGCGATCGTCGACGCGGCGCGCCCCGGGAAAAGCTGGACCCGCGAAGCTTTTTCATGGTATGTTGCGTAGTATGTTGACGGGCCCCCCGGCATGGCGGTAAAGGCGTGGCGAAGCGCGTCCCGTCACGGCCCCGACGAGGTGCCGCGCGTATCGACGCGTGACGTCGTCAGGGAGCTGATCGATGTGCTCGGGACTCGCCTCGTCGCTTACATCGGCGGCGTCTCGCATACGAAGTTCGTGCGCTCCTGGACGAACGGGACCGCGATACCGCGCGATCGCCGAGAAACCGCGCTGCGTGGGGCGCTTCAAGCCGTTCGGATACTCCTGACGGATGAAAGTGCTGCCGTAGCGCAGGCTTGGTTCATCGGCGCAAACAGACATCTCGGCCTGGAAGCGCCTGCCTCGGTCTTACGCGACGCCGCCAGTCCGGAAGACGTATCGCGAGTCGTCCGCGCTGCAAGTGCATTCGTTGTATGATACCGCCATATCGACTGATCTCTGTCCCAGCCCTCGTTTATCGCGTCTCACGGTCGCCGGAACCGCGGGCGCTTCCCGCTTGGGAACACATTCTGAGCTCGGCGCGCGGCCGTTACGATGACCCTCTCGACCGCTATCGTGTCTTATATGCCTCCTCCTCGCCGGTCGGTGCGCTGATCGAAACGGTGGCAGACCTCCGACCTCACTACCAGCGCGTCGCCGAAATCGCGGCCGTCGCTGACGACGAGGAGGATGAGGACGCGGCGTATGCGCGACTGCTGGCTCAGACGAAATCGGCGATGGCTGCGCGCCTTGCGGAACGTTATCTTTCCGCTATGCATGTTGTGGACCAGGGCGCTTCGTTCGTCGATCTCGCCGCCGGCACATCACGTTCGCGGATCGAGCTCGAGATCGACTCGGGAGAGCTCAAGATCGGTGATCTTCTTGGGCGGGATCGCATGTCGGCGCGTCGTGCATCGCGCGCGATCTACGACAAGGGACATGCTGGGCTCATGGCGCCGTCCGCAGAAGCCGGCGACGCCTCAACCGTTGCAATGTTTGAAGCGGCCTACGACAGCAATACGTTCAGAGTTGAAATACGGGTCGTTTCCACGAAGCAGCTCGATATGACGAGTGACACGGTGGCTAGCGCGATTTCGGCGCTCGTGCCTACAGAAGGCTTCAGTGCGCTGATCTGCCCGGAACCGGTGCACGATGCACCACATGACGATCGTAGCGCAGCATAGCTTGGGCGACACGCGCGACCATCATTCTGATAGCGTCTACCTGCGGGCCGTCCGACCTCGCCGCACTGCTGCAGGAAGAATGGAACGAGATCGAGCGCTGGACCCGCAACTTCTACGGCGGAACGCGCAAGGCGGTGACGCGCGCAGGTGTCGATCTTTACGGTACACGGCGATGTCAAGCAGTGATCTGTGGCTCGTAGCCGTGCTGAACGGCTTGGATCGACGAGCGTGGGGTGATCGATGACGCCTTTCCGTGCTTGGGGCGGGCGCGTTCGGCGCCGTAGCCGGAGACCGGCGTCCACGGACGCAGGCTGTCGGGCAGCACGAGGTGCGGGGTTTCGCCGAGATCGACGAAGGCGCCGTTCGGGAGGTCGCGCCACGGTATCGCGTGCAGTCGTGTGCGGCGGCCGTCGAGCCGCTCGGCATGGAGCCGTGCGTCGATCGCGTCGGCGCCGGTGGCGCCGAGCGCATCGCGGAAGCGGAGATAGTCGGCGCGGCGGCACAGCGCGCAGGGCCGGTGACCGGCCGCGAGCGCGAGGGCCTCGTCGTAGAAGAACAGCGCCGTGTACCGGCCGGGCACCCACTTCGGCGCGGTCCACCCTTTGAACTCGAGCGCGCAGATGATCCAGCGCTTCCCGTTCCACGGCCGGACGATGTCGTGACCGCGGTGCAGGCAGCCGCGGTTCCCGAACCACCGGCCGCGCAGCGGCGACGCGACGATCTCGCCGTACGGCGTGACGCGATTGCGCTCAGGCATCAGACCGTTGCGATCGGCGTGACGGGCGAGCCGGCGTGGCCGCGCAACCGCAGCGGCGGCGCGGTCAGGAAGAACCGCGTGCGGCCGTGGTCGCGCAGCCAGTCGGCCAGCTCGGCGAGATACCACATCTCGCCGAGGTTGATCCCCAGCTTGAACAGACACAGCTCGTGCAGCGGCAGCAGCGGCGTCCCGGGCGGTCCCGGCGCCGGCGGAAAGAATTCGACCGCCACGTTGTCCGCGACGATCGCCGCGACGCCGCTCTCGGCGATCCAGCGCAGCAGCTCGGGATCGCGTCCGTCGAGGCCGGCGCTGGCGTGGTGGACGATCGCAGGATCCGGTGAGCGGTCCATGCCGAGCAGCAGTTTCGTCCAGCCCGTGCGCAGCGCCAGCACGTCGCCCGGCTCGACGACGGCGTTCTGCTCGCGCATGATCTCGGCGAGCTGCGCGTATCCGACCGCGGTCTTCTGGTCGCCGAAGACGCGGTGCAGATCGACCATGACGGCGCGGGCTTGCAACCCGAACGCGGCCATGCCGTCGACGTCCGGACCCGGATAGTGGCCGTTGTAGTAGACGACCTCGTCCTGGCCGTCGGCGTTCGCGTCGAAGTGCGAGCCGATGTGCGCGAACGCGTCCCAGTGCGTCGAGTACTGCGTCCACAGCGTCACGACGTCGTCGTTCACGACGCCGGTCGCGCCCTCGCGCGCGCGGGAGAGCGGAAAATCCGTCGCCGGCGTGCCCATGCGGTCGACCGGTCTGCGCTCGGGCGGATGGCGGAACGGAAAGACGACGTTTCCGCCCGGATAGTCGAGCGGAAGGCTCAAGCAGAAGCGCCGTCCGGTGCGAATCTCCGCCGCGGCGCGGACGGTTCGCTCGTCGGTGAGCTCGTTGAGACGGCCGAGGCGGTCACCGTCGCCGTAGTCACCCCAGTTCGAGCCGGGCGGACGCCGCTTCATGCGCGTTGCTTGCTGCGCCGATGACGGCGCAACCTTCGCGATGCGCGCGGGGCTCAGCGTGCTATGGTGAACAGCATGCGCGCCGTGGGAAAGATGGGGCCGGCCGAGTGGGCGATGCTCGTGCTGCTGTCGGTCGTGTGGGGCGGCGCGTTCTTCTTCTACAAGCTGCTCGACGACGCGGGCTTGCCGCCGTTCACGATCGTGCTGGGCCGGGTCGGCGTCGCGGCGCTCGCGCTGTTGCCGGTCGTCGCGCTGAGCGGCCGAAGGCTGCCGCGCTCGCGACGGATCTGGGGCGCGCTGTTCGTCCTGGGCGGGCTCAACAACGTGCTGCCGTTCGCGCTGATCATCTTCGGCGAGAAGCACATCGACAGCGGGCTCGCGTCGGTCTTCAACGCCACGACGCCGATCTTCACGGCGCTGATCGCGCAGTTCGCGACGCGCGACGAGAAGCTCACGCAGGCGCGCGTCGCCGGCATCGTCCTCGGTGTGGTGGGCGTAGTGCTGCTGATGGGGCCGACGGTGCTGCGCGGGTTCAGCTTCACCAGCGTCGCGCAGCTCGCGTGCGTCGGCGCGGCGGTCGTGTACGGCTTCGGCGCCGTCTACGCGCGGCGCTTCGCGGCGCTCGGCGTCGACCCGCTCGTGCTCTCGGCGGGCCAGCTCTGCGCCTCGGCGCTGATCGCGCTGCCGCTCGCGCTCGCGCTCGAGCATCCGTGGACGGCGCTGCCTGCGCTGAGTGCGCCGACGTGGCTCGCGTGGCTCGGCCTCGCGCTGCCGAGCACGGCGCTCGCCTTCGTCTTGTACTTCCGCATCCTGGCGACCGCCGGCGCGACGAACGCCGCGTCCGTCACCTTCCTCGTTCCGGTCAGCGCGGTGCTCCTCGGCACGCTGGTCCTGCACGAACGGCTCGCGCCGAGCACGCTCGCCGGGATGCTGGTCATCTTCCTCGGCCTCGCGGTGCTGGACGGCCGCATCATCGCGTTCGTGCAGCGCCGCACCGCGCGAACCGCATCGTCGTCGCTGATCGCCGTGCTGCTCGCGCTCGCCGTCGCGAGAGCCGCCGGCGCGCAGACGCCCGCGCCCGCACTATCGCCGTCGCCGTCGCCGTCGGCGTCGGCGTCGGTGTCGCCCGCTCCGACAGGGCCGTGCCGGATGCCGCTCGCCGTCGCGCTCGCCGACCGCCCGGGGACCGGGCGAACCACGTCGAGCGGCGGCTCGCCGTGCGTCGTGCCGCCCGGCGAGATCGTGATCGAATCGGGGCTGCGCCGGCAGATCACGAGCGGCCAGCCCGGCAGCTCGGTGCTCGCGAGCGGTCCGCTGACCTTCGTGCGCGCCGGCATCGCACCGCGTCTCGAGATCGGCATCGCGCCGCCCGCGCCGCAATCGCGCGCCGTGACGGGCGTCGCGCCGGTCGACTCCGCGCGCGGCGTCACGGACACCGTCGTCGCGCTGAAGTACCTGGTCCGCGACCGCGCCGCGCTGCAGGCGTCGATAGGCGCGGCGTACAGCCCGCCAACCGGGACCGGCGAGTTCACCGCCGGCGCGCCGTCGTACTCGCTCGCGGCGAACGTCGGCGTCGCCGTGACGCCCGCGCTGTCGTTCGCGACCAGCCTCGTCGCCGGCACCGCGGTCGGAGCCGACGCGAGCGGGCTCAACCGGAGCTACTTCGTCTTCGCGCCGTCGTTCACGCTCGGCATCGCGCTCGACGCGAACGATACGCTGCTGGTGCAAGACGCGCTCGTCTCGCGCCAAGGTCCGCTCTTACCGGCCGGCAGCCGCGCCGTCGTCGCGCTGCAGCGCGCGATCGGAACGCGCCTCGCGGTCGATCTCGACTACGAGCGCAACCTCACGCCGCTGCTCGGCACGCGCGCGTCGGCGGTCGGTTTCGGTTTCGTCTGGATCGCGACACCCGCTCGCGATCGCTGACGCTACTTCGGTGCGTTCGGGAAGAGCTGGTCGATCGCCGGTCCCATCGCGCGCTCCGAGACGCCGACGACCGCCGCGCCGAAATTCCCCATGAAGAGCTGACCGACGTCGGCTTCGCCGGCGCCGTGCCCGAGCAGCGCGCCGCCGCAGCTCAACAGCGTCAGCCGCAGCGACGCGTGCGAACGGCCGGTCATCGACGACTGCTCGACGCGCACGTCCGGCACGATCATCGCCTGCGCACCGCTCGCGGCGCACAGCGTCGCGCCGTTCGAGACGACCGAGAAGTGGTCGACCGGCGTTCCGAGCCGCACGTCGAGATTCCGCGCCTTCAACTGCGTGAGCATCGAGTTGGTGATGTCGGCGCCGCGCGGGTCGGCGATCCCCGGCTGCTCGAACGGGACCAGCAGATACGTCGACGGCGGCGTGGCCGGCGCCGCGGACGCCGGCGCCGCGGGCACTGCGACGGGCGCGGCCGGTGCGATCGTCGCTGCCGCGCGAGCGGCGACCGCGTCGTGAGCCGCACTGCGGAACGCGGCGTCGACCGCCGCGCCGAGGTTGCCGACCGAGAACGCGCCGGCCGGCGCTTGGTCGCCGGTCGTCACGGTGCTCCAGCGCACGCCGCCGCCGCAGCCGATCTCGTCCAGCCGGAGCTCGACGTGCGTCGGGTAGCGCAGGATCGTCACGAACGGCGCCGGGATGACCTTTTTCGTCTGCTCGTAGCGGCCCTCGGGGATCAGGAGCCCCGACGCGCCGTTGTCGGCGCAGAGCTTCGCCGCGTTCGCGACCGCTTCGAGATGATCCATCGGCGCGGCGCTCGTCGCGGCGATGCCCGCGGCGGCCAGCTCGGTCACGAGCGTTTGCGTGATCGCGACGGCGTGCGGATCGGTGCTGCCCGGCGACTCGTACGGAACGAGCAGCAGCTTCCCCGTCGCGGCGGGCGCCGCGGGCGCGGGCGCCGGTGCCGCGGGCGACGGCGCCGGCGTCTGGGCGAGCACCGCCGCCGGCGCGCAGAGCGCGGCGAGCGACACGAGAAAAGCCGAAGCGGCGGCCTTCAGTAAGAACATGCAGGCTCCTCAGAAAACGACGGGACGAGTGCCCCTGTTCAAGCCCGCCGAAGCGCGCACCTGGAAGCGGCGCCTGCGGACGCTCGGCTGCTAGACGGCGCGCCTTTTCGGGTACGCTGCCGTACGATGAAAAAGACGCTGACGGCCGCGGCGCTCGCCGCGACGATGACCTTCGGGGCGATCGCGCCGGCGCTCGCCGACGGCGCGGCGAGCACGCGCAACATCATCATCGGCGGCGCGGCTGCCGCGGTGCTGATCACCAACTACAACCACAAAGTTCGCCAGAAGCGCGCCGAAGAGCGCGCCGCGGCTGCACGCCGTCAGGCCTACTACCGCCGGCACCACCGCTAGCGCCGCGGCTGAAGCGAGCGGCTCCGCTCAGGCGGTGGCGGTCGCGGTCTCCGCGGTCGTGGGGTCGATGCGGTTGCGCACGAGGTTGACCGCGTCGGCCGGGAAGCCGCCGCGCTTCGCGTGCTCGCGGATCGCGTCTTCCGTCTCCGCGTTGTAGACGCAATAGATCTTGTCGTCGGTGACGAAGCTCTCGACCCACTGGATCGACGGGCCCATGTCGCGCAGCACGCCGCAGCTCGTCGCCGAGATGCCCTGCAACTGGTCCTGCGTGAGCGCGCCCGCTCCCGGTAAGGTCCGCTCGATGATGAATTTCGGCATGCCTGTCAGCTCCTGAATGCGCGAAGAAACCCGCCGGACGGCGAGCTTCTGGGACCCGATGAGGCTTCCTTTCGTAGAGCACCCGACCAAGGTGCGGCGCGCATCTCGGCGGCAGGATCACACGATTACCGTCGCTCGCTGTCCAGGACGGCCATCTGGTGCTCGTCGTAGCGGCCGCCCGCCGCCGAGCCCGGCGGAAAGGCGCGCTCCAGCTCGCCGATCTCGCTCGCGTCGAGCGTGACGCCGAGCGCGCCGAGCGCCTCGGTCAGCCGCTCGCGCGTGCGCGCGCCGATCAGCGGAACGACGTCGTCGCCGCGCGCCAGCACCCAGGCGATCGCGAGCTGCACCGTCGTGATGCCCTTCGCTTCGGCGTTGCGCTGCAGCACGCCGACGAGCGCGAGGTTCCGGTCCAGGTTCTCGGCGCGGAAGCGGGGACTGCGGTTGCGGATGTCGTTGGCCACCAGCGCACGGTCGCGCGTCCAGCGGCCGCTGATCAATCCGCGCGAGAGCACGCCGTACGCCGTCACGCCGATGCCGAGCGCGCGGCACGCCGGCAGAATGTCGCGCTCGATATCGCGCGAGACCAGCGAGTACTCGATCTGTACGTCGGCGATCGGATGCACGGCATGCGCGCGGCGGATCGTCGCCGCGCCGACTTCGGAGAGCCCCGCGTAACGGACCCAGCCCTTCGCGATGCACTCGGCGATCGCGCCGACCGTCTCTTCGATCGGCACGCTGCGGTCCAGGCGCGCAGGACGGTAGACGTCGACGTACTCCGTGCCGAGACGGCGCAGCGTGTACGCGAGCGCCGTCTTCACCGCGGCGGGACGCGCGTCGTAACCCAGCCACGCGCCCGCGACGTCGCGCTGCGCGCCGAACTTCACGCTGAGCAGGTACGAATCGCGCGGCCGGCCGGCCAGCGCGTCGCGCAGCAGCAGCTCGTTGTGGCCCATTCCGTAGAAGTCGCCGGTGTCGAGCAGCGTTATCCCCGCCTCGAGCGCGGCGTGTACCGTCGCGATCGACTCGGCGCGGTCGGCCGGCCCGTAGAGGTCCGACATCCCCATGCAGCCGAGTCCCAACGCCGAGACCCGCGGACCGGCGGACCCGAGCGCGCGCGATGTCATCGCTGATCCGTACCCGCCGGTCCGCGCGCCGAAGCGACGGAAGTCCTACTCCGGCGAGCATGCGCTCGCGACAATGCAGGAGGCATCCAAGATCGGAGGCGCCGTGGTCGACGAGGCCGACACTCGCCGGCGGTTGATCGCCATGTTGCGAAGCGCGTATTCGGGCGAGCTCGCCGCGGCGCTGGCCTATCGCGCGCACCGGAAGGCCGTCTCGAACGGCGCGGAACGCGCCGCGATCGCGAGGATCGAAGACGACGAGTGGACGCACCGCCGCGACGTCGGCACGCTGCTGCGCGAGCTCGGTGCGAAGCCCGCTCCCGTGCGCGAGCTGGTGATGGGCGCGATCGGATGCTCGGCCGGCGCAAGCTGTTTTCTCGGCAGTTGGATTCTGCCGATGTACTTCGCGGGGAAGCTCGAGCACGCGAACATTTGCGAGTACGAAGACGGCGCCGGGTACGCGCGGCAACTGCGACTGCCGGCGTTCGAGCGCGCGCTGCTCGAGATGGCCGCCGTGGAACGTTCGCACGAAGCGTTCTTCCTGCGCACGGTCGCCGCGCATCCGTGGCTTCCCGCGCTCAAACGGCTGTTTTCCTGGGGCTGAACGGCGCGCCGCGGCGCGCGCTCAGGTCGCGCGCGCGGCCGGCAGCGGATCGATGCGGAAGATCTCCGCGAACCGCGTCAGCAACGCAGGCTCGCCGGTGATCTGCACCACGCCGTGCTCGAGCGCGGCCGCGGGACTGAGCTCGCCGGCCATCAGCCCGCGGATGCCGGGCCCCGCATGGATCACCAGATCCGCGCCGGCGAGCGGACCGCCGCCGGCCTCGACGCGGCCGTCCTGGACGCGCGCGTGCAGCACGATCTCGCCGACGCGCAGCTCGAAGCCGGCGGTGACGCCGCGCGCGGCCTCGGGATGGAACGTCGTGCGGAGCGCGGTGACCATCGAGTCGAGCGTGATCGTCTCGTCGGGGCGGGGGTCGCCGAGCGTCTTCGCGCCCCAGCGGCCCAGCGCGACGACCACCGGCTCCAGCTCGCGACCGTACTCGGTCAGCTCGTAGACGACGCCGCGGTCGGGCCGGGGGAGCAGCCGCCGCCGCGCGATCCCGGCCTGCTCCATCTCCTTGAGCCGGGCGGTGAGGACGTTGCTCGGGATTCCGGGGAGGCCGCGCAGCAGGTCGGTGAAGCGCTTCGGGGCGACCAGGAGGTCGCGCACGATCATCAGCGCCCAGCGCTCGCCGACGACTTCGAGCGCCCGCGCGAAGCCGCAGTACTGGCCGTACGCCCGGGTCTTCACGCTTCGCAGCCTAGCATAGAATCTTTCTTTTGCATAGTACTTGCTTTTCGCAACTACTCTTGCTAGGATCGGTCCACTTCACCACGCCGCGAAAGGTCCGACCCCATGAACGTCGCCGTAACCGCCGCCCGGATCTTGCTCGGACTGGTTTTCGTCGCTGCCGGCGCGAGCGGTTTTCTCTTGATCGCGCACCCGCCGGCCCAGCCGCCCGGCTTGGCCGGGGAGTTCCAGAACGTGTTCTTCAAGTCGGGCTGGGTGCTGTTCGTCGACGGCGTCGAGCTGCTCGCGGGCCTGCTGCTGCTCGCGAACCGCTACGTCGCGCTTGCTCTTGCAGCGCTCGCCGCGGTCATCGCGAACATCGCCGTCTTCCACCTCACGATGGCGCCGATGGGACTCCCCGTCGTCGCGGTCCTGGTCGCGCTGTGGGCGACCGTCGCGACGCGCCATCGTTCCAGCTTCGCGCCGCTGCTCGCGCAGCGTCCCGCGCCCGCATCCGACACCGTCACCCGTCCCATCAACGCCGCGCTGCGCGCCAGCGCGTAATTCCGGAGGATCGAATCCATGGCGACCCAGTTGGCCCCGTACATCTTCTTCTACGGGCGTTGCGCGGAAGCGCTCGAGTTCTACAAGTCCGTCTTCGGCGGCACGTACGAGGCGATGCGCGTCTCCGACTCGCCGATGGCGAGCGAGATGCCGCCCGAAGCGGCGAACAGCGTGATGCACGCCTCCTTCACCGCGGACAGCATCACGTTCATGGCCTCCGACGGCCAAGAGGTCAAGTCCGTCGATCCCGACGCGGGCAACATCTCGCTCGCGCTCTCGTTCGACGACGGCGCGCGCGGCGAAGAGATCTTCAACGGCCTCTCGGCCGGCGGCAAGGTCGTGAGAGCGATCGAGAACGCGTTCTGGGGCGGGCGTTTCGCGATGGTCGTCGACAAGTTCGGCACCGAATGGATGCTGACGCTGCCGTGAGCGACCGGATCACGCCGTTCCTCTGGTTCGACGACAAAGCGCTGGAAGCGGCGAAGTTCTACGTCTCGGTCTTCAAGAACGCGCGGCTGCTCGACGACAGCCTCTACCCCGAGGAGTCACCCGGCGAGGCCGGGAGCGTCATGACGGTGGAGTTCGAGCTGGACGGACAGCGGTTCGTCGCGCTCAACGGCGGGCCCGAGTACACGTTCACGCCGGCGGTCTCGTTTCAGATCGACTGCGCGAACCAGGACGAGGTCGACTGGTACTGGGACCGCCTCTCCGAGGGCGGCCGCCAGGTCCAGTGCGGCTGGCTCGAGGACAAGTTCGGCCTCTCCTGGCAAGTCGTGCCGTCGATTCTGCCCGAGCTGCTCGGCTCCGACGACCGCAAAAAAGCGGGCGCCGCGATGCAGGCGATGCTCACGATGGTCAAGCTCGACGTCAAAGCGCTCCAAGACGCGTACGACGCCGCCTAGCGCAGACGTGGGTCGCATGGCTCGCGACGCGGCTGCCGAGCGCTTCGAGGAAGACGAGCTCGGAACGCTCGGCGTGCTGCATCTGCGCCGCCTGTGGTCGCGGACGCTCGCCCGGCGCGCCGGGACGCTGCAGACCGAAGACGATGCGGCCGAGTGGGTCGAGCACGACACGATGGTGCGCGGCCTGCACCTCGGCTTGCACGAGACGCTCGCGTTTCTTTTCGACCGCGCGCCGTCGTTCGACGCGTTCGAGCGGTGGATCGTCGCGAAGAACGGCGGTGCCGTCGAGCCCGAGCGCGTCGCGCGCATCAACGCCGCGCTGCGCGGCGACGCGGTACCGGCCGATGACGACGGCGACGAGCCCGTCTTCGACGCGGCCGATCTCGCGTTCTGGGACGAACAGGGCTACGTCGTGCTCCACGACGCGGTCTCGCCCGAGAGCTGCGCCGCGGCGGAGGACGCGATCTGGTCGTTCCTCGGCATGGACCGCGACGATCCGAACACGTGGTACCGCGGACCGCACGGACACAGCATCTGGGTTCCGCTGCTGCACCATCCGGCGCTGTGGGCGAACCGCAAGGCGCCGCGCGTGCGGCGCGCGTTCGCGCAGCTTTGGCAGCGGCGCGATCTTTGGATCACCGTCGACCAAGTCGGCTTCAACCCGCCCGAGCGCCGCGACTGGCGCTTCCCGGGACCGCATCTGCATTGGGACACGAGCCTCGCGCCGCCGATCGCGTTCGGCCTGCAGGCGCTGCTGTATCTGACCGACGTCGCCGCCGACCAAGGCGCGTTCACCTGCGTCGCCGGCTTTCACCGCCGCATCGACGCGTGGCTGCGCGCGCTGCCGCCGAACGCCGACCCGCGCCGCCAGAACCTCGACGCGCTCGGCGCGACGCCGGTCGCGGGGCGCGCCGGCGATCTGATCATCTGGCACCACGCGCTGCCGCACGGCAGCAGCCCCAACCGCGCGCAGCGCCCGCGCCTCGTGCAATACATCAAGATGCATCCCAGCCGCTGGCAGCACCACACGGAATGGCGCTGACCGCGCCACTCCGCGAAACCGCGTCTTGAGCGGACGCTGTACCGGCGCGCTCGCGGTGAGCGCGCCGATCATCGCCGCGCCCGGCGCGCTGGCGCTGCAGTATGACACCTGTACTGATTGCAACGTGCCATACTGAACGGCGCGTTCGATCGACGCCGTCTCGCGCCGCAGACGCCCTCGTTTGAGCGCTAATCGACGTTGTGGAATCCGGTTCGCGCCGGGCGTTGCAGGGGGCCGTGCGACCAGCCGAGCACATGCCTCGACCGTGGCTCAGTATTCGATCCTGCTTCAATCGGGTAGCGAAGAGGGCCTCAACGAGACGTTGCTCACGCTGCACGCACAGCGCGAGCAACCGTTCGAAATCGTCGACCGATTGGCGGCCGCCGGCGGCGACTGGCTGCTGTTTCCGCAGCGCGGCAACTGGGTCACGCCGGACCTCCTGAGCAGCATCGGCGACACGCTCGCCGTCGATCCCGCGTGCGACGTCGTCCACTGGGGCTGGGTCGACGCGGCACCGGGCGCGGCGCCGAGCGTCGCGTTCGGGCCTGACGAAGCGGCGATGTTCGGCGTGCTCGCCCGGGGCGATGCGCTGCCGCTGGAGTGCTGCGCAGTGCGCCGCTCGCGCCTCGACGCGGTAGGCGGCCTCGATCCGGCGCTCACCGCGACGGCCGGCTGGGATCTTCTTCAGCGCCTCGCGCGGGCGGGCTGCAGGTTCGCGCGCATCCCGAAAGCGCTCACCGTGCGGTGGGCGCCGGCGTCGCCCGCGCCGGACGACCCGGTCGCGTGGCTCGACGAGGCGCTCACCGTCATCACCCGCGCGCACCGCAAGGATGCGCGCGTCGCGCAGCCCGCCGCCGCGTACCGCGACGGTATGCCCGCCGACGAGCTGCCGCAAGCGCTGTACGAATGCGTCGTGTGGCAGCTCGGCGACGCGATCGGTCGCGGCGCCGCGCTCGAGCCGCTGTTCGAACGCGTACCGCCGGAGAAGCCGCACGACCTCGACGGCCGGAGCACCGCCGCGGCGCTGTTCAGCCGGATCGCCGCAGCCGCGGGGTTCGCGCCCGGCGCGTGGTACCGGCGCTGGGACACCTTCGCGCCGGCGGTCCGCGAGGCGCTCGCGCGCATCGAGAGCCGCTCCGGCGTTCGCGGCTTCGCGCGCGAGGTGCAGCGGCACCTGGAGTCGCTGATCCTCGAACGGTGGGACGGCGAAGGAGCCGCGGTCGTCGTCGGCGCGACCGCCGGGCGCTGCTGGGAAGCCGGCGACCCCGTCGCCGACGTCGTCTTCGAGCAGCCGGTGGACCGCGTGTTCGCGACGTTCACGGCGCACGGACGGCGCGTCGCCGGCGTCGAGCTGCCCGTCTTCGGCGAAGCGCTGAGCGGAGCGGCGATCGCAGCCGCTGCGTCGGCCGCGATGGCGCGCACGCCGTTGGGGGCGCGGCTCGCGCAAACGGGGCGGCGCGGGCTGCTCGAGCGGATCGCCGGCTGCGCGACCGCGACCCGCGACGCGCGGTCGCTCGCCGCGGAGCGAACGTTCGACGCGCTCGTCGACGATCTCGCCGAGCGCGCGCGCTGCGAGCCGCCGCCGGTCGAATCCGCGCTCCGTGCGAACGTGAGCGGCGAAGCACCGGGCGCGGCGCGCGACGACGCGGAGCGGTTCGACGCCGCATCGTTCGACGAGCTGTTCGCCGCCGAGGACCCGTGGCGCTACGACGCCGAGTACGAACGCGAGAAGCGCGCGCGCATCATGTCGCTCGTGCCGCAAGCGGACGGCTTGCGCGCGCTGGAGATCGGGTGCGCCGAAGGGCACTTCAGCGTCGAGCTCGCGGCCCGGGTCGAGCATCTGGTCGCGACCGACATCTCCGCGCGCGCGCTCGAACGGGCCGTCGCGCGCTGCGCGGACCTTCCCAACGTCGCGTTCGTCCGCTACGACGTGCGCACCGATCCGGTTCCCGGAACGTTCGACGTGGTGGTGTGCAACGAGGTGCTGCACTACTTGCACGATCGCACGCTGCTGGAGCGCGTGGCGGCCCGGCTGGCGGAAGCCGTGCGGCCCGGCGGTTCGCTGATCATGGCGCACTCGACCAGCGTCGCGGACGACCCGCGCAGCACCGGCTTCGAGTGGGGGCTGCCGTACGGTGCGGCCGCGATCGGCGCGGCGTTCTCCGCGCTGCCGGCGCTTGACCTCGTCCGCGAGCTGCGGACTCCGTTGTACCGCATCCATCTCTTCCGCCGCAAGGCGCGCGGCGACACGGCGGTCGCGAGCGCGGAACGCGTCGAGCTGCCGATCGACGCGCCGCTCGACGCCGAGATTCGCCGCACCGTCGTGTGGGGCGGATACGCCGTCGAGCGCGACGTGGCGAACCGGACGGAGCTCGTGCACGAGGTGCCCGTCCTCATGTACCACCGCGTCGCGGACGACGGGCCGGCGGCGCTCTCGCGCTACCGCGTCAGCCCCGAGCGATTCGAACAGCAGCTCGCGTGGCTGCGGCGGAACGGGTACCGCGGGATCACGCTCGCGGAGTGGAACACCGCGGTCGCGGAGCGGCGGCCGCTGGCGGGACGGCCGGTCCTGATCACGTTCGACGACGGTTACCGTGACTTCATGTCCGAGGCGTGGCCGATCTTGCACGCGTTCGGTTTTCCGGCGACGGTGTTTGTCGTCACCGACGCGGTCGGCGGCGCCGCGACCTGGGACCGGCGCTTCGGGGAGCCGGCGCCGCTGCTGTCGTGGCCCGAGATTCGCCGCCTCTCGCGCAACGGGATCGACTTCGCGTCGCACGGCGCGAGCCACGCGCGGCTGACGCGGCTCGATGCGGCCGGCGTCCTGCGCGAAGGCCTGCGCTCGAAGAACGTTCTCGAACGGCAGCTCGGTCAGCCGCAAACCGCCTTCTGCTATCCGCACAGCGACCATGACGCGACGGTCCGCTGGCTCATCGCACGCTGCGGCTACACGACGGCGTTCGCCGGAGGTGATGCGCCGTGGGCGATCGGCGCCGATCCGCTGGCCGCCGCGCGCATCGAGATCGCCGGCGACGACGATCTGGCGACGTTCTGCGGCAAGATCGGGCGCTCGCTCGACGGTACGCGCCCTGGAACCGTCGCGATCGCACCGGTTGCGAGCACGGCGCGCCTCGAGCTCGAGGTTTCCCTCGACGGCGTGGCGGATCCGCGCAGCGTTCCGTTCGTCGCCGATATCGTGAACGGCGCGGCGCCGCGCAAGAACGGAACGGTGGAGCGCCCCGAACGGGCGCGGTCGTCGCGCGTGCTGCGTTTGCAGCTTCCGCAGCGCGCCGAGACGCCGGCCATCGTCGCCGAGCTCTTCCGCAGCAATCTCACGCCCGAGACGGCAGCGGCGATCGTGAGCTTGCCGGCGACCGGCGACTCCGCGCCGGCCGGCCACGCGCTGAGCTCGATCGTGCGCACCGCGAACCAGCGCTTTCCGTCGGTCGGGGTGGCGATCCGCGGTCACGTGAACGGCACGGTTCCGGAAGCGCCGTCGTGCCGCCTGAGCATCGGATCGGAAGCGACCGCGGCGCGGACGGCGCGGCTCGGCTTGTCGGTCGTCGTCCCGACGGTCGGGCGCCACGAGTCGCTGCGCCGGCTGCTCGACTCGATCGCCGCGCAAACCGCGTCCGCCGGCGACTTCGAGGTCATCGTCGTCGACGACGGCTCGAGCGACGGCACCGCGGAGCTGCTGGCGGAGTTCGATCGCGCCGCGCCGTTCCGCTTGAAGCATCTCCGGCAGGAGGGCAGCGGCGCCGCCGCGGCGCGCAACCGCGGCGTGCTGAACGCCGCCGGCACCGTCGTGCTGTTTCTCGACGACGATCTGGTCGCCGCGCCGGACCTGCTCGCGGAGCATCTCGCGTTCCATCGGGAATGGGCCGGACTCGGTCACGCCTGCCTGGGATTCATGGACTGGCAACCCGGCCGGTACGACGGCGACGCGGCGCCGGTGATGGAGTACCTGCGCACCACCGGCAACCAGTATCTCAACTGGGACCGCGTCTGCGTCGGCGACCCGGAAGACGTCGGCTGGCAGGCGTTCTGGACCGGGAACCTTTCGGTGAAGCGCGAGCTGCTGCTCACCTACGGGCTCTTCGACGACCACCGCGCGCGCGCGACGATGGGCGAAGACCTCGAGCTGGGCCGGCGGCTCGAAAACGCCGGGATGCGGCTGCATTTTCGGGCCGCGGCGCTGGCTCGTTTTCAAACCGGGTTCGACTTGGCGAGCCTGGTCGAGCGGCAGATTCGGAAGGGCTACTCGAGCCGCGAGCTGGCCGGTATGGGACGCGAACAGGGCGGGACCGACGGGCTGGTCGACGGCGACGCGCTCTACTCGACGGCGGCGCTCGCCGAGATGGTGCGCGCGCTGGACGAGCACGCGAAGCGGGCCGGCGAGAACGCCGCACCGCTCCTGAACAAGCTGTACGCGCAGCTTCTGCACCTCGCGATGCTGACCGGGAAGACGGGACGCGAGCGCGCGCTCGACGAGAACGTCGGCGCCGTCGTCGCGCTGCTGCACCGTCTCGACAAGCTGGAGGCGCACGTTCGGCACGAGTGGGCCGAGAAGGACCGCCAGCTCGCCGAAGCCGATCGGCAATGGCGCGAAAAGGACCGTCAGCTCGGCGAAGCCGAGCGCACGGTGCGCCAGTACCAGCGCAAGATCGCCGGGCTCGAGCACACCAACGGCGTGCCGTCGCACGCCACGAACGGCGCGGTGCGGGCGTCGACGCGCTTCGGCCCGACGACGGTCTGCACGATCGCGTCCAACAACTACCTGGCGAAGGCCAAGGTGATGCTCGAAAGCTACATCGAGCACCACCCGGGGACGCGCGCGTTCCTGTGCGTCGTCGACCGGCCGTGCATTCGGCCGCCGGGGCCGTGGACGGTCATCGGCGTCGACGAGCTGGGGATCCCCAACTTCGCGAACATGGCGTTCCGGTACGGGATCCTGGAGCTGAACACGGCGGTCAAGCCGTTCTTGCTCTCGCACTTGCGCGACCGCTACGCGATCGACCGCGCGTTCTACCTCGACCCGGACATCCTCGTGCTCGACCGCCTGTACGGGCTGGAGAGCGCGCTCGACACGCACGCGCTGGTGCTGACGCCGGAGATCACGGAACCGGTCGAGGAAGGCTGGCGCGCCGGCGAGCGCGCGTTCCTGCGCGCCGGCGTGTTCAATCTGGGGTTCCTCGGCATTCAGCTCGACGGCCAGACCGAAACGTTTCTGCGCTGGTGGCAGAGCCGGTTGGCGCGCTTCTGCGTCAACGACATTCCGTCGGGTCTGTTCGTCGACCAGATCTGGATGAACTTCGCGCCCTGTTTCATCGACTCGGTGTCGGTGGTTCGCGCCCCGATCTACAACATCGCCTCGTGGAATCTCTCGCAGCGGCGGCTCGGCTACGCGCGCGGCCGCTGGTCGGTGAACGGCGAGCGCGTCGGCTTCTTCCACTTCAGCAGCCCGTTCTCCGAAGACGGCGACCGCATCACCAAGCACCGCGGCGACGATCTCACCCTGGCGCGGCGCCCGGACCTCAAGGAGCTCTTCGAGCACTACGACGGTTTGGTGCGCGCCGCCGGCGACGGTACGGCGAAAGCGGCGCCGTACGGCTTCGCGACCTTCACCGGAACCGACGTCGGCGTGATCGAGAGCTTCCGCAGGACGCTGCAGCGCGTCGATCCGCAGGCGCGGCGGTGGCGCGATCCGTTCGACACGCGCGCGGCGGACTGTTTCCTGCGCTGGCTCGCGGAGCCGCTGCAGTTCCAGAACGGCCGGCTGAACCGGGCCGTGCTCGCCGTGTGGGAAGAACGCGCCGATTTGGCGCGCGCGTTCCCCGCGGTGTGCGACGCCGATCTGCATCGCTACGTCGACTGGCTCACGACGCACGGCGAAGGCGCCAAGTCCGGCTTGCATCCCGTGTTTCTCGAGACGCTCAGCATCGCGCGCGGACGGAGCTCGCGCCCCGCGGCGGTCAGTCCGCACGACGCCTTCGCGAACCGTCCGGTGAACGACGTGCTGGCTTCGATCGATCTCGCGAATCCGGGCGACCTGCGCCGCTGGCTGAACACGCCCGTCCCCGGCACCGCGCGGAAGCGGCCGCGCCTCACGCAGCTCGCGCTGTTGATCCACGAGGCGCGCGAAGACGTGCGCGAAACGTTCCCCGATCCGCTCGGCGCCGATCAAGCGGCGTTCGCGCGCTGGTTCGTGACGTTCGGCGCGGCGGAGTTCCATGTGCACCCGGCGCTCGTGGCGCCGGTGCTGCGAACGTTTCCGCTGCGCTCGCGGCTGCGGATGAGCGCCGCCGGACTGCGCGCGCGCATCAAGCGCAGGGGCGCCGGGCGGCAAGCGGCGTCGCTGTGAGGGGCGTCAACCTGGCCGGGTATCTTCAGGCCGCGAGCGGCGTGTCGGAGATCGCGCGCGGGTCGGAGCTGGCGCTCGCGCGCGCCGGTATCCCGGTCGCTCGCGTTCCGCTCGATCAAGATCACGCCGAGAGCATTGTCGCTGGCCGGATCCACCAGCCCGAAGGGATGCCGTTCGGCGTGACGCTGGTTCACGCCAACGCGGCCGAAGCCGAGCCGGTGCTGAGCACGTTTCCGCGCACCGTCAGCGCCGGCGCGCTGACCGTGGGATACTGGTTTTGGGAGCTCGCCGCGTTTCCGGCCGGCCTCGTGAACCGCTTCGCGCACTTCGACGAGATCTGGGCGCCGTCGCGCTTCTGCCGCGACGCGTTCGTGCGCTCGTCCGGCGTGCCCGTTCGCTTCGTGCCGCCGCACGTACCGGAGCGGCAGCCGGCGCCGGTCGAGCGCGGGCGTTTCGGGCTCGAGCGCGACCGGTTCTATTTCCTCACCGCGTTCGACGGCCAGAGCGTCGCCGACCGCAAGAACGCCGCCGGCGCGCTCGCGGCGTTCGCGCGCATGAGCGAACGGACGGATCGCCGCGTGGGCCTCGTGGTGAAAAGCCAGCGCGCCTATCTCGATGCGCGCTATGCGGCCCAGTTGCGCGAAGCGGCCGCCGGTCTGCCGGTGGTGTTCTTCGACGGCACGGCGAGCCGCGCCGAAGTCGACCGCATGATCGCGTGCAGCGACGCGATCCTCTCGCTCCACCGCTCCGAGGGGCTCGGCCTGCTGCCGATCGAGGGCCTGCGCAGCGGAAAGCCGGTCGTTGCGACCGGCTACGGCGGCACGACGGATTACCTCGACGAGGAATCCGGGTTTCCGGTGAGGTTCGAGCTCGAGCGCGTCGGAGCCGGGCACGAGCCGTATCCCGCCGACGCCGTCTGGGCGAACCCGGACATCGAGCACGCGGCGCATCAGATGCTGCGGGTGGTGAACGACGCCGCCGAAGCGCTGCGCCGCACGGCACACGGCCGAACGAACGTCGACCGGCTGTACGGTCTGGACGCGGCGGCGGCCCGCTTCGCCAACGAAGTGGGCCGCCTCTTCGACGTGAAGACGCTCTTCGCGGTTTAGGCGGCGCCCGCGGTCGCCGCGATCATCTCCAGCGGCGAGACCTCGACCTCGCCGTCGGCTGACCGTTCGGTTTGCTCCGTGTAGCGCGAGAAGAACTCCCGGCTCTGCAGCGCTTTCACCGTGGCGTCGTCGGCGGCTGCGGCGATGTGGTAGTACTCGGGCCGGCCGCTCACCTTCAGCGAGCGATACGACAGGTTGCCGCGCAGAACCGGGTCGGCGTCGATCGCCGCGACGAACGCGTCGATCTCGTCGCGCCGCTGCTGTTCCATGCCGTCTTTGAGGCGGTACGTGATCAGAAACTGCTTCATCGTGTCTGGACCTCCGGTCGGCAAGGGCTGCTCGCCATTGTGAGCCCGACGGCCCACAACGGCAAGCGGACGCGGTCAGACGACGTTGGTGAGCTGGTCCAAGATCCGGTTCCAGCCCTCGGTGTGCCGCTCGCCCGACTCGACCGAGGCGAGCTGCGCATGGGTCAGCACGAGCTCCGTCCCGCCGGCGACGTCGTTGAATTCCAGCGTCAGGAGCGACTCGTGCTCGTCGGCCGGATCGTCTTCTTGCCAGCGCCAGGTCATCGAGATCCGTTCCGGTGCGCGCACGTCGCGGTACGTGCCGGTGGCGATGTAGCGCTCGCCGTCCGGACGAAGCATCACGATCCGAAAGCTCCCGCCGGTTCGAGCGTCCAGGTCGATCTCCGGCACGGTGACGTCGCCGGGTCCGAAGAATCTCGCCGCCAGCTCCGGTTTCGTCCAGGCGTCGAACACGCGCTGCCGCGGCGCCTCGTAGGTGCGGCGCAAAACGATCGCCGGGACGGTCTCCGGCGTGCGGGTCTCATTCATGTGGCCTTCTTTCGTGGAGCTGATTCTTCGAGCAGATCGCCGAGACGGTCGAGCGTCGCGCTCCAGAACGCGCGCTGCTTGTCGATCCAGGCCGATGCGGCGTCCATGACGCGCGGCGAGAGCGTGCAGCGGTGCACGCGGCCGGAGACGTGGCGGTCCAGCAGCCCCGACTCTTCGAGCACGCGAACGTGCCGCGAGATCGCGGGCTGCGAGATCGAGAACCCGGATGCGATCTCGCCGACCGTCATCGGTCCCCGCGCCAGCCGCTCGACGATGCGCCGCCGCGTCGGGTCGGCCAACGCGGAGAAGACACCGTCCAGTCTCGAACTGTTAACCATATCGTTATATAACCATAGCGCTAACTTTTCCGCACGTCAAGCCCCGCCGCGGACGATCGGGCCGACGCGTCGGACGTGGCGTTCCTCAACGGCCAGGCTCGCGTCATCACGCCGGTCGAGACGTGCGCGAGCGGCGCGGTCGCCGTCGGCACGATCCCGGCTGCTTCGAGCAGGGTGTTCTCGCTCAGCCGTGTCGTCGCGTCGCGGAGCGGCCAGGGATCGTGCACGACGTCGCCGCGCAGGATGTCGCCGCGCCGGTTCGTCGTGAAGAAGCAATAGCGTTCGGCCAGCCAGTGCTCGAGCGTTCCGGGCACCGCCGTGCGAACCTCGCCCTCGAATGACGCCTCGGCGGAGAAGCGCGCCGCAGGCGCGCGCCAATCGGTGCGCTGCAGCCGGTACGACGCGCTCGTCGCGTCAAGCGCCGCCGAGATGGACGAGCGGTAGTACGGCAAATGCACGAGACGCCGGCCGAGCTCGACCGCGACCGGGCTGCCCGCGTCGAGGCTGAAGAACCACACGCCGGAGCGTTCCGCATCGCTCACGTACGTGCGAACGTTGATCTCGGGAAAGCGGCGCCAGGCGAGCGCGGCCGGAGCGCCCCGGTGCCGTGCGCGCGCGATGTGGAACGCGACGACGCTGACCCACGCCGCGCCCTCGAACGTGTCGAGCTCGAGGCCGGCGGGAATGCGCGCTCGCAGCGATTCCACCGGCACCGGCCAGTGCAGAAACAGCGCGTCGACCCAGTCCATCGCGATCCGCCAGGCCGGCGTCACGAACATGCAGGCCGGTTACGCGGGTCGCGATTTTGCGCCCTGCTCCGCGCCGGCGTGCTCGCGCTGCTGCATCGCGTTCTCCAGCTCGCGCTGGCGGTCGGAAAGCATGGCGTGAATTTCGCGGTGCGTCTCGTCGCTGATCGCGTGGATCTGCGATCCGAGATCCTGTCGCGACGCCGCCGGATTTCGCTCGAACAGCGCCTGCAGCTTGTCATGATGCTCCTGCAGCAGCGGCCGGACCCGCTGCTGCTGGTCGGGCGTCAACTCCAGGTCTTTGCTGAGCCGAGCGAGCTCGTCGTCGATCGATTGCGGCGTATGAATCCGCTGGAGCTGCTGACGCGCCGAGCCCGGCGGAACCGCATCGCCCTGAGCCGAGGCGAGACCCGTCATTCCGACCACGAGCATCATCGCGTAGGCCCAGGTCAGCGGCAGACGGAGCGCCGAGAACGTTCTTTTCACCCCACGGTTGTGCCGCGCGCGGCTTGGCGCAGCCGTGGACTCGGCAAGGAAATCGGAGTGGCGAGCGGGGAGCCGGTCCGCGCCGCGGGTAGGAGAGCAGCCATGCAGCCGCCCGTGACCGCGCCCCCCGAGCCGCCGCGCTCCAAAGACGAGCGCTATCGCGAGATTCTGGCGACGCTCGCCCGCCACGGCTTCGGCTTCGTCGAGGACCACTTCGTCGAGGACGACGCCGAGCGCGAGCGCTCGCGCGCGGAGCGCTTGCGCCAGGCGTGCGAAGAGCTCGGGACGATGTTCATCAAGCTCGGCCAGATGCTCTCGACGCGTGGCGATCTGCTTCCCGAAGCGTATCGGCTCGAGCTCGCGAAGCTGGTCGATGACGTTCCGCCGCTGCCGGCCGGCGTCATCACGCAGGTGATTCGAGAAGATTTGGGCGCGGCGCCCGAGGTCGTCTTCGCGTCGTTCGATCCGGTGCCGCTGGCGAGCGCGTCGATCGGCCAAGTGCATACCGCGCGCCTCGCCGACGGCCGCGACGTGGTCGTCAAAGTGCGCAAGCCGGGCGTCGAGACGCTCGTGCAGATCGACCTGGAGCTGCTGGCGGAGCTGATCGACACCTGGGCACCGCGCATCCCCGGTCTGCAGCAGTACGACGCGAAGGGCGTGCTGCGAGAGTTCAGCGACTCGCTGCTGGCCGAGCTGGACTACCGCCGCGAAGCGACGAACGAACGGTTCTTCCGCGGCGTGTTCGCGAACGAGCCCGGGTTCTCGATCCCGGACGTCATCGGCGAGTTCTCCTCGGGGCGGGTGCTCACGCACGAGCGGGTCGAGGGGCGAAAGGTCAGCGACGTCGCGCACCTTTCGAGCCGGCGCCGCGCCGCCATCTCGCAGCGCATTGCGCGGTTCGTGCTCGAGCCGGCGTTCGAGCACGGCGTGTTCTACGCCGATCCGCACGCGGGGAATCTCTTGATCCAGGACGACGGCTCGCTGGCCGTCGTGGATTTCGGGACGGTCGGACGCCTCACGCCGGACGCGCGCCGCCGCGTCGCGGGGATGTTCTTGGCGATCAGCCGGCGCGACGCGGAACGCTTGACCGATCGCCTCGTCGAGATCACGTCGCCCCGTCATCCGGTCGATCGCCCGCAGCTCACGAGCGACGTGGAGCGGCTGCTCGAGCGCTACGTCGACGTCTCGTTCGACGACGTGCCGCTCGGAAACGCGCTGGGCGAGCTCCTGCACGTGCTTCGCCGCCACCAGTTGCGCCTGCCGTCAAATCTCGCGTCGCTGATCAAGGCGCTGGTGATGTGCGAGGGGATCTTGCAAACGCTCGAGCCCGAGTCGAGCCTCTCGGATTACCTCCAGCCGATGGCCGGGAAGCTCGTCTACCACGGCATCGCCGGCGGCGACCACGCCGGCGAGCGGCTGCGCGATTCAGCGCTGGACGCAGCGCAGCTCTCCATCGAGCTGCCGCGACGAATCGATCGTGTGCTGGGCGAGATCGAGCGCGGAAATCTGCGCGTCTGGGCGCGCGTCGACGATCTCGAGCCGATCATGAAGCGCGCCGAGCACATGGTCGAACGCGCGAACGCGACGATGCTGGCAGCGGCCTGCATCATCGGACTGGCGATCGTCTTGCAGCTCTACCATCCGCAGGGCTGGCAGCAGTGGATCGGCGTCGTGGTCTGGATCGCGCTGGTCGCCGCGATCGCCGCGGCGGTCCGCACCGTAGTGGGGCTGCTCAGAAAGAAATGATGCGTTCACCACGAGCCGCTCGCCCCGCCGCCGCCGGACATCCCGCCGCCGCCGGAAAATCCGCCGCCGGAGAACCCGCCGCCGCCCGAAAACCCGCCGCCGCCGGTTCTCCAGCCGGTGGAAACGCTGCTCCAAAACGAACGCTTCCCGCGGTGGCGGAGCCGGCCGGAGATGACGATCTCGCGCCGCGGCATCCGTCCGACCCACACGAAGATACCGGCGATCGCCAACAACGTCACGAGCGACCCGAGCCCGACGACGGCCCAGTCCGAAGCGGACGAGTTCGATTCGGCGGACGGCGCGGCAGCCGTGCCCGGCGCCTCGCCGCCCACGGTGCGGAGAATGCGGTCGACGCCGGCGACCAGCGCCGCATCCGGTTGGCCGGCGCGCAGCTTGGGTGTGATGCTCTCGCGAATGATGCGCGACGCGACCGCATCGGGGACCGTCTGCTCCAAGCCGTACCCGACCTCGATCCGCACCTTGCGGTCCGCCGGGAACACGAACAGGATCAGACCGTCGTCCAAGCCTTTGCGGCCCACCTTCCAGCGCCGAAACGCGCGCACGGTCCAGTCTTCCAGCGGCGCACCGCCGGTCGTCGGCGTGACGTAGACCAGAATCTGGTGTCCGGTCTTGGTCTGATACGCGCGCAGCCGAGCGTCCAGCGACGCGACGGTTCGCGGCTGGAGAAAGCCGCTCGTATCGGTCGCCCATCGCGCCGGTGCCGGCGGGATCGAGACCTCGGCGCTGCCGGCCGCCGCGCAGATCACGAGCAGCGTCAGCACCGCGAGGAAGCGGCGCAGAACGCCCGCCGGGCGAGACCCGGCTCGGTGCGCGATCAATCGCGCTTGCGTTTCGCGCGCCCGCGCACGTAGACGATCAAAGCCGTCGCGACCGCCGCTCGGAGCAGCGTCCCGCCGACCAGACGGCGGCGGTTATATCGCCATTGCGCCTTGCCGCCCGCTTCGGCGAAGGCATTCGGGAGACGTGCGCGCCGCAGATCGTCGAGGATCCCCTCCAGGACGTTGATGCGGTCTGCGAGCACGAGCGGCAGCCAGTGCAGATAGCTGGATTCACTGTATGCGAACGCCGCTCGCCGAATCATCCCGCTCAGCCCCGCCGGCGGCGTCGACGTGCCGAAGACCGCCGAAACGTCCGGGCGTTCGATGGAACGCAGCACCTCGACGTCGACCGGCTGCTGCGCCGGACGCACCCAGCCCGAGCGCGCCTCGCCGGCATCGATGCGATGCCGCATCGGATACGTCGGGTCGTTCTTCGCGTCCGCGTCGACGCCGCGGCCGTTCACGCCGGCGCCGGTCTCCTCGATGTTCTGCATGCGAACCTACGATCGTGCGGAGGGTGGAACGAGCACGGGCTTGATGCACTCGTCGAGCTTCGACGAGAACATCCGGTACGCGTCAGCGACGTGCTCGAGCGGTATGCGGTGCGTGATCAGCGCCTTCGGGTTCAGCACCCCCTGCTGGACGTGCTCGATGAGCCGCGGGAGCAGCCGCTTCACCGAGGCCTGATTTGCGCGAATCGTGATCCCCTTGTTCACGACGTTCCCGATCGGCACCAGCGCACCGATCGGGCCGTACACGCCGACGATCGAGACGATCCCGCCCTTCTTCACCGAGTTGATCGCCCAGTGCAGCGCCGTCACGGCGCCGCCTTCGAGCAGCAGCTTCCGGCCCATCAACGTCTGCATCCGGCTGCCGGCCGCATCCGCACCGACGGCGTCGATGCACACGTCGGCGCCGATCCCGGTCGTTTGCTTCAAGAAGACGACCGGGTCTTTCAACGACTCGAAGTTGTAGGTCTCCGCGGGCGCATACTGCGCCGCGAAGGCCAGACGGTATTCTTCGCGGTCGATCACGATGACGCGCGCCGCTCCGAACAGCCACGCACAACGCGCGGCCATGATGCCGACGGGTCCCGCGCCGAACACGACCACCGTGTCGCCGGGCTGGATGCCGCCCATCTCGGCGGCTTGATAGCCCGTCGGGACGACGTCCGTGAGCAGCACCGCGTCGTCGAGGTCCATCCAGTCCGGTATCACCGTCGGCCCGACGTCGGCATACGGAACGCGCACGTACTCCGCTTGCCCGCCGTCGTAGCCGCCTGCGGTGTGCGAGTACCCGAAGATCCCGCCGACCGCGGTCGCCTCCGGGTTCGACTCGTGGCAGTTGCCGTACAACTGCTCCTTGCAGAAGGCGCAGCGCCCACAGGCGATGTTGAACGGGACGAGGACGTGATCGCCGCGCTTGATCGCATGGACGCCGGCGCCGACCTCCTCGACCACGCCGGTGAACTCGTGCCCGAACGTCATGCCGACGCGCGTATCGGGGACCAGTCCGTTGTAGAGGTGCAGGTCCGACCCGCAGATGCACGACCGCGTGACCCGCACGATCGCGTCTTCGGGATGCAGAATCTGCGGCATCGGTTTCCGATCGACGCGGACCCGATGCGGTCCGCGATAGTTCATCGCCAGCACGAGCGGTTCTCCCGGCGTCTCGCGATCTGCGCTGCAACATCCACCGTCATGCCGTCTGCTGTACCCCGCCAACGCCGCAGTGGGCCGAGCAACCGGCGTCGCCGTGAGCCGTGAAGACCTGAAGAGCTCGCGACGTCGAGCCGAGGGCCGCGTCCACGAGGGCGGAGCGGGACCGGTCGGAGAACGGAACGGTTCCAGGCTCGACGATCGGAGAACAGTATGCGCGAAGCGGAACTCGAGAAGAACGGCGGATGCCCGGTGCCGCACGGCACTCCGCGGGGCACGCATCTGGACCCCGGGATGATGACGAACCGTGACTGGTGGCCGACCCAGCTCAACCTCAAGGTTCTCCAATACAACTCACCGCTGGCCGACCCGATGGACCCGGGGTTCGACTACGCCGCAGAGTTCAACAAGCTCGACCTCGCGGCGGTGAAAAACGACCTGTACGCGCTGATGACGCGCTCGCAGGAGTGGTGGCCCGCCGACTACGGTCATTACGGGCCGCTCTTCATTCGCATGGCCTGGCACAGCGCGGGGACGTATCGCATCTTCGACGGCCGCGGCGGCGCCGGCACCGGCACGCTGCGCTTCGCTCCGCTCAACAGTTGGCCGGACAACGCGAACCTCGACAAGGCGCGCCGGCTGCTCTGGCCGATCAAACAGAAGTACGGCAAAGCGATCTCGTGGGCCGACCTGATGGTGTTGGCCGGGAACTGCGCGCTCGAATCGATGGGGTTCAAGACGTTCGGCTTCGGCGGCGGCCGCCCCGACGTCTGGGAGCCCGAGGAAGAGATCAACTGGGGCTACGAAAACGAGTGGCTCGGCGACCAGCGCTACTCCGGTGAACGCGTGCTCGCGCACCCGTTCGGCGCGGTGCAGATGGGCTTGATCTACGTGAACCCCGAAGGCCCCAACGGCAACCCCGATCCGCTGGCCTCGGCGCATGACATCCGCGAGACGTTCGCGCGCATGGCGATGAACGACGAGGAGACGGTCGCGCTGATCGCGGGCGGGCACAGCTTCGGCAAAGTGCACGGCGCCGCCGACCCGAAGCAGTACGTCGGTCGCGAGCCCGAGGGAGCGCCGATCGAAGAGCAGGGACTCGGCTGGAGGAACAGCTTCGGCAGCGGCAACGGCGACGCGACGATCACGAGCGGGCTCGAAGGCGCGTGGACGATGACCCCGGTGACGTGGGACAACAACTTCTTCGACAACCTCTTCAACTTCGAGTGGGAGCTGACGAAGAGCCCGGCCGGCGCGAACCAGTGGAGGCCGAAGGACGCCGCCGCGGACGGTACCGTTCCGGACGCGCACGATCGCTCGAAACGGCACGCGCCGATGATGCTCACGACCGACCTCGCCCTGCGCATGGACCCGGCGTACGCGCCAATCGCCAAGCGGTTCCACGAGCACCCGGACGAGTTCGCCGACGCGTTCGCCCGAGCGTGGTACAAGCTCACGCACCGCGACATGGGTCCTCGCTCGCGCTATCTCGGCCCGCTCGTCCCCACCGAAGAGCTCGTGTGGCAAGACCCGATCCCGGACGTCACGCACCCGCTGATCGACGAAGCCGACATCGCCGCGCTCAAAGGCACGATCGTCGCGTCGGGCCTGACCGTCTCGGAGCTGGTGACGACGGCATGGGCGTCCGCCGCGACGTTCCGCGGTTCCGACAAGCGCGGCGGCGCGAACGGCGCGCGCCTGCGCCTCGCACCGCAAAAGGACTGGGACGTCAACCAGCCCGGGCAGCTCGCGCGGGTGCTCGCGGCGCTGGAGCGGATCCAGAAAGACTTCAACCGCGCGCAGACCGGCGGCAAGATGGTCTCGCTCGCGGATCTGATCGTGCTCGCCGGCTGCACCGCCGTCGAGCAAGCCGCGAAGAACGCCGGGCACGACGTGCGGGTGCCGTTCACGCCGGGTCGCGCGGACGCCTCGCAAGAGCAGACCGACGCCGCGTCGTTCGCCGTCCTTGAACCGCTGGCGGACGGCTTCCGCAACTATCTCAAAGCCTCACCGCTGAACGTCCCGACCGAAGCGCTGCTGGTCGATCGCGCGCAGCTCATGACGCTGACCGCGCCCGAGATGACGGTTCTGGTCGGCGGCATGCGCGCGCTGGGCGCGAACGCCGAGCACACGAAGCACGGCGTGTTCACCGACCGGCCGGGCACGCTCAGCAACGACTTCTTCGTGAACCTGCTCGACATGGGAACGACCTGGACCCCGGTCGACGGCTCTGAGCTGTTCGAGGGGCGCGACCGCGCGACCGGCAAGCAAAAGTGGACCGGCACGCGCGTCGACCTGATCTTCGGCTCGAACTCGCAGCTCCGCGCGATCGCGGAAGTCTACGCCGCCGACGACGCGAAGCACAAGTTCGTGGCGGACTTCATCGCCGCGTGGAACAAGGTGATGAACCTCGATCGGTTCGATCTCGTCACCTGACCCGCCGAACGGCAAGCGTTCGCCCATGTTACGAAAGGGCGGGACCGGGTACGCATTCCGAATGCAGCAAGTGATGGTGGAGCTCAGGAACTTTCGGGCGCACGCGACGCTCGGCGCTCCGGTGGTGTACGACCCGGGAGTTCCGATCCCCGACGCCGGCGACGTGATCGAAGTCGACGAACAGCCCTACGTGTGCCGCCACCGCAGCTTTCGCTACGACGGCGCGGCGCTCGCTCACATCTACGTGATGGTCGAGCCGGAAGACTAGCTCGCGACCTCGCGGGTCTACGGCTTTTTCCGCCGCTTCTTCGCGGCTGAGGATAGGTTCAGCGCGACGGCGGCGCGGATCAACGCCTTGAACGCCTCGTCGTCGATGTGTTCGCCCTCGTGAACATCGATCGCACGCCTGACGTTCCCTTCGAGGCTCGCGTTGAAGAGGCCCGAAGGGTCGTCCAACGCGGCGCCCTTGGCGAACGTCATCTTCACGACGTTCTTGTACGTCTCGCCGGTGCAGAGGATTCCGGCGTGCTCCCACACCGGAACCCCTCGCCACTTCCACTCCTCGATCACGTCGGGGTCGGCCTGTTTGATGAGGCCGCGAATGCGCGCGAGCACGTCACCCCGCCAATCACTCAGCTCCTCGATCCTGGCGTCAATCGACTGCGACGGAGACTCTCCGCCCTTTGCTTCGCTCGAGCCGCTCTTCTTCTGCATGCTCGTCGCCATTCGCCGGTCGCGTGAGGATCGCTAGCCCAGACGTGATCCTGCGGAGCCGTACTCAGTCGTCGTGCCGGTCCCGATCCGAACCGCCGCCGCCTTCGCCGCAGGTCGCGCCGCTCGGGCTACGGAGCCATGGAGCGTACGTCACGTTCGCGGTGACGCGATCCCCGGAGCCCGTCGCGACCGGGCCCGGTCCGTTGGACGCCCCCCACCAGTTGTTCGTCGCGTTGACGTTGACCGTGCTCAAGTTGTTCACGCCGAACGAGCTGTTGTGCGTGAGACGGTTCCGGTTCGCCACGACCGTGTTGATCGCGGCAACGGCAGTCGGTCCGACCTTTACGCCGCTCGTGTTGTCGTGCAAATCGTTTCCAACGATCGTAACGGCCGAATTTGCGCCGTCTCCGAAGTCGTCGGCCACGTTGACGCCGGTGCCGGCGAAGCTCACGGTGTTGCAGTCGACGACGATGTTGCTGTTCCCGCCGCCGACGTAGATCGCGGACGAGTGCCCGTCGCCTTTGACCGTATTACCCAGGACGAGCGCGTGGCTCGTCTTGAAAAGCGCAACGAGGGTGCCGTCTGCCGTGCTCTTGTTGCCGGCGATCACGATGTTGGACTGTCCTTCGATGATCGTGATATCGGCGTTGTAGAGTGCCGACGGCGGACCGACGAAGGCGTTCTCCGCGAGCAGCACGTTTTGAACGGGGCTGGTGTTCGCCTGGAAACCATCACCCGCCGTGGGCGTCGCTTTGACCAGGTTCTGGAAGAACAGGGTGTTGCTCGTGTTGAAGGAGGCCGCGCGACCGGGATTGTTCACGACGTTGTCCTTGATCGCCTCGCCGGTGTTCGCGCCCATCATGACGATGGCGGCGGTCCCCTGGCTCACCGGGCCGTTGAGCGTGAAGCCGTCCACCGTGACGTTGTTCGCGGAGATCGTGATGTTCGGGCCGGCGCCGCCGTTGATGACCGATTCGCTGCCGCGGGGAGCGCGCGCGTCGCGGCCCGCCTGCGCTCCGCGCAGCGTGAGCGCGCGCGCGATGGTGACGTTTTCGGTATAGGATCCGGGCGCGACGTTGATCGTCGCGCAACCGGGTGCGTTGACCGCCGCCTGGATCGTCGGATAGTTCGCGGGGACGTTGCACGTCGGCCCGCCGACCGATGAAATGGCGCGGGCTTGTCCCGATGGCGTGATCGCGGAACTTGCGCCGGGAACGGTGGAGCTGCCGCCACCGCCGCTGCACGCAGAGATTCCGATCAGGGCCGCACTCAAAAGAGCCGGCCGATAGAGTCGTCGCATGGGTCAAACCTCGTGCCGAAAAAAGGATCCCGCCGCCGATTGATTGCAGGGCTAGTGAGCGATCCCTTGAGTATTTCGGCCTGGGGACCGTGAGCGCTGGAACGCGCGCGTTACGGTGCGCTCGAACCCGTTGCGTGCTGCTTCGTCATCGCGTCCATGAGCAGATCGACCATCGACGTGAGGCGCAGCGAGAGCGCCCGCCGGTTCTTCCACGCGTCGGTTGCTGCGGGTCCGAGCGCGAGGTCGTCTGTGCGCGCCGCGGCGTACACCTGCTGGAATTGCGCTCCACCGAAGCCGGAGTCGAGCAGTCCGAGGATAGCCGCGCTCTCCATCATGGCGCGCGGTGCCTTTCCGTGAAGCTGGTCGGAGATCCACATCGTGAGCTGCGGCTGGCCGGGCGCGCCGTCGCTACCAGCGTAGTGAAAATCCGGATCGAAGACCGGCATCTCACTTTGCTTCTTGGTAACGATGACACCCTTCGCAGGCGCGCCTTTTCCCGGCACATAGACGAACAGCATCGCCACGATCAGCGTCGAGAAGTCGCGCAACGGGACGGGCACGCCGTTGACGTCGACCGTGTGATCGAGCACGCTGCCCGGCGACGGCGAAGGCAGCGGTGACGCCGGCATCACCTGCGCCGCGGCGGGATACCGATACGTCACGACGGTCGAGAGGCCAAACACGAAGCCGGCCATCATAAAGACGAGCACCCTTTTCATCGCTGGTTCTTTTCACCGCCGGCGCTGCGTCTCCCGCCGCGGACGGACCGTGTCCGCCGCACCGTACCGCCGGCCCTAGCGAGAGGTTCGGATCGCCTCCATGCATGTCGCGACGCCGATGCGCATTCCGTTCACGTAGACCGGCCAGGATGCGCCGCGGCACACCTCGGAGTTGGCCCAGTTCGCGCAGGTCGAGTATTGCCACGGGCGCGGGTGCTGAGCCCGCAAGTCGAATCCGGCGCGCGCTACGTCGGCGGGCGTCATGCGTTCCGGCAGCGCGTCGGTGTTCGGGAAACCGAGCCTTCCCGCGCGCAGCGTCATCAGATCGGTGATGATCATTTTTCCGCCCCACGTCTTCCAGTCGAACGGCACCGGTTGCCCGGCGCGATCGCGCATGACGGTCGAGAGCGCGATACCGTAGCCGTTGAGGTCGAACAGTGCGGCGATGACGAGCTGAGGGTTGCGGTCCATCGCCGCGTTGAGGACCGGCAAGACGGCTTCGTCGATGAGCTGGTCGGACGGCGTCGTATAGCGCGGCGGCCGGAGCCCGTCACGGGGCACGCCCGTCGCGCCGACCAGACGCTCGAAGCGATCGACGAGCGGGCCGGTGAGCTCGCGGTACTCGAGTGCGAGGAGCGCGTCGGTGGTGACGCGCCCGTCGTCGGCGAGCCGCTGAACGGTCTCTTCGACGGCGAGCGCAACCTCGAACGTGAAGTCGCGCAGTGCCTCTTCCGCGAGCCCGAGACGGTGCGCGCGGCTGACGTGGAGCGCCGCGTCGTCGATACGGCCCAGCGTGATGCGCGCCTTTTCGGTTTCGCGCTGTGAGAGGCTGCGCGCTTGGTCGCAGGCCACCGCGAGCTCGCGCGCGACCGCGTCGAGCGACCACGAAACGCGGCCTGCGGTCTGGCCGATCTCGGCACTGCGCGCACTGCTGGTGCCGATCGTGGAACGTACGTCCTCGACGACGTTGCGCGCCTCGCGCGCCAGTGCCCGCACGCGTTCCAGCTTGACGGTGTGCTCGTGACTGGCGTCCCCGAACTCAGCGCTGCGGGTACGGAGTTTCGTCATCGTGACGACGATCGCATCGGTCGACGCCTGCGACTCGACGGCCAGCCGTCCGATCTCATCGGCGACGACGGTGAATCCGGCGCCGCGCTTCCCGGTGCGCGCCGCTTCGACCGCCGCGTTGAGCGCCAGCAAGTGCGCGTCGTCCGAGACGTCCGAGACCTGCGCCAGCAGCACGGCCGCTTCGTCCGTGGCCGCGTGAACCGCTGCGATCGCGGCGACGGCGCGCTCACCCTGCGTATGCCCGGCCTCCACGCCGTCCAGCGCTTCGTCGAAGGCGACGAGCGCCGAAGCGCAGACATCGTGCAGCGCATCGAGCTCCGCAGCGATGGTGCCGGCAGCGGCAGTGAACGCGGCGGCGCCCGCCAACGACTCGTCCAGACGCGCGGCGAGCTCGGCGATCTCCTTGTCGAACGACCGCATCTGTTTGCGGATCGCCCGCCACAAGAGGCCCGTTTGCACCGCGGCGCGCGTCGCGCTGGACATGCACTCGACGATCGTCCGCTCGTCGCCGACGACCCGCTCGAGCAGACGCGCGATCGCATCGAGCACGGCCACGTCTTCGCCGGCCGCCGGCGGGCGGGGAACCGCGTCGTCGTCGGCCAGCGCGACGATCCAGTCCGCGAGCGGGTCGTCGCTCGAGCCGGGGTGCGCGACCGGTGCGAGCGCGATGAGCTCGCGGTGGCGGCGCAAGACCGCGGTGGCCTCGTCGAGCCGCGCGCCGATCTCGGCGTGCAGGTCCGTTTCGGCGCGCGCAGCGATCGCGGCGGCGAGCGTCGAGAGCCGTCCCAAGCCGCCGATGACCAGCGGCAGTGCGGCGTTCTGTTCGTGGGCGGCGTCGGTCACGCGCTTCACGCCGTCGCCGAACGCATCGACGCGCACGTGCGCACCGCCGAGCGCTGCGCGAGCCGGTGCGATCTGCGCGACGATCTGCTCCATGAATGCGCCGACGCGGACGATGACGTTGAACGCCTCGCGCGCCGAGCGGCGCGCCGCTTCGACGATGGTCTTGACGCCGCGTGCCGTTTCCGACATCGATCTGGACAGCGTCCGCATTCGCTCGGCGACGATCGCGAAGCCGTGTCCTTCCGAGACGTAGGCGGCCTCGATTGCGGCGCTGATGCCGAGCACGCCCGCGCGCCGTGCTGCGCGGTCGATCTCGCTGACCGCGTCGCCGACGCCGAGCCAGCCCGCAACGAGCCGAGTCGACACGTGCTCACCGGCGCGCAGTCCTTCGCGCAACGCCAGCGTTTCCGATTCGAGCGCTTCCATCGTCGCGACCGTCCCGGCCAGCACGCCGGGCAGCCGCTCGTACACGGCGTTCAGCTCGGCTGCATGCGCGGTGACGGTGCTCGCTGTTCGGCCCAGATCCTCGGCCGCGGAGCGAACGGCATCGGCAACCTGCGCTTCCCGAGCGATCCCGGCCGCCATCTCGGTGAGGCCGCGTTCTTCGATGACGAGGCATTCGCGCGAACGCGCGACGAGCTGCTCGAGCTCGCGCAGCTCGGCCGCGAGCCGCGCGACGAGGAAGCGGGTCGCCCGCTCTCGCGGACCGCGACTCTCCGGGTCTCGCCAAACGCCGCGCTCGGCAAGAGCAGTAAGACAAGATGCCAGCTCGCTACCCGCCGCCGCTGAGTCGACCAGCTTCATCACTTGAGGTAATCGGCACCCCGGCAGCCTGCGGTGAACCGAGCGGCTCGCGGACCGTAAAACTTTCGCGCCGTAGCCGGCTCGTCAGTCGCATTCCGCGATGCTGTTCACGGCGTCAGAAGCACCTTGATCGCTCGGCGCTCGTCCATCGCGCGGTAGCCGTCCGCGACCTGGTCGAGCGGAAGCACCAGGTCGAAGACCTTGCCGGGCTTGATCTCGCCGCTGAGAACCGAGTCGATCAACGCCGGCAAGAAGCGGCGAACCGGGGCCGGGCCGCCGTGGAGATGCACTTGGCGGAAGAACAGGCTCGACGCATCCAACTCGACACCGTGCGGAACGCCGACGAAACCGACGTAGCCGCCTCGTCGCGCCGAACCGATCGCTTGTGCCATCGCTTCGGGCGTTCCGACGCACTCGAGCACGCTCTCCGCGCCGAGCCCGGAGGTCAGCTCCTTCACCCGTTCGACAGCCTCGTCACCGCGCGCGGCGACGACGTCCGTCGCGCCGAACTCGCGGGCCAGCTTCTGCCTCGGCTCGTGACGGCTCATCACGATGATGCGCTCGGCGCCCATCAGCTTCGCCGACAGCACGCCCAGCAATCCGACGGCTCCGTCGCCGATGACGGCGACCGTCGCCCCCGGCTTGACGTTCGCCGCTTCCGCCGCGAACCAGCCGGTGCCCATGACGTCGGAGAGCGTCAGAAGATCCGGCACGACGTCGTCCGAGGGGACGTCGGGCAGCGCGACCAGCGTGCCGTCCGCCAGCGGCACGCGCAGGTACGGCGCTTGCGCACCGTTCACGATCTTGCGGTGCTCGCAGCCGGACTGGTAACCGGCGCGGCAGATCGCGCACGTGTTGTCCGACGCGAAGAACGAGCCGATGACGAATTGTCCCGGCTTGACGGTCGTCACCGCGCGCCCGACCTCTTCGACGACGCCGCAGTACTCGTGACCCATCGGCGCCGGCTCCGTGAGCTCGTTCGCGCCGCGGTACGGCCACAGATCCGAGCCGCACACGCAGGTGGCGGAAAGCCGGATCACCGCGTCGGACGGCTCGACGATCGTCGGGAACGGACGCTCCTCGAAGCGGAGGTCCCGCGGCCCGTGCAGCACCGCGCCGAACATGGTGTGTGAAGACGAATCAGCCATCGTATTGCTCGTCGCTGACCTTCTCGAGCCAGTCGACGTTCTTTCCGTTCAGTTTCTCCTGGATGGCGATGTGCGTCATCGCCGTGGCCGGTGTTGCGCCGTGCCAGTGCTTTTCCTCGGGCGCGATCAAGACGACGTCGCCGGGCCGAATCTCCTCGACCGGGCCGCCCCAGCGCTGCACGCGCCCGAAACCCGAGGTCACGATCAGCGTCTGACCGAGCGGATGCGTGTGCCACGCCGTGCGCGCGCACGGTTCGAACGTGACGCTCGCCCCGCCGGCGCGCGCGGGCTCCTCGCGGTCGAAGAGCGGATCGATCCGAACCACGCCGGTGAACCAGTCGCCGGGACCTTTTGCTGAAGGCTGCGCACCAACGCGCTTAATTTCCATTGTAGACTCCTGTGTCGGAAAGACTACCACCGTGGCATGGGCCGCGTAAGCGACGAGACGTTCCGAGGAACGGCGTTCCTAGGACAAAACCTTCCCACCCATGGAGTCGACCCCCGACGCAGTTGGCGCCTTTCTGCGCGCGCGGCGCGCCCAACTGAGGCCCGAAACCGTGGGCCTGCCGCGGACCGGTGCCCTGCGGCGCGTGCGCGGGCTTCGCCGCGAGGAGGTCGCCCAGCTCGCCGCCATCAGCACCGACTACTACACGCGTTTGGAGCAAGGGCGGATCCCGCCATCCGGCTCGGTGCTCGAAACGCTCGCCCGCGTGCTGCGCTTAGACGACGACCAGCGGGCGTATCTCTACGAGCTCGCCGGTCGTCCGGTGCGCGCTCGTGCGTCGTCGCCGCAGATCGTCCGCCCGCAGATGCAACGGCTGCTGGACCAGCTCACCGATGTGCCCGCGATGGTCCAGAACCGGCGTTTCGACATTCTCGCCTGGAACCCGATGGCCGCGGCGCTGATGGTCGACTTCGCGACGATCCCCGAATCCGAGCGCAACTTCGCGCGCCTCGTCTTCACCCATCCCGCGATGCGGACGTTGTACGCGGATTGGAACTTCGTGGCGCGGCTGTGCGTCGCGCTCTTGCGCATGGAAGCCGCCGAAAACGCGAACGACGCGAAGCTCGCGGCGCTGATCGCCGAGCTGTCCGCGCGCAGTGCGGAGTTCCGCGAATGGTGGGGCGCACAGTTGGTCGCCAGCAAAGGCGACGGCACCGAGACCTTCCACCACCCGCGCGTGGGCGTCCTGAGCCTGCAGTGGGACACGCTGGTGTCGACGGCCGATCGAGCGCAGGAACTGATCGTCTGGACCGCCGACCCTGCGTCCCCCGCCGCCGATGGACTGCGCCGATTGAAGGATGACGCGGCCCGCACACTATGAGATTTAGGGGGCTGATCGGACGGGCACTGCGAAATTTCTCTTGTCGAACATACGTGCGAGTGCTACACTAATCATGCGCGCGACAGGCGCATGACAACATAGCGACTCGGCCGGTGCGCTAACACCGACCGAGTCCGTCACCGATGGAAGTGGTCCACCGAATGACACAAGCCTATTTCGGCGTACCTGCGCCGAGCACCCCGCCGCGCGCGTATGCGCGGCCCGCGCACGCGGTTCCCGGAGCGGTCGGGTTCCGGATCGTGCGCCTCGTCTGGCTCACCGCGCGGTTCCTGCGCCGGGAGCCGGTGCGCATCGAAGACTACTGACGGCGCTTCGGCATGTCGCTCCGCTCGTTCCACCGCGACGTCGACGTGCTGCGCGAGGCCGGCTTCGAGATCGAACGCTGCACGACGCGAACATACCGCATGCTGTGCTTCACCCACGACTCGGACTGCGCGTAAAGCCCATGCAAGCGACACGCTTCGCGAAGCCCGTCGTCGACGGCATGTGGAACGCGCAGCTCCTCCGCATGCTGCACCCGGGCTATCGCTTCATCCTCCGCTGGTGCGACCACCTCGCGTTCGAGGACGTGCTCCGCATCGACCGTGCCTCGATCGTCGAAGCCGCCACCGATCCGAAGCGCTTCGCCGGCCCGATCCGGCTGGTCTTCGGAGCCGGACATGCGCTGCCGACGAGCGTCGTGCCGTTCGGCCTCGTGAACTGCACGCACCGCTACATGCTCGAGAGCGGCACCGCGCCGCCGGAGTCTGCGATTTTCGCCGAAGTCCACGGCGAACCGGTCACGCGAGCGTCGTTGCGCGACGCGCTCCACCATGGAATCACGCTCCTGCGCCTCGCCGGCACGATTGCGATCGACGACGACGGGCGCCTCACGTGAAGCGGCCGATCATGCAGCTGCGCGCACTTTGCGCGCGGCTGCTTCGCCGTGTGATCCAGAGATCGTTCTTTATCGCGGTCGTCGTGATCGATGACCGCACGCTCGCCGCGCGCTATCGCCGGCACTACACCGTCTCCATAGACGACTATCGCTGGGACGCACGCCAGCTCCGCCGCTGCCTCGCGCAAACTGGATGCGTTGCTGTGGTGCAATTTCAGACGCTACGAGTATCTCTGCTCGCCCCATTTCGACGACTGATGCTTCGGCACGATTGCACGGCCTGTACGGAGCCACTGTCGCTCGACCGTGTGGAACCTCGAAAGCGACCGTCACGCGCACGAACAAAGGCACCCGCCTGCGCGTGGAGCGATCGAGCTTCGGATGGATCAGCCGCAGGCTTAGCAGGGCGCCAAGTATTGTTGGCCGCAGTTCCTCGCCGAGCTGGAGCAGATCCTCACGGGGCACCCTTAGGGGGCCGCTGCGCCGCGCTTCGGATGGTCGTGATAAGGAGGTTTCCATGAATTGGAACGCTTGGATTCGGCAGATACACCGATGGGTGTCGATCGTCTTCGTGGTACTGGTCATAGGCATCTTCATCGCGCTCGGCGTTGGACAAAAGCCTGCCAATTGGGTGTACCTGACACCGCTGCTCCCGCTCGCGTTGCTTGCGCTGACCGGCCTATACATGTTCGTGCTGCCGTACGCTGCGAAGCGGCGAAGTAAGCGAGACCCCGTCTCTTAATGGCGGAAAGGTGCGAAGGAGCGACATTACCGCTGGCATTCGGAAGCGTACACGTAGTCGTGCTGTATAAGAACGGTCCCTTCCGCCGGCTCGAGCGCAGCCCGGCGGGCATCATCGTCGCGCTAGCCGAGGAATTACCGTGATGCCTTCGCCGCGGCTTTTCTCTCACGTGTCTCCATCCGCCAACTCGATCCAGACCGGCGCGTGGTCGCTCGTCTTCTCCTTCGCGCGGACGGCTCGGTCGACGCCGGCCGCGACCAGTCGATCGGCGACGGCCGGGCTCAGCATGAGATGATCGATGCGCAGGCCGGCATCGCGGCCGAACGCGTTGCGGAAATAATCCCAAAACGTGTAGATGCGCTCGCCCGGGTGCAGCGTCCGCAACGCATCGGTCCATCCCTGCGCGGCTAGGCGGTGGAACGCATCGCGCACCTCCGGGCGGAACAGTGCGTCGTCGACCCAGCGCTCCGGCTTATACACGTCGAGCTCCGTCGGCATGACGTTGAAGTCGCCCGCGAGCACGACAGGAATGCGGCGCTGTAAGAGGCTGGCGGCGTAGCTCGCGAGGGCATCGAACCATGCAAGCTTGTAGTCGAACTTTGGACCGGGAGCGGGGTTGCCGTTCGGCAGGTAAAGGCAGCCGATCAGCACTCCGTTTACCGTCGCCTCAATGTAGCGTGAATGCGAGGCATCGGGTTCGCCGGGAAGCCCTCTGCGCGATTCGACCGGCGGTTCACCGCGGGTGAGAATCGCGACCCCGTTCCAGCTCTTCTGCCCAAGCCAGATCGCGCCGTACCCGGCGTCACGTATCGCAGCCGCGGGAAACTTTTGTTGCGGCGCCTTCAGCTCCTGAAGGCAGACGACATCCGGCTGCGCTTCCCCGAGCCATTCCAGCAGCACCGGCAGCCGCCCGTTGACCCCGTTCACATTGTATGTCGCGATCTTCATCGGGAGACGAGTCTAAGAGGATCTGGCAGCAAATGCCTCTTGGTCGCGCTTGAGGATACCTAGTGAAGTGGCATGGACCGGGCGACCGGCCGGCGATTCAGCGCACGAGCTTTGCTGTGAAGAAGGCGCGCGCAAGCGTGATCGCTGCCTCGTGTGCCTTTGCGCGTACCGGCCCGCTATCCGCGCAAAGATAGCCGAGCTGAGCGGTCCCGGCTGGGGCGCACTGCGTGACGAAGGTGAAATGCCCGACCGGCGGATCCAACAGATCGAGATGTGCTCCCGGTATCCCGCCGGCGACCAAGATCGCGTTGTCGGCAACGGGGACGAGTGGATCGGCGACCCCCGCGACGATCTCGACTGGGATCGCGATCGCGCGCAGGCTCGCCGCGGTAAATTCCGGACCCACTGCAGGCGCCATCGCGAAGACTGCCTTGACGCGCGGATCGCGGTACGAGTTCCCGGCCTGCGTCAGCGCGTCGCGATACACCGCATCGCTCAGCGCGAGCGCTTGCGCATCCTGCGCGAGTCCGGGATGGCGACTGGCCTGTCCGCTGCAAACCGGCGTCTGCGGTTTCCCCGTGCAATAGGCGTGAAGCGCGGACAAGTCAGAGCGTGCGCCGGCCAGCTCGAGCACCGAGTTCCCGCCAATCGAGAAGCCTGCTGCGCCGATCTGCGTCCTGTCGATTCGCGATGCGAAGCGCGGGTCGGCGAGAACGGCGTCGATCGTCCGCGAGAGGTCGCTCGCGCGCAGCCAACTCAGCGTGATACCCGGGACCGTTTCCGGCGCGAGCCCGTTGTTCCCGGGGTGATCGACGGCGGCGACGACGTAGCCGCGCGATGCGAGCCCGGCCGCGAACCAGCCCATCCCGGACGCCGTCCCGCCTGAGCCGTGCGAGGCGACGATCAGCGGGAGCGTGCGCGGCGAAGCGGCGGGCACCGCATCACGAGACGAGGCGCCCTCGACGAAGAACGGCGTGCCGGGCGGGCCATCGGCCATCGGCTGCGTCGCGGAGCCGGCGGCGGCCGGATACCAGACGACGATGTTCAACCGGCGCGAGTCGTCCCCGCGCGCATCGGCCGGCGCGGCGACGCTGATGCGCGCTTGACCGACGATGAAGTCGGTTGCGCGTGCCGGTGAAGCGGCGAGGCTCGCAGCCGCAAGTAGTGCGGCGGCGAGGGGCAGGCAATAACGGCGCAAGTCGATCATCCTTCATTCTCGCACAGACGACCAACTAACGCTAGTGCGCCGCGGGGCTTTGCCCACCATCGCCCGGCCTGCCCATAAAGGCGGCACGGTGCCCATAAAGCAATCGGCCTCCGATTTCTCGGAGGCCGACTACCGGTGACGCCGCCCCGGTAATCCGGGCCACCTGATACCCGTGGGTTTTCCCGCAAGGCCGAAGGAACCCGGTCATGCGGAAGTCCCGCTTCACCGAAACGCAGATCGTCTCGATCCTCCGAGAGACGACGTCGGCGCTTCGTTCGTCGAGCTGGGCCGACGGCACGGCGTTCATCCCAACACGATCTCGGCCTGGAGAGCCAAGTACGGCGGCATGGAGAGCAGCGAGACCGCTCGCGGCCGCGCGATCGAGGACGAGAGCGCGCGGATGAAACGAATCATCGCGAACCTCTCGCTGGAGAACGACGCGATGAAGAGCTCGTCGCAAAAACTCCTGGGGGCCCTCGGAGCGAAAAGCCGCGGTGAGGGCCTTGCAAGAGCTCGGCGTGAGCCGACGCGCCGCGTGCCGCATCGCGCGCTGCCCGCGATCGGTCGCGCAATATCGTTTTTCGGCGGGTCGATGAGCCGCGGCTACTCGAGCGGCTCAAATCGCTTGCCCACGAGCGCCGACGGTTCGGTTACTGCCGGCTCACGATCATGCTGCGGCGCGAGCGCTTCGTGGTCAATCACAAGCGCGTCCATCGGATCTACCGCGCTCACGGGGCTTCAGACTCGGTGCTCGCCGCAAGCGCGGCGTGCGCTATGTTCGCGGCAACGCTATCGCACCGGTATCCCGCCCCAACGAGCACTGGTCACTCGACTTCGTGCACGATCTGCTTGGCAACGAACGGAAGTTCCGAGCCTTGACGATCGTGGACGATTTCACGCGCGACTCGATCGCCATCGAAGTCGACTTCTCGCTCACCGCCGACCGAGTCGTGTGGGTTCTGTCGCGCCTCGCTGCCGAACACGGTCTGGCGCCCACGCTCAAGTTAGACAACGGCTCGGAGTTCACCAGCAACGCGATGCTTGGATGGGCCGCGAAAGCTGCCGTCAAGCTGCACTTCATCGATCACGGCCGACCGATGCAGAACGGCAGCGTCGAGAGCTTCAATGGCCGCTTCCGCGACGAGCTACTCAATTAGCACGTCTTTCCGACGATCTTTCATGCTCGCGCTGCGATCGAGAACTGGCGCGTCGATTACAACACGCGCCGACCGCACACGTCGCTCGTCGGCTTGACGCCGACCGAGTTCATCGAGCAATATCAAACTACCCCAAACTCACGGTCCGTCGCGGCCTGACATCTGGGGCGGACTCACCTGAAGCATTGAGGCCGGCCGGAGCGGTGTCCAGAATGTTGCGGCCGCTCGACACGTCGCTGCCCGTGAACACGATGACGTCTTGAGTGGTGCTTGCCACCTTTCACTATGAATTCAAACCGCAGCCCGGGCATCTGACATTGCGATACGCGCGGAATGCTCTACGCGAACTCCTGCGCCGCTTCGGGACTACGAATCGCACGGAACTCGGGCGCATGGCCGGCGAGCACGCGTCGTGCATGCGCTGCCGTAGTCTCATCGTACCGGTCCATACGACAGGCTCGACGTGTATCGCCGACTCCGGCATGATCGTGGCGAGCCTCGGAACTTGCCTGACGGGGGAAGCGATTGAGCTACGGCTGGACGGGCCATACGACGAAGGCGGTGAAACGGTGTTCGGACTGCGGGCACCACATCGCGTCTCACGGCGATGGCGGCTACCGCCACCGCTCAGCGGGCACGAGGAACGAGCGTCTCCGCGCGTGCGGGTGTCGACGGAAAAGTTCCGAGCTTCGCCTCGGCCGGACGCCCGGCCGCGCATCCGCGAGGGCCCGCGGCCGCGATCGTCTCTGCGAGTCCGGCTTAAAGAGGTTGGAATGTGCGTATCTGCACAAGCTGCGATTAAACAATGACGAATGCCGAACATCGTAGCGGATACAGGTGTCCGGCCACGTCTGGCCAACCGGGGCACATGACGTTGGCAAGAAATGCTAGCCGCGGGTTTTCCACTTGGGTGCTGTGGATCGTTGTCGGCGCGCTTGGAGCGTGCGGAGGCGGGGGAGGAGGCACACAGCACTCCGTTGTGCCGATTGCGACGACGAGCCCTACGCAGAATGGCCGCCTATCGTTCTCGTTCACGGTTCCGAAGAAAACAGCGCACAGATACCGCACTCCGTCGTATGTCTCCGCTTCGACGCAAGCGATCGTTGTGCAAGTGACGTCGATGGCCTCGCAACAAACGACCACCGAGGTTCTCGCGTGCACCGCCACGTGTTCCGGCAGCCTCGCGGCCCCGGCCGGCGTCGACGCCGTAAGCTTTAAGCTGCTCGACAAGCCGCCGATCGGATCGCCAGCGACCGCCGACCCGGCCGCCAAAACGCTCGCGATCGGAACCACAGTCGTGCTGATCCTTCCGGCGGTGGAGAACGTGATCCACGCGACGCTGGACGGCGTGGTGAAGAACATTACGATGGCGCTCGCTCCAGCAATCGTGAACGCGGGCGCGCCCGCAAACACGTTCCTGATCGTCAATGCGTACGACCCGGACGACAACCTGATCACTTACAACGGCACGTGGATCGATGCTACCGGAGCGCCAGTCGTCGTCGACGTTACTGCGCCGTTCGCAAACATCTTGGGAGGGGTGTCGGGTAGCCTCATCACGGTTTCTGCGCCCGGCGCGGTGATCCCCGTCGCCGGGACGTTGCCGGCGGGGAGCTATTCCTTTACGGCGGTAATCCGTTCCGGCGCGCCTACGGTCGCCACGATTGCACCCGCCACAATACTCGCGCAACCGAGCGTCGTGTTTGGTACGACGCCGTTTGTGGCCAACCCATCAGGAAGGCCAATCTATGCGTTCACGCTGGCCGACCAAAGCGTGGGTTTCGGCTACGTCGGTAACTCGCCAAGGGTGCTCCTCGTCGCGGACGTGATCGGACGAATCGTGGCCACCGGCCCGGCCTATCCCAATTCAAGCCTAGATCTACTTGTGCCGCAACCCGGTCTTGTCGACTTCCCCTTGCAAGGCGGTGGAGATCAGGCCTTCGTCATTAGGTCGTCGACATTCCTTAGCGTGACCGCACCTGCGTGCACGGGCGGAGAGACGGCATTCTTCAGCGGACCGATCAATCCGTCGACCGGAATTGCGCCGTTCACGCTCTGCACCAACCCCGACGGCCTCGCGCTGCAAAGCGCTACGCAAAGCTATGTAATCCCGATTAGGCATTATAACAACAATGGCGTGCCGACCTATATTCCGGCCTCGTTCATCGCGAGCCCAGGCAGTGATACCAACTCGTGGTGTTCCGCGGCGAGTTGTCTGGTGTTCGGCTTCGGCGCAGGGATCGTATCGGTCGTCACGGATTTAGGCGCCACGACGGTCGGAAAGGTATACATCTCGGGATTTTACGCGGCGTATGACGTCGATCGAGCCGTCGCTATTACACCGTTGGGAAATGTCTATCAGCTCGCAGCGAGCTCGGGAACGGCGACGGCACTGTATCAGTCGGGCGTGCAAAGTCCCGATGCGATCTGCCGCACCGCCGACAACAGTGCAACGGTCACCCTCGGGCACGCCATCGTCGGCGGAATCTCGCAAGCACAAGTCGGCGTTTACCGTAACGGTGTCGAAACGCTCGGACCCATCCCGACCGGCCGTGGGCGGCTCACTTTCGTGCCCGGAGCGAACTGCAAGTTCGCTTTCGACTACGATAGCGTCGACGCTGTGCTTTTCTAACGGCCAGGCTACCGGCACGTTGCACCAGCGTGACGTGCCACATTGTGCATGGACGACACACCGAAACGAGGCGCGGCGTTGACGCGGCCTGCTTGACGGTACACCGTCACAAGCCGCGAAATTTCTAGGAAACGCCGGCCCGTAATGGGGTACATCGTCAAGCACCCAAAACTCACGGTCGACCGCGGCCTCACATCTGGGGCGCTTAACGTCGCCATACGGCTCTCGGCGTGAGCCGGGCCTATTCATCGAGCGTCATCGCACTACCTTAAAGCTGCCGGTCAGCAGCGGCTTGACATTTACCGCAACTTCAACGGCGTAGGTGGTGGGTGTTCGGGCGCCGGCTCCTTTCGAATTGCCACCTTTTAAACCTCGACAAGCTACACGCGACAGCATCGTTAATGGTTCAGCTTTCAAGAAACAACCGACGAAGCTCATCTGGCGCCTGCAGCCCAGCAACCCGCATGCGAACCGTTTCTTTTGTCAGATCCAAGCGCTTCGATGTTTTGCCGTCAAGCAGAATCATATCAATTCGCCCGAACTTGTCGGAATGCTGAGCGGCGAACTTTGCTAAGCCAGCTGCCTTCGCCGCTGCATCGCTCAGATGGATGCTGTGTGGATCAACAATGTCTACTAATAAAGTAGTCTTACGGCGTCGAACGATGAGAAAGTCAGGGTACATCGGCCTCGCCTCCCCATTCACCTCGTAGGGAACACAAAAGGCCCACGACTTTCTGTCAGTATTACGGAGCCACGCGACTACCTCGCGAGACTTCAATTCACCATCAAGAATCGCGCGCTCCTCCGGACGGAAATTCTCATAATATAGGTTGTCGGTGCCGACGTAAAGATGCTTTGTCCAACTCTGCCCCGCCTTAACCCCTTGAATGAGAGCCGGATAAACAATCGACACTACCTCGGGTTGCGCCGCAAGGCTTCTGATCTCATCGTAACCCGCGCGACTGCCCTCGTCCAACATCGAAATGGCTACCTGATGCACTTTGAGCCACTGCTGCACGAGACTCTGCGCCGCGTACTCTACCTTCCGAACCACGTCCGGATCAACGCAAAGCGCGAATAATTCAAGCTTTGCCCTTTCACGATCCTTGGGCGCGTTCTTAACTCGTTCCCTCCACCACAACATGTGAAGGCCCTCGTTTAGTTTTCGTCCACTCGCTTCGAATAAGTCGTCAATATTCTCACTTGCAACATCGATCTGGAGTACCTCACCATCATGCGTCAGCTCTGAGCCAACATCCCAATTTACGGCTTCTATTTCGATCACTGCTCGCTGGTCAACAAGTTCCCTAAATCTCGCGGTGCTCTTCTTCGCAGAGTATTCAGAGTTGAGCGCCGCCAAGAGCACTTTTCGAGCTTTCCAAAGTGCGCTTTCGTAAAGGCCATCGTTCGTTAGCAGGCGAGCGAGTTTCATAACGCGGCGAACTTGATTTGCCTTCCTGCGCCGCGGGACGACATAGGAAGGTACAAAGGCCAACGCCTGGAACGCGCTTTCGCTTTTTGCAGCGCGCTGCAGATCCAAGACGGTCTTGCTATCCACGATGTCAATCGATGCAGTCCCGCTATCCGGGTTGGACAGCCTTTCAACAATAGCGGCCAGCCCTTTCCTATCGTAATGTGGCAAATAGAGCGCGACCGTATTTAGAATCTCATCGTTCACGATACGACGCGCCAGCGGAGTACGCACCATGCGTCCAACCAATTGTGCAATGTTTGTCGAATCAGTCGCGGCCCGGAAAGACATCATCACTTCCGCGCGTGGACAATCCCAACCGGTGTTAAGACTCGTTTTGAAGAACACAATGCGAGCGTCCCGGTCACTCTGAATCTCTGACGGTGCAATGTATCGCACAGCCTCACCGGCTACTTGCAGCGAAGCGCCCTCCTGAAACGCATGCGCAAAGGCGTCGGTTGGAAGATTGCCCATCTCGTACCGCAGCATCGCGATTGCTGCAGCGAGGTCCGTCTCGGAAATCTGCCCTTTATACGATGCGTCCTCGACTTGAACGACTAGCAAAGGGAACACCGCAAACTCGTCTTGGCCCGCGCAATATGAGGCCCAACTCGAAGTAAACTTCTTTAGCGATCGCGCTGCCTCGCGCAACATTGTCATATCCGTTGGCTGTTCTCGCGTAGGATGATGTAGGATAATTGTATCCTTGATGAGCCCAGACTTTCTGACCTCGCCAGGATCAACATCAACCGGTCTGTACATCCTACCGGTTCCGACGATGAGCTTATTGAAGCGATCCGGCGTCGCCGAAATCCCAACGACAACGGGGACTGGCGACAATTCGCCAGGAGATCCCTTAATGAACTTCTGAATTATTGTCGCTGCTTCTAATTCACCGCGGGCCTCCCTCATGCCGCGATGTGCCTCGTCTATGATGACGAAGAATTTGCCGGGACGCGCCGCTATAGTATTTTCAATGATCTCCCAAATGCTATGGCTTCGACCGTCACCGGGAGTTACTAAGGGTCTCTCCTTTCCGAGCTTCTGGATATTGACGAAGTAAACCAGACCGCCTTGAAGCGCCTCGTCGTCGAAGGACGCATCGATTGTACGCAACGTATCAAGATTTAAGACTGAGCTCGTTGAAAGCATCTTCTTTCGAGTTTGCTCGTTGAGCTCAGGCTGGTCAGTTATCCATAGAAACGTCGCGCCCGGAATTGGTGCATTATCGCCGTCTCCCTGAAGCAGCAGTTCGATGGCTCGGGTGACCATCACCGTCTTTCCCGAACCCGTAGTCGACGAGAGCGCTACCGATTGGAGGTCTCCTCGACGCGAATCCCGCGCTGCATCTCGCATATACCGCGCGAGTTTCGCGACGTTCTCTTCCTGAAAGTTCTTGAGGACGATCCTCATATTCCTTGCCTTGTATTAATCTTGAAGGTTCGGAGATAGTCACGGTAGAGCATTGACACAGCAACGTTCGGCGGCAGTGCAGTGCGCATTTCGGAAAAGGCGTGTTCCGAATCAGTCACTATCCAGACGTGCGTGATTTCGGGCCGGGCGTCGACTTCTTTGCTAAACTTTCGAAACTTCGCTTCGTTGAACAGTATCCCATATTTGTGCTCCGTTGTCAGAAACATGTCGCCCGGCTTAGATAGTCGCGGCCGTGCACCGACTCCCCCAGCCGAAAGCCACAGTGCGGGAAAAATAGCATCGAACTGAGTCCCCAGATCAATGTCGTCGGGATCTAGGTAATCGATACGGAAAAATTCAACATTCTCCTCGAAACCACGCGCGAGAGCTCGCCCGTCGATGTGAGCCCCTGGAACCTTCAGGCCGCCCGGCTGGACGCCCGTTACAACCGCTTCACAGCGGGGGCGCGTCGTTTGTGAAAAAATGCCGCGCGCCTCGAACGCCTCGTCACCTCGGTAAACACCCTTCTTGTTTAGTGCCCGAGCCGTCTCTTCATCAACTTCATTATTTGTCACAAGGATGGCCCGTCGGTTTCCGCCATCTTCGGCGTTGAGTAGACATGCTGCGTGAAACGTCGTCCCGGAGCCGGCAAAAAAGTCCAGAATGAGAGCGTTGGGGCGGTTTCGTACAACCGCGGCAAGGCAGTCGCGAACGACGTAGACGGACTTAGGGAAAGGGAATAACCCCGGGGCTCCGAGAAGCTTCTTTAAGAGCTCGGTGCCGTGGGTGCCGGCGTCGTGACGCTTTTCCCACCATAGCGTTTTTAACTTGCGTGAATTCTTTTTCGGCACACGATAGTTAATGGTCCAGTCGTCCCGCTTCGAATGATACCGTCCGAGCATAACGTTCCCTTCATCAATGAGCTTTTGCATCGATTCGGGAACAAATCCCCATACGCGATGGCGGCCCGCAGCGTCGATTGGCCAAATTGGACGAAGTCCGGCAACCTTCTTAAAGGTTGGTGCCGCCTTAAGAGGAATAGCCTTGCCCGCACGAACGACAGTCCGCGCCTTCTCATCTATGAAAATCGGGTAGAACTGTCTCCAACGCTTGTGGCGATACGATGACTCCTCCGCTCCGCCTCCTCGCCGTCGTGCGTGACGGTATTCCCACAGATCGTCCGCTACGTCCCGGTCTACCGGCTCGTCCTCAGCCGAATCAGATCCGTCGATTTCCTCTGAGTCGAATTCATCGATGTGACCCTCGTCCGTGTCGGGGTTAGGCGAAGACGCCTCAGATGCGTCTGGTGCGCGAGCGATCACGTCGTACCCAAGGTCTGGAACAACGTAGAATGCGAATTCCTCGACTGGTGCGAAATTAGCTTTTTCGCGGCCCTTCGGATTGATAACGATTGTTATCATGTAGTGGAGGTGTCGCGGGAAGAGTTTCTCCAACAGCATCCCGAGATGATTCACCTCGTGTTCGTCGATTGTGCAAATGAGGACGCCATCCCGCTTCAGCAGCCGCTTTGCCAGGCGCAGACGCTTTTCCATCATTGAGAGCCACTTGCTATGTCTCCAAGCGTCTTTCTTATCGACGTAATGATTATTGTATTTCCAGTCGCGTGCGCCGGTATTATACGGGGGATCAATGTAGATGCAATCTACCTGGCCTTCAAATGCATATATGAGCAATTGTAGGGCATGGTAATTTTCGCCGTTAATGACTGCATGGTGAGGCTTATTCTTTGGGCCACGACGCACCGATCCGACAGACTTCAGCGCGGGGAACATCGGGTCTCCGAATCGCTTTACCAGGAGCAGATCACTTGTCGGTACAGACTCTGGATCTCCGCCAGACTCTGGTTCGATAATTGCCCGCCCAGTGTGAGTCAGATCGTTCACCACGTAGAGCTGTTCCTGCTCCGGATTGCTTCTGCGTTGAACGGTAGAACCGAGCCCGATAGGAAGCCCGAAAAGCGCCGTTGTCTCGGGGATGTGTTCCTCAAAGACGAGCCCGAACCGCTGACGCCGCTTCATGTCCATCAAAGCAGCTTCGAGTCTCTCGCGCAGCGCTTTGTCGGGAATTTGGGCGACAAGATCGTCCATCCGTGCCATTTCGTTCGTCCTTCGTCGTAATATGGTGTCAATACTTTTCGTACATTGACCGCAGCGACGACACTGTGTCAGCTACGACGGTTGCGTCGGCCAACGGCGTCCGCTATCTCAACGGTTCTTTTGCGGAAGAATGAATCGGGCACGGCAGTTGCGCGGACCCGACTCAAAATTCGTGCCCGAACTGCGAGTGCACCCCAAACCAACGCGATACGAGGGTGTGTATCGGCGTCGTCCACTGACATCCGAAGTAGCAAGGGAAGGGCGTCCTTAGCCGCTTGCTGGCACCGCACGGGGCATGACGCTAGGGCGGCGGCGCGGATAAAGAACGACGCTCTCTTGATTGAGGATACCTCGTTCTCGCATTTTCGCCGCCTGCAAACCAAGTGTTACATAATGGCGCTATCGCGATGGAATTCTAGAACGGAATCTCTTCCTCGTCCAGCGCGTCGTCGTATCCGCCGCCGCCGGCGGGCACCGTTGCAGCTGTGCGCGGGGTGCGTTCGAACGTGCCGCCATTCTCGCCGCCGGCGCGGTTGGCGCGGTCGAGCATCTGCATGGTGTTCACGACGACCTCGGTGGCCTTGCGCTTGTTGCCGTCCTTGTCGTCGTAGCTGCGGATCGAGAGACGGCCGTCGACCAGGCACGACATGCCCTTCTTCAGGTATGTGTTGCAGGTCTCGGCGAGCTTGTCCCAGGCGACGCAGTCGATGTAGTCGGTCTCTTCTTGCTGCTTCGAGCGGCGGTTCACCGCCAGGGTGAACTTCGTCACGGCGGCGCCCGAGCCGACGTACCGGATCTCCGGATCGCGCGTCAGGTTTCCCACCAAAGTGATGCGGTTGAAGCTGCCTGCCATCGTCTCTTCCTTCTGCTAGCTATGCGGGTGGTGCGGCTTCATGGTGGCCGCTCAATGTGCCAGGTGCCCGGCACTGTGCTCCGGCAGTTTCCGGCCGGCGCGATCGTCTCTCACCCTTCGACAAGCTCAGGATGACTTCGTGGCGTCGCGAGCCGCCGCACGGCAATCTGTGGATTCCGCGTACGGTGTGGAGAGCCGGCCCTCAGGCGTCGAGCGCCGCGATGGCGGCACTCTACCGGCGCCCACAGGCGCCGCGGACTACTCGCCTTTGCGGATGATGATGTGGCGCAGGACGGCTTCGTTCAGGCGGAGCAGGCGCTCGAGCTCTTTCTGCTCTTCGGCTCCGCTCTTGAAGTGCATCGTGACGTAGTAGCCCTCGCGGACGTCGTCGATCTCGTAGGCCAGACGGCGCTTGCCCTGTTTCTCGAGCTCCCCGACGACCTCGCCGCCGCGCGTCTTCACGCCCTCGGCGATCGCGTTCGCGCGCTCCTCCACCTCGGTCTCCTCGAGGCCGGGGCGCAGGACGTAGGTGACTTCGTACTCGTTCGTGGTCGTCGTGGTTGCCATGTGGTTGCCCTCTCTGGACACCGGCCGAGGCCGGCGGCCCGGCGCCAAGCGGCCGGGCAGCGGGTGGTCCGGGGCGCGTTCGGCCGCCGGAACAACCCCCGAATGGTATCACGCCGGCGTGTCCCGGACAAGGACGGGTACTGTACCCTGAGCGCCGTCCCAGGCTGAAGTCCGAATATTCTCGGAAGTCCCGCCTCCACCGGAGAACATCGTTGTCGATCGCTGATTTCGCCGTCACCCGCCGCGTGACGGTCGCGATGCTCGCAGCCGCCATCGTCCTGCTCGGCTTCTTCGCCGTGCCGCGGCTGCCCATCGCCCTGCTGCCGAGCTTCCAGCCGCCGGTCGTCTCCGTGACGGTCAACTACGGCAACGTCTCGCCCGAGACGATGGAGTCCACGGTCACGCGCCCGATCGAGAACGCGGTCAGCCGCGTCTCCGGGATCGACTACCTGCAGTCCAACTCGTTCACCGGCCAGACCACCGTGCGCGCGACGTTCAAGTACGGCACCAACATCAACGTCGCCGCGACCGACATCCAGCAGCAGGTCGCGCGCGCCGCGACCTCGCTCCCGAACGACCCGCTGCTCCAGCAGCCGCAGATCCAGAAGGCCGACCCGAACTCGATCCCGGTCGTCCGGCTCTCCGTCACCGACCCCAGCCGCCCGCTGCGCGACCTCTTCGACCTCTTCAACAACCAGCTCGCCGACGAGTTCGCCGGCGTCTCGGGCGTCGGCTCGGTCAGCGTCTTCGGCGGCGCGCAGCGCGCGATCATGGTCGAGCCCGACGCGAACGTGCTCGCCGGATACGGCCTCGACACGAACGCCATCATCAACAAGATCAAGGCCGAGAACGTCGACGCGCCGGCCGGCATCCTGGCGATCGGGCCCAAAGAGTTCGTCATTCGCGCCAACGCGCTCTACAAGGGCGCCGACCAGATCGCGAACACCGTCCTGACGGTGAAGAACGGCGCGCCCGTCTACATCCGCGACGTGGCGAAGGTCACCGACGGCATCCAGGAGGTGCGCTCGTTCTCGCGGCTCGACGGCGTGCCGTCGATCTCGATGGCCGTCACCGCGCAGCCCGACGCCAACGTGATCTCGGTCTCGCAGGGCGTCTACGGCAAGATCGCCGACTTCCAGAAGCGCTATCCGACGATGCACTTCGGCGTCGTCTTCGACCAGCAGGGCTTCATCCGCCAGGCGGTCGACGCGCTGATGCACACCGCGATCTACGGCGCGATCCTCGCCGTCCTGATCATCCTGCTGTTCCTGCACTCGCTGCGCTCGACCCTGATCGTCGCGATCTCGCTGCCGATCTCGGTGATGGGCACGCTGTTCGCAGCCTACATGCTCAACCAGTCGCTCAACATCATGACGCTGGGCGGCCTGGCGCTCGCGGTCGGGCTGATCGTCGACGACGCGGTCGTCGTCATCGAGAACATCTACCGCCACCTCCACGACGGTGAGACGCCGCGCGAAGCCGCGCGCAACGCGACCTCGCAGATCTTCTCGGCCGTCCTCGCCTCGACGGTCACGGTCGTCACCGTGTTCGTCCCGCTGCTGCTCATCCCGGGGCTGCAAGGGCTGATCTTCGGACCGTTCGCGCTGGTCATCATCGTCGGCGTCGCGATCTCGCTGCTGGTCGCGACGACCACCGTGCCGATGCTCTCGAGCATCATGCTCGACGCGCACACGGTGCACGCGGGCGAGGCCCAAGCGGGAGTTCGGCCCGGTCCGTACCAGCGCTTCAGCGCCGGGTTCGACCGCTTCTACGGGCGCGTCGAGGGCGGCTACAAGCGGCTTCTCGGCGCCGCGGTCGACCGGCCCGGGCTGGTGCTCGGGATCGGCGTCGTGCTGCTCGGTCTCGCGGTCGTCGCGGTGAAAGCCGGCGTCGTGAAGACGGAAACGTTCCCCGCGTCCTCGTCGCGCTTCGTGCAGGTCAACGTGCGCACGCCGAACGGCACCTCGGTCGCGAACACGAACGCGGTCTCGCAGAAAGTCGAAGCGGCGCTCATGCGCGACCCGCGCGTCGCCGACGTCTCGGCGTCGGTCGGCTCGGCGTTCGGCGGCGGATCGACGCGCGTCGTGACCAATCAGGCGTCGATGTCCGTCGCGCTCAAGCCGGGCCTCTCCGGCTCGGCGGCCGACGCGTTCGTCGCGCAGTGGACGCAACGGCTCGGCGGAACCGCGCGGCGCGGTGCCGCGGGTGGCGGCGGAGGACCGCAAACCGGGCCGAGCCCCTCGCCGGAACAGCGCGCGCAGTTCCGCGACCTGCGCAAGGCGCTGATCGGCACCACCGCGTTCGTGAGCGGCATCGACATCGTGCAGCGCGTCGTGAGCCAAGGCTCCGACGCCGTCGAGATCCAGCTCTACGGCCCCGACATCACGCAGCTCTACACGATGGCTCAGCGCGACCTGATCCCGCAGCTCAAAGAGATCCCCGGGATCGGGCGCCCCGACACGAACATCACGCCGTCGCAGCCGGAGGTGGACATCAACGTCGACCGCCGCGTCGCCGCGCAGCTCGGCCTCTCGACCTCCGACATCGCGAACGTCATCTCGACGGCGACCGGCGGTACGATCGCGTCGTACTGGCAGACCAACGGCACGCAGTACCCGATCATGGTGCAGTTGCCGCCGGCGCAGCGGCGCTCGCTCGACGCGCTGGGATCGCTGCTGATCCAGCCGAGCTCGTCCGGCTCGGGCGCCGCGACGGGCGGCAGCACGACGACGGCCGGCGGAACCGCTTCCGGCAGCTCGTCCGGCAACCAGCCGTCGTCGCAGTCGCTGAACGCCGTGCCGCTCTCGGGCGTCGCCGCGATCACGCTCGGCCAGGGCCCCTCGCAGATCCCGCGCCAGAACAAAGCGCGCCGCGTCGACATCGACGCGCCGCTGGTCGGCAACACCGCGCTCGGCGACGTTCTCGGCGAAGTGACCACCGTCATGAACGCGTACACGTTCCCGTCCGGCTATCGCTGGCAGTACGGACCCGCGGTGACCGCCAACAACGACACGTTCGGCGCGCTGACGCTGGTCGTTATCCTCGCGGTCGCGCTGATCTACATGCTGCTGGCCTCGCAGTTCGAGTCGTTCCTCGACCCGCTGGTCATCATGATGGCCGTGCCGTTCGCGCTGATCGGCATCATCGCGTCGCTGTGGATCACGCACCGCGCGTTCGGCCTCACGGCGTTCATCGGCTCGCTGATGCTGGTCGGCATCGCGGTGAAGAACGCCATCCTCGTGGTCGAGTTCACCAAGCAGTTGCGGCGCGACGAGGGCCTCGACCCGCGCGAAGCGCTGATGCACGCGGGCCCGATGCGCCTGCGCCCGATCCTGATGACGACGCTCGCGACGCTGGGCGGCATGCTGCCGATCGCGCTGGGCATCGAGGCCGGCTCGCAGACGCAGGCCCCGCTCGGCACGGTCGTCATCGGCGGCCTCGTCACCTCGACGCTGCTCTCGCTGGTCGTCGTGCCGACGATCTACCTCTGGGTCGCGCGCCACGTCGAACCGCGCTTCGCGCCGAAACCGCCCTCGTTCCGCCGCCGCGGCGGCACCGACGGCCATGCCGTCGTCGAGAAGCCGGAGGCGGTTCCGGCTAGCTGATCAGCCCAATCACTTCCCTTCAGGTTCGTTCTTGACGCTTGCGGCGGCGTACCCGTACACGTAGACGTCGACGCCGTTGCAGTCCAGGCCGGCCCGCTTCCGCGCGTCGCACTCGGCCGAACCGAGTCCGCGTGTCAGACCGACGCGATTTCCCACTTTTTCCGCCTTCAGCGCTGAGATCAGCGCCGCCGTGACGGCTTCGGCGCGCGTCTTCGAGACGGCGTTCCAGTCGACGGCGCTGGTATCGGTTGAGGCGCCGGTCGCGGTCTCGGGCGCCGCGTGCCCGATCACGTCCGCGCTCGCGGGCGGATGATTCGGAACCTTCTCCTTCAGCAATTTGACGACGACGTCGAGCGTCGTCTTCTGCGCGCTCACCGCCGCGCTGGGCAACGAGCCGGAGGAGAACCCTGTAAAGGCGAACCGCGCCCAGGATTCTCCACCGTGCGGATCGCCGCTCGTCAGCGGCTTGCCGTCATGCGCAGCGCGCGGCGCTTGCCCGCGAAACTCGGACGCCGGCGTACCGTGTTCTTCCGCGATCTCGTTTTGGACATCGACCGCGTCCCAGTGCTGCGTGCGCGTCCCGCCGGGTCCGTGGGCTTCGCTTTTCGCCTTGTTCGCCTGCATTGCGACCGCGTGGCCGCACAGCTCGTGCGCGAAGACGAGCCAATTCGGCATCGTGACGCGATGTGATTTGGCCGGCTTCTCCACGGCGGGCTTTTTCGCCGTCTGCGTGCTGTCGTTCTGGTGCGTCCCGCCACCAGGCTGAGATCCGGTCTTCGCTTCGGGTTTGTCCGCCACCGACCAGGCACCGAACTGTGCCGGGAAATAGGGCGACGGTACGCGGACCGTGCGATCATCGCCGCTCGTCACCGGCCACCCAGCCTCGTCGTCGATCTTGATCGTCCATTTCTTGGCGGCGGCGTGCAGCGTACACGGACAGCCGCAGGACGTAGAGCCCTTGTCCTTGGTTTCTTTCGCGCAGAACGTCTCGCTCGTCGGGACGACCTGCCCTTTCGCCGTGACGTGAAACGCGGAGCACAGCTCTTTGACGTAACCGTTGACGATCGTCGCATTGGTCACGCCCTTGGGGGCTAGCGCCGGTTTCTCGTCCGGCTTGTCGACGGCCATCTTCCGGTAGACGGCGGCCGGCGCACGGCGCACGATACCGAGCGCATCGTGCGGTACGTTGGTACCCGTTTCGACCGCATGCGCGATGCGGTCCGCGGCGTTCTCGACATGCGTGTTGCGGTTCAGCGCCAGCTTCGACGCCGCGGGTGGACCGAGCGCATGCGAAAGCTCGTGGGCGAGCAAACCGAGGCCGGTCCCGGAGTGCGGCGCATAGCGGCTTGCACCGAAGAAGATGTCGCGGCCCATCGTGAACGCCGCTGCGGAAAGCTGGGACGCAGCCGCGGCGGACCGCTCGTCGCTGTGCACGCGAACCGCGCTGAAATCGTGGTGAAACCGCCGCTCCATGAACGTTCGCATCCGCGTATCGAGCGGACGACCGGCCGAGGCGGGACGCTCGATCGAACTGGGCGTCGCGCCCGCGGAACCGCAGGCGCACGGGTGCTTCACGCCCAGCGGCGCGCAGGCGCATGCGCCGGTGCGCGAGGTCTTGCGCGTCGGTGCTGAAGTTCGCTCGGTACTCGGCGCCTTGATCGCCAATCGTGCAGCCATGATCCTCCACTCGGATAGGCGGGGTTTCGGCCGGCTGGCTTGCCTTCCTGGTTGCACAGGGCAACCATGGCGGAAGCGCCGGCGGTTGGCCTTTTGGCGAACGGAGCGGTTCCCGCAAGGGTAAACCAGCGGGGATGCGCTCGATCCTCGACCGCTACGCCCCTGCATCCGCGTTCGACGAGTTCGCGGATGCGGGCGGGCGCCCGCGGCCGCACTACGAGGCGCTCGCGGCGACGCTCGACGAAATCTCGTCGAGCGATTTTCGCCACCGCGTCACGACCGTCAACACCGTGCTGCTGCAGCGCGGCGTCACGTTCACCGTCTACGCCGACGCGCGCGGCACCGAACGCATCCTGCCCTTCGATCTGATCCCGCGCATCGTCCCGGCCTCCGACTGGGACCGCATCGCGCGCGGGATCACCCAGCGCGTCCTGGCGCTGAACGCGTTCCTCAACGACGTCTACGGCGACGCGCGCGCGCTGCGCGACGGAATCGTCCCGCGGCATCTCGTCTACTCCTCGCCGCACTACGAGCGCGAGGCGATCGGCGTGCGGCCGCCGCGCGGCACGTACATCCACGTCTCGGGGATCGACCTCGTCCGCGACCACGAAGGCACCTTCCTCGTGCTCGAGGACAACGTGCGCACGCCGTCCGGGATCTCGTACGTGCTCGAGAACCGCGACGTCCTCAAGCGCGCGTTCCCGCGGCTGTTCGAGCGCTACGACCCGCTGCCGGTCGACGACTACCCCCGCCGGCTGCGCGACGCGCTGCTCGCCTCCGCGCCGGCGCACGTCGCCGACCCGGTGATCGCGCTGCTCACGCCCGGCATCTACAACAGCGCGTACTTCGAGCACACGCTGCTCGCGCGCCGCATGGGCGTCGAGCTGGTCGAGGGCAGCGACCTCTTCGTGCGCGACAACACCGTCTACGCCAAGACGACGCGCGGGCCGCAGCGCATCGACGTGGTGTACCGCCGCGTCGACGACGACTTCATCGACCCGCTGTACTTCCGCGCGAACTCCGGGCTCGGCGTCCCCGGCTTGTTCGACGCCTACCGCGCCGGGAACGTCACCCTGGCGAACGCGGTCGGCACCGGCGTCGCCGACGACAAGGCGATCTACATGTACGTCCCGGCGATGATCCGCTACTACCTCGGCGAAGAGCCGGTCCTCGACAACGTGTTCACGTTCGACTGCTCGATCGACGCGCAGCGCTCGCACGTCCTTGCGAACCTGGAGTCGCTGGTGGTGAAGCGCACGTCCGCGTCCGGCGGTTACGGCATGCTGATCGGACCGCAGAGCACCGCCGCGCAGCGCGAGGAGTTCGCGGACGCGATCAGCGCGATGCCGCGCGAGTTCATCGCGCAGCCGGTCGTCACGCTGTCGGCGCATCCGACCGTCGTCGAGGACGGGCTGGCGCCGCGCCACGTCGACCTGCGGCCGTTCGCGCTGCTCGCCGGCGACAGGGTCGACGTGCCGCCGGCCGCGCTCACGCGCGTGGCGCTGGTCGAGGGCTCGCTGGTGGTGAACTCTTCGCAGGGCGGCGGCTCCAAGGACACCTGGGTGCTGGCCGACTGATGCTGAGCCGCGTCGCCGAATCGCTGTACTGGGCCGCGCGCAACGTCGAGCGCGCGGAGGACCTCGCACGCCTGATCGACGTCACCGCCACGCGCTCCGTCGACCGCGCGGTCGACCCCGAGAGCCGCTGGCGCGCCGCGTTCACCGTCGCCGGGATCGAACCGTATCCCGACGACACGCCGGACCGGGCCGGCGCGATCGAGCGCATCGTCTTCGACGCCGACACCGCGCTCTCGATCGCGGCCTGCGTCCGGATTGCCCGGCGCAACGCGATCGGCGTGCGCGCCGAGCTGACGACGGAGATCTGGGAGTGCCTCAACGCGCTCTACCTCTTCGTCGAGGCGCAGTCGTCGCGCGCGATCGGACCGGACGGCGTGTCCTCGTTCCTGCGCGCGATCCGCGAGAGCGCGCAAGCGTTCGGCGGCATCTGCGACGCGACGCTCGCGCACGAGGACACTTGGACGTTCCTGCGCATCGGCCGCTACATGGAACGCGCCGCCATGACCGCGCGGGTGCTGCGCGGCATCGGCCCCGAAGCCGGCCCCGAGGTGTGGCAGCTCGTGCTCGAAGCGTGCTGCGCGAGCGAGCCGTACGCCCGCGCGCGGCAGCAGTCGTTCGATCCCGCCGAAGCGCTCGGCTTCCTCGTGCTGAGCCCGACGTTCCCGCGCTCGGTGCGGTTCTGCGTGCGCGAGGTCGACCGCGCGCTGCACCGCCTCTCCGGCGCACCGGGCGGCACGTTCGCGAACGCGGCTGAGCGCACGTCCGGGCGGCTCGCCTCATCGCTCGACTACACCGGCACGACCGAGCTCTGCAACGAGGGCGCGGCCGCCGTCGGCGAACGCATCGGCACCGAGCTGCTCGCGCTCGGCGGGTCGATCACCTCGGCCTACTTCCCGCGGATTCCGGTCGGCTGATGCGCTTCACGATCGCGCACCGCACGCGCTACCACTATCCGACGCCGGTCCACGAGAGCCACACGATCTGCCACCTGCAGCCGCGCAGCGACGTCGCGCAGTTCTGCACGCGCTACGAGCTGACGGTCTCGCCGCGCGCGCGCGTCTTCAGCTACGCCGACCGGTTCGGCAACGACGTGCAGCACTTCGCGGTGCTCCCCGAGCACGACACGCTCGAAGTGATCGCGCGCTCGCAAGTCACGACGCAGCGCGGGAAGGCGAAGCCGCCGGCGCCGCTGCGCCGCCGGCTCGTCGACGACGATCCCGGGCTGCCCGACATGTGGGACTTCCTGCACGAGAGCCGCTACGTGCGCTTCGGTCCGCAGCTCGACGCGCTCGCCGAGCAAGTCGGGACGCCGGGCTCCGACGACGACGCCGTCGAGTGGTTCCGCGGCGCCTCGAAAGCGATCCACGACGCGTTCACCTACGAGACCGGGTCGACGACGGTGCAGGCGACGGTCGAGGAGTCGCTCGCGCAGCGGCGCGGCGTCTGCCAGGACTACGCGCACGTGCTGATCGCGCTGTGCCGGCGCGCCGGGCTGCCCGCGCGCTACGTCAGCGGTTACATCCACACCGGTGCGAGCGGCGACACGCTGGGCGCCGAGGCGTCGCACGCCTGGGCCGAGGCGTACCTGGGCCCGCACGGCTGGGTCGGCATCGACCCGACCAACGACACGTGGATCGGCGACCACTTCGTCCGCATCGCGACCGGGCGCGACTACCGCGACGTCAGCCCCGTGCGCGGTGTGTACGTGGGTGCATCGTCGGGAACGCTGTCGGTCGACGTAGCGGTCGAGGCCGCGTCACCGGCACAGATACGGGAGGAGCAGCGCCGCGAGGAGCTGCGCCGGGACGAGCAGCGGGACCGCTTTCGCCAGGAACAACAGGAGCAGCAGCAGCAGTGAGCGTCGTGACGAGCCTGGCGATTCGCATCGGCTGCGAGTTCGTGTTCGAGAACGAGACGTCGTCCCCGACCCCGGCCGTCTTCCTGGTGCGCCCCGACGAGCGCGCCACGCGCATTCGGGCCGAGCACTGGTCGGCCGATCCGGCGAGCCCGCATCACGACTACCGCGACGTCTACGGCAACGTGTGCCGGCGCCTCAACCTCCCGCCCGGGATCACGACGCTGCGCTACGACACGGTCGCCGACGTGCCGCCCTCACCGGCGGAAACGGATTGGTCGGCGCAGGAGATTCTCGTCGCCGAGCTGCCCGACGAGACGCTGCTCTACACCCTGCCGAGCCGCCTGTGCCCGTCGGACGAGATCAGCGACCGGGCCTGGGAGCTCTTCGGAGGCGTTACGCCGGGCTGGACGCGCGTGCAGGCAATCTGCGACTGGGTGCACGGACACCTGAAGTTCTCGTACGGGACGAGCCGTCCGCACACGACGGCCGCGGACGTGCTGGAAGCGGGAACCGGCGTGTGCCGGGACTTCGCGCAGCTCGCGGTGACGTTCTGCCGCGCGCTCAACATCCCGGCGCGCTACGCGTTCGGCTACATGCCCGACATCGGGGTACCGCCGACCGACGCCGTCATGGACTTCTGCGCTTGGTTCGAGGCGTATCTGGGCGGCCGCTGGTGGACCTTCGACCCGCGCAACAACCAGCGCCGCATCGGCCACATCCCGATCGCGCACGGCCGCGATGCGATCGACACGGCGATGGTCACCACGTACGGCAGCGCACGGCTGGACAAAATGACCGTTTGGGCCGATCAAACCGAGTGAATGGTGAGACGATGAGCGCCCCCGTCACCGCGCCCGCGATGACCGCCCCAGAGGACGGATCCGCCGGCGGAGCGTCCGCCGAGAACCGCGTCGTGCGCGCCGCGTACGTGCTGCGCCAGTCGTTCCGCTACGAGTATCCCGGGCCGATCGAGGACTTGCGCCACCGGCTGATCGTCGCGCCGCCCACCGTGTACGGCGACCAGGTGCGGGTCTCGCACCGGCTGCGCGTCAGCCCCGGCCTGCGCGTGCTGTGGCACCGCGACGCGTTCGGCAACCGCATCGCGACCATCGAAGCGGCGCGCATTGACGGCGCGATCCAGCTCGACTACGAGGCGACGATCCGCCGCAGCGAAGGCCCGCCGCCGCTGCTCGAGGCGCGCTGGTACGACGACGCGCGCTTCTGGAACGCCTCCACGCTCACGAAGCCGAGTCTCGCGCTGCGCGAAGCGGCCGAGTCGCTGCTGGCGGATGATGACGGGGCCGGGCACCTAGCGGCGCGGATCAACAGCTTCGTCGCGCAGCACATGCGCTACGTGCCGGACGCGACAACCGTCGAGACGACCGCCGCCGAAGCGTTCGCGCAGCGCAGCGGCGTGTGTCAGGACTACGCGCACGTGATGATCGCGCTGTGCCGGCTGTGCGGAATCCCCGCGCGCTACGTCTCCGGCCATCTGCTCGGCGAGGGCGGCACGCATGCCTGGCTGGAGGTGATCGAGCCGGCGCCGGGCACCGGTACCGCGCGCGTCGCGGCCTACGACCCGACCCACGACCGCCGCACGACGATGAGCTACGTCTTCGTCGCCGCCGGTCGCGACTACACCGACGTAGCCCCGACCTCCGGCGAGTTCACCGCCCCGTACATCGGCACGTTCACCACCAGCCGCTGCGTCGACGTAGTCGACGTGGAGTACGCCGCGTAACCATCAGCCGGCGCCCAACGTCACCCTGAGCTTGACAGGCGGGGTTGGTCCACGAGCCGGAGCGCTGAGCTAGTTGCCAAGGTACAGTCCCTCGAACATCGTCTCGATCGCATAGGCGAAACCGGGCATCGACTGATGCGTCACGATCTCGCCCGGGCCGAACGTCCGGCTGATGTTCTCGCCCCCGGCAGAACGGGAATGGACGACCACAGTGCGCCGCGGCGGATCGACGACGAACAGCACGCGTGTACCAGCCGAGAGATATGCGTCGATCTTCCGCGCGAGGCGGCGCATCGAATCGCCCTTTGAGATCACCTCGACGGCAATCTCCGGTGCGCGTTGCGGCAGCTCGGCGCCGGCCGGGCCCAGCTCGGCGAGCGCTTCACGCGACAAGTACGCCACGTCGGGGACGAGTGACGCGAAATCATGACCCGGTGCTTGAAAGTCATAGCGCCATTCGGGTAGCGCCTCACCACGGTCCCCGGCCCATGCCTGGAGCGCCAGAGCCCACCGCACCTCGAGCGTCTGGTGACGGCGCTTCGGGCTCATCTTCCGCACCAATTGGCCGTCGAGGAGCTCCAACGCCGGTTTGATCTCCGGGATCTCGATCGGTATCGCCATTCTTCTACAACCCTCACGTCCGCCAATCACGCGGTGAGGCTGGCTCGACAAGGGCCGGCGATCGGCGTTCGTCACGGGCGGGTGCGGCGGGTCAGCCGCCGCTGGCCTTCGCTTCGCGCTTGGTGACGCGCCAGACGTTGCGGACGTCCTTGACGTTGGCGAGCTTGCGCAGCAGCTTCTGCAGGTGATCGAGGTCGGTGATCTGCGCCGTAAGCGAGATCAGCGCGCTCTTGTCGCGCTTCGCGCGCGCGTTCACCGAACTGATCTGCGTCTTCAGCTCGGCGGCGACGCCGAGCACGTCCTGCAGCAGGCCCTGGCGGTCGTTGGCTTCGATCTCGATGTCGACCGAGTGCGTCAGCGCCGACTTGTCGAGCCACTCCGCTTCCAGAATCCGCTCCGGCGCCTGGTTCATCGACGCCGTGTTCGGACAGTCCCCGCGGTGCACGCTCACGCCGCGGCCGATCGTCACGAAGCCCATGATCGGATCGCCCGGCACCGGGCTGCAGCACTTCGACAGCCGCACCAGCACGTCGTCGACGCCCGCGATGCGGATGCCGCTCGAGTTGCGCGCGACGCGGCGCGTCGTCGCCGGCCGCGGCAGCGGGATCACGACGACGTTGTCGGTCTTCGACTCCTCGCGCAGCCGCTGCACGACGTTGCCGGCCGTCGCGTCGCCGAAACCGACGGCGGCGAACAGATCGGTGGGCGTGCGCAGGTTCAGTTTGTGCGCGACCTTCTCGATCGCGTCCCCGCGCGCGAGATCGGGGCGCAGCCCGGCGCGCGCGAGCTCGGCCTCGACCAGCTCCTGGCCGCGCAGCGTGTTCTCTTCCTTCTTGTCCTTGCGGAACCACTGCTTGATCTTGTGCTTCGCGCCGCTCGTCTTGACGACGCTGAGCCAGTCCAGCGACGGCTTCGACGACTTGTTGGTCAGGATCTCGACGATGTCGCCGTTCTTGATGTGCGAGTCCAGTGGAACGATCTTGCCGTTCACCTTCGCGCCGACGCAGTGGTGGCCGACGTCGGTGTGCACCTGATAGGCGAAGTCGAGCGGCGAGGCGTTGGCCGGCATCGAGAACACGTCGCCCTTCGGCGAGAACACGAAGACCTGCGAGTCGAACAGGTCGATCTTCAGGTTCTCCATGAACATGCGCGAGTCGCGCATGTCGTTCTGCCACTCGAGCAGCGAGCGCAGCCAGGTCAGCTTCTGCTCGAAGTCGTCCTTCTTGCCGCCCTCTTTGTAGCGCCAGTGCGCCGCGATCCCGTACTCGCTCGTGCGGTGCATCTCCCAGGTGCGGATCTGCACCTCGAGCGGGTCGCCGCCGGGGCCGACCACGGTCGTGTGCAGCGACTGGTACATGTTCGGCTTGGGCATCGCGATGTAGTCCTTGAACCGCCCCGGGAGCGGTTTCCACATCGCGTGCACGAGACCGAGCGCGCCGTAACAGTCCTTGACCGAGTCGACGATGATGCGCACCGCCGTCAGATCGTAGATGGTCGCGAAGTCGCGACCTTTCTTCATCTTGGTGTGGATCGAGTAGAAGTGCTTGGGGCGCCCCGTGACGTCGCCCTTGAGCCCCATGTTCGCGAACTCGGTCTTCAGCTCGCCGATCACCCGCGAGACGGCCTCTTCGCGCTCGTTGCGCTTCTTCGCGACGCGCTCGGCGATGTCGCGGTAGGCGTCGGGATCGAGGTAGCGCAGCGAGAGGTCCTCGAGGTCCCACTTCATGCGCCAGATGCCGAGCCGGTGCGCGATCGGCGCGTAGATCTCGATCGTCTCGCTCGCGATCGCCTGCTGCTTCGCCGGCGGCAGCGCCGAGAGCGTGCGCATGTTGTGCAGCCGGTCGGCGAGCTTGATGATGATGACCCGAATGTCTTTGGCCATCGCGAGGAGCATCTTGCGCAGGTTCTCGACCTGCGCGTCCTCTTTCGACTGGTACGGAATCCGCGTCAGCTTGGTGACGCCGTCGACCAGCGTGGCGATCTCGGCGCCGAACTCGTCGGCGACCTGCTCGTTGGTGAGCAGGGTGTCCTCGACCACGTCGTGCAGCAGCGCCGCCGCGATCGTGGCGCGGTCCATCTCGAGGTCGGCCAGGATGTCGGCGACGGAGAGCGGGTGGGCGACGTACGGCTCGCCCGAGGCGCGGCGCTGGCCCTCGTGGGCGCGGTCGGCGACCTCGTACACGCGTTCGAGCCACGCCCCGTCCAGCGACGGGTCGTACTGCTGAACCTTCGAAACGAGATCGGCGATGGTCATAGGATAGGAACCCTTATCCTACCGGAGACACCCGCTCGGATGCAAAGGCTGCGGCGAACTCGGCCGGATTGTGACCCGAAGCCTCAGTACCGGATGAACGAGGTCAGCTCGGCGCCGTTGAGGGCGGCCCGGCCGTTGAGCGCCTCCAGCTCGATCAGCACGGCGATCCCGACGACGTCGGCGCCGAGCTTCTCCAGCAGCCGTAGCGTCGCGGCGATCGTCCCGCCGGTCGCCAGCAGGTCGTCGACCACCAGCACCCGGTGCCCGTTCCCGACCGCGTCGGCGTGGATCTCCAGCGTGTTGGTCCCGTACTCGAGCGCATACTCCTCGCTGAACTTCTCGCCCGGCAGCTTGCCGGGCTTACGAACCGGGACGAAGCCCGCCCCGAGCGCGTACGCGACCGGCGCGCCGAGCATGTAGCCGCGCGCCTCGATGCCGACCACCGCTTCGACGCGCGCGTCGCGGAAGCGGTTGACGAAGAGATCGATCGTTCGCTTGAACCCGTCGCGGTCGGCAAGCAGCGGCGTGATGTCGCGGAAGAGGATGCCCGGGATGGGGAAGTCGGGGATCGCTCGGATGAGCGATTCGATCGGCTCGGTCACGGCTCGCCCGCTTCGCTTTCGCCGAGGCAGCGCCTGCGACGGCGATCACCGCCGCCGGGGAACCGCCGCGCCGCGCCGCCGCGTTCCTTACGTGAAATTATTCCCCGCTGGGGAAAAACGGAGGCGCAATGAACGCAAAACTGCTGACGGCGGGCGCACTCGCCGCGACGATGACCTTCGGGGCGACGGCACCCGCGCTGGCCGACGGCGCGGCCAGCACGCGCAACATCCTGATCGGCGGCGCCGCGGCGGCGGTGCTGATCACGAACTACAACCACAAGGTTCGCCAGAAACGCGAAGAGCAGCGCGAACAGACGCGCCGTCAGGCGTCGTACCGCAACTGGTACTACCGCCACTACGGGCGCTACCCCACCGACGCGCAAGTCAACTCGTGGTACTACTCGCACTACAGCCGCTGATTGCGTCCGACGCTCAGCGCTGACGGGAGACCGACGTTCGAGCCACCCCGCCCGGGGTGGCTTTTTCGTCCCGCAGAATATCGCCGATGGTGATCGACTTCTCGCGCTATCGCAACCGGCTCGTCCTGGCGATCGCGCTCGCGCTGGCACTGCACGAGATCGCGCTCGGTCTCTTGCACGCGCCGTCGCGCCCCAGCGACAACGAGGCCGAGGCGCAGACGACGCGCATCGTGATGGAGACGCCGCGCCCGACGCCGACACCCAAGCCGACGCCGAAGCCGACGCCGACGCCGAAACCCACCCCGCCGCCGCAGCCCACACCGCCGCCGCGCGTCACGCCGCCGCCGCGCAGCACGCCGGCGCCGGTGCAGCAGATCGCCGGCCGCGCGAAGGGCCGGCCCACGGTGCATCACGGCGGCGGCGCGCGCAAGCTGATCGCGAAAGCGAAGACCGGCACGTACGCGAACCCCAAGGCCGCCGGTTCGGGGACGGGGTCGTCGACCGGCCAAGGCGCCGGCAACGAGCCCGGCGCCGGCGGCGCGGCCGGCAACGGGAACGGGAACTCCGGCAACGGAAACGGCGCGGTCAATGCGAACTCGCCGTGCGGGTTCGTCGAGTTCAAGCCGACCGCGGCGCCGCGCTACGTCAACGGGACCGCATACGAGCCGGTGCAGGCGACGGTGAGCTTTCCGGACGGCCACACCGAAGCGGCGCGCTTTCCCTACCCCTGGATCTATCCGAACGGCGAGCAGAACGATCCGTGGTCGAACACCAACTTGAAGAACGAGAAGTTCGTGACGACGCTCAAGTTCCCGCCGCCCGGCACGGACCTCGCCTCGCTGCCGCCGCTGATCCAGTACATCATCAAGCACACCGACGCCGGTGGCTTCACCGACCTCCCCGAGTGCCCCAAGGGGCGCGGGTGAGCCTCGTCCACGTCGCCGTCGACGCGCACAACCTCACCCGTGACGACCGCGGCATCGGCCGCTACGCCCGCGCCGTCCTCTCCCGCGCGCTGCGCGCACCGGAGTTTCGCTGGACGCTCGTCGTGCGCGATCTGTTCCCGAACCGCCGCGCGCTCGCGCACGCGCTCGGCGCCGCGCTCGACGCGATCACGGTCGGGCGGCGCGTCCCGCGCGACGCCGGCGTGGTGTGGTTTCCGTGGAACGGCACGTTTCTGCGCAGCGACGCGCCGGCGGTCGCGACCGTGCACGACGCGGCGCCGTTCGCGTTTCCGGCGAGCGACGCGCGGCGGCGCGCCACCGAGCAAGGCCCGTTCCTGCGCACCGCGAGCACCGCGCGGCGGATTCTCGTGCAGTCGCGCTTCACGGCGAGCGAGGTCGACCGGTGGCTCGGCGTCGACGCGGCGCGCATCGTCGTCACGCCGCTCGCCGCCGATCCGGTCTTCGTCGCGCGCACGCAGGCCGACGACGCGCTTCCCGCCCAGTTGCACGGGCGGCGGTACGTGCTGCACGTCGGCGCGCACGACGAGCGCAAGAACACCGCGACGCTGATCGAGGGGTTCGCGCGCGCGTTCCCGGACGGCGAGGTGGCGCTGGCGTTCACCCGCACGCCGCCGGCGCTGCCGCGCGGCGGCGTCGTCGTCGATGCGCGCGACGACGCGGCGCTCGCGGCGCTGTACCGCAACGCGGCGCTGGTCGCGATGCCGTCGACGTACGAAGGGTTCGGGCTGCCGCTGCTCGAGGCGCTCGCGTGTGGCGCGCCGGCGCTTGCTGCGCGCGCCGGCGCGCTGCCGGAGGTCGGCGGCGACGCCGCCGCTTGGGTCGACGACGCGCACGACGCCCGCGCGTGGGCCGCGGCGCTCCGCACCCTGCTGCACGACGACGCGGCGCGTGCCGAGCTCGCGGCGCGCGGGCCGGTCCACGCCGCGACGTTCTCGTGGGAGCGCTGCACCGCGCAGACGCTGGCCGTGCTGCGGGAGGCCGCGGCGGCGTGAGGGCGCTGCTGGTCGTGCGGCCCGACGCCGCCGTGAGGCCGGGCGGCGACATCGTGCACGCGGAGCGCACCGCCGAGGGGCTGCGCGCGCTCGGCGCGGACGTCGATCTGGTCGCGAGCGATGCGCCGGATGCGCGCGGCTACGACGTCGCGCACGTCTTCGGCGTGTTCGAGCCGGCGACCGCGCGCAAGCAGATCGATGCGGTGCGCGCGCGCGATACGCCGCTCGTGCTCTCGCCGATCTGGCTCGATCTGCGCGCGCTGTTCGCGACCGCGCCGCATCTCGAACGGGCGCTCGCGGAACGGACGCCGGCCGCGGCCGAGCGCCGTCTGGAGTGGTTGCGCCGCAACCAGACCGGCCTGCCGTGGCGCGGCAGCGTCGCGCGCAACGCCGACCAACGCCTGGAAGCGCAGCGAGCGCTGGTGCTCGCCGCCGACGTGGTCTTGCCGGCGAGCGAGGTCGAAGCGTATCTGTACGGCGAGCGCTTGCGCGTGTCGTCGGTGCCCTTCGTCGTCGCGCCGCTGGGCGTGGACGACGACGCGTTCGCGGTCGAGCGGCCGCGCGCGCGCAGCGGCGTCCTGTGCGCCGGGCGCGTCGAGCCGAAGAAGAACCAAGCCGCGCTGCTCTTCGCGCTGCGCGACGTCGACGTCGACGTGACGCTGGTCGGGGACACGTACGACGCGCGCTATCTCGCGCTGTGCAAGCGCTGGGCGACGCCGCGCACGCGGTTCGCCGGCCACACCGAGCGCGACGGCGTCCTGCGCATGATGGCGCGGGCGGCGGTGCACGCGCATCCGTCGTGGCTGGAGAGCCCCGGTCTTTCGTCGCTCGAGGCGGCGGCCGCCGGCGCGCGGATCGTCACGGGCGACCGCGGCTGCGAGCGCGAGTACTTCGGCGCCGACGTCGACTACGCCGATCCGGCCGACCCGGCGACGATCCGCGCGGCCGTGCTCCGCGCGCTCGCGCGGCCGCCGCGCGACCGCGGCGACGCGCTGGAGCGCCGGCTCGGCGCGTACACCTGGCAGCGCACCGCCAAGGCGACGCTCGAGGGCTACGCGCGCGCGATCGCGGCGCGCCGCTGATGCGGATTCTGGTCGCGGCCGAACGGCTCGGGCGCGCGGGCGGGATGGAACGCTATCTCGAGATCGTGCTGCCCGCGCTGGTCGCGCAGGGCGCGCGCGTGCACGTCCTCGCGCGCGAGATCGACACGGTCCCGCCCGGCGTCACTGCCGAGTGGATCGCATGGGCCGACGAGCACGACGCGCCCGGCACCGTCGCCCGCGCGGCCGCACAACGCGCGCTGACCGCGTTCGCGCCCGACGTCGCCGTCGCGCACAACGTGATGGACGCCGGGGTCGTGGAGGCGCTGCGCGCGGCGCCGCGCTTCGCCTATCACGTCCACGACCACCGGCCCTTCTGCCCCAACGGCGACCGTGTCTTCCCGCGCAGCGGCCGCAACTGCGTGCAGCCGCTGGGGCGGCCCTGCGCGGTGCACTCGCTCACCGACGGCTGCGCCTACGGACCGCGGCCGCGCACGCTGACGCTGATCCGCCGGCGCGAGCGGCTGCGCGACGCGATCGCCTCGGCCGACGCCGTGATCGTCGCGTCGCGCTACGTCGCCGAGCGCGCCGTGCAGAGCGGCGTCGCGGCGGAACGCATCGCGGAGGTTCCGCTGCCGCTGCCGGACGACGCCTACGCCCGCCGCAGCGGGCGCGGCGACGCGCGCACGATCGTCTTCGCCGGGCGCTTCGTCCCGCAGAAAGGGCTCGACGCGCTCTTGCGCGCGGTCGGCCGCATCGCGCCCGAGCGTCGGCCACGCGTGCGCGCCTTCGGCGACGGCCCCGAGCGCGGTCGCGCCGAAACGTTCGCGGCGTCGTTCGACATCGAGCTCGACGCGCCGGGTGCGGTCGATCCCGCGGCATTGCGCTCGGCGCTCGATGGCGCGGCGCTGCTGGTGCTTCCGTCGCGCTGGGCGGAGCCGTTCGGCTACGTCGGCATCGAAGCGTTCGCGCGCGGCCGGACGGTCGTCGCGCACGACGTCGGCGGCGTCCGCGCGTGGCTCGACGACGGCGCGAACGGCGTGGCGGTGCCGGCGAACGACGATGCGGCGCTCGCGCAGGCGATCGACGCGCTGCTGCACGACCACGCGCACCGCGCGCGCCTGGCACGGCGCGCGCGCGAGGACGCCGAGCGCTACCGCGCCGGCGCGATCACGGGCGCGCTGCTCAGCGCGTACCGCCCGTGAGCGCGCGGCGCGCGATCGCGTCGACGGTCCAGTCCTCGCCGTCCCAGCGCAGCGTGACCGTCTCCTCGAAGCGCCGCTTGCGCGCGCGGTCGGCGCGATCCAGCGCGGTCAGCGACGCGACCACGGTGCGGTCCGTCGTCTGGCGCAGCGAGACGTCGAGGTCGGCCAGCGGCGCGTAGAGCGCGCGCACGCCGTTCGGCCCGGACGCCGCGCGGAAACGCGGCGACAGCATGCCGTCGGCGACGGTCCAGTGCCCGCCCTCGACCTGCTGGTAGAAGCGCTCCATCACCGCCGCGAGATCGGGATTCGCGGGCGCCGGCGCGGTAGCGCGCGCGCCGGCGGCGGGCGTCGCGGCGCCGGTCGCCGTGCGGTGCGCGGTCGAAACGCAGCCGGACAGCGACACGGCGAACGCCGTGACGGCCACGGTGCGAAGCACGCGATACGCGCACGTCGTATGCTGCAGCGTCATTGCAGCAGCGGGACGCCGGACGGATAGATCGGGCGGTCCACCAGCGCTTCGAGCACCTCGGGCTTTGCGGTGAGCGCGACGTCGCAGAAGCGCGCGAACGCCTCGCGCTCGGCCTCGCCTTCGGCGAAACGCTCGGTCGCGGTCAGGTCGACCTTGTGGCGCGCCGGCAAGAAGCGCACGTAGCGGCCGTCGTCGTCCTGTGCCACGTCGACGAGTCCGGCGTCCTCGAAGATGCGGACCGCCGTCGCGACCGTCGTGCCGTCGACGCGGTCGAAATCGAGCGTCGAGGCGACGTCGACGTACGTCATGCGAAGCGTTCCGTCCGAGGTGAGGCGCTTCATCGCGGCGTACAGGCGGCGCAGCGTCGCGAGCTTCGGCGCGGCGCGCTCGATGATGAAGTCGTTGATGTTGCGGTCCTTCTCGCCGAAGAGCAGGTGGATCGACGCGGCCTCGCCGTCGCGTCCCGCGCGCCCCGCCTGCTGGTTGAACTCGGTGAAGTCGAAGTTCAAGTGGTACAGGAAGACGTGCCGCACGTCGGGCAGGTCGATCCCTTCGCCGAACGCCGACGTCGCCACGACGACGCGGATCGCGCCCTGGCGGAAGAACGTCTCGACCTGCGCGCGCTCGGCGCTGCCGACGCCGGCGTGGTAGAACGCGATGCCGTCGCCGAGCGCGCGGCGCAGCTTCTCCGCCGTCTTCGTCGCCTCGGCGCGCGAGTTGCAGTACACGATCGCCTTCTCGCCGTCGCGCACGACGCGCTGAATGTAGGCCGGCTTGTCGGCCGTCCCGCGCGCGTCGACGACGTGCAGGTTGTCGCGCAGCGTCGGATCGATCACCCAGGCCTCGGTCCGCAGTGCCGCGCGGATCTTCGCGAACGCCTCGTCACCCGCGGTCGCGGTGAGGGCCAGCACCTGCGGGTCGCCGAGCGCGGCGAGCGACTCGCCGACGCGCTGGTACGCCGGCCGGTGCGTCGACTCGAACAGATGGTGCGCCTCGTCGACGACCAGCAGCGACGGCCGTGAGACCTCGCCCCGGAACCGGTCGAGATGGAACTGCACGAACTCGGGCGTGGCGCAGATGACGTCCCAGTCGCCGGTGTCGAGCGCGTCGTTCAGCGCCGCGCGCTCGCCGGCGTCGATCGCACCGTTCGCGCGGTGGATGCGCAGCCCCAGCGGCCCCAGGCGCTTCACCAGCGCGTCGTACTGGTCGTTCGCGAGCGCGCGCAGCGGGTACAGCACCACCGTCTTCTCGCCGCGCTCCAGCGCGCGCACCGCCGCCGGGTACTGGAAGCACAGCGACTTGCCGCGGCCGGTGCCGAACACCGCCAGCGTGTTGCGGCCGGCGTCCAACCGCGCCAGCACCGCGCGCTGCGGCTCGCGCAGCTCGCGGTCGCCGATCAGCGCGCGCAGCACTTCCTCGCGCGACACCGCGGTGCGATCGGCACCGGCCGCGCGCACCGCTTCGCGCACCCGGCTGACGTAGATGTTCACGCCGATGCTGCGCGTCCCGCCGCCGGTCACCGCGGTCACCTCGGCGGTGTAGCGCTCGCCGCCGTCGATGTTCGGCGCGACGTGCGCGGCGATCTCGCGCTTCAGGAAGCCGAGCTGCAGCGCGCCGAACCACACGCCGATCGCGTTCGGGTCGTACGCGTTGTCGGGCTGCCGGCGCAGCTCGAGCGCGGCACCTTCCTCGAGCCCCGCGACGACGTCCTGGCGGCCCTCGAAGCTGACGCCGACGACCTTCGTGTTGAACCCCGACGCCTCACCGATCGTCGCGTACGGATCGCGCGCGAGATACTCGCTCGCGTGCGCGTACAGCTCGCTGAGAAAGGCGCGCGCTTCGGCGTTGCCGTGCTCGGGATTCGGCGCGGAGGAATACTCCGCCAGAAGCCGCTCGAAGGCGGCTTCCGACGGGGTCGGCGGCGGAAGCTTCGTCCGCTTCTCGCGTGGATTCGGCTTCGCCGAATCCACTATGGGACCGGCTTGTGCTCGGGTTCCGGCACCGCGGGCTTGTCGAGGTTCAGCGTGATCTCGCCGTCGGCGCGTTCGTCGTCGCCGAGGTTCAGCGTGATCGCCTCGTGGCCGAGCTCCGCCGCTTCCTCGTGCAGGCCCATCGACTGCGCGTCGAGCGGATCGATCTCGCCGTCGGCAACGTGCGGCTCCGGGTCCGGCTGCGTCTTGCGCGGCAGCTCGGCGCCGAAGTTGCGGTTCTCGAGCTTCTCGAAGTCGATCTCTTGCTGCGTGCGCTTGTAGCGCGGCGGCGCGGTCGAGCGGCGCGACGCGCCTTGGCGCTCGAGCTCGCGGCGGGCGCGGCGCGCGGCGGCGACCGCCTCGCGGTCGCGGGCGGCAGCCGCGATGCTGGCCGCCGACGAGCCGCGCGCGGCCGCGACCGTCTTCGGCTGCGGCGAGAGCGACGAGCGCGCGAAGATGCGGCCGCCGCGCTTGTCGACGCGCTTCTGCAGCACGGCGACCAGCGGCGCGGAGTAGAAGATCGAGTGGTAGCCGCCGGAGCAGATGCCGACCAGCAGCGCGAAGGCGAAGTTCTGCAGCGAGGCGCCGCCGAACGCGAGCAGCGCGACCAGCGTGATCACGACGGTCGCCAGAGTGTTCACCGAGCGCGTCATCGTCTGCAGGATCGACGTGTTTACGATCTGGTCGAACGGCTTGCCGTCCATCAGCTTGACGTTCTCGCGGATCCGGTCGAGGATCACGATCGTGTCCATGATCGAGTACCCGATCACGGTCAGTACCGCGGCCAGGAACGCGTCGTCGACGCGGCGGCCAGCGATCGCGTAGATGCCGATCATCATCAGCGAGTCGCGCGTCAGCGCCACGACGCAGACCCAGCCGAAGATCAGGTTCCAGCCGAAGCGGAACGCGACGTACAGGAACTGGATCGCGATCGCGATCACGAGCGCCTTGATCGCGTTGAACAAGTACTCGTGCGAGAGCGACGGCCCGACCGTCGAGATCGACGACGTCGCGCGGTCGACCGGCGCCAGGCCGTTCAGCGCGCTCCACAGCGGCGCGGAGGCGTTTCCGAAGTCGTGCTGCGTCTCGATCGTCCAGCGCTCGCCGGACGGCTCGCCCGGCTTCGTGAGCGTGTTGACGCGCGCGTCGGTGACGTCGACCTTGGCGAGCGCGGCCGCGACTTGGTCCTTGGTGACCGGTTGCGTGAACTTCACCGTGACGTCGGTGCCGCCGGTGAACGAGAGGCCGAGCCGCAGCGGCGAGCCGTCCTTCCACCAGTGGTAGCCCATGAACAGCACGCCGGCCAGGATGACCGCGTACGAGATCGCCGAGACGGTGCGGAACCATCCGACGACGTTCCAGTTGAGGCGGCGGAACAGCATCTAGCGGGCCTCCGCCGGCGTCGCCGCGATCGTCTGCGGCGGGAGCGCGTCGGCGCCGTACGCCGCCTTGCTCGTGACGAGGTTGTTCTCGACGACCACGTCCATGAAGAAGCGCGTGATGACGACCGCCGTCAGCAGCGAGAACGCGGTGCCCCAGAACAGCGTGTAGGCGAAGCCCTTCACCGTCCCGGTCCCCAGCAGATACAGCACGCCGGCGCCGACGATCGTCGTGAAGTGCGAGTCGAAGACCGAGCTGAACGCGCGCTGGAACCCGATGCGCACCGCGGCGCGCAGCGACTTCCCGGCCCACAGCTCTTCTTTCAAGCGCTCGAAGATCAGCACGTTGGCGTCGACCGCCATACCGATCGAGAGCACGAAGCCCGCGATACCGGGCAGCGTCAGCACCGCGTGCGCGACCGAGAGCAGCGCCAGCAGCATCAGCACGTAGACGAACAGCGCCACGTCGGCCAGCACGCCCGGCAGGCGGTACACGAACGCCATGAACAGCAGCACGAGCCCCAGACCGACCATCGAGGCGACGAGCGACTTCTGCAAGTCTTCCTGGCCGAGGATCGGCCCGACGTCGGCCTTTTCGATGATCGTCACCGGCACCGGCAGCGCGCCGGCGTTCAGCTCGTTGGCGAGCGTCGCGACCTGGTCTTCCGTGAACGACCCGTGGATCATCCCGTCGGTCGAGATGATGCCCTCGATCGTCGCGTCGCTGACCCACTTCTTGTCGAGGAAGATGCCCATGATGCGGCCCATGTTGTCGCGCGTCATCTGCGCGAACTTGGTCGGGTTCTTCGTGGTGAAGTCGACCTGCGGCTCACCGCCCTGACCGAAGCCGGGGTGCGCGCTCTTCAGCTCGGCGCCGCTGTAGACGACGGGGCCGCCGTCCTTGTAGGCCTGGCTCGGGACGCCTTGCGGCAACCCGTCGCCGGCGTACTTCTTGTCGCCGCGCGCGCGCTGGCTGACCTGCGGCGGCAGAATCTTGAACTCCAGCACGGCAACCTGCTTGAGCGTGTTCTCGAGCTGGTCCGCGTTCTTCACCGCCGGGACCTCGACCAGCAGGCGAGTGGTGCCCACCTTGGAGATCACCGGCTCGGAGACGCCGAGGCCGTTGACGCGCTTGTCGACGACGAGTTCCACCTGGTTCTGGACGTCGGGCGTGATCTTCGGCACGTCCTTCGTCGGCTGCAGCTCGAGGAGGACGCGCGCGCCGCCCTGGAGGTCGAGACCGAGATGGATCTTCTTCTGCACGGGCAGGATCGCCCAGACGCACAGGCCGACCAAGGCCAACAGGAGCACCGCTTGAAGCGGCCTCTTGAGCTTATTCCACATGCACAATCGGTACCGGGAGCTCCGCCGGGAGTGTCAGCCGCGGGCTCCTCAAACGGCGGGGAAGGGGAGAACCCCCGGATCGTAGCATGGGGGGCGGACAGCGTCAAACGGCGCTGCGGTTGTCCCGGTCGAACGGGTGTGGGACGGGGCCGGACGCTCACGGAGGCGGCACGTGACCGAGGGCAAGGGGGTCGACGCAGGTCTCCTGCAAACGCGCTATCGCCTGACGAAGCAGCGCGCCGCGATCCTGCGCGCGCTCGAGGACGGCGCGCACCACACCGCGGAGGCGATCCACGAGCGCGTCCGCGCCGAGCTCCCGGCCGTCAGCTTGGGAACGATCTACCGCACGCTCGACATCCTGCGGGGGATCGGTCTGGTCCAGATGTTCGCGCACGGCGGCGCGGCGCGCTACGAAGCCGCACTGGACAAGCATCATCACCTCGTGTGCTCGGCCTGCGGCGAGATCCTCAACGTGCCGGCGCCGCAGGTGCTCCCGATCGCGCTCGCCGTCGCGCAAGACCACCGCTACAGCGCGGTCGACGCGACGCTGGTGATCAGCGGCCGCTGCGCGCGCTGCGCCGGCCTCGCGCGCAACGGAATCGGGCTCGGCTAGGCGCCGAGCTGCGGCGCGCTCGGGTCGCCGCCGCCGGAGAGCGCGCCGAGCTGCTGCCGTGACGCGATGTACTGCTTGGCCTTGCCGACCTCGTCGCCGAGCGACTCGACGGTCTTCTCCATCGACGAGAGCGCCTTGATGCGGTAGTCGGCCATGCCGTCGATCGTCGCGCGCACGTTCGCGAAGGCTTCCTTCAGCTTCTCCACGTCGACCGTCGGCTTCGTCGCCGATTCCTGGATGCGCGTCGCGTTCGTGCGCAGCATCTGCGAGTTCGCGACGATCAGGTTCGACGTCGTATCCGAGAGCCCGGTGATCGCGTCGAGCACCAGCTTCTGGTTGGCAACGCCTTGCGCCGTGATGACGGCGATGCGCAGCGCGGCGACCGTCGTGGTGGTCGCCCGGTCGACGCCTTTCGCCAGCTCCGCGTTGTTGCGCCGGATCACGTCGAGCGCCATGTAGCCCTGCACGTTGACGGCGAGCTGCGTCGCGATGTCCTGCTGCTTCTGGCGCGCGGCGAAGAGCACGTCCTCCTGGAGCACGCGGGCCCGCTCGGGATCGGACGCCTGCAGCGCGTCGGCCTCGCGCGCCACCGCGTCGCCGAGCGCGCGGGCGAGGTAGCCGTGCTTCTCGAGCTCGCCCATCAGCGACCACATGTTGGCCTTCTCGGTCTCGATCGCGGCGTTGTCACGCAGCAGCTCGTCCTTGCCGCGGCGCAGCGACTCGATGATCGCGTTCAACTGTTTCTGCGACGACTCGTAGCCGCGGAAATAGTCGCGGATCTTGTTGCCGAACGGCAGGATGCCGAGCAGCTTCTTCGGCGAGAAGAGATCGCCCTGACGCGAGGGGTCGAGCTTCTCGACGGTCCCGCGCAGGTCGAGCAGCGTCTTCGCGACCGGCGAGCCTTCGTCCAGCGTCGCCATGGCGCGGGTCGGCCGCTCCAGCATGCGGTTCGCGACGTTCGCCGAGCGCGCGATGTCGGCGCTCGCCAGCGACTCGAGCGCGCGCACGCGCTGCTTGTACGCGTCGCTCTCGGGCGCCAGGGAGGCCAGCTCCTTGGCGAGCTGCACCGCGTCCTGGTCGAGCTTGGCGCGATCGTCGACGGGAACCGGAACCTTGCCGAGCGCGTCGGACGCCGCCACCGCGGCGACCGGTTCCGGCGGCGTGAGCATCGGCGGCTGAAGCTGGTCGTCGGCCACGAGGTTCCTTTCAGAGGTCGTTGATGTTCAGCATGCGCGGGCCGCCGGTCAGATAGCGGCCGACGGTCGCGCTCGCGTCGGAGCCTTCGTACGCCTGGTCGACGGCGGCCTCGACGGCGAGGTGCGCGGCGCCCTCACCGGTCGTCTCGGCGATGCCGCTGAACAGCTCGCCGATCCCCTTGAACAGCTCGCCGAAGTTCTCCATCGTCAGTCGTTCAGCCCGACCTGGAACGTCAGCGGGACGGTCTTCGGCTCGCCGCGCTTCTCGACCGACGTCCCGATCGCCATGAACTCGATCACGTGCGGGTTCCAGATGTGCGTCTTCTCGACGATCTGCATCCCGACGATCCCGTCGGCGCCGTGCGTCTCGGCCTCCGCCTGCATCCGCGCCATCGCGAGCTCGCGCGCGTCGTAGATCGCCTCGGTGTAGTTCTGCAGCTCGATGTTCGTCCCGATCGTGCGCATCATCTGCGAGAAGCCCTGGTGCGCGATGTGGTAGACGCAGTTGCCCAGCACGAGCTCGCGCGGCACGTAGCCCGTCGAGGTGACGAGCTTGTAGAAGTCTTGCACCGAGAAGTCGGAGGTGAACGGCTTGTTGTCGCGCGTGCGCCACGACGCGTCGCCCGGCGCTTTGACGGCCGTGCCGATCGCGGTGAACTCGAGCGCGTTCTCGGCCCAGGCGTAGCCGCCGACCTCGAGCTGCACGCCGACGATGCCGTCGGCGCCGAGCACGTCGGCCTCTTCTTCCATGCGCGACATCGCAAGGTCGCGCGCCTCGTACATCGCGGCGGTCAGGTACTGCAGCTCCTGGTTCTGGTAGAAGTTGCCGTACTGAATCCCGACGTGGTAGATCGAGCTGCCGAGCACGAGCCCCAGCGGGCGCCATCCCATCTGCTCGAGCAGCACGAACTCCGAGACCGACAAGTCGCTGGTGAACAGCGGCGCGCCGCCCTCGCCGCGCATCCGCCGCAGGCGCGTGACCGCGTCGAGCGGGACGCCGCCCTCGGTGGTGCGCACGTCCGACTGCGGCTGGTTGCCGCGTCCGATTCCGAAAAAGCTCATCGTGTCTCCCTAGAAGAGCCGGTTGAGAAACTCTTGCGCGCCGCGCTCGCGCTCGACGTACGCACCGAGGTCGGCCATGAGGCCTTGCGTCCACTCGCCGAGGTCGACGACGAGCGTCTTGTTCTTGATGCCGCGCAGGAACCGCGTCACCGTCGCTTCGACGTTGCCCTGGCGCGTCCGCGCGAGCGCGTAGCGCAGCAAGTCGTCGCGCCGCGGGACGTCGAGCGCGACCTGCTCGACCGGACCGCGGCCGAGGAAGCCGGCGCGCCGCACCGTCGCGATCGCCGGAAAGGCCGCCGCCAGCCGCGCCCCGGCGCGCTCCAGGATCGCCGCCGGCTCGGAGCCGCTGTCGGCCTCCAGGCGCTCGAGGAAGCGCCGGACGAGCGTCGCCGGCGGCGCGTTGACCCCGCCGGCCGGCTCGATCACCGCGGGCGCCTCGGGCAGCGCCTCGGCCGGGCCGAAGCGCTCGGTCAGGAACGCGCCGTTGGCGGCCAGCGCCGTCTCGGCGCTCTCCGAGAGGACGGCGAGCCGCTGCGCCGTGGCGCGCTCGAGCAGCTTGAGCTGCTCGACCAGCATCTCGGCGGCGGTCGCGTCACGGCGGGCCGGCGGGATGTCCTCGAAGGCCTTGAGCGTGTCGGGCAGATAGCGGCGCTCGGTCTCGCGCAGCGCGAAGGCCGCCTCGTCGCTGCCGCCCGCGGCGAGGAGCCGTTCGGCCTGCGCCAGCATCCCCTCGATCCGGGAAACGAGCGTCTCCGCTTCGGCCGGCATCGCGTTCACGCCGCGTCCTACCGGACCGCCGTCTCGATGTTGCACCACCCGGAGTCTACCTTGCCTCGCGGTACTTCTCTTGCTACGATGGCAGCCTCACACAAGGGAGCGCTTCGACGAAGAGGCGCTCTTTCGCGCAAGCGGGGGAATTCGTGAATGGCTGAGGAGCAGCAACCGTCGGGATCGCTACCGCCCTACGGGCCGGCGATCTGGGACGCCGCCAAGCGCGGTGACCTCCACGAGATGGAGCACATCGCCGACCACGCGCGGCTTGCGATCGCGCGCGGCGCGCAGCAAGAGGGTGTGCAGCTGAGCGAGACCGCGGCGGAGGCGGCGGCCCACTTCCGTGAGGTTGCGGAGCACGAGGTCGCCGGCGTGCGCGAAGCGCTCACGCACCTCGAAGCGAAGATCGCCGAGCTGCGCACGTCCCATGCGAAGCCCGAGGAACACGTCCCGCGGCCCGAAGCGCCGCCGCGCGCCGACCCGGATGCGCCGCCGGCGCAGGCGCAGCCGCCGCAGCAGTGAGCCTCGCCGCGAGAGGAGGCGCGCCGGACGCCGAGCCGGTCGCGGCGCGGCCGAATCGCTTCCTCTCGCGGCTCGACCGCGCCGAGCACCGGCCGGTTCACGCGGTCTGGGAGATCACCCTGGCCTGTGACCTGAAATGCGGGCACTGCGGCTCGCGCGCCGGCAAAGCGCGCGCGAACGAGCTGTCGACCGAGGAGTGCCTCGGCGTCGTTGCGGAGCTCGCCGCGCTGGGCACGCGCGAGGTGACGCTGATCGGCGGGGAGGCGTACCTGCGGCGCGATTTCGCGACGATCATCGCGGCGGTGCGCGCGGCCGGGATGCAGTGCACGCTGCAGAGCGGCGGCCGTAATCTGACCGACGAGCGCATCCGCGCCGCCGCCGACGCCGGCCTCACCGCGGCCGGAATCTCGATCGACGGCGCGCGCGAGCTGCACGACGCGCTGCGCGGCGTGCGCGGCTCGTTCGACGCCGCGGTCGGGTCGCTGCACCGCTTGCGCGAGCACGGGATCCGCACCAGCGTGAACACGCAGATCACCGCGCAGGTCCTGGACCAGCTCGACGACGTGCTCCACGTCGTCGCGGCGTCCGGTGCGAAAAACTGGCAGCTCCAGCTCACCGTGCCGATGGGCCGCGCCGGCGATCATCCCGAGATGATCCTGCAGCCCTATCAGATCCTCGACGTGCTGCCGCGACTGGCGGCGCTGTCCCGGCGCGGCGCGAAGAGCGGCGTGCTGCTGCAGATCGGCAACAACATCGGCTACTTCGGCCCGTTCGAGGGCGAGCTGCGCGGCAACGGCCACGAGACGATCCATTACGAGGGCTGTCTCGGCGGTCAGAACACGATCGGGATTGAGGCCGACGGCACGGTGAAAGGCTGTCCGTCGCTGCCGACCGACGCGTACTCCGGCGGCACGGTGCGCGAGCTCGATCTCACGACGATCTGGCTCGACACCCCGGAGCTGTCGTTCTCGCGCGAGCGCCGCGACCCGCAGTGGGGTTTCTGCGGCACGTGTTACTACAAGGACGTCTGCCGCGGCGGCTGCACCTGGATGTCGCACAGCCTGCTCGGCAAGCCGGGAAACAACCCGTTCTGCCATCACCGCGCGCTGGAGCTGGAACGACAAGGCCTGCGCGAGACGATCCGCCCGGTGCAGGCGGCGCCGGGAAAGCCGTTCGATCACGGGTTGTTCGCGATCGCCGTCGAGTCGCTCGACGGCAGCGTTGCGAGCGATGCGGCGGTGGATCGCACGCCGCGCGACGCGCGCGCCGACCGCGAGAAGCTCGTCGTGTGCTACGGCTGCATGCGGCACGTCTTCGCCGGAACGACGACGTGCCCGTTCTGCGCCGCGGACCTCATCGATGCGCGCGAGCGCTACGACCGGGCGATGGGCGAGGCACGGCAGGCTGCGCAGGAGCTGCTCGCGCGTCTCGCCGCGCTCGAAAAACCCCGTCCGCACACCTAAGCTAGGATACTCCGCGCACCGCTCAGCGGCCGGTCCGAAACCGGGTGAGCCCCGTCTTGCCGTGTCACATTGATCCGCGCTGATGCTGGGCGCCGGCCGCTATGCAGCGGCCGGCGCCTCCACGATGCCGGCCGGTTCGAGAGCGATCTCGGCCGGCAGCTCGGCATACGCGTAGACGGCGACCGCCGGCGACGTCCGCTCCAGAAACTCCGCGAGCAGCGGGCGCAGCGGCGCCGTGACGACGAGCGCGTGCGGCGCGCACGCGGGATCGTCCGCATAGCGGACGATCGCCTCACGCACGTGCAGTGCGGTGCGCGGATCGGGCGCGAGTCCGCCTTCCGGCGACCACATCCGCGCGAGCTCGCTCTCGAAATCCGGCGCGACGATCAACGGGCGCAACGCCGATGTGCCGTCACGGCGAAGCTGCTGCGGCACGGCGATCCGGCGCGCCGCTTCGGCGAGCTCGCGCGGATCGCGGCTCACCGCCGCCGCATCGCTGAGCGCCTCGAACACCGCGACCGGATCGCGCGGCCAGACGCGCTCGCGCAGCAGGTATACCAGCGCACGGTGCGCGGTCGCGATCGGCAGCGCGTCGCCGCCGACGTCCTTCACCACCGCCGGAACCGACGCGCGCAGGTGCTCCAGCAGCGTCTGCAGCTCTTGGCGGCCGAACAGCTCCGAGGCGTGCGACCGCGCGACCTCGGCCAGGTGCGAGCCGATGATCGAGATGGCGTCGAACGTGAGCGCGCCGGCCGCCTCGGCCTGCGGGATCTCGGCTTCGGTAATCCAGCGCGCCGCCAGACCGTAGACCGGCTCGGTCGCCGGCTCGCCGCCGGCGCGCTCGAGCACGTCGGGCGCACCGACCGCGATGAGGCGGTCGAGCCGCACGATCCCTTCGGCGACCACGCGGTCGCGCACGCGCAGCGCGTAGGTGCGCGGGTCACGCAGCGGATCGTCGCGCAGCCGGACGCCGGGGATCACGACGCCGGTCTCGGCCGCGAGCGCGCGGCGCACGTCGGCGATGCGGTCGAGCAGCGCTTCGCAGTTCGGCGCGACGAGCAGCGGGAACAGATCGGCCCCGACGTCGATTGCGAGCGCATCGACGCCGACCAGCCCGAACGCGGTCTCCGGCCGGCGCACCGCCTCGCGGCGCTGCTGCTCGCGCGCGGCGCTCACCTGCGCGTCAGCCTGCCGCTTCTGCCGCTCGGCGAGCAGCGCGCCGCCGAACGCCGTCATGCCGAGCGTCGCGAAGAGCGGGGCGGGAAACGACGGCACGAAGGCGAGCGCGAAGACGAGCACCGCCGCGACGCGGAGGACGTCGGGGCGCGCGAGCAACTGCGCGGCGAGATCGACGCCGAGCGCGCCGTCGCCCGCGACGCGGGTCACCATCAACCCCATCGCGGTCGAGATCAGGAACGCCGGAAGCGTGGTGAGCAGCGCGTTCCCGATCGAGAGGATCGCGAACGTCTCGACCGCCTCGAGCGGCGCCATGCCGTGATAGAGCGCCCCGACCAGCACGCCGCCGAGCAGGTTCAGCACGACGATGACGAGCGCCGCGATCGCGTCGCCCTTGACGAACTTCCCGGCGCCGTCCATCGCGGCGTAGAAGTCCGCCTCGCGCTGCACCCGCGCCCGCTTGCGGCGCGCGGTGTCGGCGTCGAGCATCCCGGCGTGCAGGTCGGCGTCGATCGCCATCTGCTTGCCCGGCATCGCGTCGAGCGTGAAGCGCGCGCAGACCTCCGCGACGCGCTGCGCGCCGCTCGCGATCACGACGAACTGGATCGTGATGAGGATCGCGAAGACGATCAGGCCGACGACGACGTTGCCGCGCACCACGAACTGCCCGAAGGCCGGGATCAGCGCGCCGACGCCGGCCGGGTCGTGGCCTTCGGTGAGGATCAGCCGCGTCGCGCTGACGTCGAGCGCCAGCCGGAACAGCGTCGCGAGCAGCAGCGACGGCGCGAACGCCGAGAACTCCAGCGGCTCTTCGACGCGCAAGCTGATCAGCAGCACGAGCGCCGAGCCGAACACGTTGAGCGCCAGCAGCGCGTCGAGCAGCGGCGGCGGCAGCGGCACGATCAGGATCGCCACGACGCCGAGGACCGCGACGGCGAACGCGGTCGTGAGGCGCCCGTTCACGCGAGCAGTCCTTCGCGCGCCAGCGCGGCCACGATCTGCGCGACCGCGACGTACGCGTCGGGCGGGATCGCGCGGCCGCTCTCGCCCTGCGCGTAGAGGAGCCGCGCGAGCGCGACGTCCTCGATCAGCGGGATGCGGTGCTCGCGTGCGATGGCTCGCACGCGCAGCGCCGCGTCGTCCAGCGCGCGCACGAGAATCTCCGGAACCGGGACGGCGGGCGGCGCGTAGCGCAGCGCGACCGCGACGTGGGTCGGGTTCACCACGACGAACGACGCCTCGCGCGTGCGGCCGACCGCGCCGCGCACCATCGTGCGGTGCGCGCCCTTGCGGCGCGCGCGGGCGTGCGGTTCGCCGTCGTTCTCTTTGGCGTCGCGCTTGAGCTCGTCGAACGACATGCGCAGTCCGCGCAGCCAGCGCCGCCGTGCGAGCGCGTAGTCCGCAACCGCGAACGCCGCCCCCACGGCGAGCGCCGCCGCGCACGCGCGCAGCGCGGCCGTCGCGACCAGCGCCGCGGCAGCGCCGTACGAGGCCGGGACGGCGGACGGCGAACCGCGCGCCGCGAGCGAACCGAGCGCCACCGCACCGGCCACCGCGTCCCGCGCGACCGGCGCCATGGCGGCGAGCGCGGCGGCGAACGCGAGCGTCGCGCGCAGCAGCGCGACGACCGTCTCGCCGCCGAGCATGCGTCTCAGGCCGGCGAACGGGCTGAGCCGTTGAACGTCGGCTCGCAGCGCCGTAGCGTGCAACCCGCCGGCCTGGGCGACCGCCGCCACGGTTCCCGCGCACGCGGCGGCGGCCGCCGGCAGCAACGCAGCGACGGCGGCGACGAGGAGCGCGCGGCCGGCATCGCGCTGAAGCGGGTGCGCCGCGATATCGCGCACGGCGGCGGCTGACGCGGCCGCGACCAGCGGCACGGCGGCGAGCGCGGACGACACCGCGCCCGCGAATGCAGCCAGACTGGTGATCTCGGGAGAGCGCGCAACGTTGCCCTCGCGCCGTGCGCGCCGCTTCCGCGCGGGCGTCGCGTCGAACCGCTTGTCCTCGGCACGGCTCATCGCGCGCTCCAGGGAAGGACCAGCCAGGGCCGCGCGCCGAGCGGAGCCAGCAGCGGCACGGTGACGAGCGTGACGAGCAGCGCCGCGCCGAAGACCGCCGGAAACGCGATGCTCAGGCTCGAGAACCGCGGCACCACGCGCGCGACCGCCGCGAGCGCGAGCTGCAGCGCCGCGGCGACCGCGATCGCCGGCGCGGCGACGACGAACGCCGCGCGCATGATCGCCGCCGGCAGCGCGAGCGCGAAACGCCACCACATCGCGTCGCTCGGGAACCCGCCCGCCGGGACGTGTGCGAAGGAGCCCGCAAACGCGCGCACCACCGGAACCCAGCCGTCGAGCACCACGAAAGCGATCAGAAACACCGACGACCAGAGTCTCCCGAACGCCTGCGCGCTCGTCACGTTCGCGCCCGGAACGCTGCCGCGCACGCCGAGATAGTCGTCGATCGTGCGGCCGGCGAAGTACGCGCCGTCGTACAGCAGCGACGCCCCGAACCCGATCGCCGCCCCGACCGCGAAGTTCGCCCCGACGGCGAACACGAGCGCGACGAGATCCATCCGCACCGGCGCGAGCGACGGCGCGACGGCAAGGCCGAGCGCCAACGCCAATCCGGCGCGCACCGGCTGCGGAACCGACGGATGCGAGAACCCCGGCGCCCGGGCGACCAGTCCCGCAGATCGTGCGAACGCGAGCAGTGCCGTAGCGTCGACCGCCGCGCTCATCCGCCGCGCACCAGCAGCGGCATCCGCACGACCGCCTCGTGAAAGAGCTGCCCGCACAGCGCCATCCCGAAGCGCCCGCCGAGAACGATCATCGCCCCGACGGCGATGAGCTTCGGCAGCATGGTGAGCGTCTGTTCCTGAACCTGCGTCGCCGCCTGAAGGATCGCGACGCTCGCACCCACGAGCGTGGCCACCACGAGCACCGGTAACGTCAGCAGCGCGGTGACGAGCAGCGCGTCTCGCAGAAGTTGATCGAACCCTTCCATGCGCCCAGCATACCGAGCGCACATGGCCGAAAGGTTACCGCGAAGTTATTCTTTTTTGCGGTCCTTCGGCGGCTTCACGCGCTTCAGCGGCCGACCCCAATAGTGGTCGACCATGTAGTACCCAGGAGGCCGCGTCTCGCCAGGCTTCAGCGGAACGATACCATATTCTTCACGAATCCGCGCCGCCAGCGCTTTCAATCCGCTGTCGAACGTAAAGGGCTCACCCGCATCATCTTTCATACTCATCATTGTACCACGTCTTTGCTCAAACGTGCCACAGCAACGACCGCGACGGCTCCAATGAGCAACACCATTCCGGACATCGCGAGAACACGCTTGATGAAGCGAATCGTCAGGTTGGCATCGCTGCTTACGACGATTCCTTCAATAGCGCCGATGATCGCTTCATCCCGAAGGTCCCCGGTGTCTGCTACGAGCAGATGCGGCTCGATGCCGTCCTGCGTTCGACCACGATATCGAACAAGATATCCGGTGGCGCACGCCGCGACCGAGCCGACAAGCAAAGCCAGCGTGGCAATCCGTCCCGGACGCTGCAGCTCGGCGATCTTGTCGATCGTGAAAATCACGACCGCGATATCGCCGGCCAAGATCGCCGTCAGCGCGGTGTCGATTGCATCGATCGTAGCGATCAGCATCTCATTAAAACGTGCGACCGCGTCGTACAAAAATATTGCCTTATCCGTCCATCGATGTTCGGGAACGCTGTGTCGCTGGCGCTCGGGGCAGGTGCGTTCTCCGGCAGCCCCAACGCTCCACGCCGTAAGCAGCAACCCCAACGCGACGACGACCTTCCCCATGCGCACGGACAGATCATCGTCGTTTCGTATTGCCGCAGGACTACCGCGGTGTTGTCACCATGCGCGGCGGGCGGCGAGGAGCGCGGACACCACCGCGCGCGTCGCGGGCGAACGGTTCAGGGTGTAGAAGTGCACGCCCGGGGCGCCGCGCGCGAGCAGGTCGGCGACCTGCAGCGTCATGTAGGCGACGCCGAGGTCGACCACGGCGTGGGCGTCGTCGCGGCGTTCTTCGAGCGCGGCGCGCAGGCTCGGCGGGATGACCGCGCCGCACTGGCGCGTGAAGCGGTCGATCTGGTCGTAGTTCGTGATCGGCATGATCCCCGGTAGGATGGGCACGCGAATGCCCCAGCTCCGCGCGCGGTCGACGAACTCGAAGTAGCGCGCGTTGTCGAAGAAGAGCTGCGTCACCAGGAACTCCGCGCCGGCTCGCACTTTCTTGCACAGCGCTTGGAGATCCGCATCGAAGCTCGGCGCCTCGGGATGCTTCTCGGGATAGCACGCGCCGCCGACGCAGAACGGGAACTCGGCCTTGATCAGCTCGATCAGATCGCTCGCATGGTGAAAACCGCCCTCGACGGGGACGAACGTTTCCGTACCGCGCGGCGGATCGCCGCGCAGCGCCATGATGTTCTCGATCCCCGACCGGCGCAGGTCGCCGAGCAGCGCACACAGCTCCTCCCGCGTGGCACCGGCGCACGTGACGTGCGCCATCACGTCGAAGCCGGCCTCGGTTCGCAGCCGCTTCGCGGTGTCGACGGTGCGCGTGCGCGTCGAGCCGCCCGCGCCGTAGGTGATCGAGACGAAGCCCGGATCGAGCGGCTTGAGCGTCGCGATTGTCTGGAACAGGTTCCTCTCCGCCTCGTCGCTCTGCGGCGGAAAGAACTCGAACGAGAAGAACGGCCGCCGCGTCTTCAACTTCTCCGCAATCCTCACGCGGCGCGTTTCCTCGCCGGCGCAGGTGACTCCACCCGCGGCTGGTCCACTTGACGGCTCATCGGAAGCTTTGGACCACTCCGCCGCACACCAGCGCCCAGCCGTCGACCATCACGAACAGCAGCAGCTTGCACGGCAGCGAGATCACCGGCGGGCTCAGCATCACCATGCCCAAGCCCATCAAAATCGCCGCGACCGCGAGATCGATCGCCACGAACGGCAGATACAGCGCCACTCCGATCGCGAACGCGGCCCGCAGCTCGCCGACGACGAACGCCGGGATGAGCACGGTGAGCGGCGCATCGCCCGCAGCCTCGGCCTCCGGGCGGTGCGCGATGCGGCCGAACACCGCGAGATCGCGCGCCTTGGTCTGCCGCAGCATGAACGCCCGCAGCGGACGGCTCGCACGGTCGAGAAACGCGGTCTGCGAGAGCCGTCCCGCCGCGTAGGGATGGATCGCCTCGCGCTGCATCGTCTCGAACGTGGGCGTCATGACCACCATGGTCAGGACGAGCGCGAGGCCCGTCAGCACCGTGTTCGGCGGCAGCGCCGACGCGCCGATCGCCGAGCGCACGAGCGACAGCACGACGACGATCCGCACGAACGAGGTCGACAGCACCAGCACGAACGGCGCGACCGAGAGCAGGGTGAGCGCGGCCAGCACGTCGAGCGGCAGCGCCGAGTGGCCGTGGCGCGCGATGGTGAGCAAGTCGTCCATGCCCCCATCGTGCGCGCCGTGGCGAACCGCGGCGTGGCCGCGGTGTTACGGTTTTTCGATCAGCTCGGTGATGCGGACGCCGAAGTTCTCGTCGATGGCGACGACCTCGCCGCGCGCGACGAGCCGGTCGTTCACGAGCAGATCCACCGGCCCGCCGGCCAGGCGGTCGAGCTCGACGATCGAGCCGGTGCCGAGCTTCAGGATGTCGCGCACCAGCATCTTGCACGTGCCGAGCTCCGCCGTCACCTTCAGCGGCACGTTCATCAAGAGGTCGAGATTCTTGCCTTGCTCCGTCAATGCCATCATTGCGCTCCCAGGGCGACGTCGTGGACCAGAAAGGCGGTGCGCGAAGCGACGACGCCGGGGACGCCCGTTGCAAGGCGCCGGCCCCCAAGGTTCAAGGATGCCGGAGCCCCGACCTTGGTGTCCAGTTTCACGACCTCGCCCGGCCGAATCTTCACGAAGCCCGCCGCGTCCAGCGTCCCCTCGGCGAAGACCGCCCGTGCCTCGACGGTGACCGAGCCGAGCGCCTCGGCCGCGAGCGCGCCGGACGGCGCCGGATCGGGCAGCTCGCGCACGACCCCGATCCCGATCGTCAGCGCGACCGGCGCGTGCACGCGCAGATCGAAGTACGCCGCGCACGACGGGACCTCGTCCGCCCGGACCGGACGCACGGCCGCCTCGCGCTCGGCGCACAACGGCCCGAACGCCGCCGAGCAGCGCGCGGCGATGCGCTCCAGCGCGTGCAGCTCCAGCGCTGAGCACGCGGCGTTCGAGAGCGCGGTCGGCGCTCCGTCGTCGGCCTCGCCGAACGCGCGCAGCACCAGCCGGCGGGCGTCGCAGCGCGGCAGCAGCAGCACGATGTCGGTCCGCCGGCCCCGGGTGAGGAACAGCAGCGCCTCGCGCGCCAGCTCGGCCCATGCGCGCGGCACCAGCGCCGCCGGCTCGCCCAGAACGAGCTCGCAGCGCGCGCCGAGCAGCTCGCGCAGCGCCTCGCGCACGCCGTTGGCGACGACGCACGCGGTCTCGAGCGGGACCGGCGCGCGCGGCACGAAGCGCAGCCGGCGCACGCGTCCCGCCGCCGGGACGAAGCTCGCCGTGCCGATCACTTGACGAGGTCCACGGCGGTCTTCTGCACGCTCGCGCGCGACTTCACCGCCGCGCCGAGCGCCTCGAAGGCGCGGTAGGCTTCGTCCAGCCGCGCCACGCCCGCCGCGATGTCGATCGCGCCGGCGTCGCGGCTGGCGGCCGCGAGGGCCGGAAACGTACCGTCGCCCGGCGTGCCGAGATGCGGCAGCACGCCGTGCGGCGCGGCGACGCGCGTCGTGTCGAGGCGCGCCGGCTGTGTCCCCGCGGGAAAGCGCGCCAGCGCCAGGCGGCCGAGGACGACGCGCTCGGTGCCGCGCGCGCCGGTGCGCGGATCGATCGCCGCGCGCGCATACGCGACCGTGCCGTCACTCTCGATGCGCGCGTCGGCCGCGCGGCCCAGCGCGCGATCGATCTCGGGGACGCGCAGCGGAACGGGCACCGCGCCGCGCGCCTCACCGCCCGGATAGCCGAGTACCTCGGCGCCGCCGCGCGTGCGCAGCACGCCGTCGTCGAGCGCCAGCGCACCGTCACGCTCGTACGCGCGCACGCCGTCGGCGCCGCGGGTGACGAACCACGCGCCGGGCGGCGGCACGGCGCTGAGCGGATCGCTCGACGGGACGATGCGCGGCCCCGTGCGCACGTCGTCGTTGAGCGGAACGGCGCCGGCCCGGAACGCGTCACGCAGATCCTGCGCGCGCGAGAGGACGCGCTCGTAGGCGTCGAGCGGCGACGCGCCGATCATCACGCCGCCTCCGCGCGCACGCCGCAGCCGGCCAGCGCGAAGCGCGCCTGCGCCAGCGCGCGCTCGACGCGCTCGCGCAGCGGCGGCGCGCACACCGCGACGACCCGCGTGCGCGCGCCGTCGCAGCGCACGACCAGATGGACGCGGCCGCCCGCCGTGCGCACCGCGAACGACGCGGCCCGCTCGCGCGGCGAACGCCGCGTCAGCGCGCGCTCGATCCGGCGCGCGAGCTCCGTCTTCGGCATGCGCCGTTCGCACGGTTCGGCGAACGGATCGCGCCGCGCGTTCGCGCGATCCGGGCCGCGCGCGCCGGCGCTGCCGCGGTTCAGGCCGTCCCGCGCCGCGGCGGGATGCGGCCCACGCGCACTCCCGGGCACGGCACCCGGTGAAGATCGCGCGCCCGCCGTCAGCGGCGCGCGCTGCGCGGGATCGGCAAGGTGCAGCGCGCTGTACCAGGCTTGCGAGAGCGCGCGGCGGTCGGTGTGGGCGAGGTGCGTCGCGAGAACGGCGACGCCGGTCGTTTCTTGCATCGTATGTTCGTGCCTCCGGCTCGACCATACCGCGCGCGGCGTTGCGCGCGTATTGCGAAGATGTTGCTAGTTGCGCGCGGTGCGGCGGCGGCCGTCGTCGAACGCGGCCCCCGGAGCGAGGTACATCGAGGCGTTGCCGAGGTCGAACGTCGCCACGAAGTTGCGCAGCACGCCGAGACCGACGTTGCCGGCGTCGACGCGGTCGGCGAACGCGCCGTCCTTGGCCAGGATCACGTCGACCGAGCGGTGGTACAGCTCGAAGCCGGCGAGCTTCAGCGCGTCGAGCGAGGTGCGGTACGACGCGTTGGCGCCGCCGATCCCGTAGTTCCACGACGACGACGGCGAGAACGGCACGAGCCCCGGATGCGCGTCGAGGAACGGCCGGTAGAGCAGCATCTCGCCGCTGTTGCCCGTGTCGACGATGAACGGCGCCTCGAGCCGGCCGTTCACGCGCAGCGTCGCCTCGGCCAGCTCGCGGTCGACGTCCAGCGGCAACTGCGTCCCGCGCGGCACGAACGAGCCCGGCGGCCCGAACCGCAGCACCTGGCTCGCGAAGTCCATCTCGACGACGGCCGAGGCGAGGAACGGATAGCCGAGGATGCCGTCGATCTGCAGGCCGCCGCCCAGGTTGCGGCCGATGTCGATCGACGAGACGACGACGTCGTCCATGCTCGCGCCGTCGACCTCGAGCTTCGGCAGCACCGCGACGGTGAGGCCGCCGCTGCGCGAGGCGCCGCGCACTTCGAGCGCGCCCTGGCCCGCGACGCCGGCCGCGCGCAGCACCGCGCTGTCGACGAGGATCGCCTGCGCGCCGGTGTCCAGCAGAAAGAACCAGTCTTTGTTCGCGATGCGCACGGTCACGCCGACGTGTCCGCCCCGCTCGACGAGCGGCACGGTGTGAACGCGGTCGGTCGCCAGCGTGCGCGGCGGCAGCGGCGCGAAGCTGACCGGGTCGACCGGCTCGTCGAGCCGCACCGACGTCGTCTGCTGCACGGTGTCGAAGCGGTGGTCGCCGTCGCTGATGACGTTGCGGAACGCGATCTTGCGGCCTTTGACGTCACGCCAGTCGGCGTAGTCGACGAACGTCGGCCCGTCGCCGTCGAGGTACTCGAGCCGCAGCGGCAGCCCGCTCTTCGGATCGATCCACAGGGTCTCGGGCTCGCCGCCCGGCGCGTTGACCTCGAGCCGCCACGCTTTCGCGCCGTTCATCTCGCCCCAGCCGGCGAAGCGCGCGAGCTCCTGGTGCTTCACGAACTCGCCGGTGTCGATCACTTCTTCGGTCTTCGCGCGCCGGCGCAGGTAGCCGCGCAGCTCGCGCACGTTGCCGTTCGCGTTGCGCATGAAGAAGCGGTCGCCGAGCCGCAGCGCCGTGTCGTGGCGCGGGCCGAGGACGTCGTCTTGGCGTTCGTTCGTGCCGTCGCGCACGATGCGGAACGTGCCGGTCAGCCCGTTGCCGATCAGCGTCCCGTCGGCGGCGAACGTCCGGATGTCGTCGGCGTGCGTCGCGCGGTCGTACGCCGTGACGATCGTCGCGACCGGCACGTCCGCCGCGGCATCCTTCGCCGCGGAGGGCGCGGCGATTCCCAGCGCCAGCAGCGCGCTAACGAGCGCTGCTGTACTTGTCGAACGAAGCCAGGACGTTTTGAACGTAATTGCGGGTCTCAGCATACGGCGGGACGTCACCGTACTTCTCCACCGCACCCGGTCCGGCATTGTAGGCCGCGATCGCCAAGCGCTTGTCGCCGTGGAAACGGTCGAGCAAGCCGCGCAGGTAGCGCGTCCCGCCCGCGACGTTCTGCGACGGATCGTACGCGTCGCGCACGCCGAGCCCGGCGGCGGTCTCCGGCATGAGCTGCATCAACCCTTGTGCGCCGGCGCCGGACGTCGCGTTCGCGTTGAAGCCCGACTCGTTCGCGATCACCGCCTTGACCAGCGCCGGCTCGACCTGCCAAGCCGCCGCGTTCTGCTCGACCAAGGCGTCGATCGCCGCCGGCGGGACGGGCGCCGAGACGCGGGACGGCGATCCGCTGCCCGGCGCGTCGGCGCCGCCCGGCTGCAGCCCGAGGGCCGGGTTGGCCGGGCGCATCGCGTCGGCGAGCGCGTTCGCGAAGCGCGGCGCGCCGGGCGCCGCGGCGAGCGGCGCGGGCTGCGCGCTGCCCGGGGCCGGAGCCCCGGTGATCTCCGCGATCCGGTTCTGGACCGCGGCGATGTCTGCGAAGACGTCCATCATGTCAGGGTATCGGCGAGCGCGCGCAGCGCCGTGAGCGTCGCCTCGGCGCTCGACGGCTCCGGGCCTTGGGAAAGGAAGCGCTCGATCGCGCCTTCGTGCGCCACGCAGCGGGCGAGGAACGGATCGGCCGACTCGATCCCGAGCGCTCGCGCGTCCCGCGACGCGTCGAGCGCGGCGACGGCCGCGCGCAGCACGCGCGCCGCAGCCAGATGCTCCGGCGCGGCGACGTCGCCGAACGTTCGGCTCGCGCTGCGCGACACGTCGATCGCCGGGAAGCGGCCGGCGTGCGCGAGGCGGGCCGAGAGCACCACGTGGCCGTCGAGCGCCGCGCGGGCGGCCTCCGAGACCGGATCGTGCTCCTCGGGGCCGTCGGAGAGGACGGTGGCGATCAGCGTGACCGTTCCGTCGCCCGCCGCACCCGCCGATTCCAGCAAGCGCGCCAGCGACGCGAAGACGCTGGGCGGGTAACCGCCGCGGCCCGGCGCTTCGCCGGCCGCCAGCGCCACCTCGCGCGCGGCGGCGGCGATGCGCGCCAGCGAGTCGACCACGAGGAGCACGTCGAGACCCCGCGCGCGCAGCGCGGCGGCCTGCGCGAACGCGACCTCAGCGGCGCGCAGGCGCTCCGCCGGGGCGCGGTCGGCGGTCGCGATGACGAGCGTCGTGCGCGGGTCGAGCGCCGCCAGCCGGCGTTCCGCCTCGCGACCGCGCTCGCCGACCAAACCGACGATCACCGCGTCGGCGTCGACGCCGCGCACGACCGCGTCGAGCAACGTCGACTTGCCCGCCCCGGGCGGTCCGAAGAGGCCGATGCGCGCGCCGCGACCGAGCGCGAGCGGTCCGTCGATCGCGCGCACCCCCGTCCAGCAGACGCCGCGGCACGGCCGCCGCTCGGCGACGGCGTGCGCGGGCGAGGCGACGGGCAGGCGGCGGCCGCGCGGCGCGGGCCGCCCGTCGAGCGGCGCACCGGAGGCGCCGATCGCGCGGCCCAGCAGCGGCGTGCCGAGCGGGAGCGTGAGCACGCCCGGATCGGCGGCGACGCGGTCGCCGGCGGCGACGCCGTCGATCGCGCCATGCGGCGCGAGCAGCGCGCGCGAGCCGTGCAGCGCCGTCACGCGCGCGTGGACGGCGGCGTCGCGCGCGCAGATCCGCACGCCGTCGCCGACGCGCGCGAACGGCAGCTCCGCTTCGACCACCTGGCCGCGCGTCGCCACGACGCCGCCCACGGCTCGCCCGATCACGCGAACGCCTCCAAGAGGACGGCGAGCCGCACGCCGAGCCGCGCATCGACGGCGCCGCCGTCCAGCTCGACGATCGCGTCGCCCGGTGCGAGCGTGCCGTCCGCGACGACGGGAACGCCGGTCACCCGCGCGACGTCGCCGGGCGCGACGCGGGCGCGCACCACCGGCGTTCGCTCGCGCACCTGCGCGATGATCCCGGCGAGATCGCACGGCGCGCTGCGCAGCTCGCGCGCCAGCACCGCGCTCGCGAGCTCCCGCAGTAGCCGCGCCGCCGCGTCGTCGAACGCGTCCAGCAGACGCGCACGAAACAGCCGCGCCTCGCGCAGCGCGACGGCGACATCGTCGTCGGGGCCGTCGGCCTCCGTCGCATCTGATGCTCCGGTCTGTGCGCCTTCGCCGATCGGGCCTTCGCTAGAATATCCGTCGAGCGCGTTGCAGACGGCAGCGCGGCTCGGCGCATCCGCCGGTGGCGGGCGCAGCAGGTGCGCGAGCGGGACGAACTCAGCGCTCACGGATCAGTTCCTCCGGCGCGGGGACGAGCGACGGCTTCGCGGTCGCGAGGCGCCGCACGATCTCGGCGCGCTCGTCCGCCGCGTACAGCTCCAGCACCGCGGCGGCGTTCGGCGCGGGCAAGGCCGCGATGATCGCCGCGGCGACGTGCGGCGGTTCGCCTTCGAGCGCGCGGCGCACGCGCGCCGGCGGGATGTGCACGACCTCGCGCGCGGCGCGCCGCACCGAGGCCGACTCGGCGATCCGCACGGCGGTCGCGACGAGCGGTCTCGCCGCGAACGCGGCGATCAGCACGACGGCGAGCGCGGTGATCGCTTGCGGCAGCATCCCCGCCGCCAGCAGCAGCCACGCCGGCGCGCGCGCCGCGCGCACGGCGGGCGCCGTTCCGTCGCCGAACGCGACCGCCTCGATGCTCAGCGCATCACCGCGCTCGGCCCGAACACCGGCCGTGGCCGCAGCGAGCGCGCGAATCTTGCCGAGATCGAGCCGCCGCGCCGCGTCGACGAAGACGGCGACGCTCAACCGCCCGGTCGCGCCCGGCGCGCTGACGCGGTGCTCCTCGTGCGTCTCGCTGCCGCGGTCTTCGGTCGCGCTGGTCTTCGAGTACTTCTTCGCGCTCGACGCGTAGCGCTCGTCGGTCGTCGCGCGCGCGATGCTGCCGCCGTTCGCCGAACGGCGGATCTCGTGCACGACGCGCCGCTCGGCCGGCGCGTCGCGGTGGACGCGCACGATCGTCGCGCCGGCGCCGAACGCCGTGTCGAGCGCGCTCTGCAGCGCGGTCTGCACGTCGGCCGCGTCGTCGTCGCCGGCGTCGAGCGCCAGCCCGCGGTCGTCGAGCACGGTCACGCGCTGCGCGTCGAGCCCCGGAACGCCGCCCGCGACGAACGCCTTGACGCCCGCAACCGTGCGCGCGGCGAGCCGCGCGCCGGGCGCCAGCGTCACGCGCACGCTCGCGCTCGCGTCCCGCCGCGGCTCGTCGGCGTAGACGCCGGCGCTGGACGGCGCGATGACGATGCGCGCGTCGGCGACGCCTTCGACGCCGCGCAGGCCGAGCGCCAGATCGGCCGCCAGCGCGTCGCGCGTCTGCGCTTCGAGCACGCTCTGCGGCGTGAGCGCACCGACGTGCGCGAGCGCCTCGTCGCTCCCCGCCAGGTGCGCGTGCGGCACGCCGGCGAGCGCGAGCCGCAGCAGCAGCTCGCCGCGCTTCGCGCGCTGCACGCGCACGTTGTCGCTCGCGCTCGCGTGCGGGACGTTCCAGGCCGCGAGCCGCTGCTCGACCTCCGCGAGCTGGTCGGCGCGCAGCGGCGTCGCGAACAGCGCCACCCGCGTGTCGCGCGACGCGCCGAACGCGATCGCTCCCAGGACGACGAGCGCGAGCGCGACGCCGCACACGACGAGGCGCATCGATACCGACGACGCGCGAACGCGCGCCAGAGCCGCGGCGAGCGTCATGGCTCAGATCTGCATCCCGAGCAGCGTCGAGAGCGACTGCGCCGTGCGTTGCGCCGCCGTCGCGGCGACCTGCAGCGCGACGTCGGCGCGCGCGCGCTCGACGACCATCTCCTGCAAGCCGCCGCGGTGCGCGGCGAAGGCCGTCTCGGCGCGGTCGGCGTGCTCGAGGATCGCGCCCGCCGCGTCGACCAGCCGCGCGAAGGCGTTCCCGTCCGCGCGCGCGGGTCGCGGCCCGACCGGCGCCGCGGGACCGTCGGGGACGAGCAGCTCGGCGCGCATCAGCCGCGCCCCACGTCGAGCGTCCGCTCCGCGAGGCGCTTGCCCACGTCGAACACGCTCGCGTTCGCCTCGTACGCGCGCTGCGCGTCGAGCACGGCGATCATCTCGGTCAGCGCGTCGGCGGCCTCGCCGGACCGTACCGTTCCGGCGAAGCGTGTCGCGGCGTCGCCGGCGCCGTCGTCGTCGCCGGGAACGTCGAGGAACGCGTCGGCCGGATCCGCGGCGGCGAAGCGCGCGACCAGCCGCGGGTACGGATGCTGCGGCGTCGACGCTTGCGCGGCGGCCACGTTGCGGGCCGCAACGTCGAGCAGCGTGCGCTGCACGTCCATCCCGCCCGCGGCGACCGAGAGGATGTCGAGCTCGCTCATCGCGCCACCGTGCGCAGCTCGGCGACGTGCGCGCGCAGAGCGCCGAGAAGCGCTTCCTGGAACACGGCCGCGCGGGCGACGCGGGCGGCGGCGCGCTCGTCGCGCGCGGCGTCGGGGGCGAGCCGCTCGAGGCGCTCGCGCGCGGCGAGGGCGGCCTGGCCGGTGGGGAACATGGCATCGTTCGTCATGCGTCCAGCATGCCGGATCGATGTGAGCGGAACGTTGCCGCGAAGTGAGGAACTTCGACGCGTGCCGTTGCGTCGAAGCGCCTTCAGCCCGTGTCGGGCGCGGTGAACGCGCCCCAGCCGGGCGCCGACGCGCTCGCGGCGCTGCGGCGGCGGGCCGCGGCGACCGGCGACGCGGCGCTGCTGGCCGCGGTGGCCGACGCCGAGCGCGCGTACGAGACGCTGGCCCTGGAGCGCGCGGCGCTGCAGAGCCGCCTCGCGGCCTCCTCGACCAACGCCGAGCGCGAGCTCTCGAAGCTCCGGACGCTCGGCCGCGTCGCCGAAACCGTCAACTCCTCGCTCGAGCTCGACGTCGTGCTGCGCACGGTCCTCGACACGGCGGTCGACGTGATGAAAGCCGAGCGCGGCTTCCTGATGATCGCCGACGCGGGCGGCAAGCTCGAGCTGACCACCACCTACGGAATCGACCGCGCGACGGTCGAGGGCGACGACATGCGCCCGTCGCAGACCACGGTGCGCCGCGTCTTCGAGACCGGCGAACCGACCGTCACGACCGACGCGCAGCAAGACCCGCGCTTCAACATCAACCTGTCGGTGCGCGCGCTGCGGCTCCGTTCGATCATCTGCGTCCCGCTGGCGATCAAAGCGCGCACGATCGGCGTGGTGTACCTCGACTCGCGGCTCGCGCCGGGATTGTTCTCACCGCACGATCCCGACCTGCTGACCGCGTTCGCGAACCAGGCCGCGCTGGCGATCGAGAACGCGCGGCTGTTCGACGCGCAGCGCGCGCAAGTCGTCGAGATCAGCCGGCTCGAGCAACTGCAGGCCCGCATCCTGGCCTCGATCACCAGCGGCGTGATCACCGTCGACGGCGGCGGCAGGATCGCGAGCTTCAACGACGCCGCCGCGACGACGTTCGGCGTCCCGGGCGCGACGATGCTCGGCAAACCGGTCCGCGCGCTCGAAGCGCTGATCCCCGGCATCACGACGATCTTGGAAGACAAGGTGCTCCCGTCGGAATCGGCCGAGCTGACCGCGCATCATCCGACCCGCGGCGAGCTGCACCTCGAGGTGCGCACCGCACCGCTCGACCTTCCCGACGGCGACGAGAAGCACGGCTGGGCGATCGCCGTGACGGACTTGACCGAACGCCGCAAGCTCGAGCGCCTGCACGCAGCGGACGTCGAGCAGCGGCGCGCCATCCGGGACGCGTTCGCGCGCTATCTGGCGCCGCACGTGGTCGAGCAGCTCATGCGCGCCCCCGGCGGCGTCGCGCTGGGCGGCGAGCGCGCGACCGCGACGATCCTCTTCGCCGACATCGACGGCTTCACCGAGCTCGCCGAGCGCCTCGACGCCGAAGCCGTCGTCGAGATCCTGAACCACTTCTTCAGCGCCGCCGTGCAGATCGTCTTCGAGCACGACGGTCTGCTCGACAAGTTCTACGGCGACGGGTTGATGGTGGTGTTCGGCCCGCCGCGCGTGCGCGACGACGACGCCGCGCGCGCGATGTCGGTCGCCGAAGCGCTGCACCACGCCGCCGCGACGATCCAAGCCGCCGGCAAGCCGTTGCGCCTCTCGATCGGCGTCGCCACGGGCGAGGTCGTCGCCGGCCACATCGGCAGCCCCAAGCGCATGGATTACACCGTCATCGGGGACGCCGCGAACCTCGCGAGCCGCCTGCAAGGCGCCGCGCCGTCCGGCCGCACCTACGTCGACGAGCGCACCTTCAGCCGGCTGCGCGCCCAGCCGCCGGCCGAGAAGCTCATCGCCAAGATCCGCGGCAAAGCCGAGCCCGTCACGATCTTCGCCGTGACGTAGCTTCCGTAGAACCACGGACGGCCCCGAACGCCGTCAGGCGCTACGGTATGAAAAAGGCCCGGGTGCAAGCCCGGGCCTCGATCTCTAGCGCTTGGAGAACTGGAAGCGCTTGCGAGCCTTCTTGCGCCCGTACTTCTTGGACTCTTTCTCGCGCGGGTCGCGCGTCAAGAACCCGTTCTTGCGCAGCGGCTCGCGCAGCGACTCGTCCATCTCCAGCAGCGCGCGCGCGATGCCGTGGCGAACCGCGCCGGCTTGTCCGGACACCCCGCCGCCTTCGCATTTCACGTCGACGTTGAAGCGCGAGAGCGACTGCGTCACCTCGAGCGGCTGCCGCACGATCATCTGCAGCGACGCCCGCGGGAAGTACTCGTCGACCGGCTTCTTGTTGACGGTGATGACGCCCTGACCGAGCGTGAGCCGGACCCGCGCGATGCCGCGCTTGCGGCGGCCGGTGCCGTTGAAGAGATCGGAAGTCTGCATCTAGACGAGGGCCTTCGGCTGCTGAGCGGTGTGCGGGTGATCGGTTCCGGTGTAGACCTTGAGGCGCCCGAGCTGCACGTCGCGCATGCGGTTCGTCGCGAGCATCCCGCGCACGGCGCGCTCGATCAGGCGCTCCGGATACTTCTGGCGCACTTCGGCGGCCGTCTCGGTGCGGAGGCCGCCCGGGAAGCCGGAGTGGCGGTGGTAGACCTTCTGGGTCCACTTGCGCGGCGCGAGCTCGACCTTCTCCGCGTTGAGCACGACGACGTGGTCGCCGTCATCGATGTGCGGGGTCCAGGTGGGCTTGGTGCGGCCGGAGAGGGCGCGCGCGATGCGGACCGCGAGCGTCCCGAGCCGCTGCCCGGTCGCGTCGACGATGTACCAATCGTGCTGGGTCTCGGCCGTCTTCTGCTGATATGTGCGCATGGGATCCGTCGGAAAGGCAAGGACGCCGTGGAGAGGCCACGGCAACCTACGCAGTATACGGCCGCGAGCACCTGGAGTCAACCGCGCTCGCGCTGCGCCCAGGCCGCCGTACGCCGGCTCGCCCAGGTGTGCGGACCAGCATGGCCGCGCGGCGTCAAGTGGCGGCCCTCGTCAACCGATACGACGAACAGTAGGCTTGCGCGCACGGAGGGTACCATCGTGAGCTCGTTCGACATCGCCTTGATCGCGGTGGCGGCAGTGGCCGCCGCCGTCGCGGCCGCCGCCGCGCTCGCATACCTGCGCGCGAACGCGGCCGCCAAAGCCCAGGCCGCCACCCTGCGCGGCGCGCTGGACGTCGCCGGGGCCACTGCGATCGAAGACGTCATCGCCGCGCTGGTGGACGCGCGCCGCCGGGCGGACGGGATCGCCGCGCTCGCGCCGGCGGTCGACGAGCTGGCCGAGCGGCACGCCAAGATGATCGAAGCCGTCAGCGCGCGGGACGTGGTCGGGACCTCGGCCCAAGAGGCGCTGCGCACGGCGATGGAAGAGCAGACGGTCGCCAGCGCCGCGGTCGGCGACCTGACCGCCGGCGTGACGCAAGCGGGCGCGGCCGTCGAAGAGACGGTCACCTCGATCAGCACGGTCTCCGGCAACATCACCGGCCTGGCCGACAACGTCGCCAGCGTCAGCTCCGCGATCGGGGAGCTGGCCGTCTCGGTGAACCAGGTCGCAGGCAGCGCGCGCGAGGCGTCGACGCTCTCGCTCGAAGCCGACCGCAAGGCGAAGGACGGCGGGATCGCGGTCGAGCGGCTCGTGCGCTCGACGCGCGAGGTCGCCGACGACATCACCTCGGTCGTCGCGAAGATGCAGGAGCTGGGCAGCGCCTCGGAACGCATCGGCGCGATCGTCGAGGTGATCGACGCGATCGCCGACCAGACGAACCTGCTCGCGCTGAACGCCGCGATCGAGGCCGCGCGCGCCGGCGAGCACGGCCGCGGGTTTGCGGTCGTCGCCGACGAAGTGCGCAAGCTGGCCGAGAGCTCCGCGCAGTCGACGCGCGAGATCGGCAACTTGGTCAAGGACATCCAAGCGAAGACGGGTGAGGTCGTGCGCTCGACGACCGACTCCGGCAAGAAGGCCGAGAGCGGTCTGCAGATGGCCGACGTCGCCGGCCGGGCGATCGGGGACATCTCGTCGGCGGTCGCCGAGGCCAACCGCTTGACCGAGCAGATCTCGATGGCGGCGCGCGAACAGGCCGGCGGCGCGTCGGCGATCGTGAACTCGGTCGAGCAGATGAACGACCTGATGCGCACGGCGGCGCGCTCGCTCGAGGAGCAGAACTTCGCCAACCAGCAGATCGTCGAGATCATCGCGACGATCCAGCGCAACGCGACCGGCGTGGAGGACGCGATCGGCCGCCAGCGCGCCGCCTGCGATCATCTCGTCGCGTCGTCGAAGTCGCTCGCGGCGGCGAGCCGCACGACCCGCGACGCGAGCGCCGGGCTCGACGGCGTCGCCGAGACGATTCGCGAGCGCGTCGCCGCGATCGCCGGCACCACACCGCAGCCGCGCGCGAACGCGCCGGAGCCGGCGCGGCTCAGCGGCGGTCGTTAGCGGCTGCGGGCTGCCCGCAAGCCACTACGGACGTAGCTCCACCGGGCGGTACGTGTCGAGATCGGCGTACCGCGCCCCGGCGAGGTACAGGCCGTGCGCCGGCGCGGTCGCGCCCGCGGCGCCGCGCTCGCGCAACTCGAGCGCGCGGCGCGCGAACGCGACGTCACGGTAACCGGTCGCGCAGCCGACCAGCGTCCCGACGATGACGCGCACCATCCGGTGCAGGAACGCGTTGCCGCGCACGGTGACGCGCAGCAGGTCCTCACGCCGCTCCAGCGCGATCTCCCGCACCTCGCGCACGGTCCCGCCGCGCTCCGGCAGCTCGCCGCAGTAGGTGATGAAGTCGTGCTCGCCGAGCAGCGGCGCGGCGGCGGCGGCGAAACGTTCGTCGTCGATGGCGCGCGGGACGTGCCACGCGCGCGTGCGCCAGAGCGCCGACGGAAAGCGGCGGTTCAAGATCAGGTAGTCGTACACGCGCTCGAGCGCGTCGAAGCGCGCCGAGAACGTGTCGGCCACCAGCGCCGCGTCGCGCACCGCCAGATCCCGCGGCGTGCTCGCGTTGAGCGCGAGCCGCAGCCGTTCGATCGGGAAGGCGCGCTCGGCGCGGAACGAGATCACCTGTCCGCTCGCGTGCACGCCGGCGTCGGTGCGGCCGGCGGCCGTGATCTTCACCGCTTCGTGGAAGAGCCGCGACAGCGCGGCTTCCAGCTCACCCGCGATCGTGCGAAGCGCCGGCTGGTACTGCAATCCGTGGAACGCGCCGCCGTCGTATTCGACGACGAGCCGGTACGTCGGCACGCCGCCACGGGTTCACGAAATCGGTGCGAGCGCCTTTCGCTGCGCGTGCGTCTCGGCGTGCGACGCGCCGAGCGCCGCGGTGAGCGCCGCGACCGCCTCGGGATCGTAGAGATGATCGGCCAGGATCAGCCGTTCCAGCGCCTCGTCGTGCGAGACGGCGGCGGCGTACGGGCGGCCGGAGCGCATCGCGTCGTAGGCGTCGACGACCGAGAGCAGCCGCGTCTCCCACGGGATCGCGAGGCCGCGCAGCCCGTCGGGATAGCCCGAGCCGTCGAGCCGCTCGTGATGGCTGCGCACGATCCGCGCCAGCCCGCACGCGCCCTGCGCCTCGAGCATCTGCTCGCCGCGCGCGGCGTGCGCCTTGAGGATGCGCCATTCGGCTTCGCTCAAGTCGTGGCGCGCGTTCAGCAGCGCGCTCCGGATGTGCAGCTTACCGATATCGTGGAAGAGTCCGGCTTGCCCGAGTACCGTCGCTTCATCGCGCGAGAGCCCGGCGGTGCGCGCCACGCGGGCGCTCAGCATTCCGACGTTCAGCAGATGGCGATGAGTTTCGTAGTCGTGTGCAAGCACGGCGCCGAGAAACGCCGAGGTAAAAGGTAGTGCGAAGAGGTCTCCCAGCACTGCCCCGCTGTCGTCCAGCATGCGAGCTCCGAATAATGGCTATGTCGGCGATCCGTCCGAGCCCACCCGGGGTGCCGCCGCGCTAGGAAAAACGCGGGTCCCAGGGAGCACGTTTCGTTCCGTCCGCTCGGTCGCCCTCAGAGTACTGCCAGATAACGAAAGCGAGGCCGCTCCCGGCGGCCCCGCCCTCATGCGTTACGTGCTCTTGCTCTTTGGAATCTAATGCTTCGGCGCGTTACGCGGTCGCCGGGACCCGCTGAGGCACGTCGCGCTTCTCGTCGAGGTCGAGCAGGTCGGGCCACGTCGTCACGTCGGTCCGGCCGGGCGCCGCCTCGTTCCGGAGCTCCAGAAAGTACTCGGCGGCCGGGGTCCCGGGCGCCGGGCCGTGGCTGAGGAACTCGGCGTTGAACGCCGCGAGCTCGGCCGGCGTCTTCTTCTCGGTGAAGGGCTTGAGGTACGCCTCGATCTCCGACTCGCTCTGAGCGTTCTTGATGACGTCGAGCAGCGCGGCCCCGTCGATTCCGAGGAAGCTGAAGACGCCCTTGTCCATCGGGCAGTCGAAGTTGTACTCGCCGTTCAAGCCGTTGGCGAGCGCGATCCCCTTGTCGACGGCGCGTCCCAGTTGGACGACGCCCAGGTACGGCTCGCGCACCGAGCGCGGATACGATGTGGTCAAGTCGCGTTTCAGCATGGTGAACGGTCCGACCGCCCGCCGGAACGGGATGGTTGCGCGCGCGTCGTGCGGTCCGCCTCAGGAGCCGGCGTCGTCCGCTTCGCCGTCTCGTGCATCGACCGGGAGCGGGCGCTGGAGCGGGAAGAGCAGCACGTCGCGGATCGAGGCGTTGTCGGTCAGCATCATCACGAGGCGGTCGACGCCGATCCCGATGCCGGCGGTCGGCGGCATGCCGTACTCGAGCGCGGTCACGAAGTCCCAATCGGGCGGCGGCACCTCGTCGTCGCCCGCCTCCTTCTCGGCGACCTGCAGCGCGAAGCGGCGGCGCTGGTCGTCCGGATCGTTCAGCTCGGTGAACGCGTTCGAGATCTCCATGTGCGCGGCGAACAGCTCGTAGCGCTCGGTGAGGTCGGGGTCGTCGCGCATCCGCTTCGCGAGCGGTGAGAGCACGACCGGATAGCCGTACACGAAGGTCGGCTGCAGCAGATGCGGCTCGACGATCTTCTCGAACAGCTTGTCCAGCGCGTGCGCGTGCGTCGGCGAGTCCGGCATCCCGTGCTCGCGCATCAGCGCCAGCGCCGACGCGGGGTCGAGGACCTGGTCGCGTGACAGACCGCCGTGCTCCTCGAACGCCTCGAGGTAGCCGATGCGCCGGAACGGCGTCGCGAACGAGATCGCGTCGGCCCCGTGCATCACCGTCTCGTTGCCATGCACGGTGCGCGCCAGATGCGCCATCAGCTCTTCGTTGAAGCGCATCATGTCCGTGACGTCCCAGTACGCCGCGTAGAGCTCGAGCATGGTGAACTCCGGGTTGTGCGTGTGGTCGATCCCCTCGTTGCGGAACGTGCGGCCGATCTCGTAGACGCGCTCCATCCCGCCCACGATCAGCCGCTTCAGGTACAGCTCGGTCGCGATGCGGAGCTTCAGCTCGATGTCGAGCGCGTTCGAGCGCGTGACGAAAGGCCGCGCCGACGCGCCGCCGGCGAGGGTGAGCAGCACCGGCGTCTCGACCTCGAAGAAGCCGCGGGCGTCGATGAAGCGCCGCATCTCCGCCACGATCCGCGAGCGCAGCAGCATGACGTCGCGCACGTGCGGGTTCACCGTGAGATCGACGTAGCGGCGGCGGTAGCGCTTCTCGACGTCCTGCAGCCCGTGCCACTTGTCGGGGAACGGCTGCAGCGACTTGCCCAGCACCTCGAACGACTGCACGTACAGCGACAGATCGCCGGCCTTCGTGCGGAACACGAACCCGGTCGCGCCGGCGATGTCGCCGCGCTCGATCTCCTTGGCGACCCCGAACGCCGCGTCGCCGACGTCGTTCGCGCGCACGAAGAGCTGGAAGCGCCCGGTGCGGTCGTGCAGGTCGAAGAAGATCACCTTGCCCTGGCCGCGCACCGCCATGATGCGTCCGGCCAGCGACCACGACGCGTTCTCGGCACGGCCCTGCTCGCCCAGATCCGCGTACTTCGTCGCCAGATCGGCCGCGTGCGCGGTGACGTCGTAGCGCGTCGCGGCGAACGGATCGACGCCGCGCTCGCGCAGCGCGGCCAGCCTTGCGCGGCGCGCTGCAACGAGATCGGCCATCGCGCGCCCCTAGGAGGCTTTCTTCGTTTTCTTGGGGTCCTTGTTGATCGACTCGATCTTGTACTTCATCTGGCCGCGGGGCGTGGTGACGTCGACGGTCTCACCCTTCTTGCGGCCCATCAGCGCGCGACCGAGCGGCGACTCGTTCGAGAGCCGCGCGTTCTTCGGGTCGGCTTCGGCCGAGCCGACGATGGTGAACTCGTGCGAGGTCCCTGAGCTCGTCTCTTTGACCTTGATCGTCGCGCCGAGATGGACTTCGTCGGCGACGTAGTCGGACGCGTCGATCACGCGCGCGTTGCGGATCATCGCCTCGAGCTTGAGGATGCGGCCCTCGACGAACGCCTGTTCCTGCTTCGCGTCTTCGTACTCGGCGTTTTCCGAGATGTCGCCGAACTCTTTGGCCTGGCGGATGCGTTCGTTGACCTCGCGCCGATGGACCGTCTTGAGCTCGTCGAGCTCGTCCTCGAGCTTCTTCAGCCCGTCGCGGGTCAAAACGATTTCTTTGTCGTTCAAAAGCGACTCCCGGGGATCGACCTGCCCCTTGCCGAGACGTTACCGCGAAGCCTTCGTCCGCGCCACAGCGCCAGGGGAAGCCCGATGATTGCGGAGGCGGCGATGAAACCCCTGGTCCCACCATCGTCATATTTCAGTGCGAGCAACAGGATCGCTCCCAGGATCAGCGCCGCCGTCCCCGGCAGAACGGCGCCCGACCAGCGAGCGGTTCCTTCGGCCCCGAAGATGCGGACCGCCGCCGCCGCGCTCATGACGAACAGCACGCCCAGGAACCACGACGTCCCCGTCAGCGCGAACGTGAACGCGCCCTGCGCGGTCGGCGAGAGCCCGGCGGCGAGCGCGAACGCCAGCGACAGCCCCGCGACCAGCAGCACCGAGGCGGCCGGCTCGTCGCGGCGGTCCAGCTCGCCGAGGATCCGCGGCAGCAGCCCGTCCCGGCCCATCGCGTAGATGCTGCGGGTCAGGTAGACGACGGTCGTCTGCAGCGACGCCGCCAGCGAGACGAGCACCGTCACGCCGAGGACCTGCGGCCACGCGCCGCCGAGCAGCCCGCCGACGTATGCGAGCGCGTCGTTCTGGTGCGCGTCGAAACCCGCCGCGCTGCCGATGCGCACGAACGCCGCGATCGCGGCCAGCAAGACGGCGCTGGTGAGCACCAGCCCGGCCAGTCCGCCGGCCCCCGGCACGCCCGCCGAGCCGTCGGACTCCTCGGCGGCCGACGCCGACACTTCCCAGCCGTCGATCATCCAGATGCCGACGACGATCGCGCCCATGATCCCGCCCCAGGCGAGCGGCGCGTGCGTGAACGCGACCGCGTCGGGGCGCGGGTGCAGCGCCGCCAGCCACGCCGCGGCGCCGAGCACGACGACCTCGGCCGCGAGCAGCGCGAACGCCAACAGCGCGGTCGGGCGCAGCCCGTACCACACCAGCAGGGAGCTGGCGCCGATCCAGGCGCACGCGACCAGCGCGACCGCGAGACCGTTCTGCGCCGGCGCGGGCGCGATCAGGTCGAGCGTGTACGCGCCCGCCGGCAACGCGGTCGCCAGGACCGCGAACATGTTCGCGACCAGCAGCACCCACGCGCCGTACGCACCGGTCTCCGGACCGAACGCGGCGCGTATCCAGGCGTACGACGAGCCCGCATCGCGCATCCGCTCGCCGAGCCGCTTGTAGCCCGCGGCGATCATCGCCATCAGCACCGCGACGATCGCGAGCGCGAGCCACGTCCACCGCCCGGCGGCCGCGATCATCGCCGCCATCGTCGTCGCGATCGAGAACGCCGGTCCCATCGCCGCCGCGGCGACCACGATCAGATCGCGCAGCGCCAGAACCCGCCGCAGCCGCGGCGCGGCGGCCGGCGCGCTCATCGCCGCCGCAGCAGCGACGTGCGGTACCCGTACAGCGCGTAGACGACGAGCCCGACCGCGAACCAGATCAGGAAGCGCAGCCACGTCAGGCCGTCGAGGCCCTCGAGCGTGAGCCACGCGCACAAGGCGATCCCGGCGAACGGAACGACGATCGGACCGAGCGGGACGCGGAAAGGCCGCGCGGCGTTCGGGTGCGTGAAGCGCAACACCATCACGCCGGCGCACACGATCACGAACGCCGAAAACGTGCCGATGTTGACCAGCTTCAGCAGGCTCGCCAGCGGGACGACCGCCGCCACGACCGCGACGATCGCGCCGGTGATCAGCGTCGTCGCGATCGGCGTCTGGGTGCGCGGGTGCACGCGGCCGAACGCGCGCGGCAGCAGCCGGTCGCGCGACATCACGTAGAAGATGCGCACCTGGCCGAGCAGCGAGGTCAGCATCGACGCGAACGTCCCGGTGACCGTCCCGGCGAGGACCAGCCCGAAGAGGATCGGGTTCGAGCCCGCGTGCACGACCGCATCGAGCATCCCGGCGTCCGGGTTCATCTTGTCCCACGCGACGACGCCGACCGCGACCGCGGCGACGGTCGTGAACAGCACGGCGCCCACGATCAGCGAGCCGATGATGGCGCGCGGCACGTCGCGCACGGGATCGCGCGCTTCCTCGCTCGCGACGGTCACCGTGTCGAAGCCGATGTACGCGAAGAACACCAGCGCGGCGCTCGCGACGATCCCGTGCAGCCCCGCCGGCGCGAACGGATGATACGCGGCGGGGTGCACCGCGCCGGCGAGCACGAGCACGAACGTCACCAGCGCGACGAGCTGGATGACGACCAGGGTCGAGTTCGTGCCGGCCGACTCGCGGATGCCGAGCGCGAGCAGCCCGGCGAGCAGCAGGATCGCCACCGCGGCGATCAGATCGACTTGCGAGTGCGCGAGATCGAGGCGGCCGTTCGCGAAGGCGAGGTTCGCCGTCTGCGCCCAGCCGGGCAGCGGCACGCCGGCCTTCGCAAGCAGTTGCTGCAGCGACGCGGACAGCGTCGACGAGAGCGGCGCGACCGAGAACCCGTACTCGAGGATCAAGTCCCATCCGATCACCCAGGCGACCAGCTCGCCCAGCGCGGCGTACGCGTACGTGTAGGCGCTGCCCGCGACCGGGACCATCGACGCCAGCTCGGCGTAGCACAGCGCGACGAACACGCAGGTGATCCCCGACAGCCCGAACGCGAGGATCACGGCGGGGCCCGCGGCGTTCGAGCCGGTGCCGACGGTCGAGAAGATGCCGCCCAGCATCGTGCCGAGCCCGACCGCGATCAGCGCCCGCACGCCGAGGACGCGCCGCAGCGGGACGCCGTCGGAGGGCAGCCGTTCGCGGTCGTGCGGCTGGCGCGCGAACAGCTCGCGGAGCAGGCTCAACGGTTCAGGCGGCCTGGAACTCGATCACGCGCGGCTTCAGATCGAGCCGTTGCAGCAGACCGCGGTAGTCGTCGTCGGTCACGTCGGACCACTTCTTTCCCAGCAGCGCGATCATCGCCGCCTCGACGACGTTCGTTCCGAACGAGCGGCCGCCGAAGTCCGGCGTCGTGGTGACGAGCCGCGCGATCCCGCGCTCGCGCAGGAAGTCCACGTCGTTCGCGGTGACGGTGTTGGTGAGGATCGTCTTGCCGTCGAGCCGGTCCGGCATGAACTGCCGCATGAAGTGGTAGTCTCCGGCGATGATCTCGGCGTCGTCGTAGTACTCCGGGTATTTCGGCTGCGGCGCGCGGTCTTGCTTCTTCCCGGTCGGGTAGAAGAACTGGAACGGGAGCTTGCACGCGTCGGGCAGATACTTGCGCGCCATCTCCTCGAACTCGTCGAGCCCGCGCACCGGCCGGTCGAGGTCGAGCGCGAAGATGAAGTCGCCGAACACGACGTCGGCGCCCGCCTGCACCAGCGCCTGCGCCATCCCGAACCGGTCGAGCGCGCTCACCATCAGCACGCGCCTTCCGCGCAGCTCGATCCCGAGCGAGCTCTGGATGAAGTCGATGGCGTTGCGCTCGAGCGTGTTCTTGAGTCCGCTCCCGTCGACGACCGGCGTGGTCTTGACCGCCTCGAGCAGCCGCAAGCCGTCGCGCAGCGCGTAGCGGTCGTTCCCCGCGTACAGGTACACGTCGATGCCGCCGAGGCCGATCGCGTCGACCGTGCCGTCCAGCTCCTTCAGCTTCGCGATCGCTCTGTCGATCGAACCGTCCGTCCCAACGCGTGAGATGTCGAACCGTTCCCCAAGCAGCTCGACATCCGCCCGGTGATCGCGCGACGAGGACCCGAGCGAAACCGACACGACTTTTTTCACCGGACAAGCCTTTCCGGACCGATCGACCGCGTGATGAGAGCAGCGCTGGGGCGATTCGGCGGTCCGACCAAAGGTCCTGAGAGCCTTCTGGTGCGGGTTCGACTCCCGCTCGCTCCAGCCCGGTGATGGCGCACCGGTCCTCGGTATGGTACAGTGGTCTTCTCAGGACCTCTGGTCAAACCGCCACGGCCACCGCGTTGAACCGACGCGGTGGCCGTCGCCTTTTTTATCTCTTTCGAGATCATCACGCCGGTTGCGCGACCGTTACGACGGCGTCGTGACGCACGGGAAAGTTGACGCTGTTCGCGATGAAGCAGACCGCGTGCGCCGACGCGTGCAGCGCTTGCGCATCCTGCACTCGTGTGGGATCGGCGATCGCGACCGTCGGCCGCAGCACGACTTCACGGAACCGGATCGCGCCGTCGATCAACGTCATCTCGCCGCGGGCGTCGTCCTCGTAGGCGACCACCGCGATCCCGGCGCGCGCGCACTCGGCGAGATACGACAGCAGGTGGCACGCCGAGAGCGCCGCGACCAGCAGGTCCTCGGGGTTGTACAGCGCCGCGTCGCCGAGGAAGTGCGGATCGGCCGATCCGCTCAGCGCCGGCTTGCCGTCGGCTTCGACGACGTAGTCACGCGAGTACGCCTTGTACGACGTCGTCGGCCCGTGCGCGGGACCGGACCAGCGCAGGCGCACCGCATAGCGGTGCGGGCGAACGTTCATGCCGACGCCGCCCGGCGCTGTTCCGCGGCGGCGCGGGTGCGCGCGATCTGCTCGCGGGTGATCGGCAGGTCGAACGCGCGCATGTCGGCCAGCTCGAAGCCGTCCTTCGCCGCCAGCTCGTCGATCTCGCGCACCTTCGCCACGTCGATGCCGCGGCCGAGCGTGTACGGCTCGCAGCGGTTCTCGAGCGCGAGCACCATCGTCTCGGACATGCACGCCAGCGCCGTTCCGCGCGGCAGGCCCATGTCGAAGTGCTCGCCGGGCTCGCGCACCCGCCACCACTGCATGTCGCCCGGGACGCGCATGTTGCCGCCTTCGACCACCAGCACGTCGGGCCGCTCCACCGCGACGCGCCGGCTGACGTCGTGCGGCAGCGAGAGCTCGCACACGACGGCACCGGTCCGCAGGTCCTCCGGCTCGATCACGTCCTGCGTCGACGTCGTCGCGGTCAGCACGAGATCGGCGCGGCGCACGGCGGCGCTGATGTCGGTCGTGTACGACGACTCGCACGGCAGCCGCTCGCGCACGCCGTCGTGGAACTTCCGCAGCCGCGTCTCGTTGCGCGCGACCAGGATCACGTGGCCGACGCGCGGCGCGATCAGCTCGACGCAGGCGCCGCCGATCGAGCCGGTCGCGCCGACGACGACCGCCGTCGCGTGCTTCGGATCGATCCCCATCTCCTCCGCGCCGCGGAACAAGCTGCGCACGCCGGCCGCGATCGTGAGCGAGTTTCCGGTCGTCACCGGAATCGGCGCGCGCTCGGCGATCGTCACGCCGCCGTCACCCACCACGCCGGTGAACGCACCCAGGCCGGCGACGTCGGCCCCGAGCTCCACGCCGATCTCGATCGCTTTCAGAATGCGCTCGTACACCTGCTCGCGCGGGAACTCGAGCATCTGCTGCGGCAGGAGCGGCGCCGCGACGAACCAGCCCTCGGTCTCACGCCCGTCGGGGGTGCGAATCCCCGTCACGTGGGCGGCTGCCCAGGGCGGCATCCACTCCATGATCTTCGCGATGATCGCGTTGCCCTTGCCCTTGGCGCCGGGCTCGTAGCGCGCCACGTCCTCGAACGAGAGGGGGTGGATCACAAAACAGAACTTGGCCATCCGGCCGCGCCTTTTCGCCGCCGGGCGCCGGGAGCCCGCGGGCCGGTCGGGGAAAGGGGCGCGCACATGAATCAGACGCTCTCGACCATCGAGGAGCTCGTCCGCATCCCCGCCCCCTGCCCCTCGCCCATGGGGCTCGCGTGTGACGGTCCGGATCTGTGGATCGGCTCCTTCGAGACGAATCGCATCTACGGGCTCGTCGCGCAACAGGGCCGCGTCTTCGAAGAGGCGATCGCACCAGGCAGGATATACGGCATCACGGTCACCGGCGACGCCCTGCGCGTCGTCATCGGCGACGGCGCGTCGGCGCCCGGCGAAGACGACCGCTTCATACGCCGCTACATCATGGGCAAAGATTTCAAGTCGGAAGCGATCCGCTGCCCCGACGGAACCGGGTCCTTCCTCGCCTACGACGGCGACCGGCTCTATCTGAGCCAGCGCGACAACAAGGTCATCCTCGAGCTCGACGAGCGCGGCACGGTGCTGCGCTCGATCCCCGTTCCGCGGCAGATCACGGGCATGGTCGTCGTGGCGGGCCGGTTCTATCTCGTGACGACCGAGAGCCGCGAGGTCGACGACTACCGCTTGCTGTGCCTCGACGCGCGCAAGGAGCAGCCCGAGGTCCACGAGCTCGCGGCGATCCCGTTCGGCGCGCGCAGCCTGGGCTTCGACGGCACGAAGTTCTGGACGAACTGCCGCGCCGAGAACACGATCGTCGCGTTCGCAAAGCCGGATTAACCGAAGCGAGACGCGGGTGAACGGGGTTCACCCGCGTCCTCTGCGAACCAACCGAGCGTGACGCCCCGGTTTCGCCGTTCGACCGTCCGGGCGGTCCTCGAGACCTACACCCAGGACCAGTCCGTCGCCGGCGAGACGCACGACGCGCTGTGGGCCGTGCTGTGGAACCGCCGCTACGACGACGTCGCGGAGCCGCTCTGGCTTCCGGACGCGGCGTACACCGGGATCTTCGTGTACGCGCGCGTCCTCGGAGCGGAGACGACGCTGCTGGCGGTCGACACGGGCGAGGCGCTGATCGTCTTCCGCGCGAGCGGTGAGCCGCCGCCCGTCGGCAGCCGCGTGCGCGTCGTCCCCGCCGCGCGCGACGCGTGGCGGATCTCCGAGGTGGCGCAGCTCGGGCTCGGGATCGAGCTGCGCTTCGACGAGCGTTCCGCGTCGTCCGAGACGGAGTGGGTCTCGGCCGTGCGCGAGGCGCTGCAGCAGTTGCGCGGCTTGCTCGACGCGCGCGGAAAGCGCCTCGCGGCACGGCGCGCGCAGTTGGGTGCGCTGAATGAGCCGCCGAGCGTGGAAGAGATCTGGCGCGAAGAGCTCTCGGCGATCAGCGACCGCGTCGCGCTCGCGACGGAGTACACGCCCGAAGAGCATACGTCGCTTGCGCGCGCCCGCGCGAAGGGCGCGCGCAGCGCCGACGAAGAGGAGAAGCGCATCGTCGCCGCGCGCAAGCGCCGCTTCACCGAGCGCGGCAACGAAGAGATCGCGCGCTTCCGCGAAGAGCACTGGCCGGCGATCCGCGACCGCGCCCTTGCCGAGACGCGCAAGTACGTCGACTACCGCACCGAGGTCGTGAAGCTCGAGGACGCGATGCAGCGCATCCGCACGATGATGACCCGGGCGAACAACGTGACCTCCGCGCTGGACCGCATCGAAGCGGCCGGCTTCCGCGCGCAGAACATGCAGCTCGACAGCGCGCGTCTGGACGAGCCGGAGTACGCCGAAGATCTCTTACGAACGGTCGAGCTGCTGCACGCCGCGATCCCGCTCCGCGCACAAACGAACCCGACCAGCTTCAGCGCCTACCGAGCGCCGACCGCGGGGCCGTCGGTGACCCGTCCTCCGTCGTAAACGCGCCGACGCCGCGTAAACCGGAACGCGCCCGCGCGCCGCTACGGCCAGGGTGACGGGACGCGGCTCTCGGCCTCGGCTTTGAGGGCGGCGAGCATCATCTCCGAGTTCTCGCGCACCTTCTTCTCCAAGGTCGGGCCGATCAGCTCGGCCAGCGTCGGCACGCCGAAGTCGTACTCGACGCTGAGGACGACGTGCGTCGTCGTGCCGTTCTGCTCGAACGTCCAGGCGCCTTCGAAGGTGTCGAGGTCACCTTCGATCAGCGCGTAGTCGATGCGCAGGCGGTCGTCGTCGAAGCGGTCTTCTTCCGTCCACTCGATCGGAGCTTCTTCGACCAGCGTCTTCCAGCGCGTGATCACGCGGTCGGCGTGGCGTTCCAGCACGACGACCGTCTCGACGTCGGGCATGAAGTCGGGAAAGCGCTCCTGCTCTTTGGCAAGCTCGTACACCGTCGCCGCGGGCGCCGCGACGTCGATCGAGCACTCGACGTACGGCATCAGGCGAGCGTGCCGAGCTTCTCGAACGCCGCGGCGACCGCGCCGTCGAACGCGCGCAGCGCCGTGTCGACTTGATCGGCGGTCACGATCAGCGGCGGCTCCAGGCGGATCACGCGCTGCTGGTTCAGCGTCCACGCGGCCGTCACCCCGCGCTTCAGCAGCTCGGGAATGATCGTGCCGCCGTAGCCCTCGCTGCGCAGCTCGACGCCGACGAGCAGCCCGGCGCCGCGCACATCCGCGATCACCGCGGGATACCGCGTCATCGTGTCGCGCGCGCCGGCCAGGAGCTGCGTGCCGCGCTCGCGCGCGTTGTCGACCAAGTTTTCGTCGCGCAAGACGTCGAGCGCCGCCAGCGCGGCCGCGCAGGCCAGCTCATTGCCGCCGAACGTCGACGTGTGCAGCAGCGGCTGCTTCGCGTACGCCGCGTTCCAGACCGCCGGCCGCGCGACGTACGCGCCGATCGGGACGACGCCGCCGGACAAGCCCTTCGCGAGCGTCATCACGTCGGGGACGACGCCGTCGCGGTCGCAGCCGAACAGCGTTCCGCAGCGGCCGAGCCCCGTCTGCACCTCGTCGGCGATCATCACCGCGCCGGCCGCGTCGCAGATCGCGCGCACGTCGCGCAGGTAGCCCTCGGGCGGGACGTTCACACCGCCCTCGCCCTGCACCGGCTCGACGATCACCGCCGCGGTGTTGGCGCCGACCGCGTCACGCAGCGCCGCGGCGTCGCCGAACGGCACGTGGCGCACGTCGGCCAGCAGCGGCGCGAACGGCTCGCGAAACGCCTCGCGACCGCTCGCCGAGAGCGCGCCCAGCGTCTTGCCGTGGAACGCCCCGTCGGTCGCCACGATCGCCGATCGCTTCGTCGCCGCGCGCGCGAGCTTCAGCGCGCCTTCCACCGCCTCGGTCCCGCTGTTGGCGAAGAACGAGATCGACAGATCGCCCGGCGCGATCTCGGCCAGCCGCTTCGCGAGCCGGCCCATGAGCGGGTTGAACATCGTGCGGCCCGAGAGCGCCATGCGGTCGAGCTGCTCTTTCACGGCCGCGACGACGCGCGGGTGCCGGTGCCCCAGCGTGAACACGCCGTAACCGCCGGCGAAGTCGAGATACGTCTTCCCGTTGTGGTCGGTGATCGTGCAGCCTTCCGCGCGCACCTCGACCGGCGAGCCGGAGACTTTCATCACGCGCGCCAGCGGCGGGTTGACGTGGGCGCGGTAGTCGTCCGTGACTTCGTCGTACAACGCCGCAGGCGACGATGCACCGTAGAGATCATCCTTCGCCACGCTCGGGATGACGTCGTCGCGCGGTTGGGAGCGGGTCACGCGACGGCGAGCTCGCGTGCGTTCGCCTCGAGCGCCTCGATCGTCGCCGCGAGCACGGCGAGTGTCTCGGCCGCGGTCTCGGTGCGCATCAGCCGTTCGCGCAGCGCGCTCGCGCCGGGGAAGCCCTTCAGGTAGTAGCCGAGGTGCTTGCGCATCTGCGGCACCGCGCGCGACTCACCCCACTCTTCCACCATCGTCTGGTAGTGGTGCACCGCGAAGCGCAGCCGGTCCGGCGCTTCCGGCGCGGGCGCGGGCTCGCGGCCTTCCATCAGCGCGCGCAGCCGCGAGACCAGCCACGGGTTGCCGAGCGTCGCGCGCCCCAGCATCACCGCGTCGACGCCGCTCTCGCGCATGCGCCGCAGCGCGTCGTACGGATCGGCGAGGTCGCCGTTGCCGATCACCGGGATGTCGACGGCGCGCTTCAGCTCGGCGATCTTCGACCAGTCGGCGCTGCCTTTGTAGAACTGCTTGGCGGTCCGCGCGTGCAGCGTCAGCGCCTGCACGCCGGCGGCCTGCGCGCGCTTCGCGACCTCGACGAACACGAGGCTCTGCTCGGTCCAGCCGAGCCGCATCTTCATCGTCACCGGACAGTCGACGGCGGCGACGACCGCCTTCATGATCGCCTCGCAGCGGTCGACGTCGCGCAGGCACGCGCTGCCGCCTTCCGTCTTCGTCACCTTGGGCGCCGGGCAGCCGAAGTTGATGTCGACGATGTCGGCGCCGCACTCGCGCACGACCTTCGCGGCCAGCGCCATGATCGCGGGATCGTTGCCCCAGAGCTGCGTCGAGACGGGCTTCTCGACGCCGTGCTGGTCGATCATCTCCATCGTGCGCTTGTTGCCGTACTGCAGCGCGTTCGAGGAGACGAACTCGGTCACGGTCAGCCCGAACCCGAACGGCTTGTAGAGGGCGCGCAGGGTACGGTTCGTCACCCCCGACATCGGCGCGAGCACGATGGGGGGCCAGACCTCGATCGGGCCGATCTTCAGCGGCGGGACGGTCCTGGTCACGACCACCGAGTGTACCACGGCGGGGCGCCACTTCCCAACCCGGTCAGGCAGGTGGCGGTCGCCCGCGGCGCCGCAGGAAGGACGATGATCGCAGCCTTCGTCCTGGCCGGCGCGCTCGCGGCGGCGTCGCCGGCGCCCCGCCCGGGCGAGCCCGTCGAGGAGCAGATCCAGCAGAACGCGCTGATCGGCGAGTTCGCCGCGCTGCCGAACGCGGCGCGGCAGCCGGCCGTGATCGTGCTTGGCGGCTTCGAGGGCGGTGTCCCCGGTCAGGCCTACGCGTTCGCCCGGCAAGGCTACGCGGGCTTCGCGGTCGCCTACTTCCGGGCCGGAAACCTCCCGCAGAACGTCGAGGAGATCCCGGTCGAGACGGTCTCCCGCGCGATCGACTACCTGCGCGCGCGGCCGGAGGTCGACCCGAACCGCATCGGCCTGGTCGGCGTGTCGAAGGGCGCCGAGCTCGCGCTCATCGCGGCGACCCGCGACACGCGGGTGAAGTCGGTCGCGGTGGTGTCGCCCAGCGCCTACGTCTGGTTCGCGCCGGTGTTCGGCGGCGGCGGCGCGGCGGGGCGGTCCTCATGGTACGCCGGTGGCGGACCGCTCACGTTCGTCCCGCCCGACCGCGCCGCCACCGCGAACCTCGACCGGGCGGTGCAGAACGGCAGCACCTATGCGTTCCGCGAGCTCTACGACGCATCGCTGGCCGCGGCGTCGCCGACGGCGGTCGCCATCGCGACGATTCCGGTCGAACGCATCGCCGGCCCGCTGCTGTGCGTCGCCGGCGACGACGACCGCCAGTGGGACAGCGCCGGTTCGTGCAAGGCGATCGCGGCCCGCCGCCAAGCCGCAAACGCCGGTGCGCGCGACGCGGTCGCGATCGAACCGGGCGCCGGGCACATCGTGACGCTCGGCGGCCACGGTTCGCCGGAGCTCGTCCCCGCCGGCCGCGTCAAGCTGCGCATGGGCGGAACGCCGGAGGGCAACATGCGGGCCGCCGCCGACGCCTGGAACCGCACCCTGACGTTCTTCGCGCGAACGCTCTGAGCGTGAACGGCTCGGCGCGCGCACGCTCGCCCGGCGTGCGCGCAGACCAGCGTTCGCAACGTGATGTTTGCGCAGAAGCGGGTAGCAGGACGACACCGGTGCGCGTGCGCCGGTCGTAAACACCCACCTCGGAGAGCCCCGAGCCGTCGTGCCGGGGCTCTCGGCTGTTCCGCGTTACCAGATCTTGCAGATCTGCCCGGCGGGCTTCACCATCTTGTCGCCGGCGACGCAGTGGAACGCGGCGGCGAACTCCGGCATGTTGACGAGCGTGCCGACGACGCGGTTGCGGCTGACGGGGTGCTCGTTGCTCTGACCGAGGAACCGCGCGAACTCGGGCGTGTCGTTCTCGGCCCAAACCGCGAAGGCGAGAAAGAAGCGCTGCTCCGGCGTGTAGCCGTTGATGACGCGGCGCGGTTTCCCCGCCTGGGACCGTTCGTACGCGTTGTAGGCGATCCGCAGGCCGCCCAGATCGGCGATCGCTTCGCCGGTGACGAGCGGGCCGTTCTGCAGCACGCCCGGTGCCGCTTCCATCGCACCGTACTGCTTCGTGACGCACGCGGCGCGCGCCGCGAACCGCTTGCCGTCGGCCGGCGCCCACCAGTCGCGCAGGCTACCGGCCTTGTCGAAGAGACGGCCGCTGTCGTCGAAGCCGTGCGTCATCTCGTGCCCCATCACCGCGCCGATCGCGCCGTAGTTGAGCGCGTCGTCGTTGCGGTCGTCGAAGAGCGGCGGCAACAGGATCGCGGCGGGGAACGTGATGTCGTTGGCCGTCGGCTCGTACTGCGCGTTGATGAGCCGCGGCGGCAACTCCCACTCGGCCCGGTTCGTCGGCTTGCCGATCTTCGCGATGTCGCGCGCCGCGGCGAACGCGCGCGCTCGCTGCACGTCGCCGAAGTAGTCACCCCGGACGACGCTCAGCTTGGAGTAGTCGCGCGACGTCGCGGGGTAGCCGATCTTTTGCGCCATCGCAGCCAGCTTCGCTTCGGCGCGCGCCTTCGTCGCGGGCGTCATCCAGCCGATCCCGGCGATGTCCGCGCGGTACGCCGCGCGCAGGTTGCGGACCATCGTCTCGGCGTGCGCCTTCGCGCGCGGCGGGAAGCGCAGCGCGACGAACATCCGGCCCAGCAGCTCGTCCATCGAGCCGTCGACGACGTGGATGCAGCGTTTCCAGCGCGGCTGCAGCTGCTTGGTTCCGTACAGCGTGTGCTGCCACGAGAAGCTCTCGTCGACGAACGCTTTGGAGAGCAGCCCCGCGTTGGCGCGGGCGTACTGCCACTTCAGGTACGTCTTGAGATCCGCGAGCGGCGCGCTCGTGAGGTACGACGAGAGCGCTTTGAAGTAGGCCGGCTCGTCGACGTTGAGCTCGCCCTGCGGCGAGCCGACGGCGCGCAGGTACGCCGGCCAGTCGATCGCCGTGCCGAGCGTCGCCAGCTTCGCGACCGTGTACGGGTGCGTGACGACCTTCGGGTCGCGGAGCTGGGCCTTGGGGAGCTGCCATTTGGCGAGCGTCGTCTCGACCCGCACGACCGTCTGCGCGTCCGCGCCGGCGCCGGCGGCGTCCTCACCGGCGAGCTGCAGCGTGCGCGCGACGTGCGCGGTGAAGTCGTCGCGCAGCTTGATCGACTTCGCGTCCGAGCGCGTGTAGTAGTCGCGCTCCGGCAGCGACAAGCCGGCCTGCGATAGATCGCCGATCGTGCGGGTGGAGCTCGCGGGGTCGGGCTGCGAGGCGTACGCGAAGAACGCGCCCGCAGCGCCGGTGCGGTGCAGTCGGGCGACGAGCTCGAGCAGGCTCGGCACGTCGGCGACGGCGTCGATCTGCGCCAGCGTCGGCTGCAGCGGCGCGGCGCCCTTCGCCTCGATCGCCGCTTCGTCGGTGCAGGCGGCGTAGAGATCGCCGAGCTTCTGCTCGCGCGAGCCCGGCGCCGCATGCGCCGCGGCGGCCGTTTCGAGACCGCGCCGCAGCACGGCGAGGTTGTCCTCGTCGAGCTTGTCCAAGTGGCTCCAGGTCGACTTGTCGCCGGGAATCGGGTGCGTCTTGAGCCAGCCGCCGTTCGCGAACTGATAGAAATCGCGGCAGGCCGGACAGCTCGCGTCGCGGTTCGCGGGATCCAGCGCGGCGGCCGGCACCGCGGGCGCCGCTTCGAGCCGCACCCCGCCGTTCGCGAAGAGTGCGACCGCGGCCACGACCGCACCGAGCCGAACGAACAGACGAAGGACCGGCATGAAGAACCTCCCGCGAACGAATCTCCTATTTCATACGTAGGTTCGGCTCCCGTTCTCCTGATTCATACGTAGAGACTGCCGGAGAACTGCTCGCGAGGCGGCGGCGCGGTCAGGCGCGCAGGTAGTCGACGCGCAAGCCGTGCAGCACGAGGTGCGGCTCGACGCGCTCGATCACGTCCGTCTCGGCGGCGACGACCGGCGCCATCCCGCCCGACGCGATCACGCGCGCGGCCGGGCCCAGCAGCGCGCGCATGCGGCGCACGAGCTCTTCGGTTTGGCCGACGGCGCCGTAGACCAGTCCGGCTTGGATCGCCGTCACCGTGTCGCGCCCGATCGGCGAGCCCGGCGCGACGAGCGCGACCTGCGGCAGCTTCGCGGTGCGCCCGACCAGCGCGTCGAGCGAGACCTGCAACCCCGTCGCGATCGCCACGCCGAGATACGCGCCATCGGCGCCGATCGCCCCGAACGTCGACGCGGTCCCGAAGTTGATCACGATCGCCGGCGCGCCGACGAACGCGACGGCGCCGATCGCGCCCGCGATGAGATCGCTGCCGACCTCGGTCGGGCGGTCGGTCTTGACGACGATCGAGCGCTGGTTCGCGGCGGTGAAGAACGTCGGCCGGACGCCGAAGTACTTCTCGCACCCTTCGCCCAGCGGACGGTCGACGACGGGGACGACCGACGAGACGACGATCGCTTCGATGGCGTCGGTCGGGAACTTCGCCGCAGTGAAGAACGCCGCGAACAGCACGCCGTACTCGTCGGCGGTGCGCCGCCGCGCCGTCGTGACGCGCCAGGTGCCGACGATCGCGCCCGACCCGTCGAACGCGCCCAGCTTCGTCTCGGTGTTCCCGACGTCGATGCAGAGCAGCACTCAGCGCGCGTTCTTCGGCAGCACGTCAGCGCGCGTTCTTCAGCTCGATGAGGGCATCCCACAGCCGCACGGCGAGCTCGCGCTTCGTTCCGGCTCCGAGGTCTTTGCGACCGTCCTCACCCCACAGCAGCACCAGCTCGTTGGGCACCGCGCCGAAGCCGCGGTCGCCGCCGACGTCGTTGACCGCGATCGCGTCCAGATGCTTGCGCGCCAGCTTCTCGCGCGCGTTCGCTTCGAGCGCCTGCGTCTCGGCCGCGAACCCGACCAGGAACAGTCCGTCCTTGCTCGCGCCGAGGTTCGCCAGGATGTCGGGATTGCGCTCGAGCGCGAGCGGCGGAGCGTCGCCGGTCTTCTTGACCTTATGCTCGTGCGCGGTCGCGGGACGCCAGTCGGCGACCGCCGCAGTCGCGATCGCGATCGTCGCGGCGTGCGCGCGCTCGCGCACCGCGGCGTCCATCTCGCGCGCGGTCGTCACGTGCGTCGTGCGCGCGCCGGACGGCGGCTCCAGCGGCGTCGGCCCCAGCACGAGCTCGACCTCGGCGCCGCGGGCCAGCGCCTCGCGCGCCAGCTCGATCCCCTGCGTGCCGGTCGCGGCGTTCGACAGAAAGCGCACCGGGTCGATCGGCTCGCGCGTCGGCCCCGCGGTGATCAGCACGCGCTCGCCGGCGAGATCGCGCGCGCGGCGCAGCGCGCCCTCGATCGCGGCGAGCAGCGCGTCTTCGCCGGCCAGCCGGCCGGCGCCGTGCTCGCGCTCCGCCAGAAACCCGACCTCCGGCTCGACGATCGCCGCGCCGCGCGCGCGCAGCGCCGCGAGGTGCGCGCGCGTCGCCTCGTGCTCGAGCATCGTCGTGTTCATGGCGGGCGCGATGACGAGCGGCGCGCGCGTCGCGAGCACGACGTTCGTCAACAGGTCGTCGGCGAGCCCCAGCGCCAGCTTCGCGATCGTGTTGGCGGTCGCGGGAACGATCGCGACCAGCTCGCTCTCGCGGGCCAGCGCGATGTGCGGGATCTCCTCGACGCGCTCCCACAGCGACGTGTGCACCGGCCGCCGCGCCAGCGCGGCGAACGTCGCCGCGCCGACGAAGCGCTGCGCGTCAGCGGTCATCACGACGTCGAGCAGCGCGCCGTTCTGCACCAGCCGGCTGGCCAGTGCCGCGGCCTTGTACGCCGCGATCCCGCCGGTCACGCCGAGCAGGATGCGCCGTCCCTCGAACGACCCGCTCACGCGCGCGCCTCCGCGCCGTCCGCGGCGTCCGGAATCGCTTCGTTGTCGATCAGCCGCGTCGTGCCGGCCCAGGCGCTCGCGATCGCGAGCGCCGGCGCGCCGATCCGCGGCGCGGCCTCGAACGTGTCCGGATCGACGATGTCCAAGTACGCCTCGCGCAGCGGCGCGCGCAGCGCGGCCCGCCCGCGCGCCAGCGCGCGCTCGCGGTCGGTCTCGCCCGCCAGCACGGCGGCGCCGATCGCGTCGAGCGCGCGGTGCAGCGACGGGGCGGCGGCGCGCTGCTCGGCGTCGAGGTAGACGTTGCGGCTCGAGAGCGCCAAGCCGTCCGGCTCGCGCACGGTCGGCGTGACGACGAGCTCGAGCGGCAGGTCGAGATCGGCCACCACGCGCCGCAGCACCGCGACCTGCTGCGCGTCCTTGGCGCCGAAGTACGCGCGGTCCGGCGCGACCGCCGCGAACAATTTCACGCAGACCGTCGCCACGCCGCGGAAATGCCCCGGCCGCAGCGCGCCCTCGAACACCCCGCCGAGCGGCCCCGGATCGACCGACGTCGAGAAGCCGCGCGGGTACATCGTCGCGGCGTCCGGGGCATAGATCAAGTCGACGCCGGCCTCGCGCAGCGCGGCCACGTCACCGTCGAAGGCGCGCGGATAGCGCTCGTAGTCCTCGTCGGGACCGAACTGCAGCGGGTTGACGAAGATCGATGCGGCGACGGTCCGGCACTCCGCGCGGGCCCGCCCGACCAGGGCGAGATGCCCGGCGTGGAGCGCGCCCATCGTCGGCACGAGACCCAGCGGGCGCTCGGCGCCGGCGAGCGCGGAACGGACCTCGGACGGGGTGCGCGCGATCCGCATCGACGGCGCCGCCGTCAGTCCCGGACCACGCGAAGGGTCGTGCGGCCGATGACGAACGGTTCGTTCAGGCCGAGCGGCTCCGGCTCGCCGAGGGGGCGCCCGCCGAGGCGGGTTCCGTTCCGGCTCGCCAGATCGGCCAACCGCAAGCGACCGTCCTCTTCTTCGTAGAGACGTGCGTGTTTTCGGGAAATATACCGGTCGATCGTGATGCACGCGGAGGCCACCGCGTCGTCGCGGCCGATGGTGATCTCTCGCTCGAACGCCCACGTCTTCCCGTCGAGCGGGCCGCTCATCACCTCCAGGACGTACATGACCGAACCGCCTTCGCGCGGGCCGGACGGGCGGTCCTCTCCACAGGAAGCATGCGAGAGTGAAAGACGAGAACCAGCTCCTCGACATCGACCCCGAAGCGCTGCGCGCCGCCGAGTTCATGCAGGCGCAGGAGCTGCTCGGCGGGATGGTCGGCCGGCGCATCGTCTCGGCGCAGCTCGAGGACACGCGCATCGCGATCGAGACCGACGACGGCTCGATCTACTACTTCTACGGCTTCATGGGCGAGGACGCGGCCGAGCCGCAAGCCGAGTAGCATTCAGGCGCCGAGGACCGCGGCGGCGGCGAGCATCGCGCCGAGCGCGGCGTGCTCGGCCGTCAGCCCGCCCTGGAGGTAGACCTCGAACGGCTCGCGCAGCGGCGCGTCGCACGACAGCTCGACGGTCGCCCCGGCGATGAACGCGCCGCTCGACATGATCACGGGATCAGTGTAGCCCGGAACCGGGCCGGGCTCCGGCGCGAAGCGCGCGTTCACCGGCATCGCGCGCTGCAGCCCGCGCGCGAACGCGATCAGCTTGGCGCGCGAACCGAGCCGGATCGCCTGCACGATGTCGGTGCGCGGCTCGCCGGGCGCGGGATCGACCGCGAACCCGAGCTCGGCGAACAGCGCCGCGGCGAAGTCCAGCCCGCGCAGCGCTTCGCCGACGACGAGCGGGGCGTAGAACAGCCCTTGCACGAGCGCGCGCCCGAAGCCGAGCGTCGGACCCAGCCCCGCGCCGATCCCCGGCGCGAAGACGCGCGCCGCGATGCGTTCGATCAGGTCCGCGCGCCCGGCGAGATACGCGCCGGCCGGAGCGAGCCCGCCGCCGAGGTTCTTGATCAGCGAGCCGGCGATGACGTCGGCGCCGGCCTCGAGCGGCTCGCGCTCTTCGACCAGCTCGCCGTAGCAGTTGTCGACGAACACGACCGCCTCGGGATGCGCGTCGCGGACCACCGCCACGAGCTCGCCGAGCGCGTCGACCGAGAGCGAGCGCCGCACCGCGTAGCCGCGCGAGCGCTGCGCGAACACGACCGCCGGCCGCTCGGCGCGCAGCGCTGCCGCCAGCGCCCCGAGGTCGGTGTCGCCGCGCGCGGTGCGCGGCACTTCGGCGTAGCGCGCGCCGCGCGCGACGAGCGCGTGCGGCGCGGTCAGGATCGCGTGCCGCAGCGTGTCGTAGGGCGCGCCGTTCGCCGCGAGCAGCGTCGCACCGGGCGGCAGCAGCGCGTCCAGCCCCGCCACGATCGCGTGCGTTCCGCTGACGATCGACAACCGCGCCAGCACGCGCTCGGCGCGAAACACGCGCGCCAGCAGCGACTCGTAGCGCTCGCGCGCCGCGTCGTCGTAACCGTAGCCCGTCGTGCCGGCGAGATCGCTCTCCGCGATCCCCTCGTCGAGGAATGCGCGCAGGACGCGCGCGCGCACGGCGACCGTGCGCGGATCGCGCCGCTCCAGCCAGACGGAGGCGCGCTCCGCCGCCGTCCGGACGCGCGGATCGAGCGCGAGATCGCCGAGCAGCGCGCCGATCACGCCGCGCCGGCCGCGGCGCCGCGCGCGAGCTCCGCGCGCTCGTAGAGCCGCACGAACGGCAGCCAGATGGCGGCGGCAACCACGAGATTGAACGCGAGCAGCACGCACGCGCGCCAGTCGAGCGTCGCCAGAAACACGTTGACGAACGCCGGGACGGTCGACGGCACGTAGAACAGCGGCCGCGTCACCCAGCCGAAGGCGAACGCCGCGTACGTCGTGCACGCCAGCACGGCCGGCGCGAGCACGAACGGCACCGCCAGCATCGGGTTGTACGCGATCGGCAGCCCGAAGATCAGCGGATCGTTCACGTTGACGAGCGCCGGCAGCGCGGTGACGAAGCCGAACGCGCGCAGCCGCCGCACGCGGCTCAGCATCAGCAGCACGACCAGCGGCAGCGTCGCGCCCGCCCCGCCCGGAAAGACGAACATGAAGGTCGAGACGACGACCGCGTGCGGGACCGGCGCATGGTGCGCGAACGCCGCCGCGTTCTCGACCTGCAGTTGCAAATAGACCGGAAAGACGAGCGCCGCCAGCAGCGCCGGCCCGTGGATGCCGACCAGCCACAGCACCGACTCGATCGCGGTGATCAGCAGCAGCGCGACGAAGCTGTCACCGAGCGTCGCCAGCGGCGCCAGCGCGGTTGCCAGCCCGCTCGCCGGCGAGAGCCGCAGCGCGAACAGCAGCGCGAACGCCGCGACGACGGCGAGCGCGCCGGCCGGCGTCCCGCGCGCGGTCCCGAACCGCCGCCGCCCGAGCGCGAGCGCGCCCGCCGCGGCGAGCGCGACGACGATCGCGGTGAAGATCCCGCTCACGCCGAGCGTGCGCGCGAACGGCGCCAGCGCCTGCGGATCGCGCGTGGCGACGAACAGCGCCAGCGCGCCGGGCGCGTCGCGCGGCAGCGCGAGCGCGAACGACGCGAGCGCCGCACCGAGCAGCGCCGCCGGCGGATAGCCCAGCCGCCGCGCCAAGCGCAGCGACAGCGCGACCACCATGACGACCGACGCCAGCGCGAACGCGCTCGGCAAGAACGCGAGCAGTCCCTTCAGCGCGCTCCAGCCCGGAAACGGCCGCGCGACCAGCAGCACCGCCAGCCGCGCGGCCAGCGCGAGCAGCGCCGCGCCGAACGCGACCGGGAGCGACTCCTGCAGCGCGCGCACGGCCGGCGCGTCCGCGATGCGGTGGGCGAGCGGCGCCGCCGCCCGCTCGAGGCGGGCGACGAATCCGTCGGGCGCGCTAGAGCTTGCGGATGACCGCTTCGACGCGTCCGACGATGGTGACATCGTCGGCGTAGATTGGCGCCATGGTGGCGTTCTCCGGCTGAAGCCGGACCCGCCCGTGCTCGCGGTAGAACCGTTTCACCGTCGCCTCGCCGTCGATCATCGCGACGACGATCTCGCCGTTGTTCGCGGTCGGCCGCGGCTCCACCACGATCAGGTCGCCGTCGAGGATCGCCGCGTCGACCATCGAGTCGCCCTTGACGCGCAGCATGAAGCCGCCGGTTCGCGGCACCCACGACGCCGGCAGGACGAACTGGTCCTCGAGGTTCTCGGTCGCCGTGATCGGGACGCCCGCGGCGACGCGGCCGAGGAGCGGCAGAATCGCCGACTCGACGTGCGGGGCGTCGTCGTCGCGCCGCGCGACGAGCGCGCGCGGCTTGGTCGGATCGCGCGTGAGGAGCCCGCGCCGCTCGAGCGTCTTGAGGTGCGACTGCACCGTCGACGAGGACGAGAGCCCAACGCGCTCGCCGATCTCGCGCACCGACGGCGGGTACCCGCGTGAGGACGTGAACTCGCGGATGACGTTCAGGATCCGCTGCTGCTTCTCGGTCGTGGCCCGCTCGGCCATCATTCCTCCTACAAAATGCCACCCAGTAGGCACAGCCCCTTGCGATGCTGGGCCCACGGCAGCCAAGGCCGCCGCATTGATTGGGAAGATCCTAGCACAGAACGCCGACGAGAGCAAACATACGTTCGAAGACTCTTGACGGCCGAGGACGGTCCTTGGTACCATATCGTAGACGAACGAGCGTTCGGCACAACATCTAGGGGGACGCAGGCACCATGTACGGCATCAAGAAGCGCAAACCGACCCTCATGCCCCTCGTCGCGCTAGGCGGCCTGAGCCTCGCGGTCACGCTCCCGGCGCTCTCCAGCACGGTCCATGCCGCGCCGCCGGTCGCCTACACCACCGTCATGGTCCACCCCGGCGACAACCTCTGGACCCTCGCCGAGTCGCGCACGCCGGCCTCCGGCGACGTACAGGCCACCGTCGACCAGATCATCGCGACGAACCACCTGCCCTCCGCGAGCCTTCACGCCGGCCAGCGCCTCCGAGTCCCGCGATGAAAGCCCTGAAAGCGCTGAAAGCGCTCTAACCGGCCGCGGTCGGGTGGACCGCCACAACCGTGCCCCAACGACGCCTGCGTGCTCCCTCGCCGCAGGCGTCTTCATCTGCTCGGCCCATCATCTTCCAAGCATTCGGCGCAACGATTCGCCCGTGGCGGCCGCCGCCTCCCCGCACCCACCAAAGGCGGCCGCCACGCCATCGCCCGAGCGGAGCCTGCACCTCGACGCGGGTATCCGCTCTGCATGAAGCACCGGCTGCTGCTCGTCCCGTTCGCCGTGCTCGCGCTGATCGCCACGCCGTTCGTGGCGCGCGTGCCGGCCGAGGCGCGCTGCTCCCAGCAGACGCTGGCGAAGCTGGCCGACAGCATCCAGAGCGCGATCGACGACATCGCGCAGTCACCGCAGTTCGCGCGCTCCGAGCTCGGCAGCGTGCGCCAAGACCTTGCGAGCTGCTCGGCGACGGCCGGCACGAACGCCGAAAAATGGGGCCTGGCCTTACTGAACGAGTTGGCGAAGCTCGGCGCAACGGCGTCGATCGTGAACGAAGGCCGCTTCTCGCGCGCTCGCGACGAGATTCGCGCTGAACGCCGAACCCTGGCGACCTATCGTGCGCGGGCCAAAGGCGACGCCACGATCATCGGGCTGCTCGACAACCTCACGACGCTCGCCTCGTCGATCGACGAGCGCGCGCACCACGGCCAGCGCATAACGTCGATGAAAGTAGCGGGAAACCATCTGTTCGACGTACAGCCCGCCTCGAATTCACCCGAATCGCATATCATACCGATCCCTTTGTCGCCGCGAAACGCGACATCATCGGTCAACGTCGATCGCTCCTTGACCTACGGCGACCCGTCTCTTGCGACGCCCGCCGCGTCGGCCGCGCCCGCCGTCGCATCACCGGCTCCCACGACGCCTGCCGCGCCGGCAGGTTCTCCGGCGCCCCCGTGTGACCGCCCCGACGTTCCCGCGACGATCTTGCGTGCCGTCGTTCCCGACACACCGGCTCTCGCGCAGCAGCAAGGCATCACCGGAACGGTTCAGGTGATCGTCTCCCTCGACGTCGACAGCCACGTCGTCGCGACGCGCATCCGCAGTTCGCCGAGCGCGATCCTCAACAGCGCCGCGCTCGGCGCCGCCCGCCAGTCGACGTACCAAACCCTGATCATGAGCTGCAAGCCCGTCGCATCCGACCTGATCTTCACCGCAAACTTCCCAAGATAGTCCCCCGAACTCCCGAACCATCGTTCGCCGGAAAGCGCTGGGAAGATCGTTCGCCCGAAGCGTCCAGAAGATCGTTCCGCGCAAAGCTTCGGAAGATCGTTCGTGTACGCCGACACCACCATGGAGGGGCGAGGGCGGACACACGACGGTCAGGGATACTCGCGGAGGCGCGGAGCCCCGGAGGGGCGGGAGCGCCGGAGCGGTAGCTCGTGAAGCGCACGATGCGCTTCACGAGCGTGCCCCGGACCGTCGTGTGTCCGCCCTCGCCCCGGCCCCCGCGAACACCGCCCCGGAAACGAGAAGAGCGGCCCCGCCGAAGCAGAGCCGCTCTCGAGAGTACGACGAGTACCGCGCAGGCTAGAGCTTGATCCGAGCCTCGAAGTACATGTTGAACGGAAGCAGCGGGAACGTGGGCTGATACGGCAAGAACGAAACCGGTTGCAGGGCGAACCCAGGGTTGAAGACGTTGCCGATCGGCTGGTTTCCACCGCCGGTGATGATCGGTGCCGTGTAGGTGCAGGCGTGGTTCACGCCCCACGGAACCTTCGAGCCGCCGTAGCAGCGGTTGACGATGTTCGCGAAGGTGCCGACGAGCGAGACACGCTTGTTGACCTCGTAGCTCACCTGCGCGTGCAGCAGGATCTGGTTCGGTTCCACGAACGACCCGAGATTGTCGAACTTCCCGGTGTAGATGTTCGGGACTGCCAGCGTTCCGCCGCACGTGGTCGAGTCGTACGGTGACCCGCCGGCCGCGCCGTACGGATAGCGCGGATCGCCGGCGAAGCCGCTCGGCAAGCCCGCGCCGCAGGACGACGGATCGATGCCCGGCATCGTCTCCGGGATGCCGTAGCGCGCGCCGGCGAAGAACTGCAGCGCCGGCGTGATCGCGAGCGGACCGCGCTTGTACTGCACCATCCACGTCGCGACGTACGGTGCGCCGTACTGCGTGTATCCGCCCGCGCCGATGCCGGCCGGGAAGATGTCGTACGGCGCGTAGTTGCCGTTCACGTCGAACAGCGGCTGCGTCGGCGCGTTGTAGTACGGGTTGGCGATCGAGCCGATGGGGCAAGTCGGCTCAGCCCCACCCGTGGTGTTGTAGCACGGTGCGCCGCCGCCGCCGCGGGTGAACGCGTTGTACGCCGCGATGTCGCCGTTGAACGCGTCGATGATCGACGTCCCGCTCTTGAAGCGGGTGTACCGGATGTAGCTGTTCGTATAGGTGAACGACAGCCGCGAAGCGATGCCGTTGCGCGAGAAGTCGCCCTTGTCGAGCTCGAACTCGAACCCTTGCGACGTCTGGCGGCCCACGTTGAGCCCCGACACGAAGTTGGTGCGCTGGTCGAGGTAGAACTGCTGCGCCTGATCCGCGGTCTTGCGGATGAACGGCGTGAACTTCATCGACGTGTCCCGGTTGAACTGGTGTTCCAACGAGAAGTCGTAGTTGTTCGACACGGCGGGCGGCACGAAATGCCCCGGCGTGTTGAACCCGAAGTTCTTGAAGTTCGCCAGCACGATCGGCGAGTTGGGCTGCAGCGTGTCGTATTGCTCGAACGCGCTGTTCGGCGCCTGTGCGTACCGGCCGTAGCTGGCGCGCAGGACGGTGTTCGGGTTGAGCGTGTACGTCAGCCCGATGCGCGGCTGCCATTCATTGTAGCCGAGGATCTGGCTCGGCACGTTGAACTGGGCGAACGCCGGGAACTGCGCGTTCCACGCGTTGTACCAGAACGAGCGTGCCGGGGTTCCGGTGGTGTTCGACCCGTCGTACTCGAAGCGGTCGAAGCGGAGTCCCAGGTCGATGTTGAGCTTGGGAGTCGGCGTGAAGTGGTCGCTGATCGAGGCCGCGTAGAACTTCGGCACGACCGTGTTGTACGTCGCATAGAGCCCGTTGCCGACGACCAAGTACTCGCACGGCCCGCTACCGCAGGTGCCGCTTGCGGGCGTGAAGGTCCCGGCGCCCGCCGCTTGCGCCAGCGTGAAGTACTGCGCTCCGGTCGGATTCCCGGGGCCGGTAGCGGTCGGCGGAGTCCAACCGTTCAGCCCGGTCCCGCCGACGTTGAAGCACGGACGCGGAATCGGATTGGGTGCGGCAGCGGTGGGATGGCCGTAGCAGATGCCGTTGAGCGGATTCGTCGAGTCGACCAGTACCCCAACCGCGGTGCGCGGGTTGACGCTGTTCGAGGGGAACTGTCCCGAGATGAAGCCCGTGTTGTTGTCACGGGTCGTCCGCGCGGTGGTGTACGAGCCTTGCACCGACAGCAGGTGCTGCGGGTTGAGCTGGTCCGAGAACTGCGCGCTGAGGCCGCGCGTGTGCGACGAGAGCTCGTAGTCCGGCGAGACCGGCCCGATGTTGTTCGAGAGCGTGAACTGCGGCGACGTCATGAGCCAGTCCGAGTAGTACGTGTAGCCGTAGACGCGGAGGAAGGCGTTGGTGCCGAAGTTCTTCTGGTACTGCAGCTTGAAGATGTTCTGATCGTTGACGAAGGCGTCACGCTGGTCCGCCGGGAGCTCCGACTGGAATCCGCGGCCGGTCGGCGAGCCGGGGAAGTTGTAGACCTGCGTGCCGCCGCGGTTGTAGCTGATCGGGAGCAGCGTCCCGGTCGGCTGCGCGGTGAAGATGAACGCGTCCGGCCACGTCGGGCCGACTCCGCTGGCATCCGGGAACTGGATCGCGTTCAAGTAGCCGAGCCCGCCCTGGTCGTTGGTCGAGCTGTAGTACGGGTTGCCGATATGGTTGATGTCGAGCAGGACCTGGATGTCGTCCTTGCTGCCGCTCTTCTGCGGGAGGCCGAAGTGCAGGTTGAGGACGGTGTCACGGTCCTGGACCGTGGACTGCAGGCCGTACGTGATCGGCGCGAGCGCCCAGGCCGGTGTCGCACCGCCGTTGGTGTAGTCTTGGCCCGACGGGCTCCAGCACGACGGCGCCGTCGCCGGCGTCGTCCCCGGAGTACGGGTCGCGAAGTCGGCCGGACACGGTGCGATCGGCGTGCCCCAGTCGCGGCTGAGGCTTTGGCCGTTGTTGTTGTCGTAGTAGCGGAAGTTCTGGTTGTACGCGCCGGCACCCAAGTAGTACGAGAAGGTGCGGCTGGCGTTCGCCCCGCCCGCCTCGAGCGCGACCTTGCCGTAATACGACGGTGCGCCCGTCGCGAGCGTCAAGTTGCGCGACGCCGGCGCGGTTCCGGTGCGAATCACCTGGTTGATGTAGCCGGAGATCCCGGTCGCCTCGGCGTTCGCCGACGGCGCGCCGGTGTAGACCTGGACTTCCTGCTGGCCGAGCGACGACAGCGGCCCCGACGGGTACTGGTCGAACGCGCGGTTGAGCGGGATGCCGTCCAGCTCGTAGCCGATCTGATCGTAGTCGCCGCCGCGGATCGACAGCGTCGAGCCGGCGCCGATGTACCCGGTTTGGTTCGGCGCGACGAAGACGCCCGGAACGGACGAGATCGCGGACCACGCGCTGTTGAGCGTGCCGCCGCCGCCGAGTCCGGAGGCTTTGTCCTGCGTCACGGCGTTGATCGAGTAGACGTCCGCGGTCGTGCCCGGTTTGACGAGCGCCGATGCGGCGCGTGACGTCACCGCGCCGATGACCTTGAGTTTGGTGGGCTGGCCCAGCGTCACGTTTTGCGTCTGGTCCGCCTGCACCGTGATGCCGCTGACGGACGCGGCGTCGCGCGTGCTCGTCGCCGGAACCGACACCGTATACGTGTCCGGTGTCAGCGAGATGAACGCGAAGCGCCCGCCGGCGTCGGTCGTCGTCGTCGAGGTCTGCGACGGACTCTGCACGGTGACAAGGGCGCCCGAAATGGGCTGGTTCGTCTGAGGATCGGCGACGGTACCGTTGATGGAGCCGGTCGTACCTGCCAGAACGCTTATCGTTCCCTGGAGCACGAACGCGACGAGCAACAGAACCGCGACGACACCTCGTCTGACCGAATGAGGTATTGCCACGGGCACCATTCCTTTCGAAGGTGGTGTGGGACCCCGGCCCTAGCCGGAGCGGGACTCACCTTCTTGAACGTCCGCTCGCTTCCCCTTGTTCCTCGCTCAGCGCCCCGGCCGCTCGACGGTGACCAAACTGTGACCGTCGTGGGCGTTCAAAAATGCCAACCCGTCGTCCATCCACCCGTCGAGCCCCGCGCTGAGATGCTTCTGGACCTCGCGCACGATGTGGCGCCGGCTCTTGAGCCATTGCAGCTCGGCTCTCGTCGTCGCCAGCCAGATCGCCTCTTCGCATTCCTCGCACTGGTAGCCGAACTGCATCGTGAGATCATAGCACCGCCCGGGCAGAAACGCGGCAGAGAAAAGGGGCCCCGCCGAAGCGGAGCCCCTCGTTGCCGTCAGCCTCGCGGCCGCGGTTCAAGCTACATCTTGAACTGCGCCGAGAAGAAGACCTGAAGCGGCTGGACGTTGGTCCCGTACGCCTGCTGACCGGCGATGCCGCCCAGCACGGGGAAGTACGGGTACGCCTGGTTCTGGAAGCCGTTGCCGGGGTTGTAGAAGTTTCCGGCCTGCAGCCCCGTGGCCGCGCCGTACCAGCAACCGATCTTCGAGCTGTAGTGCGTCCACGCTTGCTGCGTGCCGCCCCAGCAGGTGCCGAAGGCGTTGACTGCGAGCAGGTTCAGCTTCAGGCGCTTGTTGGCCTGATAGCCGATACCGATGTTCGCGATCAACTGGTTGGGCTCGACGAACGAACCCGGCGTGTCGAACACCTTCGTGAAGGGGTTCGGCGCGTAGATGAAGCCCGGCTCGCCCGGCGCGGTGTTCTGACCGCAGGTCTGCGCGAGATACGGGGCGCCACCGGGCGCACCGTACGGATAGCGCGGGTCGCCGGCGATGGCGCCGCCCGTCAGCGGCGAGCAGCCGCTGGTCGGATCGATGCCGACGCCCTGGACCGGAGAACCGTAGCGTCCGCCGCCCGTGAACTGCACGGTGGGCGTGAAGTTCCACTTATCCTTCTTGTAGTTCAGGATGAGTGTCGCGACATGCGGGATGTTGTAGCTGCTCGCGTTCGACGAGAAGCCGGTTCCGAAGGTCTGGTTGTACGGATAGTAGTCCGCCTTCGGGTCGAACAGGTTCTGCACCGGTGCGTTCCAGTACGGGTTCGCGATCGATCCCGCCGCACAGGCCGGGTCGGGCGCGCCGCCCGCATCGTAGCACGGGGTCGCCGTAGCGCCGCCACCGTTGGTCGCGCCGCAGCGGTTGTCGGTCGGGTGCGTCGCGCAGAACGAGGTGTACGCGTTGTACGTCTTGACCGTCGAGTTGACGTTGTCCAGAGCGGTGGATCCGCCGGGGAGCGTCTGGTAATGCGACGTCTCGTACGTGTACGTGTACGCGAGCTGCGCGGCGAAGCCGTTGCGGCTGAAGTCGCCCTTGCGGAAGAGCAGCTCGAAGCCGCGGATGTTGCTCGAGAGCGCATCGATGCCGGAGACGAAGTTCGTCGTCGGATCGAGGATCACGCTGATGTTCTCGTTCCGCGTGCGGCGGATGAACGGCGTGAGCTTCAAGGACATGTCGGTGCCCTTGACTTGGTGCTCCCACGAGAAGTCGAAGTTCCACGATTCCTGCGGCGGAATGTTGTGGAACGGCGTCGTGAAGCCGTACGAGTAGAACTTCGGCGCGTCGTAGTCCGCCACAGCCGCGCCCGCGCGGTTGTAGAAGAGATACGCCGAGCTGGTCGGCTGCAGGTAGCGGCCGTAGCCGGCGCGGAGCACGTTCAGCGAGTTGATCGAGAACGTCGCACCGAGGCGCGGCTGGAATCCGCCGTACCACACCGACGACGGCGTGGCGTTGCTGAAGTTCACCGGGGTCGAACCGGCCGGGCACGCGCCCGCGGTCGGCTGCTGCTGGATGACGCCTGGTCCGAACTGGCAGCTGAACTGGTTGTAGCTGTTCGTGAACAGCGCGCGACCGACGTCGCTCGACGTCCCCGCCGGATTCGGGCCGGCCGGCGTGCCGCCGGGCGGGATGTCGTACCGGAAGCTGTCGTAGCGAATCCCGGCGTCGACGGTCAGCTTCGGCGTGACGTTCCACGTGTCGGAGACCGTGAGGTTCGCGAAGCGCGGCGTGACGTTGTTGAAGCTGCCGTTCAGCCCGGAGCCGACCGCGAGATACTCGCAGGGGCCCGTGCCGCACGTGAACGTCGAGGCGTTCGCGACCGTGATTCCGCCGTTGTTGCGCGCGACGAGACCGCCGCTGGCGGGAGCGTCGGTGCCCGGCACGGTGTACCGCGCGGGCGTTCCGCCGCAGTACGCGAGCGTCAGGGCGGCGCTGTAGCAGCCGCCGGTCGGGTTGTTCGCGTTGACGAGTACCGCGACCGGGTTGGCCGTGCTCGGGAAGCCGTTGTTCCAGCGCGAGAGGTTCGCGAAGGAGTAGCCGCCCGTGAGGTTGAGCAGGTGGTTACCCACCTGGTCCGCGATGGTCAGGCCGAGGCCGCGCGTGTGCGTCGGCAGGATGTAGTCCGACGGCACGAACGCCAGGAACGGATCGCTGAACCCGTTCGGGTCGTTGTTGAGCCAATCGGAGTACAGCGAGTACCCGTAGAGGCGAATGAACGCGTTCGAGCCCATCGCGTGCGTGTACTGGAGCTTGAAGATCGCGTCATTGATCTTCTCGTTGCCGTTCTGGTTCGGGTTGATCGGCGTGGCCAAGCCCGTGCCCGGGCTGAGGTTGCCGCGCCCGCCGCTCGGCTGTCCCGGGAAGTAGTACTGCGAAACCTGGTTGAGGTTGGCAGCCGTCAGGGGACCGCTGGTAGGACCGGTGTAGATGCTGCGCGCCGGGTAGAGGAACCCGCCGCCCGGACTCGGGTTGAGCGTCCCGAACGGCAGCGCGGCGAAGTTGCACGGCGTGTTCGCCGCAAGCAACGCGCCGGTGCAGCGCGGATAGGTCGCGCCGTTCAACGTGAACGCACCGGTGGACAGCATCTGCTGGAACGCGGGTCCGCCCGCGGCATAGGAGTCGTTGTAGCTCAGGAAGAGGTACGAGAGGTCGCCGAGCGCCTGGATGTCGTCCTTCAGCCCGTCCTTCTTGTGCGGGACGCCGAAGTGCAGGTTCGCGACGGTCTCGCGGTCGCCGATGAGCGGGTCTTGCCCGAACGCCAGCGGCAGGTAGACGTAGCCGTTCGGCGCCGAGGCGAAGCCGTTGTTGTAGCAGCCCGCCGTGGCGTTCACGGTGTTGCAGTCGTGCGCGATCGAGGCGAACGCCAGCGACTGGTAGAGCTGCGAGTTGGCGCCGCCGCCGTCGAACTGGTCGAGGACGCGCGTAGCCTGGTTGTATCCGGCACCGCCCAGGTAGTAGCTGAAGTTGCGGTCGGGCGAAGCGCCGCCGAACTCGAGCTGACCCTTGTGGTAGAAGATCGGGGTGCCGAGGCCGAGCTCCGCAGTACCCGTGCCCGGGTACGTGCCGGTCTTGATGACCTGGTTCACGAAGCCGGCGAGACCGCTCGACTGCGCGCTGCCGGGCTGCGATCCGGTGTAGACCTGGACCTCTTGCTGCCCGAGCGCCGAGAGCGTGCTCGAGGGATACGCGTCGTACGCGCGCTGGACCGGGACGCCGTCGTACTCGTAGCCCAGCTGCGTATAGTTACCGCCGCGGACGTAGACCGACTGCGCCCAACCGGCCTGGCCCTGCGGGACGAAGACGCCCGGGACCGACGCGATGGCGGAGTACGCCTGGTTCAGCGCGCCGCCGCCGCCGAGGCCCGCCGCCGCCGCCGCTTGCGCCGCGTTGACGGAGTAGACGTCGGAAACCGTCCCGGGCTTCACCAAGTCGGTGTTCGCACGGGCGGTCGTTCCGCCGATCCTCTGCAGTTGTTTGGGAGCGCTGAAGCTCAGGTTCAGTTGCTGGTCCGCCTGCACGGTGATCCCGGCCTGCTGGACGTTGAGGTGTCCGGCAGAGGTGATCGTGAGGGTGTACGTGTCAGGGGCCAACGAGAGGAAATTGAATCGCCCTTGGGCATCGCTGGTCGCCGAGGCTTGCTGTGACGGGCTTGAAATCGTCACATGCGCGCCTGGGATGGCTGCGTTCGTTTGCGCATCCACGACCGTTCCGCTGATCGAGCCTGTCGTACCGGCCAGAACCCATGTTCCCTGGCCGACGAGGCTGATCAGTGTAAGAACGGCGACCAACGAACGCCAGAACGTGCGTTGGAACATCGTTACCTTTCCTACGGCATGCTGGGCGCGTTCCCGCAAGAGGATGCGGAAAGAGCGCCAAGCAGCGGACTCTTCGCGGTGGCAGAATCCCGTCCTGTCTGGGACGCGTTTGTGGCACTCTGAATTTTTTGCCGGGGCCGGGCCGGGAGGCGGCTGGGGACCGCGTCCGCGCCCGGCGGCGGCTCAGACCGCGAGCGGCTTCAGGCGTTCGGCCAGGAGCCGCGGGATCTCCGAGGGGCGGTCGGCGACGGGGACGCCGGCCTCGGCGAAGGCCTTGACCTTCGACTCCGGCGTCCCGGTGTTGCCCGAGATGATCGCGCCGGCGTGGCCCAGCCGTTTCCCCTTCGGGGCGCTGCGGCCGCCGATGAACGCGACGACCGGCTTGTCCGGGAGATGCTCCTTGATGAAGGCGGCCGCGTCTTCTTCGTCCGAGCCGCCGATCTCGCCGGCCACGACGACCGCCCGGGTCTCGGGGTCGCCCGCGAACGCGCGCAGACAGTCGACGAAGGTCGTCCCGATGATCGGGTCGCCGCCGATCCCGACGCAGGTCGACTGGCCGAGGCCCGCTCGGGTCAGCCCGTCGACGATCTCGTAGGTCAGGGTCCCGGAGCGGGAGATCATCCCGATGTCGCCTTCTTTGAAGACGTGGGCCGGCATGATCCCGAGCAGCGACTTCCCGGGTGAGATCAGGCCCGGGCAGTTGGGGCCGATGATCCGCATCCCGGGCGTAGTCGCGACGACGCGCAGCATGTCGTGGGCGGGGATGCCCTCGGTGATGCAGACGGCGAGCCGGATCCCGGCGTCGTACGCCTCCCACAGCGCGTCGGCCCCGGCGAACGGCGGGACGAAGATGATCGAGTGCGTCGCGCCGGTGGCGTCGACCGCGTCCTTCACGGTGTCGAAGACCGGCTGTCCGCTCTCGATCGTCGTCCCGCCCTTGCCGGGCGTGACGCCGCCGACGATCTGCGTCCCGTACGCCAGCATGCGCTGGGTGTGAAACGCGCCTTCGCGGCCGGTGATCCCCTGCACGATCGCCTTCGAGTTCTTGTCGAGGAAGATGGCCACGGTCTACCGCTTTCCGTTCGCGTTGGCGAGCTCGACGGCGCGCGCCGCGCCTTCGTCCATCGTTTCGACCGGCACGAAGCCCGCCTCGGCCAAGATCGCGCGGCCTTCTTCGGCGTTGGTGCCGGTCAGGCGCACGACGAGCGGCACTTCGCGCACGTCGCCGCCTTTGAGCGCTTCGACGATGCCCTTCGCGACTTGGTCGCCGCGCGTGATCCCGCCGAAGATGTTGATGAACATCGCCTTCACGCGCTCGTCGGAGGTGACCAGCTCGTAGCTCTTCTTCACCAGCTCTGCCTGTGCACCGCCGCCGATGTCGAGGAAGTTCGCCGCGCCTCCGCCCGCGTTCTTGACGGCGTCCATCGTGCCCATCCCGAGTCCGGCGCCGTTCGCGATCGTACCGACCGTCTTCGGCGGCTCGCCCGGCTCGTCGGCGAAGCGCGCGTAGTTCGACATGCCGAGCCCGATCGCGACCGCCGCGGCCTGGTCCTCGTCGGCCGGCGACTGTGTGTTCCACTGCGCGAGGTCCGCATGCTTGTAGAGGCCGTTGTCGTCGAGCTCGACCTTCGCGTCGCTCGCGATGACGCGCCCGTCCTTGGTCAGCACCAGCGGGTTGATCTCGACCAGGTTCGCGCCGTACTCCATGAACAGCGTGTAGAGCGCGCCGAGGACCGCCGGAAACGCCTTGCGGTACCCGTCGGGAAGCTGCGCGTCGAAGGCGAGCTTGCGGCCGATGAACGGCGAGTACCCGGCGGCCGGATCGATCCAGTACTTCTTGATGTCGTCGGGGTTCTTCTCGGCGACCTCTTCGACGTCCATCCCGCCGAAGCGGGTGACCATCACGATCGGTTTCTTGTGCGCGCGGTCGATCGCGATCGAGACGTACGCCTCGCTCGCGATGTCGACTTTCTCCTCGACCAGCAGCGACTTCACTGCTTCGCCGTCGGGGTTCTGGACCGACTTGAGCACCTTGCCGATGAGCTCGCGCGCGAGCGTCTCGCCCTGCTGCGCGTCGTCGGCGAACTTGATCCCGCCCGCCTTGCCCCGGCCGCCCATCATCACCTGGCTCTTGAGCACCCACGAGCCGGGATGCGCCGCGATGTACGCGTGCACTTCATCGGCAGTCGTGGCGTAGACGCCGTTCGGGGTCGGGATGCCGGCGCGCCGGAACAGGTCTTTGCCCTGGTACTCCATCAGCTTCATGGCGCGCCGAGCGTTCCGCGCCGCGCGAGAACGCCCCTGGACGACAATCGTCGGAGCGAAGGCGGCACGGCAGACCCGCGGCGAAAGCGAGGGACAGGAGGGTTGCGATGATTCGTTCGCTTGCAAGCGTCGTGGCCGGGCTCGCCATCGCCGTGATGCCGTCCCCGGGATCGGCTCAGAGCGTGCCGCCGAAGCCGCTCCGGACGCTGGTCTACGCGGTGCAGTTCAGCGCCAAGACGAAGAACGAGGAGCAGACCTCCGGCCTCTCGCCGGTCGGCGCGCTGCCGTACGGGTCGGCCGCGACGTACCGGTTCTCCAACGTCGACGACAGCGGGACCCTGACCGCCGACGTGGTTGCGGCGACCGGCGACGGCGGGCTGGTGATCGACACGGCGTTCGCCGGAAAGACGCTTTCGCAGCCGACGATCCGCGTCGCGGTCTACACCGACGGGCGGCTGGACTACGCGCCCGACGCGGCGCTCAGCCCGGAAGCGGCGCGCCTCCTTCCGCTGCTCGCGCGCGGCATCGTCGCGAACCGCGACGTGAGCCCGGGATCGTCCTGGACGCTGGCCGCCGCGCCGCCCGTGCGAGGCGCGTACACGTACCATGTGACGAAGGCCGAGGGCGACACCGCGACGTTCGCGATCGACGTCGACCTCGCCGTCCCGGGGCCGCGCGGGTTCGACGAGCACGGCAAAGCGATCGCCACCTACGACACGATCCGGCTGTGCCCGACCAGCTTCGACTACACCGGGATATCACGGCACCAGCCGGCGATGAACCAGTACGTGACGACCAACGCGCACTTGACCGCGACGCTGCTCAGCGACAGCTTCGCGAGACGGTAGCCACATCGCCGACCGTCCGGAGACACAGCATGCGTTCCAAAACCGCCGCGTTGACCGGCCTCATCCTCATTCTGGCGAGCCTGCAGACGGCCGGCGCCGAGCAGCAGCCTTCGCCCCAGCCGTCGCCGCCGGTCGCGGCTGCCGTGCGGCTCTCCGACCAGGAGATACGCGACCTGCTGGTCGGCAACAAGTATTTCGCGCCCGGGCGAGACGGCGTCGTGTTCGAGGTCGAGCTCCGCGCCGACGGAACGCTGTTCGGACGGATCAGCGATCGCGGACACGTCCCCGTCGGCAGCGCGAACGTCTCCCGCAATCAGGATGACGGGAAGTACGTCATCAAGGACGGACGGCTCTGCCTGTCCTACTCCGGCGCGTGGGCGAACGGCGGAAAGCCGAACTGCCACACCGTTTCAAAGGGCGACAAGGGCTATTATTTCGGCACGACGCCGATCGACGTCGTGCAAACGAAAAAGTAGCTCATTCCAGACGGCCGAGGAGCGCGCGCGCGATGACGAGCTGCTGGATCTCGGAGGTCCCTTCGTAGATCTCGGTGATCTTGGCGTCGCGGTAGTAGCGCTCGACCGGAAACTCGGTGGTGTAGCCGTAGCCCCCGTGGATCTGCACGGCTTCGGCCGCGTGCTCGCGCGCTTTGGTCGACGCGAACAGCTTCGCTTTCGACGCTTCGGTGACGAACGGCCGGCAGGCGTCGGCGAGCGCGGCGGCGCGGTACACGAGCAGCCGCGCGGCGTCGAGATCGGTCGCCATGCGCGCGATCTTGAACGAGACGCCTTCGAACGCGCCGATCGGCTTTCCGAACGCGACGCGGTCCTTCGCGAACCGCACCGACGCGTCGAGGCACGCGGCCAGGATGCCGACCGCTTGCGCCGCGATCCCGATGCGCCCGGACGTCAGCGTCATCAGCGCCTGGGTGAACCCGGCGCCTTCGGCGCCGAGCAGCGCGGACGCGGGAACGCGCACGTCGTCGAACGCGAGGTCGACGGTGTTCGAGGTGTGGATGCCGAGCTTCTCGGTCGTCTTCTCGACCACGATACCGGGCAGGTCCATCGGCACGAGGAACGCGCTGATCCCCTTCGCGCCGGCTCCGCCGGTGCGGAACATCGCCATCACGACGCCGGCGTACCCGCCGTTCGTGCACCACTGCTTGCGCCCGGCGAGCACGAACGCATCGCCGTCGCGCCGCGCGGTCGCGCGCAGCGCCGCCGCGTCCGAGCCCGCGTCCGGCTCGGTCAGCCCGAATCCCGCGATGACGTCGCCGGTCGCGAGCGTCTCCAGCCAGCGCTCCTTCTGCTCCTGCGAGCCGAGCTGCGCGACCGCGTTGCAGATCATCGAGTGCACCGAGACGGTGACCGCGGTCCCGGCGTCGACGCGCGCGAGCTCTTCGACGGCGAGCGCGTACGACACGTAGTCGGCGCCGATCCCGCCGAACTTCTCCGGGACGAGCATCCCCATCAATCCGGCTTCGGTGAGCGTGCCGTAGAGCGCGCGCGGAAAGGCGTGCTCGCGGTCCCACTTGGCGACGTGCGGCGCGATCTCGCGCTCCGCGACCTCGCGCGCGACGTCGCCGATCGCGCGCTGGTCGTCGGTCAGCTCGAAGGGCGAGGGGCGCGCCGTCTCGATCACGACCGCCCGCGCTCGAACGCCAGCGGCGCCGTGCCGTTCATCGCGCGGCGGGCGCCGGCTGCGCGGCCCCGTTCGCGCCCTGCCCGCTCGCCGTCCGGCTCGCGGAGTAGTCGTAGAACCCGCGGCCGGACTTCTTGCCGAGCCAGCCCGCCGCGACGTACTGCTTGAGCAGCGGGCACGGCCGGTACTTCGAGTCGCCGAAGCCGTCGTGCAGCACGTTCATGATCGCGAGGCACGTATCGAGCCCGATGAAGTCGGCCAGCGTGAGCGGCCCCATCGGATGGTTCATGCCGAGCTTCATGACGGTGTCGATCGCTTCGACCGACGCGACGCCTTCGTACAGCGCGTAGATCGCTTCGTTGATCATCGGCAGCAGGACGCGGTTCGAGATGAACCCCGGGAAGTCGCGCACCTCGACCGGCGTCTTGTCGAGCCCGAGCGCGAGATCGCGCACGGACGCGAACGTCTCGTCGGACGTAGCGATCCCGCGAATCACTTCGACCAGCTTCATCACCGGCACGGGGTTCATGAAGTGCATCCCGACGACGCGTTCCGGCTTCGAGGTGACGCCGCCGAGCACGGTGATCGAGATCGACGACGTGTTGCTCGCCAGCACCGCCTCCGGCGGCGTGTTCCGATCCAGATCTCGGAACAGATCGAGCTTGAGGTCCAGCCGTTCCGTCGCCGCCTCGATGGCAAGCGCGACGTCCAGATCGTGAAAGTGCGGCCGCACGTCGATGTGGGTCAGAATCTCGCCGCGCTGCTCCGCAGTCATCTTGCCTTTTTCGACATCGCGGTCGAGCCGTTTCGCGATCCCCTCGATTCCCTTGCGAATCCGCGCCTCGTCGACGTCGTTCAGCAGCACCTCGTGCCCTTTCGCGGCGAGCACTTGCGCGATGCCGCCGCCCATCTGTCCCGCACCGACGACTAGTACTCGCACACGCTATTCCTAACGGCTTTAAAGCCCGACGACGCAATGCTTGCCGCCTGGAGCGATCCGAATGCTCCCTCACCCTTCGACAAGCTTAAGGTGACGCTAAAGCTCAGGCGGACGCTACGCGATGGCGACATAACCGCCTTACCCCAATCGTGCCGAGGGCGCCGCGCTGCATGTTCGTCACGGGGCGTCGCGGAGAGGGCGGAGGCAGGATGCCGGGAGCCCTCGGAGCGCCGAGTTGGGGTTCCGCCAGGAGGGCGGAACCCCAACGTCCCCGTGACGGACGTGCAGCGCGGCGCCCTCGCCACCATCGCTTCGTATGAAGACCCGCTCTAGCCGACGCGCACGAGGACGGCATCACCCTGCCCGCCCCCCGAGCAGATCGCCGCGATCCCGAGCCCGCCGCCGCGGCGCCGCAACTGCTGCACCACCGCGCCGACGATGCGCGCCCCGGAAGCCCCGATCGGGTGCCCGAGCGCGACCGCCCCGCCCTGGACGTTGATCGCCGTCGCGTCGAGCCCGAGCTTCGTCGCCGCCGTCAGCGCGACCGCGGCGAAGGCTTCGTTGAACTCCCAGACGTGGATGTCGGAGACCGTGAGCCCCTGCTGGTCGAGCAGCTTCTGCGCCGCCATCGCCGGAACGAGCGCGAGATACGGCGGGTCCCACGCGACCGCCGCGTGATCGACGATCTCGGCCAGCGGCTCGGCGCCGACCGAGCGCGCGTACTCCGCTGAAGCGAGGACCAGCGCCGCCGCGCCGTCGTTCACGCCCGGCGCGTTGCCGGCGGTGATCGTTCCGCCGGCGTCGATCGGCTTGAGCTTCCTCATGGCTTCGAGCGACGCGTCCGGCCGAACCGGCTCGTCGCGGTCGACGCGCACGTGCGGGACGTCGCCGGTGACGTACGGCGAGTACTGCGCCGGATCGGCGACCATGTTCTGCGGCGGAACGTGGTCCCACACGGAGCCGTCGGAGCCGGGCGCCCCGGCCAGCGCGGGGACGCGGACGCGGGCCTGCCGCGGCAGCGCGTCGACGACGATCTTCCCCTTGGCCTTGGTCGCGACGTCGATCGGAACGATCTCGTCGGCGAGCTTGCCGGCTTCGTGCGCGGCGTGCGCGCGCTGATGGCTCTGGTAGGCGAACTCGTCCTGCACCGCGCGCGTGACGCCGAGCTCCGCGGCGACGCGCGCGCCCTGCGCAGCCATCGCCTCGTCGAAGTAGTAGTCCCACAGCCCGTCGTGGATCATCGCGTCGACCAGCGTCCCGTGGCCGTAGCGATAGCCGTTGCGCGCGCCGGGCAGCAGATACGGCGCGTTCGACATCGACTCCATCCCGCCGGCGACGACGACGCGGTTGTCGCCCTCGGTGACGTACCGCGCGGCGTAGGTCACCGCGAGCATCCCCGAGGCGCAGACCTTGTTGATCGTCTCGGCGGTGGTGGTCTTCGCGAGCCCGGCCTTGAACGCGGCTTGCCGCGCCGGCGCCTGACCGGCGCCGGCCTGAATGACCTGGCCCATGATGACGTGCTCGACGTCGGAGGGATCGATGCCCGCGCGCGCGATCGCGTTGCGGATCGCGTCGGCGCCGAGGCTGGTCGCCGCCAGCGAGCTGAGGGCGCCGCCGAGACGCCCGAAGGGCGTTCGCGCGGTCGAGAGGACGACGGTTCCGGACTTCATACCGCCGAAGACTTCGTGAGAGCGCCGGACGATTCCCGAGCGCCCTGCGTGCAGACGACCGCCGCGTCGGGCTCGCAGCTCTCGCACTCGAACTGCACCGTGACGTGGGCGATCGCGAAGTCGTCGCGCATCGCCGCGTCGATGGTGCGCAGGATCGCGCCGGCCTCGCTGAGCTTGCGGTCGTCGAGGACGACGTGGGCCGACAGCGCGTGCGAGCCGGAGCCGATGGTCCAGACGTGGAGGTCGTGAACGCCGACCACGCCGGCCACCCGGCCGATCCGCGCCCGGACCAGCGGGACCGCGGCGTGGCCGGGCGCGCTCTCGAGCAGCACGTCGGTCGCCTCGCGGACCACCCCGACGACGCCGGCGACGATGATCGCGGCCACGACCAGGGAGAGGGCAGGGTCGATCCAGCCGGCGCCGGTCAGCGCGATCGCGCCGCCGCCCGCGATCACGGCCAGCGCGCCGAGCGCGTCGCCCGCCACGTGCAGCACGGCTGCGCGCACGTTGAGGCTGCGCCCGTGGTCGCGCAGCAGCATCAGCGCGACCGCGACGTTCACCGCCAGGCCGACCGCCGCGACGGCGGCCATCAGCCCGGCCGCGGGAAGCTCGGGATGGAACAGCCGGCGCACCGCCTCGACCACGATCAGCACCGTGACGGCCGTCAGCAGCCCGCCGTTCGCGAGCGCGGCGAGGATCTCGTAGCGCGCGAAGCCGTAGGTCCGCCGGTGCGTCGCCGGACGCTTCGCCTGCACCGCGGCGGCGAGCGCGATCGCCAGCGCGACGACGTCCATCGCGACGTGCGCGGCGTCTGAGATCAGCGCCAGCGACCCGGCGCGCAGCCCGCCGGCCAGCTCGAGCACGGCGACGCCCGCGGTCGCGGCGAGCGCGACCTTCAGACGCGCGGTCGAGCCGCCCGCGGCGAAGCTCACGCGCGCAGCGCTTTGAGCGCCAGCACGCCCAGCATCGCGCCGAACGTCAGCCAGGTCCGGGTCTCCGCCTTCGCGATCACGGCCGGATCGTACGACCCGTGCTGCGGCTCGGACGGTTCCGCGGCCGGGACGATCCGCGGCACGCGCGCGACGTAGTCGTCGAACGCGGCGCCGAACGTCGCGCGCAGGTAACGCTCCTCGTGCGGCACGACGACCGCGTAGACGCCGAGCATGGCGGCCAGCGAGCCGGCGACCAGCGCGAGCCGGACGGGCGCCGAGCTCTGCCCGGTGAACGCCCACGCGAAGCCCGCCGCGGTGACGACGTTGCCGAGGTAGAGCGGGTTGCGCACGTACGCGTACGGCCCGGCGGTGATCAGCGCCGGCGCGGTGACGGTGTCGCCGCGCGTCGTCACGCCGCTGAAGCCGACGGCCCACATGCGGATCACCTCGCCGGCGAACGCGACCGGCAACCCGGTCGCGACGGAGAACGCGCTCGGCTGCCCGAGCGCGGCGAGGACGACCGCGGGCAGCGCGAGCAGCGCGCCGCGGTTGCCGAACACGAAGGCCCCGAGATCGTCGGGGACGGCGGCGTCGCCCGCGTCGTCGTGCGGCGGGTCGTCGCGATAGGGATCGGTCACCGGGTCACCTGTTCGTCGTGAAGCGCGCCGGCCCGCGCGCGGGCGTCGTGGTAGACCGTCCGCAGGGCGGCGGCGAGCGGGATGCGCGGCGCCCAGCCGGTCGCGGCGCGCAGCTTCGCCGCGTCGCCCACGCTGACCGGAACGTCGGCCGGGCGCATTCGCTCCGGGTCCTCGCGCACCTCGACCGCGGCGCCCGCGATCTCGATCAGCCGCCGCAGCACCTCGCGCAGCGGCGTCGCGGTCCCGCTGCAGACGTTGTAGATCTCGCCCGCCTCGCCCGCGCCTTCCAGCAGCAGCGCGTACGCCGCGCAGACGTCGCGCACGTCGAGGAAGTCGCGCGCCGCCTCGAGGTTGCCGACGCGCACGACGTGGTCGCCGCCCGCCGCGGCGCGCGCGAGCTGCGCCGCGAACGCGGCGACGGCGAAGCGGTCGTCCTGTCCCGGACCGATGTGGTTGAACGCGCGCGTCACGACCGCGTCGACGCCGTAGGAGCGCGCGTAGGCCAGCGTCAGCGCCTCGGCGGCGACCTTGCTCGCGGCGTACGGGTTGCGCGGCAGCGGCGCCACGGACTCGCGCAGCGGGTACGCCTCGCGCGGCTGCGCGCCGTAGACGTCGGCGCTGCTGACGATCAGCAGCCGCGGCCGGGCGCCGTCGCGGGCGACCGCGCGCGCCGCCTCGAGCAGGTTCAGCGTGCCGCGCGCGTTCACGGCGAACGTCGTGTCCGGATCGGCGAGCGACGCGGGGACGAACGCCTGCGCGGCGAGGTGCGCGACCGCATCCGGCCGCGCCAGATCGAACGCCGCGCGCACCGCGAGCGCATCGGTGACGTCGACCTCGACGCCGTTCGGGTCGTGCACGCTGCGGTCGGCCGGGACGACGTCGTGGCCGCGCGCCGCGAGCGCGGCGGTCAGATGGCGCCCGACGAAACCGTTCGCGCCGGTGAGGAGAACCCGCACGTCACGCCGGCGCGAACGGCCGCAGCCGCTCGAGGTCGGCCAGCACCATCTGCTCGACGAGCCGCTCGAACGAGACCTCCGGCTCCCAGCCGAGCACCCGGTACGCTTTCGACGCGTCGCCCACCAGCAGATCGACCTCGGCCGGACGGTAATAGCGCGGATCGATCACGACGTAGTCTTCCCAGTTCAGCTCGGCCGCCTCGAAGGCGAGCCGCACGAAGTCGCGCACCGCGTGCGTGCGCCCCGTCGCGATGACGTAGTCGTCGGCGCGCGGCTGCTGCAGCATCAGCCACATCGCGCGCACGTAGTCGCCGGCGAATCCCCAATCGCGCTGCGCGTCGAGGTTCCCGAGCCGCAGTTCCTTCTGCAAGCCGAGCTTGATGCGCGCGACGGCGTCGGTGATCTTGCGCGTCACGAACTCCTTGCCGCGCCGCGGGCTCTCGTGGTTGAACAGGATGCCGCTCGACGCGTGCAGCTCGTACGACTCGCGGTAGTTCACCGTGATCCAGTGGCCGTAGACTTTCGCCACGCCGTAGGGCGAGCGCGGGTAGAACGGCGTCGACTCCTTCTGCGGGACGTCTTGGACCTTGCCGAACATCTCGGAGCTCGACGCTTGGTAGAACCGGATCGACGGGTCGACGCTGCGAATCGCTTCGAGGACGCGCGTGACGCCGAGCGCGGTGAACTCGCCGGTCAGCACCGGCTGCGTCCACGACGTCGGGACGAACGACTGCGCCGCCAGGTTGTAGATCTCGCTCGGGCGGACCTCGGCGACGATCGAGCTCATCGAGCTCTGGTCGAGCAGGTCGCCGGAGACGATCGTCACGTCGTCGACGATGTGCTGGATGCGCTCGTGCACGTCGGTCGAGGAGCGGCGCGTCATGCCGACGACGCGGTAGCCCTGTTCCAGCAAGAACTCGGCGAGGTACGAACCGTCTTGGCCCGTGATGCCGGTGATCAGGGCGGTCTTTTGGGGCACGCGGGACCTTTCAGTTGAGGATCTGGACGTTCTTGCCGGATTCGTCGAAGACGAAGCGCGTCTCGAACATCTCATCGCGCTCCGGTCCGACCAGCTTGGACTGGATGACCAGCCGGTGCATCAGCTTGTCGTTGTGGCGCACGATCCCCGAGTAGAAGTAGTGGACGAGCGGCGTGACGCGTTCGTCGAGCGGCGCCAAGCGGCGGCGCTCGACCAGCATCGCGAGCAGCCGGTTCTGCAGCTCCTTCGGCAGCAGCCGCGCGGTGTCGTCAGGACTCATGCGAACCGCGGTGAGCTCTTCCTGCGCCTTGTTGCTGTCGGCGACCGGCCGATCGGTGGTGTAGCGGATGATCGCGTCCCAGTCGTCGGCCGGGATTCCGGTGAAGCGCGTGCCGTAGCGCCAGACTTTCCGGCCTTGGTGCTGGACGTTGTCGTGCCAGACGGTCTTCACGCGCATGCGCACCTGCCGCTCGTCGATCTGCGCGCGCACCTCGAAGTCGTCACGCGGAATCGGTTCCTGGGTGAGGATGCAGAGCCCGCCGCCGCTGATGTCGAGGCCGATCGCGGCGCGGGTCGACGTGCCGTCGAGGCTGTAGGCGGCCCGGTACGGCTTGCGCTTACGGGGAAACTTTCGCCGGTTCTGTTCCTTCCCGGTGAACCACGCCAGGAGCTCGGGCAACATCTCTCCCGCCTACCGTTGGCCGAAACGAGCCGAAGTCCCCGGGTCGCCCGCAGGGACGAGCTACCAGCCGCTCGCGCGCGCGATCGCCTCCCACTGCTCGGGCCCGGTCCCGTTCCAGTCGTAGAACGCGACCCCGATCGCACCGGCGCGCCGGCCGGCCTCGATCGCCGCGGCCAGCTCGTCGCCGGGCGGCGCGCCGCGCTTGCCGAGCACGCCGGTCTGCGCGCCGACGCTGACCGGGACGTCGCGCGCGGCCAGCTTGCGCACGAGCGCGACGGACCCGGCGACCGCGCTCTGCACCTTCGGGACCGTGTCCCACGGCCCGAGGAACCGCCAGTAGGTCATCGGCTGCAGCACGTCGGCGTCGCGGGCGATCGCGCGGTACGGGAACTTCGACTCGTCGAGCCGCGAGAGCAGCGGGTCCTCGACCGTCGCGACCAGCAGCACGCGCGGCCCCACGGCGCGCCGCAAGGTCGCGAGATAGGTGCTCAGCGCGGCGTACCCGCGCGGCCCGCTGCCGAGAAACTCCTCGCCGCGCTCGAGGTCGACGGCCAGCCCGCTGACCGCGCTGCCGCTCGGCGTGCGGTACGCCGCGACCTGCGCGTTGCGCGCCAAGTCCTCGAACGACGCCGCGCGCGGCACCGTCCAGCCGATGACCGCGACGTGGTGCGCCACCAGGCCGTCGATCAGCTTGTCGACCGTCGCCTTGGCCTCGGGCGTGATCTCGTCGAACGCTCCGTACGCGAGCCGCAGCTCGACCGAGCGGATCCCGGCCCGCACCGCGGTCGCGACGATGCGGTCGGCGTCGAGCTTCGCGTAGGACTCGTCGTCGAGCGGATCGCCGGAGAACGCCAGCCAGGCCGATTTGCCGCGCACCAGATCGGCGCTCGACGCGGGCAGCTCCGGCGGCACGTTCGCCCGCACCTCGGCCAGCGCGGCGCCGGGCCGCGCGACGGCGTAGCGCGCCACGCTTCCGGGCTGCGCGGCGGCGTCGTCCCAGGATGACGCCGGCGCGCGCAGCGCCGCGGCGAGCGCGCGGCGCCCGTCCCCGCCGATGCGGTAGATGCGCACCGCGCCGTCGCGCACCTGAGGGAACCAGCCGACGCGCACCAGGCGCGGGCCGGCCGCGGCCGCGACGACGTGCGGCAGACGCCACGCGCGCGTGTCGAACGCGACGCGCTGCTCGGCCAGCCCGGGCGGCCGGTTCGCGACGACGCGCACGGTCACGACGCCTTCGTCGCGCACCGAGACGATCGCCGCCGGGCCGCCGTAGCGCAGCCGCGTCTGCCACTGCGCCTCGCCGCGGTCGGTGAAGTAGTCGAAGTCGGCGCCGCGGCGCAGCTTCGTCGGGCTGCCTTGCGCGTCGCGCAGCGTGACGCGCACCAGCGCGCGCATCTCACCGTCCGGTGAGACGCCGAGCGGCTCCGCGCTCAGCGCGAACGACGCGCCCGGCAGACCGTTCCACAGCACGGTCGGCTGCGGCGCGGGCGCGGTGGTCGGCAGCGGCGTCGGCCAGGCGAACGGCGACGGGCTCTGCGCCGAGAGCGCGAGCACGGCCAGCGCCGCCAGCGGGATCAGTGCGGCGAGAGCGTTCGCGAGCGTCCGGGCCGGCCTGCGCATGAGCACGAAGAGGACGCCGGCCGGCGGCCGACGTCCTGCTTCATTCGGCGACGCTACGCGCGCGGGCTAGAACTTCGTCGAGATGTAGAGCTGCATCTGGCGCGGCTGCTGGTTCGGCGGATAGTAGTACAGCGTGTTCTGCACGACGCCGGGGCCGTAGGTCGCGAAGTCCGGGTTGTCCTTGGCCGGGTAGTTGCCGTTGACGGTCGGGAACACGTCGCCGTACGGGTTGTCGAACAGGTTGCGGATGTTCAGCCCGACGGTGACGGTGCGCGAGCCCTGCTTGACGATGTCGTAGCCGACGTCCAGCGCGGCCCAGTAGTTGGCGCGCGCGAAGTGCACCTGCGCGTCGTTGAGCGACGCCGGGCACACGTTGTTCGGCGCCGGCGGGGGCGGCGGCGTCGAGCCGATCGGCTGGAGCGCCTGGTTGAGGCAGGTGTTGCCGGTCACGTTGTACGGCGCGCCCACCTGGTAGACCACGAACGGGCTGACGTGCAGCCGGTCCTGGCGGTAGTCGCCGGTCCACGAGACCGACCACGGGGGCTGCGCCGGGTTGCGGAACAGCACGCCGGTCGCCAAGAACTGCCGCAGCGCCGCGTTTTGCCCCGTGAACGCCGCCGACGTGATCGCGCCGTACGGCGTTCCGCCGGCGAGCGTCGCGGACGTGATCGAGCCCCAGTAGTTCACGTAGGTCGCGGAGAGATACGACGACAGACCGTCGCCGCGCACCACGTGGTTCCAGCCCAGCTCCGCTCCGGTCGCGCGGTTCTGGATCCCGGTTCGGAAGAAGTTCGGTCCCGAGATCGAGACGTTGCCGGTCGCCGGGTCGTACACGTAGAGCTTCGTCAGCTCCAGCTTGTCGACCGAGTGCCGGTAGAACGGCGAGAAGCGCACCGAGTCGAGCCCGTTCCGCATCGCGTGCGAGAACGACAGGTCGACGTTGTAGTTGCGCTGGTTGGCCAGGTGCGAGCCGGGATAGTACGGCGAGATGAACCGGCCGTTCGAGGCGTTGACGCCGTTCGGCGAGTTGTTGAAGACGTACGCCGCCGGAACGAACGTCGTCGTCACGCCCCACGACCCGCGCACCGCATCGTAGACGTCCGGCGCCCAGGTGAACCCGAAGCGCGGGCTCCACGCGTGCGTGCTGTACGGGCCGTACGCGTAGCTCTTGGTCACCGCGCCGGTCACCGGGTTGACCGTGTCAGGACGGTTCGGGATCTGATACGTCTCGGCGTCGTAGCGGAGCGACGGCTCGACGGTCAGCTTTCCGAACGTCTGCTTCGTGCCGACGTACGCGCTCGGCAGCGTGAGCGGATAGTCGATGGCCAGGTGGATGTTCGGGAAGGTGCCGTCGTTGTTGAAGCCGCCGACGCCGCCGGTCGCCTCGTCACAGCCGCAGTTGTCGTAGTAGCGCTGCCCGTCGTTGTCCCGCTCGTAGACGAGCCCGGCGTAGTACGTCGAGCGCGCGTTCGGGGTGAACGTGAAATCCAGGTTCGCGATGTACATCTGGGAGCGGCGGTTGGACCACTCGTCCTGGAAGCCGCGGCCGGTCGCCGGCGTGCCGTTCGGGTTGGTCCCGGTGACGCCGGCTTGCGCGCCCGGCGTGGTGCCGGCGCCCGGGATCGTCGCGATGCTGAACGGTTGATCGAAGATGTACTGGTTGAAGTTCTCGGCCAGGCGGAACTGCATGAACAGCTTGTCGCTCACGATGTGGTTCCACTGGATCTTGCCGAGGTTCGACCAGTGGTACCACACGTTGGCCTGCTGCTGCGTGATGTGGTAGTACTGCAGCCCCGTGCTCTTGCCGTTGACGACGCACGGCAGCCCGCTGCTGCTGACGCCGGGATTGGTGATCGCTCCGCCGCTCACCACGACGCCTTGGCACTGCGTGACGGCCAGAATCCCCGACGCGTCGGTGAGGCCCTTGTCCCAGGGAATCTTCTGGTTCCCGGTCTGCACGAGGAACTGGACGTCGTCCTTGTCGGTCGGGCGCCAGTGGAAGTTCGCCACGGCGTCGCGCGTGGTGATCGTCGACGCGGTGGTGTTGCGCGCCGTCAGCGCCTGCGCGTAGATGTACGGCTGGTACCCGTTCGCGAACACCGGATCGGAGTTGCTCTGGTCGAGCGAGAAGTACCAGCTGAACTTGTTGTTCGGGGTCGCGCCGCCGTACTCGGCGACCAGGTCGTGCTCGGACGCCGGGAACTGCGTGGTGTAGGTCGCGCTGCCGAAGCCGGGGCGCGTCCCGCGCTTGACCACGGAGTTGATCACGCCGGCCGCGGCGTTGCCGTACTGCGCGTTGAAGCCGCCGGTGTAGACCTCGAGGTTCTGCGTTCCGACCACGGACAGATTGGTGGTGAACAGACCGGTCAGCCGGTCGTTGATCGGAATCCCGTCGAACTCCCACGCGACGTCACCGACGTCGCTGCCGCGAATGCGCGGCCGCCCCGCGACGCCGGTCGAGGTGACGCCGGGCGCGGTCTGGATGACGTCGTAGAGCGTACGGTGGCCGCCGACGCCGACCGCGGCGCCGAGCTGCTGCGGCGAGACGTTGTACACGTCGGCCGTCTGCGCCGGCTGCACGAGATTGCTCGCGCTGCGTGACGACACGCGGCCGATCTGGCGCAGCGCCTTCGCCAGCGACTGGTTGATCTGCACGTTCTGGTCTTGCACGACCGTCACGCCGCCGAGCACCAGGCCCTCGTAGCCCTTGGCCGCGATCGAGACGGCGTACGTGTCGGGCGCGAGGTTGTAGATGTTGTAGAATCCGCTCGCGTCGGTCGTCGCGCTGCCGCGGCCGCTCGGCGACGACGCGGTCACCGTCGCGCCCGCCAGGGGCTGCTTCGTCGCCGCGTCGACGACCGTGCCGGAGATCGTTCCGGTCTGCGCCGCGGCCGCCGGGCCGGCGAGCGCGAGGACGGCGAACAGCGCGGCGAGCGCCGCGCCGATGAACCGGGCCACCCGAGTCCGCAGGTGATGCTGCATGGTTCCTCCCGTCGCCGTCCCGCCTGCTCTCGAGCACCGGCGGCCGTGCGACGAAACGATAAAAGAAAAGCGAGCGCGTCGTCGGACGCTTCGCTGCGTCTAAGGTACGGCTGCCGGACGCATTTCCCTCGCGCTCAGCCGACCCATTTGGAGAGCCCGCGCGGCGCGTCGGACTCGACGTAGCTGGCCCGGCCGATCATGAGCGCGAGCATCTGGCCCGCGACCAGCCAGGCCAGCGTGTTGAACGCCTCGCCGGTCGCGGGCCCCAGCAGCGGGATGTCGCCGGAGCGCGCGCCGATCACGTAGCGCGCCGCCTCGGCCTCGGCCGCCTCCGCGAGCGGCCGGTGAACGATGTCGCGCGAGGCGTCGTCGAGGATGCCGATGATCGCGCTCGACGCGTCGAGCATCGCCGAGCTGCCGTGCCGGAACTCGCCGGCCGCGAAGCCCTCGGCGTGGACGTAGCTCGCCTCCTTGATCTTGAGCGCGAGCTCGTGCGCGATCGGGACGCCGTAGCCGGCCGCGACGACCGCGACGCTGCGCCGCCGCGCGATCCGCCGCGCCGCCGCGCGGACGTCCTCGACGCCGTCGCCGTCGAGCCAGTCCTGCACGTCGTCGGCGGTCTTCTCGAGCGTCTCCGCGCTGCGGTTGCGCTTGCCGCCGGTCAGCGCCGCCGCCCACAGCAGGATGGCGGCCATCGACGTCACGCTCTTGCTGGCCGGGACGGCGATCTCCGGCCCCGCCAGGCAGTCGATCGTGACGTCGGCGCGCGCGGCGAGCGGCGAGGCGGCGTCGTTGGTGAGCGCGACGACGCGGGCCGGCTCGAGCAGGTCGAGCGCGCCGAGCAGGTCGGTGGAGCGGCCGCTCTGCGAGAGCGCGACGACGCACGCGTCGCGGTACGCGGCGTTGTCGAAGCGCGCCTCGGTCGCGGCGAGCGCCGCCGCGCGCACCGCCCGGCGGCGAAACGCGAGCGCGCCGAGCATCCCGACGAACAGCGAGCTCCCGCTGCCCAGGAACAGCACGTCGCGCCCCGCGACCGACGCCGCGAAGCGCCGCGCGCCGTCGGACGCGGCGATGCGGCGCCACACGCCGGGCTGCTCGCGAATCTCCGCCTCGAAGTGCGCGCCCAGCATCGCCGGCTCAGCGCTCCGCGAGCTCGCTCAGCACGCGCGCGCGCACGTCGCGCAGCGCCGCGCTCGCACCGATCCAGTCGTCCACCTCGAAGGCGAAGATCACCGCGCCGTGGCGGGCGTTCGCGACGTAGCCGGCCAGCGCGCTGACGTGCGTGAGCGAGCCGGTCTTGGCGAACACGCGCCGCTCGGCGGGCGTTCCGGTGAACGACGTCTTCAGCGTTCCGCGCACGCCGGCGATCGGGAGCGCGTCGAGCACGGTGTCGCGGTACGGACCGTCCCAGTCGTGCTGCAAGATCGCGACCAGCGCGCGCGGCGTGATGCGGTCGTAGACCGACAGCCCGCTGCCGTCGTCGATCGAGAGCGCGCTCTCGGCGTCGACGCCGAGCCCCTTCAGCCAGGTCCGCTCGAACCCGGCGCCCTGCTCGGTGCTGCCCTGCGGCGCCGGCGGTTGCGCGCCGAGCGCGCGCAGCAGCTCTTCGGCCAGCAGGTTGTCGCTGGGCAGCCACAGATCCGCGAGCATATCGCGCAGCGGCTCGGAGTCGTGCGTCCAGACGGGCGCCGCGTCCGCCGCCGTCGCGGCCGCGCCGCTCGCGCCCGCGTCGCCGGTGACGCCGAAGCCGGCCGCCAGCAGCGCGCGCCGCACCGCCAGCGCGGCGTACCGCGGCGGCGACGGGACCGCGATCGACAGCTCGTCGGGCTGCGCGCCGGCGGCCAGCGTTCCGACCAGCGCGACCTCGTCGGGCGCGGCGGCGTCGATCCGCGTGCGCACGACGTCGAGCGTGCTCGCGCTCCCGGCGGCGCCGGTCGTCGCGCGCACGACGATGCGGAACCCGAGGTCCTCGCCGCACGCCGCCGCAGCCGCCGCGCAGACGGAGCCCCACGGCGTGACCGTGACGGCGACCGGCGCGCCGGCGACGGCGCCGGGGGTGACGCGCAGCGTCACCTGGTTGTCGTTGAGGCCCAGCCGCGTGACCGGCGCGGCGTAGTACCACGCCAGGTCGTCCCACGACCAGCCGGGCAGCCAGCGCGGCAGCCCGGCCGGCTCGTCGAACCCGACCCCGCGGACGCTGCGGATCCCCGCCGCGCGCAAAGCCGGTGCGAGCGAGCCGAGCGCGGCGTCGTCGAGCAGTACGTCGCCGCCGCCGCGCAGCACCAGCGGACCGTCCAGGGCGCCGTTCGCGACCGGCCCGCCGGCGAACGCGCTGGTGCGGAACCGGAACTCCGGTCCCAGCTTGTCGAGCGCGGCGCTCCCGACCAGCAGCTTGAAGGTCGAGGCGGGCTGGAACGCATCGCCGGCGTTGCGCTGGTAGAGCACCCGGCCGTCGCGCCCGTCGACCGCGTACAGGCCGACGTGCGCGCCGCGCAGCGTCTTCGCGCCGGCCAGCGCGAGGTCGAGGTTCGCGGCCAGCGCGGCGACGTCGGCCGCCGTCCACGGCGTCCCGGTCACGACCGGCTTCGGCACGTCCGCGCCCAGCGCGCGGTCGACGGCCAGCGCGGGCGCGCCGCACGCCAGCGCGGCGCAGACGGCCAGCAGGCCGAACGCGGCTCTCACGCCGCGGCGCGCTCGGCGGCGCGCCGCGCGATGAACGTCGCGACCTCGCTCGGCAGCGTGCCGCGGCCGAAGCCGGCGTCGTAGCCCAGCTCGGCGGCGAGCAAGTTCGTGACGCGCGGGCCGCCCGCGATCAGCAGCAGCCGGTCGCGCACGTTCTCGGCTTCGAGCAGCTCGGCCAGCGCGGTGAAGTTCGCAATGTCGCTGCCTTTCTGCGTGACGACCTGCGACGCCAGGATCGCGTCGACGTCGCGCTCGACGGCGAAGCGCACGAGATCCTCGACCGCGATCTGGCTGCCCAGGTTGAACACCTCGAAGCCGCGGTAGCGCTCGAGCCCGTAGTCGCCCTTGTAGCCTTTCATGTTGAGGATCGCGTCGATCCCGACGGTGTGCGCGTCGGTCCCGATGCACGCGCCGGCGATCTTCAGCTTGCGGCCGACGCGGCGCGCGATCAGCTCGTCGACCTGCTCCATGCTGAGCGCGTCGCTCGCCGCCGGCATTTGCATCGCCGAGACGTCGACCGCCGCCGGCGTGCGCGCGTAGACGACGAAGAACGAGAAGCCGCGCGCTATCGCGCGCCCTTCGGCGACCGCGACGTCGGTGAACCCCATCTTGCCCGCGAGCTGCCGCGCGGCCTCGTCGGCCGCTTCGCTCCAGGCGATCGGCAGCGTGAACGAGAGCTGCACCGCGCCGTCGTCGAGCGTGTCGCCGTACGGCCGCACCAGGCTCACGCGAGCACCGCCTCGCCGGCCAGGGCCGCTTCGAACGGGTTCCAGTAGCGCTCGTCCTTGGCGAAGACGCCGTCGTAGCCGCGTCCGCCGTCGCGCGGGCGCTTGACGTCGGCGAACGTGCCGTCCTCGATCGCGGCCATCAAGCCGCGGCCGGCGACGCCTTCCAGGATCCGCACGGCCCCGGCCAGCACCTCGTGCGCGCGGCGCTCGATCTTCCCGCCCGGCACGATCTCGATCTCGTCGCCGAAGCGGCGCGCGGTGTTCATGACGTAGCGCGCGTTCTCCAGCGCCAGCGCGCGGTCGGCGAGGAACGGCGTGTGGATCGCCTCGGTCAGCATCCCGCACAGATGGATCGTCTGGTGCGTCATCACCGACGTCAGGTTGAACATCGCGTCGATCAGGTGCCCCTTGAAGATGTCGCCGGTCATGTGCTTCGTCGGCGGCATGTACTTCAGCGGCGCCTCTGGGAAGATCTGGCGCGCGAGCTGCGCCTGCGCGACCTGCAGCAGAAAACCGTCCTCGAGGTCGGGGTCGATCTCGTAGGCGTCGCCGAGCCCGATCTGCGAGGGCGGCAGCCCGGCGGCGCGCGCGAACGCCTCGTTGACGAACTGCGAGGCCAGCACCGCGGGGGCTTGCTCGACCGCGTCGGCGGTGGTGAGGTAGTTGTCCTCGCCGGTGTTGATGACGATTCCGCTGCGCGCGTTGAGCCGGCGCGAGAAGTGCTGGTCGACGAACGTGCGCTGCATGTTGATGTCGCGGAACAGGATGCCGTACATCGAGTCGTTGAGCAGCATGTCGAGCCGCTCGAGCGCGGCGGTGGCCGCGATCTCCGGCATGCACAGGCCGCTCGCGTAGTTGGTGAGCATCACGTAGCGCCCGAGCCGCTCCGAGGCTTCGTCGAGCGCGGCGCGCATGATGCGGAAGTTCTCCTGCGTCGCGTACGTCCCGCCGAAGCCTTCGGTCGTCGCGCCGTACGGCACGTAGTCGATCAGCGACTGCGCGGTCGAGCGGATCACCGCGACGATCTGCGCGCCGGCTTCGGCGGCGGCGACGGCGGCGGTGCGGTCCTCGTAGATGTTGCCGCTCGCGACGATCACGTAGAGCAGCGGCGGCCGGCCCTGCGGCAGCCGCGCCAGCAGCGCCTCGCGCGCGCGGCGGTTCGCGTCGATGCGCGCGAGCCCGGCGGCGGCGTGCGGCCGCAGCGCCGCGCGCAGCGCGGTTTCGGGCGTGCGCGCCGGGTCCGGCAGCGCTTCGCCGGCGGCCACCGCCTCGGCGACCTGCTGCGGCGTCCGCCCGCTCTCGGCGACGGCCGCGCCGAGCGCGCGCGCGACGCCCGGCTCGCGCTCGCGCAGCGCGTCGACCACCCGGTTGGGCAGCGGCACGCCGTCCGCGTCGACGCCGTCGACGCCGCACAAGCGCGCGACGGTGCGCTCGACGCTGACCGTCGAGTGCCGCGCGATGAAACGTTCGACCGGCTCGGCGATCGCGCCGGCCAGCCGGCGCGCCCGTTCCACCGCGTCGTGGTCGATTCGCAGTTGCATACGTCCGCCGGACGTTTTCCGGGCCGGCCGCGGCCGTTCCGCCGCGCAAACGTTCGGCGCCGAGAGCGCTCGCTTGCCGTGCGCGCGAAGAGATGCTTGCTAGCGCAGCGCAGTGACAAAGCTCACTGAGCGCATCCTTCGCATGCTTTACGAAACCGGCGGAAGGCCCCTGAGACTCCCCGGCGAATCGGCCCTGACCGGGCTTGCCTAGAGCTTCGAGAGGGGTGCCTCCTTGAAACGAAACCTATTCTTTTTCGTATTTTTCGCATTCGCGATGTGCTTCTGCGCGCTGACGTCACAAGCGCAGGCGCAGGCGACCCGCACGTGGGTGTCGGGTACCGGCGATGACGTGAACCCGTGCAGCCGCACGGCGCCGTGCAAGACGTTCGCGGGCGCGGTTTCCAAGACGGCCGACTGCGGCGAGATCGATGCGCTCGATCCGGCCGGCTACGGCACGATCACCCTCACCAAGGGGATCAAGATCGACGGCGGCGGCGGCGAAGCCGGTCAGGTCGCGTCGATTCTGGCGTCGGGCGTGCCGGGCGTCATCATCAACAACTCCAGCGTGGCGTGCCCGATGGACGTGCTCCGCAACCTCGACATCAACGGCATCGCCTCCGGCACGATCGGGATCAGCGTCCTTCAGGGCGGGACCCTGGCGATCGAGAACGTCGACGTCGAGAACTTCACCAACACCTGCCTCAACGTCGTGCCGTCCGCCGGCCTGGCCGCGGTCGGGATCACGATCTACAACTCGAACTTCGAGCGCTGCGTGAACGGCGCGCTCGTCGTGAACTACACCGGCGCCGGCTTCGAGCGCATCGTGGCGTCGATGAGCAAGTTCTCGAAGAGCCAAACGGGGCCCGGCATCAGCATCACCGGAAACTCCAAGTCCTCGTTCAAGGACTCGGACATCAACAACAACCAGGGCGGCGGCGTGCTCACCAGCGGCGCCAACGTCAACGTTCACCTGGTCAAGGATCAGGTCAGCAACAACCAGACGTTCGGCGTTCACACGACGAACAACAGCACCATGTCGCTCTCCGACACCTCGGTCGTGCACAACAACGGGACCGGGCTGTTCGCGGACGTCGGCACGCAGCTCCTGACCTGGAACAACAACTGGGTCCACGGCAACTCACCCGACGGTGCGCGCACCGGAACGATCACCCCGATGTAAGACTCGCCTCGGCGAGCTCCTCGACCCTCGCGGCGGCTGCGTCGCGAGGGTCTTTTTTTTAGCGGCGTCCTCTGTCGCTCGCCCGCTCGATCTGGTATGGTATGGCCGCATGAAAGTGACCCTGGTCCAGCCGCGCTACTTCAACATCTGGGAAGCGCTGGGCCTGGCCTACATCGGGGCGTACGCCAAGCAACGGCACCGCGGCGAGCTCGAGATCGACTACTACCAGGGCTACTTCGACGCCGACGAGACGATCATCGACGGCGCGAAGGACTCGGACGTGGTCGCCTTCTCCTGCACCTCGCCGGTGTTCAAGCACGGGCTCGCGCTGGCGCGCGCGATCAAGCGCGTCAACCCGCGCGTGCGCACGGTGTTCGGCGGTTTCCACCCGACCGCCGTGCCGCAGGACTGTCTGGCCGAGGACGGCGTCGACCAGGTCGTCGCCGGCGAGGGCGAAGAGGCGTTCCTCGAGGTCCTGGACGGCTGCACGGACCGCTTGATCCCGGGCCGGCAGTTCCAGGCGTTCAACGAGATCTTCCCGGACCGCGAGCTGGTCAAGAACGGTCGCGCCATCGACCTCTGCGAGAAGCAGTGCGGCAAGCGCATCACGAGCTTCATGAGCAACCGGGTCTGTCCGTTCCGCTGCACCTTCTGCGCGGAGCGCATCGTCACGGGCGTGTTCAGCCGCAGCACCAACCCGGTGCGCGAGCGCGATCCGGCGCATCTGCTCGACGAGATCGAGCTGGTGCACCGGACCTACGGCTTGGACATGTTCAAGTTCGCCGACGCGACCTGGAACACGAGCCCGGAGAAAGTCATCGCGTTCTGCGAGGAAAAGATCCGGCGCGGCTTCACGCTGCCGTTCGAGGCGAACGTGCACTGCAGCTTCGTGACCAAGGAGATGCTGCGCGTCATGAAGGCGGCCGGGTGCGCGCAGATCAACGCGGGCTGCGAGAGCGGCAGCCAGCGGATCCTGCGCGACATCAAGAAGGGGCTGAGCGTCGAGACGATCGTGCAGACGTTCGACTGGGCGCGCGAGATCGGGATCGAGCGGCGCGCGTATTTCCTGATCGGCATGCCGAACGAGACCGCCGACGACATCCGCTTGACCGAGCAGCTCGTGGAGCGGATCGAGCCCGACGTCTTCGGGATCACCGTGCTGTGCCCGTATCCCGGCAGCGACCTGTACGACCCGGCGACGATGCGCGACTACGACTGGTCGACGACCGACGAGTACTCGAACGGCTACTGGTCGACGGCGCACTTCAGCAACGCGGAGCTGAAGCAGTGGCAGCGCTACTTGATGGACAAGTTCTCGACGAACCTCGCCTGGCACAACCGGCTGCTGCGCGAGGAAGGCGTCTTGTCCGCCGCCACGGCCTGCCCCACCTGAGCCTGAGCCGCACCCGTTCTCAGCGGTAGCCGAGCTCGCGCAAGACGTCGCCGGCGACGCGCTCGCAAGCCGCGGCGTCGGCCGCGCTCATCTCGCCGCGCCAGCGCCCGATCGTTTCCTGCGTCAGCGGCCGCTGCGTGTTGGCGTGGACGGCGACGAGCTGCGCGCGCGGGATGAACCGGCCCTCGAAATGCCAGTCCGACACCTCGTCGTGGCGCGAGCGCGCGCGCTCGGCGTAGCCCAGCATCGCGTCGTCGTACGGGATCTCGGCGAAGTCGCAGACGCGCGCGAGCGTCGCGCGAGGCTCGCGCACGAGCGCCTCGTAGCGGACCTCGAGGTACGGAATCCCGCCGGCGGCCTGCTCGCGCGCAGCGCGGATGCGCCCCGCCCACAGCTCGATGCAGGCCGGGTAGGTGTCGCCGTCCGGCCGCCACCAGCGGCCGCGCAGCGAGGCGGCGACGTCGCGCCCGTCGCGCACGATGTGGACGAAGCGCGCTTCCGGCAGATGCCGCGCGATCGCCGCCATGTGCAGCACGTTGCCGGGAAACTTGTCGCCCCAGCGTCGTTTTCCGAAACGCGCGGCGTACGTCCGGTAGAACGTGCGCAGCACGTCACCGATCCCGGACGGATCGGCGTCGCGCACGGCGCGCTCGAACGCGCGGCCGTCCAGGCGATAGTCGCCCCAGGTATGGCTGCCGGTGATCGCCGCCAGCGCGGCATCCAGCCAGTCGTCGCGCCGCTCGTCCACCGCCAGCAGCGCCGGATAGAAGTGCGACTCGGCCGGGATCGCGATCTGCGGATGCGCGTCGAGCATGAGCCGCAGCAGCGTCGTGCCCGAGCGCGGCGCGCCGACCACGAACGGGGCCGGCGAATCGTGCGGCATCGCGTCAGGCTCTTCGCGCACCGCGCGCGCGCGTCCCGCGGCGAGAGGACTCGGGCTCCGCTCGCCGCATTGGCGTGGCGTGGAACCGCCGGGCGCGAACGCGAGGACGCCTCAGCCGCCGGCCTTCGCCGCGATCATCTTTCATGCCGACAAGGCGGAGATGCTGCGGCGCTGCATCGAGCACCACCTCGCGCTCGGCGTCGGACATCTCTTCGTCTCGCTCAACGTCGCCGACCCGGAGAGCTGCGCGGTCGCCGAGGCGTTCGCATCGCACCGCGTCCGCGTCGCGCGCGTCGCGGACTACGCGCCCGACCCGTTGGACTATTTCAGCGCGGCGCTGCGGGCCGTCAGCGCCTGGGCGCAGCCCGACTGGGTGATGTTCGTCGACTCCGACGAGTTCTGGGTTCCGGCAGGCGGTACGATGAGCGCCGTCGCCGGGCTGCACGCGACGGACGCGTACCCGGTGCGCCGCTTCAACGCCCCGCCGCTGCGCGGCGCCGACGGAACGATCGCGCCGCTCGCGCCGCCCGCGTCGGCGCTCGTCGTCGGCGCGCGGCAAGCGATGGACGCGGACTACCTCGCCGCGCACGCGGAGACGCCGTGGATCATGGCCAAGATCGGTCCGAAGCTCATGGTGCGGCCCGCTGCGGTCGCGCGGATCGTCTTCGGCGCGCACGAGTTCGTGCCGGCGCGCGACGGCGTTTCGGTCACCGTGCCGGACGATCTCCTGATCGTGCACCTGCCGTTCACCGACGAAGCGCGCTTCCGCCGCAAGATCGAGCTCGCCGGCGCGATGCTGGAAGCACACCGCGAGCGGCTGCAGCCGGAACAAGCCTGGCACTGGCGGCGCTGGCTCGACGTCGTCGCGGCCGGCGGCTTGAGCGCCGAGTTCGCGGCCCAGGTCATCGACGCGCGCGACGTCGGCGAGCTGACGTCGCGCGGCGTTCTCACCACCCCCGCCGAGCTCTTGGCGACGGGCCGGCTCGGCGACTGACGCCCAGGACTCACGGGCTGTGCGCCGCATGACGAGACGGTGCATCAGCGTGCGTGGCGCGGTCGCGACGAGTCGCCGGTTTCGGTGCAGGTGTGCAAGCCGAAGCTGCCCGACGCCGACCGCCTCGTCCCGTACCTGCGCCGCATCGACGCGTCGCGCTGGTACTCCAACGACGGCCCGCTGGTCCGGCGCTTCGAGGACCGTTTGGCGGAGCACGCCGGCGCGGCGTCGGCCGGCCGGGTCGCGGTCGCGTGCAACGCGACCGCCGCCGTGACCGCGACGCTGCTCGCGCTCGACGTGGCCCCCGGAAGCCTGTGCATGATGCCGGCCTGGACGTTCGCCGCATCCGGCCAAGCCGTCGTGCGAGCCGGTCTGATCCCGTGGTTCGTCGACGTGGCGGAGGACGGCATGCTGGCGCCGGCGGCGGCGCGCCGGTTCGCGCCCGACGCACCGGGCCGGCTGGGCGCGGTGCTCGCCGTCTCGGCCTTCGGCCGGCCCGTCGACGCACGCGGCTGGGAGACGTTCGAGCGCGACACCGGCCTGCCGGTCGTGGTCGACGCGGCGGCGGCGTTCGACACGGTCCGCGCGTCGGCCGTCCCGGCCGTGGTGAGCCTCCATGCCACCAAGATCGTGGGCGTCGGCGAGGGCGCCTTCGTCGTCTGCGACGACGCGGCTCGGATGCGCGCCGTGCGCGAGCGGATCAACTTCGGCTTCGCCGGCTCGCGCGAAGCCGTGGCCGGCGCGATGAACGCGAAGATGTCCGAGTACGCCGCCGCCGTCGGGCTGGCCGCGCTGGACGAGTGGCCGGCGACGCGCGACGCGTTCCGGCGCGTCGCGCTCGACTACGCGGCGGCCCTGCCCGCGCTCCGCGGCGCCCGCCTGCAGCCCGGTTACGGAACCGACTGGGTGACCGCCACGACGATCGTCGAGACCCCGGCCGACCGGCTCGAGGCGATCGAGGACGCGCTGTCGAGCGCGGGGATCGGGTCGCGCCGCTGGTGGGGTGACGGCTTGCCCGCGCAGCGCGCGTTCGCGCGGTATCCGTGCTCGGAGCTCCCGGTCACCGGCGAGCTTGCGGCGACGACGCTGGGGCTGCCGTGCTGGGCCGATCTCGCGACCGGAACGATCGCGCGCATCGCGGAGATCGTCCACACCGCGTGCGCCGGCGCCGCCGCGTCCCGCGGGTAGGCCGCCGGTGACGGCACCGCGCGGGCGGGACGCCGTCTTCGTGGTCGGGATGGGACGCAGCGGGAGCTCGGCGTTCGCGCGCATCCTCGCGCTGTGCGGCGGCGCGCTTCCGCGCGAGCTCCTGCCGCCCAACTTCGCCAACCCGCGCGGCTACTGGGAGCCGTTGCGCGCGCTGGAGCTGAACGACGCGTTCCTCGGCGCGCACCAGAGCTCGTGGTACGACGGATCGCTGGCGCTGCAGAGCGGTCGCGTCGGCGCCGCCGAGCGGGTCGCTTTCGTCGACGCGATCGTCCGTTTCTTCGAGACCGAGTACGGCGCCGCGCGGACCGCGGTCGTCAAAGAGCCGCGCATCACCGCGCTGCTGCCGTACTGGATCGAAGGTGCGCGCCGCGCCGGGCGCGGCGCGAAGTTCGTGCACGTTTGGCGCGATCCGGCGCCGGTCGCGGCATCGCTCGCGGACCGTGACGGCGTCGGCGCGGACCATGCGTTCGCGCTGTGGCTGAAGTACAACCTCATCGCCGAGCGCGACACGCGCGGCAGCCCGCGCGTCCTGGCCGCGTTCGACGAGCTCCTCGGCGACTGGGAGACGGTCGCCGCCAAGTGCATCGGGCAGCTCGGGCTGCACGCGTCGGTCGACGACCGCGCGCGGGAAGCGGTGGCGGGCTTTCTCGTGCCCGATCTGCGGCACCACCGCGGCGCCGCGAGCTGCGGGGCGCTCCGCATCGCGCGCTTGGAGGAGTGGGTCGCGCGGACGCTCGCCGCGCTGCGCGCCGCCGGCGGGCCCGATGCCGCGCGGCTCGACGCGATCCTCGAGGAGTACGCCGGCTCGAGAGTTCCGCTCGAGTTCCGGCTGAAGAGCCCTATCGCAGCTCGGGTGCCGGCCGGCTGAGGCGCACCCCGGCCGGGAGCTCGAACGGCGGGTCGTGCTCGGCCTCGAGCCGGGCCTGCAGCTCCAGGAGCTCGGCGCCGAGCGCGGCGACGATCCCGCCGGTACCGAGCTCGAGCAGGGTGCGGTCCCGTTCCGCCTCGGCGTTCGCGGCGCGCGCGAGCGCGGCGGCGCGCTCGGCGGCGAGCCCGTCGGCGGCGGCTTGGGCGATGACGACGTGCCGCAGCAGCTCCCGGCAGCGGTCGAGCTCCGCCGCGTGCTCGCCGCGCGCCCGCTCCAGCTCGGCGGCGAGCCGGACGGCATCGCCGCGCGCCTCGTCGTGCGCGAGCTGCCACTCGGCTTCGCGGCGGCGCGTCAGGCGGTGCGCGGCGCGCTCCCGTTCGAGCTGTGACCGCAGCGCCCCGACGGCTGCGGTGAGCCGGTCGCGCTCGCGCGCGCCGGCGTCGCGGCGAGTCCCGTCGGCTGCGGCCCGGTACCGGCCCGCACCGGCGGCCGCGCCGCCGGCCGCGCGGGCCGGTGCGGCGCCCCAATCCGGCGGCGTTCCCGGCGAGACGGCGTGCGGCGTCGCGGGCGCATCCGCGCCGGACGGCGCCGGGCTCGGGACCAGCGCCGCGAGCAGCGCCACCGCGTCGCCGACGGCGACCGGGCCCGCGCCGGCCGCGCGCACGCGCTCGGCGTCGGCGTCCGCCTCGGCCAGGGTGCCGTCGGCCGCCGCGGCGCACAGGACGTCGACCGCGCCGGCCGCGCGGTACACGACCGGAACGTCGGACGCCGCCCGGACCGCCGGCAGGTACCGCCGGCACAGCCGCTCGCCGTCGATGAGCGCCAGCCGGACGGTCGGGAGCGCCTCGACCAGGTGCTCGCGCAGGCCGCGCGCGTCGCCGCCGTCGCGAAACAGCACCTCGACGCCGTCGTCCTGCAGCCGCGCGGTGTCCTCACCGCCGCCGGCCAGATCGTGCGGCAGCAACACCACCCGGTGGCCGGCCTGGACCAGCTCGCGCATCGCGCCGCCCAGCGAGCCGGCCGGCACGCCGGGGCCGTACGCGACGACGTGCTCGGCGATCACGAGCACGGCCGGCCGCCTGTCGCCGCGGCCGCGCGCCGCGCGCCGCAACGCGGCCTCCTCGTACGGATGGTGGTCACGCTTGAGCGCCTCGTACCACTTCGAGACGAACTTCGGCCGGTTGATCTCGTAGTAGCGTTTCGCGCCGGCGTTGACGTCGTGGCCGGCCGTGACCCCTTCGTGGTGGATCACCACCGACGCCGGCTCGTAGACGACGCGCAGCCCCCGCGCGCGCACCGCGAAGCACAGATCCGCATCCTCGTAGTACGCCGGCTCGTAGCGCTCGTCGAAACCGCCCAGCGCGCGAAAGACGTCGCGGCGAACGAGCAGCGCCGCGCCGGAGACGTAGTCGACGTCGCGCGCGAAGTTGTACTCCGGACGGCGCCCGTCTTCGAGCCGCCCGTAGTTCCACGCGAACCCGTCGGACCAGATGATCCCGCCCGCCTCCTGCAGCGTCCCGTTGGGATAGACGAGCCGCGAGCCGACGATCCCGATCCGCTCGTCGCGCTCGATCCGGCGCACGAGCGCGTCGACGGCGCCGGGGCGAATCTCCGTGTCGTTGTTGAGGAAGAACAGATACCGGCCGCGCGCGATCCCCGCCCCGCGGTTGCAGCCGCGCACGAAGCCGACGTTCACGCCGTTGCGCACGACGTTCACGCCCGGCAGCCGCGCGAGCATGTCCGGCGTCTCGTCTTTCGACGCGTCGTCCACGACGATCAGCTCGGCCGGCGCGTCCCCGCCGCACAGCACGATCGCTTCGATGCAGCGCTCGGTGAAGGCCCAGTTCTCGTACGCCGGCACGACGATCGAGACGATCGGATCACCGCGCTGCACGCCGAAGCGCGCGGCGCAGGCGGTCGCCAACGCCGCCCGCGCCCGCTCGCCGGCGCGGTTCTCAGTGGACGACGAGGTCGACATCCGGCAGCACCGTGAACGCGTCGCGCCGCGCGCCGAGCACGCGCAGCGCGGCGCGGTACGTCCCCGGCTCGATCCGCGCGCTGTCGACGGTCAGCGCGAACCCGCACGCCGCGACGCCCGAGCGCAGCGCCCAGGCGACGTCTTGGCGGCGAAAACCGTAGTCCGCCTCGAACCGCCCGGCGCCCGGGATCTCGAGCTCGACGCACGCCGCGAGCCGCGGGCCGCGCCGGTCGACGGCCCAGCCCTGAATTGAGAGCAGCGCGCCGCGCTCGAGATGCACCGGGACCGCGTGGTCGGCCGCGACGCCGTCGACGGCGACCCGGTCGAGCGCGCCCAGCGCGTTCCCGAGGCTCGGGACCGCGTCCACCGGGAGCGGCGCGGGGAGCCGCGTGCGCAGCGTTCCCAGCTCGCCGTAGCTCTCGCCGCCGGCGGAGATCGCGAAGAGCTTGAGCGTCTCGCCGCCGACGAACGGCGCCATGACGGCGAGCGCGAATCCGGCGCGCTCGGCGCCCGGCCAGCCCGTCAGCGCCGCGACGGCCGGCGTCTCGAAGCCCGCGAGCGCATCGAAGAACGTGCCGCCGGCGAGGGCGACCACCTTGGCGGGCGGCGCCTCGGCGATCAGATCGAGCGCCCACAGGCGAACGCGGCTCAGCGTGCCGGGCCGCAGGATCCAGACGCCGTCCTCACGCGGCGCGGTCGCGCCGTCGTCCAGCTCGACGCCGTCGACGCCGAAGAGCCACCCGTGGCCGCGTTCGCTCAGCGCGTCGAACGGATCCGACTGCGGCACGACCTCGACCGAACCGGCGTCGCGGACGCGCACCCATTCGCCGCCGAGCTGCGCCTCGACGCGCACCGGCTGCACGCCGAGCGCCGCGTCGACCGGCACCGCGGCGACGAAACCGCAGGTGCGCGCGGACTCGCTGGCGAGACGGCGCGCGATGTCGTCGCGCGCGAAGCCGGAGATCGCGCGCACCGCCGGACCGTCGCCGATCGCGACGCGCAGCACGCCGACCGGCTCGCGCGACGACGGGTCGACCGCCCAGCCGCGGACGGTCGCGACGGCGCCGGCCCCGACGGTGCCTTCCCCCGCGCCGAAACCGCCGAGGTCCTCGATCGCTTCGATTCGCACGAGCACCCGCGCAAGCGGTTCCGTCTGCCGGTCTTGCACGCGAACGTCTTACCGTTGCCCGCAGGCTCTTCCTCGTCGAGCCGAAAAAGCGCGGCCTTCCATGTTGCGAGCTCGAGCCGTCACGCGCCCGCGCCCGATCTGCGTTCTCGGCGACAGCCACGTGTTCGCGTACAGCGACCGCGTCGTCACCGGCGCGTCCGGCGACCCGTACCTCTTTCGCGCGCTGTACTGCCCCGGGCTCTCCATCGCCGGACTGGTCGACGCGAACGGCGAGCTCGCCGAGCCGGTTCTGGGCCTGCTGCGCGCGGCGCGGCTGCTGACCGGCCGCGCGTCGCAGGTCGAGGCGATGCACCGCACGCGCGACCGGCACTGGCACTGGACCACGCAGCTCGACGGCCGCGAGGGCGAGGAGCCGGCCCTGCTCATCGCCTGCGGCAGCATCGACTACGTTCCGCTCTCGGCGGCGATCGACGAGGATGACGTCGCCCTCTCGCCCGCGATGCTGCGCGATCCCACCGTCCCGGCGGAGTGGAAGACCGCGGCGCCCGGCGCGCTGCCTGCCGCCGAGGCGCGGCGCCGGATCGGGCTCGGCCTGCGCCCGCTGCGCGCCGCGCTGCGGCGCCTCACCGCCCTCGGCTTCACGCGGCTCGCCGTCGCCGAGTTGCCGCCGTCGACGCCCGACGAAGCGGAGATGGTCCGCGGCGTCGAGCTGGCCGGCCTGACGCTGCGCGAGCGGCCCGACCCGACACGCTTCCGCTACAAGTTCGGGCTGCTGGTGAACGCCGAGCTCGAGGCGATCTGCCGGGCGGAGAACGTCGCGTTCGTCGCCTGCCGCACGCGGCTCATGGACGGTGACGCGGTGCGCCCGGGAACGCTGCGCGACTTCGTCCACCTGGCCGAACCGGCGGCGCGGATCGTCGCGCAGGCCGCCGTCGACGCGTTCGACCGCGGCGGCGCCGCGCGGCGCCAGGCGCGCCGACAAGACCTCTTCGCGCCGGAGCCGAACGGTTCGCACGGCGTGGAACTCGACCGGCTGCGATCCGACCCGCGGTACGATTCGCCGAAGCGGCTGACGCGCTTCGGCTGGCGCGTCTTCTCGCAAGGCGACGAGGACGGGATCATCCACGAGATCTTCGCGCGCATCGGCACGACGAACCGGCGCTTCCTCGAGATCGGCGCCGGCGACGGGCTGGAGAACAACACCGCGTACCTGCTCGCGTCGGGCTGGAGCGGGACGTGGATCGAGGCCGACCCGGCGCGCATCCGCGACATTCTCGCGAACGCGGCGCCGGCGATCGCCGAGGAGCGGCTGGCCGTCGTCGGCGCCGCGGTGACGCCGGAGAACGCCGACGACCTGATCCGCGACTCGGGCCTCGGCGGCGAGATCGATCTGCTCAGCCTCGACATCGACGGCAACGACTACCACGTGCTCGAGCGGCTGGACGCGGTTCGGCCGCGCGCCGTCGTGCTCGAGTACAACGCGTCGTACCGCCCGCCGGTGCGCTGGATCATGCGCTACGACCCGTCGCACCGTTGGGACGGGACGATCCACTACGGCGCGTCGCTCGCCGCGTACGAGGACCTGATGCGCGAGCGCGGCTACCTGCTCGTCGGCTGCGGCCTGACGGGCGTCAACGCGTTCTTCGTGCGCGCCGACCTCGCCGGCGACGCGTTCGCGTCACCGTTCGACGCCGAGACGCACTTCGAGCCGCCGCGCTACCAGCTCATCGACGAGCTGCGCACCGTCTCGGGACACCCGCCGCGGGCCGGCCCGGCGCTGCGCGAGACGGGCTGAGCGCGGTCAGTAGATCGAGGGGAACGCGCGCTGCTCGGCGTGCACTTCCTCGAGCAGCGTCATCCAGGCGATGTTGTAGTAGCGCGGGTTGCCGAACTCGCCGGGGCGGTCCAGCGGCAGCCGGCGCAGCATGTCCTCGATCGACTCGAGCACCGTCACCGAGGGCGTGAAGCCGAGCACGCGGCTCAGCTTGGCGTTGCTCATGCGGTAGTTGCGCACGATCGCCGGCGCGGGCGCTTCGACGATCTCGACGCGCCAGTCGGGCTTGAGGATCGCCAGCGATCCGGTGACCAGCATCGCGAGCTGGCGGATCTGGTAGTTCTCCTCGAGCACGTTGAAGATCTGGCCGCCGACGCGGTCCAGCGGCGCCGAGAGCGCTTCGACGTGGACGCGCGCGACGTCGCGCACGTCGACCAGCGGCCGCCACATCCAGCCGCCGCCGTGCAGGAACAGCTTGCGCGCGACGATCGCGTCCTTGATGAACGTGTTGACGACCAGGTCGAAGCGCATGCGCGGGCTGTAGCCGTAGACCGTGCCCTGGCGGAAGACGACCGGCGCGAACGCGCCGTCCGCGTGCTCGAGGATGACCTTCTCCGCCTCGCGCTTCGACGTCGAGTAGGCGCCGCGCGGCGCGATCTCCGTCGCTTCGTCGCACATCATCGGCGTGCGGTGCGCGGCGTCCGTCACCTCGCGGTCGTAGATCGACGCGCTCGAGGCGAAGGTGAAGCGGCGGATTCCGCGCCGTTTGCAGGCGGCGACCAGCGACGCGGTCGCGGCGGCGTTCATCTGCCAGTTGGCCTCGGTGTTGTATTCGGCGGTCGGGTCGTTCGAGAGCCCGCCGAGGTGGCAGACCGCGTCGATCCCGTCGAGCCAGGCGTCGTCGAGCGCGCGCAGATCGCCCTGGATGACGCGCGCCCCCGCGCCGTCGAGCGGGCCGCGGCCCCAGAACAGGCGGTCGAGGACGACCGGCTCGTGGCCCGCTTCGCGGAGCTGGCGGCACAGCACGACGCCGATGTAGCCGCCGCCGCCGGTCACCAGAACGTTCATTCGGGGCCCACTACGGTGCGGGCCGCGCAACTCCCGCGGCGAACGCAGCGCGCGTGACGACGTCGGGCGAGCTGCGCGGTGCGTACGACACCGCGTACTACGAGCACGACTGCGGGGGGCACGCCGAGTACGCGCTCTTCGGCGGCCGCAAGCTCGAGGACGCGCGGCTGGGGGCGGTGCACGCGCTCGCCGCCGCGCCGCCCGGCGCGCGCGTGCTCGACATCGGCTGCGGCCGCGGCGAGCTCGCCTACGCGTTCGCCGCCGGCGGCGCGCAGGTCACCGCGCTCGACTACTCGGAGGACGCGCTGGCGCTCGCGCGCGCCACCGCCGGCGCGCTGCCGGTGCGCTTCGTCTGCACCGACGCGGCGTCGTTCGACGACGCGGGCGGCTTCGACGTGGCGGTCGCCTCGGACGTGATCGAGCACCTCGCCCCGCCCGAGCTCGACGCGCTGTACGCGCGGCTCGCCGCGCTGCTCGCCCCGGCCGGGACGCTGGTGATCCACACCTGGCCCAACGCCTGGATGTACCGCTACGGCTACCCGCGCCGGCGCCGCGCCGCGGCGCTGCGCGGCGAGGACTGGCCGGCTGACCCGCGCACGCCCTACGAGCGCGCGATGCACGTCAACGAGCAGCGGCCGAACGCGCTGCGGCGCCAGCTGCGCCGCTGCTTCCCGCACGCGGAGGTGTGGCTCGGCACCGCGGCCGACCCGCGCGGCAGCCTCGCGCGCCCGCTGGCGGTCGCCGAGCTGCGCGACGCGAGCGACGTCTTCGCCGTGGCCTCACACCGGCCGCTCGACCGCGCCGCGCTGCTGGCGCGCATCACGACGCCGGCGCTGACCGGCGCGGGCGAGCGCGCCGCGCTGCACGACCTCGAGGCGCCGCCGCGCGTCGCGCCCGGGGCGCCGTTCGCGCTGAGCGTGAGCCTGCGCAACGACGGCGCCGAGATGCTGAGCAGCTTCTTCCCGCACCCGGTCCGCTTCGCCGACGTGTGGCTCGACGACGGCGGCCGCCTGGTCAGCGACGCCGGCCGCTCCCCGATCGCGCCGCCGTCGCAACCCGGCAGCATCGCGCGTTACCTGGTGCGCGCGACGGCGCCTACGCTGCCGGGGCGCTACACGCTGCGCGTCGCGCTGGTGCAGGAGCTGGTGGGCTGGTTCGGCGCCGCCGCCGAGGCGCTCGTCGAGGTCGTCTAACGGGCCGCGGCGAGGCGCTCGCGGCGCGCGGCGAGGAACGCGTCGAGCGCGTCCTCCCAGCGCGGCAGCGGCGCGATCCCGTGCGCGGCGAAGGTCGTGTTCTCGAGCGGCGAGTGCATCGGCCGTTTCGTCGGGTTGCCGAGCTCGGCGTACGTCACCGGCGCGATCTCGGCATCGCCGAGTCCCGCTTTGACGAGCGCCGTGCGCACGAACTCGTACCACGAGCACGCGCCCGCGTTGGTGACGTGATGCGTGCCGAACGCCGCCGCGTCGAGCAGGTCGCGGATCGCGCGCGCGACGTCCGGCGCGTACGAGGGCGAGAACACTTGATCGGCGACCATGCGGATCGGCTCGCCGCTCTCGGCCTTCTGCAGCATCTTCTCGATCAGCGTGTAGCCCTTGTTCGAGGAACCGGTCGTGCCGAAGACGCCGCTGGCGCGCACGATGGAGTGCCGGGCGCCGTGGCGGCGCGTGAGGTTCTCGCCGGCCAGCTTCGAGGCGCCGTACGCGGTCAGCGGGTTCGGCGCGTCGTCCTCGCGGTACGCGCGGCCGAGCGTGCCGTCGAAGACGTAGTCGGTGCTGACCGTCGCGAACGCGATGTCGCGCCGCGCGCACGCTTCGGCGGCGCCGTCGACCGCCAGCGCGTTGATCGCGAACGCCCGCGCCGGCTCGCGCTCGCACGCGTCGACCTGATGGAACGCGGAGCAGTTCACCAGCACGTCCGGCCGCACGGCGTCGAGCATCCGCTCGAGCGCGGCGCGGTCTTCGAGCGCGACCTCGGCGTGCGGCGGCGCGACGACGTCGCGGCCGGCCAGCGCTTCGCGCAGCGCGGTGCCGAGCTGACCGGAACCGCCGACGATCGCGATCCGCTGCGCGCTCACGCCGGCGCGAGCGCCTTCTTCAGCCGCTCCTCGGCGACGAGCTGCGTCGCGCGGTACAGCGACTCGAACTGTCCGGCGTCGGTCCACCAGCCGTCGAGGACGTCGTAGTAGCAGTCGCCGGCGGCGATGTAGGCGTTGTTGACGTCGGTGATCTCGAGCTCGCCGCGCGCGGAGGGCTTGAGGTCGCGCGCGAACTCGAAGACGCGGTTGTCGTACATGTAGATCCCGGTCACCGCGTAGCGGCTCTTCGGAACCGGCGGCTTCTCCGCGATCGCGACGATGCGGTCGCCGGAGAACTCGGCCACGCCGAAGCGTTCGGGATCGTCGACTTCCTTGAGCAGCAGCCGGCAGCCCGAGCGCTGGCTCTCGAAGCGCTCGACGTAGCCCGCGATGCTGTTCTGGATGATGTTGTCGCCGAGGATGACGACGACGGAGTCGCCGGCGGCGAAGTGCTCGCACAGCTTGAGCGCGTCGGCGATCCCGCCTTCGCCTTCTTGATACGTGTACGCGATGTGCGGCAGCCCGAACTCGCGGCCGTTGCCCAGCAGCTTCAGGAAGTCGCCCGCGTTGTTGCCGCCGGTGACGATCATGATCTCGCGAATCCCCGCGTCGCACAGCGTCTGCAGCGGATAGTAGATCATCGGCCGGTCGTAAATCGGCAGCAGGTGCTTGTTGGTCACCTTCGTCAAGGGCCGCAAGCGCGACCCGAGTCCACCCGCGAGAATGATGCCTTTCATTCTAACGGCGCTCCGCCCCAGGCTGCGCGCCCCCCACGCGTCGCGTGGGGCCCCCCGGCCGACCTCGCAACGCCATGACGAATCGGGCTTGGTGCTGCTGCGCTCGGTCCATCACCACTCTGTCTTATCTCGTCACCTGTGCGCGTACTGGCGGCGGTAGTAGTCGGCGAACTCGCCGGATTTGATTGGCCGCCACCAGTCCTCACGCTCACGATACCATGCTACCGTTTCGGAGAGACCGTTCGCGAACGGCACGCGGGGCGCCCAGCCGAGCGCCCGGGCCTTCGAGGCGTCGAGCGCGTACCGGCGGTCGTGACCGGGACGGTCCGTCACGTGCCGGACCGCCTCCTCGTACTCGCGCCCGGCCAGCCGGATGAGCTCGCGGGTGATCTCCAGATTGGTCCGGCTGTTGTCGCCGGCCAGGTTGTACACCTCGCCCGGCGCGCCGTGCTCGAGGACGTGGGCGATCCCGCGGGCGTGGTCGTCGGCGTGCAGCCAGTCGCGCACCTGGAGCCCGTCGCCGTAGACCGGGACCTGCTCGCCTTCGAGCAGGTTGGTGATGAACAGCGGGATCAGCTTCTCCGGGTACTGGTACGGGCCGTAGGTGTTCGATCCGCGCGTGATCAGCACCGGGGCTGAGTACGTCGTGAAGTAGGCCTGGACCAGCAGGTCGCCGCCGGCCTTCGAGGCGGCATAGGGGCTGCGCGGCCGCATCGGGTCGGCCTCCGCCGACGCGCCGTGCTCGACGTCGCCGTACACCTCGTCGGTCGAGACCTGGAGGAAGCGCGGGATGCGGTGGCGCCGCACCGCCTCGAGCAGCACGTGGGTCCCCATCACGTCGGTGCGGATGAACGCCTCGGGGTCGAGGATCGAACGGTCGACGTGGGTCTCGGCGGCGAAGTTGACGATCGCGTCGGCGCCCTCGCCGATCGCCGCGTCGACCCGCTCGGCGTCGGCGATGTCACCCTTCACGAAGCTGTAGCGCGGGTCGTGCGCGACCTCGGCGACGTTGGCGGGGTTGGCGGCGTACGTCATCGCGTCGAGCACCGTGATCGAAACGTCGGACCGCTCGCGCAGCACGAGCCGCACGAACGCCGAGCCGATGAACCCCAGCCCCCCGGTCACGATCCAGCGCTGTGCCATGCGGCGCGCGGTGTTCGGCCGCCCCGGCGCAGTCTCCCGTGACGCATCCCGGAAACTTCCCGGGCGCGGGGTGGTACTAAGCGCGTAGGATGACTGTGCAGTCGGTCCCCGATGTCTCCGATGAAGCGCTGGTGCGCGCCGTGCTCGACGGCGATCAGGACGCGTTCGGCAGGCTGGTCGAGCGCTACAAGCGCGGGATCGGCTCGTTCATCGGCGCCTCCGTTCGCCAGCCTTCGGACGTCGCCGACCTGACGCAGGAGACGTTTCTGCGCGCGTACGCCCACCTCGGCACGTTCAACCCCGACCTCGGACGCTTCTCGACCTGGCTCTACCACATCGCCCGCAACGTCGTCCGGACGTTCCTCGGGCGCTCGCTGCGCCGCCCGGCGCTGGCCGAGCTGGGCGAGGAGCAGACCCTCGAGAACACGCTGTCCGACGACTCCCGCGAGGCCGACCCGGCCGGCGGGGTGCTGCGCGCCGAGGCCGAGGCGGAGGTCCGCGCGGCGCTGGCCGAGCTGCCCGAGCGCACCCGCACGGTGCTCGCGCTGCGCTTCTACGACGGCATGGACTACCAGGCGATCGCGACCACGATGGGGCTGTCGCTGGGCAACGTCAAGACGCTGATCCACCGCGGCAAGCTGGCGCTGGCGCACAAGCTGCGCGAACGGGAAGCGGTGGCCGAGGGAAAATGCGCAACCCGGACGTTCCGGGTGCTCGGGGGTCTCGGTGAGCTGCAGCTCGTCTGAAGCGCTCTTCGAGGGCTACCTCGACGACACGCTGCTCCCCGCCCAGCGCGCGCGCCTCCTCACGCACCTCAAGACTTGCGGCCGCTGCAAGGGCGTGCTGGACGAGCTGCGCGTCGTCGACGCGCTGATCGCCGCGCCGCGCGCGGTCGAGCTGCCGGCGAACTTCACCTTCGCGACGATGGCCGAGGTGCGCTCGCTGCCGCGCCCGCACGCCGCGCGCGCGCCGGTCTTCGCCTACCTCGTCTCGTACCTGATCGCGGCCTGGCTGCTGATCGGCGCCGGTTTCCTGCTCGCCCCGAACGCGATGCTCGCCCTCGGCGAGAGCGCGCTCGACGTGAGCGGCCAGCTCGTGCGCAGCTTCGGCGCCGTCGGCCACGCCGGCGCGCGGCTGGTCGGGGACTTCGGCTCGCTGGGGACCCTCCTCGGCGCCGCGATCGTTCTGGACGTCGCGGTGGCGCTCGCGCTCGTCGTCGGCTTCACCGTGGTGCGGCCGCGCCTGGCGGAGCGCCTCCGCTCGTGAACCTGCGGCTCCTCGCGCTGCTCGCCACGCTGCTCACGCTGGCCGGCTTCGCCCAAGCGCGGCCGGCCGACGCGCGCGGGTACGGGCGCGGCCTGACCCAGGTCTTCACGGACGTCTACGTCGGGCCGAACGAGACGATCGACGGCGACGTGAACGTGATCTTCGGCGACGCCAAGATCGCCGGTACCGTTCACGGCGACTGCATCACCGTCTTCGGATCCTGCGCCGTGACCGACGGCGGTCACGTCGACGGCCGCATCAACGGCGTCGACAACGATCTGGTCCGCACGCTGGTGCCCTGGGCGGTCGGCCACGACCGCGGCTTCGCGGCGTTCGCCGAGCAGGACCACCGGCTGTTCGGGAAGCTGCTCGGCAGCGCGATCGTGGTGCTCGTCTTCCTGCTCTTCCCGCTGCGGATGCGGGTCGCGCTCGACCGCGTCGAGCGGCACCCGGGGCTCTCGGCGGCGATCGGCGCGCTGGCCGCGGTCGCGATCTTCCCGATCGGGCTGGTGCTGCTGGTGACGATCATCGGGATCCCGCTGATCCCGCTCGAGATCGCCGCCGTGATCGCGTTCATCTGGATCGGCAACGGCGCGATCGCGCTGCTGGTCGGCCGCCGGCTGTGCGAGCTGGTCATGCCGGCCGCGACGCCCTCGCCGCTGGTCGCGCTGATCGTCGGGCTGGTCGTCGTCTCGGCGGCTCAGGTCGTCCCGTTCGTCGGCTGGGCGGTGACCGCGCTGGTCTGGCTGGTCGGGCTCGGCTGCGCGATCCTCTCGTTCGTCCGCTCCGCCTCGCTGGACGCCTCGCTGCACCGCGTCCCGGCCGGGCCGCCGATGCGGCGCTCCTGAAGCTCCCGCTCCCGCAGCGGACGAGCCCCCGATCGAAGGGAACAAACGCCGCATGGACATCGTCCTTCCGCCGCCGCGACTCGCCCGGCGAACCGAGCGGCTGAAGCCCTCGACGATCCGCGAGATGCTGAAGGTCACCCAGAACCCCGAGGTGATCTCGTTCGGCGGCGGGCTCCCGGCCGCCGAGCTCTTCCCGGTCGAGGACGTCTCGGCGGCGCAGAACGAGGTGATGCGCACGCGCGGCGCCGCGGCGCTGCAGTACTCGGTCACCGACGGGATCCCCGAGCTGCGCGCGTGGGTCGCCGAGCGCGTCCGCGCGCAGCACGGCGTCGCCGTCGACGCCGAGGACATCGTCATCACCGGCGGCTCGCAGCAGGGACTCGACCTGTACGGCCGGGTCTTCCTCGACCCCGGCGACGTGGTCGCGCTCGAGAACCCGTCGTACCTCGGCGCGATCCAGGCCTTCGACGCGTTCGAGCCGCGCTATCTGCCGGTCGACTCGGACCAGGACGGCATCATCCCCGAGGCGCTGGCGGCCGCGTTCGCCGGCGCCGACCCGCTGCCGAAGTTCCTGTACCTGGTCCCGAACTACGAGAACCCGACCGGGAACACGCTCGCCGCCGAGCGCCGCGCCGAGATCGTCGCGATCTGCGCGCGCCACGGCGTGCCGATCCTCGAGGACGATCCGTACGGCGAGCTGTGGTTCGCGCGGCCGGCGCCGCCGCCGCTGCTGACGCGCGGCGAGCGCGGCGCGGTGACCTACCTCGGGACCGGCTCGAAGATGGTCGCACCCGGACTCCGCGTCGCGTGGATGGTGGTCCCCGACCGCGACCTGCGCGACAAGGTCGTCACCGCCAAGCAGGGCGCGGACCTGCACTCGAGCTCGTACGCGCAGTACGTCTTCCACGCGTACGTCGCGGACGAGGCGCGGCTCGCCGCGCACCTGGCGCGCGTGCGCGCGACGTACGCCGAGCGGCGCGACGCGATGACGGCGGCGCTGGCGCGCGAGATGCCGGCGCACGTGCGCTGGAACGTCCCCGACGGCGGGATGTTCCTGTGGGCGACCGTGGGCGCCGGGATCGACACCGAGGCGCTGTTCGAGCGCGCGGTGCAAGACCACGTCGTCTTCGTTCCGGGGCGCCCGTTCTACCCGAACAAGGACTGCGGCGACGGGATGCGGCTCAACTTCTCGGCGATGCCGGGCGCGCGCATCGCCGAGGGGATCGCGCGGCTCGGACGCGCGATCCGGCAGGAGCAGGCGTAGGTCGCGACAACTGCTTCGAATGTACTTCTAACGTCCCGAGAGAGGGTACTCCGTGGGTCTGGTCGTCACCGGAATCTCGCAAAACGGCGACATCTCAAAGCTGGAGGCGGCGCTCAAGGCGGCGGGTCTTCCGCTCGATCCCGTTCAACTGATCGGCCCCGACGACTCGACGCAGGGCGCGGCGTCGTCGCTGGGCCTGGCGAACACGGGGATGAACATCGGCGGCGGTCAGGGGACCGGCGTCCCGGGGATCACCAGCGCGAGCCCGATCGGCGGCGGCGGCTCGCGTTACTTCCGCAACGAGGCGCTCAGCGACCGGCTCGGCGATCTGGAGATCCCCGACGACCAAGTCGACAACTACGTCGACGCGCTGCAAGCCGGGCGCAGCGTCGTGGCGTACTTCGCCAAACCGGAGAACGTGGCGCAGGTCGAGACGGTCTTCCGCGGCACCGGCGACCTGGTGCGGGTGAAGACGTTCTAGCACCGGCCTTATTGCGGCTGCGCTTCGACACCCTCACGCGCAAGGCCGGCCGCGCCCAAGGGATCATCGACGACCTGAACCCGACCGGCCGGCCCTTCTTCGACCTCACCGCGCTGCCGAACGTCGCGCCGCGCGGAGCGACGCTCTACGTCTCGGGCTGGATCTACGCGCGCCAGCCGGCGCTCGACCCGCCGGAGCTCGCCATCACGGTCGACGGCGCCTTCGGGGCCGTGGCGCAGGGCGGCTTCGCGCGGCCCGACGTGGCCGAGATCCACGGCGCGGCCGCGCTGCACTGCGGCTTTGCGGCGCTGCTCCCGACCGCCGGCTTCGCGGAAGGCTGGCACACCGTCGCCGCCGTCCAGCTCGTCGACGCGCAGACCTACCGGGTCGGCCCCGAGCGGCCGGTGCAGCTCGCCCGCGCCGCCCTGCGCGCCCCGCTCGCCGGGACGCCGGTCGGGGGCCGCGTCCACGTCCAGCTCGACCACCTGATCGAGGGTCCGCTGCGGCCCGGCCGGCCGGACGAGATGCCGGTCTTCGGTCCGGAGGCGACGATTCGGGCCCTCGGCTGGGCCGGCGATCTCGATCGGATGCAGCCGGCCGCCGCGGTCTACGCGCTGGTCGACGGCGTTCACCTCTTCCGCGGCCGCTACGGGCTCGCGCGGGGCGACGTCGCGGCGCAGCACGGCTGCCCGCAGCTCGCGCGCAGCGGCTTCGACGTGCGGATCGATGCGGGCGCGCTGTCGCCCGGCGATCACACGGTCAGCGTGATCGCGCTGTCGGCGGACGGCGAGATGCGTTCGGAGCCTGCGCCGTCGCACCCGTTTTCGATTCGTCCGGACTGAGTGTCGCGACGACGGCGTACTCGGGCCGCCGGGTGGGCTCGGATTCCTCGAACCCGCCGCCGTTCGGGTAGAACAGGCGCACCTGGTCGAACCCCATCGAGCGGCACAGGAACAGAAAGACCTCCGGGAAGAGCGGCTTGACGTGCGAGGGGTCGACGTAGAACGTCTTGAGGCCCTCGATCGAGTTGGGGTTGACCGTCTCGGCGATGAACGATCCGCCCGGAACCAGCCGCGTCCGGGCCAGCTCCAGGCAGCGCAACAGCTCCGCGAACGGCAGATGCTCGGCGAACTGCGCCGAGAAGATCGTGCCGACGCTGCGCTCGGGCAACGACGCCAAGTACGCGTTCGCGTCGCCCTCGACGACGCCGTCGATCCCCTTGGCGCGCGTGCGCGCGACGGCGTCCGCGCTGAGGTCGACCCCGCCGGCGGCGATCCCGCGCTCGCGGAGCAGCTCCAGGAACTCACCGCGGCCGCAGCCCAGCTCGACGACCGGCGCGTGGCCCTCGACCAGCGGCAGATACGCGCGCAGCCGCTCGCGGATGAACGCCTCGGGGCCCCGGAACACGTTCTCGAAGCCGAGGTAGTCGAAGTCGTCGGGGGTCGAGCGCCGCAGCGGCGGCCAGTCGTCGGGCGGCGCGCTCATGTACGGCGTCGCCAGCAGCCGGCCGCGCAGCTCGTCCAGCTCTTCGGCGACGCGGTCGAGCAGCGTGCGCATCGCGTCCATCTCGGCCGGCCGGCCTTTGTCGCGGACTTCGTTGACCGCTCCGGCGACGTCGGAGATGCGCCGCTGGAGCGCCGAGATGCGTTCGTCGAGCGCGGCCTGGGGCGCGCTGTCGTCGACGCGCGCGCTGAGCTCTTCGAGGCTCTCGGTGAGCCCGTTGAGCGCGCGCTCGGCCTCGGCGGCGCGCACGTCCGCGACGGCGCTCCGGTCGCGCTCGGCGGCCGTCTCGCGCGCGAAGCCGTCGACCGCCGTCCGCAACGTCGCCGTCGTTCGCTGGGCGCGCGCGATGCGCTCCTCGAGCTCCGCGCGGTCGGCCTCGGCACCGGCGCGGAGCGCTTCGAGCGCCTCCTCGGCCTCGGCCGCGCGGGCGCGAATCGCCGCACCGAGCTGCTCGGCCGTCGCGGCCAGCCGCCGCTCGACGCCCTCCACCACCGCGCGCAGCTCGGCCGAGCGCTGCGCGAGATCGCGCGCGGACGCGGAGCGATCCGCTTGCAGCGCGTGCTCCAGCTTGACGATCCGCAGCTCCGCGTCGGCGGCCGCCGCGGCCCGCTCGCGGCCGTCGCTCACCGCCTCGGTCAGCCCGGTTTCGAGCGTCTCGCGAGAGAAGCGCTCGAGCGCGGCGAGGGCGTCGCCCAGCTCCGCGACGTCCTCGCGCAACGCGTCGAAGCCGGTTCGCACCGGACCGCTCTCGCGCTGCAAGAACGTCACCCGCGCGGAGAGCGCCGCCATCTGCCGGCCCGCGTCGGCGAGCTGGCGGCGGTGCTCGCGAACCTCGCGCCGGTAGGACGCGCCCCGTTCGACGGTGCGCCGGACGTTCTCGAAAGCGTGCATGCGGTCGGCGATCGCGCCGAAGTCGAGCGCCGCCTCGCGGAGGTCGCGGCGCAGCGTGGCGACGTCGGAGGCGGTCGCGTCGATCCGCGCCGCGAGGTCGGCGTCGACCGTCGCCTGGCGAACGACCTCGAACCGGATCAGCCGCGCGACAATGCGCTTCGCCAGCGCGCCCAGCGGCCCGAAGCGCGAGCCGGCCGGCGGCTGCGGGGCCCGCGGCGCCTCGGCGACGGCGACCGCGGCCCGGGCCGGCGCGGGGCGGGGCGGCTCGGCGGCCGGGGCCGGCTCCGGCACGACGGGGCGCGGGCGCGCCGCCGGCGGGGCGCCGTTGCGCCGCTCGCCCGGGCGCAGGTCGACGTCGCGGTCCTTCACGCGCTGATTCCGGTCAGGCGCTCGGCGATGCGCGCGATGCGCTCGCCGGCGACCTGCGCGACGGCGGCCGTCGCGTAGCGGCTCAGGATGTCGGCGCGGGCGCGCTCGCCGCGCCGCTCGGCCTCCGAGGGGTGCGCGACGATCGCCCGCAGCGCCGCCGCCGCGTCCTCGACGTCCGGTTCGGCCCAGGTTTGGCCGGCCGCGTACGGACCGTGGTCGCGGGTAAGCTCGGTCAGTTCGTAGCGGACGGGGAAGCTGTTCGACATGGTCATGAAGTCTGCGGGGCCGGACCAGTGCGTGCCGACGACCGGCTTGCCGAGCGCCATCGCCTCGGCCAGCGTGTAGCCGAAGCCTTCGGAGCGGTGGAGCGAGACGTAGGCGTCACAGGCCGCGAGCAGCTCGTTCTTCTGCACCCGGGTCAGATAGTCGTTCATCACGGTGATGCGGGGGTCGCCGGCGGTCGCGCGCACCAGCCGCTCGCGGTTGGGCGGGTCGAAGTCGCCGTTCACCGACTTGAGGACCAGCCGCACGCGCTGCGACGGATCCGGGAACGCGTGCCGGAACGCGGCCACGACGCCCAAGGGATTCTTCCGCTCGAACACGCTCAAGTAGTCGAACACGAACAAGAACGTCGTCTCGTCCTCGTCGAGCCCGAACGCGCGCTTGCGCCCGGCGCGCACGCTGCCGACCGAGACGACCGGCGGGACGAGGACGACCGGGATCGGCGACTTGCGCGCGATCGTGGCCGCGATGAACTGCGTTCCGGCCCAGATCTCGTCGAAGTGGCGAAACGCGCCGGTCCAGAGATCCGGAAACTCCGGCAGCTCCCACCACCACGAGCCGATGTTGTAGCGCCCGGCGAAGAATTGCGGGCCCGTCGCCTCGACGAAGGCGGGGACTTGATCGGCGTTGACGCAGACCAGGTTGATGAGGTTCTCGCCCGCGCCCTCGCGGCCCGCGACGCCGGCGTCGCCGTCGCGGCTCGGGGCGTGCGCCGAGAAGTCGACGAGGCTGGTCGGAATCCCGGCCGCGTTCAGCGCGGCGACGTGCGCGCGCCCCGCTTCGCCGACGCCCGACTCGGTGCGGAAATAGCCGGCGACGTTGACGCCCGGCGCGGCGACGAACGCGCCGGCTCGCCCGCGCCGCAGTCCCGCCTCGGCGAGGTAGGCCGGATCGATGCGCGTCGTCGGATCGTTGCGCAGCCAGTTCAAGAAGCGTTCGCGGTCGGCGCTGAGCACGCGCGGAAACGCGGCGCGCAGATCGTTGCGCTTGCGCCACAGCTCGTAGAGGTAGCGCGTGATCGGGCGCGCGCCGCGCGCGTCGTCCTGATCGGCGCGCTCGTTCAGGTAGCGCCACGCCGACGGTTCGGCGAAGACGTCGCCCGCGTCCGGGAAGCGATGACCGTCGACGCGCGCGTTGCGCAGCACCGAGCGGCTGAACGCGTCGGTCGCCACGCCGTTGCTGAAGCGCCCGAACCCGTACGGGATCTGCGCGACTTCGATGAACCCGTTCGCGAGGACGCGCTTCGCGTAGCGTTCCAGCAGCTTGGCCAGACCCGGCTCGCGTTCGAGATCGATGCGCGTCTGGTGCTTGGAGAGGACGGCCGGTCGGCGCGGGTCGAACCCGCTGTAGTGATAGAAAACGATCGGCTCGCCCGACAGCAGATGCGACGGGTCGTCGGGATCGACGCGGCGCGCGTGCAAGTTCCAGTACGCGACGTTGCAGCCGCGGTGCCGAACGATCGCGACGCGTTCGACCAGCGCCGGGACGAGATCGATCCACTTCTGGTCGGTGAACAGCCCCGAGCCGACGTCGTTCACGCAGTACCGTTCGAGCCGCTGCCCCCACCAGTCGAGCATCCGGCGCACGACCGGGCGGTTCGCGACGCCGATGAAGCCGAGGTTGTACGCGCCGGCCTGCAGCAGCGTGATCTCGTCGGGCAGCTTGTCGTCGAGCGGGATCGGGTCGACGGTGTGCGGCGTCAGCACGACGTCGGCGGCGTCGAGCGGATCGCGGACCGCGCCGAGCTGGGCGAACACCTCGATGTCGGGATCGAAGTAGAACGCGCGGTCGTAGCCGCGCGCGAGCAGATGCCGCAGCACGAACGGCTTGACGCACGTCGAGAGCTCGGTGACGTCGAACGAGTACGCCAGCCCGGTGTACGTCTCGAAGTCGAAGACGTCGGAAGGCAGGATGACGCGCGCGCCGGCGATCTCCGGGCCGTCGCCGAGCGCGTCGACGACGAAGACGTAGCGGTCGACCGCGGGATCGGCCGCCGCCAGCGACGCCATGAGCGTCTTCGCGAAGGCCGTGTAGTTGCGCGCGACGATGGTGAACGCGGCGGACCGTTCAAAGGACACGACCGCCCCGTACTTCACGTACCAGCGGGCGCATCCTGTCGGTGCGCCGCGCCGCCGAGCGAGCCGTCGTGGCGCTTCCGGTAAACCGCCGGGCGGCGCTCGACGCGATCGCCGCGCACGAAGACTGGTACCACCGCATCGAGCTCGCCCCCGACGTCGTGACGCCGGGCGTGAACGACTCGCAGCACGTGCTCGAGCTGCTGGAGCTTCCGTTCTCTCTCATAGGCAAGCGAGTGCTCGATCTCGGAACGCGCGACGGCTTCTTCGCCTTCGAGGCGGAGAAGCGCGGCGCCGAGGTGATCGCGGTCGACTATCTGCCGGCGCATGCGACCGGCTTTGCGCTCGCCGCCAAGGTGCTCGGGTCGAAGGTGACCTACGTGCAGGAGAACGTCTTCAACTGCACCCCCGAGCGCTTCGGCACGTTCGACATCGTGTTCATGCTGGGGCTGCTCTACCACTTGCGCGACCCGCTCGGAGCGCTCGACATGGTGCGCGATCTCGCGCACGACCGCGTCTACGTCGAGACGTACGTCTGCGACGAGGACGTCGAGCTCGCGGACGGCTCGCACAGCAGCTTGGTCCAGCTCGATTCACGGCTGGCGAAGACGCCGCTGATGATGTTCCTGCCGGGCGCGTCGCTCAACGCCGATCCGTCGAACTTCTGGGCCCCGAACGCCGCCTGCGTCGAGGCCATGATGATCGAAGCGAACTTCACCGTCCGCTCGTTGAAGCGGACGAAGAATCGCGTGCTGGCGACCGGCGAGGTCGCCGGAGACGAGGACCGCCTCTATCAGCGGCGCATCGCGCGCGGCGAGGATCACCCGACGTGAGCGCGAGCGGCGACCGGTGAACGTCATCCCGTCCGTGATCCGCGCCGCACGCCTCGTGCGCGTCGCGCTGGTGACCGGCCTGATCGCCGCCGCCGCCGCGCCTGCGCTCGCGGCGGATGCGGTGCCCGACGGATCGATCGTCTTGGCGAAGCCGCGCGGCGACGCGGTGATCGTGTGGGATGCGACCGACGCGCTCGCCGCGCTGGTGGCGAAGAAGAGCTCGGCCGCGGCGACCTTGCGCGCGCTGGAGGCGGACGCGACGCTGATCGTGCGCGATCGCGCGCCGAAGCTCAAGGATCAAGCGACCTCGTTGACCGTCAACGTGATCTACACCCGAACCGGAGCGGTGAGCCCCGTCTATCAGGTCGCGACGATCGCGGGCTACGAGCGGCTCCTCACGGTGAAGGCCCCGATCCAGGCAGCGCTGGCCGCTCGCGGCTGGGATCAGGAGATCCGCAACGGCAAGCCGCCGCACGAGCTGGAGATCGCGATCGTCGGCAAGCTGCCGCCGGAGATGAAGTAAACCCGTTTCGCTACGGCTTCCGGCCGGCCCACGGCTCGAGCACTTCGAGCCCGTGCGCCAGCGCGCGCGCCATGACCGCGCGCCCGCGCGGCGTGAAATGCGTGTCTTCGTTTCCGAAGAGCCGGGCGCTGGGTGCGCGCTCCTCGGCGATGAAATCGGGATAGGCGTCGATCAGCGGGACACCGGCCGCCTCGACCGCCGCCTTCAGCCGGTCGTGCCAGCTCAGGTCGGGCGGCATTTGGAAATACAGATACGGCTCGTCCGCGAACGCGACGCGCGCGGAGAGCGTCTCCCCCGGATCGATCTCCGGCGACGTCGGGTGGAGCGCGACGATCAGCGGGATGCCGGCCGCGGCCAGCGACGTGCGCATCGCGATCAGATGCTGCGTCACCTGCGGGAAGACCGCTTCGGCACCGCGCTTCGACGGCGTCGAGGTGCTGAGGTTCAAGACGTTCAGGTTGAGCACGAGGGCTTTGTAGAGCCCGGTCGCCGCGACGGTTTGCGCGAGCGAGTCCCACGTCGCCGGCAGCGTCAGCCCGGGCACGACGCGAACGACCGGGCGGATCGCGCCGGCGGCGCCGAGATCGCGTCGAAGCTGCTGCTGCACGAGCGCGGCCGTCGAGTCCGACCAAGCCGCATCGAACTGCGTGAACGAGTTCCCGGCGTACCCGATGCGGTAGTCGCGCTCGAGCTCCGACTGATCCGACTCGTCGGCGAAGTACGCGTCGGGATCGTACCGCACCAGCCGGATGCGCCGGTTTCCGGTGTCCGCGACGGCGAGCGTGCCGAGCTCGAAGCTGGCGGTTCCGGTCGGCGCGTCGAACGCCGCCGCCGCCCCGTCGCCGTCGGCATATCCCGCCGTGCGGCCCGACGCGTCCTCCGTCTGCCGGCCGGCGACGATCCGCATTCGCCCCGCGTCCGGGGCGAGGAAGCGAATCGTATTCGTGCGCGGATCGCCGTAGAACAGATACGACTGCGAGATCCCGCGCAGCACCGAGACCATCGCCGGATACCCGAGCGGCGCTTCGCCGGCGAGGCGGTACTCGACCACGGTGCGCCCCGGCGCGGCGGACGCCGCGGCCGCGGCCCGCGGCTGATTGGCGGAGCGCAGCCGGCGGTCCGCCGTCGAGTTCGGCAGCCGCTCGAGCACGCCGTCGGCATCGATGCCGAAGAGGTACTGGCCGTGGGGCGTGTCCTGCACGCCGACGCCGAACGGTGCGCGGAAACCGGCGACGGCCGTGACGGCGCCCGATTTGGAGATCGTTTTCATCCCGGCCTCGGGATCGGCGACGAGCACCGTTTGCTCGGCGTCGACCGCGATCCCGATCGGCCGCGAGAACGGTGATCCGGCGTGCTTCGGGTCGCCGGCCAGCGTCCGGACGACCCCGTCGCGCAGCGTGCGAACGCAATGGTTGCCGCTGTCGGCGATGTAGACCGTCCCGTCGCGGCCGACCGCGATTCCGCGCGGCGCGTTGAAGCGCGCCGACGCGGCCGGCCCGTCCAGATAGCCTCCCGGGACGCTCAGGCGCCCGGGCTCGAGCTCGCCCGCTCCCGCGACGGTGCGCACGACGCCGGCGGGCGAGACCGCGCGAATGCGCTGCGCCGCCGTGTCGGCGACGAGCAGATCGCCGTTCGGAAGGTACGCGAGCCCCGTCGGCATCAGAAACGTCGCCGCGGCACCGGCGCCGTCGCGGACGCCCGGCGCGCCGGAGCCGGCCAGCGTGGTGACCGTCGCGGCGGCGGCGGGGAGCGCGCCGCTCGCCAGCGCGAGCGCGCTCAGCGCGGCGAGCTGCAGCGCGAACGCCGGCTTCACCGCTGCACCTCGAGCGCGCGCGCGACCGCGTCGGCGACGATGCGCGTACCGGCGGTGTTGAGCTCCGACGGCAGCGCCGCGAAGAGCGGTCCGCGCGCCGCGCGGGCCTCGGCGGCGAAGGCGGCCGAGACGTCGATCACCGGGGCGCCGGAGGCACGGATCGCGCCCGCCGCGGCGCCGACGCCGGGACCGGGCGCGGACGGCACGTCGAGCAGCCGCGCCCACAGCGCCTCGGCCGGCGCAACGTCCGCCGGATCGGGCAGCACCAGGACCGAGAGCCGTGCCCGGCTCGCGGTCAGCCGTGCTCGGGCGGCGCGCAGCGCGCCGGTCAGTCGCGCTTGCCACGGGCCGGCGCGGCCCGGGTGCAGCTCCAGCGCCGCCACGTCCTCGCTGGTCAGCACCAGCACCACGGCATCGAACCGCCGCGCGCCGGCGGCGATTCGCTCGAACGCCGGGAGCGGGTCGGCGCCTTCGTCCGCCAGCACCAACGGGACGACGGTGGCCCGTGCGTCCCGGCGGCGCAACAGCGTCTCGATGGAGCCCGCCGCCGAGAGCGGCCACGCGGTGACCGGAGCGACCGCGGCGTTTCCGGCATAGGCGACCGTGAAGCTGCGCGGCGCCGGCCGAAAGCGGGCCACCGCGCCGGGGGTGAGGACGGTGGGCTGGTCGACGCCGGTGACGGCGCGGAGGCGGCGGTTGCCGGAGTCGGCGACCGCGAAGCGGCCTCGCGCGTCGACCGCGAGCGCGGCCGGCCCGCTGAAGCGCGCCGTGTCGCCCGGCCCGTCGCGGTAGCCGGCCGACGCGCCGGAGCCGTCCTCGTACGGCGATCCGGCCAGCCGTCGCACGGCGCCCGTATCGATGTCCAGCATGCGCACCGCGTCCGAGCGCACGTCCGTGTACGCGACGACGTGGTCGCTCAGTGCCGTCAGACCGAGCGGGCTGCCGACGTTCGCCAGAGCCACGGTCCGGCCCGAGCGCTGCGGCGCGCAGGCGGCGGCTCGTTCGGCGCACCGGGCCTGGAACCGGGCATTGCGAAAGTACGTCACGGTCCCGTCCGCGCGCTTCGCATAGATCCCGCTGATGTCGGCGACGTAGATCGTCGGGCCGCCGGGGCCGTCTCCGGCGGCGACCCCGAGCTGCCCGGTGAACGACCACGCCGGGCCGAAACCGACCGCGGAGACCGTTCCGTTCGGGGCGATCTTGAAGATGCCGCCGCGGGCGCTCGCGTAGAGGTTTCCGGCGCGGTCCGACGCCAGCCCGACCGGCCCGCCCAGGGCCGCCGTCGCGCGCGGACCGGGCGCCGACGCCGGGCGCCCCGGCGATCCGACCCAGGTCGTCGTCGTCCCGTTCGGAGCGATGCGGCGGATGCAATTGTTGAAGGTGTCCGCCACGAAGACGCTTCCGTCGGGCGTGACCGCGATTCCGAACGGCCGGTTGAAGCGCGCCGCGGGACCGCGGCCGTCGGTATGCCCGCCGGGGACCCAGGTCCCGATCGGTTCGGCGGCGCCGCCGCCGGCGAGCGTCGCGACCTCGCCGCTCGGTCGGACGATGCGGATGCGCTGACCCGCCGCGTCGGCGACGAGCAGGTTTCCCGAGCGGTCGTACGCGAGCCCGGCCGGGAGCATGAACGACGCGGCCGCCGACGGACCGTCGGCGTTGCCGGTTCGGCCGCTGCCGGCCAGCGTCGAGACGGTTTGCGCGCCGGCGGGCGCCGCGAGCAGCGCGGCGGCGAGCACGATGCGGAACCCGCTCCAGCCGAGCGCACGAACGGATCTCGTGTCGGGCACGCTCAACGAGCGTCCGGAACGGCGCCGCCGGCGGCTCGCGCGACGGTCTGCGCCGCCGCGTCGAACGTCGGCGCCGCGAACAGCACCCAGCCCGCAACCACGAACGCGAACGTCGTCGCAACGGAGAGCGCCGTGATCGCCCGCGACGGGCGCGCGAGGAACGCGACCGCCGGAACGACGCGCACCGACCAGAGGCGGTGCACCGCGAGACCGATCCCGTGCCACAGACCCCACGCGACGAAGGTCCACGCCGCGCCGTGCCACAGACCCGCGATCGCCATCGCCAGAAACAGGTTGAGCGCCGTGATCAGCGGCGGGCGGCGGCTGCCGCCGAGCGGGATGAAGATGTAGTCGCGAATCCACGACGACAGCGACATGTGCCAGCGCCGCCAGAACGCCGAGATGTTCGGCGCCCAGTACGGCCGGTCGAAGTTCTCGGGAATCGCGACGCCGAGCAGGCCGGCGACGCCGATGGCGATATCGGAGTAGCCGGTGAAGTCGAAATAGATCTTCGCCGTATAGGCGAACACCGCCACGATGTACTCGACCCTTCCGTACGAGGCGCCGGTCGGGTCGAGCATCGGCTGCGTCAGCAGCGTCATCGAGTCCGCGATGATGAACTTCTTGGCCAGCCCGGCGACGACGCGGTAGAGGTGCAGCCCGAGCTCGCCGTCGGCGGGCAGCGTGATGTGGCGAACCTGCGGAGCGAAGGTCTGAAAGCGCTTGATCGGACCCGCGACGAGCGTCGGAAAGAACATCGTGAAGACCGCGAAGTCGGTCGCGTCGACCTCGGTGATCTTGCCCAGATAGACGTCGACCAGGACGTGCACGAACTCGAACGTGAAGAACGAGATCGCGAGCGGCACCACGATATGCGGCAGCGGGACGATGTCGTGACCGGCGATCTGGTCGACGGTCCGCGCGAAGAAGCCGGAGTACTTGAACACGACGAGCACGCCGGTGATCAGCGTGACGCCGACCGCCATCCAGGCCCGTCGCGCGTGCGGGCGGCGTTCGCGCAGCATCGCGATCGCGACGCCGTACGTCACCAGCCCGAGCGCCGCGATCAGGACCAAGTACGCCGGGACCGAGAAGGCGTAGAACACGGTGCCGGCCACGACCAGGTAGTACGGCTTGAGGCGCTGCGGAACGGCGCTCCAGTACAACGTGAGCGTCAGCAGCGCGAAGATCCCGAACGTCCAGGTGTTGAAGATCATCGCGGCAAGACGGGGTACAGCATGTCGGCGAGGCGTGCGTTGCCGGCGGCCGTCAAGTGGTCGTTGTCGATGAACTCCGCGCTCGCGAAGGCGCGGTCGTAGTCGAGCACGCGAACGCGCGGGCCCAGCGCGGCGCGGATGTACCGCAGCTGCGCGTCGTAGTCCGGCACGTCGATGTAGTCGTGCAGCAGCGCGTGGTTCGCCGGCGTGAGGATCGCGACCGCGGGGATGCCGGCGGCCGCGAGCAGCGCGACCGTCTTGCGCAGAAACACGACTTCCACGTTGTCGCCGGCCAGCGGCGCGAGGTCGTACGTTCCCAGAAACCGCTCGGCGGTCGGCCGGTGCGCGGCCTCGGTCCGCGCGTTGCGGCCGGACGCGTCCCCGAGGACGCCTCGGATCGCGGTCGCCGCGTCCGGTGCGCCGAACAGCAGCTCGCGCATCTCGGCGCGCATCCCGTACAGGCCCCACCATCGCGACAAGCCGCGGTCGACGGCGGCGTCCGAGGACTGCGGCCGCGTCTGCTTGAGCAAGCCGCGCTCTTGCGGCGTCAGCACGTCCCACGCCAGCGTCTCGACCGCCGGGTAGAGCGTGCGGTACGCGGAGTCCGCCGCGTTGAACTCCTTGACGTTGACGTTGAAGACGACGGCGCGCGGCGCCGCACCGCGGGCCGACATGACGCGCAGCATGGCGTACGTGTTCACCATGCTGCCGCCCTCGAACGACAGGTTCGTCACCGCGACGCCGCGCCGCGCGAGCCGCTCGGTCGCGGTCTCGGATGCCGGCAGCCGGTATCCCCACAGCACGGAGTCACCCAGGAACACGACGTGGTTCGTCACGCCGCCGCGCTCGATCACCCGCGTCAGATAGGCCGCCGAAAAGTTGTCCTCGAGCCGCGGCAGCGAGGGAAACGCGGCGCGCACGCCGGCGTCGACCAGCGCCAGCGCCGCGACCAGCGACAGCAACGCGACGCCGATGAAGCGAACGAAGCGCACTCAGAAATCCGTGTAGATGAAACGCGAGTCCGTCGACGGCCCCAGCACGATCATCGCCACGACGATCGCCGCGAGCACGACGCCGAGCACGACCGGATGCGCCAAGCGCGCGCGCAACAGCACGAAGAACGGATCGTGCCGCAGCACCTCGCGCACCGGCCGTGCGCCAGGTACCTCAACGATGCCGCGGTCGTCCATCGTACCTCCAGCCGGTCATCCGTACGTCCAGAACGATACGTGCTTCTCCTCAGAGCAACCGCCGTGCCGGCGCGGGTGCCCGGCCGAGCCGAGCTTCGAGTACGTCGCCTGCGGGTCGCAAACCTACCGGAGTGCGCGGCATCCCGGCCGCGGCTGGCGAGCGGTCGAGACGGCAGGAGTATCGCCTGAAACGGCACAGGAGAACGCGATGATACGAACGACCGCTCTGACCGGGGCCCTGTGCGTCATGCTCGCGTCCGTCCCTGCGTACGCCGACGAAGCGCCGAAGGGCAACGTCATGCTGGCGAAGACGCAACCGAACGTCGTGCTGATCTGGGACGCGACGCCGCAAGTCGTCGACCTGGTGAACGCCAAGAAACCGAACGACGAGACGCTGCACGCGCTCGAGGCGGATGCGTTCGCGATCATGGCCGAGCGTGCGAAGCCCGCGACGGAGACCGTGACGATCCGCGTCGTCTACCAGCGCACGGCCGAGGTGAACAAGGCCTACGTCTCCGCCACGCTGCAAGGCGTCGAGAAGCTGTTCACGATGACGGCGCCGCGCGCCGACGTGCTGAAGAACGCCGCCGCGTGGAAGAGCCAGCTCGCCGCCGGAGCGACGCCCAAGGGCGTCGTCGTGACGCTGACCGGCAAGCTTCCCGGCCAGTAGCACCGTGCACGACCGGCGGTCGCGGCTCCTGATCGTTCCGGCCGCGGTGGTCGCGCTCGCGACGCTTTCCGCCGGGCCGTCGCCGGCGCCGGTTCCGGCGCCGAGCACGCCCGCCGGAGCGCGCGTCACGACCGTCGCCGGCGACGGCCGCGCCGGGCTGCGCGACGGACCGGCCCGCGAAGCCGAGTTCATGATGCCCTCCGCGCTGGCGGTCGACGCCGGCGGCGCGCTGTACATCGCCGATCAAAGCGCGCAGCGGATTCGAAAGCTGGAGCACGGCAGCGTGACGACGGTCGCCGGCTCGGGCGGTCCGATCTCGACCGGGTTGTCGGTCGACGGCGGATACCGCGACGGTCCGGCGCTGCAGGCGCGCTTCAGCGAGCCCAGCGGGATCGCGGTCGGACCCGACGGTTCGCTGTACGTCGCCGACATGATGAACCACTGCGTGCGCCGCATCCGCAACGGTGCCGTGTCGACGTTCGCCGGAGCGCCCGACCGCGCCGGCTCCGCCGACGGCCCGCTGGCGAGCGCGTCGTTCAAGTTTCCGCGCGCGCTGGCGTTCGACGGTGACGGCAACCTGTACGTCGCGGACCTGCGCGTCGGCGTGCGGATGATCGCGCCCGACGGCACCGTCTCGACGCTGAAGCTGAACCCGGCCGGCGCCAACACGTATTTCGGCGTGACGGCGTGGGGCAGCGGCGCGTCGCGCGTCGTGTACGCCGTCGACGGTACGAACGTGCACGTCTACCACGACGGCAAGGACGACGTGATCTTCGCGGCTCAGGAAGGCGACGAGCCGCTGCCGCATCCGTACGCGGTGACGGCGGTCGACGGCCTCGATCTGATCACGACCGACGTCCGCGCGCACGTCGTGCGCCTGTTCCGCCACCCCGACCGCCCGATCATGACGTCGTGGTTCGCGCCGCCGATCGCGGGCGAGCCGAAGGAGCTGCTGCGCGGCGCCGGCTTCGCCGACGGCGCGCTGCACGACGCCAAGTTCTTCTCGCCGCGCGGCGTCGCGCTGTTCCGCGACACCGTGTACGTCGCCGACGCCGGCAACCGCCGTATCCGCGCCTTCCCCGCGCCGAACGTTCGCCGACCGGTGGGGACGCGGCTGGCCGAGCTCAACCCCGACCCGGCGCACTACCGCATCGCGGTCGTCTACAGCTCGCCGGGATTCTGGATGGTGACGTGGCCGGAGTCGGTCGGCGGGATCCTCGAGAGCACGCTGAACGCGGACGCCTCGCGGATCGGGTTGCGCAAGCCCGTGCGCGTCTCGCACATCCGGCTCGACGGCGCGGGCAACGGCGTGATCCAGGACTACGTCAAGACCTACCTCTCCGACGGTCAGGTCGATCTGGTCGTCTTCGAGACGCATCCCGAGGGCGTCGGACCCGCCGCCGCGGCGGGGACCGTCGCGGTGATGCGGGCGACGCGCCGCGATCTCGAGGGCGCCGGCACGAAGCTCGTCACCTATCTGGTGCCGTGGTTCGACTCGACCGCTCCGTACGAGTTCATCGAAGGTCGCGAGACGAACCAAGGAGAGCCCGGCTGGTTCGACGTCTCGGCTCGCGCCGCGAACATGCGCCTCTTCGAGAGCGCGCTGAAGGAGTCGGGGCTGGACTATCTCTCGGCCTACGACGACTTCCTCGCGTACGAGCGGCGCGCCGACCGCCAGCCGCTCTACGGGCTGATCGACTACCACATGGCGCCGGCCGGGACGCGCATCCTCGGCGAGTCGCTGGCGCGCTATCTCGAGCGCACGAAGCCGTGGGCGAGCGGCGGCGCGCGCCGCTGACGCCGGAGCCGCCGCGCGGCGCGCTCAGCGCGCCAGCGGCGCGTAGATATGCGAGAGCTCTTCCGGGTCCTGGAAGCGCTCGACCGCGCGCCGCGTCATCGCGACGTTGCTGTACGCTTCGCGGTGGTAGTCCTGGTACGTCCCGGCGCGGTGGTGGCGCACCATCTCGCGGATCCCCTGCTCGAGCGTGACCTCGGCGCGGAAGCCGAGGATGGCGCGGATCTTCTCGAACGAGACGGCGTAGTTGCGCAGGTCGTCGGGGTTCTCGGTGACGGTGATGCTGACCGGCCGCAGCTCCTCGACGACCGACTTCACCGTCTCGGCGAGCTGCAGGATCGTCGTGTTGAGGCGCTCGTCGCCGACGTTGAAGACCTGGTTCTGCACGATCGCCGCGTCGGCGGAGATCACCGCGGCGATCGCGCGGCCGAGGTCGCGCACGTGCACGAACGGCCGCCACTGGTGCGGGCCGATCACGGTGATCAGGCCGTCGTTCACCGCTTGTGCGGTGAACAGGTTGCCGACGAGATCGAAGCGCGCGCGGCGTGAGTGGCCGAACACCGTCGCGAAGCGCAGCACCGTCGTGTAGAACCCGTCGGGAACGTTGGTCAGCAGCTCGCGCTCGCTGTCGATCTTGGTCTGCGCGTACAGCGAGACGGGGTTGAGCGCGCTCAGCTCGCTGACCGGGTCGTCGCTGACGCCGTAGACCGAGCAGCTCGACGCGAAGACGAAGCGCCGCACGCCCATCGACGCCGCGACCGTGCGCACCATGCGGGTGACGACGATGTTGGTGTGCCGGGTGAAGTCGGGGTCGACCGCGCAGGCCGGGTCACCGACGAGCCCGGCCAGATGCACGACCGCCGAGGCGCCGCGCATCGCGACGGTCAGCTTGGAGATGTCGGCCGCGTCGCCTTCGATGAACTCGAAGCGCGGGTTGCCCTCGAAGTCGCGCAGCGTTCCGTCGCCGTACATCAAGCGGTCCAGCACGCGCACCGCGTGGCCGCCCGCCAGAAGCTGCTCGACCGCGTGCGTCCCGATGTAGCCCGCGCCGCCGATCACCAGGACCGGGCCGCGGTCGTTCACCGCGATGTTGACCGCGGTCCGGCGCGAGCCGTGCGCGACCGCGAGCAGCAGCCGCGCCAGGATCGCCGGCGGCGCGGCGACCGCGAGCCAGACGACGACGAAGGCGGGGTCGCGGGTGAGCGCGCCGAGCAGCGCCGCGGCGAGGATGTCGGCCGACGCCAAACAGGCGGCCTTGACGCGCCCGCTCGCCGAGCGGAACCGTCCGTACACGCCGACGGCGGCGGTCGAACCAACGGCGACGACCGGCGCGAGCAGGACCGCGGCGATCAGCGTGAGGGCGGGCGGTTCGTGGCGAACGAACGCCGACGACACGAGCGCGGCGACGACGGCGGCGCCGAACGCGACGGCGGCGTCGAACAGCACGCGGGCTTCGTTGGGGCCGAGCGAGCGCAGCCCGAAGCCGCGCCGGAGACGCGCGCTGACGTAGGTTCTGGCGTTCCTCACGAGGTACGCTACGTCGAATCGCAGCCGGGACCTTCCCTCGGAACGTCGCTCGCGCTGCGCGAACCGCGGCCACCGAGGAGGTCCACCATCACGCGCAGCGCGCCATCACCGACGTCGAGCGATCGGGTTCTGCTCTTGCTCGACGAGCTTGCGACGGTCGCCACGTACGCCGCCGCGCTGGCGCTGACCGCGCTGCTGGCGGCCGTCTTCGTGGCGTCGGTGCACCTGCCGCCGGGCGCCGCGCCGGACGGCGTGGTGGGCTGGACGACGCTGCACCACTACTCGAAGCGCCAGGAGCTCGTCAGCTACGCGGTCGTGCTGCTGCTCGGCGTCGCGCTGAGCTGGGGCGCCGCGGTCCTCGACGCGCGGCTGCGCGCGCGCGACGGGAGCGTGCGCGGCTCGCTGGCCCGCATCGGCATCGCCGCGCCGCCGATCGTCGCCGCGGTCGCGCTCGGCTTCCAAACCGTCCCGCCGCCGGTCTACGCCGACGCTGCCTTCGGCATCCTGATCAGCGCCGGCGTGTGGGTCGCGACGATGCGCTCGGCCGGCCCGCAGACCGCCCCGCTCGCGGCCGGGCCGGAGCCGGCCGCCGCCGACCCGGCCGCGGAGCCGCGCTTCCGCACCGCCGCGTCGCTGGCCGCGGTGGTCCTGCAGGCGCTCCTGGCCGGCTGGCTGCTGCCGCTGCTGTTCCCGGCCGGCGCCGCCGGCGCGGAGCTGCTGCGCTGGATCGTCCCGCTGGCCGCCGTGATCGCCGTCGGCCGCCTCGCGCCGGTCGCCGGCGGCTGGTCCGCCGTGTCGGGCCGGGCCGCCCTGGCCGGGCTGCCGGCCCTGGCGCTGGTGACGCTCATCCGGCTTCCGGGACCGCCGGGCTGGCTGGTCGCGCTCGCGGTCGCCGCCGCGGTCGGGCTGCTGTGGCGCAGCCCGCGCACCGCCGCCGCCGCCGCTCGGCCGCGCACGGCGTACGCGGTGTTCGCGCTCTCGCTGGTCGCGCTCGCCGGCGTCGCGGCGTGGGCGCGCAACCCGCTCTTCCTGCAAGGCGTGGTCGTCGGCCCGCTCGACGGCGACGCGGTCACGGCCTGGCTCTACGAAGGGACGCGCGGTCACCTGGTCTTCCGCGACTTCTGGTATCCGTACGGCGTGCTCCACTACGCGACGGCGTACGCGGGCGTCGCGCTGGGCGGGCTCGACCGCTACGAGGTCGTCCAACTCCTGCTCCACTGGACGATCAGCGCCGCCTGCGCGTGCGCCGTCGCGGCGGCGCTGTTCGGCCGCCGCACCTTCACCGTCGTGGCCGCGCTCGGGCTGTTCTTCATCGCGCTGGCCGAGCCGCGCGTGTGGGTCGGATTCACCGGCTTCGTGCTGGTCGTCCGCGCGCTGCGCGGCGGCTCGCGCGGCCTCGCCCTCGGCGGCGGCGCGCTGCTCGCGCTGCAGTTGATGTGGAGCGTGGAGGTCTTCGCCAGCGCGGTCGTCGCGCTGGCCGCGACGCTGGCCTACCTCGTCCGGCGCGACGGGCCGGCCCGGCTGCGGCAGCCGGCGGTGCCGGCGGCCGTCGGCGGCTTCGCCGGGGTGGCGCTGATCGGAGCGGCCGGTGCCGCCGCCACCGGAGCGCTCGGGCCCTGGATCTCCGGGACGGTGCGGTTTCTGGGCGTCCTCGACGCCTGCTGCGGCCTGGCCTATCCGAGCATCTTGGGCGGCCCCAACGCCGCCGGCGGCCCGCCGCCCCACGCGCTGGCCGTCCCCTACGCCGACTTCTTCCTGGTCCCCGGGATCTACCTGATCGCGCTGGCCGTGCTGGTCGCCCGCCTGCGCGCCACCCGGCGGCTCGCCGACGGCGACGTCACGCTGGCCTCGACCCTGCTGTTCGGCCTGGTGCTCTACCGCGCGGCGCTGACCCGCGGCGACGTGGGCCACCTCTCGTTCGTCTCGGTCCCGGCGGTCGCGGTCGCGCTGCTGCTGGTCGGCCGCGCGGTCGGGAACTGGCGCACGCGGCCGGTCGCGGCGGCGGCGGCCGTGCTGCTCTTCGCGCTGTGGCCGACGCCGCGCACCCACGCGCTGGCGTTCTACGCCGACAACGACCGGTACATGACGACGCTGCCGCTGGCGCTGCGCGCGGCGCGGCGCGACGCGCCGCCGGGCTACGCGGAGTTCGACTCGCCGCGCGGCGCGCGGCTGTTCTTCCCCGCCGCGGACGCGGCGGAGACGCGCGACGTCTTGGCCTGGCTGCGCTCGCACCTGGGGCCGAACGACACCGTCTACGGCGTCCCGTACGCGGCGCGCTACGAGGTGCTGCTCGACCGCACCACGCCGACCAGCCTGGGTCCGCAGATGTGGAGCGCGATCGTCACGGCGACCGACCAGCGCCGGCTGGTCGAGGAGTTGCGCCGCGCGCGCTACGTCATCTACGACGAGACCGAGTGGCCGAACGTCGACGGCGTCGGCTGGGTCGACCGCTACGCGGTCGTGGCGCACGCGCTCGAGACCGAATGGCGGCCGGTCGCGCACTTCGGCAACAAGGTGATCTTCGAGCTCGGCGCGCCGCCGCCCGAGCGCGACGCCGTCGTGACCGGCGACCCGCTGGCGCTGGAATCGCTCCAGACCGGCTGGTACGCCGCCGAGGAGGCGCGCGGCACGGCGGCGCGCTGGTCGGCGCCGCAGGCGACGGCGCTGTTGCGCGCGTCGCGCGGCGACGACACGCTCGCGATCGACTACTCCACCTTCGACGTCCCCACGGTCCAGCGCACGCTGACGGTCTCGGCGAACGACCGCGTGATCGGGCGCGTCCCGCTGACGCCGGGCGAGCACCACGACCTCTTCCCGCTCGGCTCGCAGGCGGCGGGCGACGTCCACCTCATGCTCGACACCGGCGTGCCGCTGCCGGCGTCCGACCTGCGCACGCTGGGGGTTCTCGTCTCCGAGCTGCGGGTCGGCCCGCGCGCGAAGCTCGCGACCGCGCGCCCGGGGACCGCGCCCGCGGCCGGCGCGAGCGGGAACGGCGTCGTCTCGCAGACGCGCACGCCGGTGCTCGAGGCGAAGGACACCTACTGGGACCGCGGCGCGAACCGCGTCCACCTCACCGTCGCGCCGGTGAACGATCTGCGCGCGCTGGAGTACGTGCAGATCATCCTCAACACGAACCTGACCGGGGTGAGCGCGTGCTACATCAGCATCGCGCCGGCCTCGAAGTCGATCTCGCTCGCGCGCGACGCCGGCACGGACTGGCCGCCGCCGGTCGAGGCCGGCAAAGCGGGGCCGTCGTTCGGCAACACGCAGTGCACGCTCGACCCCGGGCAGGTGCAGGGCGGGCTGGGCGACGGCAAGCTGGAGATCAGCGTCCCGGCCGCGCTCGCGGCGGACTTCGCCAAGCGCGACGTGCACGCGTGGGTGAAGGCCCAGCCGGCCGGCGGCCCGCCGGTCGACTGGCTCAAGCTCCCGGTGCGCGCCGCCGGGCGCTGAGCGCTAGACGGTCAGCCCGTCGTCGCGGTACGACCGCTCGATCGGGATGCTGTAGTGCTCGGGGCGGTGGCGCGCGAAGTCGTTCTCGACCACCCGCCGGTGGAGGTCGGCGGCGATCCGCTCCGACGACTTCCCGTCGCCCAGGACGGCGAAGTCCCAGCGCTTCCCGAACAGCGACTCCAGCTTGCGGAACACGACGTCGGCCGGATACTTCTGCGCCTCGGCGGGGTCGAACTTGACGCTGGAGCCGACGTCGTAGACCTGCGGGCGTTCCGTCGACTTGCGCATCTGCAGCGAGGGAACTTGCAGCACGCAGGTCTCCTCGACGACCGTCCCCGAGTCGGTGATCACGCCGCGCGAGTTCACGGTCAGGCACAGCATCTCGTCGTAACCGATCGGGTCGACCATGCTGACGTGCGGCGGCAGCGCGATGCCGAGCTGCTTGATCACCTTCTGCGTGCGGTAGCTGGCCGGGAAGTAGACCGGGTACGGCGACGCCGCGAGCAGCGCGACGATCGCGCGCAGCGACGACTCGATGTGCACGTTCTCGCGGCGGTGGCAGGTCATGAGATAGAACGTGTCCTTCTCCACGCCGCGCGAGGCGAAGAACTCCGGCGTCGCCATCTCGTCGAACTTGGATTTGCGCGAGAAGTAGTAGTGCTCGAGGATGTCGACGATCGGGTTGGTGACCACGACGATGTTGCGCGGGTTCAGCCCTTCGCGAACGCCCTGCTCCTTGTACTCGTCGAAGTAGGTGTAGATGACGTCGGCCAGGTGGTCGATCGTGGTGCGGTACTTCTCCTCGGGCATGCGCCAGTCGTACGAGCGCATGCAGCCCTCGATGTGCACGATCGGGATGTTGAGCTGCGCCGCGGCGATCGCGCCGGTCGTCGTGTTCGTGTCGCCCAGAAAGACCGCGGCGACCGGATCGAGCTCCTCGAGCACCTTGTACAGGCGCGAGACGACCGACGCGACGACGTCGGCGTCGGTCTCGCCGCCCGCGCCCAGGTCGATCTGCGCCGGCGCGATGTCGAGCTCGCGAAAGAAGATGTCCTTGAGGTTGTCGGAGTAGTGCTGGCCCGACCAGATGAAGACGAACTCCATGTCCGGATAGCGCCGCAACTGGTTGATGACCAGCGCGGCGCGGATGACGTCGGGGCGGATTCCCAGGATGAACGCGAGCTTCTTCATTTCCTCATCTCGAGCGGAGCAGTTCGGCGACGAGCCGGTCCCAGGGAACGCGGTCGGGGACGAGCGCGTTCAGCGCGCCGTACCGGCTGGCGAGCACGCGACCGGCGCTGCCGGCGCCGGACGTGCCGGCCCCGACGGTGCGCTTTCCGCCGCTCGCGGCATCGAGCGCCGCGAGCAGGTCGTACTTGGTGATCGCCGGGTTGGGGCAGAAGTGATGGACGTGCGAGAGCTCGCGCAGCGCGGCGAACGCGTCCCGTGCGATCAGCTCGGCGAACGCGTCGGCGAGCTGCAAGGTGGTCACGCCGTTCCAGCGCTGGTCTTTGAATCCGGTGAGGCTCGATCCTTCCGCCGTACCGAGAAACCATTCGACCAAACCGCGGCCGTTCGCACGGTCCGCGCCGATCAGCGAGCAGCGGATCGACAGCGCCGCGGCGCCGCGGCTCTCGCCGAGCGCTTTGGTGCGACCGTAGACGTCGGTCGCGTCGGGCGGCGACGTCTCGTCGTACGGTTCGTCCGAGCGCCCGCTGAAGACACCGTCGGTCGAGACGTGCAGCAGGCGCGCGCCGTGGCGTTCCGCGGCCTCCGCCAGCGCGAGCGGGAACAGCGCGTTCGTCTCGACCGCGGCGCGGCGGCGCGCGTCGTCGCTCTCCAGCGCCGGGTCCGCGAGCACCGCGACGCAGTTGATCACGTAGTCGTAGCGCCCGCCGCGCAGGATCCCCTCGAGCGCCGCAGCGTCCCCGGCGCGCAGGTACAGCGGCGCGCTCGGGTCGCGCCGCTGCGTGCCGTCGACGTGCGCGAAGCGCGCGCGCAGGCGCGCGTGCGCGGCGGCTCCGAGCATCCCCGTCGCCCCGGCGACGAGGATCCGCGCGTCGCGGCCGGAGCTCAGAAGAACCGCAGCGCCGGCAGCGGGGTCGACCACAACCCGCCGAACCAGCTCTCCTTCGCGCGGATGTGGTCGGCGTAGTTCCAGGCCGTGACGAAGCAGATGTCCGGCGGCCGCCGGCGCATCTCGTCCGGGAACACGATCGGCGAGTGCGTCCCCGGCATCAGCTTGCCGGCGCGCAGCGGCGAGGCGTCGACGACCGCTTCGATGTACGGCATCTCGCAGACGTTGACCCACATCGTCGCCTTGCCCGCGGCGCCGTAGCCCCAGATGCGCTTGCGCCCCGCCAGCGCGCCGTAGACGTCGCGCACGACCGCGATGCGCCGCAGGCTCTCGGCCGCGAACGCGTGCCAGGTCGCGGGATCGGCCAGCCGCGTCGACTCCTCGTACGCGTAGACGTCGCGCGCCGACTGCTCCATCGCGCGCCCGTCGAAGGCCGCGAAGACGCGCAGCGAGCCGCCGTGCATCGGGATGCGCTCGGCGGCGAAGACGCGAAAGCCGTGCCGCTCGAGCAGCCGCCCCAGCGACGTCAGGCTGTAGAACGTCAGGTGCTCGTGGTAGAGCGTGTCCCACTGCAGCGTCTCGAGCAGGTCGCCGGCGTACATCACCTCGAGCGCAAGCACGCCGTGCTCGCCGAGCAGCGCGCGTGCCGCGGCGAGGATGCGCTCGGGATGATCGTTGTGCGCGAACGCGTTGCTGCCGCTGACGACGTCGGCCGCGCCGGCGCGCGCGCGGATCGCGGCGGCGGTCGCGGCGTCGAAGTAGCCGGTGACGACGTCGAGGCCTTTGCCGCGCGCCAGCTCGGTGATGTTCTGCGAGGGGTCGACGCCGATCGCGCTGACTCCGGCGGCTTGCAGCGGCGCGAGCAGGACGCCGTCGTTGCAGCCGAACTCCACCACGGTGCGCGGCGCGAAGCGCTCGCGCAGCACGCCCGCGTACGCACCGAAGTGGTCGACCAGCGGGCCGATCGTGCTCGACGCGAACGAGTAGTCCTGGAACAGGATCTCGGGATCGACCGGGTCGAGGATCTGCAGCAGCCCGCACGCCGAGCAGACGTGCACCGCGAGCGGGAACCGGCGCTCGCTCGCGATCGCGTCCGGGCCGGAGAGAAAGCCGCCGGCGAGCGGCTGCGGGCCGAAGTCGAGCACGAGCTCGAGCGCCGAGCGGTCGCAGCCGCGGCACGTCGTCCGCGCGGGGGAGATGGTCGAGCTCATTCGGGTCGGATCCCTCGTGCGCTGAGCAGCGCGTAGCGAAGATACGTGCGAAAGATCTCGGGCTTGTACTGGAAGGCGGTCGGTCGCTGCGCTCCCGCCCGAGACGTCAGGATCACCGGCACTTCGGCGAAACGTGCGCCCAGGGCCTTGCACCACCACAGCTCCTCGACGATCACCGGGAAGCCGCGCTCGCGCAGCCGCATCCGCATCAGCAGCGCGACCCGCACCGCGCGGAAGCCGTTGGTGCAGTCGCGCACGCCGGTGCGAAACAGCGCCGCGGCGACGACGTTGCCGGCGATCGAGAAGATGCGGCGCGACCACGGCACGCCGCGCATCCCGCCGCCCTTGCGAAAGCGCGTCGCCTTGACGACGTCGGCGCCGGCGTCGAACGCGGCGACGAACTTCGGGATGTCGGCCGGATCGTTGGTCAGATCGCTGTCCATGAACAGCGCGAACTCCGCGCCGTCCTGCGCCGCGCGCTCGGTCCCGCTGCGCAGCGCCGCGCCGTACCCGCCGTTCGCTTCGCGCTCGACGTAGCGCAGCGACGGGATCTCCGCCGCCAGCCGGCGCAGGATCGCGCGCGTCCCGTCGGCGCTGCCGTCGTCGACGACGATCAGCGCCGCGCGCTCGCCGTACGGCGCCAGCGCGGCCAGGACGCGGCGCACGCACGCCTCGGCGCCGGTCGCCTCGTTGTACATCGGCACGACGACGCGAAACGCCGGCGCGCCGCTCACCGTTCCTCGACGCCCCAGACGTCCCAGTGCCGCGCGTCGAAGCGCACGTCGTCGGCCGCGCTCTCCGCCAGCGTCGAGGTCGAGAAGTACATGATGACGGCGTCCTCGCTGAGCGTCATCGCGCCGTTGGCGTAGCCCGCCGGAACGTACAGCACCGACGGCTTGCGGTCGCTCAGCACGTAGCGCGCGACCGAGGCGCCGCGCGACGGCGCGTCCCAGTCGTCGATCGCGACGCAGGCCACGATCGCGGCGCCGCGCACGACGGTGACGTACTTGGCCTCGCGCCGGTGCGCGTGCCACGCGCGCACGAAGCCGGCGCGGTGGTTCCGCACGGTGTAGAAACGGCGCACGCCGCCGAAGTCGAAGTCGTTGACGAAGCCGAGCTCGCCGCGGTCGTCCACCGCGACGCCGCCGGCGATCAGGCGAGGCGCATCGTTCGTTGACACGGCCTCAGTGCTGCGCTCCGGAGGCGGGAATTCCTTGCCGCTCGGCGATCCACGCGATGCGGCGCGCGACGACCGCGCCGGCCGCCACCGCCGAGTAGCGCGCGAGGACGTCGGCGCTCGCGCGCTCGCCGCGCCGCCGCGCTTCCTGCGGGTTCGCCTGCACCGCGCGCATCGCGGCGGCGGCGCCGTCGAGGTCCGGATCGGCCCAGACCTGCCCGGCGGCGTACGGCCCGTAGTCGTCGCTCAGCTCGACCAGCTCGAAGCCGACCGGGAAGCTGTTGGCGACCGTCATGTAGTCGGCCGGCCCCGACCAGGGCGTCCCGATCACCGGCTTGCCGAGCGCCATCGCCTCGGCCAGCGTGTACCCGAAGCCTTCGCTGCGGTGCAGCGAGACGTACGCGTCGCACGCCGCGATCATCTCGTTCTTCTCGGCGCGCTCGAAGTACCCGTCGATCAGCGCGATGCGCGGATCGCCCGCCGCCGCCAGCCGGACGCGCTCGCGGTTCGCCGGGTCGATCGCCGCGTTGATCGACTTGACGATCAGCCGCGCGTCCTCGTCACCGCGCGGAAACGCGCGCCGGAACGCCGCGATCGCGCCGACCGGGTTCTTGCGCTCGAAGACGCTGCGGTAGTCGTACACGAACAGGAACACCGTCTCGTCGTCGCGCCAGCCGAAGTCGCGCTTACGCCCGCTGCGCACCGCGCCGACGCTGACGACCGGCGGGACGAGCACGACCGGGACCGGCGACTTCGCGGCGATCGCCGCGACCGTGAACTGCGTCCCGGCCCAGATCTCGTCGAACGGCTCGAACGACGCGCTCCACGCGTCCGGGAACTCCGGCAGCTCCCACCACCACGACGCGATGTTGTAGCGGCCGTCGAGCAGCTCGCGCCCGCCCTGCGCGCGGAACACCGGCACTTGGTCGGCGTTGACGCAGACGAGGTTGATGCGGCGGTCGGCGGCGCCGTCGCCGCCGCGCAGCGTCGTGTCGGCGGCGCGGCTCGGCGCGTGCGCCGAGAAGTCGACCAGCCGCGTCGCGATCCCGGCGGCGTGCAGCGCCGCGACCTGCCCGCGCCCCGCCTCGCCGACGCCCGACTCGGTGCGGAAGTAGCCGACGACGTTGACGCCGAGCTCCGCCTCGGCGCGCGGCGCGGCGCCGCGCACGCGCAGCCCGGCTTCGGCGAGGTACGCGCGCGCGATCCCGTGCGTCGTGTCGTGGAGCAGCCAGTCGACGTAGCGCCCGCGGTCGGCGCCGAACACGTCGGGGAACGCGATGCGCAGATCCCAGCGCGTGTTCCACACGCCGTACAGGTAGCGCGTGAGCGGCGGCGACGCGGCGGGCTCGGCGTCTTCGGTCGCGCGCTGGTTGAGGTAGTCCCACGCCGAGGGCTGCGCGCCCGCGTCGCCGGGGTCGGGGAAGCGGATCCCGGCCAGCCGCGCGCCGCGCAGGATCGCGCGGCTGAACCGGTCGAGCGGAACGCCGTTGCTGAAGCGCGCGAACCCGTACGGCGTCTTCGACGCCTCGGCGAAGCCGTTCGCGAGGACCCGTTCGGCGTAGGCTTCGAGCCGCGCGCGCAGCCCCGGCTCCTGCGCCACGTCGATGCGCGTCTGGTGCTTCGAGAGCCGGCCCGGCGCGCGCACGTCGAAGCCGCTGTAGTGGAAGAACGCGATCGGCTCGCCGCTCGCCAGCCGGCGCGGGTCGCGCGGGTCGACGCGCCGCTCGTGCAGGTTCCAGTACGCCACGTTGCAAGCGCGGTCGCGGACGATCGCCGCGCGGTCGACCATCCCGGGGACGAGGTCGATCCATTTCTGGTCGGTGAACAGGCCGGCCTCGACGTCGTTGACGCAGTAGCGCTCGAGCCGCTCCGCCCACCAGTCCAGCATCGCCGTCGCGGCGCGCGTCTTCGCGACGCCGATGAAGCCCAGGTTGTACGCGCCGGCGCGCAGCAGCACGATCTCGTCGGGCAGCTTGTCGTCGAGCGGGATCGGCGCGGTGATGTGCGGCGTCAGCACGACGTCGGCGTCCTCGAGCGGGCGCGTCACCGCGTCGAGCGGCGCGAGCACCTCGATGTCGGGGTCGAAGTAGTAGGCGCGCTCGTAACCGGCGCGGCCGAGGAGGTAGCGCAGCACGAACGGCTTCACCGCCGTCGACAGCTCGGTGACGTCCGAGGAGTACGCGAGCCCGGCGTAGAGCTCGTAGCCGAACACGTCGCCCGGCGCCAGCACCGTCGCGCGCGCGATCTCGGGGAGCTCGTCCAGCGCGTCGACCACGAAGACGTAGCGGTCGATCGCCGGCGCGAGCTCGGCCAGCGAGTCGGTCAGCGTGCGCGCGTACGCGAGGTAGTTGCGCGCCACGACGGTGAACGCGGCCGAACGCGCCGCGCTCACTCCGGCGGGTGCTCGATCCGGTCCAGCCGCTCGCGGAGCTGCGCCAGCTCGCGCTGCAGGTGCGTCACGCGGGCGGCCAGCGCCGCGTGCGCCGCGCGCAGTTGGATCTGGCCGTCGCCGCGCGCCTCGGGGACGCCCTCGAGCATCTGCAGCCGCGCGTCGAGGTCGCGGTTCACCGCTTCCTGCCGGAACGTGTAGAAACGGATCAGCCGCGCGACGACGCGTTTCGCCAGCCCGCCGAACGCACCGTAGCGCGCGCCCAGCGGGCCGGACTCGTTAGCCGACCCGTTCACCCTCGGGGACCTCGAGGATCACGGCGTCGTCGACGTGGATGATGTCGTCCCAGGTGTAGTCGCTCAGATAGAAGTCGTCGTTCGAGATCGGCCGCCGCATCCCGTCGCGGATCAGGAACACCTGCATCCCCTGCTCGGTCGGCGACGTCCCGCGCACCGGGATCTCACCGGTCTTGCTGTTCGCCGCCAGCTCCACCAGCTGCGTGCCGCGGCTGAAGCCGTTGCCGGACGGGACGCTGGCGAAATACTTCTCGACGCCGGTCGCCGCCGGGCCGTCGAAGTGCACCTGGCCGCCGTCGATCCAGATCACGCGCTCGCACGAGCGCGTGATGTAGGCCATGTCGTGCGAGACGAGCACGATCGTCGAGTGCGCGTCCCAGAAGCGGTCGAGCCGCGCCGCGCACTTGCGCCGGAAGCGCTCGTCGCCGACGGCGAGCACCTCGTCGAGCAGCAGGATGTCGGGCCGGAACTCGGTCGCGATCGCGAAGCCCAGCCGCGCGCTCATCCCCGACGAGAGGGTCTTCGTCGGCTGCTCGCGGATCGGACCCAGCTCGGCGAAGTCGAGGATCGCGTCGACGTGCTCGCGCACTTCCTGCTCGTCGCGCCCCATCAGCACGCCGTAGTAGACGATGTTGTCGACCAGCGTCAGGTCGGGATCGAAGCCGACGCCGATCTCGATCAGCGGCGCGATGCTCCCCGAGACGCGGACGGTGCCGCGCGTCGGCCGCAGCACGCCCGCGATCAGCTTCAGCACCGTCGACTTGCCGCTCCCGTTGGGGCCGATGATCCCGATCTTCTCGCCGTGCTCGACGACCAGATCGAGGCGGTCGATCACGGTGTGGCGGTGGATCCTGCGCGCCTCGCCGCGCACGAAGTTCAGCGCGGTGCGCTTGAGGTCGTAGTGCAGCTCCTCCTGCGTGCGGCGGACGAGCCCCACCCCGCGCAGATCGATCGCGGCCGGCACGCTCAGAGCAGGTCCATGAAGTCGCGCCGCAGCGCGCGGAACACGAGCGCGCCGATCACGAGCGCGACCGCGCCGGCGGCCACCGCCGAGAGCACGGGCGCCGCGTTCAGCGGGCCGGTCCCGATCGTCACCTCGCGCAGCGCCGAGAGCTCGTTCGCGATCGGGTTGATCGCGAACCAGGCGCGGATCTGCGGCGGCGCGATCTCCGCCGGATAGAACAGTGGGCTGGTGATCCACAGCACGAAGCCGGCGATCGCCCACAGGTGCGGCAGATCGCGGAAGAACACGTAAAGCGCCGCGAGCGCGAGGCCGAAGCCGGTCGTGAGCGCGACCAGCGAGAGCAGCACGACCGGGACCAGCACCACGCGCAGCGCGTCGTGCGTCACCACCGCCGAGAGCACCAGCAGGATGGGGAACGTCGTGACGGCTTGCTGAAAGGCGTTCGCCGCGACCGAGGCGAGCGGAAAGACCGCGGTCGGGAGCGCGATCTTGTTGAGCAGGTTCCCGTTGCCGACGACGCTGGCCAGCGCCTCGGTGGTCGCGGAGAGGAAGAACGTCACCACGACGAGCCCGACGAAGGCCGACATGACGTAGCGCTCGATCGACCCGCCGTAGTAACGGCTGTACGCGGCGCCGAAGATCGCCGTGTAGACCACCGTCATCAGCGCGGGATTGGCGAAGGACCACAGGACGCCGAGAACCGTCCCGCGATAGCGGACCTTGAGCGAGCGAAGCGCGGTCATCCGGATCAGATCCGTCCAGCGCCGGACTTCGAGGCGGCGCGGCGGCCCGAACGCGGGCACGCTTCGTGTGAGAGACGTCATGCGTGAAGAAGTTACCCAGCGCGTCTAGTGCCGCGTCGCCCCGTGGCGCTCCTGCGGAAGCGGGCGGTCCCCCGATGAGGCGGCCCGCCGCGAAGGGCACGCCCGGGCCGAGGAGAACCGGCTGGCGTGCTCGCGTACGTGACCGGCGCGGCCGGGTTCATCGGCTCCCATCTGTGCGACCGGCTGCTGCGAGAACCGTCGGACGTGGTCGGGATCGACAACCTGTCGACCGGCACGACGGCCAACCTGCGCGACGCGTCGGTGGACCCGCGCTTCACCTTCGTGCAGGCCGACGTCGCGGCGCCGTGGGAGCGCTGGATCGGCGAGCTGGCCGCGCCGCTGCGCCGTCCCGACCTGGTGCTGCACTTCGCGTCGCCGGCGAGCCCGGTGCATTATGAGCGGCTGGCGCTCGAGACGATGGCGGCGAACGCGCTCGGCACGATGCACGCGGTGGCATGCGCGCGCGCGACCGGCGCGACGCTGCTCTACGCCTCGACCAGCGAGAGCTACGGCGATCCGGCCGAGCACCCGCAGCGCGAGACCTACTGGGGCCACGTCAACCCGGTCGGCGTCCGCGCGTGCTACGACGAGTCGAAGCGCTTCGGCGAGGCCTACGTGACGACGGCGGTGCGCAAGCTCGGGATCGACGGTCGCGTCGTGCGCATCTTCAACACCTACGGCCCGCGCATGGACCCGGCGGACGGCCGCGTCATCCCGAACTTCTGCGTCGCGGCGCTGCGCGGCGAACCGCTGACGCTCTACGGCGACGGCTCGCAGACGCGCAGCTTCTGCTACGTCGGCGATCTCGTCGAGGGGCTCGTGCGCTATGCGACGCGCCCCGGCTTGGCCGGCGCCGTGATCAACCTCGGCAACCCGCGCGAGAACACGATCCGCGAGCTGGCCGCGATCACCGCGCGCATCGCGGGCGTGGCGCTGCGCGAGACGCGCGCGCCGCTGCCGCCCGACGATCCGGGCCGCCGGCGCCCCGACATCGCGCGCGCGAGAGAGCTGCTCGGCTGGGAGCCGCGCGTCGAGCTCGAGACCGGGCTGCGCGAGACGCTGGAGTGGTTCAGGCCGGCGCCGCCGAGCGCGTGAGCGGCGTGCCGGGCGGCGCGGGCTCGGGCCGCGCGCGGCCGACGCCGGCGTAGCGCAGGCGCGCGGCGCGGACCTTGTCCGGATCGAACGCGTTGCGGCCGTCGACGACCAGGTCGCCCCGCATCGACGCCGCGCAGCGCGCCAGGTCGAGCATGCGGAACGCGTTCCACTCGGTCGCCAGCAGCAGCGCGTCGGCGCCGGCGACGGCGGCGTAGACGTCGTCGAAGAACGCGATGCTCTCGCCGGGCAGCACCGCGCGCACCGCGTCGTTGGCGACCGGGTCGTAGGCGCGCACGCTCGCGCCGCGGTCGAGCAGCCGCTGCACGATCGCGACCGCCGGCGCCTCGCGGATGTCGTCGGTGTCGGGCTTGTACGCCAAGCCCAGGACCGCGATCACGCGCGCGCGCAGCGTGCCGAGCCCGCGCTCGATCTTGACGACGGTGCGCTCGACCTGCCGCCGGTTCACCAGCTCGACCGCATGCAGCAGCGGCGCCGGGTAGTCGTGCTCGACCGCCAGGTGCTCCAGCGCGCGGACGTCCTTGGGCAGGCACGAGCCGCCGTACCCGATCCCCGGATTCAAGAACTTCGTCCCGATCCGCTGGTCGTACCCGATCCCGCGGCAGACCTCGCGCACGTCGACGCCCAGGATCTCGCAGATGTTCGCGATCTCGTTGATGTACGAGATCTTGGTCGCCAGGAACCCGTTCGCGGCGTACTTGATCATCTCGGCGGTCCGCACGTCGGTCACCATGATCGGCGCGCCGAGCGGCGCGTACAGGTCGCGCAGCACGGCGATCGCCTCCGGGTCCTCGGTCCCGATCACGACGCGGTCGGGGTGCAGGAAGTCGGCGATCGCCGAGCCTTCGCGCAGGAACTCGGGGTTGCTCACCACGCGCACCGCGTACGCCTCGCGCGTGTGCTCGCGCACGATCGAGGAGATCATCTCGCCGGTCTCCACCGGCACGGTCGACTTCGAGACGACGATGCGTGGCCCGTCCATCGCCGCGCCGATCTCGCGCGCGACGGCGCGCACGGCGGAGAGGTCGGCGTGCCCGTCGGCGCGCGTCGGCGTGCCGACCGCGATGAAGACGATCTCCGAGCGCACGACCGCGTCGCGGACGGCGGCCGTGAACGCGAGCCGACCCGCCTTGGCGTTGCGCGCGATCATCTCGGCCAAGCCGGGCTCGAACAGCGGCACCTCGCCGGCGTGCAGGCGCGCGATCTTGGCGGCGTCGTTGTCGGCGCAGATCACGGCGTTGCCGAGCTCGGAGAGGCACGCCCCCGTGACGAGCCCGACGTAGCCGGAGCCGATGATCGCGATGCGCCGCATATTCAGCCGCCCGTTCGCCGCGGCTCGGCGCGCGCGCTTCCGAGCGAGCTCATGCATGCCAGCAGCGCCAGCGCGTGGCCGGCGGCGATCGTCTGCAGCAGATCGGCCGCGCTGCGGTGGCGCACCACGACCGCGATCACCTCGCCGGCCGCGACGCACAGCAGCGGGACGACGAAGCGCAGGCGGTTGCGCGCGACGTTGTAGGTCGCGACCATGTTCGCGGTCGCCAGCGCCGCGATCGCCACGACGTAGGGCAGCACGAACGGCGCGCCCGCGGCGAAGGCGCGGCCGGCGATGGTCGTGATGACGAAGCCCGGCGCCAGGGCGTAGAGCGCGCAGGCGGCCAGGCACAGCACGGCGACCGTCGCCAGCGCCTGCGCGAACAGCCAGCGCGTGCGCTGCCCGAGCGCGGCGCGGCTCGCCGTCTGCGGCAGCAGCACCGTCGGCACGAACACGATCACCGCGTACAGCGCGCGCCCGCACAGCGCGGCCGCGCCGTAGAGCCCGGCGGTGTGCGCGTCCAGGTACCGCTTCGCCAGGATGACGTCGTAGAACAGCAGCAGGTTCACGCAGAACACGCTCAGCGCGACCGCCGCCGACGTCTTGGCGACCGCGCGCAGCGAGAACGTCGCCGCCGTGCCGCGCCCGTGCGGGCGCGCGGCGACGAACGTGTACGCGGCGGCGGCGGCGTAGCCGAGCGCCAAGCCCGCCATCGCGCCGCGCAGCCCGGCGACGGTCGCTAGCGCCGGCGCGAACAGCGCCTTGCCGAAGTTCTCGGCGACGTTCGAGAGCGCGAAGGCGCGGAAGGACGACGTCCCCTGCAGCACGCCGCGCAGGAACGGCAGCACGATCGCGCCGCACAGCGAGAGCGCGGCCAGCAGCACCAGCACCGGATCGCTGACGTGCAGGAAGCCGGCCAGCGGGACCGCGAGCAGCGCCAAGACCGCCGCGACGCCGAGCGAGACGCGCAGCGCGACCGCGTCGATCGCGCGCACCAGCCCGGCCAGGCGCGCCGGGTCGCTCGCGAAGTCGCTGGCCAGCTTGGCGCTCACCATCTGCGCGATCAGCGCCGGCGCGCTCACGATCAGCACCACCGCGAGCAGCGAGGAGAGCGTCCCGTACGCCTCGACGCCGAGCGCGCGGCTGAGCAGCGCGTAGAAGACGTAGCCCAGCACGTTCGCGCTCATCAGCCCGGCGAACGTGATCGCCGCGTGCGCGGCGACCCGTCCGCCGCCGGGCGTCGTCGTCGCGCCGGTCACAGCCGCAGCCCGAAGTCTTCGGCCGCGACGGTGAGGTTCGGGTTGTAGTACGGGTCGCGCTCGGCCCACAGCGGCCAGCGCTTGCGGATCGCGCCGACCTCGTCCATCGCGCGCGCGACCTTGGCCGGCGTGTCGTCGCCGCCGCGGCTCTTCGACTCGTAGTGATAGAGCTTCGCCCGCGGCACGAGCACGTTGCGGTAGCCGGCCCGGTGCAGCTTGAGGCACAGGTCGACGTCGTTGTACGACACCGCGAGCGACTCGTCCAGGCCGCTGCACTCCAGATACTTCTGCCGCTCGACCATCAGGCACGCCCCGGTGACGGCCAGGTAGTTGGTGTCGAGCTGCAGCGCGCCGTGGTAGCCTTCGGTGGTGCCGGGGAGATAGCGGTGCGCGTGCCCGGCCAGACCCAGCACGCCGAGCAGGACGCCGCCGTGCTGCACCGTGCCGTCGGGATAGAGCAGCAGCGCGCCGACCGCGCCGATCTCCTTGCGCCGCGCCTGGCCCAGCATCGCCTCCATCCAGTCGGGCGCGACCACTTCGGTGTCGTTGTTCAGCAGCAGCAGGAACTGCGCGCCGGTCGCGCGCGCCGCCTCGTTGTTGAGCCGCGAGTAGTTGAACGGCGCGGGGTCGCGCAGCACGCGGAAGCGCTGCGGCTCGCGCGCTTCCCATTCGGCGAAGATCTGCTGCGTCGCGCCCTCGCGGCTGCCGTTGTCGACGACCAGCACCTCGAAGTCGCGGTACGCGGTGCGCTCGAACAGCGAGGCGACGCACGGCCCGAGCAGATCGGCGCGGTCGCGCGTCGGGACGATGACGCAGACGCGCTCGCCGCCCGGCACCGCGAAGCGCACCTCGACGCCCGCGCCGGCCGGCGCGACCGCCGCCGTCTCGCCGCGCCGGCGCAGCGCGACCTCGACCGCCAGCGCGAGATCGTTGGTCGCGGTCAGGTTGCGCGGGTCCCGGTGGACGAGCACCTGCGGAACGTGCACGATGTCGTCGGTCAGCTCGGTCACGCGCAGCAGCGCCTCGTACCACTTCGCGCTCTCGAAGACGTCGCGCACGCCGCCGGCGCGCTCGAGCAGCGCGCGGCGCACGACGAACAGCCGCCCGACGTAGTCGCGGGTCAGCAGCGTCTCGGGCGACCAGTCGGGCTTGAACCACGGGTCTTCCGGCACGCCGCGCGCCGAGATGCGGTCCTCGTCGGTGTAGACGACGTCGCCGCCGCTCTGCAGCACCAGCGCCAGCTCGAAGAGCGCGTGCTGCTCGAGCCGGTCGTGCGGGTCGAGCGGGCCGACGGCGTCCGCCTCGCCGTAGCGGTCGCCGCCCGGCGCGACCAGCACGATGCGGGCGTCCTCGGCGGCCAGCGCGTGGAGCGGCGCCAGCGCCGGATCGTCGAGCGGGAGGTCGAGCAGCACGCGCGCGGTCCAGCGCTCGTAGACCTGAGCGCGCAGCCCGCTCAGCGCCGCCGCGACGCCGTCGAGCCGGCCGCGCCGCGCGTCGACGACCAGGCCGAAGGCGACCGCGTTCGGCAGGAAGCGCGCCATCGTGCGCATCCGCTCGACGTCCTCGGCGCGCAAGCGGTGCTGCTCGCGGAAGAGCTGGTACGGGTCGCCCAGCGCGGCCAGCTCGACCGCGCGCGCGTCGAGCTCGGCGATCTGGACCGGGTCCTCGAGCGGACCGATCCCGAAGCGGCGCTTCGCCGCGAACCAGCCGTCGCGCAGCCGCCAGAAGCGGCTGACCCGCATGGCGTCGATCGTGCGGCGCTGCCGCTGGACCAGCGGGTAGAGGTACGCGACCTGGGTCAGCAGCGCGTCGCGCGACTGCCCGTCGTCCAGCCCGCCCAGGCCGTCGATCGCCTCGACCGTCGCCCGCGCGACGCGCCGCCAGCCGGCGTGCTCCTCGGCGTAGGCGGCGCCGGCCCGCGCCAGCGCCGCGAGCGCCGCGGCGTCCGGGAGCGCGCCGAGCGCCGCGGCCCAGCCGTCGGGCGGGACGACCAGCCCGCCGCCGGTCTCGCGGACGAGCGCCGCGGCGCCCGGCGCGTCGGCGCCGGCCAGCACCGCCTTGCCGTACGCCCACGCCTCCAGGACCTCCGGCGCGAAGCCGCGGCCCTCGCCCGCGACCGCGACCGCGAGCGCGTGGGCGAAGAACGGCGCCCGGTCGCGCTCGGCCAGGTCCTCGAGCCGCACGACCGGGAGCGGCCCGGCGCGCAGCCGGTCGTGCGCGGCCGGGTCGTCGACCGAGGCCAGCACGAACGGCCGCCCGTGGCTGACGCGGTGGACCGCGTCGGCGCGCAGCTCGCCGGCCGGGACGGCGTCGACGCCGGCGCCGGCGATGCGGGTGCGGGCGCGCGCGGCCGAGCCGTACAGCTCGGCGACCAGCATCGCCTCCGCCTCGCTGCTGCAGAGGATGATCCGCGCCCGCGCCACCGCCGCCGCGACCGCCGGCAGGCGCGCCGCCGGCTCGTCGTCGAGCAGCGGGACCAGCAGGACGCGCTCGGCGACGTCGTCGAGCGCGCGCGCCGTCGTCGGCGAGGTCACGTCGAAGAACAGGAAGGCGTCGTAGCGATCGGCCCGGTCGCGGACGTGCGCCAGCAGCTCCGGGCTGCGGACGCGCTCGTCGAGCAGCGCCTGGGCCCGCTCGCCGGCGGCCGCGCCGCCGCGCCGGACCGCCAGCAGCGCCTCCTCGTAGGCCACCCGGTCCGGGGCGCTGACGCGAAAGCGGTGGACCGGGAAGGGCTCGGTGTGGTCCTCGCCGGCCCGGTAGAAGTTGGCGTCCGGCGCGTCCGGGGTGGTCGTCGTGGTCAGCACCTCAAGCGCGACGCCTTCCAGCGCGAGGTGGGTCGCGTAGGCGAAGGCGTAGCGTTCCTTCCGGCCGCGCAGCTCGCGGCCGAAGAACGGCGCGACCAGCGCGACCCGGGCCCGCCCGCGCCCCGTCACGAGAGCGCCGCGGCCGGGACGGCGACGTACGGCTCGGCCCGGCGCCGCTCGAACAGCCGCCGCGCCGCGACCTCCGCCACCGCCACGCCGACGACCAGCCAGTACGCCGAGGCGACCTTCGGAAAGAAGAACAGGTCGTCGAGGACCTGGTGCGAGGCGAGCGCGACGGCGGCGCCCAGCGCGCCCACCACCAGCGGCCGCCGCACCCCGCTGCGGGCCAGCGTCACGATCGTCACCGCGAACAGCGCGACCGTCGCGGTCAGCCCGACCAGCCCGCCCTCGGCCAGGCTCTGCAGGTAGATGCTGTTGGCGTGGGTGCGCACGCCGCTCAAGCCGACCTCGGCCAGGTCCAGCTCGTAGTTGCCGGCGCCGACCCCGACGACCGGCGAGCGCTGCCACAGCGCGAGCGCGGCGCGCCAGAGCTGCGAGCGGTTGGCGAGGTGGTCGGCCGACGACGTCGCCTGGTCGAGCGTGAAGTAGCCGGCCGGGACGCCGGCCCGCAGCGCCAGCCCGATGCCGAGCACGACGACCACCGCCGCGACGGCGGCGAAGCGCCACGCGGTGCGGCGCGAGCGGCGCAGCACCAGCAGCACGACCGCGACGCCGACCACCGCACCGATGATCCCGGCCCGCGAGATGGTCAGCACGTCGGTCACCGCGGCCAGCGCGATCACCGCCATCAGCGCGCGGTCGCGGTGGACGAGCGCGCGCGCGACCAGCACCGGGAGCGCGACGTCGAGGTAGCCGGCGAGCTGGTTCGGGCCTTCGAGCGCGCCCGCGATGCGCGGGAAGGACTGGCCGTGCACCACCAGCCCGCTGTGCGCGCCGGCGACGTACTCGGCCAGCGCCGAGAGGCACACCAGCACGACCGCGACCTCGAGCGTGCGCCAGAACGGGCGGTCGTCGGGATCGGTCGCGAACGCCGCCACCGCGCCGAGGAACAGCAGCAGGTACTCGCCGTCCTTGAACGCCTCGCGCACGACCGCGCCGAGGTGCTCCGCGTTCAGCGCGCTGAGCGCGATCGCGAGCAGCGTCGCGCCGAACGCGAGCAGCATCGCGCGCACCGGCAGCGTGCGGAACGCGGCCAGGTTGGGATGCGAGAAGGCCAGCGCGGCGAGCATGCCGATCAGTCCCGCCTTGAGGGTGGTGATCGTCGTCGGCCCGACGTAGCGCGCGAGATCGAACGGCGCCAGCACGAGCAGCGCGGCGACGCCGAGCGCGGGCCGGCGCCGCGTCAGCAGCGCGACGACCACCGCGCACGCCAGGTAGACGAGCGCGCTCGGCAGGTCGACCGGCACGTGCGTCTCGTGGCGCAGCGTGACGGTCCACGGGTGCAAGCTCACGGCAGGGGGATCAGCTCGCGCGGGCGCCGCCGCAGGATCAGATCGATCGCCATGTTGAGCTCTTCCGAGTCGACCAGCCGCGCCAGCGCGAGGAACACGAACGCGCCGAAGAGCAGGTGCTCGCCGAGGTTCGTCACGCGCGCGAACGCCGAGACCGGCGGCGTGCGCGCCGCCTGCACCGCGTAGAGCGCGAACGCCATCACCGCCGAGCACGCACCGACCTTCAGCAGCGAGACGATCACGGTGCGCAGCGGGAAGCCGCCGAGCATGCGCCACGCGACGCCCAGGAACGCGCACGTCTGCAGCGTCTGCGAGACGGCGTTCGCGAGCAGCAGCCCGCGCGCGCCGAGCGACGGCAGCCACAGCAGCGAGAGCACGACGTTCAGCACGACCGTGGCGACCGAGATGCCGATCGCGGTGCGCACGACGCCGCTCGCGTACAGGAAGCGGGTCAGCACGACGTTGGCCGCGAGCGCGACCAGCCCGACCGCGGCGAACGGCAGCAGTTGCGCGCACAGCACTGTCGCTTCGGGCGTGAACGCGCCGCGCTCGAAGAGCGTCTGCACGATCGGCCCGGCCAGCATGCACAGGCCCCAGGCCGAGGGCAGCGTCAGGAAGATCACCATCTGCAATCCGGTCGAGACGCTCTTGCGCATCGCGGGACGGTTCTTGTGCGCGTAGTGGCTGGCGAAGACCGGGAAGATCACGGTCGCGATCGCGGTCACGAAGAGCTGCTGCGGAAAGCCGACGATCTTGACCGCGAAGTTCATCCCCGCGATCGTCCCTTCGCTCATCCCCGACGCGAAGAAGCGGTCGAAGAACAGCGCGATCTGGCCCGCCGCCGAGCCGATCGCGATAGGTCCCAGCACGTGCATCAGCCGCACCAGCCCCGGGTGGCTCAGGTCGAACGCGAAGCGGAAGCGGCGCAGCCGGAAGAACGTCGGCAGCAGCGCGACGACCGAGACGAAGGCGCCCGCCAGCGCGCCGAACACCAGCGCATAGGCGCCGTACCGCGGCTGCAGGATCCACACCGCGACGATGATGCACAGGTTGGCGACGACGCCCTGCGCCGCGGCGGCACCGAACCGGTGGTACGCGTTGAGCAGCGCGCCGATCACGCCGGCGAGCGACGTCGCGACGATCGTCGGCATCAGCCAGCGCGTCATCACGACCGCGGTGTGCACGTGCGCCGGCGCGAAGCGGGCGATGTGCGGGACGTACCACGGCGCGAGCAGCGCGCCGAGCGCGGCGCACGCCCCGAGCAGCACGGTCAGCACGACCAGCACGGTCGACGCCAGGCGCCAGGCCTCGTCCTCGCGCTCGGTGTTGACGTAGTCGGAGAACAGCGGGACGAGCGCGGTGACGAGCGCGCCGTTGAAGACGCCGAACAGGATCACCGGCACCACCGACGCAGCCAAGAACGCGTCGAGCTCCCACGACGTTCCGTAGAACTTCGCGTAGACGACCTCGCGCACGAAGCCGAGGATCGTCGAAGCCAGCGTCGCGCCCATCACGACGACCGTCGAGAGCGCGATCCGCCGCGGCGTGCGGCCTTCCGCGACGACGGTCAGCCGCCGGTTAATGCGCGCCCACTCCTCGCAGCACGGCCGGGATCGTCTTGGCGACGATCGCGAGGTCGTACCACGGCGACCACGCGTCGATGTAGGCGTTGTCGAGCGCCATCCACTCGTCGAACGAGAGGTGCGAGCGACCCGAGATCTGCCACAGGCAGGTGACGCCCGGCTTCACGACCAGCCGGCGCAGCGCGTAGCCGTCGTAGTGCGCGACCTCCTCGGGGAGCGGCGGGCGCGGCCCGACGATCGCCATCTCGCCGAGCAGCACGTTGACGAAGTTCGGCAGCTCGTCGATCGAGGTGCGGCGCAGGAACGCGCCCAGCGCGTGCAGCCGCGGGTCGTCGCGCATCTTGAAGACCGGGCCGTCGGCCTCGTTGAAGCGGCGCAGGTCCGGGAGCATCGCGTGCGCGCCGCGCACCATCGTGCGCAGCTTCAGCATCCGGAACGTGCGCCCGCCGAGCCCGACCCGCGCGTGGCGGTAGAACGGGTTGCCGCCGCTGACCAGCACGATCCCGAGCGCCGCCAGCAGCACCACCGGCGAGCTGACGATCAGGATCGCCAGCGCCAGGACGACGTCGAGCGCGCGCTTCGCCGGCGCGTACCAGCCCGGCCGGGGCGGCGCTTTGGGAAACGGGACGCCGACCGGCAGGGCCGACAGATCGGGGCGGCTCGCGCTCCTGAGCTCGGTGACGCTCACCGCCCGGCTCCCAGCAGCGCCTCGATCCGTTCGCCGACGTGCCCGAGCCCTTCGATCACGCCCAGCGCGCCGGCGCCCGCGCCGTACTCGAGGTAGGGCACGAACTCGCGGGTGTGGTCGGTCCCGGGCTGGGTCGGATCGCAGCCGTGGTCCGCCGTGAACAGCAGCGCGTCGCCCGGCCGGACGCGGGCCAGCAGCTCGGGGACGCGCGCGTCGAGCCGCTCCAGGGCAGCACCGTACCCGCGGACGTCTCTGCGGTGTCCGAACTTGGTGTCGAAGTCGTTCAGGTTGACGAACACCAGACCGTGATCCGTGGCATCGGCCAGCTCGAGCGCGCGGTCCACCGCCTCGCCGTTATCGGCGACGCGCACGGACGACGCGATCCCGTGACCGCTGTAGATGTCGCATATCTTCCCGACCGCGTGGACCGGTACACCCGCCCGCTCCAAACGGTCGAGCACCGTCGGTGGAGGCGGAATCGCATAGTCGCGCCGGTTCGCCGTCCGCGCGTAGCTCCCCGGCAGGCCGGTGAACGGCCGGGCGATCACCCGGTTGACCTCGTGCGGCGGCACCAGCATCGCGCGCGCCCGCTCGCACCAGTCGTAGAGCGTCGGCAGCGGGACGGTCTGCTCGTGCGCGGCGACCTGGAACACCGAGTCGGCCGAGGTGTAGAGGATCGGCCGGCCGGTGCGCTGGTGCTCCGCGCCCAGCTCGGCGATGATCTCGGTCCCCGAGGCCGGGACGTTGCCCAGCGGCGGCTGCCCGCAGATGGCGGTGAAACGCTCGACGACCTCGGCCGGGAAGCCGTCGGGGTAGGTCGGGAACGGCACCTCGGTGATGACGCCCGCCATCTCCCAGTGGCCGGTGATCGTGTCCTTGCCCTTCGAGCGCTCGCGCAGCCGGCCGGCCCGCGCCAGCGGCGCGGCGGCGCTCGAGACGCCGCGCAGCGCGGTGACGTGGCCCAGCCCGAGGCGCTCGAAGTTCGGGAGGCGCAAGCCGCCCAAGCGCTCCGCGACGTTTCCGAGGGTGTTCGCGTTCGATGAGTCGTGGTACGCGACCGCATCCGGAAGGGCACCGACGCCGGCGGAGTCCATGACGAAGGCGAGAATGCGCGGCATGCCGTTCGCCGCGGTTCCATTCGGCGCAGGACCGCGCCTCCCGCACCGCTGAACGCGTGACGTTCCAGATGCGCTTCCCGCTCCTCGTCGTCACGCTCGCGACCGCGCTGCTTGCGAGCACCGCTTCGCTCGCATCAGCCGCCCCACCGACCAGCCTCGACGTGAGCGGCGCGTCCGTGACGTTCTACTCGAACCGCTTCATCGTGACCGCCGACGGCGACGTGCGCGTCCGGCTCTCCGACGGCACGGTCCTGACCGGCCAGACGTTCAGCATGGACTTGAAGCTGAACCGGTATCTGGTGGCGGGCGACGTGCACGTCGACGGGCCGACGATCCATCAGGCCGGCGCGGCGTTCGCGGGCTATCCCGATCTCGACCGCTCGTACTTCCTCCCGGCCGCCGGGACCCCGGAGCGCGTCACCTACTTCGGGCTCGACTGGGCGACGCCGCACCTCGACCGCCAGCAGCCCGGCGACGCGTTCTTCTTCCCCGACCTGAGCGGCGAGCGCGCGTACATCGTCGCGCGCGGCGCGCGGATCGTGCCGAAGACCAACGTGCTGTTCGACCTGGCCCGCGTCTACACGGCCGGCGTGTACCTGCCGACGCCACGCTACGTGGTGACGTTCTCGCAGAACTCGCACTACTACGAGAACGCCTTCGCCGGCGCGCGCGCCGACGTCGCGCTGCCGTTCAACGGGTCAGCGCACAGCCTGACCGCGCTGCACCTGCGCAACGACGCGGTCAACGGGACGTATCTCGCCTTCGACCAGCACTTCGTGTGGGACCAGGACTGGATCGCGTTCGGCGTCGACCCGCTCACGCAGGAGCAGCGGCAGTACAATCTGATCGGCTACAAGCGCTGGTCGCCGAAGTTCGAGTCGCGGCTCTTCACGCAAGTCTCGGCCGCTCAGGCCGGGATCATCAACCGCGCCGAGAACGCCGCTGGCTTCAGCCAGCTCCAGCTCACCGGCGGCTTCCGCGGCTCGAGCCTCACCTTCACGCAGAACAACTACTGGCAGTACCTGTTGGGGCTGCCGCGCGGGCTGACGGATCTGAACACGCCGCGCGCCGACTTCGACCCGCGCTGGAAAGAGCACCCGACGGACTCCTCGCTGGTGTTCACCGGCGGGCAGTCGCCGCTGCTGCGCGGGCACGTCGGCGTCTCGGTGCAGCCGCGCGCGGGGATCGGCTACGCGCACGACATCTACGGCGAAGGTGGGTACCCGAACGAGCAGCCCGGGCCGCCGACGCTCTGGTACAAGTACGTCGGCGGAACGCTGGTCAGCAGCCCGGTGAAGCTGACGAGCTCGCTGGCCTTCAACGCCTCGTACGACCGGCAGCGCATGTGGTACAGCCTGCCGCACCAGGTCGACAACGGCGACCTGCGGCTGACGCTGGCCGGCGCGCAGGAGCGGCGCTCGCTGCGCTACTTCGTCGCGTACGAGGTGAAGACCGTCGACGACTACTGGGGCGCGCAGCAGCTCGCCGCGTACCCGGCCGGGACGGTGTGCGGCGGCGACGTCTGCACCAACCAGTTCGGCAGCTTCAGCGGGCAGAACGCGTTCCGCGGCTTGGCGACGTCGCGCGGCTACATCTCCTCGCTGGTCTACACGCCGACGCGCTTCTTCGAGATGCAGGTCGGGCTGTCGCGCTTCTACGACACGCCGGCGCCGGTGCCGGGGTTCTACGGCCAGCCGCCCTGGCAGCTCACCGCCGACGTGCGGATGCGCCTCTCGCGCCAACTGCTGCTCGACCTGAGCCGGTACTACTACTTCAACTTCGCCAACGAGCGGTGGCAGCCGCAGTTCGGGATCCAGTTCTCGCCATGACGCTTCGCATCGCCGCCGTCGTCGCGGTTCTCGCCTTCGCCGCCGCCGCCGGCGCGCTGCCGACGCTGGCGCAGGACCAGCTCGTGCGCTTTACCGGGCAACTGCTCGACCTGCGCAACGGCTACGTGTACTTCACCAGCGGCGACGCGTTCAAGGTCGCGCCGGCGCTGAAGCTCACCGACTACGACACCGGCGGGCCGACGGCGCTGACGCCGCGGCCGAAGCTGTTCGCGCGCGCGATCATCGACCCGGCCTCGAAGCAGGTGGTCGAGCTCGATCTCACCACCAAGCGGCTGGCGACCGACGCGGCCTACGCGGTCGTGGCGAACCCGTTCTCGGCGACGAAGCCGACGATCGAGAACGCGCCGGAGATCGCCGGGCCGCGCCGCACCGGGCGCGAGGTCGCGGTCGCGTTCGTGGTTCAGGTTCCGCCGACCACGCCGCTGAACGCGAGCGTCTACATCAGCACCGATGCGAGCGGCTGGAACCCGCAGGCGATCAAGATGGACCGCGTCGACGGTGAGACCTACCGCGCGATCCGGCGCTTCGCGTCGGGGACGAAGTTCGCGTTCCGCGTCACGCGCGGCTCGTGGAACTCGGTCGAGCTCGGCGGCGACGGGCTGCAGGCGCCGCCGCACCAGTACGAGACGACCGAGGTCGACGCGCAGTCGGCGCGCGTGCGCGTCTTCGCCTGGTCGGACAACCGCGCCAACGCGCCCGAGGCCGCGCAGCCGGGCGCGGTGCCGACGCCGTTCAACCCCAACCCGTTCCCGCCGGGCGGCATCTTCCCGCGTCCCGCCGCGACGCCGCCGGGCGGTTTCCCGACGCCGCGCCAGACGCCGTTCCCGAACAACCCGCCGCACTGATGGCCGGACGCTTGCGCGGGAAGCCGTGGCGCTCGGGCTGCGCGCGAGTCGCGCTGGCATGCGGGCTGCTCGCGGGCGTGCCGCTCGCGGCGAGCGCGCGGCCGGCGGCGGTGCTCGAGGGCGGGACGGTGGTCTTCTTCTCCGACACGCTGGCGGTGATCGCGCGCGACGGCGCGGCGCTGACGTTCGCCGACGGGACGCGCGCGCGCGCCGACGCGGCGTTCGTCGACCTCAAGACGAACCGCGCGGTGCTGGCCGGTCACGCGCGGATCGCGCACGGCGACGCGAGCAAGAGCGCCGACGCCGTGGTGATCGAGATGGACGGGCGCGGCGTCGACCTGCTCGACGCGAGCACCGGCGTCTCGCGCACGACGCGCGCGCTCGGCGCCGCCGCGCCGGCCGAGTTCGACGCGCAGCGCTTCGCGTTTCCCGAGGCCGACGACCGCGACGCGTTCATCAAGTCGAAGCGCGCCGCGATCACGCCGCGCGCCGACGTGCGCTTCACGCCGGCCGCGTTTCCGACGTCGGTCGGCGGCGTTCCGGTGCCGTCGTATCTGTACACGTTCTCGACCGGCGCCGGCTTCGCGTCGAACAGCTTGCCGGGCGCGACGTTCGACCAGCCGTACGGGCTGTGGGGCTCGCCGACGTCGCTGACCGCGCTGCACGCGCGCTGGGAGGACGGGCCGGGCGCGGCGCTCGCGCTGCAGCAGCAGATCGTCTCCGGCGACGACGCGTACGTGACGGCCGCGTTCGACGCGCCGTTCCGCGGCACGGCGACGCGCAGCTTCAACGCCTACCGGCGGATGGGCGCGCGCTACACGCTGCTCGCCGACGGCACCTCGACCGTGTACGGCAGCGTCGCGCACATGGCGATGACCGCGGCCTTCGGCGCCGCCGGCGGCCGCCTGGACTACGCGCTTTCCTCGGGCGGCGGCTCGTCGTTCACCGCCAGCCTGCGCACGCCGGACCGGCCGCTGTTCGGCGGCGCGACCTGGCGGCTGCGCGGCGCGCTCGGCTACGACGCGCAGCGCGGCGGGCTGCTGTACCAGGTTCCCGACAGCCGCAGCTACTCGACGGTGTGGCGGCACGGTGTCGACCTGTTCGTGGCCGGGCCGGTGGTGCACGTTCCGCTCAAGGCGACGCTCACGACGACGCTCGACGCGTCTCGCACCTGGTACGCGTTCCCGCACCACTTCGACGCGCTCGGCGCGACGGCGAGCCTGTCGAAGCCGCTGACGCGCACGGTGACGCTGTTCGCCGGCTACCAAGGCTTGTGGAGCGCCGACGTCTATCCCAACGCGCAAGCGGTGTTCTACCCGACGCCGGCGACGCCGCTGCTGACGCCCGACGGCACGCCGTACCTCGGCTACTCCGCGTTCACCGGCGCCAAGACGTTCCGCACCGCCAACGTCGATCTGCAGTTCACGCCCGAGCCGAACACCGCGCTGCGGCTCTCGGTGGTCCACACCAGCGACTTCCCGCAGTTCAACGGCTACCCGCTCGGGCGCCCGGTATGGGAGGTGCGCGGCGACGCGCGCTTCCGCCCGGTGCGCAACATCGGGCTCGACGTCGGGCGGGTCTACGACTTCGGCTGGGGCGGGGTGCGCTGGGTCCCGCGCTGGACGTTCGCGATCACGCCGTGACGTACGCCGTGCTGCTCGCCGCCGCGGCCGCGACGGCGCTGTTCCGGGTCGTGCCGCTGGCGTGCAGCGGCGACCGGCTCGCGGTCGCCGGCGCCGGCGTCCTGCGGCTGGCCGACGGCGCGTCGTGCGCGGCGATCGTGCCGGGCCGGGCGGTCGCGGTCGCGCTCGACGAGAACAACCGCGCGACGCCGCAGAAGCTCACGCCGGACGCGCTGCCGGCCTCGAAGATCCCGCGCGCCGCGTACCTGATCGCGCCGGCGGCGGAGCGCGACGCCGACGAGACGCAGCTCGTGACCTCGACGATCGACGTCTTCGTGCCGCCGCGCACGCCGCCGGGCGACGACGTCTACGTCAGCACCGAGCGCAGCGGCTGGTCACCTTCGGAGGTGCGGATGGACCGCGTCGACGTGCGCCATTTCCGGCTGGTGCTCAAGCTGCGGCGCGGCGCGCGCGTCGCGTTCCGCGTGACGCGCGGCTCGTACGGCACGATCGAGCGCGATGCGGCGCGCGCGCTCCCGCCCGCGCACGTCGCGAGCGGCGAGCCCGATGCGCACGTCCGCATCGACGTCCCCGCCTGGGCCGACATCGATTAGCGCGCCGCGCGCCTCGGCGCCGCTGGTCGCGCTGACCTGCGCGATCCGCCAGCCGCTGGTGACGCTGCGCTTTCGCGTGCGCCAGTTCGGCCGGCTGCCGCGGCGGCGCGGCCCGGCGCTGCTGATCGCGAACCACCAGCACGAGGACGAGTCGGAGATCGTCGTCGAGCGCGCGTTCCTGCAAGGCCCGTGGCGGCCGCTGTTCACCGCCTCGTCGCGGCGGATGTACGAGCCCGGCTTCTTCGCGGTGCGCATGCCGTGGCTGGCGCCGCTGATGCGCGGCGTCAACGCCGGCCCGCTGTTCGTCGCGCTGGGAATGCTGCCGCTCGAGAACGAGCTCGCGGCGCGCCCGCTGCGCAGCCTCGCGCACGACGTTCGCGCACGGCACGGCGATCTGCCGCTCGAGCTCGTCTTCCGCGCCGAAGCGCTGGCGGCGCTGCCGCCCGGCGCGGCGACGCTGGCCGATCTCGCGCGGCCGCGCTACTTCGCCGCCGGCGAGACGCGGGTCAAGGTCGCGCACGTGCTGGAACCGTACCGGCGCGAGGTGCTCGACGCCGTGCGCGGCGGCATCGGCGCAGACGTCGCGCGCATCGCGGCCGTCGTGCGGGGCGGCGCGACGTTCTTCGTCACGCCGGAGGGTTTCTACAGCACCGACGGCCGGATGCGCCCGCTCAAAGGGATCGTCGAGCAGCTCGTCCCGCTGGCGCGCGTCTGGTTCGCGGCGATCGCGTTCGACCCGTTCCGCGGCCGGCGGCTCTCGCTGCTGTACCGGATCGTCGAGCCGCCCGGCCGCGACGACCTCGCGACGCGGCTCGCGGCGGCGCGCCCGGTCACGACGAGCGCGCTCCTCGCGGCGTGGCTGACGTCGGTCGGCCTGCCGTTCGAGCGCAACGAGGCGCGCGACGGCGTGCGGCGCTTGCGCGACGAGCTGCCGCCGGGCGCGTTCGTCGATCCCGAGCTGCGCGCCGACCCCGACCGCTGCGTCGACGAAGCGCTGGACACCCTCACCGCGCGCGGCACGCTGGCGCGGGAGGGCGCGCGGTCACGGCTGGCCGAGCGCCGCGCCGACCCGCGCTTCCCCGCCGTGCGCGACGCCGTCGCGTACCAGGCGACGTTTCTCGACGAGACCGTCGCCGCGCTCAAGCGCCTCGCGCGCTGAAGCGCGCTCAGCGCACGACGATCGGGATCGCGCGCATCGCTTCGACGCCGTCGACGCTGCGCGCGATGATCTGCAGCGTGTAGCGGCGGCGCAGCCAGGGCGGCAGCCACCACGGCGGCGTGTAGCTCAGCGAGAAGCGGCCCGGCGCGTCCTCGTGCATCGCGACGTTGCGGTAGTCGATGCGCGCCTCGACGTAGTGCACGTTGTCGGACGTCTCGACGGTGCCGTGCACGGCGCGGCCGGGACGGACGTCCGTCGTCGAGATGCTGACGGTCTTGATCTGCGGGTAGCCGTGCGGCGGCGGCGTCGCGCCGACGTGCGTCAGCGTGTCGGCCGCGACCGGCGCGTCGCCCAGCGCGAGCAGCAGCGCGAGCAGCGGCGCGATCATCGCACCGTCACGCCGACCGCGCTCTGCGTCGAGAGACCGTTCGCGTCGCGCGCGACGAACGTCACCGCGTAGCTCCCGTGCGCGAACGGCGGGAGCGGCGGAAGCGTCGTGCTGCCGCGGAACAGCCCGCGTCCGACGCGCGGCACCGGCATCGACGTCCCGGCGGCGAACGCGGTGACGCTGACGACGTTCGCCGTCGTCGTGACCGTCGCGCTGACCAAGCTCCCGGAGCCGACGACGGCCGGCGTCACGACGGCGCCGAGGATCCGCGGCATCACCGGGCGCGCCTTGGCGGGCGCCTTCGCGCGCGGCGCCGCCGAGGCGCGCGCTCGCGCCGTCCCCGGACCGACCGGAACCAGCGTTCGCGGCGGCGCGCTGCGCGGCGCGGCGGGCACGTTCGGCGCAGCGCTCGTCGCGGCGGGCGCCGCGGTCGTCGCGGTCGCCGACGACGTCGCGAGCGTCGCGCGGCTCGTGCCGTTCGCGCACGCCGTCAGGGCGAGGAGCGTGCCGAGCACGGCGGCGAGGGGCTTCACGCGACGAGGACCTCCGGGCGGCGAGAGTGAGAGCGGGCGAGCGCCGAGAACAACGCGGAGTGTTCTCTCCCCACGAGCAGACGGTTCGACGCGGGGCCGACGCCACGCTCAGCGTCGTCGTTCCCCTCTACAACGAAGCGGACAACGTCGACGAGCTGCTCCGCCGCGTTCGCGCGGTGATCGCGGGGTTGAGCGCCGCGCCCGCCGCGCACGAGCTGATCCTGGTCGATGACGGGAGCCGCGACGCCACGCTCGAGAAGCTGCTCGATGAAGCCCATCGCGACCCGCGCATCCGGGTGATCTCGCTCTCGCGCAACTTCGGCCACCAGATCGCCGCGACCGCCGGCCTCGACGCCGCGCGCGGCGACGCGGTCGTGCTGATGGACGGCGACCTGCAAGACCCGCCCGAGCTGATCGAGGAGTTCCTGGCGAAGTTCCGCGAGGGCTACGACGTCGTCTACGCGACGCGCAAGCACCGGCACGGCGAGAGCCGCTTCAAGCTGCTGACCGCGGCGCTCTTCTACCGCACCATCCGCCGGCTCACCAACGTCTCGATCCCGGTCGACACCGGCGATTTCCGCTTGATGAGCAAGCGCGTCGTCGCGGCGCTGCGCGACTCCCGCGAGCGGCACCGGTTCATCCGCGGCCTCGTCTCGTGGGTCGGCTACAAGCAGACCGGCGTCGAGTACGAGCGCGCCGAGCGGCACGCCGGCGAGTCGAAGTACCCGCTCTCCAAGATGATCCGCTTCGCGCTCGACGGGATCACCGCGTTCAGCGAGATCCCGCTGCGCCTCGCGACCTGGTTCGGCTTCGTCGTCAGCGCGGTCGCGTTTCTGTACGCGCTGTACGAGGTCGGCCTGCGCGTCTTCACCGGCTACAACCTGCCGGGATACACGTCGACGATCTTCGCGATCCTGTTTCTCGGCGGCGTCCAGTTGATCACGATCGGGATCCTGGGCGAGTACGTCGGCCGCGTCTACGACGAGATCAAAGGACGTCCGCTCTACCTCGTCGCCGAGAATGCCGGCACCGGATTGGACGCCGCGGCCGACTCGCTGCCGAGCACGGTTCCCGTCACGAGGTAGTTCCGCACGTAGTCCGCGACCGCGTCCTCGAGCGTCGTCGGCGCCGCGGCGTACCCGGCGGCGCGCAGCTTGTCGATCGTCGCGACGGTGCGGTACTGGTACTTGCCGCGCAGCGCTTCGGGCATCTCGACGTACTCGATGTTCACCGGCAGTCCGAGCGCGTCGAAGACCGCACGCGCCAACGCGTTCCAGGTGCGGTCGGTGCCGGAACCGACGTTGTACAGCCCGGCGGCCTGCGGCGCGCGCGCGAGGAACGCGGTGATCGCCGCCGCATCCTTGACGTAGAGGAAGTCGCGCGTCTGCTCGCCGTCGGCGATCGCGTCGCGATAGCTCTTGAAGAGCTGGATCGTGCCGCGCGCGCGAATCTGCTCATACGCCTTCGCGACCACGCTGCGCATCTCGCCCTTGTGGTCCTCGTTGGGGCCGTAGACGTTGAAGTACTTGATCCCGACGGCGCGGCCGAGCAGGCCTTCGCGCCGCATCCACTGGTCGAACAGGTGCTTCGAGTACCCGTACATGTTCAGCGGCCGGAGCGCGTGCGGATCCAGGTCCTCGCGCATCCCGCTCTCGAGCGCGCCGTACGTCGCGGCCGACGACGCGTAGACGAAGCGCGCGCCGCGCTCGACCGCCCAGCGCGCGATCTCCTGCGAGCGCCGCACGTTGTTCGCGATCAGGTACGACGCGTCGCGCTCGGTCGTCGACGAGCACGCGCCGAGGTGGAACACCGTCGCGACCTGGCCGAACGCGCCCGGCTCGCGCGCGATCCGCTCGAAGAACTCCTCGGCGTCGAAGTACTCCGCGAAGCGCAGCGGGACCAGGTGCCGCCACTTCTCGCTCGTGCCGAGCCGGTCGACCGCGATCACGTCGTCGACGCCCGTGAGGTTGAGGTGCCGCACCAGCGCGCTGCCGATCAAACCGGCCGCGCCGGTCACGATTGCTCTCACGGCGCTATCGGTTTCCAGCCATCGAGTCCAGCAACGCGGTCAGGTCCGAATCCCTCACCACGGCGGCGACCAGCGGGCGCGGCGGCGGCGCCTGGGCGCCCAGCGCGAAGGCCGCGGCGACCGCGTGCGGGTCGAGCGACGGGCCGGCGCATTCGGCCAGTGCGTCGCCGGCGCGCACCGGGGTGCCGACCCGCGCGACGATGCGGATCCCGGCGAACGGGCCGTCGGCGGCGACCGCGTCGCGGGCCAGCTCGCCGACGGCGGCCGCGTCGATCGCGGTCACGACGCCGTCCCGGGGCGCCGCGGCGGTCGCGCGGTGCGGGTGGACCGCGATCCGGTCGAGCGCGGCGCGCGTCCCACCCTGCGCTTCCACCAGACGGGCGAGCCGCTCGTAGGCGGCGCCGGACTGCAGCGCGTCGAGCGCGCGCGGCGCGATCGCGTCCGGCGCGACGCCGCCGACGCGGAGCATCTCGTGGACGACCGCGAAGACCGCCTCGGCGAGCCGCGGATCGCGGCCGTCGCCGCGCAGGAAGTCGCGCGCCTCGACCGCCTCGATCCCGCTGCCGACGGCGGTGCCGAGCGGCTCCTCCATGTCGCTGACCAGCGCGCTCGCGCGGCGCTCGAAGCCGGCCGCCAGCCGCACCAGCGTCCGGGCCAGGACCAGCGCGTCGTCGACCGTGCGCATGAACGCGCCGCGCCCGGCCTTCACGTCGAAGACGATCGCGCCGGCCCCGCCGGCGATCTTCTTCGAGACGATCGACGCTGCGATCAGGCCGACCGACGGTACGGTCCCGGTCCGGTCGCGCAGCCGGTAGAGCTTCCGGTCGGCCGGGACCAGCCGTTCCGACTGGGCGGCGATCGCGCAGCCGATCGCCTCGACCTGCGCCACGAACGCCGCCGGCGAGAGATCGGTCCGCACGCCGGGGATCGCCTCGAGCTTGTCGAGCGTCCCGCCGGTGTGGCCGAGCGCGCGGCCCGACAGCTTCGCGACCGGGACGCCGCACTCGGCGACCAGCGGGACCGCGATCAGCGAGACGGTGTCGCCGACCCCGCCCGACGAGTGCTTGTCGACCACCGCGCGGCCGGCGCCGGCCACGGACGCGGCGAACGCGATGACGTCCCCCGAGCGCACCATCGCGCCGGTCAGCGCGCCGATCTCGTCGTCGGCCATCCCGCGGATGGTGCACGCCATCGCCAGCGCCGCGACCGGCGCGTCGTCGATCGCGCCGGCGACGTAGCCGTCGACGATGCGCCCCCACGTCGCCGCATCGAGGCTCGCACCGTCCCGTTTCGCGGCCAACGCGCGCCGAAGCCAACCGTCCATTCGGACTGCGGATTCGTGCGGGGCGGTCGCGAAGCCCTGGGTGTGCTCGGCCGGCTCGGTCGGTGGCCGCGCCTCGGCGTCGCGGCCGCCGCGCTCGCGTGCGGACTCGCCGTTCCGCTGAGGCTCTCGTACGACGCGTGGGCCTACGCCGCGTACGGCGCGCTGCTGCTCCACGGCGCCGATCCGTGGTCGCACGCCTTCACCGCGGCCGATCTCGCGCCGCTGCGCGATCCGCTGCTCGGCGCGGCGCTGCGCGCCTGGGACGGCTCGCTGCCGCGCGACGTCTACGGCCCGCTGTTCACGCTGCCGTGCGCGCTCGCGGTCGCCGCGACCCGGCCGCTCGGTCCCAGCGGCACGGTCCTGGCGCTGCGCGCGCTGGCAGCGGCCGCGCTGCTCGGCTGCATCGCACTGGCCGCCCGGACCCGGCCGCGGCTGGCGCCGCTCCTGGCGTTCCATCCGGTCGTCCTGTGGGGCGCGGCCGAGGGCCACAACGACGCGTTCTGGCTCGCGCTGGTCCTGCTGGCCGGCCCCGACGCCGCCGGCGCGCGGCCGCGCATCGCGCTGCTCGCGGCGGCCGCGGCGGTGAAGGCGGTCGCCGTCGTCCCGCTCGTCCGCGCGCTCGCCGCGCTGCGGCCCGCGCGGAGGCGCGCGCTGGTCAGCGCGGCGGCCTTCGCGGCGCTGGCGCTCGCGTACGCGCCGCTGCTCGCCTCGGTCGCCGCGCACGGCCTGGACCACGGTGCCGGCCCGCCCCGAATCTCGCTGCTGCACGCGGCGGCGCTCGCCGCCTGGTCCGGCTCGCCGCTCCCGGCCGCCGTCGCCGCCGTCCTCGGCATCGCGGGCGGGTTGGCCGTGGCCGCGGTCGTGCGCCGCGGCGAGCTGCTCGCCGGCGCGGCACTGGCCGGCTGGCTGGCGCTGCCGGGGCCGGAGCCGTGGTACGCGCTCTGGCTGGTTGCGGTCGCTGCGGCGGTCCGGCCGGGGCCGGCGGCGTCGGCGCTGCTCGCCGCGTCGTTCACCGGCGCGGCCGGGTACCTCCAGGACGTCGTGCCCGGAACCGCCCTCGCGGCGCCGGCGTTGCTCGGAGGAATCATGCTCGCGCTCTACGCTCTGCCGGTGCTGCTCGCGCTCGCCGCCCCGGCGCCCTCGCCGGCGCCGAACCCGAGCCCGGTCGCCACGCCGGCCGGCGCGGCGACCCCGGCTCCCTCGCCGGCGGCGACGACGACCCCGGTCCCGCCGACGCCGCAGCCGAGCCCGTCGCCGAACCCCTTCGCGTACGTCGTCGGCCCGGCGCCCGGACCGAGCGGCGCGCCGCGCATCGTCGAGATCGCGCTCAACGACAAGGTGCTCCACAAGGGCGGGATGCTGCTGGTCCGGGTCACGACCAGCGCCGACGTGACCTCGGTGATCGCCCGGACGATGGGCCAGCAGATCGCGATCCCGCAGGGCGCGCCCGGGTACTTCGCCGGCCAGGAGCAGCTCCCGAGCGCGATCCCGTTCTTCTTGCTGAACCGCACCTACCAGATCGAGTTCGTCGCCTCGACCGCCGACGGCCGCAGCACGACCTACTCGATCCCCGTCCGCCTCGAGCGCTGAGGCAAGCCGGAAACGCGGGAGCCCCGCGGCCGAACGGCGCTACTGGGCGACCTTGACCTCGATCTTGCGCGGCTGCGCCTTGGGGTGCAGGTGCAGGCCCAGGTTCAGCATGCCGTGCTCGACCTTCGCGTCGATCGTCTCGGCGTCGACGTCTTCGGGGAGCAGGATCGAGCGCTGGAACGAGCGCCGTTCGGTCTTGCCGGTGACGGTGAGGACGCGGTCCTCGACGGTCACGTCGATCTGCTCGGGCTTGAAGCCCGGCACGGGGACTTCGACGTTCCAGCCGTTCTCGGTCTTCTGCACCTCACCGTTGAAGGCGCCGCCGCCGCTGTAGGGCGCGCCGCCGAACACCGCGCGCAGCGGGTCGAAGCCGAAGAGGTCGCTCACCAGCCCCCGGCCGGCGCCGTTCGGACGAACCATCAGATCAGCCATTGTTCCTTTCGTGTGCCTCCGGTTGGTAGTCGCCGGCCCCACGCCCGGAGCATCGCTCGCAACCGGGGATCGGGACGGCCATATTCCTGACACACGGATTTTAGCGAAGCGCTAGCACTCGTGTCAATACTCTGCTAGCGGTGCAAAGTGGCGCCGCGGCATCATTACGAACAGATGAAGGCCGCCTGCTCCGGCATGCCCCGCCGACCACCGCGACGGAATCGCGCACCGATGGACGTGCCCGCCGACTCCGACAGCCCGGCGATCTTTCGCCGCCGGCGCAAGCCGACGACTCCGCTTCCCAAGCCGGCGGTCGTGCTCGTCCGCGGCTGCCCGCGCTCCGGGACGACGGTGATCGCGTCCATGATCAACGCCAGCCCGAAGGCGGCCATGATCTACGAGTATCCGCTCGATTCGCTGATGCGCGATCTGCGGCCGATCCTCGCGCACCAGCGCGAGATCCAATCGATGTGGGCGCGCGCGCCCGAGGGTTTCTCGCTCAGCCCGCTCGAGACCGAGAGCGCGTACTTCAACGACTTCGGCGATCCGCCGTACGAGCACTATCCGACCGACGAGCGCTTCGGCGCCATCGTGACGGCGGTCGTCGAAGCGACGGTCGGCAAGCACGGCGTCAGCGTGATCGGCTCGAAGACGCCCGGCTCCGTGCTGATGGACGAGCGCGCCGCGATCGAGCCGTACTTCGGCGACATCCGCTACCTGTTCATGGTGCGCGAGCCGCTCGCGACGATCAACTCGATGATGAACCGGCGCAACCTCACGCAGATCGGCGCCGACCGCTGGGACATCAGCGACGTCGACCACGCGATCGCGGAGTACCGCCAGAGCATGCTGGCGCTGTTCTCGCACGTCGCCGCGTATCCGGACGCGTGCTACGTCGTGAAGTACGAGGACCTGGTCGAGCGCGACGTCGAGACGCTGACGGCGATCGAAGAGTTCCTCGACGTGCCGCTGGTCGAGACGCGCCGGCTGCTGCGGCGCGAGACCGAGACGCGCATCGTCCTCAAGGCGGACGAGCGCGCGCGCGTCGCCGCCGCGTTCGCCGGCGTCACCGAAGCGTGGCCCGAGAAGACGCTGACCGGGCCGGGTGCGCGCGCGGTCGCAGCGCTGACCGACTGCATCGTCCCGCTCGTGCCCGGAAAGCGGTACCGCTACGCGACGACCGCCGGCGGCGGCCGCCACTTCCTGGGCGCGACCTGGAACGCGCTGGAGGAAGGCGGCGTGTGGAGCGCGCGGCCGGAAGCCGATCTGTTCTTCACCGTGGCGGAAGGCGGCGAGTACGTGCTCTCGCTCGAGCTGAGCTGCTTCCTCATCGGACCGCAGACCGCGAAGAGCGTCGGCGTCGAGCTGAACGGCGCGGTGCTGTTCCGCGGGACCGCGCTGGCGAGCGACTCGCCGATCCTCGACGCGACGAACGGCGACCTGCGCATCTTCACGGCGCCCGGACCGTGCACGGTCCTGTGCGGGCCGGTCACGCTCGAAGCCGGCCGCGTCAACCGGCTCGTGCTGCGCACCGACGACGCGCGCTCGCCGCTGCAGCTCGACGTCTCGGAAGACCCGCGCTCGCTCGGCGTCTACCTGCACGGGCTCGTGCTCACGGCCGACGCGGGACGGCGCACCGCGCCGAACGGCGCGGCGAACGGACGGAGGCTCCAGCGCGAACCGGCGTAGCGCGTGCTACACTAGTGCGCCGTGCCTGAAGCCGCCCTCGCGCCGAGCCTCGTCCGCGCGCTCCCCGCATCGTCCCGACCGCTCGCCGAGCTGATCGAGCGCCTGCGCACGCCGCTCGCCGCGCGCGGGCGCGGGCTCGCATTCGCGCTGCACGAGACGACGAGCTCGGCGCGCCCGTACCTGCTGGCGGCGCTGCACAACGCGCTCAAAGGACAGATCTTCGTCGTCGTCCCGACCACCGACGTCGCCGAGCGCACCTTCACCGACCTGACGTACTTCTTCGGCGGCGAGCGCGCCGCGAGCAGCGTCGCGCTGCTGCGCGCCCGCGACGAGACGCTGGGCGCAATCGAGTCGCCGTCGGAGCGCAGCGCGCGCATGACGCTGCTGGCCGACCTGTGCGCGCGCAAGCCGCAGGTGGTCGTCGCGCCGGTCGCGGCGCTGCGGCAGTACGTGATCCCGCGGCGCGTGTTCGAGGACGCCGCGTTCACGCTGCGGCCGGGCGAGCCCGCCGACTGGGAAGCGACCCTCCAGCGGCTCTACCGGCTGGGCTACGCGCGCGTCGACGTCGTCAGCGCGGCCGGCGAGTTCGCGGTGCGCGGCGGGATCCTCGATGTGTTCCCGGCGACCGCCGACCAGCCGGTGCGCGTCGAGTTCTTCGGCGACGACGTCGAGTCGGTGCGCCCCTTCGAGCTGCAGTCGCAGCGCTCGAGCGGGACGTTCGACGCGGTGACGATCACGCCGTGGCTCGAGATCTTGCGCGACCAGCCGTTGCGCGCGAGCGTGCTCGCGCGCGCGAGCGGCGCAGCGAACGTGATGTCGGCGCTGCGCGCGTATCTCGCCGGCGGCGCCGACGTCCCCGAGCCGTGGGTCGGCCTGGCGTACGACGACCACGCGACGATCCTCGACTACTTGCACGACGAGTCGCTGGTCGTGCTCGAGGAGCCCGGGATGCTCGACACGGTCGAGCGCGGGCTCGACGAGGAGCGCACGCGCGGCGCTCAGGCGCTGATCGCGGGCGTCGAGTCCGGCGAGCTCGACGTGCGCGACGACGAGGTCGGCGAAGCGCTGCTGGCCGACGTCGTCGCGCCGCACCCGCGGCTGCGCGACTACCGCGAGCGGCTCGCCGCGCGCCGGGTGCTCACCGTGACCGGCGGCATCGAAGCGGGCGATCTGGCCTGGCTGCCGCGCGCGCTCGACGCCTTCGTGCTCGAGACGCGCCCGGCCGAGCACTTCAACCGCCGCATCGAGCTGTTCACCCAGCAGGTGCGCGCGTGGGTCGCGGCCGGCGACACCGTCTGGCTGGTCGCAACCGGCGCCTCGCGGCTGGCGGAGATCGTGCGCGCGGCGAACGTGAGCGTCGAGCGCACGGCGCAGTTCGTGCACCTGCGCGCGGCCGGGACCGACGGCGTCGCGATGATGTCGCGCACCGGGACGGTGTACGTCGATCAAGGCTCGCTCGAGAGCGGGTTCTCGATCCCGGCGCTGCACCTGCACGTGCTCGGCGACCGCGAGGTGTACGGGCAGCCCGCGAAGCGCGTGAAGCTGCGCGCCGTCAAGGAAGGCGTCCCGGTCACGCTGGCCGATCTCAAGGTCGGCGACTACGTCGTGCACGCGGTGCACGGGATCGGCCAGTACCTGGGCTTGCGCACCGAGACGATCCTCGGCGCGACCAGCGACTACCTCGACCTCAAGTACGCCGGCACGGACCGCATGCTGGTCCCGGTGCACCAGATGCACCAGGTCACCAAGTACAGCGCGAACGAAGGCGCCGCGCCGCGCCTCTCGCGCATGGGCGGCGCCGACTGGGCGCGCACCAAGACGCGCGTCTCCGAGAAGCTCGCGGCGATCGCCGAGGGGCTGGTGGAGCTGTACGCGGAGCGCGAGATCGCGCGCGGCCACGCGTTCGCGCCGGACACGCCGTGGCAGGCCGAGCTCGAGGAGTCGTTCCCGTACGAGCCGACGCCCGATCAAGCCAAGGCCATCGACGACGCGAAGGCCGACATGGAACGGCCGCGGCCGATGGACCGGCTGGTCTGCGGCGACGTCGGCTACGGCAAGACCGAGGTCGCCGTGCGCGCGATCTTCAAGGCGATCGCCGACAAGAAGCAGGTCGCGGTGCTGTGCCCGACGACGCTGCTCGCGGCGCAGCACCACCGCACGTTCGCGACGCGCTTCGCGTCGTTCCCGCTGCGGGTCGAAGAGCTTTCGCGCTTCAAGACCAGGAAAGAGGCGCAGGCCATCCTCGACGACCTCGCGCGCGGCACCGTCGACGTGGTGGTCGGGACGCACCGCATCTTGCAGAAGGACGTCGTCTTCCGCGATCTCGGCCTGATCGTGGTCGACGAGGAGCAGCGCTTCGGCGTCATGCACAAGGAGCGCCTCAAGCAGCTCAAGGCCACCGTCGACGTGCTGACGCTTTCCGCGACGCCGATCCCGCGCACGCTGCAGATGTCGCTGATGGGCGTGCGCGATCTCTCGCTGATCCAGACCGCGCCGAAGAACCGCATGTCGATCAAGACGGTCGTCGTACCGGCCTCGGACGCCGTCGTGCAGCGCGCCGTGGTGAACGAGCTCGACCGCGGCGGCCAGGTGTACTACGTCCACAACCGGATCGAGTCGATCTACGGCGTCGCGCGCGCGCTCCAGCAGCTCGTCCCCAAGGCGCGGGTCGCGGTCGGTCACGGTCAGATGCGCGAGCACGAGCTGGAGCCGGTGATGGCGCAGTTCATCGACGGCGAGATCGACGTCTTCGTCTCGACGACGATCATCGAGAACGGGATCGACATCCCGAACGTCAACACGATCATCGTCAACGACGCGGACAAGTTCGGCCTGGCGCAGCTCTACCAGCTCCGCGGGCGCGTCGGCCGCTCGAACCACCAGGCCTACGCGTTCCTGCTGTACCAGGCGCACAAGGCGCTGAGCGAGGACGCCAAAGCGCGGCTGGAGGCGATCCGCGAGTTCACCCACCTCGGGAGCGGGCTGCAGATCGCGATGCGCGACCTCGAGATCCGCGGGGCCGGCAACCTGCTCGGCGCGGCGCAGTCCGGCTTCATCGGCGCGGTCGGTTTCGACACCTACGCGCAGCTCCTCGCCGACGCGATCGCCGACCGGCGCGGCGTCGCGCATGCGTCGACCGGCTCGGGACAGGCGGAGGCGGTGATCGACGTCAAGCTCGACGCGTACGTGCCGGACGACTACATCCCGCAGGTCTCGCAGAAGATCGCCATCTACCAGCAGCTCGCGGCGGCGCGCACGCTGGCCCACGTCGAGGATGCGGTGGCCTCGGTGCGCGACCGGTTCGGGCCGCCGCCGCCCGAGTTCGACGCGCTGGTCGAGATCACGCGGCTGCGCGTCATGGCGCTCGAGGCCGGCGTGACGCGCGTCGTGATCAACGAGCACCGGCTCACGCTCGGCGTCGGCAGCGGCTTTCGGCTCGACCCGGAGACGATTCCGAAGCTGCAGTCGATCACGAAGAACCGCTTCCGCTTCGGCGAAGGCAAGATCACGATCGACTTGCCGGCCCGCTCCGCGGCCGAGCAGTTGCCGACGCTCCACGCGCTCCTGGCAGCGCTGTGACGCGTCGGCCGCTACGTCAGATCAGATCGCCCAGACGTTGTCGGAGAGGCGGCTCGGCGGGGCGGGGCGGTAGGCGCCGGTGATCGCCGAGAGGTTGGCGTCGGCCGAGCTGTTGCGGTCCTCGGCGGCGAGCGCGATCATCACGTCGGTCACATCGGCGTCCCATTGCGTGCCGCGGCCGTCGTTCAGCGCCGCGATCGCCTCGCCGTAGCTGAGCGCGCGGCGGTACGGGCGGTCGCTGACCATCGCGTGGAACGAGTCGGCGACGGCGACGACGCGCGACTCGAGCGAGATCTCCTCGCCGCGCAGCCCGAAGGGGTAGCCGCGGCCGTCGACGCGCTCGTGGTGCGCCGCGACGATCGGCGCGTACTGCGCGAGCGCCGGGATGTGCGAGAGAATCTCGGCGCCCGCTTCCGCGTGCCGCTTCATGATCTCCCACTCGTCCGGCTCGAGCGCGGTCGGCTTGAGCAGGATCGCGTCGGGGACGCGAATCTTGCCGATGTCGTGCAGGATCCCCGCGCGCACGATGCGCTCCGTTGCGACGGAGGCGAGTCCCATCCGGTCGCAGATGCGCCGGGCCCATTCGCCGGTCGCGCGCGAGTGGCTGCAGGTCGCGCCGTCGCGAGCGCGCAGCATCGCGAGCAGGCTTTCGATCGCGGTGTGGGTGACGGGCTCGGCGCCGTTCGCGGCCAGCTCGTCGAGCGCGTGCGGGAGCGCGCCGGCCTTGACGATCTCGAGGAAGACGACGATCGTGGCGAGGTCGCCGTGCTCGGCGTGTGCGAGCTCTTCGACCACTTCACAGGCCGTCTCGATCATCGCGACGACGACCGGCGCGTGATGCGCGCCGCGGACCATCCGCGACCAGTGCGCGACCACGTCGGGCGAGCTGTCGGCGAACGCCGTCGCCAGCGCGTGGATCAGCGTCCGCACCACCAGCGGCGAGACGCGCACTTCGTCGCAGCCGCGCATGCGCGCCACGATCGTGTCGGCCAGCTCGGTGCGCCGGTCGTTCAGGAGCTCCGCGATGTGCGCGCGGCCGCTGTGCGATTCGTGCCGATCATCGTCTCGCATGCGCGTCCCTGCGTTTCTCGCTCAGCCTGCGTACGCGGGTCGTAGCGTGCCGGCGCACTCGCGCCTGGCGCCGGCGAACGCGTCGCGCTCGATCTGGGCGACCCGGCGCACCGCGTCGTGCAGCCCGGCTCGCGGCAGCGCGTCCAGCTCGTCGATCACCGCTTGCCCGGCGGCGGCCAGCACGTCGTCGACGTCGGGGCACCAGGCTTCGGTACGGTGGACGAACTCGCGCAGCGGCTTGATGTCGGCCCCGGCGAGGACGCTGCGGACCAGCGAGGTGGCCGAACGGACCAGCGTCAGGTTCTCGGCGCTGGGCGCCATGGACGTGCACGTCGTGATGAACAGCCGCGTCTTGTCGACCGGGCGGCTATCCGTAGCCAGCTGATACATGCGCTTACAGCGTAACGGGCGGCAGGCCGGGCACACCGTGCCCGCTGGCGATCGAGCTCAGGACCGTGAAGACGAGACCGGCGATGGCAGACATGAAAACGACACGCTCCTCAGAAGGGGGAAGTCCCCCAGAGCATATGCGCGAGCGGCCGGAAGCGCATGGGGCGGACACCTCACGCGCGCCGAAAAACCGCTCCGCGACGCGCTTTTTCGCCCGCCTCGACGTGCTAGCGAGGCGTGTAGATACCGAGATCGCGGGCCCGTTCGACGGCCTGAGTCCGGTTCGCGACGTGCAGCTTCGCGTAAATGTTCCCGACTTGCCGCTCGACCGTCTTCTTGGACTTACCGAGCGACATCGCGATCGTCGCCAGGGTCGTACCCGCCGGAAGCGCTTTGAGCACCTCGAGCTCGGCCTCGGTCAGCCCGTGGCTCGGCTGCAGCTCCCGCGCGAGCCGGCAGCCTTCGTTCAAGAACATCGCGTAGCCGCGCATCAGCGGCGGCGTGCGCGCCTCGTCCATGCCGTTGGCGTCGACGATCGAGGCGAAGATCCGCTCCGGGTCGACCGTGCGTGAGAGCGCGCGCCGGCCGCGAACGCCGTCGCCGAGCACGATGCAGACGGCGGCGGCCAGGATCCGCGCGATGCGGCGGCGGCGCGCGTCGAACAGCGGCTCCTTCCGCGAGCGCTCCGTGGTCTCGCTGAGCGCTCGGCGCGCGAGCCGACGCGCCAGATCGGTGTGCGAGGCCGACAGCGCGGCGATGGCGAGCAGCGCGTCGCACAGCGAGCGCTCCGGCAGCGAGAGACCCTCCGCGTGGCGCAGGGCGGTCAGCGAGACGCGCACCGCGTCGAAGCGCCCGGCCCAGCCGTGCGCCAGCACGTCGGAGATCGTGTAGACGAAGCGCTCGCGGTAGTACTGCTCGTTGAGCGGGTTCGACAGCAGCCGCGCGCGCAGCGACGCGACGCGCCGGCCGTCGCCGGCCTCCGCGGCGATGTCGAGCTGGGCGAGAACGCCGAAGTTCTCCATCGACGTGTCGTCCGCGAGGTGCGCGTTCATCGTGATCTTGCGCGCGTAGAAGCGCGCGACGTCCTGATCGCCGACCCAGTCGTGCGCGACGATGTAGAGCACCGAGTACGAGACGGCCGCGTTGCGGTGCGACTCGAACCGCTCGAACAGGCGCGCCGCTTCGAGCGCGCGGTCCTGCGCCTCGTTGAAGTCCTCGCGGTAGAACGCCGCCGTCGCGACCCGGCTCAGCACGCGGCCGACGATCATCGGGTTGTCGACCAGGCGCCCGTGGGCGAGCGCCTCGCGCGCGTGCTCCGCGCTCGCCGTATCGTTGCCGGCGCGCGCGGCGACGATCGCGCGCAGCGCCGCGAACGCCGGCGTGAGCTCGGGGGCCGAACCGCCGGCCGCGTCGAGCGCTTCGCGCGCCTCGTCGATCTGATTGGTGTTGATCAGCAGCGGGATCAAGAAGTCGAGCAGGTACTCGCGCAAACGGCCTTCGGTGTGCGCGGCGCCGCGCTTGAGCAGCGCGATCGCACCCGGAATGTCGGCCGACGTCACGGATTTCATCGCGCGCAAGCCGATCGCCAGCGGGTGCCGGATGCGCGCGGACGCCGGGAAGCGCGCGAGCGCCGCGTCGATGTCGGCCACCCGTCCTTCGGTCGCGATCTCGTAGAAGCGCTCGACCGAGAGCACGTTGCCCTCGTGCCCGTTCAGCATGACCCGTTCACGCGGCATCGCGGGAACGCGACGAACCGCGGTGCCATCGGAGCGGCGCCCATCTCGGGCCTGACGTTACCGAGGGCCGCTTGAATTCCTTGGGCGGCCATCGCTTCCTCAGAGCGCCGTTTCAACCGCGCGAACCCGTTCCGCACCTCGGCGCGTTCCGCTCAGTCCGCGATGATGGCCGTTTCGACGGCGGTTCCGGGACGGAAGACGCAGCCGTCCGCTTTTTTCGGGAGCGCGATGCGGATCGGGACGCGCTGTGTCACTTTGACGAAGTTGGTCGGCGCCGAGAGCGACGGCAGCGTCGAGAGCGCGTTCTGCGCGACCGGCGCGAAGCCGATCACCGAGCCGCGCACTTTCTGGCCACCGCAGGCGTCGACCGAGATCTCGACCGGCATCCCGGGCCGGATGCGGTTGATCTGCGTCTCCTTGTAGTTCGCGGTGACGTAGATGCGGTTCGCGGGCGAGATCGTGACGACGGTCTGGCCGGGGATGACGGTCTGTCCGACCTCGGCGTTGCGCGCCGCGACCCAGCCGTCGACCGGCGCGACGATGCGCGTGTCGCGCAGCGCGAGCTGCGCCAGCCGCACCTGCGCCGCCATCGCGCCGGCTTGCGACTCGGCCGCGAACGCGGCGTTCTGTTTGCTCGCCACGCGCGAGGGTGCGGCCGCTTCGCTGGACTTCGCCTGCGCGATCGGGATCTGCGCCGCCGACGCGGCGGTCCCGCTGCTCGCGGTCACCGCGTTCGCCCGCTGCTGCGCCAGCGACGCTTCGGCCATGCGCAGCGCCGCGCGCGCGTTCCCGGTCTGCGCGACCGCGGCGTCGTACGCCGCGCGCGCCTGCGAGACCGCGGCGGCGGCGGCGTCGAGCTGCGCCGCCGAGACGTAGCCCTCGTGCGCGAGCGCGCCGAAGCGCTGCCGGTCCAGCTCCGCCTTGCTCAGCGCGTCCTTCGCCGCGGGAACCGCGGCCTGCGCCGCCTCGAGCTGCGCGCGCGCCGCGGCGACCTGCGCCTGCGCGACCGCGATCGCGTGCTGCGCCGCCGCCGCCTGCGACTGCGCGAGCGCCGTCGAACGGCGCGCCGCTTCGACCGCGCCCGACTGCTCGCGCACTTGCGCCGACTGCACTTGGCCCTCGAGCGACGCCGCGTCGTGCGCCGCGCTCGCGCTGGAGCGCGTCGAGCGCAGGTTCTGCTCCGCCAGCTCGAGCGCGGCGCGTTCGTTCGCGTCGTCGAGGACGGCCAGCGGGTCGCCGCGGTGCACGAACTGGTTCTCCTCGACGACGACGCGCGCGACGCGCTCCGACACCTTGCTGGTGACGAAGACTTGGTTGGTGTCGATGATCGCGTCGTCGGTGTAGACGCGGTGCCGGTCGTAGAGCAGCCAGTGGCCGCCGAAGTAGACGCCCGCGCCGACCGCGCACGCGGCCGCGGCGTAGCGGACCCACGGCGTCTTGCGCGGCGGAGGCGCGCCGAGACCGGCCGGGGTCAGCGCGTCGTCGACGGGATCGGCGGCCCGGCTCATACCGGGTCGGCTCCCTTGCGCGGAACGAGCTGGTAGAGCAGCAAGAACGGGATCGAGCCCGCGAACAGCAGCGCCATCACGACGAACGCCTCGGAGTACGCGGCCGACGTCGCGGCGCGCGCGACCAGCTCTTGCACCGTCGCGAACGCCAGCGCCGACGCGTCGCTCGCGGCGTGCCCGTGCGCGACGAACCAGCGGCGCAGCGCGTCCATGCCCGCGCCGCCGAACCCGTCGTCATGGTGCATGCGGCTCGACGTCAGCGCGGTCGCCGCGATGCGCGAGCGGACGATCAGCGTGCCGAGGATCGCGAAGCCGAGCCCGGCGCCGATCTGGCGCGTCAGCGCGGCCAGCCCCGACGCCGCATCGACCATGCGCTTCGGCACGTGCGCCATCAAGAGCACGTTCAGCGGGACGTACAGCAGCCCCAGGCCGATCCCTTGCACGAAGCGCGGCAGCAGCGCGTGCTCGAAGCCGGCGCGGTCGCCGAGATACGCGAACCACCACGTTCCGCCGGCGCAGATCGCCAAGCTGATCGCGCTCAGCAGCGGCGGCGGAACGAGCTTGCCGATGCGGCCCGAGATCTCGGTCCCGATCAGTGCGCCGAGCGAGCTCGGGACCATGATGATCCCCGCCATGTCGGGCGCGTAGCGCAGCACGTCCTGCATGTAGAGCGGCACCAGCAGACCCGAGCCGGTGAAGCCGATGCCGGTGATGAGCGCCAGCACGATCCCGACCGCGTACGACGGGATCGCCAGCGGGCGCAGGTCGACGAACGGCACCGCCGCGCCCAACTGCACGCGCACGAACGCGAACAGCGCGACCGCGGCGAGCGCGAAGGCGAACGTGACCCGCGCCGAGGCGAACCACTCCTCGCGCGGCCCTTCTTGCACGACGTACTGCAGCGCGCAGAAACCGGTCACCATGATCGCGAGCGAGGTCCAGTCGAACGCGCTGCGCGCGCCGCGTTCGCTCTGCTCGCGCAGGATCGCGGCGACCATGAACAGCGAGAGCACGCCGAGCGGGACGTTCAAGATGAAGATCCACGGCCAGCTCGCGTTCGCCAGAATCCAGCCGCCCAGTGCGGGGCCGAGCGCGGGCCCGATCATCACCGAGACGCCGTAGAACTTGAACGCCGTGCCGAGCTCCTCGGCGGGGTACGCGTCGACCAGCGCCGCCATCGCGAGCGGCATCATCAGGCCGCCGCCGGCGCCTTGGACGAAGCGCATCGCGACCAGCATCGGCAGCGTCGTCGACATCGCGCACAGCAGCGAGCCGGCGGTGAAGACGGCGATCGTGATGAGAAACGCCTTCTTGCGGCCGACGTTCGCGGCGAACCAGCCGGTCAGCGGCATCGCGAAGAGCCCGGCCAGGACGTAGATCGACGAGATCCAGGCCGCCTCGTCGATCGAGACGCCCAGATTGCCGGCGACAGTGTCCAGGCCGACGTTCACCACCATCCCGTCGATGAGCGCCATCCAGCTCGGGATGAGAACGGTCAGCGTGACGAGACGCAGGTAGGCCTTCGACACCCGAGGAGGACCCTGAGTCACGCGAAGCAGTTTAGCGGATTCCGGCCCGGCCGTCCACCCGGCAGTGACCCGCCGCACGACTGCTTCCGCGCCGCCATACGTTTCCCGATCGGAGGGTACCGCTGAAAGCATGAACGATAGGGGCAACCGTTCGGTCCGGGAGCGCGAGAGCGGCCGCGCGCGCTTGGCGGAACGCCGCCGGCGCGCGCTGGTGCGCCTGATCGCCGGCGCCGAGCCGCCGGCGCTCGAACGCTACTTCCGCCGGCTGGCCGAGATCGACGGCCGCGGCGCGGAAGCGTTTTCGCGCGCGTCCTAGCCGGCTTCAGAAGAGCCGCGCTTCGGCCAGATCGAGGTCGTAGAGCACGCGGCGGAAGATCTCGTCGGGGATCTCGCCGGCGTCGCGCAGCCGCAGGATCTCCGAGCGCTCCGCTCGGACCGCGGCCAGTTGCGCCTCATGGTCGAACGCGCTCGCCGGCGTCTCCTCGCCGTGGCCGCGCAAGTGCTCGATGCGGTGCGCGTACTCGTCGCGCAGGCGCTCGAGCACCTCGCGCTCCTCGTCGTCCGCCGCCCGCGCGCCGAACCGCTCGATCTCGCGCAGGCCGGCTTGCAGCGCGGCGATGCGCACCTCGATGTCGCGCTGGCGGTCGTCCTCTTCGCGGCGCCCGAGTCGCAGCACGCGCACCAGCGGGATCAGTGAGAGCCCTTGCCCGACGAGGGTCACGAAGATCACGACGAAGGCGATGAAGACGATCGCGTCGCGGCGCGGGAACGGCGCGCCGTGCACGGCGGTGAGCGGGAGCGCGAGCGCCGCGGCGAGCGAGACGATCCCGCGCATCCCCGTCCATCCGAGCAGAAACAACTGCGGGAGCGTCGGCATCGGATCGCGCCGCCGCAAGCCCGGAAACAGCGCGCGCGGCAGCCACGCCGCGGGATAGATCCACAGCAGCCGCACCGCGATCAGCAGCGCGCTGATCGCCAGCGCCGCCGGCAGCAGCGCGAGCGTCTGCGCGCGGTCTTGCACGATCGTGCGCAACTGCAGCCCGATCGCGAGAAAGACGAACGCGTTGATCACGTAGATCCACAGCGACCACACGCTCTGCCCGACCAGCCGCGTCTCCGGCGTGAAGATCGCGGCGGAACGGCGTCCCAGCCGGATCCCGGCGACGACCGTCGCGAGCACCGGCGAGACGTGCAGCGCGTCGCCGAGGAGATACGCGGCGTACGGCGTCCCGATGATGAGCAGGTTGTCGATCAGCGAGTCGCTCAGCTCGAGCCGGTTCAGCAGGCGCGTGATGCGCTCCGCGCACCACTCGACGACGATCCCGACCAGCACGCCGCCGGCCGCGATCAGCACGAACGAGCCGGCCGCGCGCGACGGCACGAAGCCGCCGACGACGACCGCGTTGACGGCGTAGAAGTAGATCACCAGCGCCGTCGCGTCGTTGACCAGCGCCTCGCCCTCGAGCACCGCGACGATGCGGCGCGGGACCGCGAAGCGCTGGAACGTCGCGGTCGCGGCGACGGCGTCGGGCGGCGAGACGATCGCCCCGAGCGCGAACGCCGCGGCCCAGCCGAGGCCGGGGACGATGCGCTCCGCGAGCGCCGCGACGGCGACGGTGCTCACCGCCACCAGCCCGATCGCCAGCAGCAGAATCGGGCGCAGGTTGGCGCGGAACAGCGTCAGATCGGTCGACCAGCCGCCGCTGAACAGCAGCGGCGGCAGGATCGAGAGAAAGATCCAGTCCGGCGCGATGCGCACCGGCGGCAGCCCGGGGACGAACGCGAGCGCCGCGCCGGCCAGCACGAACACGATCGGGTACGGGACGGCGAGGCGCTTCGAGACGATCGCGAACGCCATCGCGGCCGCCAGGCCGAGCACCAGCAGGACCGGCTCGCTCATCGCCGCTCGATCCGCCGGGCAAGGCGCCGCTTCCCGCCGCGCGTGCGCGAACGCCGCGCCGCGGGTAGGAAACGGCGTGCAGAGCGATCAGACGATATCGGGCCAGATCGACGAGACGATCGAGTCGATCGCCGAGCTCGAGCGCAAGGCGCTCGCGGCGGCCTCGCTGCAGCAGCGCGCGATCGAGCGCTTCACCATGGCGATCGGGCGGCCGCGCTCGATCGCGATCATCCTCGCCTTGGTCGTGGCGTGGGTGCTGCTGAACGCGGCGCTGCGCGCGAGCGGGCGCGCGGAGCTCGACCCGCCGCCGTATTTCTGGCTCGACACGGTGATGGGGCTGGCGGCGCTGCTGATGACGATCCTGATCCTCACCACCGAGAACCGCATCACGCAGTTCGAGGAGCAGCGCTCGCGCCTGCACCTGCAGATCAGCATGCTGGCGGAGCGCAAGGCCGCCAAGATCATCCAGCTCATCGAAGAGCTGCGCTACGACATGCCGCAGGTCGCCAACCGGGTCGACCGCGAGGCCGAGGCGCTGACCCTTCCGGCCAACCCGCACGAAGTCGCCGAGGAGCTGGAGAAACGGACCCCCAACCGCGGCGAACTGCCCCAGGACTAGCCCGGCCGGTCCCGAACCGGGGGCAGGTCGCGGAGGCGGACGCCTCCGCTCTTTTCACGCCCTTGACGGAGTTTCGATGTCCCGTACATTCCGCACCGTAGCCGCGCTCGGCACGGCCGCGCTTTGCATCTCGCTCGCCGCGTGCTCGAACGGCGGCGGAAAGGTCGCGGCGGTCAACGGTCAAGCCATCTCCCGTGCCGACCTCGACCGCAAGCTCGAGTCCAGCGCCGTCGCCAAGCAAGTCCTCAACCAGATGGTGCAGCAGTCGCTGCTCGAGCAGTACGCGCGCGACAAGAAGATCGACATCACTCAGGCCGAGCTCGATCAGCGCGAGAAGGACACGAAGGCGAAGTTCCAGCCCGGCCAGTTCGAGCAGATCGTGAAGCAGCAGGGCTACACGGAACAGGACATCCAGAACATCCTCAAGAGCCAGATCATCATGGAGAAGGCGCTGGCGCCGCAGATGAAGGTCAGCGAGACCGACATCAAGGCGTACTTCGACAAAAACCACGCCGTCTTCGACAAGCCGGAGCAGGTGCACGCGCGCCACATCCTGGTCGCCGACGAGAACACCGCCAAGCAGGTGCTCGCGAAGGTGAAGGCCGGCGGCAACTGGGACGCGCTCGCCAAGCAGTACTCGACCGATCCGTCTTCCAAGGACAAGGGCGGCGACCTCGGCTACTTCGGCCGCGGCCAGATGGTGCCGCAGTTCCAGGAAGCCGCCTTCGGCGCGAAGAGCGGTCAGATCGTCGGCCCGGTGAAGTCGCCCTTCGGCTTCCACGTGATCCAGGTGCTCGACAAGAAGCCGGCGCAGCGGGCGACGTACGCGAGCGCGCACGACAAGATCAAGGAACAGCTCACGCAGCAGCAGCAGCAGCAGCAGGCGCCGGTGTTCTTGCAAGGTCTGCGCTCGTCGGCGAAGATCGACGTCTACGACGACCGTTACAAGGACGCGTTCCCGCCGCCGGTCGCGAGCCCGGCCGCCGCGGCGAGCGGCGCGCCCGCACCGGCGACCGCGGCGCCCGCGCCGACGCCCAGCCCGACCCCGGCCAAGTAGGCCGGAGCTCCGGCGGGGCCGTGAGAGCACGCGAGGCGGGAGTCGGAAGACGCCCGCCTCGCGAACGTTCGGAGCCATCGTGATCCGCATCGTCGGCCTCGGACCGGGCGATCCGGGGCTTCTCACCTTGGGCAGCCGGGAATCGCTGCGCGCCGTCGGGCGCGCCGCGACCGTGCTCGCGCCGCCCGAGCTCGTGCGCTTCCTGGAGAGCGACGGCGTCGCGATCGAGCGCGCGCTGATCGCCGACCAAGGGCTGTTCATGCGCGGCTCCAGCGAGGTGATCGACGCCTTCGTCACGCGCGTCGACGAGCGCGATCTCGGCCTGGGCGTGCTGGGCAACCCGCTCTCCGACTTTCTCGGGCTGCCGATCCTGCTGCGCGCGCTGGAGCGGCGCGGCGTCGAGTGCGAGATCATCCCGGGGATGCCGCGCGCGACGCTCTCCGCCGCGATCACGATGCCGCTGGTGCCGCTGCCGCCCGGCTCGACGCACCACACCTGGGACGACTTGGTCGAGATCATGGCGCGGCTGCGGCGCTCGTGCCCGTGGGACCGCGAACAGACCCACGCCTCGCTGGTGCGCTACCTGATCGAGGAGACGTACGAGGTGGTCGACGCCATCGAGCACGGCACCGACGTCGAGCTGTCCGAAGAGCTGGGCGATCTGCTGTTCCAGATCGTGTTCCACTCGCAGCTCGCGACCGAGCGCGGGAAGTTCTCGGTCGCCGACGTGATCGACGGATTGTCGAACAAGATGATCCGCCGGCACCCGCACGTGTTCGGCGACGTCGCCGTCGCCGACGTCGACGCGGTGTGGGCGAACTGGGAGCAGCTCAAGTCGCAAGAAGCCGCCGGCCAGACGCGCACCTCGAAGCTGGACGGGATTCCGAAGCACATGGGCGCGCTGCAGCGCGGCCAGAAGATCCAGGAGAAAGCCGCGCGCGTCGGCTTCGACTGGACGGATCCGCGCGACATCACCGAGAAGCTGCACGAAGAGCTGCGCGAGCTCGCCGAGGCGCGCTTGCGCGCCGGCGATCTCAAGCCCGAGGACCCGCACGTGCGCGAGGAGCTGGGCGACGTGATGTTCACGGTGGTCAACTTGGCGCGGCGGCTCGGCATCGACGCCGAGGGCGCGATGCGCGACGCGAACGACAAGTTCGAGCGCCGCTTCCGCTACATGGAGACATACGCCGTCGCCACCGGCCGGCAGCTCAACGACATGACGCTGGACGAGCTCGAGGATCTGTGGCAGCAGGCGAAGACGGCGGCCTGAGCGGCGCCGCGCGCGACGCGGCGGCCGGCGAGGTGCTGATCCGCCTGCGCATGAGCGCGCACGACGCGCACTACGGCGGCGATCTGGTCGACGGCGCGCGCATCTTGGGGCTGTTCGGGGACGTCGCGACCGAGCTGCTGATCCGCCACGACGGCGACGAAGGCTTGTTCGTCGCCTACGACTTGGTGGAGTTCAAGGCGCCGGTCCACGCCGGCGACTACATCGAGGCGCGCGGCCGGATCACCAAGACCGGCGCCAGCTCGCGGACGATGGAGTTCACCGCGCACAAGGTGATCGGGGCGCGGCCCGACATCGCGCCCTCCGCCGCCGACGTGCTCGACGAGCCGGTGCTGGTCGTCCGCGCCCGCGGAACGTGCGTGACGCCGGCCGGCTCGCAGCGAACGCCGCGGGAGCACCCGCGGCCGGCGTCATAGCCCGCCGCGGCGGCGGCGATAAGTTCGATCCTCCTCACGAGGCGACCGGCCGGTGGTAAGCGAACGGTACGTGACGGCCGGGATAATCGCCGCGTCTCTTCCGCGTACTCAAGGGAGTCGTCAATGATTCAGGATCCGTCCCAGTCCTCGTTCGGCCTGGCGCCGAACATCGCCGCTGGGCTTGCGTCGTTCTTCAGCTGGATCGGCGGGTTGGTCATCTTGCTCGGAAAACCGCCGCAGCAGTGGGTCCGCTTCGTGGCGGTCCAATCGATCGTCTTGGCGGTCGGCTACATCGTCATTCAGATCGCGTACACCGTCCTGAGCATCATCCTCGGGATCGCGCACCTGGGAGCGATCGCGCTGATCCTGTGGCCTGTCGACATGCTGGTCGGCCTGGCGTTCTTCGTGTTCTGGCTGATCGCGACGATCCAGGCGTTCCAGGGCAAAGCATACCGGATTCCGGTGATCGCGAACTACGCCGATCGCTGGGTGCCGGCCTCGGCTTCGCTCTAGAGACCGACGCTCGCGAGCAGCGCGCCTTCAGACAAGCTGCGCAGCTTCGCGTAGGCGACGTGTCGCGCCATCGGCGCCATCCCGCAGTTCGTGGAACAGACGATTCGCTCGTCCGGCAGATAGCGCCGGGCGAGCGCGATCGTCTTCGCGACGTCGTCCGGCGTCTCGATGCGGTCCGTCGCGACGTCGATCACCCCGACCGCGACGATCTTCTCGCCCGCGAGCGCGAGGACGTCGGGCGGTACGTGCGAGCCGGCCAGCTCGATCGAGATCTGCTCGGCGGAGCTCTTCGCGAGCAGCGGCAGGACGTGCGCGTACTGGTCCCAGCGATCGCCTAAGTTCGCTTTCCACTGCACGTTGGCCGGGATGCCGTAACCGTAGCAGACGTGCACCGCGCGGGTGCAGCGCGCGCCCCCGAACGCCGCGTCGAGCGCGTCGATTCCCCACGCCGCGACCTCGTCGAAGTACACGTTGAACGCCGGCTCGTCGAGCTGGACGACGTCGACGCCGGCGGCGACCAGGTCGGCGATCTCGTCGCGGATCGCGCGCGCGAACGCGAAGCCGAGCTCGTCGCGCTTGCCGTACGCTTCGTCGACCACGGTGTCGACCAGCGCCATCGGGCCGGGGATCGTGATCTTCAGCGGACCGTCGGTGAGCCCGCGCGCGAAGCGCACGTCGTCGAGATGGACCGGCTGCGTGCGGCGGATCTCCCCGGTCACCGTGGGGCAGATCGCCTCGTAGCGGTCGTCGCGGATACCGCGCTTCTGCCGCTTCGCCGCGTCCACGCCGCCCAGGCGCTCGGCGAAGCCGTGTACGAAATGCTTGCGCGACTGCTCGCCGTCGGTGATGGTGTCGATCCCCGCGCGCAGCTGTTCCAGCACCGCGATGCGCGTTGCGTCGCGCTGCGCCTCCACGAGATCGTCGCCTTCGAGCCGCCAGCTCGGAAAGATCCGTTCCGGCTCGGCGAGCCACGCGGGCTTCGGCAAACTCCCGGCGATCGTCGTGCTGAACGGCATCCCCGCCCTTTCGTCGGGAGGACGCGTTGTCATGGCGCCGGCCCAGTGCGTCCGTCGACGATCGTTTTTCCGAAACGGCCCGATAATACGGCGGCAACGGCTACCCGCCAGGATCGTTCTCATCGCGTCTCCATACCGATGGCGCGGACCGACATTCCGAAGGGTACGCTCGACGTGCTCCTCAAACAGATCGACGGCACGTGGAAAGGCCTCATCGATGACGTACACGATCGTTCTCGAACCCGGCGATGATGGAGGCTGGGGCGCACTGGTTCCCGATTTGCCCGGGCTGGTGTTGCTCGGCGAATCGCGCGCAGACGTGATCGCACAGGCTCCGGACTCCATCGCCGACTATCTCGACTCTTTACGGCGAGCTTGATGCGACTGGACAAGTTCTTGAAGGTCTCGCGGCTGGCGAAGCGGCGTGCCGAGGCGAAGGACGGGATCGAAGCCGGGCGGATCACCAAGGACGGGCGCAGCCTCAAGCCCGGCTATGAGGTGAAGGCGGGCGACGTGCTGGTCATCCACTACCGCACGAAGTTTCTGACCGTGCGCGTGCTGATGGTCCCCGAGCGCGTGCTCCCCTCGCTGAAACCGGCCGACATGTACGAGATCGTCGAGGAGCGCAAAGACGACCCGGTCGACTGGCTCCGCTGAGCCGCGAGAACCGCGGCCGGGACTCTAGAAGCTGCGCATCAGCAAGACGAACCCCACCAGACCCATGATCCACCACCCGGCGTGATGGCGCACGCTGTCTTCGATCTGCGGTGCGAAGACGATGATCCCGACCAGCGCAAGAAAGGGTATCACCCACGAGAACTTCCCGATGAGCGCGACGACCCCGACCTGATCGTCCGTCAACGTCACCGGCGTCGGCGTGCATGTCCCCTTGACCACGGTCTCGGCGATCGGCATGTGGTTCGGCGGGCTGAACGCGACGCCATGACCCGCTTTGAGCTCGGCCCATACGGACGCGCGCCGGCCGCCGTACTTCGGAAGGCAGGCGTAAAAATCGTTGTTCACACGGCCGGAGTCGAACCCGTTGAACCCTGCCGAGCCCAGGTCCAGCGCGCGCATGATGCGCGGGTTGGCGTCGCCGAGCAGCTCGCACAGAAACTCGAACAGACGCGGGAGCGAGGCGACCACCCAGTCGGCGCAGCCGGCGTAGTTTCGCACGCGCTCGACGCGCTTGCCGTCAAAAACGTCACGCCACTTGTAGGCCGTCGGCACCACCGAACCGGCGAACACGACGTAGCGCATCTTGCACGTCGTATAGCGCTTGAACGCGTTCGCGAGAATGTACGTCCCGTTGCTGTGGCCGATGTAGTTGTGCGTCGCGTCGGGATGTGCGGCCATCTGCTGCACGTACTCGTCCATGAACCACCGCACGTTCTTCTCGCGGCTCTTGAACCGTAGAAACGAGAGCGCCGAGAAGTAGCCGTACGACTCGGTGACCGTCCAGGCCGGATGCGGAGCGTTCGCGTCCTTCACGGCTTGGGCCAGCTGGGGAACCCAGGTATGGCCGCGATCGCGGATTCCGTGCACGATGTAGAACACGTCACCGGCCTCGCGCGGCTTCCCGAGCGGGTTGAGCAGCGCGGCCGGGGCCACGGAGCTGCGCCGGATGCGCAGCGCCTCGGCGAACGCACGTGCCAGATCCTCGTACTCCTCGACCCTCACGATCCTCAGGTGGTTGACGCCGCTCACGACGCGGTACGTGTACGCGCTCGACGCCAGCAGCAGGTCGACGTTGTCCTCGAACGCCACGACGCCGTCCTTGTCGCCGACGAGCTGGATGACGGGCGGTACCAGTTCCGGGCGCGCCGCAACTCCAGCCGTCGGTTCGTCGGGGCGTGACGCGTCATAGAGCAACCGCAGCCATTGCACGCGCGTGTTGACGACGAAAGGCTCGCCGCGCTGAAGCGATCGTATGAAACCGCCGATGTGCAGGACGCGACCCAGGTGGTAGATCAGCGTCATCGCCAGGTACGCCAGCACGTTCACGTTCGCGAACCGGTCGAGCGTCCAGCCGCGGTCCATCGCGGCCAGCGTGAGGATTTGATCGACCTGCGTGACCCAGTCGTGCGGCGGCTCGTCCGGCCGGATGTCGTCCGCGCGGCCGCACGCGTGCAGGAAGCACTTGCGCGCCAACAGCCCGCCGGCACTGTGCCCGACGAGCATGATCGATTGGTAGGCGGCGCGTTCGCACCAGGCGTCGACGGCCCGGACGATGCGGTCAGCCACCCGCTCCGGTCTCTCGTTCGACCACCAGACGGCCCCGGCGTGCTCGACGACCAGAACGTCGATGGCGCCGCGCTGCTCACGAATTTGGTGCACCACTTGCGCGAGCGTCGTGCTGCGCTTTCCGTATGCGTGCACGACGACCGCGAGTTCCGCGCCGCGCGCGGCATCGGAGGTGGGGATGAGCCGCGTGCGGAGGCCCCTCGGCTCGCGCAACCTGAAGCGGAGCGCCTCGATGCCGTTCCACCGCTTCGCGATGACCACGTCCGCCGCTGGAGCATTGGGGATCGGCATCGAAGCGCCTTCGCTATCCAAGGTGGGCAGCCCATGCTGGCCGCGGCCGCCGCCGGCGCACGATCGGGGGTAGGCCCGGCGCCGGCCGCAAAGTCGAGCGGCGCCATGCTCAGCGGACGTCGGCGATCAGGCCGCGCTCACGATGCCTGAGCGCTCGCGGCTGTCGGCCGACGCGAAGGACGCGCTCGCGCGCGACGTGCCGGCCGATCCGGGCGTGCGCGTGGCGCTCCGGCTGGGGCTCGCGTACTACGGCGCGGTCGACGCGGGCGACGAGCTCGTCTTCCGCACGCGGCGGCCCGCCGTGGCGCGGCTCGCGCGCACGCTGTTCGAGGACCAGCGCGGCGCAGCGCCGGTGCGGCGCGGCCACGATCGCCGGCTCTACAAGGCGACGACGTTCGAGATCGATCTCGGCCTGGCTCCGGCCGCGCCGCCGCCGAAGCCGCGCCGTCGCGACGAGCGGCGCGCCGAGCTGCGCGCGGCGTTTCTGTGCACCGGCTCGGTCGCCGCGCCGCAGCACGGGTATCATCTGGAGTTCGTCACGTCGCACGCCGCGCGCGCGGAGCGCATCGCGGCGCTGATCCGGGCTGAGGGAATCGAGCCGCGCACGATGGTGCGCAAAGGGCGGCGCGTCGTCTACCTCAAGGGCCTGGACGCGATCGTGACGGTGCTCGGCGCGATCGGGGCGTCGGGCGCGGTCTTTCACCTTGAGGACGTGCGCGCGGTCAAGGAGACGAAGAACCGCATCCACCGGCTGGTCAACACGGAGGCGGCGAACGTCGTGCGGGCGGCGTCGGCCGCGGCGGCGCAGCGCGAGGCGATTCAGTATCTGGCCGACGCGTACGGCTTGCGGAATCTCTCGCCGGCGCTGCGTGAGGCGGCGCAGTTGCGGCTGGCGCATCCCGACGAGACGCTGCTGGAGCTCGGGCGCCGCTGCAGCCCGCCGGTCGGGAAGGCGACGATCAACGGCCGGCTCGCTTCGCTGATGCGGCTGGTGAAGCGCCTGCGCGGCGGGCGAGAGGAGCCGGAAGTTTCCCTCGCCTAAAGCGGACGAGGTATGCGCATCGGAATCAACGGGTTCGGCCGGATCGGCCGCAACTTCACCAAGGCCCTCCTCGAGCGGTACCCCGACGTGGAGATCGCCGCGGTCAACGACCTGACGAGCGCCGCGGAGTGCGCTCACCTCTTCAAGTACGACTCGAACTACGGGACGTATTCCGGTGCGGTGAGCGCGTCGGCCGATGCGATCGCGATCGACGGCAAGAGCATCAAGGTGCTCGCCGAGCGCGATCCCGGCAAGCTGCCGTGGAGAGATCTGGGCGTCGACGTGGTCGTCGAGTCGACCGGCATCTTCACCGACGCCGCGAAGGCGCGCGCGCACATCGACGGCGGCGGCGCGAAGAAAGTGATCATCTCGGCGCCGGCCAAGGGCGAGGACATCACGCTGGTCCTGGGCGTGAACGGCGACCAGTACGATCCGGCCAAGCACGACATCATCTCGAACGCGTCGTGCACGACGAACTGCCTGGCGACCGCGGTCAAGCCGATCGTCGACAGCCTCGGCTGGGTCAAGGGCTTCATGTCGACGATCCACTCGTACACGAACGACCAGAACATCCTCGACGCGCCGCACAAGGATCTGCGCCGCGCACGCAACGCCGCGACGAACATCGTCCCCACGTCGACCGGCGCCGCGAAGGCCCTGTACCTCACGATTCCGGAGGTGAAGGGAACGTTCGACGGCTTCGCGCTGCGCGTTCCGACGCCGACCGTCTCGATGGTGTACCTGGTCGTGCAGACCAAGAAAGAGACGACGCGCGACGAGCTCAACGCGATCCTGCGCGGCGCCGCTCACGGCAACCTCAAAGAGTACGTCGAGTACACCGAGGAAGAGCTCGTCTCGAGCGACTTCAAGCACAACCCGCACAGCTCCATCATCGACGGCAAGCTGACGAACGCGAACGGCGACCTGATCCAGATCGCCGCCTGGTACGACAACGAGTGGGGCTACTCGTGCCGCCTCGCCGACCTCACGCGCATCGTCGCGTCGAAGATCCCCTCCGCCGTCGCGTAGCGCGGACGGCGGACGTTATCGCCGCCGCTGCGTTGCTTTGCAGCGGCGGCACTATCGTTGCGAGCGCGTCGCCGTGGTGCTTACTTCGGCGTGATGACGTCGACGCCGAGCCACGGCCGGAGCGGAAGCGGCACGGTGACGCCGCCGTCCGGGCGCTGGTGCTGTTCGAGGAGCGCCGGGACGAGGCGGCTGGTGGCGAGGCCCGAGCCGTTCAGGGTGTGGACGAACTCCGTGCGCTTCGAGCCTTCGCGTTTGAAGCGGATCTTGGCGCGGCGGGCTTGGTAGTCGCTCGCCCATGAGACGGACGACACTTCTTTGTACTGGTTGATGCTCGGGATCCACACTTCTACGTCGTAGGTCAGCGCCATCGACGCGCTCGCGTCGCCCGCTGCGAGCAGGCTGACGCGGTAGTGCAGGCCCAGCGCCTGCATCAGCGACTCCGCTTTTCCGAGGAGCTCTTCCAGTGCGGCCGGGCCTTCCTCGGGGCGCGTGAACTGGAACATCTCGACCTTGTTGAACTGGTGGCCGCGAATCGTGCCGCGCTCGTCGGTGCGATGGCTGCCCGCTTCGCGCCGGTAGCACGGCGTGTAGGCGAAGGCCTTGATCGGCAGGCGTTCGTCGGGAAGGATCTCGTCGCGGTAGACGTTGAGGATCGCCGTTTCCGCGGTCGGCAGCAGGAAACGCTCGCGTTCGTGCGGCTCGGTGCGCAGGTGGAAGACGTCGTCGTAGAACTTCGGGAACTGCCCGGCCGCGTAGCCGCACTCGTCGATCAGCAGATGCGGCGGCAAGAAGAACTCGTAGCCGTCGGCGCGGTGCGTGCGGTTGAACCAGTCGAGCAGCGACCACTCCAGCGCCGCGCCGATCCCCGAGTACAGCCAGAAGCCGCTGCCGCCGAGCTTCGTGCCGCGCTCGTAGTCGACGATCCCGAGCCGCTTCGACAGCTCGACGTGATCCAGCGCGTTCGGCGGAAGCGACGGCTTCTCGCCCCACGTGCGCACGACTTGGTTCGCTTCCTTGCCGCCCGCCGGCACGTTGTCCGCCGGCATGTTCGGCAGTTGCGCGAGCAGCTCGCTCAACCGCTTCTCCGCATCGGCGCGCGCCGGCTCGAGCTGGTCCACCTCGCGGTTCGTGCGGACGACCTCTTCTTGCAGCGCCGCCGAGTCTTCGCCGGCGCCGCGCGCGCGCCCGATCGCGCGCGAAAGATCGTTGCGCTGCGCGCGCAACGCCTCGATGCGCGTCGCCAGCGCGCGCGACTCGCGGTCCAGCTGCAGAATCGTGTCGAGATCGACCTCGTCCATCCGTTTGAGCAGCGCGGCGCGGACCTTCTCGGTCTCATCGCGGATCAAGGCCAGGTCGAGCACGATCGGCCGTATTTCGGAACCGGCCCGGAAACCTTCCTCGCGCGTCGGGCGCGAGGAAAGCCCGCGGCCCACCGGAACACAACGCGGCGTTGTGCACCGTACTCGTCCTCCTGCGGCCGGGCGACGCCTGGCCGCTGCTGGTCGCCGCGAACCGTGACGAGCGGCTGGACCGCGCGTTCGAGCCGCCCGGCCGCTACTGGCCCGACGCGCCGGGCATCCTCGCCGGCCGCGACATCCTCGGCGGCGGAAGCTGGTTCGGCGTGAACGACGACGGCGTGGTCGCGACGATCGTCAACGGAATGGACCGCCTCGGACCGCTGGAAGGCAAGTCCAGTCGCGGTGCGCTCGTGCTACGCGCGCTGCGCGAACGCGACGCGCACGCGGCCGCCCGCGCGGTCGCGGCGCTTCGCGCCGAGCGGTATCGCGGCTTCACGCTACTGACGGCCGACCGGCGGAACGCGTACGCGGTCTCGAGCGACGAGCGCGCGATGCAGGTCGACGCGCTGGCGACCGGGCACCACATGCTCACGCCGGACGGCTGCGACGTGCCGTCGTCGCCGCGTTTCGCCGCACATTTCGCCGCGTTCCGCAGCGCGCCGCCGCCCGATCCCGCGCGCGGCGATTGGACCGCCTGGACCGAGCTGTTGCGCCACGCCGACGAGGACGATCCGCACCGCGCGATGACGGTCGTCACCGATCACGCGTTCGGCACCGTGTGCAGCGCGCTGCTCGCGCTTCCCGCAGCGGCGGCTGCGGCGCCGATGCTGCTCTTCGCGAACGGGCCGCCGACGCGCGTGCCGTACGCGCCGCTCGCCGTAGCGCCGGTTCACACCGCCGGCGTCGAAGGCCGCTAACCGTATGCGATTCCGAAGCCTGAAGGATGCCGACGTGCGCGGCAAGCGCGTGCTGCTGCGCGAAGATCTGAACGTCCCCATGAAAGACGGCGGGATCGCCGACGAGACGCGCATCAGCGCGGCGCTTCCGACGCTGCGCTGGCTGCGCGAGCGCGGCGCCCGCACCGTGATCCTCTCGCACCTCGGCCGCCCGGACGGCAAGCCGAACCCGAAGTACTCGCTGCGCCCGCTCGCCGCACGGCTCTCCGAGCTGCTCGCGACCGAGGTGCGGTTCGTCGACGACTGCGTCGGCGAGGCGGCGGTCGCCGCGTCGCGCGCGCTGCGGGACGGCGACGTCGCGCTGTTCGAGAACGTGCGCTTCCACGCCGAGGAGGAGACGAACGATCCGGCCTTCGCGCGCGAGCTCGCGAAGTCGGGCGACCTGTACGTCAACGACGCGTTCGGCACGGCGCACCGCGCGCACGCCTCGACCGCCGGCGTGGCGCAGGATCTTCCGTCATACGCCGGCTTTTTGATGGAGGCCGAGCTCGCCGCGCTGACGCGGCTGACCGAGCACCCCGAGCACCCGTTCGTGTGCGCGATCGGCGGCGCGAAGGTCGTCGACAAGGTCGGCGTGTTCGAGCACCTGCTCGCCAAAGTCGACGCGTTCGTGATCGGCGGCAGGATGGCGAACACGTTTCTCGCCGCGCAAGGGATCGAGGTCGGCCGCTCGCTGCGCGATCCCGATCTCGTCCCCGCGCAGCGCATCATCGCGATGTCGCTCGCCGAGGGCGTCGCGCTGCATCTTCCGACCGACGCGGTCGTCGCCGACGCGTTCGACGCCGACGGCACCGCGCGCACCGTCCCGCTGACGGACGTCGGCGACGGGATGATCCTCGACATCGGCCCGGAAACCGCGCGCGCGTATGCGGAGGTCCTGCGCAAGGCCAGGACGATCGTGTTCAACGGGCCGATGGGCGTCTACGAGAAGCCGCCCTACCGGAACGGGACGCGGGTGGTCGGCGAGGCGATCGCCGAGGCGACGCAGCACGGCGCGATCAGCGTGGTCGGCGGCGGCGATGCGGCGGCGGCCGCGCACGCGCTCGGCTTCGCCGGCGCGATGACGCACGTCTCGACCGGCGGCGGCGCGACGCTGGAGTTTCTCGAAGGGAAGACGCTGCCCGGCGTCGCCGCGCTCGAGCGATGAGCCGCGCGCGCAAACCGCTGATCGCGGGCAACTGGAAGATGCACAAGACGATCGCCGAGACGCGCGCCTTCATCGCGGACGTGCGCGCGCGCGACCTCCCGCTCGACGCGGTCGACGCGGTGATCTGCCCGCCCTTCACCGCCCTGTGCGCCGCGCACGAGCTGTTGCGCGGCACGCGCATCGAGCTGGGCGCGCAGAACCTCGGCTGGGCGCAGCGAGGCGCGTTCACCGGCGAGATCTCGGCCGCGATGCTGGTCGAGTGCGGGGTGCGCTGGGTCGTGATCGGGCACTCCGAGCGCCGTGCCATGTTCGGCGAGCTCGACCTGCGCGTCAACGAAAAGCTCCGCACCGCCCTGGACACCGGGATCACGCCGATCGTCGCGGTCGGCGAGACCGCCGAGGAACGCGACGCCGGCTTCACGCGCGACAAGGTGGTCGGCCAAGTGCGCGCCGCGTTCGACGGCGTCCCGGCCGAGCTCGTCGCGCGCTGCGTGGTGGCGTACGAGCCGATCTGGGCGATCGGAACGGGGTTCGCGTGCTCGCCCGCCGACGCCGACGCCGTGATGAGCGAGATCCGCGGCGCGGTAGCGGGGATCGAGCACACCAGGCTTCTCTACGGCGGCAGCATGACGCCCGCCAACGTGGCCGAGTTCTTGCGCAAGCCGAACATCGACGGCGGACTGGTCGGCGGCGCGAGCCTCCAGCCGGCCTCGTTCGCCGCCCTGCTCGACGGCGCGCGCACCGGAGCGTTCGCGTGAGCCGCCGGCGCCCGTTCGTGCTGGCGATCCTGGACGGCTGGGGATCGACCGGCGAAGTGCGCGGCAACGCGATCCGCGCCGCCGATCTGCCGAACTGGACGCGCATCATCGCGGAATATCCGAACACGCTGCTGGAAGCGAGCGGCGAGGCCGTCGGCCTGCCGCAAGGCGTCATGGGCAACAGCGAGGTGGGCCACATCAACATCGGCAGCGGCCGCGTCGTTCCGCAAGGCGTCGTGGTGATCGACGACGAGATCGCGAGCGGGACGTTCGGGCAGAACCCGACGCTGCGCGCGGCGATCGATCACGTCCGCAAGCCGGGCGCGACGCTGCACCTGATGGGGCTCGTCTCCGACGGCAAGGTGCACAGCTCGCTCGACCACGTCGAAGCGCTGATCGACGTCATCGCGGAGGCCGGCGTTCCGCTCGCGGTCGACGCGTTCTTGGACGGGCGCGACACCCCGCCGTCGTCGGCCGGCACGTTCCTCGCGCGGCTCGAGCGGCGCCTCGCGCTGCGCGGGCATGGCGGCGCGATCGCGACGATCTGCGGCCGCTACTTCGCGATGGACCGCGACAAGCGCTGGGACCGCACGCGCAAAGCGTACGACGCGCTCGCGAACGGCGTCGCGGAGCACCGCCATCCGACCGCGGCGGCGGCGCTCGAAGCGGCGTACGCGCGCGGCGAGACCGACGAGTTCGTCGTCCCGACCATCGTCGGCGAGCCGCGCCCGGTCAAGGACGGCGACGCCTGCATCTTCTTCAACTTTCGGCCCGACCGCGCGCGGCAGCTCACGCTCGCGTTCACCGACCCGACGTTCGAGAGCTTTCCCGTCCGCCGGTACACGGATCTGCTCTTCGCGACGATGACGCGCTACGAGGAGAACTTCCCGAACCCGATCCTGTTCGGCCCGCGCCCGCAGTACCACGTGTTCGGCGAGATCGTCGCCGCCGCCGGGCTCACCCAGTTGCGGCTGGCCGAAACCGAGAAGTACGCCCACGTGACGTACTTCTTCAACGGCGGGCGCGAGGACGTGTTTCCGGGCGAGGACCGCATCCTGATCCCGTCCAACCGCCGCGTCGCGACGTACGATCTGGCGCCCGAGATGTCGGCCAACGAGCTGACCGTCGCCGCCGTCGAGGACCTCGCGCACCGCCGGCACGACGTGATCGTGATGAACTACGCGAACGCCGACATGGTGGGCCACACCGGCGTGTGGGACGCGACCGTCTCGGCGCTCGAGACGCTCGACGTCGCGCTGGGGCGCCTCGAGCAAGCCGTGCTCAAAGCCGACGGCATCCTGGCGATCACCGCCGACCACGGCAACGCCGAAGAGAAGATCGACGCCGACGGCAACCCGCTGACCGCGCACACCACGAACCGCGTGCCGTTCGTGCTGATCTCCGCGCAGCCGCTCGGCGCGTTCATCGCCGAAGGCAGCCTGGGCGACGTCGCGCCGACGCTCTTGCCGCTCATCGGGCTGCCCGTGCCTGCCGAGATGACCGGAGCGAACTTGCTCGCACCCGCCGACGACGTTTCGCTCATCCGGTCGACGGCCGAGCCGACGGGATCATGAAGCGCAAACGGATGCAAGCCGCGGCGGACTACCTGCGCGAGAAGGCCGGCGGCGATCTCGACTGCGCGATCGTGCTCGGCTCGGGCTTCGGCGCCGTGCTGCGCGAACGCATCGCCGGGACGACGGTGTCGTACAAGAAGATCGCGGGGATGCCGCTGCCCGGCGTCGCGGGACATGCCGGCGAAGCGCACCTCGGGACGCTGCACGGCCGCCGCGTCGTCGCGTTCAGCGGCCGCTTCCACCTGTACGAAGGCCGCGCGACCGACGAGGTGATCTATCCCGTCACGGTCGCCGCGCACGCGGGCGCGAAGACGTTCGTGCTGACGAACGCGGCCGGCGGCGTGAACCCCAGCTACCGGCCCGGCGAGCTGATGCTGATCGGCGACCAGCTCAACCTCACCGGAACGAGCCCGCTGATCGGCGCCGATCTGCTTCCCGGACAGTCCGTGCGCTTCGTCGACATGGCGGCGGCGTACGCGCCGCATCTGCGCGCGCGCGCGCACCACATCGCGCGCGAAACCGGCATCACGCTGCACGAAGGCGTCTACGCCGGTCTGGTCGGCCCCGCGTACGAGACGCCGGCCGAAGCGCGCTATCTGCGCGCCATCGGCGCGGACGCCGTCGGCATGTCGACCGTGCTCGAAACGATCGCCGCGCGCGCGCTCGGCCGTGACGTCCTGGGCCTCTCGCTGATCACGAACGTGCACGGCGCCGGCCAGCCGACGACGCACGAAGAGGTGCTCGGCGCGGCGGCGCGCAGCGCCGAGCACGTCGCGCGGCTGGTCGAAGCGGTCGTCGCGAGCCTCTAGCCGCCGCGCCCCGGCTGGGACCGCCGCCCGCGATCACAGGCCGAAGACGTAGCGCCAGACCGGCGCGAACAGCGGCGCGCCGTTCGCATCGAGCGGCGTCGCGCCGTCGGCGGCGGTCGACGGGTGCGGCGCGTTGACGGCAAGCGACGTGATGAGATCGTGCGATCCGCCGTACGGCGGCGCGGCGCTCTCGACCGCGACGGCCGGTCCGAACGCGTCCTGACCGAGGGCGGTCCAGTCGATGCGGATCTTGTCGTAAAACACGTCGGCGGTGTGGTCGAAGCCGTAGTAGGCCGCTGCCGGCGTCACGCCGGCGCTCGGTACCCACGTCGCGGGCGCCAGCGCGCCGCTTCCGGTGACGACGGCGTCGACCGTTCCCGAGAACTGCGCGACGCGCGCGACGCGGACGACCTTGCCGATCGTCGCTGCCTCGCCGGCGCCTTGCGAGTGTCCGCCGACGATGATCGAGGACCATACCGGAGCGCCGCCGCCCACGAACGCGCCCCACCCTTCGCTCGGGAAATGCGCGTCGAGGTACAGCAGCAGCTTGGTGAGACGGTTCACGATCGCGTCGGCCGGCGCGACGGCATCGATCGGTGAGCGCGGCACGCCGTCGAACTTCTGCAAGCGAATCGGCAGGTAGCAGTCCGGGTCGTCGCCGCAGTCCTGGAGGATCGCGCTCGTGTCGGGATAGCTCAGGCCGATCGCGTGGGCGCCCGCGTCGGCGGCGATGCCCACGATGCGGCTGTAGTCCGCCGGCGTCGCGTTCGTCCCCGGCAGAAACACGACGAGCCGCGCGCCGGCCGCGCGTCCCGGCGCGACCGCGAGGTGCGCTCCGAACGCGTTCGAGATCGCCGGATCGGTGACGCCCGGCAAAACGAAACGGACCGCGTTCGGCGGCGGCGGCGGCGTGGGCGTCGGCCCGGGCACGGCCGGACCCCGCGCGGCTGTCGAACCGCCGCCGCCGCAGCCCGCGAACACCAGGATCGCGGCCGATGCGATGAGCGCGCGGGCACGGTGCGTCATGCAACGCTCCTCCGGGACGTGGGGAGAGCCTCATGCGGTACGCCGCGCGAGCCGGCCTGCGCCGGAGGCATGACTGTGGCAGTTTGGGGGCGCCCGGCGACCGCATCGCGTACCCTGGCGAACGGCTCGAACCCCAGGACATGTCTTCCACCAGACGACGCTGAAGAGGCGGCGACGAACGTCTCCGCTTCGACTCACTGCACCGAGGTGCCATGCGACGAAGTCTCCGATCAGAGCGGTGCCGCCGCGCGGCGAACCGAGTGCGAGCCGCCGCGGCATTCGCGGCGCTGCTGATGCTGCTGCCCGGCGTGGCCGCTGCGCAGGCTGCGCTCTCGCCGCCGCTGTTCCGCACCGCGGAGACGGTTCCGCAGACGATGCTGTCCCGGTTCGAGAACCGGGTTCTGGTGCAAGGCCGCGTCGGCAGACGAGACCTGTGGTTTCATCTCGACACCGGCTCCGCGGGCTTGGTGCTCTCGACCAGTGCCGCACGTTCGCTGGGATTCCCGGCGGTCGCGGGCGGCACCGTCACGGCGGACCTCGACGTCGGCACGCTGCACGCTCAAGCCGCGGTCTTCCGCACCATCGACTATGCCGTTCGCGACGCCGGCTACGACGTCTCGGGGATCATCGGCGCGCCGTTCTTTCGCTCGAACGTCGTCACGCTGGACTTTCGCACGCGCCACGTGATCGTGTACCCGCGCGGCTTCCCGCCGGCGGCGTTCGCAGGAGCGCCTGCCCCGCTCGTCATCGAGCGCGGCATCCCGCACGTTCGCGTCACGTGGGGCGGCGAACCGGCACGGCTGCTGCTCGACACCGGATCGCAGTACACGTTTCTGTTCCCCGCGCGCGCGGCGCGCATGGCGCAGGTCCGGCCGGTGCCCGGCGTCGACTTCAATCCCTTGCCGCTCGCCGTCGGCGAGGCGCCGACCCGTATCCGGGAATTCACCGTGCCACCGATTCGGATCGCCGACACCGAGCTGAGGCTGGCGGGCGCGCTCGTTCCGGACGACGTGCCGCCCCGGCTTCGCGGCGACGACGGGATCTTCGGGCGCGACGCCTGCCGCGCGTTCTCGATCACGCTCGACTACGCACACGGCGTCGCCTATTGGGACTCCGAATAGCGCCCGCGCTCACCGTAGGCGGTAGCACCCGCTGGGATCGACGGAGAGCTGACCGCGCTGCACGGCGACCGCTCGCAGCGCATGGTCCCAGAACGTTCGCGCGCGCACGATGACGGGGCGCAGCCGCGCGAGAACGGCACGCGTGCGCCCCGAGACGGAGCAGGTGTCGCGTTGCCAGGCGGGATGATCGCGCGGCAGCGAGGCCGCCGTCTCCTCGACGGGGTTGCCGTCGAAGCGTCCCGGCACCGCAGCCGTCGCGATGGCGGGCCCCGGTTCGGCGGAACCCGGCGCACGGAGCGCGTCCTTCACAACTGCGGCGCGATCGTCGCGCGCATGCGTTTCAGCGCGAGCAGGTGCAGTTGGGAGACGCGCTGCGGCGAGATCTGCATCGGCTCGACCAGCTCGCGCAGCTTGCGGTCGGCGAAGTAGTGCGCGAGCACGATCGTGCGCTGACGCTGCGGCAGCTCGGCGATCGCGCCGTAGACCGCATCCTGTCGGCCGCGGACCGCGACGACCGACTGCGGATCGCCGGAGTGGTCGATGTCGAGACGCTCGCCGCGCGGCAGCGGGACGTCGAGCGAGAGCGGCGTGCGGCGGTGAACTTCGGTCCGCGCCGCGGTGAGCTCGGGAAGGCGGCGGCTCATCTCGTTCATCGAGGGCACGGTGCCGAGTTGCTGCGCGAGCGCGTAGCGCGCGGCGCCGGCGGCCCGCATCGTGCGCCGCATCCGCTCGGGGACCGGGTCCATGCGGCGCACGCCGTTCAGCACCGCGCCCGAGACCAGCTTGCGGGCGTAGTGCTCGAGCGGGACGCCGCGCGACGGATCGAACCCGTCGACCGCGCGAATCAATCCGACGCAGCCGTCGCCGATCAAGTCATCGAGGTCGCTCATCGGCACCATGCGGTGAACCCGGCGCGCGATCTGCTTGACGATCGGAAGCAACGCGCGGATGCGCGCCTCGCGCGCGTCCGCGCTCATCGCGCTCTCCGCACGAAGAGGTTGTCCGCGACGGCGCCGAGCGCGATCTCGCCGACCGGCCCGAGCCCGTTCGCGAGCGGCTTGAGGATCTCGCGAAAGAGCAGCGCGGCGGCGACGTTACGAGGATCGCCCTTCGCCAGGCGCAGGGTGGCATTGGCGCCGGGCGGGAGCGCGCCGGGCGGCGCGATCATGGCCTGCGTACTGAGCGGCGCGGAGTGCGCCGATATCGAGCCGCGCATCGTGTCACCCGCGGTGCAGGTTGTTGGCGATGCGCAGCATCTCGTCGGCGGCTTGCACGCCTTTCGCGTTGGCCTCGTACGCGCGCTGCGCGCCGAGGATCTGCATGATCGCTTCGACGATCGAGACGTTCGAGCGCTCCAGCATCCCGAACGCGATCGCCGACGTCCCGTGCGCGCCGGGCGCGAAGGATCGCGCACGTCCCGACGCCTCCGTCGCCGCGAACAGCGTCGCGCCGAGCGGCCGCAGGGCTTCGGGCGCGGCGAACGACGCCAGCCGAAGCTGCGCGACGACGTGCCCCTTCCGCGCCGGCGTGTCGACGAGAACACGGCCGTCGCGCTCGACGCGCGCGCTCAGCGCGTCGGCCGGGATGCGCACGCCGCTGAGCGCCCAGCCGGCGCTGTTGCGCAGCGTCCCGTCCGGGTCACGCGCGAACTCGCCGTTCCGCGTGTACGCGTGCGCGCCGCCGCGCTCGACGGCGAAGAAGCCCGGCCCGTCGATCGCGAGATCGAACGCGCCGCCGCTGCGCACGAGCTTGCCCTGCGCGAAGACGGCGTGCTTCCCCACCCCGATGGTGCCGAGCCCGACCGATCCCGCGCGGACGTCGGCGAACGTGGCCGCCGCGCCTTTGAAGCCGGCGACGTCGGCGTTCGCGAGGTTGTCGGCGACGATCTCGAGCTGCGTCTGCTGCGCCGCCATCCCGCTCGCCGCGGCGAACATCGCGCGGTTCATTTCAGCCGCACCACGTCGTTGGCGGCCTTCTCGCGCGCCGCGTCGATCGAGAGCAGCGTCTTCTGCGCCGTCTCGAACGCGCGCTGCGCGGTCAGGATCGCGAGCGTCTCGCCGATCGGGTTGACGGTGCTCGCCTCGAGCGCGCCCGCCATGACGCGCGTCCCCCGCGGCAGCGGGATGCGGTCCACGACGCGTGCGCCGTCGCGCACGCTGCCGTCCGAAGCGATCGTCGCGTCCTCGGAGACGCGCAGCGCGCCGTGCGCGCCGCGCAGCCGCCGCCCGTGATCGTCGGTGAGGTAGCCGTCACGGTCCCGGGTGAACGCGCCTTCGCGCGTCGCCGTTCCGCCGACCCGGAACGCCCCCTCACCGAGCAGCGCGAGATCGAAGCGCCGTCCGGTGCTGCGCACGGCGCCCTGCTCGTGCGCGATGCGCTCGGCGACGGCGAGACCGCCGCTCCCGAGCGTCGTCGTTCCGACGGCCCGCCGGAACCCGTCCGTCGAGGCGTTGGCGAGGTTGTGCGTGGCGATCTCGAGCTGCGCGCGCGCGGCCCGCATCGCGCTGGCCATCCAATGCTGTCCGTCCATGGACCGATGCTGTCAGCCCGCGATTGCCGCTACATGACGGCGATGTTGCCGGTGCATGTCCGCGCCGGAGCGCGCGGCGGCCGTCGTATCCGCCGGATTCGTCAGTCGCGCGTGAGGCAGTAGGTTGCCTGACGCCGATCCCTATAAAGGCCGTGCAAGCCAACCGTAGAACCCGGAGGTTGTTCCTCATGCGTCCCGCCGAGTTGGCGTTAGGGTGTAATCATGGACTTCAGCGCGTCGTCGTTCACCATATCCGCCTACGGCGAAGGGTGCATGTATCCGTCGGCGTCACAGCCGGTGGGGACGACCATTCAGACGGTTCAGGCTTCGGGACTGACCACCGTGATTCTGAGCCTGATGCACATCGGGCGCGACTACGACATCAGCCCAACGCAAATCGTCGGCGACCTGTACTACAACAACGTCCTCATCATCTCGGAGGGCAGGTACGTGGGTGATCCGAGCTGGATCGACCCGGTCAGCCCGAACTGCATCAACAACCTGATCGCGGGCTCGGTCACGCAGGTCGAAATGTCCGTCGGCGGCGGTGGCGTCAAGGATTTCCAGACGATCCGACAGATCTACCAGGCCAACGGCGGCTCGTTCACCGGCACGAACCTCTATGACAACTTCGTCGCGCTGAAGAACACGCTCCCGGTCGTGAGCCTCATCGACATGGATTGCGAGGAAACGTACGACCAGGCGTCGTTCGTCGCGTTCTGCCAAATGCTCATCGAGATCGGCTTCCGCATCACGTTCTGCCCGTACACGTACTATAGCTTCTGGACCGGTTCGCTGACGGCGCTCGAGAATTCGAATCCCGGCAGCGTCGTGTGGTGGAATCTGCAATGCTATGACGGAGGCAACGGAAACGACCCGCAGCAGTGGGCCGGTTACATCACCGATGCCATCCCCAGCTTCAATACCGCCGGTTACATCCTGGCCGGCGACTGGACCGACGATTCGCCGGCGCAGATGCAGGCGCTGATGCAGACCTTCAGCATGGAGAGCGCGGCCGGCGGCGGATTCATCTGGACGATCGACAGCGCGATCTCGGGAGACGCGCACGGTGATCTCGCAGCCTACGTCTCCGCGATCGAAAACGGGCTGCGCCCGTAGCGGACGGCCGGGCTGGCAAGCAAGCCATCAGTCGTCGGGACGCGCTGCGCGGGACCTCGGGCGCGCATGGCGTAATCCGCTCTGGACGTTCGGCGGGGGCCGTCTCTCGCCGCGAGTAGAGGAAACGGGATGGAGATCGGGATCTTGGGCTCCGGCAACATCGGAGGAAATGCCGCGCGCCTCTTTGCACGGGCGGGCCACCACGTGCGCATCGCAAACTCGCGCGGGCCCGAGTCGCTCGAAGGGCTGGTCGCCGAGATCGGACCGAACGCCGAGGCGACGAGCGGCCAGGAAGCCGTCGACGCCAGCGACGTCGTCTTGATCGCGGTCCCGTGGACCAAGCGCGAAGAGGCCTTGGGCGAGCTCGACGGCTGGGACGAGAAGATCGTGATCGATGCGATGAACCCGTACACCGAGGACTTCGAGATCGAGGACCTGGGCTCGAAGACCGCGACCGAGTTCACCCGCGCGCTCGTCCCCGGCGCCCGCGTCGTCAAGGCGTTCAACACGATCTTCTACAAGCGGCTCGCCGGCGAAGGCAAGCCCAAGGGCGAGAAAGGCCGCCTCGCGATCCCGGTCGCCGGGGACGACCCGGCCGCGAAACGCGTCGTCATGGACCTGATCGACGCGATCGGCTTCGACCCGGTCGACAACGGCGGGCTGGTCGAAGGCGGCCGTAAGCAGCAGCCGGGTTCCGCCATCTACAACCAGCCGCTCGGGGCCAAGGAGATGCGCGCCGAGCTCGCGCGCGCCTAGGCGGCTACTCGACCATCTGGTGCGCCGGCGCCCCGTTCGCGAGCGGGAGCTGCTGCAGCGCGTCCGTGTCCCCGTCCGCCGTCGTTCCCGGCGACGGGCTCTGCGCCGCAGCCGGCGCGCTCGGCGGCGGCTGTTCGGCCGGCAGCGCCGTCTGCGCGGCGACCGCGGGCGCCAGCGGCGTGCGGTCGATCAGCGAGAGGTGCGACATCAAGAGCGAGCGCAGCTCGCTCTTCGCCTTCTCGGCGGTGTCCTGATGGCGCTCGGCTTCCCGGCGCGACTCTTCGATGCGGCCGCTCAGCGCGGAGATCTCGCGCTCGGCCTGCAGCCGCGCTTCCTGCTTGATGAGGTCGGCCTCTTTGTGGGCTGCGGCCTTTACCTCGTCGGCGGTGCGCTGCGCGAGCAGCAGCGTCGACTGCAGCGAGTCCTCCATCGCCTTGAAGTGCGAGAGCCGCTCCCGCAGATCGGCGATCTCGCTTTGCAGCGCGGCGCGCGCGTGCGCCTCGTCCTCGAGCGTCTCGATGATCTCGTCCAGGAACTCGTTGACCTCGTTGCGGTCGTAGCCCTGGAGCGACTTCTTGAAGTCTTTGTGCTGGATGTCGATGATGGTGATCTTCGCCATTAGCGGAGGTCCTTGATGCCGAGGATGCCGTCGTTGTCGAGCTGCTCGCGCACGCCGGCGGAGTTCACGTTGACGCCGGCCGGCACGACGAGATAGATCGCCTCGGCCAGCTTCTGGATGCGGCCGTCGATCGTGTAGGCGACGCCCGAGGTGAAGTCGACGACGCGCTGTAGCAGGTTCCGGTCGGCGCCCTGCACGTTGACGATCACGACCTGGCGCGCGCGCAGCGCGTCGGCGATCTCCGTCACGTCGCCGAACGAGCGCGGTGCGAACACCGCGACCGAGCCGCCGGCGCGCCGCGAGGCGTCGCTCAGCGGGACGACGTTGCGCTTCGCGCCGACCTCGTCGGCCGCGTAGAGCTCGTCCTCGTCCTCTTCGTGGATCGCGAACCACGAACCGATCCGGGCGAACATGCTCATGCCAGGCTCCTCTCTTTGGCGGGCCGCGGGCCGAAGATCGCGGTGCCGAGCCGCACCATCGTCGAACCGTGGCGCACCGCGCGCTCCCAGTCTCCGGACATCCCCAGCGACAGCGTCGTGCCGCCGACGCGCGCGAACGCCTCGCGCGCCGTCGCGAACGCCGCGTCGACGTCGCCTTCCAGCGGTCCGATCGCCATCACGCCGTCGACGTCCAGGCCCTCGGCGCGCAAGCGCGCGGCGAGCGCCGGCGCGTCGCCCGGCGCCGCACCGAACCGTTCCGCCGGCGAGACGTTCACTTGCACCAGAACGCGCAGACGCCGCCCGGTGTCGCGCGTCGCCTTCGCCAGCGCGAGCCCCGCGTCGAGCCGGTCGACGCTCTGCACGACGTCGAAGATTCCGGCGATCGCCTTGGCCTTGTTGGTCTGCACGTGGCCGACGAAGTGCTTCACGCAGCGCGGCGGCAGCCCGTCGTACTTGCCGCGCGCCTCCTGCACGTAGTTCTCGCCGACGTCGGTCAAGCCGGCATCGATCGCCTCGAGCACCGCGTCGCGCGGCTGCGTCTTGGTCACCGCGAGGATCGAGACCGAGCCGCGCGCGCGGCCCGACGCGACGGCGACCTCGTCGACGCGCTCGCGCAGCGTCGCCACGCGCTCGGCGACCGTCCCGGTGGCGAGGGGCATGGACGGCATCGTTCGCCGCGCGTCACGGCGGCACCCGCGCTAGCCGGGCTGGCCGGCCTCGGCGCGCGAGGCGCGGCGGTACGAGTACGCGATCATCGCGATGCCGACGAAGATCTGGATCACCGCGACGAACTGGCCGCCGTCGAGGCCGAGCACGGTGAAGCCCGGCTCGCGCCAGATCTCGGCGACCGAGCGCGTCACGCCGTAGATCGTGAACCACGTCCACGCCACGACGCCCGGCGGCGGGTGGCTGCGGTAGACGATGAGGATGACCGGCAGCGTGAGGATGTCGAGGATCGCCTCGAAGATCTGCGACGGATAGCGGTACGCGTCGGGATACGCCGGAAAGAGGATGCAGTACGGATGGTCGGGCCGGCAGCTTTTCCCGGGCAGCTCGTCGTTGATGAAGTTCACCAGGCGCGTCGTGAAGATGCCGATCGAGAGCAGCGGCACCACCTCGTCGCCCAGCACGCCGAACGTCAGCCCGGGGTGCTTGCGCAGGAACAGCATGATCGCCAGGATCACGCCGATCAGCGCGCCGTGGAACGCCATCCCGCCCTGCCAGATCGCGATGAAGTTGATCGGGTGCGCGAGATAGTCGCCGAGGTTGTGCTTCGTGATCACGTCGGCGATGACGAACCCGACGCGCCCGCCGATCAGCACGCCGACCAGCGCGTAGACGAGGAAGTCCTGGATCTGATCGGTGGTGAGCCCCAGCCGGCGCCGCCCCTCGGGCCGGCTCATCCACAAGTAGACGCAGATGAACCCGAAGAGGTATGAGAGCCCGTACCAGTGCACGGCGACCGGCCCGAGCCTGAACGCGATCGGGTCGATGTTCGGATAGACGAACCAGTGGCTCACCGTGCGGTGGATACGGCGCGAACCGGAACAACCTTTGCGAACCCCGTCGAGCAGGATGGTCCTGCCGCCGTGCGTGCCGTTCCCGCACCGCGTCGAGGCGGGCTCCGAGGCCCGTCGAAGAGACGCGTCTCGTGACCGTCAACGTCCTCACGGCCTTCCTGGCCGGGCTCGTCTCGTTCGTTTCCCCGTGCGTGCTGCCGCTGATCCCGGCCTACCTGTCGTTCCTGACCGGCTCCAGCCTCGAGGAGCTCAAGGCGCAGTCCGACGTCGCGAGCCGCGCCCGGGTGATGTTCCACGCGCTCGCGTTCGTGGCGGGGTTCACGGTCGTGTTCATGGCGATCGGGCTCTCTGCCAGCGCGCTCGGCTCGGCGTTCACGCAGCAGGTCTGCCTGGCGAGCCGCTGCGCGAACGCCAAGGACATCATCGCCGTCGTCGGCGGCATCGTCGTGATCGTGCTCGGGCTGAACATGATCGGGCTGTTCAAGATCCCGGCGCTGATGATGGACAAGCGGCTGCAGGTGCGCAGCGCGAACCGTTCGGTCTTCGCCTCGTTCCTGGTCGGGATCGGGTTCGCCGCGGGCTGGTCGCCGTGCATCGGGCCGATCCTTTCCGGCATCATCCTGCTGGCGTCGCAGGAGCACTACGGGCGCGCGACGTTTCTGCTGTTCGTCTACTCGATGGGCCTCGCGGTGCCGTTCTTGATCACCGCCGCCGCGATCACGCGCGCTCTCGGCGCGCTCAACCGCGTGAAGCGGCACCTCGCCGCGATCGAGATCGGCGCCGGCGCGTTTCTGGTCGCGACCGGTCTGGTGCTCATCACCGGGACGTTCGGCCGCGTCGCGGGCTTCTTCTACCAGTACGTGAAGCCGCCGAGCCTCTGAGCGCGCGATGACGGACGTTCCGAAGCCCGGCGACGTGATCTACGTCGAGACCGAGCTGCACCTTTCGCACGGCGCCGACGACGTCCGCGGCGGCAAGGCGACGGTCACCCGCGTCCGGAGCGGCGTCAGCCGCGGGCGCGAGGTGCCGTTCGTCGAGGTCGCCGAGAACCCGGGCTCGCTCTACAACTGGGCGCTGCTGGCGGAACGGCAAGCCGCGCTCGCGGCGGAGTTCGGCGAACGCTGGGCGCATCCCGATCCCGATTTGCGCCCGGAGTTCAACGAGTCCGACGATCCGCCGCACGCGGGGTGGGAACCGCGGACCGGCGCGCGAACCGGGCGTCGGGTGTATCTCCTGTGGGTCGTCGCGCTGCTCGTCTTCGTCCTCGACCGCTGGTCGAAAACGGTCGTGCTGCACGCCTTCATGCCGGGCGAGAGCCGGCTGGTGATCCCGCACCTGCTCTGGTGGACGTACGTGCAGAACACGCACGGCGCGTTCGGGCTGTTCGGCAACTCGCCGGTGCTGCTGATCGTGCTGGCGCTGATCGTGCTCGGCGTGTTCGCGTACGCGTTCCGCGACGCGGTGCAGCACTCGAACGCGGTGCGCATCGCGTTCGGCATGATCCTGGGCGGCGCAGTCGGGAACATCGTCGACCGCTTCCAGCACCAGTGGGTCGTCGACTTCATCGACTTCCGCACGATCTGGCCGAACGTCTTCAACGTCGCGGACGCGTGCATCACGGTGGGCGTCGCGCTGCTCGTGCTGTCGTCGCTGCGCCGCGAGACGCGCGCCTGACGCACACCGTGGGCGAGGCCGAGGCCGGCCGGCTCGACGTGCTGCTGACGAAGCTGACCGGCTACTCGCGCTCGCACGTGGCGAGCGCGCTGCGCGCCGGCGCGGCGACGGTGAACGGCGCGTCCGGAAAGCCGAGCACGCTGCTGCAGCCCGGCGACGTCCTCGACTACGCGATCGACGCGCCGCGGCCGCTGGAGGCGGAGCCCGAGGCGATCCCGCTCGACGTCGTCTACGAGGACGACGACGTGCTGGTCGTCGACAAGCCGGCCGGGATGGTGACGCACCCGGCGCACGGCGCGATCGACGGAACGCTGGTGAACGCGCTGCTCGCGCACGCGCAGAACCTCCCCGGCGAGCGCCTTCGCGCGGGGCTGGTGCACCGGCTCGACCGCGACACCTCGGGGCTGCTGCTGGTCGCCAAGACCGAGGCGGCGCTCGGGACGCTCGGCCGTGCGATGCAGGCGCGCTACATCGAGCGCGAGTACCGCGGCATCGTCATCGGCGTCCCCGACGATCCGGAGGGAACGATCCGCGGCGCGATCGGCCGCGACCCGCGCAACCGCATGAAGTACGCGATCCGCACCGAGGGCAAGCCGTCGGTGACGCACTACGCGCTGCGCGAGCGGCTGCAGGGCGCGAGCGAGCTGCTGTTCCGGCTCGAGACCGGCCGCACGCACCAGATCCGGGTGCACATGGCCGCGCTCGGTCATCCCGTCGTGAACGATCCGGTCTACGGGCGCAGCGACTCGCGGCTGCCGCTCCCCGGGCAGGCGCTGCACGCCTGGCGGCTGCGCTTCAAGCACCCGCGCACGAAGCAGATGCTGTCGTTCGAGAGCGAGCCGCCGCGCGACTATCTCGCGACGCTCGCGATGCTGCGCCGCCCCGCACCGTGATCGGCACGTTCGCGCTGAACGCGACGTCCGGCGGCGCGCGGCGCGGGACGCTGACGACGGCGCACGGCGACGTCGAGACCCCGTGCTTCATGCCGGTCGGGACGCTGGCCGACGTGAAGCTGCTCGAGCCGCGCGATCTGCACGAGCTCGGCGCGCGCATCGTGCTCGCGAACACGTACCATCTCTGGCTGCGGCCGGGGCGCGAGACGCTGATCGCGGCCGGCGGGATCCACCGCTTCATGGCCTGGGACGGGCCGGTCCTGACCGACTCCGGCGGCTATCAGGTGTTCAGCCTCGAGTCGCGGCGCCAGATCGACGACGACGGCGTCACCTTCCGCTCGCACCTCGACGGCAGCGCGCACCGCTTCACGCCGGAGAGCGTCGTCGCGTTTCAGGAAGACCTCGGCGTCGACGTCGCGATGGCGTTCGACCAGTGCGTCAAGCTGCCGTCGCCGCGCGAGGCGCTGGCGCGCGCGGTCGACCGCACGACCGCGTGGGCCGCGCGCGGCGCGGCGGCGCGGCGGCACGCGGACCGCACGCTGCTGTTCGGCATCGTGCAAGGCGGGCTCGACGAGGACTTGCGCGCGCGCAGCGCCGCCGAGCTGGTCGCGCTGGACCTTCCCGGCTATGCGATCGGCGGGCTCTCGGTCGGCGAGTCGCGCGACGAGATGGACCGCGTCGCGCGCTTCACCGCGGCGCTGCTGCCGCCGCAGAAGCCGCGCTACCTGATGGGCGTCGGGACGGTGCGCGATCTGCTCGCCGCGATGGACCGAGGGATCGACCTGTTCGACTGCGTCTACCCGACGCGCAGCGGCCGGCACGGACGCGTGCTGACCCGCGCGGGCGCCGAGTACAACGTCCGCAACGCCGCCAACGTGCGCGACTTCGGGCCGCTCGATCCCGACTGCGGCTGCCGCGTCTGCGCGACGTACACGAAGGCGTACCTGGCGCACCTGTACCGTTCCGGCGAGCTGCTGGCGCAACGGCTGCTCTCCTACCACAACGTCGCGGCGCTCACCACGCTGGTCCGCGACGCGCGCGCCGCGATCGAGCAGAACCGCTGGGCGGCGTTTCGGGACGGCACGATCGCCCCGTGACGCAGGCGCGCGGCGGCCGGTTCCGAACGGGGTCCGCGTGAAGAACGGGTTGGCTCGCGTCGCAGCGCTTACGGCGGCGCTCTTTTCGTGTGCCGCCTCGGCGGCGCTCGCCGAGCCGGTCGAAGCGACGCTCGGCCTCACGGTGAACGCGATGACCGGCAGCCATGAGGTCAACGGCGGACAGGTCGACAAGGTCCAGTTCGCGCCGCTCCCGCTCGCCGAGCTGACCCTGCGGCACGGCTCCGACACCTTGCGCATCGAGGGTCTTCCGCCGGTCGCGTTCGGCTACGGCAGTACCGGCGACGCTGCGCTGTCGACGCGCCTGTCGATCGTGACCGCGACGTACCGGCGCACGCTGGGCGGTGGCTGGTTCGTCGGCGCCGGGCAGACGGTCTACAATCAATACACCACGTACGCGCCGGTGCGCGGGACGTTCGCGTATACGCGCGGCTTCACCGTCGATCCGATCGACGGCTCCGAGGTGCAGTACTCGCGCGTGACGGGGATGCGCATCGAAGCCGGCCGCACCTTCAGTCTCGGCCGCGACCGCATCGAGACGTCGGTCTCCGGCAACCCGCGGATGCGCGGCGTGCAGTACACGCGCATCCCGACCGCGTTCAGCGCCTGCAGCTTCGGCGCGACGGCGGTCGTGTGCAACCAGATCGTCGACACGTTCGCCGACCCGGAGAGCGCGTCGCAGGTCGACGTCGCGGCGCGCGTCGCGCACCCCCTCTCCAAGCACGGCGAGCTGCTGTACGGGCTGCGCTACCTGAACTACAGCGCGCACTACGACGCTTTCCCGGGCCAGCTCGCCGATCGCAACGTCGGCTTCGCGCCCGTCCTCGGATACCGCCTCAAGCTCTGAGCGCTCACGGCGCGTTCACCGTGCGTTCCGACGCACCGAGCACGCCCAGCGTCCGGGCCCGCGCGACCAGCTCCAGCCGGCCGTGCGCGTCCAGCTTCGCGCGCGCGTTGCGGAGATGGGTCCGCACGGTGTGCGGGCTGCGGTTCATGATCTCGGCGATCTGAGGCGCGTTGCGGCCGCACGCGACCAGCCGCACGATCTCGGTCTCCGTCTCGGTGAGCGGCCCGCTCGTCGGGCGGCGGCTCACCTGCTCGCGCGCGATCGCGATCAGCCGCGCGTAGCCGCGCACCGCCGCGGGAACGTGCGCGAGCTCGCGGCTCGAACGGACGTCGAGCAGCGCGGCGAGCTGCGCGTCGCGCCGCACCAGGCGCGTCTCCGCGGCACGCGTCGTGCGGCCGCCCGCGCCGTCGAGGTCGCCGGCCGCCGTCGCCAGCGCTCGCGCGATACGGCGGTAGCGCAGCTCGGGCGCGGGGAGGTGCAGCGCGGGATGCGCGGCGACGGCGCGCGCCTGCCGGGTGAAGCGGCGCGCCGCGTCGTCGTCGCCGAGCGCGACCGCGATCAGCGCCAGCAGCGCGCGGCACAGCGCGCGCTCGCCGTGGCTGCGCCCGGTCGCGTCCTTGACGACGCAGAGCGCGTTGCGCGCGGCGCGCGGGTCGCCCGACCAGGCCAGCCGCAGCGCGTCCGCCACGCCCGCGCCGAACTGCTCGTGATAGCGCTCCGGGAGCGGGTGCGCTTGGATCTCGGCGCGCGCGGCGGCGAGCCGCGCGTCGTCGCCGCGTTCGGCGGCGAGCTCGTAGATGGCGGCGCGCGCCAGCGCGCGCAGCGGCTCGTCACCGCCGAGCGCGGCCTCGTGAGCGAGCGCGAGCGCGTGGCTCCACGCCGCATCGGCGTCGCCGGTCAAACCGGTATGCGTGGCGTGCGCGACGGCGTGCAGCCCGGCGGCGGGACGATGCACGCGCAGCCGGTGCGCGGCCTGGATCCCCTGCCGCACCTCGTCGAGCGCGGCGGCGGCCCGACCACGATAGTGCGCCGACAGCGCCAGGCGCTGGTGCACGCGGACCCGCAGCGCGTCGTCGCCGAATCCGGCCAGGGCGTCGCGCGCGGCGTACGCTTCGCGCCCGGACAACCGCGCCGCGCCGGTCGCCGCGTGCACGACCGACGAGAGCGCGAGCCGCCCGATCTCCAGCTCGCGCGTCGGCGGCGCGGCGGCCGCGATCGCCGCCGCGGCGCGCGCGAACATCCCGCGCGAGACCAGCAGCGGCGCGAGCAGATCGATCACGTACGGCCGGTCGGCGGCCGCTGCGCGGTCGGCCGCGCGCCGCAGCGCCGACTCGGCGCGCAGCAGGTCGCCTTCGCATTGCCGTGCGGTTCCGGCCAGCATCAGTCCCGCCGTCCCCGTCTCTCCCGTGCGCGCGAGCATCGCCGTCACGTCGCCGTACGATGCGAGCGCGCACACCGAATAGGCCGCGGCGACCGCAGCCTCCGATCCCTCCATGAGCCCGACCTCTTCCTGACCTGAGCTGAAGTAGCTCTGTAGCTAGTTCTTACCGTAAACGGCTACCTTATCCCTCGCAATACCACGCTACGTGCGGCAGCATCTATACTGCGCGCGGTGGCCGAGACGTCCGAAACGCTGGGAGAGCGGCTGACGAGACTACGCTCGGAGCGACGGCTCTCGATCGCCCAGCTCGCGCGCGCCGCGCGCACGACGGAAGGGACGATCCGTCACTTGGAGTCCGGCCGCTCGAAGGGGCCGGCGCTCATGACCGGCCTGCGGCTTGCGCGGACGCTGGGGGTCAGTGCCTGGTATATCGCCGCCGGCAAGGACGGCGATCCTGAGGAAACGGAATCACGTTCGCTGGAACGTCGCATTGCGGAGCTGGAGCGTCGAGCACTCGAAACAGCCGCTCTAGATCGTCGCGTGAGTACGTTGGAAGCCCGAGCCGCCGGCGATCCGCGGCACACTGCTCCAGAATTGCAATGATCGGCTCGTCGTCGTAGGCCATGACCGCATCGTACGCACGTACTGTGCCATATGCCTGACACGAGCCCGGTTGACAATGCGGTACGGATCGTGGTACTACCGTGCAACGATGTTCGCACGACTCGTCCTCGTTCTCAGCGTTATTCTTACCGATCCACCGGACCGGCGAGCAGCTTTCGCATAGAACGACGATCGAGTCGCACACCAAATGCAAAGCCCCTCGCCGGAAGGCGAGGGGCTTTTTTCATCCGGAGGATTCCATGGAGGCCTACTACGACCGCGACGTCGATCGCGGCGCACTCGACGGGAAGACGATCGCCGTCATCGGCTACGGCAGCCAGGGGCGCGCGCACGCGCTCAACTTGCACGATTCCCGCCACGCGGTCGTGGTCGGCCTGCGGCCCGGCTCCGAGCGGCGCGACGAAGCGCGGCGCGACGGTCTGGCCGTCGCCTCGATCCCCGACGCCGTCGCGGGCGCGGACGTCACGATGATGCTGATCCCCGACGAAGAGCAGCCCGGCGTGTACCTGCGCGAGGTCGTCGAGCACCTGCGGCCGGGGACCGCGCTCGCGTTCGCGCACGGCTTCGGCATCCACTTCGGCACCATCGTCCCGCCCGCCGACGTCGACGTGGTGATGATCGCGCCGAAGGGTCCCGGCCGCCTCGTGCGCACGGAGTACGAGGGCGGGCGCGGGGTGCCGTGCCTCGTCGCCGTGCACCAGGATCCGACCGGCCATGCGCGCGCCATCGCGTTCGCTTACGCCGCGGCGATCGGCGGCGGGCGCGCCGGCATCCTCGAGACGACGTTCCGCGAGGAGACCGAAACCGATCTCTTCGGCGAGCAGGCGGTGCTGTGCGGCGGAATGAGCGCGCTCGTGAAGGCCGGCTTCGAGACGCTGGTCGAGGCCGGCTACGCGCCGGAGATGGCGTACTTCGAGTGCCTGCACGAGATGAAGCTGATCGTCGATCTCATGTACGAGCGCGGCGTCGAAGGCATGCGCAACGCGATCAGCAACACGGCGAAGTACGGCGACTACACGCGCGGCGAGCGGATCATCACCGGCGAGACGCGCAGCGAGATGCGCAAGATCCTGGGCGAGATCCAGAACGGGTCGTTCGCGCAGGAGTGGGTCTCCGAGCACGCCTCCGGCAAGCCGTCGTTCCGCGCCTTCCGCGCGCGCGCGGCGGAGCACGAGATCGAGCACGTCGGGACGGAGCTGCGCGGGCTGATGCCGTGGCTCAACGGCGGGCAGACCGCGGCGGAGGCCGACGACGGCCTGCGCTTCCGGGTGCTCTGAGCCGCCGTGACCGGCGCGCAGGCCGTCGTCGCCGCGCTCGAGCGCGAGGGAGTCGACACGATCTTCGGCTATCCCGGCGGAGCGATCATGCCGCTCTACGACGCGCTCTACCGGCACCGCGTGCGGCACGTCCTCGTGCGCCACGAAGCGGCGGCGGCGTTCGCGGCGAGCGGCTACGCCCGCACGTCGGGCCGGGTCGGGGTCTGCTGCGCGACGTCGGGGCCGGGCGCGACCAACCTCGTCACCGGGCTGGTCGACGCGATGATGGACAGCGTCCCGCTGGTCGCGATCACCGGCCAGGTGCGGACCGAGCTGATGGGGACCGACGGCTTCCAGGAGGCCGACGTCTGCGCGATCACGCAGCCGGTCACGAAGCGCAGCGTGCTCGTCTCCGACGCAGACGGGATCGGGCGAGCGATCGCCGAAGCGTTTGCGCTCGCCCGGGACGGGCGACCAGGGCCGGTGCTCGTCGACATCCCGAACGACATCCTAAAAACGACGATCACCGATCTCACCGCTCCGCCGATCAAGCCGTTCGTGCGGAGGGGTGAAGGACCGCGTGTTTCCGATGCCGCGGTCCGCGACGCCGCCGCGCGGATTCGCTCCGCGCGACGGCCCGTCGCGATCGTCGGCGGCGGCGTCCGATTCGGCGCGGTCGACGCATACCGCGCGTTCGCCGCGCTGCTGGGGCTGCCGCACACCGCGACGATCAACGCGCTCGGCGCGGCCGCGCCGGGCGACGGCAACTACCTCGGCATGCTCGGCATGCACGGACTCAAAGCGGCGAACAAGGCGGTGCAGCGCGCCGACCTGATCGTCGCGCTGGGGATGCGGTTCGACGACCGCGTCACCGGCAAGCCGGACCGCTTCGCGCGCGGCGCGTCCGTGATCCACGCCGACATCGACGCGACCGAATTCGGCAAGATCGTCTTGGCCGACGTCGCGCTGCACGGCGATCTCGACGCGACGCTGCGCGCGCTGGTCGCCGAGCTCGAGCGCGGGCACGTCCCGCGGTTCGACGACTGGGCCGCCGAGGCGCGGCTGCTCGGCGGGCCGCTGCCCAGCGACCGCGTCGCCGACGACGTCCTCTCGGCGACGGACGTGCTCGACCGCGTCTTCGCCGCGCTGCCGCGCGACGCGATCGTGACCACCGACGTCGGACAGCACCAGATGTGGGCGGCGCAGCGCGCGCGGCCCACCGAGCCGCGCAGGTTCGCCACGTCGGCCGGGCTCGGCGCGATGGGGTTCGGCTTTCCGGCGGCGGTCGGCGCGCAGTTCGCGCATCCCGACAGCCCGGTGTTCGCGATCGTCGGTGACGGCGGGTTTCAGATGTGTCTGCCCGAGCTGGCGACGCTGCGGCGCTACGACGTTCCGGTGAAGATCGTGCTCATCGACAACCAGAACCTCGGCATGGTGCGGCAGTGGCAAGAGATGTTCTTCTCGCAGCGCTACTCCGCCACGAACCTCTCGGACAACCCCGACTTCGCGGCGATCGCGCGGGCCTACGGAATCGAGGCGTTCTCGCTCGGCTCGCCGGCCAGTGCCGATGCGACGATCGAAGCGTTCGTCGCGTCGCGCGGACCCGCGCTGCTGCACTGCGCCTGCCACCCGACCGAGAACGTCTGGCCGATGATCCCGGCCGGGATGACGGTCGACGACCTGATGGAAGCGCGCGCATCGTGAGCGCCCCGGAGAAGCGCGAATCATGAGCATCCGGGAAGCGCGCGCGTGACTTGCGAGCTGACGCTGCGTGACGCGCGCTCGGTCGCGCGGATCGTGAACCTCGCGCACCGCTTCAACTGCCGCTGCACCAAGATCCACGCGGCGGCGGACGACGACCAGCGCACCGCGGCGCGGATGACGTTCGACGGCCCGCCGCTCGCGCTCACGCGCCTGCGCGCGCAGATCGACCGCATCCTCGCCTACGAGGCCGTCGCGTGACGGCGCGCCGTCTTCTGCTCCGACTTCGACTCTCGCTTTTCGTGATGCGCGATTAGCCGTTTCGCCGTGCCCCTCGTGACGTATCGTCGTACCGGGCCTTCGCGAAGCGGAGGCCTTCTTTGTTGGAGAGCGATGTGAACACCGACCGCTATCGAGCGTTCCCCCCGATCCCGCTGATCGCGCGCCGCTGGCCGAGCCGCACGATCGAGCGCGCGCCGCGCTGGTGCAGCGTCGACCTGCGCGACGGAAACCAGGCGCTGGTCGAGCCGATGGGACCCGAACGCAAGCAGCGCATGTTCGAGCTGCTCGTGCGGCTCGGGTTCAAGGAGATCGAGGTCGGCTTCCCCTCCGCCTCACAGCCGGACTTCGACTTCGTGCGCGAGCTGGTCGAGCAGCGCCGCATCCCGGACGACGTCACGATCCAGGTGCTGACGCAGGCGCGCGAGGATCTGATCGACCGCAGCTTCGAGGCGATCGACGGCGCGCCGCGCGCGATCGTGCACGTCTACAACGCCACCTCGCCGCTCTTCCGGCGCGTCGTGTTCGGGCTGGACCGGGCCGGTGCGGTCGACGTCGCGGTGCGCTCGGTGCGGCACATCGCGCGCCGCGCGTTCGACGTCGCGGATCGCACGCGCGTCCGGCTGGAATACTCGCCGGAGACGTTCTCCGCGACGGAGCTGGACTTCACCAAGGAGATCTGCGAAGCGGTCGTCGCGGCGTGGGGGCCGGCGCCGGACGAGCCGATCATCATCAACCTGCCCGCGACGGTGGAGATGGCGACGCCGAACGTCTACGCCGACCAGATCGAATGGATCGACCGCAACCTGCGCGGACGCGAGTCGGTGATCCTCAGCGTCCACCCGCACAACGATCGCGGCACGGCCGTCGCGGCGGCCGAGCTGGCGGTCATGGCGGGCGCCGACCGCGTCGAGGGGACGCTGTTCGGCAACGGCGAGCGGACTGGCAACGTCGACCTGATCACGCTCGCGCTGAACCTGTACTCGCAAGGCGTCGACCCGGAGCTGGACCTCGCGAACATCCCGGAGATCGTGCGCGTGGTCGAGGAGTGCAACCGGCTCCCCGTGCATCCGCGCCATCCCTACGGCGGCGAGCTGGTCTTCACGGCGTTCTCCGGGTCGCACCAGGACGCGATCAAGAAAGGCTTCGCTGCGCTCGCCGCGGGCGACGGCACGCGCTGGGAGGTGCCGTACCTCCCGCTCGACCCGAAGGACATCGGCCGCAGCTACGACGCGGTGGTGCGCGTCAACAGCCAGTCCGGCAAGGGCGGCGTCGCCTACCTGCTCGGCGCGGAGCACGGGCTCGAGCTGCCGCGCGGGCTGCAGGTCGAGTTCAGCCGCGTGATCCAGTCGCTCGCCGAGGAGTCGGGCGGCGAGATCGCGCCGGCCGTCATTCGCACGGCGTTCGACGCGGAGTACCTCGCGCCGGGCCGGCTGCGCCTGGTGACGTACGAGACGACGAACGATGGCGTCGCCGGAACGCCGTGCACGATCGACGCGACGCTCACCGACGGGGTCGTCGCGCGCACGGTCTACGGCGACGGCGCCGGGCCGATCGACGCGTTCGTCGACGGGCTGCAGCGCGCGTTCGGGATCGACGTGCACGTGCGCGACTACCACGAGCACGCGCTGCGCGCCGGCGAGGACGCCTCCGCGGTCGCGTACGTCGAGCTGCTTGCCCGCGGGGAGCCGCGCTGGGGCGCGGGAATCGATCCGAACATCGTCACCGCGTCGCTGGCCGCGATCGTCAGCGCGCTGAGCCGCGCCATCCCTTCGCTCGAAGCCGCACCCGAGGAGACCCCGCATGAAGCGGTCGCTGTTCGATAAAGTCTGGGACGCGCACGTCGTCGAGGAGCTGCCCGGCGGCAACGCGCTCGTCTTCATGGACCTCGTCGTCGCGCACGAGATCACCACGCCGCCGGGCGCGATCGCGATCGAGCGGGAGTTCGGCGACCGGCTGTACGACGCGCGCCGCATCGTCGCGATGATCGATCACGTCGCGCCCGCGAAGGACGCCGCGACCGCGCTGCAGGGCCAGACGGTGCGGACCTGGGCGAAGCGCCAGGGGATTCGTTTCCACGACATCGGCGACAACGGCATCTGCCACGTGATCGTGCCGGAGCGCGGCTACGTGGCGCCCGGAATGACGGTCTGCTGCGGCGACAGCCACACCTGCACGCTCGGCGCGTTCGGCGCGTTCGCGCTGGGCATCGGCACGACGGCGCAGGCCGGCGCGATGCTGGCGGGCTGCTTGATCCTGCAGCGCCCGAAGGTGATGCGCGTCGAGGTGACCGGCGAGCTGCCGCCCGACGCGACGGCGAAGGACCTCGCGCTGACCGTGATCGCGACGATCGGGTTCCGCGGCGGCACCGGTTACGTGCTCGAGTACACCGGCTCGGCGATCCGCGCGCTGACGATGGAGCAGCGCATGACGCTGTGCAACATGGCGATCGAGGCCGGCGCGACGACCGGGATGATCGCACCCGACGAGACGACCGCGGCGTACCTCGCCGCGACGCCGGGCGCGCCCGCCTGGAGCGCCGAGGCCGCGGACGACGATGCCGAGTACGCAGCGACGGTGACGATCGACGGGAGCGCGGTGCGGCCGGTCGTGTCGTGGGGGACGAACCCGGGCGAGTGCGCGCCGATCGACGGCGAGGTGCCGGAGAACGCCGACCCGGCGTCGCTCGCGTACATGGACCTGTTTCCGGGCCAGCCGCTGCGCAGCATCGCGGTCGATCAGGCGTTCATCGGCTCGTGCACCAACGCGCGGATCAGCGATCTGCGCGCCGCCGCCGAGGTGTTCCGCGGGCGCCGCGTGACCGTGCCGACGATCGTGACGCCGGGCTCGCAAGCGGTGCGCCGCCAAGCCGAACGCGAGGGGCTGCACGACGTCTTTCAGGACGCGGGCGCGCTGTGGACGCACTCGTCCTGCGGGCCGTGCCTCGGGATGTCGATGGGCGTGCTGGCGCCGGGGATGCGCTGCGTCTCGTCGTCGAACCGCAACTTCCCCGGCCGCATGGGCGACGGCGGGCGCGTCCACTTGGCCGCGCCGGTCGTCGTGGCCGCGTCGGCGATTCTCGGCCGCATCGCGTCACCGTCAGAGCTGGAGCCCGTCGACGTCAGCCTGAGCTCGTCGAACGGTGAGAGCGCATCGTCCAGGATGGTGACGGCATGATCGTCCAAGGCACGGTACTCGTCGTTCCGCGCGCGAACATCGACACCGATCAGATCATTCCGGCGCGCTATCTCACGCGCATCGATGCGGGCGGCATGGGGGAGCACTGCTTCGAGGGGATGCCGGACGGGCCGGCGCTGCTCGCGACGCGGCCCGACGCGTCGATCCTGGTGACGGGCGAGAACTTCGGCTGCGGCTCCTCACGCGAGCACGCGGCCTGGGCGCTCAAGGACCGCGGTTTCCGCGCGGTGGTCGCGCCGAGCTTCGCGCGCATCTTCCACGAGAACGCGTACACGAACGGGCTCGTCCCGGTCGTGCTGCCGCAAGACGTCGTCGACCGGCTCGCACAGGCCGAGCGCATCACGATCGACGTCGCCGGCGAGACGCTGCGCGCGGACGGTGGCGAGCCGATCGCGTTCGCGCTCGACCCGCTGCGCAAGCAGTTCGTCCTCGGCGGCGGGTTTCTGCGCTTCCTCGATGCGAAGATCGGCGCGATCCGCGCGTGGGAAGCGGCGCGGTGACGCACCGCGTCGCCGTCCTTGGGGGCGACGGCATCGGTCCCGAGGTGACGGCGGCGGCGGTTCGGGTGCTGCGCGCCGCGCTGCCGGGGTGCTGCTTCGATGAAGCGCCGGTCGGCGGTGCGGCCATCTCCGCATGCGGCGTACCGCTGCCCGACGAGACGCTCGCCATCGCCAGCGCGAGCGACGCGATCCTGTTCGGCGCGGTCGGCGGCCCGGGCTTCGACGATCTCCCGCCCGAGCGCCGTCCGGAAGCCGCGCTGCTCGCGCTTCGCAAAGCGTTCGGCTTGTACGCGAACGTCCGTCCCGCGCGCGCGTTTCCCGGCCTGGAAGACCGTTCGCCGCTGCGCGCGGAGCTGGTGCGCGGGATGGACTGCGTGATCGTGCGCGAGCTCACCGGCGGCTTGTACTTCGGCCCGAAGCGCATCGAGCGCGACGCGCACGGCACGCTGACCGCGACCGACACGCTGATCTACACCGAGCCCGAGATCGAGCGCATCGCGCGCTTCGCGTTCGAGCTGGCGGGCACGCGCCGCGGTCGCGTGACCTCGGTCGACAAGGCGAACGTCATGATGAGCTCGCAGCTCTGGCGCCGCGTCGTGAACGACGTCGCTCGCGCGTATCCCGGCGTCGCGCTCGAGCACGTGCTGGTCGACAACGCCGCGATGCAGCTCGTGCGCGACCCGCGCGCCGTCGACGTGATCCTGACCGAGAACATGTTCGGCGACATCCTCTCCGACGAAGCGGCGATGATCACCGGCACGATCGGCACCGCGCCCAGCGCGAGCCTCGGCGCCGGACCGCACGACCGCGGCTTCGGCCTCTACGAGCCGATCAGCGGCACGGCGCCCGACATCGCCGGCCGCGGCATCGCGAACCCGACCGGCGCCATCCTCTCGGCCGCGCTGCTCGCGCGCTTCTCGCTCGGCGAAGACGACGTCGCCTGGCGCATCGAGCACGCCGTCGCCGAGACGCTGGCGCTCGGCCCGCGCACCGCGGACCTCGATGCGGTCGCGGCGGTGAGCACGAGCGCGTTCACCGACGCGGTCATCGGCCGCCTCGCGGAGCCCGCGCTCAGCGACGCCGCGCTGCGGATGGGGGTGTAACTTTGCTAGCGGAAAGTCGCGGCAGAACCAGTCGTGAAACCCGCCTGAGCGTCGTTTCGGCAAAGCGATAGGCCTGTGCCGCCTAGCCGAGCATCGCGTAACTCCTAATCAGAATCGTGTCAATTGAGCGTTGCGGGAGCCCGCGGTGAACGACGCGACCAGAGAACACGAACGACGCGACCGGCCGGTACCGAGAAGCTACTTCGATGCGCAATCGACTCGCGCGCGTAAGAGCGTCCAGGATGGTCAGCGCACGGAGCTTGGCTCGTTTGCTCACCACATCGTGCAGAAGTGTCAAGCGACCAGCATTTCTTCTGGCGAGAAGCCACCGAGACGGTATTGCCGCCGATATACCGTACACCGCGTTTGGCCCGGGCCAAATTTGAGCCCATGTGCGCAATAGATCCGATGCACGTGCTTATGTTCACAAGGGGCCCTCGCGGCGCAAGAACTAACGCGAGCCGACGGTAGCCGAAACGACGGCACTCGTGGCCAGCTATGTCAGCCGCTCGAGCTGCCGCGAATCGTCCATGCGGCGCAGCGTGTATTTGCGCAACCGATGACGGAAAGCGTGCGACCCGGATGCGGCGCTGACTCACGCCGAAGTCTTCGGACGGCTCACCGCGGCTTTTCGCTGCGAAGGCCAAACCTTGTTGCGACCAGTTCTTTCATCGCGTCGTTCTGGAGCACAAGATCGCGGTGGATCGCTCATGCTCGCGTTCCGGGTCGTTGATCCCGCGGGGCAAACAATTTCGCTGCTCTCCACGCCACTGTCCTTGCTCTTCACGCCAAGATCGTGTTAGGGCGCACGCCGCGAGCTGGTCCAGCGCTGCGAAGGGCTGCTGAAGACCGCCCAGGACGAGCGCCGGCGAAGTCCAGCACCGCCTCGATCGCGAACAAGCGCGCATCGACCAGACGCCGGCGGGGCTCGACGAACGAGGCGCCGGCGTGTATCTCGGAGAATCGAGACGATCTGCATCGCGGTGAAGCGGGACTTCCGCATCGTACGCTTCTTTCGGCCTTGCGGCCCGAAGAACCACGGTATCAGGTGGCCCGGTTTACCGGGGCGGCGTCAGGGCTTCAGGACTCCGTGTCGCCGTCGGAAGGAAAAGGCGATGACCATCGTTGAGATAGTAGAGTTTGCAACGCACTACGTCGGCTGGGGCACTTTCGTAAGCGCAGCCGTGGCTGCTTTCGCATTGCGGTCTAAGGTTAGCCAGGACCGCCAGAGTTTGCGCCGCAAACAAGCCGAGGTTGCAAGACTCGTTTATAACGACTTGCAGCAAGATGAATACTCAGTTGCCGCGCTGCTGATGCTCGATTATCAAGGATGGCGGCACAGAACAAGCGATTTTGACAAGATCGAGTTGTACTTTGCGGACGTGGAGCACGCATTGAGGAAGGAGACCCCGATCAACCGACCTGACAAGGAACTGCTCGTTCGCAGGTCAATCGATTCGATGTTCGGCAAGCTCGAGTATGTCGCCGCCTTGGCGAATGAAGAAATCGCGCTGCTCCGTTGGCGGGACTTCGCGGCCCTATTTGGATTCTACATAGAGCTAATGCGACGTGAGCCGTATAGGGATATACTTCTCCGGTACGCTAAAGAATTTGACTTCTCCATGGTTGTGGAAATTATTGAAGACCCGAAGCGCTACCCGATTCCGATTCGGGACATCAGCTCGGGCGGCGACGGGCAACACGGTAGCGGCAGCACGCCATAACATGCACCGTCACCCGGAACTAGGACTTCCCTCGGGGCTTCGAATTTTCATCGTACGCCGGAATCAGCGCGTTGACTAACTACGAAGGCGACCGTCGCGCGCTCAACTCGAAGTTCGAGAACTTGACGTTCGATCTGAACGACGGCGATGACGGCAATTTTATTTCAGGTTGGCAATGCGACAATGACTTTATAGCCCCTACCATCGCCGCCGTCCGAGAACGTGCCGAAAAGTGCGATCGTACGAGATACGCGTTTTTCGAAACGCATGCCGACTTGCGATCGGCAATTAAGGCACTGCACAAAGTGCGAGACGGGAATGATCCCGAGGCTGTGGTTTGCGGAGGGGGGACGACCTCGTTGCTATTCGCATTTGCTACGTATTTGAAGTCCATCGGTACGAGCAGGGTTTACTACATTCCGCCGCTCTATATCTCGCTTCACATCGCGCTCGACACGTATGGTATCCAAGCGGTTCCGGTTTCAACCGGGCAACCGTACGAGCCTGATTTCAAATTAATGCTTCCTCGCGATCGAGGATCCGTTCTGATCCTTACGGACCCAGTTTGGTATGCCGGAGCGCCGATTCCGCAATGGGCGATTAGGGAAATTATCACATGGCAAGAACGAATGGCCGCGCTCGTTTTTGTGGACGGAAGTCTGCAGTACTTACGCTGGGATGGGTCCGATTGCGAAATGAGCGCAGGTTTCGCTTCAGCCCTTACTTTTCGTCTAATTTGCCCGTCGAAGCAATTATGTGCGCACGGTTATCGTTTTTCGTATTTGTTGTTACCGAAGGCACGCGAGCGCGCGTTCGCTTGGATTTACACAAATACGTTCGGAGCCGCGCCTACCGATTCCATCGCGTTCGGATATGAAGCGATTGCCGCACTCTCCACCCATGACATTGCACGCTCACTGATGGCCGTCGCCTCAAAGAGATACGACCATTTGACAACAATCGGGGCTATCGAATCCTCGCTCCGCCCAACGTGCGGCTACTTTGTATTCGCACGTATCAACGCAAATCTTCCGGATGATCATCTTCGGCTTGATGGAGGCTATTTTGCGCAGCGAAAGTACCCTGGATATTGCAAGATCAATCTTCTGTCGCCTTCGATCAACATGTTAACTAACGCAACTCCGCGGTCGGATGCGTGCAGCGTCGAACGTTAGTTAACGGCAGAATTTCCATTGTGACCGAAGATATCGGACGGTCTGCGTCTTGGGGAAGCGGGACTTCCGCACGGGGCTTCCTTTCGGCCCTTCGGTCTGGAAACACACGGTTTAAGCGGCCCGGTTTACCGGCAGGTCATTCGCTGTTTCGTCGTCCGCTAATACCGCGCCGCCAAGCCGGTACCGACTGACGTGGCATTGCGCTGCGGCGCGTAATGAATACAACGCGCTCGCGAGCTTCGACGCCTTCCGAGTCCGTGGCCGCTCCGATGTGCGGCGTTGCCAGGGAGGCAGCGCTAGACAACATTTAGACGGATGAACCGCATTACTTAGGGAATTCACTATTAGGCCCTTTCGACTATGGTGCAGGGATATCGAGCAAGAATACACCGTAAGCTGAGTCACCAGCGATGTTGCGATAAGGCCAACCTGAGGGCGCTTGCCAACGCCGTACGTATTTCAGCCACATGGTATGAGTGATCAGCGCCACCGATTCTCCAAAGCAGATACCGTTCACCGGAGCAGCCTTTTCGACTTTCGTCGCGATGTTAACCACTTGGCCTATGATATCGAGGTGATTCGTCGTAGCGCTGTCTCCAATGGTCATGATGTAGGCATCTCCCGAATCGACACCGATGCGGCAAGCCAAGATAGGGTGTCCCGATTCTTCCAGCACCGGATTGATGCCGTTCAGAACCAAATCGCGTAACGAGAGCGCGCAATCGATCGCAAGATCATGCTTGCGCATATTGCTTCCAGTAGGAAAGTAGAGAATCGCGCCGTCGCCCATGAATTTCAGCGTACGGCCGTGAAAGAGGGCAGAAAGCCGTGCCAGTTCGCGCGAGTAGGTCTGAATCAATCTGGCATACTGCAGCGGCTCCATATTCTGCGAGAGAACGGTACTGCCGACAAGATCAATCGAAGCAATGACGAATCGCGTTCTGGTTGCCTCGCCTGCATTTAGCTCTTCATCGGCGGCGTTCCGGAAATCATCGTCCCAAACGCCAATGCGCAGGCCTTCACGGATTGCGTTAACGCGCGATAAAATATAGGCATCCGAGCTCTGTATCAATGGGCGCAGGTCACCTAGCGGCATCTCTGCGGCGCGCCTCAGCATGTCACGAACTACGCGTATCGGGAAGAACAGGCGACGCTCGTCGAGCTTATCGATCCAACCGACTTTGCCTCGCTTGTTTATAAATTCGTATCGATCCGGATCGGGAATGGAAATGTACTTTGGATTGTTCGGGTCCGACGAGATATTAACAAATCGAAAATCCATCCGAAATTCAATGGGCTTACGCCCGAGTTGGTCATCGTGCGAACCTGATGAAGCATTCAAGTTAGTGTCCTCCCGGAGACGTCTAAAGCTAGAAAAGTTGCGTCAATCTCACCCGATGGAGATGCTGATGTGGATCGATAACCGGAATGCCACAGTTTCCTAAAAAACCAAAGCGCCAGACGTACGGCACACTGCGCGGTCTCGGCAGCTTAACTTCCTGCTTCAGCTACTGACGAGCGACCGCGAAGACCTCTGATGGGTTGAGCAAGAGGGTGCGCGGCGCTAAACGCCGCGCGTCTCTTGCACGGCGTAAACAATGGTAGCACACGGTGCGCAGAGCTTCGGGTGCTCGGGATCGCTGCCGAGCGATAGGTACTTCCAACAGCGCTGGCATTTCTCGCCGTCGGCGGGGACGACGATGACAGTTACTACGCCGTTCGCGGTCGGCGTGATCCCGAGAAGCGACGAGACGACGAGCGCTTCGCGCAACCCGTCGCCGAGCGCGACGAGCCGGTCGTACGACTCCTGTGGAACTTCGATTTTCGCGTCGAGCTGATAGTCTCGAATACCCTCGTGCGCCGCGACCTGCGCGCGGAGCTCCTTCAGCAGCGACCACGCCGCCAGGTCGCCGTCAGCGACCACACCGACGACCGGGAACGCGAGGTCGAACACGGACTCGTTCTCGCCGCGCAGGTCAGGCGACAGGTGCTGCCACGCTTCTTCCGCCGTGAACGAGAGCACCGGCGCCAATAGCACGCACATCGTGCGGAAGATCTCGAGCAGCGCCGATTGCCCGCTGCGGCGGCGCGGCGAGTCCGGCGCCGAGGAGTAGAGCCGGTCCTTCAGGACGTCGACGTAGAACGCGGAGAGATCTTCCTTGTCGAACTGTTGGATCGCGACGTACGCGTCGTGCAGGTCGAACCGCTCGTACGCGGCCACGACCCGCCGTGCGAACTCGTCGAGCGCCGCGAGCGCGAGCCGGTCGATCGGCTCCATCGACGCGCGCGGGACGATGCGGTCCGGCGTGAGACCGTCGAGGGAGCTGAGGCAGTACCGCAGCCGGAAGCGCAGGTTCTTGTAGACGTTCGCGACGTTGTCGAGCAGCTTCGCGCCGAGCCGCGCGTCGCCGGTGAACTCCGTCGACGCGACCCAGAGCCGCAGCACGTCCGCGCCGTACTTCTCGATCGCCTCGTCGGCCGCGATGTAGTTGCCGGCCGACTTGTGCATCGCGTGCCCGTGCTGGTCGACCACCCACCCGTGCGAGATGACCTGCTCGTACGGCGCCGTGTCGCGCACCGCGACCGAGGTGATCAAGTTCGAGCGGAACCAGCCGCGGTACTGGTCGCCGCCTTCGAGGTACGCGCTGGCCGGGTACTTCATCCCGCGCTCGACCAGCACCGCGCGCCACGTCACGCCCGACTCGAACCAGATGTCGACGATGTTGCGCTCTTTCTCGAACGCGGTGCCGCCGCACTTCGGGCATGTCATCCCGGGCGGTGCGAACGTCTCGAGCGGTTCGGTCCACCACAGATCGGACGCGTTGCCTTCGTCGAACGAGCGCGCGCGCATCGCCTGCGCGAAGTTCCGCGCGAGCTGCGGGTTCAGCACCGACTCGTTGCACGCGGTGCACACCGCGGCCGGCAGCGGCGTCCCCCACACCCGCTGGCGCGACACGCACCACTCGGGATGGTTGCCGACCATCTGCGACATCCGCGTCTCGCCCCACCCCGGCAGCCACGCGACCGTGTGCACCGCCGCTTCCGCGCGCCGCCGCAGCTCGTGCCGGTCCATGCCGATGAACCACTGCGCGGTCGCGCGGAAGATCACCGGGTTCTTGCAGCGCCAGCAGTGCGGGTAGCTGTGCTCGTACGACTCGGCCGAGATCAGCGCGCCGGACGCGCGCAGATCCTCGACGATCCGCGGGTTCGCCTCGAAGATCTGCAGCCCGGCGTACGGCCCCGCTTCGGCGGTGAAGCGCCCCGCCGCGTCGACCGGGTTGATGATCGGCAAACCGTAGCGCACGCCGGTCTCGAAGTCGTCGGCGCCGTGTCCGGGCGCCGTGTGCACGGCGCCGGTGCCGGTTTCCAGCTCGACGTAGTCCGCGTTCACGATCACCGAGTCGCGGTCCAGGAACGGATGCCGCACCCGCAGGCCGTCCAGCGTCGTACCGGCGGCCTCTCCGAGCTCGTCCGCGATGATCGCCGGGACGCCGCCGCCGCCCCCGTAGGCCGCGCTCAGCATCGTCCGGAACGGGACCGCGAGCGGCTCGGCGACGACGATGCGCTCCCGCACGTCGTCACCCCGCGATACCTGGAGCACGACGTACGTCGCATCGGGTTTGAGCGCGACGGCGACGTTCGCCGGCAGCGTCCACGGCGTCGTCGTCCAGATCGCGACCGAGAGCGGCGTTCCGTCGTCGTCAAGCCTAAACTTCTCCAGCAGCGCGGGCCGCTGCGCGTCGCTCGCGCGGAACCGGACGTAGACCGACGGCGAGACGTGCTCGTTGTACTCGATCTCCGCTTCGGCCAACGCGGTCTCGTCGTAGACGCACCACAGCGTCGAGCGCAGCCCCTTGTAGAGGTAGTCGCTCTCGGCGAGATCGGCGAGCGTCTCGACGATCGTCGCCTCGAACGGCGGCGCGATCGTCATGTACGGGTCGTCGAAGCGCCCGAACGTTCCCATCCGCAGCATCTGCTCGCGCTGGCGGCCCAGCCAGTACAGCGCGCGCTCACGGCAGGCGCGGCGCAGCTCGATCGGATCGGCCTGGCGGAAGTCGAGCTTCAGGTGCTTGAGCGTCTCGCGCTCGATCGGCAGCCCGTGCATGTCCCAGCCCGGCACGAAATCCGCGTACTCGCCGGCCAGCAGGTGGATCTTCACCAGCGCGTCCTTGAGCACGCGGTTCATGAAGGTCCCCATGTGGAGGTCGCCGTTCGCGTACGGCGGACCGTCGTGGAGCACGAACGCCGCGCCGCCCTGCGCGCGGTTGCGCTCCAGCCGCTTGAGGTACGTGCCGCGTTCGGCCCACCAGCGGACGCGATCGGGCTCGCGCTTCGCCAGCTCGGCTCGCATCGGGAAGTCGGTCTTCGGAAGGTTCAGCGTCGAGCGGTAGTCGCGCGCGGTCGTCTCGGACATCGAACGGCAGCATTTCGGGCGCGGGGGTAGCGCGCTCCCCCCGCCGCGCGTCAGTGCGGGATCAGGTCGAGCGCACCGTGCAGGACGCGAAAGGCGAACTTCTTCCCGAGCGTCTTCTTCAGCAGCGCGGCCGTCTTCCCCGAGACCGTGTAGGTCTGCACGGCGCCGTTCGCCATCTTCACCGTCGCCACCGTGCCTTTGATCGACATCAGCGTCCCGCGCAGCGTCGCCTGGGAGCCGGGCGCCGGCGAGGGCGAGGCGTCGTCGGTCGCATCCGGCGACGCGGCGGGGTGCGGAGAGGCCGTTGCGTCGGCGCGCGGCGACGCCGCCGGGTCCGCGCTCGGCGGCGCCGAGGTGGACGGCGCAGGGTCCGGCGTCGCCGAGGCGGCGGGCATCGGCTGCGCGGCGGCGAGCGCCGGGCCGGCGAGCGCGAACAGCGCGGCGGTCAGGAGGGCGGGCGCGGTCGGACGGTACGGCATGCAGCGTACGTGCCCGCTCGCAGCCGCAGTACCAGCAGGGCGCACGCTCGGTTCGCCACCGAATCGTCGCGGGGCGGTGCTACGCGGCCGCGGCGGCTTCGCCGGTCGCGGGCGGCGCGGCCTCGGCGCGCGTCGCGCGCTCCTGCGACGAGCCTTGCCGCAGCAGGAACGCGCCGAGCATCACGTACCAGCCGTACGTGATGTCGTGCGTCGCCGCGACGACGAGGACGCCGGCCGCTACGAACAGCAGCGCGAAGACGATCCCCACGCGGGAGGCGGCGTTCGTCGCGGCGTCGCGGTTGCGCGAGCGGCGCCACAGCAGCGCGCGCAGCACGCGCCCGCCGTCCATCGGATACGCCGGCAGGATGTTGAACGCCGCGAGCACGCCGTTCGCGAGGACGACGTACGTGCCGAGCAGTCCCAGCGCGTCCCGCAAGCCGCTGTCCGGCAAGAAACGGTCGAGCGCGAACAGGACGGCGAACGCGACGGCCGCGAGCGCCGCGCTCATCGCCGGGCCGGCCAGCGCGATCACCGCGTCGGCCTTCGGCGAGCCCGGCTCCGTCTCGAGCGTCGCGACGCCGCCGAACAGGAACAGCGTGATCGCGTCGGTTCGCACGCCGAAGCGGCGCGCGGCCAGCGCGTGGGCGAGCTCGTGCGCGACCACGCTCGCGAACAGCGCGAGCGCGCAGACCGCGCCGAACGCGTACGCCTCCGTCGCCGGCAGCATCCCGAGCCCGCGCGCGAGCGCGAACGTCATGAACGCGTAGACGGCGAGCCACGAAACGTGCACGCCGACGCGAATGTCGAACAGACGGCCGAGAATGAGAGTCTGCCGCGCCATCGGACGCGGAGCCTTCGCGCGTCAGCGCTCCGCGCCTGCCGCCTTGTGTACCGTTCTCGTCACGAGCCCGTCGAGGACCTCGAAGTTGCGTTCGGCGAGCCGCTCGATCGCCGGTCGCACGCTCTGCAAGTGTGCGGCGAGCTCGGCGCGCCGTTCCCACGCGTCGTCGATCCGTGCCGCGATCTCGCTCGGCGGCGGCGCCGGCTCGCCCGGAACGAACAGCGGCCGCGCAGGATAGCGCAAGTCCTCGAGCAGCGCACCGACCTTCGGATCGTACGGCAGCGCCAAGAACGGGACGCCGAGCCGCGCCGCGATGATCAGCGCGTGCAGCCGCATCCCGATCACCAGCGACGCGCGCCCGATCACCTGCGCGGCCTGGTTGAGCGGATAGTCCGGCAGCAGCACCGGCGTGGAGGCGCAGCGGCGGATGATCGTCGTCGACACCTCGGCGTCGGCCGGACCGCCCAGCGGCAGGAACGCGACGCGCGCGCCGTGCATCGCGGCGAGCCGGTCGACCGCGTTCGCGAGCGCGTGCGCGGTCGCGTCGGAGCCCTGCCACTTCCGCACCGAGACGACGACCAGCGGCGCGTCGCTCTCCGCCAGCCCTTCCGAGGCGAGGTCGAGCGGCTCGCCTCCCGGCTCGAACAGAAAGACCGGATCGGCGGTGCGCTCCACCGGCACGCCCGGCACGAGCGAGCCGAGCAGCGCGCGCGAGCGCTCGTCGCGCACCGTCGCGCCGGTCAGCCCCTTGCAGAACGTGCGCACCACGGCGCGCCCCCAGAAGTCCAGCGGGCCGACCGACTGCGCGAAGACCATCGTCGGCTTCCCGGCCGCGACGGCGCCCTTGATCACGCCGCTGTAGTAGAGCAGACTGCGCAGGCTGGTGACGTTCTGCAGCAGCCCGCCGCCGCCGGAGAGGACGACGTCGGCCCGCTCGATCGCCTCGCGGACGCGCCCGACGTCCATGCGCGGCGTCGCCTCGACGCCGTACGCGGCAGCGGTCGCCGCCGGATCACCGCTGAGGACGTCGATCGTGCAGCCGGGCCAGCGCGCGCGCAGCCGCTCCGCGATCACCTGCAAGAGCGCCTCGTCGCCGAGGTTGCCGAAGCCGTAGTATCCACTGAGCAGGAAACGCGGGCTCACACCGTTTGCTCCCGCGAGGGAGCGCCTTTCGCGCGCCGTTCGTACGCCGACAGGGCCGCACGGTAGACCGCGACGGCGAGCGCGCCGATCGCGATCCCGAGCACCGCGCCGTTGGCCAGCCGGAGCAGCGAAACCGTCAGCGCGGTGTGCAGGTGCGAGAACGTGTCGACGACGTCGCCCAGGCCGACGCCGATCGCGAGCGCGAGCAGCCAACCGCAGCGCGCGCGGTGTGCCGGTATCAGCGCGGCGACCAGCATCAGCGCGGGAAAGCCGACGGCGAACTCCTTGAGGCGCGGGCGCACCTGCAGCAGCGTCGACAGGTTCGAGCGCAGGGCGAGCTCCATCCCGGACGGCGCGATGTCGCTCTGGTTGCCGCTGCGCGCCAGCAGCAGGTAGCCGGCCGCGATCAGCACGACGCCGACGGCCAGCGGGAGCACGCTCACCGGCGACTCGCCCAGTTGCCGCACCGTCAAGCGCGAGCCCCAGCGGCGGGTGAACAGATACAGCAGCAGGCACAGCAGCGGCGGCACGCCGAGCACCAGCTTGACGCCGCTGAAGCGGTCGATCTCCAGCATCGTGAGCGGCGTCGAGAGCAGCCCGATGACGACCAGCGCCCCGCCCAGCGTGACGCCGGTCGCGACGGCGAGCACGCGAATCCCGTTCGCGATCGCCGCGGCGGTCGAGGGCGCGCGCGGCGCCGCGAACGCCGGCGCGATCGCGGCGAACCCCGCGACCGGGAATGCGATCCCGCCCATCAGCGCGAGCAGCTTGCGCGCCGCCATGTCGTGATGCGACGTGAACCCGGCCAGCACGAGGAGCACATCGGCGGCGACGAACGCGATCAGCCAGCGCGGCCCGCCGATTCCGAACGCGGCCAAGATCAGCAGCACGATGGCGGGCACCGCCAGCGACGCGAGCGCGATCTCCCACGGCCGCGTCACGAAGCGGTCGAACGGCGACGCGGTGCCGACGCGCAGGTTCGCCGAGCGCGCGCCGTCGGCGATGCGCCGCACCAGCTCGACGTTGGTCGCCTCGATCGAGCGGCCGCCCCACTGGTGCGCGTACGGGCGGAGGTACACGACGCGCACGTTGCGCTCGCGCACGCCAAGATCGTAGCGCTGCACGATCTCCTCGGGCTTGAGCTTGTCCTGTTCGGTCTTCGCGATCGCTTGCACGCGCACGGTGCGGTCGGGCAGATCTTTCGCCAGCGACTCGCTGCCGGCTTGGTTCTGGCGCACGTCGTACGTCTCGATCGTCCCGAAGTCCAGGTGCAGCGCGCGCATCGCCTTCGCCGTGTCGTCGATCGCGTCGGGATACCCGAGCACCTGGTTGCGCAAGCCGAAGAAGATCACGGTGTGCGCGTCGTGCCGGCGCACCGTGTCGCCGAGCAGCGCGTCGATCTGCGCGGGCTTGAAGCGCTCGTCGTTCTGCAGCCGCGGCACCAGCTTCAGCCCGAGCTCGTGCGCCAGCGCGACGCGGTCGTCCGGCAGCCCCAGCCCGACCGACGCGAAGTAATCGGCTTGCGTGCGGATCGCGAACACCGCCGGATCGCTGCGGCGCAGCACGCGGACGGCGCGCGGCGAGAACTTCAGCGCGAGCTGGCGCGCGTAGCGCGCCGCCGCGGCCGGGTCGTACGCGATCAGATAGACCTCGTCGCCGCGCAGCCCGTGCACGGCCAGCCGCCCGAAGACCGGATCGCGGAAGCCGGTCAGCTTCGCCTGGTCCAGCAGCGTCGTCCCGGCGTAGAGCGCGGCGCCGGTGGAGCTCGCGACCTGACCGCCCAACTCTTCCTGAACCGCCAGCGAGGTGAGTCCTGCGTGGCGCAGCGCGGCCAGGAACGCGCGCTGGTCGTATGCGTACGATCGTGCTAGTGATTGGAAGTCCTGGTCGTCCATGACGATCTCGACGCGGGCGGCGCGGTGCTCGTGGCGCTCGCGGCGCGCGCCGACGTACAAGCACGCGACGAGGCCGAGCGCGAGCACGGCCAGCAGAATCCGGCGGTAGGTCACGTGACCGCGTGTTCGCCGGAAAACAACAAGACCCGCGTGGAGCGGGTCCTGTTGCCGTCGCGTAGCAGGTTGCCCTACTACCGGGTGTGGGCGACGATCTCAGCGCGTCGTTACGACGCTGCCCACACGGTTGACGATCCGATAAATTGGAAAGCCGCTTGTCGAATCCTTGCGCGACGGCGCGCTTCGCAGTAAAGACTCGGTAACGCTTGCCAGCTCACCAAGCAAGTTCGGTTGCCTAGGTGCGCCACGCGGGGGGACGCTTGGAAACGAACGCGTCCATTCCCTCCTGCGCGTCGGCGGCGAGCGCGTTCATCGACATGACTTCTTTGGCGTACGCGTACGCTTTCGGCTGATCCAGATCGATCTGCGCGTAGAACGCCGCTTTGCCCAGGCCGACGACGAAGCCGGCCGCCGACGCGACGTGCCGCGCGAGGTCGAGCGTCGCCGCTTGCAGTTCGTCGGGCGCGACGACGCGGTTGACCAAGCCCCAGTCGGCGGCGGTGCGCGCGTCGATCATCTCGCCGGTCAGCAGCATCTCCATCGCGCGCTTGCGCCCGATCGCGCGCGTCAGCGCGACCATCGGCGTGGTGCAGAACAAGCCGATCTTCACGCCCGGCGTCGCGAAGCGGGCCTCGCTCGACGCGAGCGCGAGATCGCACGTCGCGACGAGCTGACAGCCGGCGGCCGTCGCGATCCCCGCGATCTCTGCGATCACCGGCTGCGGGATCGACTGGATCTTCTCCATCAAGCGCACGCAGGTGTCGAAGACCAGCCGGTACTCGTCGACGCTGCGCTCGAGCATCTCGCGCAGATCGTGGCCGGCGCTGAACGCGGGACCGAGCCCGCGCAGGACGACCACCTTCACCGCGCGGTCTTCGCCGAGCGCCTCGAACGCCGCAAGCAGCTCGCGCATCACGTCGAGCGAGAGCGCGTTGCGCTTCTCCGGCCGGTTCAGCGTGACCGTCGCGATACCGTCCGCGGCGACGTCGGCGAGGATGAAGCGATAGGGCGTCGTGGCGAGCATGGCGTCTCCGGAGGATCGAAGGGGTCGAACGACGTCTTCGACGCCGCGCCCCGTCGGCCCGGTTGCGGTTACGCGCCTACTTGCCGCGCGGCCAGGGCGCTCCGATCGTCAGCGCCGCCTGCAGCGAGGTCGGGCCGCCGGGGATCGGGCGCGTCTGCTGCACCAGCAGGCGCGCGTGCGGCGTGACGTGCGTCTCGGCGTACCACAGCAGCGCGCGCGTCGCGGCCGGCGCCGCGGCACCGTCCTCGCGCACGCCGACGTAGGCGTGGTTGCCGAGGCGCCAGCGCAGCCGCAGGTAGCCGCCGTCGGAGTCGATCCGCCCGCCGGCGCCGTCCGCGTTGAGGTCGTGGCCCCACCACTGCTCGGCGAGCAGCTCGAGCCGCCCGCGGCGCGCTTCGAGCGACGCGCCGTAGCGCTGGTACGGATCCGCGAACGACGGCGCGGCACCGACCGCGATCGAGCGCGAGCCGGCCAGCGCGTCGATCCCGACGCGGACGTCGTCGGTGAGCGGCAGCCGCGCATACAGCCCGTACTCCGGCGCCGCGAACGCTTCGCTGCGCCCGGTGACGACCGGCGTTCCGCCGTACGCCGAACCGCCGGCGTTGCCGAACGCGACGGTCGCGGCGACGCGCGCGCGCCCCACGTTGCGCTCCGCTTGCAAGCCCCAGCGCGGCGTGGCCAGCGTGAGATCGTTCAGCCCGACCAGCGTCCCCTCGTAGCCGTACGTGGTCAGCGTGTCGTTGCGCTGCGCCGGCGAGTGCGCCAGCGGCAGCTCGAACAATCCCGCGCGGAACAGCACGGACGAGTGCACGTCGCGGTACGCGAGATAGCCGAGGAACAACGACGACGTGCTGCCCTCGCTGCCGAGCGTCTCGTGCACGAACGCTTCGACGCGCCCGACCTCGACCGCGCCGAGCACGATGCCCGCCGGCACGGTCTTGCGCGTCGTGCCGTCGGTCGGCGTCGGCGTGTAGCCGATCTGCTCGCGCAGCGCGACGATGGTGGTCCCATGCTTCGGCACGCCCTCGAGGCGGTAGCCGCGGTTGCGGAACTCGTTCCCGAACTGGTTCAGCTCCGGCAGCACCGAGTGGCACGCGTCGCAGCGCAGGTCGTAGCGCTGCGCGAAGATCGGGATCGCCTGCGCGGGACGCGGCGCGAGCGCGGCCGCCGCGACCAGAACGAACGCGCCGAGCGCGGCGCGCTTAGCGAACAACGATCGCTCCGCGCATCGGCGGCGAGGCGTCGTAGTGGAAGAAACAGCCGTACAGGAACGTCCCGGCGCGGTCGGCGAGCAGCACCTGCGACGCGGTTCCGCCGGCCAGCGTGCCGCTGCTCCAACCGCCGGAGAGTGTCCCGCCGAAACCGCTCAGCGCCGAGCCGCCCAGCGGCGAGCTCGACGGAAACGCCGTTCCGCCGAACGACGAGGACGTGTGCGAGATCGAGTCGACGTTGAGGAAGCGCACGGTGGACCCGACGGCGACGGTGCTCACCGCGGGGTTGAACCCGCCGGCCGTGCCGAACGACGTCGCGACCGCCGAGGACGACGTGAGCGAGACGTCGATCGTGGTCGTCGCCGCCATGGGCGCGTTCGCGGCGCCCGCGGCCGGCGCGCCGGGCGTGCAACCGGACGCGCCGAGCGCGGCGGAGAGGACGAGGAGCAGGGCGGAAGCTCGCACGACGCGATGGTCGCGTGCGGGCCTGAGACGCCGATGAGGCGCGCCGCCCCGCGCTTTCAGAAACTCTTCAGGTCAGCTCGAACTTCGGCAGCCGCGCGACGAAGCGGTTGCGGTCTTCGAGCACCACGTCGCCGCCGTGCGCGCGCGCGATCGCGCGGCAGATCGCGAGCCCCAGCCCGCTCCCGCGCTCGTCGTCCGCGGCGCGCACGAACCGCTCGAAGATCCGGTCGCGCAGCTCGGGCGGCACGCCGGGCCCGTCGTCCTCGACGCTGAGCGCGACGCGCTCGCCGTCCGGCTCGACGCGCACGCGCACGCTGGCGCGCGCGTGGCGGTTCGCGTTCTGCAGCAAGTTGTCGGCGAGCCGGCGCAGGCGCCGCTCGTCGCCCTCGACCCAGCAGCCGTCGGCGGCGGCGACCTCGTGCGCGATCCCGTCGTGGTGCGCGCCGTCGACCGCGGCCCGCGCGAGCGCGCCCAGATCGACCGGCTCGGAGAGCTTCGGCGCGACGCGTTCCTCGCGCACCAGCGAGAGCAGGTCGGTGATCGTCCCCGACGCTTCGTGCGCCGTCGCCTCGATGCGCGCGAACGCTTCGCCGCGCTCGCCGTCGTCGCCGCACTGCGCGCGCGCCGTTTGCGCGAGGGCGGCGATCCGCGCCAGCGGCGTGCGCAGCTCGTGCGCGGCCTCGGCGGCGAAGCGTGCCTCGCGCTCGCGCGCCTCGACCAGCGGCCGCACGGAGATCACCGCGAGCAGATACGACGCGATCCCGGCGAACACGAGCAGCGGCAGGTCCAGCAGCGCCAGCGCCAGCGCGGTGCGCCGCAGCGCCGCGTCGTACACCGCGCGGCCGACCTCGGTGAACAGGATCGGCTGCATCAGATCGTGCTCGCGCCCGGCGAGATACCAGAACGCGACCGCGTCCAGCACGATCAGGAGCACGATCAGGATCGCGAGATACGACGCGCACAGGCGCGCGATTACGCGTGCAATGAGTACCCGACTCCCCAGACGGTGGTGATGCGGTCGCGCGCGCCGACCGCGGCCAGCTTCTTGCGCACGGCGCTGACGTACACGTCGACGACGTTGCTCGAGCCCTCGAAGTCGTCGCCCCAGACGCGCTCGAGGATCTGCGCGCGCGTCACCGCGATCCCGGCGTTCGCGGCGAGGTACTCCAGCAGCCGGAACTCGGTCGCGCCGAGCGGGACCTCCTTGCCGGCGACGCGCACCGCGCGCGCGCCGCGGTCGACCGTCAGATCGCCGACTTCGAGCGTCGCGTGGATCGGCAGTGCCGAGCGGCGCAGCAGCGCGCGCAGCCGCGCGGCCAGCTCGTCCTCGACGAACGGCTTCACCAGATAGTCGTCGGCGCCGGCGTCGAGCCCGCGCACGCGGTCCTCGACCGCGTCGCGCGCGGTCAGGAACAGCACCGGCGTCTCGACGCCCTCGGCGCGCGCCTCGCGGCAGATCGCGAAGCCGTCGCGTCCAGGCAGCACGACGTCGACCACCGCGGCGTCGTACGTGCCGCGCAGCAGCATGTCGAACCCGCGCTCCCCGTCGCTCGCGACGTCGACCGCGTACTTGCGGCGTTCGAGCATCGCGCGGATGGCGTCGGCGATCTCGCGCTGATCTTCGACCACGAGGATGCGCACGCACGCTGCCTTCGCCCCCCGCGCGCGGCGCTCCGTTGTCTGAAGAATCCCTGAAACGCGCCGCCCGCGCGCTTCACGGCGGCCTCAGCTTCCGCGCCTACCGTCGGCGCATGTCGCCGCGTCGTGCCCCGCTCGTCCTCGGCGCGGTCGCCGTCGCCCTCGCCGGCGTTCTGGCGGCGGGCGGCGCTCCGGCGCGCGCCGAGCTCGCACGCGACGCGCGCGACGTCCGGCTGGTCGATCAGAACGGCGCGGCGTTCACGCTGCGCGACCTGCGCCGGCCGACGGCCGTGATCTTCGTCGCGTCGCGCTGCGGCGACGCGTGCCCGGTCGCCGAGGCGATCTTCGCGCGGCTCTCGGGCGAGCTCGCGCGCCGGCACCTCGACGCGCGGCTGCTCACGGTGACGCTCGATCCCGAGTTCGACCGGCCGTTCGTGATGGCGTCGAAAGCGCGCGTGTTCGGCGCCGACGCGGCGCGCTGGCGCTGGGCCACCGGCGATCCCGCCGACGTCCGCCGGCTGCTCGACGCGTTCAACGTTCCGCGGCTCGACGGCAAGTTCCACGGCACGTTCGCGTACGTCCTCGACGGCGCGGCCAGGCCGCTGCGCCTGGTGCTGCTCTCGACGGACTCCGACCGCGAGCTGCTCGGCTTCCTGCGCGCCGCCGGCCGCGGCTGAACTACTGCTGCGCCAGACGGTCGCGCAAGTCGATCGCGAGCGCGCGCAGCGCCGGATCGGACGCGTCGCGCGCGCACTGCTCGAAGGCCAAGCGCGCGTCGGCGCGCCGGCCGGTGCGCATCAGCACGGTGCCGAGCGCGAAGCGGGCGCGTGCGTAGGTTGGAACGAGCGCCAGCGCGTGGTCCAGCTCGGCGCGCGCCGCGTCGTCGCGCCCCGCGCGCAGCTCGACCAGCGCGAGATCGTAGTGCGCGACCGCGTAGCTGGGATCGTTGTCGACCAGCTTGCGGAAGTCGTTGCGCGCGGCGGGGAGATCGCCCGCTTTCAGTGCCGCGAGGCCGTGCCCGTAGAGCGCGGCGGCCGATTCCGGCGCGAACGCAATGAAGCGGTCGGCGACGGATCTCGCCGCGGCGGCGTTGCCGTGGCGGAGATGCAGAGCGACGAGGTTCGCGGCGGCGGCGGCGAAACGCGTGTCACGATGGAGCGCGTCTTCGAGCAGACCCGCGGCGGCGGCGTCGTGACCGAGATGGATCTCGGCCAAGGCGAGGTCGTAGCGCGCGGTCGAGCCGCGCGGCTCGGGCGGGTCGAGCGCGACCACGCGCCGGAACTCGGTCGCGGCGGCGCTCCAGTCGCCGTGTTCCTCGGCCGCGACGCCGCGCGCGAAGCGCTCGTGGATCTCGCGGTCGCGGGCCTGGGCGCCGAGCGCGCCGGCGTCGGTCGTGCGCGGCGCGGCGGTCGGCCGCCCGTAGGTCTGGGCCGATGCACCCGAGGCCGCGATGGAGAAATGCAGCAAAAATGCCGCCGCGACGACGACCCGAAGCGTCACGTCAGTCGCGCGGCAGCCCCGCGGCTGCCGCGGTATGGGCCATCGCGGCGCGCTCGGGGGGGCAATTCCATCCGGTGCGGCCGCTTTCGGTGATCGGCCCCAGCAACGGCGGCGGTGCGCTGGTGAGGAGCGAGGCGGCCGGGTCGTCGATGAGGAGCTCCGCGCCTGCGGCAGCGCCGATGCACGCGCCGAGCGCGAGCACCACGGCGATTGCCGAGCGCCGGAAGTTCCTCATGCCGTCCATAGTACACCAGCCTCGTGAAGGGTTCCTGAAAATCGCGCTGGCGGCGTTTCTCGGCACTTGCGCCCTAGGCGGCACGCTTGGACCGGCGCGCGCGGACGAGCTGGTGGTCGGCGCCCTGCGCGACCAGGACGGCGCCGTCGTGTCCGGCGCGGCCGTCACGGCGGTCGACCAACGCGGCGCCGTGCTGGCGCGCGACCGCAGCGCCGCGGACGGGACGTTCGCGCTGAGCGCGCCGTCGCACCCGGCCGCGGTGCTGGTCGCCGCCGACGATGCGGAACCGATGCGGATCGCGGTGCCGGCGGAGGGGACGCCGCTGACCGGGATCGTGCGGCGGCACCGCGCGGCCGACCTCGTGCCGTCCGTCGCGGACATCGCGGCGCTGCCGGCCGGCGCGCCCGGCGACGTCGCGGGGATCGTGCCGTACCGGGTCGTCTTTCCGGGGACGATCAGCGACCGCTGGCTGGCGCGCGGCCGCAGCGTGACGACGGTCGAAGGGCTGCCGTTCTACCGGCGCGGCGACGGCGGCGACTTGACGACGCTGCTGCCCTCGCACGCGTTCGGTGCGCTCGACGTCCGCGACGCGCTGCAGGCGCCCTGGTACGGCGACCGCGCCGGCGGCGGCCTGATCGACTTCCGGCTGTTCGACCGCTACGACGCGGCGCGGGCGACCAGCCGCGACGCCGCGCTCGAGGTCGGGCGCAATCCGGCGGTGCTGGCGGCGACGTCGTGGGACCCGGGCGGCGAGCGGCGGCTGATCGCCGCGCGCGCGAACGAGACGTTTGGGCCGGTGCGCGCGGCGTTCGTCGCGCTGGCCGGAGAGTCGCCCGACGGTCACTACTCGGGCGCCGGACTGGATGTGCGCGCGGCGCTGCGCGCGTACGACGTCGCCGCGCACGCCGGCGTCACCGGCGACGACGCGAACCTCGGCGGGACGCGCGACGAGGGCAGCGTCGCCGACGTCACGCTCGACGCCGCGGGGCGCGGCCCCAACGCGATCGGCGTGCGCGCGCGGTACCGCTTCGAGCGCGGCGTGCTGGACGGCACCGAGGCGCAGCACCACGACGCGGCGCTCGTGCTGGGAACGGCTCGCGGCAACGTGCTGCGCGCGACCGCCGCGCTGGCGCTGGCGATCGGCGACGAACAGTCCTACGACATCGGCGCGAAGGCGCACGGCGCGGCGATCTTGCCGTCGCTCGCGCTCGACGCGCCGCTCGGCGCGCATTGGAAGCTGCACGCCGGCGCGGGCGCGTCGACGCTCGGGACGCCGGGTTACGGGCTGGCGCGGAGCTCGCTCGGTGAGGCGAGCGTCGCGTACACCGACCGCCGCCGGCTGCGCGCGGAGCTGGTCGCGTACAGCGAGGGCAACGTCGCGCCGAGCGCGGTGAACCGCGGTTTCGGCGCGTCGCTCGGCTGGGAGATCGCGCCGCGGCTGTCGCTGCGCGCGTGGGCGCTGCGCGACGGCGACGCGCTCGACGCGACCGCGCTGACGTATCCCGGCGGACCCGTGCAACAGATCCAGATCCGGCGGCGCTTCAACCGCGACGTCGTCTGGCTGACGTGGGACGCGCCGGCGCGCTTCGACGTGCTCATCCGCGGCGGCGCGCTGGAAGGCGACGTGCGCCTTCCGCTCGGCGGCCGCTACGCGCTGACCGCGGGCTCGTACCTCGGGCGCAACGCGAAGCGCGCGTTCTCGCTGGGCGTGGCCGCGCGCTGATGAGCGGCGACGCGACGACGCGGGCCACGACCGCGTTCACGCCGGAGCTCGCCTCGCGCTTCGCGCGGATCGTGCTCGGGCACGTCACGCGCGAGTACCCGAACAAGCTCGACCACGTGCTGCGCGGGCCGGAGGACGTGCGCGGTCCGCGCGCGCTGCACCCGATCTTCTACGGCAGCTTCGACTGGCATTCGTGCGTGCACGGCTACTGGCTGCTCGCGACGCTGCTGCGGCGCTTCCCCGAGCTCCGCGAGCGGCTCGCGGTGCGCGCCCTCTTCGACGGCCAGATGACCGCGCCGAACGTCGCGGCCGAGCTGGCGTATCTGAACGAGCCGGGACGCGCGTCGTTCGAGCGGCCGTACGGCTGGGCGTGGCTGCTGATGCTCGGCGCGGAGCTGGCGCGCCACGAGACGGAGCGCGGCCGGCGCTGGCACGCGGCGGTGGCGCCGCTGGCGCGCGCGTTCGCGGAGCGGTTCGTGGCGTATCTGCCGAAGGCGACGTATCCCGTGCGAGCGGGGACGCATTCGAACGGTGCGTTCGCGCTGGCGCTCGCGGCGGAGTACGCGCGCACGTGCGACGACGCGCGGCTCACGGCGCTCGTGCGCGAGCGCGCCCAGGCGTGGTTCGCGAACGACGCGGACCGTCAGGTGTGGGAGCCGGACGGCGAGGACTTCCTCTCGCCCGTGCTGATCGAAGCGGAGTGCATGCGGCGCGTGATGCCGGCCAACGAGTTCGCGCCGTGGCTGCAGCGGTTCTTGCCCGAGCTGCACCTGCGCCGGCCGGCGACGCTGTTCCGTCCGGCGGTCGTGAGCGACCGCGGCGACGGCCGGATCGCACACCTCGACGGGCTGAACCTGAGCCGCGCGTGGTGCTTTCGCTCGATCGCGCGCTCGCTGCCGCCCGGCGATCCGCGCTACGCGCCGCTGACCGAGGCGGCGGAGACGCATCTCGCGGCGTCGCTCCCGCACTTGGCCGAAGACTACATGGGCGAGCACTGGCTGGCGACGTTCGCGGTCCTCGCGCTCAGCGCGTAGGATCCATGATCAGCAGCGGGCCTTTCTCGCGCCACTTCGGCCACGACGTCTTGCCGTCGCGCACGAGCTCGGCGACGACGTTGCCCACGTCTTCCGCGGTGATCCAATTCGGTTCAGCGATCGGTTCGGAGTCGCGCGTGCGCACGGGCCCGTTGACGACGAGCTCGTTGACGCGCAAGCCGTTCGCGGTGTGCTCGCGCGCGATGGTGCGGGTGAGCATGAGCTGCGCCGCGCCGGCGATCGACACCAGGCTGGAGCTCGGAACCGGATACAACGCCGCGCCGCCGCCGATCGCGAGATACCATCCGCCGGGAGAGCGCTCGAGCTCCGGGACGAAGGTGCGCGCGAAGACGAAGTGCGTCGTGAGCATCTCCAGCATCACGGCATCCCACGTCGCGAGGTCGGCACTCAGCAGCGGTCCGCCTTCCCACCATCCGCCGAGCGACGGAATCGCGATGTGCAGCGCGCCGATCTCGGTGCGAATCTGTTCCGCGATCGCCTCGGCGCCCCGCGGGTCGCCCGCGTTACCGACGATGCCGTACAGCCGTCGCGGATCCGTAATACCGTCGAGCCGGTGTTCCAGCACTTCGAGCCGCGCCGCGCTGCGCGACGAAACGATGACACGAACATCGGTCTCCGCAAGCAGCGCGCGCACGACCCCCTCGCCGACCCCGCCCGCGCCTCCGGCGACCAGGACGTTGCGTGCATCAAAGCCGGAAAGCAATACGTCAGCATTCATTCAAAGACCAAGCACCTATTTCTCCGCCACGAATCGCCCGGAGCTTGCACGCACGTCTGCAGAACTGAATTAGAACGTCGTCCTCAGTCGCCGAAGAGCCCCAGCGGCGTTCCCGCACGAGGGCCAAAACTCAATATCGCGTCTCTATCTAAGCGCGATGACTGGCGGTCGCCGTGCTCGATATAGCATTGGTTTCGCGCAATCATCGGCCGCAGCGCTTCATTCATAAAACGTAGAAACGACGTGTGTGTGAGCACAAATTCGCGAATTTCGGCCACGCTGACGTGGCGGCGGTTCGCGAAGTGTGCAAGTAATTGCGTCTGCAACGGACTATAATCCGGACTTAGCTCGATTAGTAACGGTCCTTTGGAATAAGTGTAATCGCTGAACATAAAGTTTCCGGACCGGTCTACGTCCCACATCGCTTCCTTCATTACTTCCAGGCCTCGAATATTCTTCGTGGCAAACAGCAAGAAATAGTCCGTCGTATTCCGTGAGTTGCGCATCTCAAAGGCTACCACGTACTTCGCTCCCGCGCTCAATAGGCGACGCTTAAAGTACTCTATAGTTTCTAACTTCCTACGGTTTCCGGTTATAGTCCTGAGCGTGCGCCAGTAAGGCTCACCGAACATACTGTCCAGATGCTCCTCGAACTCCGGACTGCTATAGAACCGGTTCGTCTCTTCGTACATAAATGTGAATAGGAACTCATTTCCGTCAGGAACTAATAGATGACGCAACACCGAGTACGGGAGACCCTTAACGCCGAATGGATCGATAAAGTAAAATATGGGCAACGCGCCCGAACGGCGTTTCAGTAGAAACGCCTGCACGTCGATCGCGCTTTCGCTAAATTCGGCGCAGCGTACGTCGACCGCAATTTGAGAGATCTCGGAGTTTTGGGACTTCAGCACATTGTAGCGATGAACAAGATGTTTGTGACGCCGCTTGTTCGCCTCAATAAATACCATCGCGAGCTGATGTGGCTTAAGGATACCGCGCGAAAGGTATTGTCGCGCAATGTCGAGAGCCACGATGGGAGATCCAGGTTCACCGCTAGCATACTCGCCGGGACCAGCAAAGCAATCGACATATCCGAGACATGGATAACGTTGGGCCATAATGGGCACCCATCGTCGCAGATAGCGGCGAAGTATTTCGTGCTTCGCTGCGGTATGAGGAGTTAGCGGCCATAACCTGGCCCGCGGTTTCGGCGTTCCTTTGTGTTCTGTTGGTTCATTACCCATTGCGACTACAGCGATCCCTAAAGAGCAATATCCGGACCGTTATCCGTACTTAGGCGCCTCACTGGACGACGGCGCATCTTCCGCAAACGAATTGGGGCTGAAGGCGGCATTCCATCCCACGTTTGTTTGTCCAGAACTCGCCCGGTCCCGCGCTTGTGCCATTGCTTAAAGAAGAACGGAATTCCATTTTGCTCACACCGATCGCGCACTTCGCGAATCCAGGCAATGTCCATGGGGCGATGTTTAGGACCGGATTCTCCACCGACAATGACCCATGAAATGCCAGCCAATGACACTGCATCGATCGGGCCGATCATCGGCTCTACGGACATGAATCTCGTCCTAGCGTCGATCTGCCGAAGGACGTCGACACGCCATGCCGCGCTATTGTTCTCGACCGTCGTGCCGATCCAAATGTGCCGTGGAACCGGTCTGTCATAATATCGGTTCTTGAGAAAACGCAGCATACGCTCGGGACGTTTAGAGAGAACCTGGTAAATGTGATGATCAACGCGTTCCATGACGTCAAACACCCGGGCGATGTACGAGTCTGGTATTGCTCGGTGAAAGAGGTCGCTCATTGAATTGACAAACACATATCTTGCGCTCTTCCACTTCTCCGGCGTCTTCAACATGTTTTCGCGGAGCTGCACGTCGAAACCGTGCTCAAAGTAATGCCCGGGCACGCCTCGGAATCGTTCGGCAAAGCGCAGGGCGTAGCAATTGTCACAACCTGGGGAAACACGCTCGCAACCGGTCGTGGGGTTCCACGTCGCATTCGTCCACTCAATTGGCGTGGCGTCGGCCATCTAGCCCTCCTTAAAGACGACCCCACTTCTATAGCAGCGATGGCCCTGCCTAGCTGGATCGTCAAAAGGCAGCCCGGGACGATGCGAAGGGAGCTTACTCAGTCGTCGGCGGAGGCGGAACCTCGATCGAAGAGACACCTAGCGGAAACAGTGCGTTCGTAAATGTCGACCAGTCGTCTCCTGATAAGCTTCGCGGCATATGATTAATGCCGACGAGAAGTCGTAAGATCGACTCAACCGTTATTGCTGCGGTGTAACCAAGTTCATAAGGCAGATCAGCGTCGCTCAGGGAGTCCACGACGACGCCCTGCAAGTTGCCCGAAGCGTCCAGAACAGGGCTCCCGCTTAACCCCCCGCGCGGGAGTTGTGATATTACAATGCTAGGTCCGTTTCTTGGAACAATTGTATCGACAATGGCGATTATTTCTCCGGTAGCCGCGACTAGTTCTGCGGAAGCTGACATCGGAACTCTCGGATACCCCATGACGAGGACCCGTTCAAGCATGCATGAGCGATCGACTAGCTCATTAAGAGCCAGGGGTACCGCGACATATACGTCGCGCTGAGCTGGATCGAGGTCGGTTGGATCGACCAATAGTAGCGCTACGTCGATATCTTGATCGGTGAAGTCGACTTGGTGATAGGGTTCCACCAATCCATTCGATGTGCTAAGCCGCCGGTCAACTAGTTCGTCTGCAACATGGCGCGCCGTTACGAAAATGCCGTCACCTATATGGAACGCGGTCGCGGATGCGTGCTCGCCCAGAGCATTGCGGCCACTAAGCTGCACTACAGCGCGGTAATAGCGATGATATAGTTGTTGAAAAGTACCCAATGGAACTAGACTTTCTAGCGATATGCGCCGCGACGACGTACGCTGGAACTTAGAGACGACCATTTACGCTGCTATCGAGCACAAGTGATGACTATTAAACGCAGCTAGTAGCGCTTTCGCGCAAGTATACGGATCCACTTCTTGCAAACTCGACCCGTCCAGGCCTGAGTAAGCTCGCTGTTCGCCAATCCTGACGGCATGTGAGGTCCGTGAGGTCGACGGTGTCGCCGCAATCGAAGTTCGGACGGTTCATCTCGACTGGGTCGAACAGCCACACGCAGCATACGGTCGAGCGGTACGGTGCGACCATGTGTGCCATGACGTAGTCCGGCCGCGCGACCGGTAAGGCGGCTCCGCGTCGCTAGATGCTGCGGCGACGACCCGGCCATGTCGTGCGATTCGTCGTGCGCATCGCGAGCTCCGGTCTTTACCGTCAATCCATCGTAAGCCAACTTCGAACCGCACTCGTGATGCGACGCTCAAGCCACCCGCGGAGCTCCGCGGCATGCCGCAGCACGCCTACGAGCTCTAAGAGAATGAAGACAACGGCTAGGCCCCCGAGCGCCGCCTCGATGACGCTTTCGGCAACGCCGGCGCGGAACGGATGCACGCGAAGCAATTGGATCGCTCCCACGACCGCAAGTACTGCGACGAGTGAGAACGCGCCCACTGACGTCGCGTGCCCGATCTTACGCGACCGACTCGCAATTGCGAGCTCGCGCCGGCGTTCTTTCTCAGCAGCACTCTGTTCCGCCGCCGCCGCACGAGCAGCCTCAGACGCCGCCCGTTGAGACGCCACAGCCACCTTGGCGTCCGCATCGGCACGGTAGTCCGCCTTCAGCCTGTCGATGATCTCGTCCATTGTCGCCGCATCGGGGTCGTTCAGGCTTCCCGTTTCCGCTTCGCGAAGCAGCGGATCTGAGAGTTCTGAGACGAGAATCGCGGTCATCTCGTCCGAAGTTACCTTGTTCGACTTCCGCTGTGCATTTAAATGATGCAGGAAGCGTGCCCACGTGCTGCGCCTGGGACGAAGGGCGGCCCCACAGAGTGCGATTAGCTCGTGCTGCTTTAGCGATTTGCTGAGCCGTGGTCTCTTCAGCCATGCCAGATTCGCTAGCGCGCGGATGTGGACGATCGGCTCGAGGCCCTGGCCATGTTCGTCTTGCTCGTACCATTCCCGCGTGTTTGAGATGACCTTGTATGACGAGGTCGTGAATACCGCTCGAGCATTCTCTAGGGCCGTCGTTTGATGACCCCGTCGCAGCGTGAGGATCGCCGCGACGCAGTCCACATCATGAGAAACACGCTCGCCGCGCTCATCCTTCCGAACGGGGTCGCTCAGCCGCTCGGCAAGTTTCTTCTCCGCACTCACATACCTCGGTATTCGCTCGGGCGTGACGAGGACGCCTAAGCCGATCGCTCTGATCTCACTCTCGAGGAGCGCATTCATCTCGCGCACATCTGACGTACTATAGCGCTGCGTTAGGAAGAAGCGGGCCATCGTGTACCGCCGCAACGACTTACGCCCGTAATCGGTTCGCAGCATCGTCTCGTACGTGTCCAGAATGCGACGAATTTCCTTCACGCTTACATCGAACACCAAACACTCGACGCCCTGTGCCTTCAAGACATCGATCGCCTCTCGTACCATCTTCTTTGTCGCTTCGCCTTCATATCCCAACGCCTGGCGTACTAGAACGCTGTCGAAGAAGACCTTTAGATCTTCGAATTTGCGACTGCTGACATCGCCATCCGGAAGAAACGCCGCCTGGTACAAGACGAGGCCTTCAAGGATACCGTCGATAACGCTGCGCAACGTGCTGCTGGGCAATGCCTCGGCTTGAAGGAACTCCGCGATTACGGCGGTTTCTCGCCGCGATGGCTGCGGGCCGGAGGTCACGAGGGCTGGCGTCCCGAGCAGCAGTGGTATCTGTGAATCTTGTAGAAATCGAATCAGAATCGACAAGGCAACGGCGATGGAGCTTATCGCAGTTCCACGACCCGCCGCGTATTCCCGAAGCGCCGCCGCCAGCTCAAGCTGACGCTTCTCGATCTTCGATTTCATCTCGGTGACATCGGCCGCGACGGAAAACGCGGGTTGCCGACGATAACGGCCGGCCTCGCGAAGAATGTGCTTCCTCTTCACGAGGCGCCTAATGAGCGTGTCGACCGTATGCTGCGGCATGTCAATGCCATGGCGCGCCGCAAGCCTCGACTGAACGTCGGTCGTCACGAACGACTCGGCCGTGATCGTTGCGATTACGTCAGCGATAAGCGGGCTGAAAATATCGAGCCGATCTGCGCCCTCGTCGAGCTTCGCTTTGAGAAATGATACCGTGACGATTCCACCCGGGCGGAGTCTAGGTATTGCTTCACTTTGTTTCAATCGCTCACCCTATGAAAGATAGTGACGGCTCTTCGGCGTGGAGTGAGCCGGTTCCGCTCTACCTCAGCTCGACCGAGCCCACGGCGGGCGAAGGTCCGTCCTCACCGGCACGGTAGTGAAGCGCATGTCCGCAGCATACATCGTCGCCGCCTTGCGGACCGCGGGCGGGCGCAAAGGCGGGAAGCTGGCCCGCTGGCATCCCGCCGACCTGGCGGCAAGGGTGCTCGATACCGTGGTCGAGCGGGCGGGCGCCGATCCGGCCGCGATCGACGACGTGATCCTGGGCTGCGTCGTCCAGATCGGGCAGCAGGCGATGAACGTCGCGCGCAACGCGGTGCTCGCGTCGAAGCTGCCGGAGAGCGTCCCCGGAACGACGATCGACCGGCAGTGCGGCTCGTCGCAGCAGGCGCTGCACTTCGCGGCGCAGGCGGTCATGTCGGGCGCGATGGACGTCGTGATCGCGGGCGGCGTCGAGAGCATGACGCGCGTGCCGATCACGCTCTCGACCGCGCTGCCCGCGCAGAACGGCTTCGGCGTCTACAAGAGCCCGGGCATGGACGAACGCTATCCCGACGTCGCGTTCAGCCAGTTCACCGGCGCCGAGATGATGGCGCGCAAGTACGATCTCTCGCGCGACGAGCTCGACGCGTACAGCTTCGAGAGCCATCGCAAGGCGATCACCGCGACGAACGACGGCTTCTTCGGCGACGAGATCGTGCCGATCGGCGTCACGCTGGCGGACGGTTCGCACGGAGTCCACGCCGTCGACGAGGGGATTCGCTTCGACGCCAGCCTCGACGGAATTCGCTCGGTGAAGCTGTTGCATCCCGAAGGCCGCATCACCGCCGCGAGCTCGAGCCAGATCAGCGACGGCGCGTCGGCCTGCCTGGTCGCGAACGAACGCGGGCTCGCGTCGCTCGGCGCGCAGCCCGTCGCGCGCATCCATCACATGAGCGTGCTGGGACACGATCCGGTCATCATGCTCGAAGCGCCGATCCCGGCCACCGAACGCGCGCTGCGCAAAGCGGGCCTGACGCTCGGCGAGATCGACCTCTTCGAGGTGAACGAAGCGTTCGCGCCGGTTCCGCTGGCGTGGCTGCGCGCGACCGGCGCGGATCCCGCGAAGCTCAACGTGCACGGCGGCGCGATCGCGCTCGGCCACCCGCTCGGCGCGTCGGGGACGAAGCTGATGACGACGCTGCTGCACGCGCTCGCGCGCCGCGGCGGGCGCTACGGAATGCAAACGATGTGCGAAGGCGGCGGGCTCGCGAACGTCACCATCGTCGAGCGCCTCGACGGCGGCGCGCGTCCGCCGCGCTGATTCTCGAACGCGGTTCGCGGGTAAGCGAGCCCCACATCGACCGAACCGCGAAAGGGCAAGCACTCATGGTAGAACGCGACTCCGCTTCGAGCGGCAACAACACACCGATCCTCGTCGCCGTCGTCGTCGTGGTACTCCTCGCGATCGCACTCTTCGTGTGGCAGCCGTGGAACCAGCGCTCGACCTCGACGACGAACGGTACGACCAACTCGACGACCACCACGACGGGCGGAACCACGGGTGGAACGACGGGCGGGACGACCGGCGGCAGCACCACGGGCGGCAGCACCACCGGCGGCGGCGGAACGAAGCCCTAAAAGACGCCACGGCTTCGCCCGCTCCGGCCACGGAGCAGGGCGAAGCCGACCGAGCGTAAACTCGTTCCGTCCCAACTTCCCGGTGTGTGGAGGAACGACTCATGAAGCTCGTCCAGCTCGCGCTGATCCACGGCGCCGCGCGCCTCGAAGACCTCACGCCCGCGCAAGTGCGCGAGCTGCAGAACGCCTTGAACGCCGCGGGCTTTTCGGCCGGCGGCGCCGACGGCATGCTCGGCCCGAACACGCGCGCGGCGTTCGCCGCGTTCAAGCAGTCGATCGCGAGCGGCGATCCGGATCAGATCGGTCCCGCGTCCGTCGCGGCGCTGCAGAAGGCGCTCGACACGCCGCAACCCGCCGGCGGTTCCGCCGACGTGCCGCCGCAGGCGCTCGCGATCATCGAGAACTTCGAAGGCCTGCGGCTGCAGTCGTACAACGACGGCGTCGGCGTGTGGACGATCGGATACGGGACGACGCGCTATCCCAACGGGCAGCCGGTGCAGCCCGGTCAGACGATCACGCAAGCGCAAGCCAACGCCTACTTCGCGAACGACTTGGCGAACTTCGCGAAGACCGTCGCGGCCTCGATCCCGTTCTGGAGCACGATGAACGGCAACATGCGCGCCGCGCTGCTGTCCTTCGCGTACAACCTGGGCGCGGCGTTCTACGGCAGCGACGGCTTCGAGACGATCAGCGCGGCGCTGCGCGATCACCGCTGGAACGACGTGCCGCAAGCGATGCTGCTCTACTCCGATCCGGGCGATCCGAACGTGCACGCGGGGCTGCTCGCGCGGCGCCAAGCCGAAGGCCAGCTCTTCCAAGGAAAGGGCCCCTACGCGCGCGCGGGTTGACGCGTAGCGGAAGCGCATGCTGCAGGTCCGGCTGTTCGGGCATCCGCGCATCGCGCTGGACGGCGTTCCGGCCTCCGGCGCCGCACGGCCGAAAGTCGTGCCGCTGCTGGCGTACCTGCTGCTGCACCGCGACGCTCCGCGCGCGCGCCGCCAGGTGGCGAACGCGCTGTGGCCCGACGCTTCGGAAGAGGACGCGCGCGCGAACCTGCGCCGCCACCTGAACTACTTGCAGAACCTGCTCCCGCCGAAGTCGGCGGAGCGGCCATGGATCATCGGCGGCGCCGCGCACCTGCGATGGAACCCCGGCGCCGAGCTCGATCTCGACATCGCGGAGTTCGAACGCCTCGCCGCGCTGCCGCACCGTGTCGGCGACGCCGTCGCGCTCTACGCCGGCGAACTTCTCGCGGGCGTCGACGAGGACTGGGTCGAGCCGCACCGCGAGCGGTTCCGCAGCGCGTTTCAGCGCGCGCTCGCCGAGCTGATCGCGAGCGCCCGCGCGTCGGGCGACCACGCGCTGGCGATCGCGAGCGCGCAGCGGCTGCTCGCGGCCGACCCGTGGCGCGAAGACGCGCTGCGCGCGCTCATGACGGTGCGCTTCGAGACCGGCGATCGGGCGGGCGGACTCGCCGAGTACGAGCGCTTCGCGCGCGCGCTGCGCGACGAGCTCGGCGCCGAGCCGATGCCGGAGACGCGTGCGGTGTACGACGCGCTCGTGCGCGACCAGCTTCCCGCGGCACCGCGCGCCGCGGCGGAAGCGCCGCCTCCGCGCGGTGAGACGTTGCGCGCGCTGCCGTTCATCGGCCGCGGCGCGGAGCTCGCGATGCTCGACGAATGCCGGCGCGCCGCGGCGGGCGGCCGCGGCACGCTGGTGCTGGTCGGCGGCGAGGCGGGGATCGGCAAGACGCGCCTCGTGCGCGAGCTGGCCGCGTCGGCCGAGGCGCACGGCGCGCAGGTCTATCTCGCCGCGACCGGCCAGCCCGAAGCGATCCCGTATCAGCCGTTCGCCGATCTGCTGCGCGCCGCGGCGCCGCTGCTGCCGCACCTGGCGGTCGAGCCGCTGTGGCTGGCGGCGGTGAGCGCGCTCGCGCCCGCCGTCGCGCAGTTCGCCGACGAGCTGCCGCCGCTGCCCGCGGTCGACGCGGCGCGCGAGCGCGGTCGCCTGTTCGAGGCGTGCGCCGACGTCTTCGAGGCGCTGCGCGCGCGCCGGCCGCTCGTGCTGATCGTCGAGGACGTCCACGCGGCGGGCGCCGCGACGCTCGCGCTCTTGGAGTATCTCGGCCGCCGCGCCGCCGGCGCCGGAACGCTGATCGTCGCGACGTACCGCGAGGACGAGCTCGAGCTGACGCACCAGTTGCGCGCGATCCGGCGGCGGCTCGAGCACGAAGGCGCCGCGCTGCACCTCGCGCTGCCGCGGCTCACGCGCGACGCGGTCGAAGAGCTCGTGCGCGCGCTCGCCGATGCCGACGAGCCGGACGCGCTCGCGAGCGTGCTGCACGCGCGCAGCGAAGGCAACCCGTTCTTCCTGGGCGAGATTCTGCGCGATCTCGGCGAGACCGGGCGGTTGCGGATCGTCGAGCGGCGCTGGTCGTACGACGGCTCGCCGGCGAACGCGGTTCCGCCCGCGGTGCGCGGTGCGCTCGACTCGCGTCTGGCGCGGCTCGATGACGCCGCCAAAGCGCTCGCCGAGACGGCCGCGACGATCGGGCGCGCGTTCGGCGCCGAGCTGTTGCGCGAGACGACCGGGTGGCTCGAGTCGGACGTGCTCGACGCGCTCGAGACGCTCATCGACCGCCGCATCGTCGGCGAGCACGGCGGCGGCGCGAGCGGGGAGTACGCGTTCACGCACAGCCTGGTGCAGACGGTGCTGTACGACGCGATCCCCGAAAAGGCGCGCGCGCGGCGGCACCGCCGCGTCGCGCACGTGATGAGCCAGCTCTACGCGGAGCAGCGCGACGACGTCGCCGCGGCCCTCGCGTTGCACTGGGAACGCGGGAACGAGCCCGAGCTCGCAGCCGGCGAGTACGTGCGCGCGGCGCGGCGCGCGCTGAGCGTCTACGCGAACGAGGAAGCGGACGCGCATCTCGCCCGCGCGCTCGAGCTCGGCACGGAACGGCGGCTGCGCTTCGACGCGCTGTTGCTGCGCGAGCGCGTCGCGGCGGCGCGCGGCGACCGTGCCGCACAGCTTCGCGACGCCGGCGAGCTGGCCCGGCTGGCGCGCGAGATCGACGACGAGGACGCGATCTGCACGGTCCTCGACCGCCGCGTCGAGCTCGCGAACGTCACCAGCGAACGGCGCCTCGAACGGGTGCTGCTGCGGCTGCTGGAGCGCCGCGTGCGCCGCTCGGGCGACGCGCGCTGGACCGCCCGCGCGCTCGAAGCCCGCGCGCGGTACCTGCGCTCGTGCAGCGAGTTCGACGCCGCGCGCGCGGCGTTCGCCGAGCTGATCGCGCTCACCGCGCGAACCGGCGATCACGGCACGCTGGCGGCCGCGCGGCTGGCCGTCGCGGACACCTACATCTACGAGGGCCGGCTGGCCGAAGCCGCCGAGGCGCTCGCGGAGCTGCGCGCGGCGGTCGAGGCGAGCGCGAACCAGAGCGCGCTCGTGCGCACGCTGATGGCGTTCGCGCGCACCGCGCTCGTTCAGCAGGACTACGCGGCGATGTCGCGCTTCGCCGAGGAAGCGCACGCGACGAGCCGCGCGATCGGCGACCGCGAGGGCGAGGCGCTCGCGCTGCACACGCTGGCGAACGGCCTCGTCTACACGTTCCGCGTCGGCGAGGCGCGCGAGCGCTACGAACGCGCGCGCGAGCTCTACGAACGGATCGGCCACCGCGTCGGGATCGCCAGCATCGGCGTCGACCTCGGGCTGTTCCACACCGAGCTCGGCCTGCTCGACCGCGCGCTCGAGCTGTACGCGAACGCGCGCGAGGTCGCGGCGGAGATCGGCTTCCGCTGGGTGCTCTGCGTCGAGGCGGTCGACCGCAGCTACGCGCACCGCCTGCGCGGCGCGTTCGCCGACGCGCGGTCCGCCGCAGAGTCGGCGCTCGTGATCGCGCGCGAGCTGCGCTCGCCGCCGCTCGTCTCCGCAGCGCTCGGCACGCTCGGCGCGGCCGAGTCGGCGCTGGGCGCGCATGCGGACGCGATCGCCCATCTCGAGGAAGGCGTCGCTCTGCGCCGCCCCGCCGGACAGACGCCGCGTCTCGGTGAGAACCTGTGCGCGCTCGCGCTCGCACACGTCCGCGCGGGCGACGCCGAAGCGGCGCGGCGCGCGGCGGACGAGCTGCTCGACCTCTACGAAGCGAATCCGAAGCTGGCGCCGCAGCCGTCGGAATGGCTGTGGGCCGCGGCACAGGTCGAGCTGCTGCACGAGCGATTCGACGTCGCGCAGGGCCTGTTGCGCCGCGCCGGCTCGGTGATGCGCGCGCGCGCCGCCGCCATCGACGATGCGGCGACGCGCGCGGCGTACCTGGCGCTTCCGTTCAACCGGGCGGTGGCGGAAGCGCTGGGCTGCGCGACCCGTCCGCTTACGGACGCGCCTCGAAGACGAGGTTGAACGGCGTCTCGGTGGCGCGCCGGAAGCGGGTGAACCCGCCTTCCTCGAAGACCGCGCGCAGCCGCGCTTCGCCGGCCTGCGCGCCGAGTCCGAGCCCGACCTCCTGCGCGCGCGACGCGGGCGTGCACAGCAGCGTCGACGCGGCGAAGAAGATGCGACCGACCGGGTTCAAGTTGTCCTCGAGCCGGTCGTTGGCGTACGGCTCGACCATCATCAGCACGCCGTCCGACGTGAGCGCCGCGCGCATGTGCGCGGCGGCGCCGGCCGGATCGCCCATGTCGTGCACGCAGTCGAAGCAGGTGATGAAGTCGTAGCCCGTGCCGGGGAACGTCTTCGCCGCCGCCACCTCGAAGCGCGCGCGATCGGCGACGCCGGCGCGCTCGGCCGCCGCGCGCGCCGCCGCGATCGAACCGTCGTGGTAGTCGAAGCCGGTGAAGCGCGACTTCGGATACGCCTGGGCCATCACGATCGTCGACGTGCCGTGGCCGCAGCCGACGTCCGCGACGCTCGCGCCGGCGCGCAGCTTCGCCTCGACGCCGTCGAGCGCGGGGATCCAGTTCGGCACGAGGTTCGCGTTGTAGCCGGGCCGGAAGAACCGCTCCGTCGCCGCGAACAGCCGCGCGTCGTGCTCGTGCCAGCCGACGCCGCCGCCGGTCTTGAACGCTTCGCTGATCTTCGGCTCGTCGGCGAACATCGTCTGCGCGATCTGGTACAGCCCGCACAGCAGCACCGGGCTCGTCTCGTCGGCCAGGACCGGACGGTGCTCCGGCGGCAGCGCGAACGCCGCGGTGGCCGGGTCGTAGGTGAGGTAGCCGCTGGCGGCCTGGTTCGCCAGCCACTCGCGCACGTAGCGCTCGGCGGTGCCGGTCGCGCTCGCCAGCTCGCCGGACGTCATCGGCCCCTGCTCGGCGAGCGCGCGGTAGAGTCCAAGCCGGTCGCCGATCAGGACGAGCGCGCCGCTCAGCGTCGCGCCGATGTCGCCGAGCATCTTGCCGATGAACGCGTTGAGCTTCTCTTCGTCGAAGTGCGCCGGCGGCGCCGCGGCGGTCGTCACGCGCGGTCCTCGCGCAGCCCGGAGCGCAGCATCTCGAGCAGCTCCGGCGAGTCGTCGTGCTTGTGGCTGCTGACCGCGTGCTGGCGCGCGGCGGCGAGCACCTCTTCTTCGGTCCCGGAGATCTTCAGCGAGCAGTTGTTCTCGCTCGGATACTCGCGGCAGTCGATGGACTTTCGGACGGAAACGGCCACGTCGGTGCCTCCTGGTGGATGGGGTGAAACCCGCCGCATCCGACGATAGGCCGCCGCCGTCTCAAAAGCGTCTCAGACCCAGCGGAACGTCCGGGCGCTGACCGCCGTCCCCGCCACCGTCCACAGCACCAGCGCCACGATCCACACGCCGTAGCCGCTCAGCGACGCGCCGTAGACCGCCACGTCCCGGAACGTCTCGATGAACTGCGTCGACGGGAGCAGGCGCAGCGTCGCGGCGACCGCGTGCGGGAAGCGGTCGATCGGGACGTAGGCGTCGGAGAGAAACGCCAGCGGGACGCTCATGATCGAGGCGATGTTGTTCGCGCTCTCCGTCGTGCGCGCGAGCGCGCCGATGATCGTGCCGAGCGAGACGAACGTCGCGGTGCCGAGCATCAGGATCGCCAGGATCTGCAGCGGGTTCCCGACGATGCGCACGTGGAAGACCAGCGCGCCGACCGCGACCAGCAGCGTCGCCTGCGCGGCGAGCAGCACCATGCGGTACACCACCAGCGAGGCGAAGAACACCCACGGCGGCATCGGGGTGATGTAGACGCGCCGCAGCAAGTGCTTTTCGCGGAAGGTCGCGAGCATCACGCCGACGCCCCAGAAGCCCGAGCTGAGCACCTGCGCGCCGATGATCCCCGGCACCAGGAACTTGGACGAACCGGTGTTCTTGCCGTCGGAGAACGCGAACGAGAACAGCACCAGGAAGAACACCGGCATCGCGAGCGTCCAGAACATCATCTCGCCGTCGCGCCGGAAGTACCACACGAAGTGCGTCTTCGTCTGCACGAGGAACATCCGCAGCAGCCTCATTCGGTCTCCCTCAGCGTCTCGCCGGTGATCGCGACGAACGCGTCCTCCAGCGACGGGCGGTGCATGTCGAGCGAGGCGATCTTCGCGCCGGCCGCGTTCGCCTCCGTGACGACCGCGGCCAGCGCGAGCCCCGGCTCGCCGCGCGTCGCGAGCTTCCACTCGGCGCCGGTGCGCGTCCACGTGCCGAGATGCTGCAGCGGCGGTCCCGGCGTGAAACCGTCCGCGACGATGGTCACGGTGGCGTCGCCGCCGTGCTGCGCGATCAGCTCCGCCGGACTCGCTTCGGCGACGATCGCGCCGCGCTGGATCACGCAGATGCGGTCGCTCAGGCGCTCGGCCTCCTCGATGTAGTGCGTCGTCAGCACGATCGTCTTCCCGGCGTCGCGCAAGCGCTCCACCTCGCCCCACAGGATACGCCGCCCGAACGCGTCCATGCCGGCCGTCGGCTCGTCCAGGAACAGCACCTCGGGCTCGTGCTGCAGCGCGAGCGCCAGCGCCAGCCGCTGCTGCTCGCCGCCCGACATCTGCCCGATCTGACGGTCGAGCTTGCCGTCGAGCCCGACGCGCGCCGCCATCTCGTCGGGACGCGGCGCGATCGCGTAGTAGGCGGCGTACAGCTCGAGCACCTCGCGCACGTTCGCCTTCTCCGGCAGCGACGTGACCTGAAGCTGCACGCCGATCCGCGGGCGCAGCGTCGCGAGATCGCGCGGCTGCGTCGGGTCCAGGCCCAGCACGCGAACGTCCCCCGCGCTGGGGCGGCTGAGGCCGATGCAGCACTCCAGCGTCGTCGTCTTGCCCGCGCCGTTGCGGCCGAGCAGCCCGAAGATCGTGCCGCGCGGGACGCCGAAGCTGATCCCGTCGACCGCGGTCAGCGCGCCGAAGCGCTTGGTGAGCCGCCGGACCTCGATGGCCTCGGGCGATGCGTTCATGCGGGCGGTTTTCCCGAGACGCGGCGGCGCACCCGTGCTAGGCTGTGGGCATGACGGACGGCAAACCTCTCACCAGCCAGCGGATCTTCTGCGGGATGCGCTTCGTCGACGCGCACGCCGGGATCGCGTTTCTGCAGCGGGCGTTCGGCTTCGAGCCGCAAGCCGTTTACGACGACGGTGCGGGCGGCGTCGCGCACGCGCAGCTCGTGCTCAAAGGGCAGATCGTCATGCTGGGCTCCTCGCGCGACGACGACTATCCCGTGCGCTCGCCGATGGAGGTGGGCGCCGTCACCGGCGGGGTCTACGTCGTGCTCGACGACGCCGCGGAGGTCGACGCGATGCACGCGCGCGCCGTCGCGGCGGGCGCCGAGATCCTCATGCCGCTGCACGACACCGACTACGGCTCGCACGATTTCCTGGCGCGCGACCCCGAAGGCCATCTCTGGAGCTTCGGCACGTACCGCCCGGCCGCGCCGTAGACGTTCCGCGACGGCGCCGCTTAGAAGCGCGGCCTCGCGCGCAGGTCGGAGACCGGCCTGGGCGCACCGTCGTTCACCGGATCAGCCGGCGGCGTCGCCGCGACCACGGCAGCGAGGGCGGCCGCGACGCGCTTCGCTTCCTGGTGCTGCTCGGGTGAACGCCAGCGATATCCGCCGGGTCCCTGCTGCATGTCGTCGACGACGTCCGGATACGACATCTCGCTCGGCGTCCCCGGTTGCTTCCACGCACCCTCGAAGGCGCTGGCGTAGCGCTCCCCGACATCGAGCGTGGTTCGAACGCGAACGCGCCGGTGATTGTGCCACGTCGTCACGACGCCGGGCGGGCTCGGCAGCGCGAAATGATCGATCAGCAGTTTTCCGGCGAGCTCGCCTCGCGCGACCAGCGTTGCGATGACGTCCGGGGGCATGGCGAGATTGAGCCCGCCCTGCTTGCCGGTCAAGTGCACGTGCGCGATGCGGTCCCGGAACGCTGGGGCCGACGCCTGCATCGCGTCTTGCCAGTTCTGCATCGCATTGATGATCGCGCCGACAAAGCCGCCGAGGTTCGACGGCCGCATGGCTGAACTGAACCTCGTCCAGCTCGTGTTGATGTTGTCGTCGTTCGTGTTCGCGATCGAGGCTCCCGACGGGTCAGCGTTCGGATCGGAGCCGGGATCGACCGGCGGGAAGTCGTCGAGGGTGATGCCGAGCGTCGGACGAGTGGGCAGCGGTGCGTCGAACATCCCGATCGGGAAGTTGCTGGAGACGCCGCCGTCCGAGAACCACGCCGGCTCGATCAAGGGTGCCGTTCTGTGCGCCTGATTGTATGGACGGGTCCAGTCGACGGTCCACAGCCGCACCGCGCTGAGCAGGATCGGAAATGACAAGCTCATCCGGGTAGCGAGCACCACTGGAAGGTCCGCGCCGAGCGGAAGCGGCCGGAATCCCTGTTGCAGCAGGTACTCGTGCCGCTGCGCCTGTTCGGAGTTCAAGGAAGCGGCGCTGCGCGACGTTTTCACAATCCAGTCCACGACGTATTCGGGGAAGAACCGTCGGAGCTCGTCCTCGCGGAAATAGAAAATCGCCGTCGACAGTGGCAACATGAACGGCCGGCCGAGGGTCAGGCACGTGGTCACCATCTGGAGGTCGACCACGGGGTCGTCGGGCCTCGCGTTCGTCCCGCCCTCGGCGAGCGGCTGCGGACGAAGCCGCCCGGCCCAGAGATCACCGAACGTCAGCGGGCGACCCTCGCCGGTATTCGCGATCGTGTCGATCTGCCGCGAGAGCCAGAACGTCAGCGGCTCCACGCGCCCCGACGTCCCGGCGCGTCCGCCGGTGCAGATTCCGAAGTTCGACAGCGGCAGCCAGCGCGTCACCGCAACGATCAGCAACGCGACTCCCGCGATAGTCGCGACGATGACGACGATCGCGAAGATCTTCGCAGCATCGAACAGCCACCAATCAGGCCCACCGACGAATGCGGCCAGCACCCCGTAGACCAGCAGAGCGAGGACGACGATACCAGCCGCGAACGCAACCCTGCGTTTCGCAACGGACGCACCCACGAGAAAGAGAAAGATCGAGAAGAGCGGCGCGAGGGACCGCACCGGAACGAAGAGCGATTGCAGGTTCGTCCCCTGGCCGAGCCACACCATGATGTTGTTCTTGAACGCCACGTAACCGGCGCCGGGGTTGACGGCATCGGACGCCCGGCGGAACTCGGCTGCTGCGGCCATCGCCGCGGCGATTGCGCCGGCCGATGTTCCGCCGACCTTTTTCAGCTTGAAGCGCTGCGCGATGCGGAGGATGGCGGCCGGATAGACAATTCCACTTGTGACGCCACCCTTCATCACCATGTCGCATTCGAGATCGGCGTGTGTGAAATTTGCTGCCCGAACATCCCGGACAGAAACCGACCCTGCTCCGACCGCCTCGGAGCCGTCCCGCAACAGATGGTCCATCGTTCAATGTACGGCGCAAGCGACGGCGCCTCCCGCGACGCTCACTTTGGGGCGCGGCGAATCTTCGCAGCATAAGATCTGATGACGCTGACCAGCACCCACGGATTCGGCATCACGTGCAAGCAGACGAGAGCCCTCCGGCGAAGCCAGGGTAGCCCATATGGCACGGCCACATCGCGACCGCGAGTCTCCGCTCTCACACAGCTTTTTCCTGTTCGGCGCGGGCGCATCGGCCGACGCTGGCGTGCCAATGTCGAGAACGTTCGTAGACCGTATCGCGGGCCATCTGCGCGGTCTCCCTGACGGGACGAACGATGCAGCAGTCGCTGAGCTGGAGCGGGTGCGCGACTACTTGCGGTCGCGGACCGGGCGCGAGCCTGGATTGGAAGCCGTCTACGAGTGCATGGACGATGCGCTCGACGGGCGGTTCGAGACCTCGTCGGTTTCATTTAAGACGTCACGCGCGCTAGAGCGCGTGCACTACGAGATAAAGCGTGTCATCCAGAACGAGTGCGTCGTCGACGACGTCGGACGACATGCGTTTCTCACGCCGCTGTTCCGGCGGCTCCGGCGGTTCGCGCCGTACCCGATCGTTTCGCTGAACTACGACGACGTCGTTGAGCGCCGTAGCGGGCAATGCGGTCTGAGGGTAGCCGAAGCCGTCACGGGTGAACGCACGTCGTCGTGTGACATCGAGCTGGTCAAGATCCACGGTTCGGTCACGTGGATGCCGCGGGCGGGTGGTATGGTCGAACGCATCGGTAATCGCCCGGGTGAGGTTGTGCGGCGGCTCGGCGAGGTACGGTCGCCGATCCTCGAAACACCGATGATCTACCCCTCGCGGCGGAAGATGCCGATGTACGGTCCGTTCATGCGGAACGCGCTGCGGTTTCAGGAGTTGCTCGCGGACCCGAAATACCGATTGTGCATCGTCGTTGGATACAGCTTTCCCGATGCGCACGTACGGTCTTGGATCGGCGACGCATTGAAGGCACGCCCCGAGCTGAAGATCTGTTTGGTCGGCCCTACACCGGAATTGCCGGATGAAGCGCTCGACAATCTGACGCGAAACCTGACCGTTACTCCCTGGACGGATCGCCTGAGTATCGTGAAGGCGGATTTCAAGAGCGCGGTTGGGTCGAAACCAGACGATTTCGAGAGCACCGTGGCCGCAGCCGTTCCTTTCGGCCGCCGCGTAGCATTTGGTTCCGTGCCGGCTATTCGGCGCATCCCGGCACGATCGATCTACAGCGGGCGCGTGTCCGGCCTAGCCGCGTCGGCGGACGGACGGTATGTCTTCATCGCCGATCCCGCGGATAAGCGCGTCTTGAAGCACGACCTCGAACGGAACCGACTCGATATCCTGGCGTCGCACCTGCTCGATCCGCGCGGCATCGCGGTCGCGCCCGACGGCGACATCCTGGTGGTGCAAAATGCAGCTCTGCCGCTCGGCCGATTCACGCCACGCGGCGTGGGAACCGTCGTCGCCATCTCGCGAAACGGCCGATCGCTCAAGACGCTCGGCCCGGGCAGGCCACATCCCGCCGAGCTGATCGCCTTGACGAAGCGCCTACGAGCGGGCCTGCGCGGCGACGCGCTATGGTCCGCGATTCGATCGCTGCTACGCTGGCCGACCGATGTCGCGGCGCTGCCTGACGGCTCGGTCTTCGTAACCGAAGCTCGCGCACTCGTGAAGATTTCTTACAAGGCACCTCCGCTCCGCGTGTGCGAGCCTCCACTCGCTTTCAATCTCCACGCCCTGGACGCGGTCGGAGACACTACGCTGGTCGGCGTGGAAGAGGGCGTCGCGCACGAAGGCGGATGGGGCCGCGCGGCGTTGTACCACATCGAAGCTCACCCGGTGACGTACACATATAGCGCTGAGCTGGAAGGCCTGCCGCGATTGATGGGGTTATGCTTCGTCCCGCCGTTGGGGTGCGTGGTGGTAACGCAAAGCCTTACCTGGCCGTACGGCCGGCTGATCGTCGTCGACTATCCCGCGCTCTCGAACGCGCGATCCCTCGCGGGATTCGATCTTCCCGGGAACATTGCGTTCGTTCCCGGTCGCAACATGCTGGCGGTCGCGACTCGCAGCGGCTTGGAGCTGCTCCCGATCGATGTACTTGCACAGGCCCGTCCGTTGCGAGGGCTCCGGTTTTCGTAGTCCGCCATCATCGGCGTTTGCGGGGAACTGGGCGATGACGGATTCGAACCGCCGACCATCTCCGTGTAAAGGAGCCGCTCTCCCACTGAGCTAATCGCCCGCCGCCGCAGGGCGCCTTCGTCACGCGGGAGACGGCTTCCCGGACGGGGGATACCGGTCCCGATGCAACAGCGGCGACTCGCGCTCGACGACTCACGGCCCATCTGGCAGGCGATGCTCGTCTTCCTCGTCCCGCTGATGCTGAGCAACATCTTGCAGTCGGCGTCCGCGACGCTGAACAGCATCTACCTCGGTAGACTGCTCGGCGTGCAGGCGCTGGCGGCGGCCTCGTCGTTCTTCCCGATCGTCTTCTTCATGGTCGCGTTCTTCATCGGGATCGCGAGCGGCAGCAGCGTCCTGATCGGGCAAGCGTACGGCGCGCGCGACGAGGAGCGCATCAAGGCGGTCGCCGGGACGACGCTCACCGTGGCGCTGGTGGCGGGCGTCGTGATCGGCGGCGCGAGCTGGTTCTTTCTGCCGCCGCTGCTGCACGCGATCGGCACGCCGCTCGACGTCTTCGGCGACGCGCTGGCCTACGCGCGCGTGACGTTTCTCGCGCTGCCGCTGCTGTTCGTCTACATCGGGTACACGACGTTCGTGCGCGGGACCGGCGACTCGCGGACGCCGTTTCTGTCGCTCATCGTGAGCACCGCGCTGATCCTGCTCTTCACGCCGGCGCTGATCCGCGGCTGGCTCGGGCTGCCGCAGCTCGGGATCGTCAGCGCCGCAGCCGCGAACATCATCGCGAACGCCGTCGGGCTGGTGTTCATGCTGGTCGCGCTGGCGCTCGAGAAGAACCCGCTCGCGCTCGACAGGTCGATCGTGCGGCACATGAACATCGAGCCGCGGCTGCTCGGGGCGCTCGTCAGGATCGGGATCCCGACCGGGCTGCAGATGGTGATGGTCTCGCTGGCCGAGATCGCCGTCATCTCGCTGGTGAACCGGTTCGGCTCGTCGGCGACCGCGGCGTACGGCGCGGTGAACCAGATCGTCTCGTACGTGCAGTTCCCCGCGATCTCGATCGGTATCGGCGCCTCGATCTTCGGCGCGCAGTCGATCGGCGCCAAACGGTTCGAGCGCCTGCGCGGGATCGCGCGCGCCGGGATCGCGCTGAACTGGGTCATCTGCGGCGCGCTGATCGGGCTCGTCTACGTCTTCAACGACGCGGTCCTCTCGCTGTTCATCACCGACCCGGCCGTGGTCGCGCTCGCGCACGACCTGCTCGCGATCACGCTCTGGAGCTATGCCATCTTCGGCACGTCGAGCGTGCTGTCGGGACTGATGCGCTCGAGCGGCGACGTGCTGTGGCCGACGGCGATCTCGATCACCGCGATCTGGGCCGTCGAGGTGCCGGTCGCGTACGCGCTCGCGCCGCACTACGGCTTGCGCGGCGTGTGGATCGCGTATCCCGTCGCCTTCTGCTGCAGCCTGCTGCTCCAGACCACGTACTACTTCGCGTTCTGGCGCCGCAAGCGGCTTACGACGCTGCTCGGCGACACGCCCGCGCACGAGCCGGTCGCGACCTGACCGAGGCGCCACGCATGCCGAACGCGCGCGAGCCGCGCTGGGCGAAGTCGTATCCGGCCAACGTTGCGCTGGTCGTGCTGACGCTGTTCCCGGGGCTGATCAACACGAGCGCGATCGCGCTGGCCGCGCCGGCGATCGGCGCGGACCTGCACGTCGATCCGGGCACGGCGCCGTCACTGGCGCTGATCAGCGACGCCGCGCTCGCGTTCGGCTGCGTGCTGGGCGCCGAGCTGACGCGCCGCGCCGACAGCCGCGCGCTGTACTTCTGGCTGCTCGGCGTCTCGCTGGTGTCGTCCGTGGCCAGCGCGCTCGCGCCGTCGTTCGCCGTGCTGCTAGCGGCGCACGTCGCGCACGGGCTGGTCGCCGGCATGCTGTTCATCGTCGTGCTGCCGCCGCTGATCGTGAACTTCACCAGCGAGAAGCTGCCCGCGACGGCGACGCTGCTCGTCCCCGCGCTGTTCGGCGCGGTGACGTTCGGACCGCCGATCGGCGGGCTCGTCGCCGGGCCGGGCCTCTGGCGAGCGATGTTCGCGGTGGAAGTCGTCATCGCGCTGGCCGCGCTCGCGCTGGCGCGGGGCGTCATCGCGTCGCGCGAGCCGCAGGGCCGGCAGCCCGTCGACTGGTTCGCGCTGATCGCGTCGGGGACGGGCTCGCTGCTGATCTATCTCGGCGCGGGCGGTCTGGCAGGCAGCGACTGGCGCAACGCGCTCGCCAGCGGCCCGTTCGTCGCCGGGCTGCTGATCTACGCCGTGCTGATTGCCGGCGAGGCGCTGCAGCGCGATCCGCTCATCCCGGTGCGCAAGCTCGCGACCTCGCTGGCGCTGGTCGGGACGATCGCGACCGTCGTCGGCAGCGCTTCGTTCAGCGCACTCACGCAGTCGTGGTCGCTGACGCTGCTGCGCGTCGACGGTCTCGGCGCACGCGCGACCGGCCTCGCGTTCGCCCTCGAGTTCCTGACCGCGATCGCCAGCGGCTACGTGTTCGGGCGGCTCGTGACGACCCGCTGGGTCGTGCTGGTCGGCGCGGCCGGGCTCGCGTTCATCGCGCTCGCCGCGGCGCTCTCGCGTGCGCTCGCGCCGGTGGACGCGACCGCCGTTGCGTGGCTGTGCCTGATCGGCGGCTTCGGCGCCGGGCTCAGCGTCTCGCCGGGGCTCTTCGTGGTGACGCTCTCGTTCGAGCGCGCGCTCGTCGGCCGCGCGATCGCGCTGCTGAACCTGTTCCGCTTGACCGGCGGGTTCGTCAGCGCGCCGGGCGTCGAGCACACGATCGGCACACGCGCCGAAACGCACCTGCACGCCACCGACCCGTCACTCGCACATGCCAACGAGCTGGTGCGGACGTTCATCACCGGCCGCGACGTCGCGGCCGGCGCACCGCTCGATGCGCTCAGACGCGCGCTGGCGCTCGGCATCCACGACGCGTACGCCATCGTGCTGCTGCTCTCGCTCGCCGGGATCGCGGCGATCGCGGCGCTGCTGCTCGCCACGCGGGTGACGCTGCGCGCGCCCGACCTCGCGAAGTTCGACCACGGCGAGCCGGCGCTCGACGCGCCGGCTCTCGCTTAAGTCCCCGCGCCGCCGCCGGTGCGCAGGACGTACTTCACGATCACGCGCTGCAGCGTCGTCGGCGCCGCCGGCGTGCCGTAATTGACGAACAGCTCGCTGTCGTTCTTGAAGCGGTGGTGGAACGAGCCGGCCAGGTTGACGCCGGGCTGCGCGAAGCCGCCGGTGCCGCTGATCGAGCGCAGCGCGACCGAGAAGTTCGTCGTCGGGCCGAGCGTCTCGCCGATCGTGATGCGGCGCAGCCACTGCCCGTCGGTCGGGCCGCCGAAGGTCGGGCGCTCGCGCGTTCCGTCGAGCTCGGCGCCGATGCTCCAGCGCGTCCCGATCGCGCGCGACGTCGACATCGTCACCTGCTGCAGGAACATGTCGCCGAACGGCCCCCACGACATGCTCGCGTTGTACGGCGCCGGCGTGCCTTCTTTCCAGCCCAGGTTGAGGTTGTGCAGGTTGTACGTGCGCGTGACGCCGCCGGTGTAGAGCGGATAGCCGATCAGGCCGTTGTCGTACGTCCGCAGGAACGAGCTGAACGGCCCGCCCGACAGATGCAGCCCGTTCTTGAACTGCAGATCGAGGTTGATGTTCGAGTCGGCCTGGTGGACCGCGCCGCTGCCGTCGGTGTAGCGGTCGGCCGTGATGAACAGATCGGCGCGCTTGATCCAGCCGTGCGGCGAGAGCGTCCCGTTCAGGTCGAAGAACGCCTGCGGCCCGCGCAGGTCGGCGTTCACCGTGAAGCCGAGGATCGGCGCGTACTCCGGGCCGATCGTCCGGTAGCCCGTGAAGATCTCGTAGTTGTGCTGGTGGACGTCGACGAAGTCTTCGCTCTTGTACGCCAGCCGGTCGTGCTTGACGAACGTGCCGTGCTCCTGCGCGTAGTCGAGCGTGTAGACGAGGCCCGTCTTGTTGTTGCGGCCGCCGACCTGCGCCTCCCAGGTCGCGTCACGCGCGGCCCGCGGATCGATCGTGTCGTTGAACGCGCGGTGGTTCGCGACGACGCCGTCGAGCGACCACAGAAACTGGCGGTTCGGCTCGGCGTGCTTGATCCCGAACACCATGTCGTCGAAGCCCGCGCCCTGCGCCTCGAGCACGCCGAACGTCTGGAAGCCCTCCGCCCCCTCGAGCTTCAGACCGCGGTTGAACGGCCCGATCGCCGGCGAGTAGAAGATCGTGTTGGCGGGCGCGTTGATCCCGTTCAGCGAGACCGGGTTGAAGAAGTTCGCCCCCTGCGTGAAGAACGGCCGGTACTCGTTGAGCGCGCGGCGGAACTCTTGCGGCGCGATCGTCTGCTGGTCGACCTCGACGTTGGAGTAGTCCGGCGCGAACGCCGCGACGAACGCGGTGGTGCCGGTCAGCGGAACGACGACGTCGGCGCCGATGTGGCGCGCGCCGGTGTCCACGAAGTTGCCGTCGGCGAGCTGGAAGCGCCGCCGGTCTTCGCCGGCGCTCGCCAGCCCGTAGATCTCGGCGCGCGGCGGACGGCGCGACGGGCCGCCGGCGATCTTCAGACCGGTCAGCTTCGGCCAGAAGCGCGCGTCGCCGGCTTGCGGGAACCCGTTCACGCCGCCGCCGCCGTCGTTCATCGTCGCGTCGTAGGCCCACGACTCGTTCAAGTTCAGCGCGGCGATGCGGCGGATGAAGTCGAAGCGCCAGGTCTGCACCGAGCTGCTCGGCCGCCGCAGCACCTTGAGCGGGATCACCATCATCGCGCTCCAGGTGTCGCCGGACGTCCGCGCGACCGCGGTCCACGGCGGCGCGAAGCGCGCCGACTCCGTCGACTGCTGATAGCGCGTCCCGCGCGGCGTCGTCATGAAAAAGTAGACCTGTCCGGCGTTCGCGCTCGGATCGATCCCGATCCCGGCGAAGTCGTCCTGGCCGAACCCGATGTCGTTGGTCGTCTGCGAGGCCGTCACCGGCGCGCCGGTCTGCTCGAGCTTCATGCCGACATAGAGATTCTGATCGTCGTAGAGCAGCATGAAGCGCGACTTGAACGCACTCGGCCGCTGCGTCGTCACGGTCTGCAGCTCGCTCGCGACGACGGCCTTGTCCCAGGCCGGATCGGTCAGCGCCGGATCCAGCGCCGGCGGTTTCTCCGTGCGCACCGCTTGGTAGCTGCCGGTCGGCCCGGTGACGGCGGCGGCAGGGAGTGCGGTCGCGAGCAAGGACGCGGCAAGACTCGCCGCCACGGTGAAGTTCCGGAGTCGCATTGATCCCTCTACGGCGATGACCTCCTAATTGTTTCGTAGGTCATCGCCCGCTCACCTACCGCAGCTCGGTCAGGCTTCGGACTTGTGCCACATCGCGGCGACCAGCCCGACGCCGATCAGCATCCCGACCAGCGGCGCCGTCGCGTAGACCCACCAGCTCGCGAAACCGCCCGCGATCAGCGCGGGGCCCAGCGTGCGGGCGGGGTTCATCGAGCCGCTCGAGACGTAGCCGGCGATCCAGCGCTCGACGACCGTCGTCGCGCCGTTGGCGATCGCCGACTCCGGGCCGATGAAGCGGGCGACGTTCGCCGTCGACAGCGCGACCATCACCAGCAGCGCGGTCAGGACGATCTCGAGCCAAAAGGCCGGCCACGGGCCGAGCTCCATGCGCGGCAGCAGCGCCCGCGGAGCGGGATGCAGGATCGACGCGACCAGCAGACCCGCCACCATCGCGCCCGCGAACTGCACGGCGAGATATGCCGGGACGCGTTTCCAGCCGAAGTCGCCGCGCAGCGCGAACGCGAGCGTGACGCACGGGTTGAAGTGCGCGCCCGAGACGTAGCGCAGCGCGTAGATCATCACGGTCGTCAACACGCCGGTGCACGCCATCTCGACGCCGTAGCCCAGATCGAGGTGGAGCGCGTTCGCCACCGCGGCGGGTCCGACGGTGCCGATCGTGACGGCCACCGTGCCGACGAGCTCCGCGACCAGCGCGCCGAACGTCCCGCGCGAGAGCTTCTGCTCCTTGAACTCGTCCCGGCTGCCGGGCTGCATGAACTCGCTCTTGTCGCGCGGCCGGTCGTTCGACCCGGCCCGCTGGTTCACGTGCGCGCGGTCGCCGCCGCCAGCGTCGTGGCCGCCGCGCGCGCCTCCGAGACGTACAGCGCCATCCCGGCCTTGCGGCCGAGGTCCTCGAGCGCGCCGATCTCGAGCTGCGAGTAGCCCTTCTCGCCGTCCCGTTTGCCGAGCACGAGCACCCCGAGCAGATCGGGCTTCTTCGCGCGCGGCACGACCAGCGGAACGAACACCGGCGCGTCGTCCGCGGCGTACGGACGCGCGGCTTTGCCCTGCAGCAGGGTCGCGAACGTTGCGTCCTCGGTCAGCGCGGCTTCGGGGACTTCGGCGTCGGGTCCGTGCGACGAAAGCAGCGAGAGCCGGCCGTCGCGGTACGCGTACACCGCGCCGTAGGCGACGTCGAACAGCGGCGGCGTGTGCTCGACCAGCGCGCTGACGACGTGCGCCGCGGTCAGCCGCACGCGCACGTCGGGCTCGAGCTCGGGGAACTCGTCGGAGAGGTCGAGCGTCGCCGGCGTGAGCCGCTTGTCGACCGTCTTCTTGAAGCTCTCGTACATCGGCTTGAGGAAGAACCCGGTGACGACCGTCGCCGTTCCGCCGGCGAACGCGCTGGCTTGCGGGCCCATCGCCTGCGCGATCAGCTTCGCGCTCGTCACGTTCACCGCTTCCCAGAGAATGGCGGCTGCCGCCGTGATCATCGCGTACAGCACCGTGCGGCTCAGGACGAAGTCGATCTCCCACAGGTGGTAGTACAGCACCGAGAAGCCGATCGCGACCGGTACGGCGAGCTGGAACGCGACGAAGAACGGCTGGTGGATCAGCAGCACGTCGAGGTCGGTGCCGCGCGGCAGGTTCATGATCTGCCAGGGCAAGTGGGTGAGGAAGTCGCCCACGACCGACGCGGTGACGGCGTAGACGACCCACTTCGTCTGCTGCCGCTCGAGCGGCGAGCGCACGCGGTAGAACCACCAGAGCTGCACGCCGACCGCGCTCGCGAACGCCGCCGCGATGACGATGAACGGCCACGGATGCGGCAAGCGGTACGGGTTCGCGGCGGGCACGAACTGCCACATCAGGGTCCAGACGATGATAGCGGCGCTGAGCACGCGCACGGTCCACGTCGAGAACGGGCGCCCGTCGGGAAAGACGTACAGGAACACGATGAACAGGCCGAAGCCGAGGCTGCGCTCGAGCATCACCCACGGCGCGAGCTGCGGCGCGTTCACGACCAGCGCGTGCATCGGCGGCGGGATCGTCACGCCGTACAGCATCAGCGCGGTCGCGGCGAAGACCGCCATCGGCGTCTTCGGCCCGCGCAGCGCGATGAACAGCCCGGTCAGCGCGAAGGTCGCGGCGATGAGCGCTTCGCTGATGAGGAAGTACAGCGCGAAGGCGTGCTGCGTCATGCCGTGCTCTTCGAGCGGGATCGCGTACGACGTGAACGCCATCAGCGTCAGCTCGCTGTAGCGGTACAGGCCGGTCTGGATCCCCGCCGCGACGCTGAAGGCGAAGACCGCGGCGACCAGCAAACGTGACATGCCGGGAGACAAACGCATGGGTGCGTTCAGGTACGGGCCCGCGCGGCGATGCCCCTGGGACGGCGCTGCGGGCCGCGACCCGAGCGCAGGGGCGACGGACCGGGGCAACCGAACGTACGCTCATGGACATGCGTAGACTCGCCCTCGGTGCCCTTTTGTCCGGCGCGCTGCTCTGCACGGTACCGTCGGTCGCGCGAGCCGACACCGGCATCCAGGTCGGCAACCTCGAGAAGAAGGCGTTGAAGTTCTCGCTGCGCTGCGCCGGCGACAGCGACTGGCATCCGTTCTCGCTGAACTCGATCCAGTACAAGTGGTTCAGCGAAGGCGACTGGAACGGCAGTTGCGACAGTGGTTCTTACGAGCTACGCATCGGCACCACCGAACGTGACGGCTCGGTCACGGAGAAGATCGTCGCGCTGAGCCGCGGCCAGTCCTATGCGCTGGTGAAGCCCGGCAGCACCAACGACTACACCGCCTACGACATCCGCCGGATGGTCGTGCTCGTGAACCAGTCGACGCGCCAGCTCTCGCTCGCGTACGGCTGTTCGGGCGTCGCGCCGCGCACGCTGCGCATTCAGCCCAACGACTTCAGTTGGATCTATTTCGGCAGCCCGCCGCAGTGCTCGCCGTTCGTCGCGTCGATCGACACCACGGCGAACGACGGCAGCAAGACCACGATCGCGCGGCCGCTGATCGGCGAGAATCTCTACACGCTGAGCTGGAACACCAGCCGTCAAGCCTGGGACATCCAAACCGTGCGCCAGGGCGGCGGCGCCGCGGTCAACGACGCGAACTGAGCGCCGGCCGGACGGCGACCTGCCGCTGCCCGTCCCCGACCTGCCCGTTCCGCCGGTCGAGATGCGGCGCCTCGTCGGAGCCGAGGACGCGGCCAGGTTCGAGAATCCGAGCGGGGACCTGCTGTGGCCGTTCCTCGACGAAACGCAGTACCGCAGCGTGTTCGATTTCGGCTGCGGCTGCGGGCGTCTCGCGCGCCAATTGTTGCTCCAGCGCGTTCGGCCCGAGCGCTACCTGGGCGTCGACGTCCACCTGGGCATGGTGACGTGGTGCCGGAGCAATCTCTCGACGATCGACCCGAACTTCCGGTTCGCGCACCACGACACCGCGCAGCCCGGCTTCAACCCCGGCTCCGGCAAACCGCAGGTCAAGGCGCTGGAGGCGCCGGACGCGTTCGCCACGCTCGCGATCGCGTGTTCCGTCTTCACGCACATCGTCGAAGACCAAGCGGAGTTCTATCTGCGTGAGCTTGCGCGCGTGCTCGCACCCGACGGCGCCTTCATCGGGACCTGGTTCACCTTCGACAAGCGCGACTACCCGATGATGCAGTCGTTTCAAAACACGCTGTACATCAATCCGAGCGCGCCCAGCAACGCGGTGATCTACGACCGTGAATGGCTGCGCCGGACGGCTCGCGCGGCGGGCTTGACGCTGGCGCGGATCGACCCGCCTCCGATTCGCGGGGAGCACTGGTGGATCGTGATGACACCCGCGGCCGCGGGTATTCCCGAGGCGGACTGGCCGCCGGATACGGCGCCGTACGGGCTGTCGCGGGCGCCCCTTCTCCCGCGCGATGCGCACCGGATCGGCCTGACGCCCGATGCAGGCGGCGACCGGCAGATGCAGCTCGCCAGCCTGCACGCGCTTGCGGCCGCGGGCCCCGGAGACCGGGTGCTCGAGGTTCACTCAGCGGACGATGCGACGGCGTGTACCGACCCGGCCCCGTGCGACGTCGGAATCGTCTCGAACGCGCTGGAGCATCTCCCGAACGCGGAGCTCGACGGGCTGTTCGGCACCATGGCGGAGATGCTGCGCCCGTTGGGAAGCCTGGTCGTGCACACGACCAGCGAAGACGGCAACGCGCACACCCCGGACCGGGTGCGCCAACAGCTGCAGACGTACTTCCCGCACGTCCTCGTGTGGCCGGCGACCGCCGAGGATCCGCGCGGCTCGTTGGTACGCGAGCTTTCACCGGCGGAGGAACGGAACGCACGGGACGTCTACGCGTATGCGTCCCACCGGGAGATCGACCCGTCGTGGCTGCTGCCGCGAATCAGCACCGAGAGACTGGATGTCGCGGACGACGCGATTCGGATCGCGAATGCGACGGCGCCCGGCCACGTACGACCGCGTGACGTGTTCGCTGCCGAGGTCACGCTGTCGAACGGCACCGATGCGGTGCTCAGCAGCTTCATGCCGTATCCAGTCCGCTTCGCGTACGTCTGGCTCGACGAGGACGGGAACATCGCCGGCGGAGACCAGCGTCGCTCGAGCATCGCTCCGGTCCTGTTGCCGCACCAGGAACGGCGCTATGCCGTGCGCGTCGAGGGCCCGGAACGCGCAGGCCGCTTCACCCTGCGGCTGACCGTGGTTCAGGAGTTCGTGCGGTGGTTCGGCACCCGCGCCGACCTCGTCGTCGTCGTGACCTAACCGGGGCGCGGAAAGTGCCGCGCCAGCAGACGGCCGGCTTCATCGATTCCCGCGACCAATCCGGCGGTCGGATCGCCGTCGCGAAAGTGCTTCTCGACGGTCGCGGCGATGCCGTTCCACGCGGCTTGGCCGAGCCGCTCGTGCGCGCCGGCGTCCCCGACCACGGCGAACTCGCGCCGCGCCGGCACGATGAAAAAATGCACCGCGTTGCGCTCGGGCGCGCGGGACAGACCGTGCCGGTGGAGCGCGCGCAGCGCCGCGGCATGGACGTCGCCGCCGGCGTGCCGCGCGAGCGACACCGAGATCGGCGCGGTGGTGAGCTCCTCGGCGCGCACGATCGCCTCTCGAACGCGGTCGCGGTCCACGAACCGGTGCAGTTTCGTCACCACGATCCCGTCGCTCCGCCGCCGCCCGACGAGCCGCCGCCGCCGGAAAACCCGCCGCCGGTGAGGCCGCCGACGACGCTGCCGAGCAGGAAGCCGCCCCAGCCGAACCCCGTGTCGCGGCTGCTGATGTACGTCTCCTTCGGCTCCGGCAGCTTCACGATCAGCACGATGACGCCGACCGCGATCAGCAGGCCGATCAGGATGCCGAGCGACTCGCCGAGCACCTCTCCGATCGCGCTTGAATGGACCGTAGGCGCTCCTGGCTCCGGCGCCACGTACGGGCGCGGCGCGGCGACCGCGTCTGCCGCGACGGCCTTCCCGCCGTTCCCGGAGGCGTACCCCGCTTCTCCGCCGAGCGCGCCGAGAATCGCGTCGATGCCGGCGACCACCGCTTCGTCGGACCGCCCGGCTCGCAACGGCGGCGTGATCGTGTCGCGGATGATGCGCGCCGCAGTCGCGTCCGGGACGCGCTGCTCGAGTCCGTAGCCGACCTCGATCCGCACCTTGCGGTCGCGCGGGAACAGGAACAGGACCACGCCGTCGTCCAGGCCTTTGCGCCCGACCTTCCAGCGCGCGAACGCGCGCACGGTCCAGTCCTCGGTCGGCGTGTCGCCGGTGCTCGGCGTCACGTAGACCAGAACTTGATGTCCTGTCGCGCGTTCGTACGCGCTCAAGCGCGCGTCCAGGGCCGCGACGGTCTGCGGCTGCAAAAATGCGGCGGTATCGGTGGCCCAGCGCGCCGGTGCGTGGGGAACCGGGATCTCGGCGCCGTTGGCGGCCGTTGCGATGCCGAAGAGCATCAGCAGCGCCAGCAGCCGGCGCACCGCGCGCATCGCGCTAGAACTTGACCTGCGGAGCGGTCGCGGAACCCGGCGCCGACGCGAAATACGCCTTCTGCGCGAAGCGCGGACCGAACATCCCCGCGAGGAGCACGGTGGGGAACGAGTTGCGCGCGGTATTGTACGCCTGAGCCGTCTTGTTGAACCGCATGCGCTCGACGGAGATCCGGTTCTCCGTCCCCTCGAGCTGAGCTTGAAGGTCGGCGAAGTTCTGCGTCGCCTTGAGATCGGGATACCGCTCGACGACCACGAGCAAGTGCGACAACGCCGACGAGAGCGCGTCCTGCGCCGCGCTGAACTTCGCGAACGCGGCAGGATCGTTCGGCACGCCGCCCCCGAGGTTGAGCTGACCCACCTTGGCGCGCGCCTGCGCAACCGCGATGTAGCTGCTCTTTTCGAACTCCGCCGCGCCTTTGACGGTCGCCACGAGGTTCGGAATCAAGTCGGCCCGGCGCTGATAGACGCTCTCCACCTGCGCCCACTGCGACTGCACCGCCTGGTCGAGCGAGACGAGCCGGTTGTAGGTACCGGCAAACGCGATCCCCACCACCACGACGACGAGGGCAAGAACGCCCCACCCGATCAGCCCACGATTCGTTTTACTACTCGCCATCACGACTACTTCACGAAACACGGCGAGAGTCCGCCGTCGGGCGGAAGCTGCGCTGCTTTAGCGCTCGATGCGCCGCGTCACGACACCCGCACATTTCCGGGCGTTGAAATTGGTAGCGCCAACGGGAGTTGAACCCGTCTCTCCGCCTTGAAAGGGCGGCGTCCTAACCGATAGACTATGGCGCCGTGTGACCTCAACTGGTATGCACGGCCGGGCATCGCCCGGACGTGGCGGGTTCGAGGCGAAGACTCGAATCCACCTGGGCCCGGCTGGATTCGAACCAGCGCGCTACCAGTTATGAGCCGGCTGCTCTACCGCTGAGCTACGGGCCCGTAGCCGCTACCCCTTCGACAGAGCCGCAAAGGCTCTCTTCCCCGGATACCGCGCCGTGCTCGCGCCGAGGTCCTCGGCGATCGCCATCAAGCGGTTGTACTTGGCCGTCCGGTCGCTGCGCGCCAGCGATCCGGTCTTGATCTGGCCGGCGCCCGTCGCGACCGAGAGGTCGCTGATCGTGGTGTCCTCGGTCTCGCCGGAGCGGTGCGAGATCACGGAGCGGAAACCGGCCTTGTGCGCCGTCTCGACGGCGTCCAGCGTCTCGGTGAGCGTCCCGATCTGGTTGACCTTCACCAGGATCGCGTTGGCGCTGCGCTCGCGGATCCCGCGCTCGAGCCGCTCGACGTTGGTCACGAAGAGGTCGTCGCCGACGAGCTGCACTTTCGCGCCGAGCGCCTGCGTGAGCAGGTTCCAGCCCGCCCAGTCGTCCTCGGCGAGACCGTCTTCGATCGAGACGATCGGGTATTTCGCGCACAGCCCTTCGTACAGCCCGACCATCTGCGCCGCGTCGAGCGGGTGGTCGTCGGGGATGTGCGGCCAGTACTTTCCGTCACGGTAGAACTCGCTCGCCGCCGGATCGAGCGCGATCGCGACGTCGTCGCCCGGCGCGTAGCCGGCCTTCTCGATCGCGCGCACGAGGAGCTGCAGCGCCTGGTCGATCGAGTCGAGCTTCGGCGCGAAACCGCCCTCGTCACCGACCAGCGTCTGATGCCCCTCGTCGTGCAGCAGCTTCCCGAGCGTGTGAAAGATCTCCGAGCCGTAGCGCACCGCTTCGGCGAACGTCGGTGCGCCGAGCGGCACGATCATGCACTCCTGGAACTGCAGCGCGCCTTCGGCGTGCTTGCCGCCGTTGATCACGTTCATCATCGGCACCGGCAGCGTCGCGGCCGCCGGACCGCCGAGATAGCGGTACAGCGGGACGCCGAGCGACGACGCCGCCGCGCGCGCGAGCGCCAGCGAGACGCCGAGCAGCGCATTCGCGCCGAGGTTCGCCTTGTTCGGCGTACCGTCGAGCTCGACGATCGTGCGGTCGATCTCGCGCTGCGACGTCGCGTCCATCCCTTCGATCGCCGGGCCGATGATCTCGTTCACCGCGCCGACCGCCTGCAGCACGCCTTTGCCGCCGTAGCGCTTCGGATCGCCGTCGCGCTTCTCGACCGCTTCGTACGCGCCGGTCGACGCGCCCGACGGCACCATCGCCTCTTCCACCGCGCCGAACGACGTCGCGACCGCCACGGCGACCGTCGGGTTTCCGCGCGAGTCGAGGATCTCTCGCGCGCGCACGCTTTCGATCAGCGGGCGCCCGCCGCCGCGCAACGACTCGATCGACACTATTTCGCCGCGACCCAGTCGCCGAAGAAACTCGCGCGCGGGAACAGCTCGTCGTCGCGGAAGAAGATCGCGACCTCGCGCTCCGCTGATGCCGGCGAGTCCGAGCCGTGCACGAGGTTGCGGCCGATCGTCTGGCCGTAGTCGCCGCGAATGGAGCCGGGCGCGGCTTTGATCGGGTTCGTCGCGCCGATCGTCGAGCGGCAGCCTTCGATCGCGTCCTCGCCTTCGATCACCATCGCGACGATCGGCGAACCGGTGATGTAGTCGACCAGTCCCGCGAAGAACGGCTTGCCCTCGTGCTCGGCGTAGTGCCGCTGCGCTTGTTCCTTCGTCACCTGCATCAGCTTCAGCCCGAGGATCGTGTAGCCGCGCCGCTCGAAGCGCGCGAGGATTTCCCCGACGAGACCGCGGACGACCGCGTCGGCTTTTGCGAGGATCAAGGTCCGTTCGACTGCCATAGCGGACGTGCTATACGTGCCGGACGATAACGCACCTTTCACGGCCCGCGACGCGCTCGACGTCGCGCGCGTGCGCGCCGCGCTGGCCGGGACGCGCTTCGCGGACGTGCGCTACACCGCCATGACCGCGAGCACGAACGACGACGCCGCCGCGCTGCTCGGCGACCGCTCCGCCGCGGGTGCGACGCTGGTCGCCGAGGCGCAGTCGGCGGGGAAGGGCCGCAAGCCGGGCCGCGCCTGGATCGCGCCGGCCGGCAGCGCGCTGCTCTTCACGACGCTCCTGCCCGACGCGATTCCGGCCGCGGCGCTGTGGGCGGTGCCGTTCTGGACCGCGCTCGCCGTCGCCGACGGCGTCGAGGCCGGCTGCGGCGTCCGGCTCGACCTGCGCTGGCCGAACGACCTCGACCTCGGCCCGCGCAAGGCCGCCGGCATCCTGTGCGTCTCGCGCGTGCTGGGCGGCGCGGCCGACGTCGCCTGCGGCGTCGGGCTGAACGTCCGCCGTCCGGCCGCCGCGGCGCTCGCCGCGATCGAGCCGGCGCCGGCGTTTCTCTCCGACGCCGCGCCGCGCGCCGAGTGCGAGCCGGTCCTGGCGGCGATCCTGGGCGCGATGGACGCGCTCACGGACGTCTTGGCGCGCCCGGCCGACGTGGCGCGCGCGTGGGAAGACCGCGCCGGGCTGCGCGGACGCCCGTACCGCCTGCGGCTCGACGCGGACGGCTCGATTCTCGAAGGCACGGCGCTGCGGCTCGACGCGGAAGGCGGGCTGGTCGTGCTCGCCGCCGGACGCGAACGGGTCGTGCACCTGGCGGACGCGCGCGTTCTCTAGACGCTTCGTAGACGGGGCACCCGTACTCTCGACATCACGACGATGATCTCAGCACGGAGCACCCACATGCACGCCTCGATCAGCGGCCGCGAGCGCACGTCGCTCGTCTCGCAACTCCCGCACCGGCTCGCCGAAGCGTGGAACCGGCACGACGTCGAAGCGGTGTTCGACGACTTCGACGACGACGCGGATTTCGTCGCGATCACCGGCGAGCGCTGGCGCGGGTACGACGAGATCGTCGCGCGGCATGCGGCGCTGCACGAGAGCGCGTTCGCGCACAGCGAGCTGCAGATCGACGACGTGCTCCTGCGGCTGGTCTCCATCGACAGCGCGTACGTCATCGCCGACTGGACGCTGCGCGGCTGCGCGAACGCAGCGGGCGAACCGCCCCGCCCCGATGCCGTCCGCAGCGGCACCCTGATGCTCGTCGTCGCCCGACAAGGATCGTCGTGGCGCGTGTTCTCCGCGCAGGTGACCGGCCGCACGGACGCGGCCGGACCTGCGCGGTAGACGCTACTTCGCGACGCCGCCGAGGGTGACGTTCGCCCTGCCGAGCACGGCGATCGCGGTCGACTCGGCCGAACCGTCGACGCTCAGCGCGAGGTTCGCCGTCGCGCTCACGTGCGCGGGCTTCGGGATCATCTTCGCGGTGATGCCGCCGTCTTTGAGCGCCTTGGTGGCGATCATCGTGTCGGCGTTCGACGAGAAGAACAGGATGACGTCAGCCATCGCGCCTCATCTCGATCCGCTGACCAGCTCGTCGAGCCCGGCGGCGACTTCGTTGAGCTCCGCGACGCGCGCGACGGCGTGCTGCGTGCGCTCCGCCATCTCGGTCGCGAGCGTGTCGATCACGACGATGTCGCCGAGGATCTCGGCGTTCAGCGCGGACGCGGCGAGGAGCTTCTCGGAGACGCCCTTCGCGGTGATCACCGCACCGTTGTGATGCACCGGCTCGTCGGAGCCCGTCGCGGCCTGCATGAGGATCTCGCCTTGGCGCTCGACCGCCTCGCGCGTCTGCGCGACGTGATCGCCCGAGACCTCGCTGCCGACGATGACGACCGAGAGCTCTTTCGCCGAGTCGCGCACCTGCCGGCTGCGCGCCACCAGCGACCGCGCGATGCGCTGCACCACGGGAAGCGCGATCGCGAGCCCCAGCAAGATCCCGACGAGGCCCCACAGCAGCAGCGAGACCAGCGTGTGCTGCTGGATGTCGGTGAACGTCGCGAGCGGGACGCCGAACCAGCGCGTCGCGACGACCTGCATCTGGTCGTTCATGATCGGCTCCGCCCGCACCAGGTACGTCGTGCCGCCCTCGGTGTCGATGCCGTAGAACGGCTGCTTCAGATTCTTGAGCGTGTCCGAAACCGGCTGGTCGACCAGACGCGTCCCGTCGGCGCGCGTGAGCGAGCTGGAGATCAGCTCGTTCTCGAAGACGATCGCGGCCTTGCCGCCCAGCGCGTGCGCCGCTTGGTCGACGACGTCGTAGTAGTGGTCGACCACGATCCCGCCGTACACGGCGCCGACGGTGCGTTCGTTCTGGTCCGAGACCGGGACCGCGGAGACGATGCCGAGGCCCTCTTGCAGACCTTCGCGGCCCGGCGTCGTCGACTCGATCTGCGGCTCGAGGAGCTCGGGGACGAGCTCGTCGTGCGGGATCGTCGTCGTGGTGCTGATCGTCTCGCCGGCCAGCGCGCGCTTCACGAACGGCGAGCTCAGCTTCACGCCGGAGCGGCCGCCGGTGGCGCGCGCGACGACCGTGCCGTGCGCGTCGACGACGGTGAGGAACGACAGGCCGCCTTTCTGCATGATGCCGGTGAGCGTTCCGCTCAGGTTGCTGCCGTGGCCCGCGGTGCCGCGGCGAACCGCGTCGTTGATCGCGGCCTGGCCGACCATCAGCTTGACGAGATCGCGCTTGCCGTCCCAGTAGCCGGCGAAGCCGGTCGCGCCGCTTCCGACCTGTTGCGTCGCGAGCTTGTTGAGGTCGGTCGCCATCGCGTTGCGCGCGGCGATCGCGCTGATCGCCGACGAGATGACGATCGCTCCGACGAGCGTTCCGACGAGCTTCGTTCTCAGCCCGAGCTTCATACCGGGATCCCCTCCGTGATCTTTCCGTTCGTGTCCGTGATGGTGTAACGGCCGAGCTGACCGTCGATCGCCGCCGCCCGGCGGCTCATCTCTTCGACCGACTCGACGATGCGCTGGGCGGCCGAGGTGACCTCGGCGTTGACGTACGTCAGCACCTCGACCGAGCCGGCGTTCTGCGCGCTGATCTCGGTGATCGCGTCGAACGCGCTCGAGACCTCGCCCGAGTGCGAGGCCATCTGCGTCGTCGCGGCCAGGTTGGCCGCGACGGAGCTGGTGATCTCCTCGATCGAGCGGATGACGCGAAACGCGTTGTCCGACATCGAGCGCGTCACCGAGCTGATCTGCGTGATCTGGCGGTTCGCGTCCATCACCGTCGTGACGATGTCCTTGAGCGCGCCCGAGGCGCTGTCGGTCGAGCTCGCGCTCTGCTCCAGCCGCTCGGTGAGGCGCGTCATCGCCTCGGTGACCTGCGCGATCACCGACTGCGTCGAACCGATGTGGCCGGCGATCTCTTTGGTCGCCTGGACGCTGCCGTCGGCGAGCTTGCGGATCTCGCTGGCGACCACCGCGAAGCCGCGGCCGTGCTCGCCCGCGCGCGCCGCCTCGATCGCGGCGTTCAGCGCGAGCAGGTTCGTCTGTTCGGCGATGCGGTCGATGACCTTGACGATGTCGCCGATCTGCGCCGAGTTCTCGCCGAGGCGCCGGATGTCCACGCCGAGCTCGGCGATCGTGCCGCGGATCGTCTCCATCGCGTCGACGATCGTGTGGATCGCCGTCCCGCCGCGGTCGGCGGTCAGCGTCGTCTCGGACGAGATGGTGAGCAGCGAGTCGACCTGCGCCGAGACTTCCTCGATCGACGCCGACATCGAGGAAAGGTTGACCGCGGTCTCGTCGAGCGAGCGCGTCTGCTGCTCGGCGGAGCCGGCCAGCTCGCTGATCGCGTCGGTCATCGCGCGGACCTTGTCCTGCGCGCCTTCGACGATCTGCGACTGCTCGCCGATGCCGTCCTCGAGCTGCTTCTGCGCGATCGCACCGCCTTCGATGACCGCGAGCGAGGCGGAGGCGGTCGACTCCAGGTCGCCCCCCGCCGCGCTCAGCCGCGCCGCTTCCTGGTGCAGCGTGCCGAGGAAGTCGCGCATCCCGAAGATCAGCTTGTTCAGGCCGACGCCGAGGTCGGCCAGCGGCCCGTCGGCGACCGCGAGGTTCTTGGTCAGGTCGCCGGCCGCGACTTCGCGGACGCCCGTCCCGAGCGCCGCGATCCCCCGCCCCAGCGCCGAATCGGCCGGGAGCGCAGCCCGCTCGGCGCCGCCGGGCGCGTACGGATCGGCGGCGCGCTTGGGCGCCGCGTCGAGCAGCCACATCAAGAGCGCGCCGGCCGCGAACAGCAGCAGCGCCGCAAGCGCGGCCGCGAACGAACCGTTCGCCGAGCGAACCAAGTAGACGACCAGCGCGGCAGCCGCCACCAGCGCGACCGAGCCCGCGACGAGCCGCCCCCCCGGGGTGCTCCGGCGGCGAACGGCGTTCAACGGCTGCAGGGTCGAGCTCAACGGCACCTCGGAGACGACAAGGCAGCGGCACCGTGCCTACCCACACCACGACGTCGCCCATAACCACCATCGGACGATGCCTCGGCCGGGTTGAGCGCCCGCTCGCCCGCGTCCGAAGGGCGGGCCGGGTCAGGCCGAGCGGTTCGCCCGGCTGCGCCGCTCGCAGAGGTCGCAGAAGTGCGAGTACTTGTTGTCCGTGTCGAAGACCGAGTTCGAGTAGTACATCGCGCAGCGCGCGTGGTAGCAGTGCTTGAGCCCGAGCGCGTGGCCGATCTCGTGCACGCTCTCCTTCAGCAGCCGCTGAAACAGCGCGTTCTCGTCGGCCGGGTCGCCGTAGAACTCCGAGCGCAGGCGGTGCAGCGAGACGACCGCACAGCGCTGCGTCTCACTCGACGACCCGAAGACAAACTGGTGCGACGTCTTGTAGAGGTCGTACTCGGTGATCCCGAGGACCAGGCCCTCGCGCGTGTCGTACGCGGCCGTCAACCGGTTGGCGGCCGAGCCGAAGAACAGTTGGCCGCGCGAGCTGTTGAGCGCGGTTCGCGGCACCGCGAGCGGTGCGCGGACGACGGCGCTCGCGAGGAACCGCTCTTCCAGGCACAGCGAGAGCCGGGTGAGCAATCCCGCGTCGATCGCGTTGATCGGAACGATGCTGATCTCGCGCACGGACGGGTCATCGTCTTCGGCCGAAGCGGTCCCGCACCCTCCGTCGAGCCGCTTCATGCGGATGACGGGTCAGGTGTCACTCCGAGCGCGTCGAAGGGTGCGCGATGATCGTCGGGATCGGAATCGACCTCGCGGAAGTCGAGCGCTACCGCTTCGACGAGACGCAGCGCGCGTGGTTCGCGCGCAAGGTCTACACCGCGGAAGAGATGGCGTACGCGATGCGCAAGCGCAACTGGACGGAGCGCCTCGCCGGGTTCTTCGCCGCCAAGGAGGCGACGCGCAAGGCGTTCGGCCACGCGATCCCGTGGAGCGCGGTCGGCGTCTCGCACGAGCGCAGCGGTAAGCCGGTCATCCGCCTCTACCGCGGCTACGAGGAGCTGCTCGAGCGGCGCGGCGTGCGCGCGGTGCATCTGACGATCACGCACACCGCGACGACGGCGGCGGCAGTGGTCATCCTGGAAGCCTGATGAGAGTCGTCACGGCGGCGGAGATGCGCGCGATCGACGCGGCGGCGGTCGCGCGCGACGGCGAGATCGCGTTGATGCGCGCGGCGGGCGAGGCGATCGCGTCGCTGATCGATGCGTACGCGCTCGGCGACGGCCCGGTCGTGGCGCTGGCCGGCAACGGCAACAACGGCGGCGACGCATACGCGGCGCTGGCCGCGTACGGCGGGCGCCGCGAGCGCGTCGTCTACGGTGATCCCGCGGCGGACGGCAGCGCGGCGCGCCGCGACGCACGCGAACGCGCGCGGGTCGCCGGCGTGCAGGAACGGCCGTTCCCGCCGGACGCGACCGTGCTGAGCGGTGCCGCGCTCGTGCTCGACGGCGTGCTCGGCGTGAACGCGCGGCTCCCGCTCGACCCGCGCAGCGCGGCGCTCGTCGATGCCATGAACGTCAGCGGCGCGCCGCTGCTCGCGCTCGACGTTCCGACCGGGCTCGATCCGACGACCGGCGCCACGGCCGAGCACGCGGTGCACGCGGCGGCGACGATCGCGCTCGGGCGTCCGAAGCTCGGGTGCTTTCTCGAAGCAGGGCGGGATGTGACCGGCGACTTGTGGTGCGCGCCGATCGGGATGCGCGACGAGGACGCGCCGGACGTCGCGAACGCTGCTCGCGCCGAGGTCCTCACCGAAGCGGAGTTCGCCGCGCTGCTGCCGCGCCGGCCTGACGACGCCGACAAGCGCAGCTCGGGCGCGCCGCTGATCGTCGCCGGATCGACGCAATTCCCCGGTGCCGCGGTGCTCTGCGCGTGGGGCGCGGCACGCGCCGGCGCGGGCTACGTCACGGTCGCCGCGCCGGAAGGTGCCGCCGCCGCGCTGCGGTTGCAGCTCGTCGAGCAGGTCGTCGTGACGTACGACGAGCGCGATCCCGAGCGCGCGGTGCGCACGATCCTCGACCTGACGAACCGCTGCACCAGCCTCGCGATCGGCCCGGGCCTCGGGCTCTCCGAGGAGTTCGGCACGATCGTGAACGGCGTGATCGGCGCGACCGATCTGCCCGTCGTCGCCGACGCGAGCGCGCTCTACCACCTCGCGAAGCGGTTGCCGGAGTACCGCGACAAACCGCTCGTGATCACGCCGCACGCCGGCGAGTTCGCGCGCATCAGCGGGAAAGGGACGATCGCACCGGGCGAACGGCTCGCGCGGCTGCGTGCGTTCGTCGACGAGCATGGCGTCACGACGCTGCTGAAAGGCCGCACGACGCTGGTCGGCGGGCGCGGCGTGACGCATCTCAACCCAACCGGAACCAACGCGCTCGCGACCGCGGGAACCGGCGACGTGCTGACGGGCGTGATCGGAACCCTGCTCGCGCAAGGCTTGTCGCCGATCGACGCGGCGCGCGCCGGCGCGTACTGGCACGGTCGCGCCGGCCAGGTCGCGCTCGCACGCCGCCACCGCGGCGTCGTCGCGCGCGACGTCGACGAAGCGCTAGGGCCAGCATCGGTCGTCAGCCCCCAAACCGGACCGGTGATGCGCATCATCTAGAGCGCCCCTTGACGCCGCGGAGCCTGCGCGTGATAGGCTCGGCGTGGAGAGACCATGCAAAAGATCGATCAACGCGAGATCGTGTTGCCGGAGACCAAACCGGAGACGGAGTGGCTGCGCGGCCGCGCCGTGCAAAAAGTGAGCCCCAAGCGCAAGCACGGGGAGGTGCAGCTCTGGCTCGGCGCCCGCCTTCGTGAGTGGGCACGCGGACGCGGCCGCGTCGCGTCCGAGTGGCGCTTTCGTATCGCGCCGCCCGGCGAAGTGATTCGGCCGCTCGTTCCGGACATCTCGTACCTCGCGTACGACCGGATGCTGGGAGCGAGCGCGGAAGATTGGGAGACGCCGCTCGTTCCGCCGACTGTCGCTATCGAGATTCGGTCGCCGGACGATCGCCGCGCTGACCTGGACGACAAAATTGCGACGCTCCTGCGAGCCGGTACCGAGCTCATCGTCGTCGTCAACTCGCGGACGCGGACGGTGACCTGCTGCGACAACGGAGGACGGCGCGAGCTCGGCGAGCAGGACACGCTCACGCATCGCGTGCTGCCGGGATTTTCGCTCTCGCTCGCCGAGATGTTCGCCGAGATCGATTTCGATCCGGACAAGCGCCGCGTCCAGCCGCCGAAATGATCCCTCAGCCGCTGCCGTTCAGCAACGCGCGTAAGCCCGCTTCGTCGAGGATCGCGATGCCGAGCTGCTCGGCCTTGGCGAGCTTCGTGCCGGCTTCGTCGCCCGCGACGACGTAGCTCGTCTTCTTCGAGACCGACCCGCTGACTTTGCCGCCCGCCGCGGCGATCAGCTCGGCGGCTTCGTCGCGCGTCAGGGTCGGGAGCGTTCCGGTGAGGACGAGCGTCTTGCCGGCGAGAACGCCGACCGGTTCGCGCGGGCGCAGCGGGGCGGTCACGTCGACACCGGCTGCCTTCAGGCGCGCGATCATCGCGCGGTTCGGTTCCTGCGCGAAGAACAGCACCACGCTCGCCGCGATCTCGGGGCCGATCCCTTCGCTGCGCAGCAGCTCGTCTTCCGTCGCCGCGGCGAGCGCGTCGATCGTGCCGAAATCGCCGGCCAGAATCGCCGCGTTCTGCGAGCCGACGAACCGAATCCCGAGCCCCGACAGCAGCCGCGCGAGGCCGCGCTTCTTCGAGCCTTCGATTGCGGCGAGCACGTTCGAGGCCGACTTCTCCGCCAGCCGCGGCAGCGTCAGCAGCTTTTCGAGATCGAGGTGGTAGATCTCGCTGACGTCGCGCACGAGGCCCGATTCGACCAGCGCCGTCGAGAGCTGGTCGCCGACGCCTTCGATGTCCATCGCGCCGCGCGAGCAGAAGTGCCGCACGCGCTCGACGAGCTGCGCCGGACACGACGCGTTCGTGCAGCGCGCCATCGGCTCGCCTGCGGGATGGTCGACGTCGGCGCCGCAGACCGGGCAGACCGCCGGCAGCGTGTACTCCGGCGGATCGCCTTCGCGCAGCTCGAGCACCGGTCCGACGACGCGCGGGATCACGTCGCCGGCGCGAATCACCGTCACCACGTCGCCGATGCGGATGTCGTTGTTGCGGATGTAGTCCTGGTTGTGCAGCGTCGCGTTCGAGACCGTCGTCCCGCCGATCTGCACCGGCTCCAGCACCGCGTTCGGGTTCAGCACGCCGGTGCGCCCGACGCTGACGACGATGTCGAGCAGCTTCGTGCGCGCTTCGCGCGCGCGGAACTTGAACGCGATCGCCCAGCGCGGGTCCTTGCCGGAGCTGCCCAGCTTCGCCTGGAGCTCGAGGTCGTCGACCTTGATCACGACGCCGTCGATCTCGTAGTCGAGCTCGTCGCGCTTCGCTTCCCACTCCGCGACGAAGCCGAGCACCTCGCGGATCGACGGAACCGCGTGCGCGTGCTCGTTCACCCGGAAGCCCAGCGATTGCAAGTACGCGAGCAGCTCGTGCTGCGAGCGCGGCGGCCGCGGCGTGTCGATCTCGCCGACCGCGTACGCGTAGAACGTCAGCTTCCGCTCCGCGGTCATCTTGGGATCGAGCTGGCGGATCCCGCCCGCCGCCGTGTTGCGCGGGTTGGCGAAGCGCGGCTCGCCGCGCGCCTCGCGCTCCGCGTTCAGCCGCTCGAAGTCGCTCTTGCGCATGTACGCTTCGCCGCGCACGTCGACGTGCCGCGGCGTCACCACGCCCTTGCCGGCGCGCAGCGTGAGCGGGATGGTCTTGATCGCGCGCAGGTTCGCGGTGACGTTCTCGCCGGTGCTGCCGTCGCCGCGCGTACCGCCCGCGGTCAGCTTCCCGTCGTCGTAGCGCAGCGAGACGGCGAGCCCGTCGATCTTCAGCTCGCAGGTGTACGCGACGTCGCCGTCAATGGCGCCCAGCTTGCGAACGCGCGCGTCGAACGCGAGCAGCTCCGCCTCGTCGAACGCGTTTCCCAGCGAGAGCATCGGGCGCGTGTGCACGTACGGCGGGAAGCCTGCCGACGGCGTGCCGCCGACGCGCTGCGTCGGCGAGTCGGGCGACTGCAGCTCGGGGTGCGCGAGCTCGAGGTCGAGCAGCTCGCGCAGCAGGGCGTCGTAGTCCTGGTCGCTGATCTGCGGGTCGTCGAGGACGTGATAGCGGTAGTTCGCGTCCTCGATCCGCTCGCGCAGCTCGCGGGCGCGCTTCTCCAGCGACTTGCGGGGCGTCACCGCCACGGTTTCGGCGTGGCGACCTGGACCGGATACCCGTCGGGATCCGCGATCACCGCGATGCGCCCGAAGCTCTCGTCGTGCGGGTCTTGCAGCACCGGAACCCCCGCGGTGCGCGCGTCGGTGATGAACTTGTCGACCGCGTCGACGTAGAAGCCGAGCTGCAGCGAGCCGGGCTTGACGGTGAGGCTCTCGCTGGCCGGATGGAGCCCGAGCATGCGGCCGTCGCCGAGGTCGAAGTCGACCCAGTGCGGCGCGGCGTCCGTGCCGAGCTTGAGCTGCAGAATGTTCAGGTAGAACTGGCGGGACCGCTCGAGGTCCGCGCAGACGATCATCGCGAGGGCGAAGGTGGCCACCGGCGGTCGGTTCGACCGGGACGCGCGCGGGTCCGCCGCCGCCGCTAGCGGGCCTGGCGCACGGTCCGCGCGAAGCACTCGCCCTCGGAAAGAGAGGCTCCGATGGCGATCTCGCTCGACCGCTCCTCGACCGCTGCGAAGCGCCGCGCGTTCCGCGCGCTGCACGACGGCCCCGCGATCCTCGTGCTCCCGAACGCGTGGGACGTGATCTCGGCCCGCGTCTACGAGGACGCCGGCTTCCCGGCGATCGCCACGTCGAGCGCCGGGCTGGCGAACTCGCTCGGGTACTCCGACGGCAACGTCCTCGACGTCGACCTGCATCTGGCGACGCTGGAGCGCATGGTCGGCGCGCTCGACGTGCCGCTCTCCGCCGACGTCGAGAGCGGCTACGCGCCGGACATCGCGTCGCTCAACGCGTTCGTCGCGCGGCTCGCCGCGACCGGGGTCGCGGGCTACAACCTCGAGGACGGGATGTACGAGCAAGAAGTGTTCCCCGTCGCCGAAGCCGCCGACCGCGTCGCCGCCGCGAAGGACGCGGCGCCGGACCTCTTCCTGAACGCCCGCACCGACGTGTACCTCGCGCAGATCGGCGCGCCGGAGACGCGCTTCGAGGCGACGGTCGAGCGGCTGCGCGCGTTCGCGGAGGCGGGCGCCGACGGCGTGTTCGTGCCCGGCGTCGCGGACGCCGAGACGATCCGCCGCCTCGCGGCGTCGGTGTCGCTGCCGCTCAACGTCCTGGCCGGCCCGACGGTCCCCGACGCCGCCACGCTGCAGCGGCTGGGCGCGCGGCGCGTCAGCGTCGGCTCGTCGGTGATGCGGCGCACGCTCGGCGTGCTGCGCGAGATCGCGTTCGAGCTGCGCGACGCGGGGACGTTCACGTTCACGCGCGAGCCGAGCGTCTCGTACGCGGAAGCGAACGCGCTCGTGCGCGACCGCGACGCCGGCTGAACGCGCTTCGGAGGTCAAGGTGATTCGATACGCTCGCGGCGCTCGAACCGCGCTGCTGCAGACTGCGCTGCTGTCGACCGTGCTCGCGCTGAGCTTCGCCCGCCCCGTCGCGGCCGCTGCGCAAGGCGCCGGTGCGCGGACGTTCACGCTGCACGTCCACGCCGGCTCCGCGCGCGCCGCCTTTCGCGAAGCGCTGTCCGGGCTGCGCGGGCTGAACGATGTCCGCGTCCGGTCGGCGGTCGCCGACCGTGCCGATCGTTTCGTCGAAGGCTTCTTCACCGCGACCGCCGGCGGGCGCGCCGTCACCGGCGTGATGCTGACGGCGAACGGCGTGGCCGCCGGCGCGTTCGACACGCCCGAGCGCGCGCGCCGCACGATTCCTGCCTATCTCGCGTCGCTCGCCGGCGGCGGCGGCGGTGCGGCGCAGCCGCGGCTGCACCAAGTCTCGTTCGGCAGCGGATCGGTCGCGCTCCCCGACTCGTGGAGCGTGCTGAACTCGTACCAAGGCTGCGTCGAAGCGGGCTCGACCCAGGATCACGGCTACCTCGCGTTCGGGTGCTCGCAGGCCGCGTTCGCACCGCCGCTCCTGCCCGGCACGAACCCGCGCCAGGTCCTCGTGATCGAGAGCACCGATCCGGTCGGGGCGCTGCAGCGCGTGCTGCGGTCGCCGCCGCCGGTCGGGCTCGGCGTCTCGTCCGTCCGCATCGCCGAAGTGCAGCCGGTTCAGCCGGTCGTCGCCGGCGGCCGCGCGGCATACGTGCTGTTCGACTACAGCGCGAACGGCGCATCGTACCGCGGCCTCGCGCTGACGAGCCTCGCCGCCGTCGACGCGCGCACGTTCATGTTCTACAAGTCGATGTTCATGCTGCCGACGTCGTCGTTTCCGCGCCTCGCGCCGACGCTGTGGAAGTCGTGGCAGTCGTGGGGCGTCAGCAGCAGCGTGCTGAACGGCCGGCTCGTCGCGGCGGCGCAGTCGATGCGCGAGACCGGCGACATCATCACCGGCGCCTACTGGGCGCGCCAGCATGCCGGCGAGCAGACCGCGCTCGGCTTCGACCAGTACATCCGCGGCACCGCGCAGCTCGAGGACGTGAACACCGGGCAGCGCTACAACGGAAGCTACTTCGACGCGAGCACGATCGTGCAGCGCGACCCGGTGAACTACCGCATCGTCCCGATCGGCGAGATCCAGCCCTAGCGCCGGACGGCGCGAGCGCTACGCTTCCACCGGGACGCGCTCGCGGGTGCCGTTCTTGGTGAGGTCGTCGAGGGTCTCGAAGTTCGCGTTTTCCAGCGCGGCGATTCGCTCGGCGCTGACGCGGATGCGGCCGTGCGCGCGCTCGTCGGTCAGGACGCCCTTGAGGTACTCGCCGGTGTGCGAGTCGCGGTTCGCGGCGATCTCTTCCGGGGTGCCCGTCGCGACGATCTTGCCGCCGCGGTCGCCGCCCTCGGGACCGAGGTCGATCACGTAGTCGGCGGTCTTGATCACGTCCAGATTGTGCTCGATCACCAGCACCGTGTTGCCCATGCCGACCAGCCGCTGCAGCACGTCGAGCAGCTTGTGGATGTCGGCGAAGTGCAAGCCGGTCGTCGGCTCGTCGAGCACGTAGAACGTGCGGCCCGTCGCGCGGCGTGACAGCTCGGTGGCGAGCTTGATGCGCTGCGCCTCGCCGCCCGAGAGCTGCGTCGCCGGCTGGCCCATGTGGATGTAGCCCAGGCCGACCTCGCAGATCGTCTGCAGCTTGTTCTTGATCCGCGGCATCGTGCCGAACAGCTCGGCCGCCTCGTCGACGCGCATCGCCAGCACGTCGGCGATCGACTTGCCCTTGAACTTCACCTCGAGCGTCTGCGCGTTGTAGCGCTTGCCCTTGCACACTTCGCACGGCACGTAGACGTCGGGCAGGAAGTGCATCTCGATCTTGATGATGCCGTCGCCCTGGCACGCTTCGCAGCGCCCGCCCTTGACGTTGAACGAGAACCGTCCCTGCGTGTAGCCGCGCACCTTCGCTTCCGGAAGCAGCGAGTAGAGCTCGCGGATCAGATCGAACGCGCCGGTGTACGTGGCGGGGTTCGAGCGCGGCGTGCGGCCGATCGGCGACTGGTCGATCACGACCATCTTGTCGAGCGCCTCGGCGCCCTTCACGTTGAAGGAGAAGCGGCCCTGCTGATAGCCCCGCATGCGCGCGTCCTGGGTCTTGCTGAAGAGATCTCGGATCAGGTCGAACACGCCGGTGTAGGTGGCGGGGTTGGAGCGAGGCGTGCGGCCGATCGGGGACTGGTCGATGTCGATGACCTTGTCGATCTGCTCCGCGCCGAGGAGGTCGTCGTGCTCGCCCCAGACGCTGCGGGTCCCGTGGAGCTTGTGCATCAGGCGTGGATAGAGCTTCTCCTGGAGCAGCGTCGACTTACCGGAGCCGGAGACCCCGGTTATGGCCACGAAACATCCCAGCGGGATCTTGATTGAGACGTCTTTCAGGTT